>NZ_BJMM01000055.1 GCF_006539165.1 Streptomyces cacaoi | reverse complement strand
GCGCTTGGCCGCCGCCTCCTCGCGGGCCGCGTCCCGGATGCGCTCCGCCTCGGCGCGGGTCTGCTCGGCCTCCTCCATCGCCTCCGCGACGGTGCGCTCCGCCAGGGACTTGGCCGCGTCGGACTCCTCCTGGGCCTCCCTGCGCAGGGTCTGCGCCGCATGCTCGGCCGCCGAACGCAGCCCGGCGATCTCGGCCTCGGCCTCCTCGCGCAGCCCGGCCACCGAGTCGCGCACCTGCTGCGCCGTCTCCTCGGCCGTCGACACCAGCTCCGCCGCCCGGCGCTCGGCCTCCTCCGTCAGCCGCTCCGCCTCGGCCTGCGCCTCCTCGACCCGCTTACGGGCCGAGGCGAGCAACTCCTCGCTCTGCTCCCGGGCCTGGGTGCGCTCCTGGTGCGCCTCCTCACGCGCGGACGCCAGCAGCTCCTCGGCCTCCCGCCGCCGACGGGCCGCCTCTTCCTGCGCCGCTGAAAGGGCCTCGGCCGCCTCGGTGTTGGTGCGCTCGGCCGCCGCGTCCGCCTCCTCGCGCACCCGGTCGGCCGTCGCCTGCGCCTCCTCGCGCAGCCGCTCGGCCTCCGCCGCCGCCTCACTGCGCAGCTGCACGGCCACCGACTCGCCTTCGGCACGCGCCTGCGAGGCGTCCGAAGCGGCCTCGGTACGCAGCCGCTCGGCCTCCTCCTCGGCCTGCTCGCGCAGCACCCGGGCGCGTTCCGACGCCTCCGAACGCAGCCGCTCCGCCTCGCTCCTGGCCTCCTCGCGCAGCCGCTCGGCCTCGGTACGCGCCTCGGTCAGCGACGACTCGGCCGCTGCCAGCTTCTCCTCGGTCTCCTCGCGCAGCCGCTTCAGCTCCGCCTCGGTCTCCGAACGGCGCGCCTGGACGGCCTCCTCGGCCTCCTCGCGCACCCGGCGGCCCGCCTCGTCGGCCTCGGCACGGGTCTGCCCGGCCTGCTCCTCGGCCTGGGTACGCAGCTCCTCCGCCTCGGTGCGGGCCCGCTCCAGCGCCTCCTCGGCCTGCCGACGCAGCGCCGTGGCCCGCTCGATCGCCTCCGTGCGGACGCGCTCGCTCTCGGTGGCCGCCTCGGTACGGGTCTCCTCGGCGTCCGCCTTCGCCTTGGCCAGCAGCTCCTCGGCGCGGCCCGCGGCCTCCTCGATCTGCTGGACGGCGTCCCGGCGGGCCTCGCCGCGGATCTTCTCGCCCTCCTCGACGGCCTCGGCGCGCAGTTGCTCCGCCTCGCCGCGCAGCCGGCGGGCCTCCTCCTGGAGCTCGACCGTCTTGGCCCGGTACTCCTTCGTGTCGTCCTTGGCGGCGCCCTTGAGCTGCTCGGCGACGTCGTGCGCCTCGGCACGCAGCCGGTCGGCCTCCTCCTCGGCCTCCTTGCGGAGCCGCTCGGCCTCCTCGGTGGCGGCCTTCGTGGTGGCCTGCGCCTCCTCCGACGCCTTGTTGAGCACGTCCTCGGCCGTGCGGGCCGCCTCGGCCAGCTGGTTCGCCGACTCCTCCGCCGTGGTCGAGCGGGCCTTCTCGCGGGCCTCGGCGATCATCCGCTCGGCCTCGGCCTTCGCGTCCTCACGCAGCTGCTCGGCCTCGGACTTGAGGGCCTCGGCCTCCTTGGTGGCCTCGCCCACCAGCCGGGCGACCTCGGCCTTGGCGGTGCGGGTGCGCTGCTCGTTGACCGACTCGCAGTCGCTCAGCCGCTTGCCGGCCTCCTCCTCGGCCTCCTGGAGCTTCTCCTCGGCCTGGGCGCGGGCCTCACGCAGGGCGTTGTCCGCCTCACGCATCCGCTCCTCGGCGGCGCGCACCAGCTCGGCCGATTCCCGGCGGCTGGACTCCGCCTCACCGGCGGTGGAGGCACGCAACTGCTCGGCGTGCTCGGTGGCCTCCTGTGCCTGGGCGGAGGCCGCGTTCAGCAGCCGCTCGGCGTCCGCGCGGGCCCTGCGCAGGATGGACTCGGCCTCGGCGCGGGCGCTCTCCGCCTCGGAGGCGAGCCGTCCGCGTGCCTCCTCCGCGAGCCGCTGGGCCTCCTCGCGGGCGCGGGCGAGGGACTGTTCGGCCTCGGCCCGGGTCTCCTCCATGAGCCGGCGCGCCTGCTGTTCGGTGCGGCTGCGCAGCTGTTCGGCCCAGGCGACGTTCTCGTTGACGTGGTTCTCCACGGTCGCGCGGCGTTCCGCGAGCTCGTGGTCCAACTGCTGGCGGCGCCGGACCGCCTCGGTGTGCAGCTCGGATTCCAGCCGCGCCTGCTGCTCGGCCTGTTCCTGGAGCAGCCGCTGGGTCTGCGCCCGCGCCTCGCGCAGCTCGCGTTCGGCGTCGGCGCGCATCTGGTCGGCCTGCATCTGCGCGTTGCGCAGGAGCTGTTCGGCCTGCTGGGAGAGGTTGTCGTAGCCGGCCGGGCGCAGGGCCAGCGCGCGGCGCGCCTCGTGCAGCTTGGCGCGCAGCACTTCGACCTGATAGCCGAGGTCTTCGGCATGCTGGACGGCCTTCTCCCGCTCCTTCTTGAGCCGATCCATCTCGGCCTCGAACTGCGAGAGGTGGTCGTCAGCCTCGTAGCGGTCGTAGCCCCGCACTGCGCGGTCCCATCCGTCCCCTGGTCGTCGTGAAGGTGATCCGAACCCTTCCGCGGACTTGGCAGAAATACCGTCTCCCGGAAATGGTGTCAGATCATCGGCGGAACGTGGACCCAGCCCCCAGCCCGAAGCCCTCACCCAGGTGGGAGGACCCGCCCCGGCCGAAGGGCCACTCTACCGGGCGCGCGAAGCGGACGTCAGTTGTCCGTTGATGCGGGAGGGACGCACGGGACGGACGCCCGGGACGCACGCGGCCGGCGGGGCGCCGGCGCGCCCACGGGGCACCGGTCACCGGGCGCAGCGGCACGGTGACGCTCCCCAAACGGCCCGGACTTCGGCCCCGCAACGGTCCGCACACACGACCGCGCGTGCCGCGCGCGCGGGCCCGTCCGCGCGGCGCGTGCGCACCGGCACGTGCTCAGTCGTGCTCCCCGGGCGGGTGCGGGGCCGCGGTGACGAGTTCGGTGAGGACGCCGTGGCAGTCCTTGGGGTGCAGGAACGTGATGCGGGAGTCCATGCTGCCGCGGCGCGGCTCGTCGTAGAGGACGCGGATGCCCTTGTCCCGGGCGGACTGCGCGTCGGCGTCCACATCGGCCGTGCCGAACGCGATGTGGTGGACCCCCTCGCCGTTCTTGGCCATCCACTTGCCGACGGCCGAGTCCTCCCGGACGGGCTCCATCAGCTGGAGATAGGAGGCGCCCCCGTCGTCCGTGCCGTTGATGCGGAGCATGGCCTCGCGTACGCCCTGTTCCTGGTTGACCTCGGTGTGGAACACCTCGAAGCCGTAGGTGCGCGAGTAGAAGTCGACGGTCGCTTCCAGATCGCGGCAGGCGATCCCGATGTGGTCGATGCGCGTCAGCATGGAGACAGTGCAGCGGTTGAGCATGTGGTTACGCAACGTGCGCACGGTCACACTCTTCGACCGGTGACCGGGCGCCGCAGCGCTCAGTATCTTGGCTGGACCCTCGTTTAACCCTCGTTAACCTCCCGCCGGAAGGGGCCCCACCTCATGACTGGCACGACAGGATCCTCCAGCAGCACCACCTCCGTGATCGTGGCGGGTGCCCGTACGCCCATGGGGCGGCTGCTGGGCTCGCTGAAGCCCTTCTCCGGGGCCGACTTGGGCGGCTTCGCCATCAAGGCCGCGCTGGAGCGGGCCGGTGTGCGCGGGGACCAGGTCGAGTACGTGATCATGGGGCAGGTCCTCCAGGCCGGGGCGGGGCAGATCCCGGCGCGGCAGGCCGCTGTGCGGGCGGGCATCCCGATGACCGTTCCGGCACTGACCGTGAACAAGGTGTGCCTCTCCGGGCTGGACGCCATCGCGCTGGCCGATCAGCTCGTGCGCGCGGGGGAGTTCGACGTCGTCGTCGCGGGCGGCCAGGAGTCGATGACCAACGCGCCGCATCTGCTGCCGAAGTCCCGGCAGGGCCACAAGTACGGCGCCATCGAGATGCTGGACGCCATGGCGTACGACGGGCTGACCGACCCGTTCGAGGGCGTCGCGATGGGCGAGTCGACGGAGAAGCACAACGCACGGCTGGGCATCGGCCGGGCCGAGCAGGACGAGGTCGCCGCGGCCTCGCACCAGCGGGCCGCCGAGGCCCGGCGCAAGGGCCTGTTCGCCGAGGAGATCACCCCGGTGGAGATCCCGCAGCGCAAGGGCGACCCGGTCGTCGTCACCGAGGACGAGGGCATCCGCGCCGACACCACGGCCGAGGGCCTGGCAAAGCTGCGTCCCGCGTTCGCCCCGGACGGGACGATCACGGCCGGTTCGGCCTCGCAGATCTCCGACGGCGCCGCCGCCGTCGTCGTGATGAGCAAGGCGCGCGCCCAGGAACTCGGCCTGGAGTGGATCGCGGAGATCGGTGCGCACGGCAATGTCGCGGGGCCTGACAACTCGCTCCAGTCGCAGCCGTCCAACGCCATCCAGCACGCGCTGAAGAAGGAGGGGCGCGCCGTCGGCGACCTCGATCTCATCGAGATCAACGAGGCGTTCGCCGCCGTGGCCGTCCAGTCGACGAAGGACCTCAGGGTGAGCGCGGAGAAGGTGAACGTGAACGGCGGCGCCATCGCGCTGGGCCACCCCATCGGCATGTCCGGCGCCCGGCTCGTGCTGCACCTCGCCCTGGAGCTGAAGCGGCGCGGCGGCGGTCTGGGTGCGGCGGCGCTGTGCGGCGGCGGTGGCCAGGGCGACGCGCTGATCCTGCGCGTGCCGTAACCGCCGGGTGCCCGGCCCGGCCCGGAGCAGACCCGCGGAAGAGCGCAGAAGACCCGCACAGGACCCGTACAGGACCTGGAGAGGACCCGGAGAGGCGCGCGATGGTGGATGTGGCAGAGCTGGTGGCGGCGGCGCGGGAGGGCAGGCCCCGCGCGGTCGCACGGCTGATCTCGCTGGTGGAGGGGGGCTCCGGGCAGCTGCGCGAGGTGATGGCCGCGCTCGCCCCGCACTGCGGGAACGCCTATGTGGTGGGGCTGACCGGCTCGCCGGGCGTGGGGAAGTCCACGTCCACCTCCGCGCTGGTCAGCGCCTACCGCAAGCAGGGCAGGCGGGTGGGGATCCTCGCCGTCGACCCGTCCTCGCCGTTCTCCGGCGGCGCGCTGCTCGGCGACCGGGTCCGGATGGGTGAACACGCGTCCGATCCGGGGGTCTACATCCGTTCGATGGCCACCCGGGGGCATCTGGGCGGGCTGGCGTGGGCGGCGCCGCAGGCGATCCGGGTGCTGGACGCCGCCGGCTGCGATGTGGTGCTCGTGGAGACGGTCGGCGTCGGCCAGTCCGAGGTGGAGATCGCGGCGCAGGCCGACACCAGCGTGGTGCTGCTGGCTCCCGGGATGGGGGACGGCATCCAGGCGGCGAAGGCCGGGATCCTGGAGATCGGCGATGTGTACGTGGTCAACAAGGCGGACCGGGACGGCGCGGACGCGACGGTGCGGGAGCTGAACCACATGCTCGGCCTGGGTGAGGCCCGGAAGCCGGGGGACTGGCGTCCGCCGGTGGTCAAGAGCGTCGCGGCGCGGGGCGAGGGCGTCGAGGACGTCCTGGCCGCGCTCGACAAGCACCACGGCTGGATGACCGAGCGCGGGGTGCTCGCCGAGCGCCGCGCGGCGCGGGCGGCGAAGGAGATCGAGACGATCGCGGTGACCGCGCTGCGGGAGCGGATGGGCGGGCTGCGCGGCGGCAAGCGGCTGGAGGCGCTGGCCGGGCGGGTGGTGGAGGGGTCGCTGGATCCCTACGCCGCGGCCGACGAACTGGTGGAGGGCGTCACGGAAGGCGGTACGGAAGGCGGTACGGCAGGCGGCACCGGGGGCTGACCGGCAGCGCGGCGTCAACCGAGCCGGAACCGGGGCCCGGGCCGCGGGCCGCCGGGGCCTTGTCGTCCGTGTCCCCGGGTACGCGACGGCCGGCCGGGCGGGGTGCCCCGCCGGGCCTCGTGCTCCGGCACAGCGGTCAGGCGCCTTCCGGCCCGCATCGGCGGACCCCCGGCGCGTCAGTCGTCCGAGCCGTCGTCACCGTCGTGGTCGTCGTGGTCGTCGTGGTCGGCCTGGTCCGTCTCGTGGTGCAGGACCTTGCCCGAGCGGGCGTCGATGTCGATCTCGTGCTCGTTGCCCTGCTTGTCGACGGCGTCGATCTCCCAGCGCCCGTCGCGCTCCAGGTCGGCGGAGGTGACGGTGCCCTTGCTCGCCTCGGCCGCCTTGGCGGCGGCTGCCGCCACATCGATCCTGGCGCCGCGTGCCACGGAGCGGTCGTCGTCCTTGTAGGCGTCGACCCGGTTGTGGACGACCTTGCCCGTGGAGGCGTCGATGTCGACGTCGTGCCAGCGGCCGTTGTCGCCGAGCACATCGGCCTCCCACACCAGCCGATTGCGCTCCGTGTCCAGCTCGATCTCGGTGATCGTGCCGGGCCGGGCCTTGTGCACGGCCTGGACCGCCTCGCGCAGGGAGACCTCGACGGCGCCGGTGTCCTCGCGGCGGTCGTTGCTGTCCCGGCCGTGCTCGTGCCGGCCGTGGTCGTCGCAGTCGTCGTCGTGGTCGCCGCCGGCCTTGTCCTGCTCCGCGTCCTGATCCGCGAGGCGGACGGCGGATCCGGCGGCCGGCTGCGCGGCGTCGTCGCCCGAGCCGCTGCCCGCGACGCCGAAGGCGGTCGCCGTGCCCCCTCCGACGAGTACCGCGGCGGTCAGGGTGGCGATGATGGCCTTGCGCTTCATGGTGTCGACTCCTCGGGATCGTTGGCGTTTCTCGCTGTGATGACTCCACGGTGGCCGACCGTTGCTGAACGTAAGCTGAAGCTACCTGAAGCCCTCTTCAGCCGCGATTTGGCAGGGTGGGCGCATGCGCCTGCTGATCGTGGAGGACGAGCGCCGGCTGGCCCTGTCGCTCGCCAAGGGCCTGACGGCCGAGGGCTTCGCCGTGGATGTCGTGCACGACGGTGCCGAAGGGCTCCACCAGGCGACCGAGAACGACTACGACTTGATCGTTCTCGACATCATGCTGCCGGGGATGAACGGCTACCGGGTCTGCGCGGCGCTGCGGGCCGCCGGCGACGAGACGCCGGTGCTGATGCTCACCGCGAAGGACGGCGAGTACGACGAGGCCGAGGGCCTGGACACCGGGGCCGACGACTACCTCACCAAGCCGTTCTCCTATGTCGTCCTCCTCGCCCGGATCCGTGCGTTGCTGCGCCGCCGCACCCGCGGGGCGCAGCCCGTGCTGCGGGTCGGCGCCCTCACCGTGGAGCCCGCCGTGCGCCGGGTGACGGTCGGCGAGGACGCGGCGGACGAAGTGGAGCTGACCGCCAAGGAGTTCGCGGTCCTGGAGTACCTCGCGGGCCGCGCCGGCGAGGTCGTCTCCAAGTCGGAGATCCTCGCGCACGTCTGGGACTTCGCCTACGAGGGCGACGCCAACATCGTCGAGGTGTACATCAGCGCGCTGCGCCGCAAGCTGGGGGCCGGCTGGATCGTCACCGTGCGCGGTGCCGGCTACCGCCTGACGGACGCGGGGCGCGGCCGTGCGTAGGGGCTCCGTCCGCAGCCGGGCGGCGGCCGGGGCGACCCTGGTGGTGGCCGTCGCGCTGGTGGCGGCCGGTTTCCTCGTCGTCGCGACGCTGCGCGGCCAGCTCGCCGGCACCGCCGAACTCACCGCGGAGAACACGGCGCGCGGCGTCGCGGCCCAACTGAGCGATGTACGCGACGCACAGGTGGGGGACGTGGACGGGCTGGACGGCGACGACCCCGTACAGGTCGTCGACGGCGGGGGCCGGGTGCTCGGCGCCACCGACCCGCTGGACGGCCACGGCCCGATCGCCCACTTCGCCCGCGCGGACCGTCCGGACGACAGCGATCACGACGGCGACCACGACGGTGACGGTGACGACGACGGCGACGACAGAGACAAGGACGGGGACGGGGACGGCGACAAGGACGGTGACCGGGCCGATGTCGACCGCGACAGCGAGACGAAGACGCTGACCCTGCCCGTCGACGACGACGGAGAGGTCACCTACGACAAGGACGACACCGTCGGCCGCCAGGAGTTCCGGGTCGTCGCCGTGCAGAGCCTCACCCGGGACGGCACCCCCGTCACCGTGTACGCCGGGGGCTCGCTGCACGCACAGCAGGAGGCCGTCTCCACCGTCACCCGCTCCATGCTGATCGGGCTGCCCGTGCTGCTGCTCGTCGTCGCGGGCGTGACCTGGCTGGTCACCCGGCGCGCGCTACGGCCGGTGGAGGGCATCCGCCGGGAGATGAGCGCGATCACCGCGAGCACCGATCTCTCCCGCCGGGTGCCCGAGCCCGGCAGCCGGGACGAGGTGGCGCGGCTGGCCCGTACGACGAACGAGACGCTGGCCGCGCTGGAGGGCTCCGTCGAACGGCAGCGGCGCTTCGTGGCCGACGCCTCGCACGAACTGCGCAGCCCCATCGCCTCGTTGCGCACCCAGCTGGAGGTGGCCGCGGCCCATCCCGAACTGCTCGATGTGGACGGCGCGGTGGAGGACACGGTCCGGCTCCAGACCCTGGCGGCGGACCTGTTGCTGCTGGCGCGGCTGGACGCGGGGGAGCGGCCCTCGCCGGCGCGGGTGCAGCCGGCCGCGCTGGTGCGCGAGCAGCTCGCGCAGCGGGTCGGCGATCCCCATCCGGTGCGGGTCGAGGAGCCCCTGGCGCAGGACGAAGTGCGCGGCTCGGCCGGTCAGTTGGCCCGGGTGCTGGGCAATCTGCTGGACAACGCGCAGCGGCACGCCGCCGGTGCCGTCACCGTCGCCGTGCGGGCCGGGGGCGGGGCGCTCACGCTGGAGGTCCGGGACGACGGCGAGGGCGTGCCGGAGGCCGAACGGGAGCGGATCTTCGAGCGGTTCGTCCGGCTGGACGGCGCCCGCACCCGCGACGAGGGCGGCGCCGGGCTGGGCCTGGCCATCGCCCGGGACGTCGCCGAACGCCACGGCGGCAGCCTCACGGCGCGGGCCGCTCCCGAGGGCGGCGCGTGCTTCGTCCTGCGGCTGCCGGTGGCCGCGGCGCAGGACACGGACGGGGAGAGGGACGAGGGCGCGCCCGGCGCGGGCGGGGACACGTCCGGTTCCTGACCGCGTCCCCGGCTCCGGCCCGTCTTTCGCTCCGGTACGTGCCGGGGCGCCGGAGCGCGCAGGCGTGCGCCGGGAGGCGGGAGTTCAGAACCGTCCGCGCTCGTTGTGCAGCTTCTCGGCCACGGGGCGCAGCGTGGCCTCCAGCCGGGCGAGGTCCTCGGGGGAGACGCGGTCGATGAAGTGTCTGCGGACGGAGTCGACGTGGTGCGGGGCGACCTCCTGGAGGGTCTGCCAGCCGTGGTCCGTCAGTACGGCGAACAGGCCGCGCTTGTCCGACTCGCAGCTCTCGCGGCGGACGAGGGCGGCCTTCTCCATGCGGGTGATCTGGTGGGAGAGGCGGCTCTTGGACTGGAGCGTCGCGGCGGCCAGATCGCTCATCCGCATCCGGCTCTCCGGCGATTCCGAGAGGTTCACCAGGATCTCGTAGTCGTTCAGCGTGAGCCCGTAGGGCTGGAGGTCCCGCTCCAGCTGGTAGCTCAGCAGCCGGCTGACCTCCAGGTGGGTCCGCCAGGCGCGCTGCTCGTCGGTGGTGAGCCAACGGGTGCCGTTGTCCGTGTCCATACCGTGAGACTCTACCGAGCCGTCGTACAGGCGTGCTTACCCGGTGTGGTCTCCAGGCGTCAGAGAGTCGTCAGAGACCGAAAGCCGGTGGGCCACGGGCCGAAAGCATACGGTCGCACTGCATAAGCGCCGGGTGAGGAGTGTGCACGCTTCCGTCAGCAGCGCGCGCAGGCTCAGGGGGCTCCCGAGCCCCGACCGTCCGGAAGTCCGTGCGGGGGCGCCGCCGTCGGCCCGCGGTCGCGGTGTCCGGGTCCGCTCACCCGGGGCCGGGCACCCCGGCCTGGTCGGGGACGGCGCCCGCGTTCCGCTCCGCCAGCAGCATCTCCGTGGACTGGATGAGGACGGTGCCCTGCCCCACGAAGTCGAACTGGTGCTCCTCGCCGGAGGCCCCGCCCAGGCCCGTCATCGCACGGATACCGCCCAGCACGCCCTGGAGATAGGCGTGGTCGTAGTGGTGGCACGGCGAGGGGCAGTCCGCCCAGCCGACCAGTGCCTGGGGGTCGACCCGTACGGGCGGTTCCATGAAGTGCACCTCGCCGTTGGAGGCGGCGATGAACTTCCCCGTCCCGATCAGGGTGAGGAAGCCGGGCACGATCGACTGCTTGAGCGAGAGCGAGGGCTCGAAGGCCAGCAGATTCCCGGAGCGGACCGTCAGATTGCCGTCGTCCAGGTCGAAGGAGTTGACGTCGAAGGCCCGGTCGGCGAGCAGCAGCCTGCCCTTCCCCTCGGCGACGACCCAGTCGGCGGCGTGCAGCGGGGAGTGGAAGCTGGCGGCGATCAGATGGTCCAGCGGGCCGTGCCCGATGCCGTGGAAGTCGATCTGCCCGTAGTAGGCGATCATCTTCCCCTTCTGGAGGAACCAGCGGCCGTCCAGATCGACGCTGAACGCGTACGGGTTGACGTTGTCGTTCACCGGCAGGGTGCGCGCGTCGAACACGACGGGCTCGTGCACCGGGCTCTCGCCGCTCACAGTTTCTCCTCGCTCGCCTGCACGAACACCATGCCCTCCCCGGAGAGTTCGAGCTGGAACGCCTCACCCGAGCCCCGGCCGACCAGCTCGCGCCAGCCCAGGGCCGTGGTCAGCTTGTTGCGCACGTCGCCGAAGTGGGCCACGTACGCCTGCGGATCGACGTGCACGGGGCGGCCCGGCGCGATCGGCAGCTGGATGATGCCGCCGTGCGCCATCACGGCGGCCGAACCGTGGCCGCTCAGCGTCGTGGTGAACAGGCCCTGACCGGAGATCTGGCCGCGCACCATGCCGCGCACCCCGCCGTCCCGGCCCAGGAAGAGGGTGCCCTGCTGGAGGCTGCCGTCGAAGGCCAGCAGCCGGTCCGCCTCCACGCACAGGGTCTGGCCGTCGAGTTCGACCACCTCGACGTGGTGCCCGCCGTGGCCGAAGAGCACCGTGCCCTGGCCCTCCACCGTCATCAGCGGCGTCGCCTCGTTGGCGACCCGGCGGCCGATCATGGACATCCAACCGCCCTGCCCGCCCTGGATGCTGGGCGTGAAGCGGACCTCGCCGCGGTAGCCCACCATCGCGCCGCGCTGGCTGAACAGCCGCTCGCCCGGCGCCACCCGGGCCTCGACGAGCTTCGCGGACAGCTCACGGAACGGCATCACAGATCACCTCCCAGCGTGTTCCGCTCGCTCGGCTGCACATAGACGACGCCCTCGCCCTCGAAGCGCACCTGGAAGGACTCGCCCGAGCCCTCGCCCAGCACCGTGCGGAAGTTCACCCCGCTCTGGAAGCTCTGCCGCAGGTCGCCCTGGTGCGCCACATAGGCGCCCGGGTCGACCTGGAGCGGCATGCCGGAGCTGACCCGCAGCAGCACCGCCGGGCCGTCGGACAGCACCGCGGCCAGCCCGGTGCCCTCGACGGTCGTGGTGAACAGGCCGTTGCCCTGGGAGGCGCCGCGCAGCCCGGTGAACGTCGTCCCGGTGCGCAGTCCGCCCTCCGTGCACAGCAGATTGCTCGCCTCGACGTGCAGCTTCTCGCCGTTGAGCCGGACCAGCGAGATGTCCGAGGCGCGGTCGGCGAAGAAACAGGTGCCCTGCCCCTTCACCTGCATGACCTCCATCTGCTCGCCGGTCAGCCGGCGGGTGACCATGCCGCGCAGGCCGTCACCGCCGCCGGTGAGCTTCTTGAACGTCATCTCGCCGTCGTAGGCGACCATCGCGCCGTTCTTCGCCTTGACCACGTCCCCGCCTCCGGCCAGCGTGACGGCGAGGACCTTGGAGCCTTCGAGTCGGAACCGAGCCACGCCCTCGAACCTACCCTGCGGGCCGTGGCGCCCGGCAGGGCTGCCACAATGGCTGCGCTTGTGCTTCCCTTCACAAACGATCAGAGGACACGCCGTGGCCATACTGGAAACGCCGAGCGGCCTGCCGCCCAAGGCGGTTACCGCCCTCCGCCGTCTGCGACTGACCTCCATGCCCGAGGCCGTCTCCTTCATCCTGCTGCTCGTCTGCTCGGTGCTCAAGCGGACCAGCGACTTCAACGCCGTCCCGGTCATGGGCGCCGTGCACGGCGTGCTGTTCATCCTCTATGTCCTGTTCTGGGCGGACGCCTGGAACCGCATCAAGTGGCCTTTCGGACGCGCCGCGTTGTACTTCGTCCTGTCCGTGCTGCCCACCGGCGGCTTCTTCGCGGACCGGATGCTGCGCAAGGAGGAAGAGGCCGGCGTCATCGCGGCCCGCGCCCGCAAGGAACAGGAAGGGACCGTGACCACCGCATGATCGTTGCCTTCTCCGTCACGCCGCTCGGCGTCGGCGAGGACGTGGGGGAGTACGTCGCCGACGCGGTCCGCGTCGTCCGCGAGTCCGGTCTGCCGCACCGCACCGACGCGATGTTCACCTCGCTGGAAGGCGACTGGGACGCGTGCATGGACGTCGTCCGCCGCGCCGTCGCCGCCGTCGAGGCCCGGGCGCCCCGTGTCTCCCTGGTGCTCAAGGCCGACATCCGCCCCGGCGTCACCGACGGCCTGACCTCGAAGGTCGAGACCGTCGAACGCCACCTCGCCGAGGGCTGAGGAGCGCCCCGGCCCGGGGGCGGCGGCCCCGGGCCGGGGCGCTCCGGGGCCGGGCCGGGCGGGTGCGCTGCCCGGGTTCCGGGACGGGGATGACCACCATGTGACCTCCCGGTAGGGTCGGCGGCGTGCCGAAGCCGCTCAGCCTGTCGTTCGATCCCATCGCCCGTGCCGACGAGCACTGGAGGCAGCGATGGGGCGCCGTGCCCTCCATGGCCGCCATCACCTCGATCATGCGCGCACAGCAGATCCTGCTCTCCGAGGTCGACGCCGTCGTCAAGCCCTACGGGCTGACCTTCGCGCGGTACGAGGCGCTCGTGCTGCTCACCTTCTCCCGCTCCGGCGAGCTGCCCATGTCCAAGATCGGCGAGCGGCTGATGGTCCACCCCACCTCGGTCACCAACACCGTCGACCGGCTGCGCAGCGCGGGCTTCGTCACCAAGCGCCCGAACCCGAACGACGGCCGGGGCACGCTGGCCGCGATCACCCCGAAGGGGCGCGAGGTCTGCGAGGCGGCCGGCAAGGACCTGATGGCCATGGACTTCGGCCTCGGCGCCTACGACGACGAGACGCTGGATGAGATCTTCCGGCTGCTGCGCCCCCTGCGGGTGGCGGCGGGCGACTTCACCGAGGACGCCGGGGAGCAGCCGCAGCCCCCGCAGCGGCCCGAGGAGTAGCCCGCCCGCCCCGTGCCCGACCGCCCGCACGCCCCTGTGCGGCCCGTCCGCCGCTCCCGCGCCGAGGGCAGGGGCGCGGGAAGATCGCCCGGAAGGGACGGTTACGCTCGATTCCATGAAACGAAGCGTGCTGACCCGCTACCGCGTCATGGCCTACGTCACCGCCGTCCTCCTCGTCCTGCTGACCCTCGGGGTGATCGGCAAGTACCTGCTGGACCTGGACGCCGCGGCGAGCTTCACCACCGTGGTCGGTATCGCACACGGCTGGCTCTACATCGTCTATCTGGTCTGCGCCTTCGACCTCGGCCAGAAGGCCAGGTGGCCGGTCGGCAAGCAGCTGTGGGTGCTGGTGGCCGGCACCATCCCGACCGCCGCCTTCTTCGTCGAGCGCAAGGTCTCGCGCGAGCTGGCCCCGCAGGTCGAGTCCGCGGCGGCCCCGGTCGGCGCCTGACCGGACGGCACGCCCGCCCGCACTCCCGCACTCTCACGTTTCGTACGACGCCCTCACCGCGCCCCCCTGGCGCGCGGTGAGGGCGTCGTGTTTTCTCCGGGTGCCGGTGCCGGTGCCGGTGCCGGTGCCGGTGCCGGTGTCTCCCGCAGCGGTTCAGGCGCGGGTCCCGGTGGGGGTCTGCCGCCCGTCGCCATCGACAAGTAGTTTGACGTCCTAGTAAATTCGCCGGTATGGATGCTGACGCCATTGCACAGGGCCGCCGCCGCTGGCAGGAGCGGTACGACGCAGCGCGCAAGCGCGAAGCGGACTTCACCACGCTCAGCGGTGACCCCGTCGAGCCGGTGTACGGCCCCCGTCCCGGAGACACCGTGGAGGGATTCGAGCGCATCGGCTGGCCCGGGGAGTTCCCGTTCACCCGCGGGCTCCACCCCACCGGCTACCGGGGGCGGACCTGGACCATCCGCCAGTTCGCCGGGTTCGGCAACGCCGAGCAGACGAACGAGCGGTACAAGATGATCCTCCAGGCCGGCGGCGGGGGGCTCTCCGTGGCCTTCGACATGCCGACCCTGATGGGGCGGGACTCCGACGACCCCCGCTCGCTGGGCGAGGTCGGGCACTGCGGCGTCGCCATCGACTCGGCCGCCGACATGGAGGTCCTCTTCTCCGGCATCCCGCTGGGCGAGGTGACCACCTCGATGACCATCTCCGGGCCCGCCGTCCCGGTCTTCTGCATGTACCTGGTGGCCGCCGAGCGGCAGGGCGTCGACCCGGCCGTGCTCAACGGCACCCTCCAGACCGACATCTTCAAGGAGTACATCGCGCAGAAGGAGTGGCTCTTCCAGCCGGAACCGCATCTGCGGCTGATCGGCGATCTGATGGAGCACTGCGCGCACGGCATCCCCGCCTACAAGCCGCTGTCCGTCTCCGGCTACCACATCCGGGAGGCCGGGGCGACGGCCGCGCAGGAGCTGGCCTACACGCTGGCGGACGGCTTCGGGTACGTGGAGCTGGGGCTCTCCCGGGGGCTGGACGTCAACACCTTCGCGCCCGGGCTGTCGTTCTTCTTCGACGCGCACCTCGACTTCTTCGAGGAGATCGCCAAGTTCCGTGCCGCGCGCCGCATCTGGGCCCGCTGGATGCGCGACGTCTACGGGGCGACCAGCGAGAAGGCCCAGTGGCTGCGCTTCCACACCCAGACCGCCGGGGTCTCGCTCACCGCGCAGCAGCCCTACAACAACGTGGTGCGCACCGCCATAGAGGCGCTCTCCGCCGTGCTCGGCGGCACCAACTCGCTGCACACCAACGCGCTGGACGAGACGCTGGCGCTGCCCAGCGAGCAGGCCGCGGAGATCGCGCTGCGCACCCAGCAGGTGCTCATGGAGGAGACGGGCGTCACCAACGTCGCCGATCCGCTGGGCGGGTCGTGGTACGTGGAGGCGCTCACCGACCGCATCGAGGCGGATGCGGAGAAGATCTTCGAGGAGATAAAGGAGCGCGGCCGGCGGGCCGTTCCCGACGAGCGCCACCCCGTGGGCCCGATCACCTCCGGCATCCTGCGGGGAATCGAGGACGGCTGGTTCACCGGGGAGATCGCCGAATCGGCCTTCCGGTACCAGCGGGCGCTGGAGAAGAACGACAAGAAGGTCGTCGGCGTCAACTGCCACACCTCGACGGTCTCCGGCGAACTGGAGATCCTGCGGGTCAGCCACGAGGTCGAGCGCGAGCAGGTGGCCGCGCTGACGGCGCGGAAGGCCGCCCGGGACGACGCGGCCGTGCGGCGGGCGCTGGACGCGCTGGTGGCCTCGGCGCGGAGCGAGGGCAACATGATCGAGCCCATGCTCGACGCGGTGCGCGCCGAGGCCACGCTCGGCGAGATCTGCGGGGTGCTGCGCGACGAGTGGGGCGTCTACACCGAGCCTCCCGTCTTCTGAGACCGGTGGCGTGCCCGGGCTCCCCGGGCGTCCCCCCGCCGCCCTCCCGGGGTGTTCAGGGCCGTTCGGGCGCCGAGGCGGCGGCCAGGCCGTCCAGCAGGAGGGTGGTGAACCGGCGGGTCCAGGCGGCGTCCACCGCGGCGTCGCTGACGAGCGAGCGGTGGACGACGGCGCCCGCGATCACGTCGAAGATGAGGTCGACGACGCGGGCGCTCTCCGCCTCCGAACCCGGCGCGTCGGGCGGCAGTTCGCCCCGGCTCTGGGCCCGCGCCCGGCCGTCCAGCACCAGCCGCTTCTGCCGTTCGACGATCGCCTCGCGCACCCGGGCGCGCAGCCCGTCGTCGCAGGTGGATTCGGCGATGACGGCCATCAGGGAGGTCTTGGTCTCGGGCCGTTGCAGCAGTGCGGCGAACGAGAGCACGACGCCTTCGACGTCGGCGCGCAGGCTGCCCCCGTCGGGGAGTTCGAGTTCGTCGAAGAGGGCGGCGACGGCGTCCAGCACCAGTTCGCTCTTGCTCGTCCAGCGCCGGTAGAGCGTCGTCTTGGCGACGCCGGCGCGGGTCGCCACCCGGCTCATCGTCAGCCGGTTCCAGCCGACTTCGACGAGGGTGGCCCGGGTGGCGTGCAGGATCGCGCGGTCGGCCGCCGCGCTGCGCGGCCGGCCGCGGCGGTGTGCCGAGGGGCCGCCCGCGGCGCCGGGTGAGGGCCCGTCCGGGGGAGGTGTGGGCGCTGAAGGGGCAGCCATGGCGCAGACCATACCGGCGGGTACGAAGCGCACCAGTGAGGTGGATCACCGGTACCGGGACGCCGGACGGTCTTGCGGCGGGCCGCCGGTGGAGAGTTACGCTACGGGTCGTAGCGGAATGACCGTGGCGCCGTGCGTCCGGACCGCTGCACGGTGCGACAACCACACGCCGCCGGGTGGGGACCCGGCGGTCACTGCACACGCGAGCGCGCGGAGGGGGGAGACTGGTCCCATGCAGCCACGCAACATGTCCATGAGCGGAGTGGTCGACCTCGCCGCGGTGAAAGCGGCCACGGAGGCCAAGCAGAAGGCGGAGCAGGCCAGGACCGCGTCCGCCGAGGGCGGCGGCCCCGCCGCACCCCAGAGCCTGGTGATCGATGTCGACGAGGCCGGTTTCGAGGCGGATGTGCTCCAGCGCTCCGCCGAGGTCCCGGTCGTCATCGACTTCTGGGCGGAGTGGTGCGAGCCGTGCAAGCAGCTCTCACCGGTGCTGGAGCGGATCACGCGCGAGTACGCCGGCCGCCTCCTGCTGGCGAAGATCGACGTCGACAAGAACCAGATGCTGATGCAGCAGTTCGGCGTCCAGGGCATCCCGGCGGTCTTCGCCGTCGTCGCCGGCCAGGCGCTGCCGCTGTTCCAGGGCGCCGCTCCCGAGCAGCAGATCCGGGCCACGCTCGATCAGTTGGTGCAGGTCGCCGAGCAGCGTTTCGGTATCACCGGTCTCCAGGGCGTCCCGGAGGAGGGCGCCGAGGAGCCCGCGGCCGAGCCGGAGGCGCCGGAGGACCCGGTGCTGGCCGCCGCCCAGCAGGCGCTCGACTCGGGCGATCTGCCCGGCGCGATCCAGGCGTACCGCAACAAGCTGGCGGACGAACCGGCCAATGTGGAGGCCAAGGTCGGCCTCGCGATGGCCGAACTCCTGGGCCGGGTGCAGGACATGGACGCGCGCCAGGTCCGCAAGGACGCGGCGGACCGGCCGGACGACGTCCCGGCGCAGCTCAAGGTCGCGGACCTGGACATGGCGGGCGGCCATGTCGAGGACGCCTTCGGGCGGCTGGTCGACGTGGTGCGGCGCACCGCGGGCGAGGACCGGGACGCGGCACGGCTGCGGCTGCTGGAGCTGTTCGAGGTGATCGGCGCCGAGGATCCGCGGGTCGTGAGCGCCCGTGCCGCCCTGGCCCGTGCGTTGTTCTGAGCGTGCCGAGCGTGCCGGATGCGCCGGATGCGCCGGACGCTCCGAACACCGCGGATACTTCGGGGATTCCGAGGAGCCCGAGGGTTCGGGGAGCTTCGGGGGCCGTGAGGTGCCGTGCGGCCGAGAGGCCGGGTGCTGACCAGCCCGTTCCGGGGGTCACCCCGCGGTACGGGGGCAGCCGCCACCTATGGATTTAGCGACAACGGCGACCGCGCTTTACCAAAACTTGGTACGCGCGGTCGCCGTTACTCGTAGTAAGGACTTCTCGGTTCTTCCTCCTGCGATGTCCTGTTCACCCCTCGATTTCACCCCCTGTGGCGACGACCCTGCGTCGTCGGGACCGCCGCCGGAACGGCGTCGCGGTTACCCAGCCGTTACTCGTAAGTAACGAACCCCCTTGTGCACGGGCCCCAGATGCACCACGATCGGCCAGGCTCGGTCCATTGCCCGCAGCCCGGCATCCATTCGGCGCCCCGCGGCCCTGGGTCCCCACCGAGCAGGCCGGTGCGCCGCACCATCCCGCAACGCTCCGTGCTGCCGCCGGTCTTGAGGACAGGGGGGTCTCCGCTCCACGGCGGAGCCTGTCCGCACAAAAGCAAGGTTGCGCGAGAGCGTGGCCCGTGGTTGTCGCTCGGGGGTGATCGCCGGCGGCCCGGACGTGACGTGAGGAAGGACGGCACAGCCGGGCGGACGGCGCTCTCTTTCCGAGGACGTAGCACTTCTCCCTCCCCAGCCCCGTGCCGGGAGGTACCCCCACGGCGGGGAGCCGGGTACGCAGCGGCTCTCCACGCCGGAGATGTACGTCCGAGAAGGAGGAAATTCATGGAGTCCCTGGCGCGTGGTGGGACCAGATGGAAGCGGTTCGCCGTCGTCATGGTGCCGAGCGTGGCCGCGACGGCCGCGATAGGCGTCGCGCTCTCGCAGGGCGCACTGGCGGCGTCGTTCAGCGTCTCCGGCCAGCAGTTCAAGGTCACCGCCGACAAGCTGGACGGGCAGGGCTTCGTCCAGTACGGAGCGGTGGACACCAACAAGTCGGGCCAGAAGCCCGTCGCCGTCGTCGGGATGAACTCGGCGAAGATCTCGAACCTGTGCCAGTCCGTCGTCGTTCCCGTCCCCGTCTTCGGTGACGTGTCGATGAAGCTGACAGCGGGCGGCAGCGGCAGCCCGCGCGTCGAGGCGAAGAAGCTCTACATCGACGCCGACGATCTGCACACCAACGCGACGTTCAACAAGATCGACATCGGCGTCTCGGCGGACAAGACCACCAAGGGTCCCGGTCCGCACAACGGCGACAAGTACCTGAAGGACTCCTTCGCCCAGCAGGCGGAGAGCGTCGCCTTCGAGGACGTCAAGCAGCGGGCGTGGGCCACGACGGCCGGCACGTTCAAGCTCAGCGGCCTGCACATGGCCGTCAAGAAGGGCAAGCACGAGTGCTACTGACGCCCTGACCCCCGGGCACGGAACGCCGCAGGCGTGTGCGCGCACGCGTGTTCCGTGCCCGCGCGGGTCCGCTCCACCTGAAGCAAGTTGTGTGCCAGTCCCGAGGAGCCGTACCCATGAGCGCCGACACCCGACAGAGGCTGACGTCCGGATTCGGCCAGAAGCGCAGTTCGTTCCGGGACTGGCGCGGACAGCGCCCGTTCTGGGGCGGGATGCTGACGCTGCTGGCGGGCATCCCGATCATGTACATCCCTTACCAGAACCTCACCCTGGGCTCGTTGACGATCCGTATGTCGACGACCGCGGGCGCCGGTTCGCTGATCATCGGCGTCCTGCTGGTGGTTCTCGGGCTGACCATGTGGTTCCAGCCGCAGTCGCGGGTGTTCGCCGGGATCGCGGCGATCCTGCTCTCGCTGGTCTCCCTCGTCGTCTCCAACATCGGCGCGTTCCTGATCGGTTTCCTCCTCGGGCTGATAGGCGGCGCGCTCGGCGTCTCCTGGGCGCCGGGCGGACCTGTCGCGCGCCGGGCGGAACGGGTCGACGGCGCCACGGACACGACCGGTGCGGCCGGAACCGCCGGTTCCGCCGGCGCGGTCGGTGTCGCGGACCGCGCGGCCGACGACCCGGCGGACGCGGAGACCGGGACCCGGGCAGGCGCCCCCCATGGCCGGCCGGACACAGCACTCTCCCCGGCGGCACCCGGCGACGGGGCCGACGGGGCTCACGACAAGGACGGGAACGGGAGGCACCGTGCCGGGTGACGAGGTCCAGGAGGAGGCGGCCGCGCCGAAGGCCCGGGGGAGAACCGGTCCGCGGCACGCGGCCCCCAGGAAGCCGCTGCTGACCCGGCTGCACGTACCGGCAGGCAAGGCCGTCGCCATCGCGGCGATGCCCTCGGCCGTACTGATGGGCATGGGGCTCACCCCGCAGCTCGCCAACGCCAAGCCGCTGCCCAAGAACCCTTTCAAGGGCGACGCCTGCGTCTCCGCGCCCGACAAGGAGGAGACGCAGGAGGAGGCCGAGCAGCGCAAGGAGCGGGCCGAGAAGCTCAAGCGGGACCTCGCCCGGGAGAAGGCCGAGGAGGACGCCCGCAAGGACGACGGCGGCCACGGCGACGGCGGGTCCGGCGGGGACTCCTCGAAGCCGTCCGACGGCCCGTCCTCCGACGCACCCTCGGCTCCGTCCGGCGGGGGCTCCTCGAAGCCGTCCGACGAGCCCTCGTCCGAGCCGTCCGGTGACACCGGCTCGGGGTCCGGTTCCGACGAGGACGACGACGGGGACGGCGGGGACGACGGCAAGAAGAACCCCTGGTACGACCCGCTCGGTGTCGGCGACAAGCTGGAGAAGGTCTTCAAGCCCGGCGAGAAGCCGGACGAGGACGCCCCGCCGAAGGACGAGGAGTCCGCCGACCCGTCGCCGTCCGCGAGCCCGGACGAGGACTCCGGGAAGTCGGACGGGAAGCAGGACGACGGC
Source organism: Streptomyces cacaoi (assembly GCF_006539165.1). Classification (GTDB taxonomy): domain Bacteria; phylum Actinomycetota; class Actinomycetes; order Streptomycetales; family Streptomycetaceae; genus Streptomyces; species Streptomyces cacaoi. The sequence continues at coordinate 16,014 of NZ_BJMM01000055.1, read as the reverse complement.
GCGAAGAGCGGCGCGGGCAGGGCCACCGGCACACGCGACGGGGACACCGGCGGCTCCGGCAGCTCGGACAAGAACGCCGGCAAGTCCTCCGACAAGGACGCCGGGAAGGCCGGGGACGAGTCCGCCGACGAGCCGGGCGGGGACAAGAAGAAGGAGCAGGAGTCCGAGGACGACGACGGCTCCGACCGCCCCGGCGTCTCCGAGAAGGACGGCACGGCGCCCGACTACGACCCGGCCAAGGACGCCGGCAAGCCCTTCCCCTGCCCGGAGAAGACGGACGTGGAGGGCAAGGGCGAGCAGACGCCCGCCCCGGTGCCCAACCAGCCCTGGCAGCTGGACGCTTCCTCGCTCACCCTGCGCGGCCTCGACTACGAGGGCGTCGTCAACATCACCATGCCGAACGGCAAGACCAAGCAGGCCCTGAAGTTCACCGCCGACGAGCTGGACATCGGCGATCTGCACCAGACGGTCGCGGGCCCCCACGGGACGACCTACCACGTGCAGGCGGCCGAGGGCTCGACCTCCACCATCCGCGGCGGCAAGGTCACCATGTACACCGAGGAGCTGAAGGGCAATCTCTTCGGCCTCATCCCGATCACCTTCAGCCCGGACACGCCGCCCCCGATCAATGTGCCCTTCGCCTACTTCACCAAGGTGAAGGTCAAGCAGGCCGGCCAGTTCGGCGGCAACCTCACCATCCCCGGCCTCCACCAGTGGGTGGACAAGTAACCCGAAGCCCTTTCCCCAACCCCCCACCGTCGAGGCCCGCACGTTCCCCGTGTGCGGGCCTCGACGCATGCCGCACCGCCTGCCGTCCGCGTTCCCGTCCCCTCATCGCGAGGCGACGGCCCGGCGGACGCGCGTCAACGGCCGGGCTCACCGCCCCGGTTGCACGAAGGACGCGACACGGGCGTCCAGCCACGCGTGGCCCGCCCAGGCCAGCAGCGCCACGGTGAGGCAGGCGACCGCGGCCGGCACCGCCGTCCGTGCGGCCCTCCCGGCCCGGCCGCTCAACAGGGCACCGGTCAGCCGCCAGGCCACCAGCGTGAGCACGGGCGTCCCGAACAGCAGGAGGGGCAACTCCCCGTACAGCAGGCTCAGATCCCGTTCGCCCTCGAAGCCGCCCCGCAGGCCCGGCCCCGCCCCCGACCGCCACACACCGAACCCGACCGCCGCGGCGACGACGGCCGTCAGGCAGCCGACGACGCCGCTCGCCCTGTCCCGCTCCCTCATGCCCGCTACGGACGCGTCCCGGCCGGTCCGGGTTCCCGTCACGCCGCCGTCCTCCGCGAGGCGGACGCGGCAGGCCGTGGGCGCTCGGACGGGCCGCGGTGTCCCGCCGGAGCCGGGCGACCGCATGTCTCGGATGGTGAATTTCCGGCCGCCGCCGGTGCGGCGCTCAGGTGTGGACGCGGCGCGCGGCGCACTCCTGGATCGCCCTCGTCCAGTCGGCGAGCGCGGGGTCGTGCGAGGTCGCTTCGCACAGGTTCCGCCACAGGTCCGCGCCGGTCCAGCGGGTGAACCAGCGGTGCGCCGTGGGCACGCTGACGCCGAACGAGGGCGGCAGATGCTGCCATGCGCAGCCGCTCGTGACGACGTAGACGACCGCGACGAGGACCGCGCGGGCGTCGGCCGCCGCCCTGCCGCCGCCCTGCGGCCGCGGGCGCCGGTCCGGCAGCAGCGGGCCCGCCGCCGCCCACATCGCGTCCGGTACCAGGCGCCGGGCGAGTGCCTCCATGCGCGCGATCCTACGCACGTCACCGGCCCGCCAAACGAGACATGGGCTCATGTGCGCGCGGCCCCGTCCTCGGCCTATCGTCGGCCGCCCACCGGCGGGCAGGCCCCCGGCCGCGGGCCCGACCGGCGCGCGGCGGCCCCTGTCGGGCCGGCTCGGTGAGGGCCCGCCCCGTGACGAGAGGACACCCCATGACGATCCTGGTGACCGGCGCGACGGGTACCGTCGGCCGCATCCTGGTGGACCGGCTGCTGAGCGCCGGCCAACGGGTACGGGCCCTGACCCGCGACCCGGCGCGTGCCCAACTCCCGGGCGCCGTCGAGGTGGTGGCCGGCGGCCTCGCCGACGGGGGCGCGGCGCTCGACGGAGTGGACCGCGTCTTCTTCCTGCCCGGCGTGCTCGACCCCGGGCGGGCGGGCGAGCTGACGCACGCCTTCCTGGAGCGCGCCGCGGGGGCGGGGGTCCGGCGCGTCGTCGACCTCACGGGCGTCGCCGTCACCGTCCGGCGGCCCGGCAGCTTCGAGATGCTGCGCGAGGCCGAGGAGGCCGTCGAGCGGTCGGGGCTGGAGTGGACCCATGTGCGCCCGGGCGAGTTCGCCCGCAACAAGCTGGACATGTGGGGCCCGTCGATCCGGGCGGAGGGCGTGGTGCGCAGCGCCTTCCCCGACGCGCTCGGGGTGCCCGTCCACGAGGCGGACATCGCCGAAGTGGCCGCGGCGGCACTGCTGGAGGACGGCCACACCGGCCGGGCGTACTCGCTGAGCGGTCCGGAGCGGCTCAGCCACCGCGAGCAGGCCGGGGCGCTCGCCGACGGCCTGGGCCGGCGGCTGCGCTTCGAGCCGCTGACGTACGGGCAGGCCCGCGCGGCCTACATCGCCTCGGGCATACCGGCGGACATCGCCGAGTATCTGCTGGGCTATCAGGCCGAGTACGCCGAGGAGCCGCCACAGGTGCTGCCCGACACCGAACGGGTGCTGGGCAGGCCGGGCCGCACCCTGGCGCGGTGGGCGGCGGACCACGCCGCCGAGCTGCCCGACGAGACGGCCGGCGCCCACGCGGTCTGAGTCGCGTGCCCGGACGGGCCGGGGCGCGTGCCCGGACGGTGTGCGCCGTACGCCCGGGCGGTGCGGCCCGTGCCGGAACGGCGCCGGGCCCCGGCCGCGTGGATGCGGCCGGGGCCCGGCGGGGGCCCGAGGGGCGGCGCCCCGGGAGGAGCGGGGCGTCAGCTCTGGTCGGTGCCGAGCTTGTGGACGCGGACCATGTTGGTGGTGCCGGGGACACCGGGGGGCGAACCGGCTGTGATGATCATGGTGTCGCCCTGCTCGTAGCGCTGGAGCTTGAGCAGCTCGGCGTCCACGAGATCGACCATCTCGTCGGTGTGGTCGACGTGTTCGACCACGTGCGTCTCCACGCCCCAGCTGAGGGTGAGCTGGTTGCGGGTGGCCGCGTCGGTGGTGAAGGCCAGGATCGGCTGGCGGACGCGGTAGCGGGACAGCCGGCGGGCGGTGTCGCCGGACTTGGTGAAGGCGACCAGCGCCTTGCCGTCGAGGAAGTCGGCCATCTCGCAGGCGGCGCGGGCGACCGAACCGCCCTGGGTGCGCGGCTTCTTGCCGGGGGCCAGCGGCTGGAGACCGCGGCTGAGCAGCTCCACCTCGGCCGCCTCGACGATCTTCGACATCGTCTTGACGGTCTCGATCGGGTACTGCCCGACGGAGGACTCGGCGGAGAGCATCACCGCGTCGGCGCCGTCCAGGATCGCGTTGGCGACATCGCTCGCCTCGGCGCGCGTGGGCCGCGAGTTGGTGATCATCGACTCCATCATCTGGGTCGCCACGATCACCGGCTTGGCGTTCCTGCGGCACAGCTCGACCAGCCGCTTCTGCACCATCGGGACCTGCTCCAGCGGGTATTCCACCGCGAGGTCGCCGCGGGCCACCATGACGCCGTCGAAGGCCATGACGACCTCCTCCATGTTGGCCACCGCCTGCGGCTTCTCCACCTTGGCGATCACCGGGACCCGGCGGCCGACCTCGTCCATCACCCGGTGCACGTCGCGCACGTCGGCGGCGTCCCGGACGAAGGAGAGCGCCACCATGTCGCAGCCCATGCGCAGCGCGAACTTCAGGTCCTCGATGTCCTTCTCGGACAGCGCGGGCACGTTGACGGCGGCGCCGGGCAGGTTGATGCCCTTGTGGTCGGAGATCACGCCGCCCTCGATGACGATGGTGCGCACGCGGGGTCCGTCGACCTCGGTGACCTGGAGGGCCACGTTGCCGTCGTTGATCAGCACCGGGTCGCCCTTGGTGACATCGCCGGGCAGCCCCTTGTAGGTGGTGCCGCAGATGGTCTTGTCACCGTCGACGTCCTCCGTCGTGATGGTGAACTCCTCGCCGCGGACCAGCTCGACCGGTCCCTCGGCGAAGGTCTCCAGACGGATCTTGGGGCCTTGGAGGTCGGCGAGGACGCCGACCGCGCGGCCGGTCTCCCCGGCCGCCTTGCGGAGCCGGTGGTACCGCTCCTCGTGCTCGGAGTGCGACCCGTGGCTCATGTTGAACCGGGCCACGTTCATCCCCGCGTCGATCAGCGTCTTCAGCTGGTCGTAGGAGTCGACGGCGGGGCCCAGGGTGCAGACGATTTTGGAACGGCGCATGAGGGCGATCCTATCGGTTTGTTCAGCTACTGAACGATGTGGGTGGCTGTCCTGCGGTCCCGTACCCGCTCAGCGGGCCGTGACCAGCGCGTAGGTCTGCTGTGCGATCTCCAGCTCCTCGTCGGTCGGGACGACGGCCACCTTCACCCTGGCGTACTCGGGCGAGATCAGCCGCGGCACGTCGCCGCCTCGTGCGTTCAGTTCCCCGTCGACGGCCAGGCCCAGCTCCTCCAGACCGGCGACGGCCGCCTCCCGTACGGGCGCGGAGTTCTCGCCGACGCCCGCGGTGAACACCACGGCGTCCACCCGGCCGAGGACGGCGTAGTACGCGCCGATGTACTTCTTCAACCGGTGTATGTAGATGTCGAAGGCGAGCCGCGCCGCCTCGTCGCCCTCGTCGATCCGGCGGCGGATGACGCGCATGTCGTTCTCGCCGCACAGCCCGACCAGGCCGCTGCGCTTGTTGAGCAGCTCGTCCACGGCGTCGACGTCCATGCCCGCGACGCGGCGCAGATGGAAGACGACCGCCGGATCGATGTCACCGGACCGGGTGCCCATCACGAGCCCCTCCAAGGGGGTCAGCCCCATGGAGGTGTCCACGCACCGGCCGCCGCTCACCGCGGAGGCCGACGCACCGTTGCCCAGGTGCAGCACGATCAGGTTCAGCTGGGCAGGATCGCGCTCCAGCAGCCGCGCGGCCCGGCGGGAGACATAGGCGTGCGAGGTGCCGTGGAAGCCGTAGCGGCGGACGCGGTGCGCGTCGGCGGTCTCCACGTCGATGGCGTACCGGGCCGCGTGCTCCGGCATGGCGGAGTGGAACGCCGTGTCGAAGACGGCGACCTGCGGCAGGTCCGGACGCACCCGCTGCGCGGTGCGGATCCCGGTGATGTTGGCCGGGTTGTGCAGCGGCGCCACCGGCACCAGCCGCTCGATCTCCTTCAGCACGGCGTCGTCGATCAGCGTCGGCTCGGTGAACCGCAGCCCGCCGTGCACGACGCGGTGCCCGATCGCCGCGAGCTGCGGCGACTCCAGGCCCATGCCGTCCGCGTCGAGCTGCTCGCCGATGGCCGCGAGCGCCGCGTCGTGGTCGGCCAGCCGCTCCTCGCGCCGCCGCTCCTCGCCGCCGGTGCCCAGCGGCCGGTGGTGCAGCGCCGAGGTCTCCTCGCCGATGCGTTCGGCCAGGCCGGTGGCGAGCCGGGTGCCGTCGGCCATGTCGATCAGCTGGTACTTCACCGACGAGGAGCCGGAGTTGAGGACGAGGATCCGGGTGGGGGTCACAGCGGGGGAACTTTCTGCGAGGGGGCGGTCGGGTCGTCGGGCGGCGGCCGTGCGGCGGCGGCCCGCGCCGGTCAGGAACCGGCGGGCTCGCCCTGCGCCTGCACGGCGGTGATGGCGACGGTGTTGACGATGTCCTGCACCAGGGCGCCGCGGGACAGGTCGTTGACGGGCTTGCGCAGGCCCTGGAGGACCGGCCCGACCGCGACGGCACCGGCCGAGCGCTGCACCGCCTTGTAGGTGTTGTTGCCGGTGTTGAGGTCGGGGAAGACCAGCACGGTGGCGCGGCCGGCGACCCGGGACGTGGGCAGCTTGGTCGCCGCCACCTGCGGGTCGACGGCCGCGTCGTACTGGATCGGGCCCTCGGTCAGCAGATCGGGGCGGCGCTCGCGCACCAGCTCGGTGGCCCGGCGCACCTTGTCGACGTCGGCGCCCGAGCCGGACGTGCCCGTCGAGTACGACAGCATCGCGATCCGCGGCTCCACGCCGAAGCTCGCCGCCGTCGTCGCGGACTGGATCGCGATGTCGGCCAGCTGCTCGGCGTCCGGGTCCGGCACGACCGCGCAGTCGCCGTAGACCAGGACGCGGTCGGCCAGGCACATGAAGAAGACGGAGGAGACGATGTCCGCGTCCGGCTTCGTCTTGATGATCTCGAAGGCGGGCCGGACCGTCGCCGCCGTGGAGTGCACGGCGCCCGAGACCATCCCGTCGGCCAGCCCCTCCTGCACCATCAGTGTCCCGAAGTAGGAGACGTCCGAGACGATGTCGTGCGCCAGCTCGTAGCTGACGCCCTTGTGCGCACGCAGCTCGGCGTACGTCGCGGCGAACCGCTCGCGCAGCGGCGAGGTCAGCGGGTCGACGATCCGGGCCACCGCGCCGCCGCCGGACGCCGGCAGCTCGTCGTCGCCCAGCAGCTCCAGGCCGATGCCCAGCTCGGCGGCGCGCTTGCGCACCACGGCCGGCTCGCCCAGCAGCGTCAGATCGCAGATGTTGCGCCGCAGCAGCACCTCGGCGGCGCGCAGCACCCGCTCCTCCTGGCCCTCCGGCAGCACGATGTGCCGGCGTGCCGTGCGGGAGCGCTCGACCAGCTCGTGCTCGAACATCATCGGCGTCACGCGCTCGCCGCGGACGACGGACAGCCGCTCGGTCAACAGCCCGGTGTCCACATGGGTTTCGAACAGGCCCAGCGCGATCTCGGCCTTGCGCGGGGTGGCGGCCGTCAGCTTGCCCTCCAGGCCCAGCAGCCGGTCCGCCGTGGGCATCGAGCCGTCCGGTACGGCGAGGACGGGGGTGCCGGGTGCCAGCCGGGACGCGAGCGCGAGGGTCTGTTCGCCGGGGTGCTCGCCGAGGGTGAGCAGCACACCGGCGAGGGCGGGGGAGCCGGCGGAGTGCGCGGCGAGGGAGCCGATGATCAGGTCCGAGCGGTCGCCCGGGGTGATCACCATGCAGCCCTCCGTCAGTGCGGGCAGGAACGCGGGCAGATGGGCGCCGCCGAAGACCAGGCCGCGCACGTCGCGGGCGAGCCCCGCCGCATCGCCGAGCAGCACCTCGGCGTCCATCAGTTCCTTGATCTGGGTGACCGTGGGCGCCGCGAGCGCGGGCTCCTCGGGCAGCACGAACACCGGCTCGGGCAGCCGCTCGGCCAGGGCGCGCACGGCGTCGGCGGCCTCGGGGTCGCCGACCCGGTTGGCGACCATCGCGATGAGGTCGGTACCGAGGGAGGCGTAGGCGTGGTGGGCGTTGCGGACCTCGGCGACGACGGCCTCGGGGCTCTGGTCGCGGGCGGCGACGACGGGGATGACGGAGGCCCCGAACTCGTTGGCGAGCCGGGCGTTGAGCGCCAGCTCGGCGGGCAGCCCGGTGTCGGCGAAGTCGGTGCCGAGGACGAGTACGGCCTCGTAGTCGTCGGCGACGGCGTGGTAGCGGTCGACCAGGCGGGATATCAGCTCGTCGGTGCCGCTCTCCGCCTGGAGCGCGGCGGCCTCCTCGTAGCCCATGCCGAAGACGGACGCGGCGGGCTGGCCGAGCCGGTAGCGGCTGCGCAGCAGGTCGTAGAGGCGGTCGGGCCCGTCGTGCACCAGCGGCCGGAACACCCCCACGCGGTCGACCTGGCGGGTCAGGAGCTCCATCACTCCCAGCTCGACGACCTGACGGCCGTCCCCGCGTCCGATGCCGGTCACGTACACGCTGCGCGCCACGCGCTGTCTCCTTCGTGGTTCGTGGTCTCCCGCGGACCCGGTGCCGCCGCGGCCGGGGCGTCGCGCCGGGGATCGCGCCGGCGTCGTGCCCCGGGTGTCGTGCCCGGCGTACGGGCGCCGGGTGGGCGCCGCGTGGGAGGCCGTGCACACCGTTCGTCCGGAAAGCACCCGTAAAGGTACGGCTTTAGTCTTGACAATACCTGTGCCTCTGGGTATTGCGCTCGCCCGGTCGCGTACCCGCGGCGAGCAGGAGGAATGCCGCGGGAGAGGACGGGGGCCGGGGGCGGAGGGCAACAGGGGGAGGCGGTCGCGCGCACCGTGGACGGGCAGTGGCGGGGTACCCGGCGGGGGACGAACCGGGCCGGGGAGGCCCCGGGGAGCGAGGCCGCACCCATGCCCCTGCCTTCAAGCCGTGAAACAATCGCACCGCCTCACACCTGAGCGGCACCCCGGACAGCGTGGTCCGACCGTGCCCCCCGCGGCCCGTTCCCACGCGGGCACACACACCGAGCAGGAGAAGCGAACCTCATGCGTATCGGAGTCCTCACCGCCGGCGGAGACTGCCCCGGTCTCAACGCCGTGATCCGATCCATCGTCCACCGCGCCGTCGCCGACCGGGGCGACGAGGTCATCGGCTTCGAAGACGGCTTCAAGGGGCTGCTGGACGGCCGGTACCGCCCGCTCGACATCAACTCCGTCAGCGGCATCCTCGCCCGCGGCGGCACCATCCTCGGCTCCGCCCGGCTGGAACGCGACCGGCTGCGGGACGCCTGCGCCAACTCCGAGGAGCTGATCGACCGCCTCGGCCTGGACGCGCTCATCCCGATCGGCGGCGAGGGCACGCTCACCGCGGCGCGGATGCTGGCCGAGACCGGGCTGCCCGTCGTCGGCGTGCCCAAGACCATCGACAACGACATCTCCGCCACCGACCGCACCTTCGGCTTCGACACGGCCGTCGGCGTCGCCACCGAGGCCATGGACCGGCTCAAGACCACCGCCGAGTCGCACCAGCGCGTCATGGTCGTCGAGGTCATGGGCCGGCACGCGGGCTGGATCGCGCTGGAGGCCGGGATGGCCGCCGGCGCGCACGCCATCTGCGTCCCCGAGCGGAACTTCGAGGTCGACGACCTGGTGAAGATGGTCGAGGAGCGGTTCGCACGCAACAAGAAGTTCGCCATCGTCTGCGTCGCCGAGGGCGCCCACCCGGCCGAGGGCTCCATGCCCTACGAGAAGGGCACCATCGACCAGTACGGCCACGAGCGCTTCGCCGGCATCGGCAACCGGCTCGCCATCGAGCTGGAACACCGCCTCGGCAAGGAGGCCCGCCCGGTCATCCTCGGCCACATCCAGCGCGGCGGCACCCCCACCGCCTACGACCGGGTCCTCGCCACCCGCTTCGGCTGGCACGCCGTGGAGGCCGCGCACCGCGGCGACTTCGGCCAGATGACCGCGCTGCGCGGCACCGAGATCGTCATGGCGCCGCTCGCCGACGCCGTCACCGAGCTGAAGCACGTGCCGCAGTACCGCATGGACGAGACCGAGGCCGTCTTCTGACCCGCCCGGCACCTCCGAGGCACACGACGGGCCGGTGACGCGGCCCGTCCGCCGCGCAGCCCGCCCGGATCCCGGCCCGGCACCGGCCCGGGGCCGGGCGGTACGCGCTCACGGCTCCAGCCGCTTGAGCTGCTTCCACTTGCCGTTCTCCCGCCGGTCGACCCACACCGGACGGTCGGACACGTGCCGCCCGTCGAAGACGTACCGGCCCAGCAGGCCCTTCGTCTCCTCGTCCCCGAGCGTCTTCATCAGCTGCGCACGGGCCAGGGACGGCAGCGGCTTCTCGTCCAGCACACCGGCCATCGCCTCGGCCGCGGCCAGCGCCCCGTCGTACAGCTCGGCCGAGCCGCGCTGCCGCAGCAGCCGCCGCGTCGACTCCGGCGCCGCACACACCTCGGGCAGCTCCGCGCAGTCCGGCCGCTGCTTGCCGTCGTAGAAGGTGCGGAAGCGCAACGCGCCGTCGGGCACGGCCAGTTCGTACTCCTCCGCGGCGTCCTGCGAGGCAGGCGGGTCGCAGGTCTGCGCATAGCCCTGCTGGACGATGACCTGGACCTTCTCCTTCTCCGCCGCGCGGGCCCAGACGCCCGCCGCCTCGGAGTCGGGCAGCGCGACCGCGTCGGCCCCCGTCTTGCGGATCCGCTCGCGCACCTCGTCCTCGGACATCTCCTCCGGGTCCTGCGGGCGGACCGTCTTGATGTGCATGCTCTCCAGCGCGTCGCCGACGGGGAAGTCGTCCGCGGCGTTCAGCACCGTGCGGGTGCCGAGCGTGCGGCCGAGGTAGCCGGCCTCGGCGGTGGTCAGGTCGTGCTCGGAGGTCGCGGTCGAGAAGTTCACATCGACGGACCGGCTGCCCTCGCAGGTCTCGACGGCGGGCACCTCGGAGAAGAACTCGTCCGTGCCGCCGGAGAAGTCGTAGACGTCGCCGACCACGGCCACCAGCTCGGGGTGTTCGCTCAGCGCGGCCTCGCCCCCGCCGCCGTCGTCCGCCTCGACGGAGGCCACCCGGACGGGAATGTCGCGCTTGTGCCGGCGTTCGGCCTCGGCCACGGCCGCCTCGACCACCTTCTTGCGGCCCTGGGCCAGGCTCGGATCGTCCTCGTACTCGTCCCGGGCGATCCCGATCACGTACTCGTCCGGCACCTTCTCGTGCGGGGAACTGCTCGGCAGGTCGGGCGGCGGCGGGGCCGCGACGGGCGTGTCCTGGCCGGAGTAGGCCACCAACGGGACGGTGACGGTCAGCAGCAGGAAGCCCCCGACGGCCCCGGCCACCCACCGGCCGAGCCGGCGCGGCCCGTGCTCCGGGTCCCGGGGATGCAGCGGGGACCTGCCCCGGGTGTTGCGCGGGGTGAACTCGCCCTCGCTCCAGATGCGTCCGGGACGCGCGTACCCCGGCTGTTTCGGCACCGGGTACGGATCGCCCGACGAGGAGCCGGTGCCGGTGCCCGTGCCGGAGCCGGTGCCCGTGCCGTCGCCGGTTCCTGGCGAGGACGAGGGCGAGGGCGAGGGCGAGGCGGACGGGGCCGTGCCGGGGCGTCCGCCGCCCGGCGGGGTGTCGGCGGGCTCCGCGGCCTCCCCGGAACCGACGGCCGATGTGCGCGCGGCGGCCCCGGCACCGCCGGTGGCCGCTCCCCGCACGCCGGCCGCGGGGGAGTCGCCGGTCCCGGGCGTGCCGCCCGCGCCGGGCGTCCCGTTCGTCCCGTGCGTCCGGGTGCCGCCGGGTGCGCCGGAGCCGTCGGCGGGCGCCCGGGCGGCCACGGTGTCCCGCACCGCCTCGACGGCCGCCAGGGCCGCCTGCGCGTCGGCCGGACGCCCGTCGCGGTCGCGGGCCATCAGGGAGAGCACCAACCGGTCGACGGCGGTGGACAGTTCGGGGCGGGCCCGGCTGGGCAGCAGCGGTGTGTCGTGCAGATGGTTGTACATCACGCCCGCCGCAGAACCGGTGAACGGCGGGCGGCCGACGAGGAGTTCGTACAGGACACAGCCGAGCGCGTACAGATCGGTACGGCCGTCCGCGTCCTCCTGGCGGAACTGCTCGGGCGCCATGTACAGGACGCTGCCGAACGGCATCTGGCCGGTGTTCGTCAGCTGCGGATCGGTGGAGCGCGCCTCGACGAACTTGGCGATGCCGAAGTCCACGACCTTGGCCGTGCCGGGCGCCACCTCCGCCTCCGGCCCGTCCGCCGCACCGGCTTCCTGCTCCCGGGCCGCCCCGGCCGCCCCGGCCCCCGGTTCCGCCCCGGCCTCCGGCTGCGGCCTGTGCTCCCGCTCCGCACCGGGCTCGGGCTCCGGGTCCCGCCGTCCGGTGCCGCCGAGGCCGCCCTCGACCATGATGTTCGCCGGTTTGATGTCCCGGTGCACCACGCCCGCCTCGTGCGCGACCCGCAGCGCGCGGCACACATCCGCCGTCCAGGACAGCGCGGCCGTCAGCGGCATCCGGCCGCGCTCCAGCAGCAGATCGTGCAGGGAGCGGCCGTGCACCAGGGCCATCACCAGATAGGGGGTCGGGGCCCGCGGCTCCCGGGCCGCCCCGTCACCCGCTGCGTCGTCCGCGCCGGCGTCCGTGCCGTGGTCGTGCACGGCGACGATGTGCGGGCTGTCCAGCGCGGCGGCCGAGCGGGCCTCGCGCTGGAAGCGGCCGAGCAGTTCGGCCCGGTCGGCCTCGTCGGCCGCGCCGCGCTGCGGCATGAACACCTTGACGGCGACATCCCGCTCCAGCGCGGTGTCGTAGGCCCGCCAGACCTCCCCCATGCCGCCCGAACCGATCCGCTCCCGCAGTTCGTAACGACCGTTCAGCAGACGCCCTCGCATGCCGCCATCGTAGGGCGAACACCCGTCCGAGGAGCCTGCTTTCGCCCAGCGGTGGATCACCGGCCCCGGCGCGCACCGGGGAGGACGGTCAGCACGACGACGGAGGCCAGCGCCAACCCGGCGCCGGTCAGCAGCACCGCCCGCAGCGAACCGGCGTCCAGCACACGCCCGCCCACGAACGCCCCCGCCGCGATCGACGCGTTGAACACCGAGGCGAACAGCGCACCCGCCGGCTCCCGCGAGTCCGGCGCCGCGGCCAGCACCCACGCCTGGGCGCCGACGGAGACCCCGCCGTAGAACACGCCCCACACGAGCACCACCGCCACCGCCGCGGGAACCGGCGGCACCGACGGCGCCAGGGACCCCACGAGGGACAGCAGCAGCACACAGGCCGCGATCCCGCCGCCCAGCGTGAGCAGCACGGCACGCGGCCGGCGCGGAGCCAGCACGCCCGAGGCGACGTTGCCCGCGAAGCACGTCACCCCGTAGGCCAGCAGCAGCCCGCCCAGCAGCGCGGGAGAGACACCGGCGGACCGCTCCAGCACCGGCCGGACATAGGTGTACGCGGAGAAGTGGCCGACGACGAGCAGGGCGAGGAACACCAGCCCGGTGCGCAGCCGCGCGTTGCCGCACTGACGCAGCAGCTCGCCCGGGCGCACCGGGCGTTCGGCAGGAAGCGCCGGCAACAGCGCGGCCAGCGCCACGGCGACGACGACGGCGAGGACGGCCGCCGCCGCGAACGCGGCACGCCAGCCCGCCGCTTCACCGATGAACGTGCCCGTCGGGACGGCCAGCACCGTCGCCATGCTGATACCGCCGAACACGGCTGCCAGCGCCCTGCTGACCGCACCGGGCGGCACCAGCCGCACCGCCAGGCTCGCCGCGAACGCCCACACCCCGCCCAGCGCGACGCCCACCAGGACGCGGGCGAGCAGCAGCACTTCCAGCGAGGGCGCGAGGGCGGACAGCACGTTGGCGGCGGCCAGGAGCAGGGCGAGACCCGCCAGCGAGAGCCGCCGGTCGAGCCGGCCGACGGCGAGCGGCACCCCGGGCGCGGCGAGCGCCGCGACGATCCCGGCGAGCGTGACGGTGAGCCCGGCCGAACCCTCCGAGACGTGCAGGCCGTCACCGATCAGCGTGAGCAGACCGACGGGCAGCATCTCGGCGGCCGTCACGGCGAACGTGGCCGCGGTGAGCGAGGCGACGGCGAGCCACCCCCGCAACGAGGCCCGCCCTGACCCCCGTTGAGCCGGTATCCGGCCCCCGTTTCCGGAGGGGGAAGGAGCGGGCCCGGTGGCGGGGACGGCGGGGGCGGAGCCGGCAGGAGCGCCGTCGGTGGGAGGGGCGGCCGGGGCGGAGGGAGAGGAAGGGGCCGGAGGGCCAAAGGAGGCCGGAGGAGTGGAGGAAGGGCTGGTCATGGCTGTCAGCCTGGGCGCCGACGGCCGGGGGAACAACGGCGGTTGTCTCAACCTTCCATGAGTGCGGCTCATCGATCGCCGGGGGCCGTCGCGCGCGGGCGCGGCTGAGAGCACGAGTCGAGGGGGGCGGAATGACCGTCGAGCTGGAGAGCGGGACGCGGATCCGGGCACTGGAGATGCGGGAGCTGGAGTGCTTCCTGGTGCTGGCCGAGGAACTCCACTTCGGCCGCACCGCCGAACGCCTGTACCTCTCGCAGAGCAGGGTCAGCCAGCTGCTGCGCTCGCTGGAGGGCCGCATCGGCGCCCGCCTGGTGGACCGCACCAGCAGACGCGTCACGCTCACCCCGCTCGGCGCCCGCTTCCTGACCGGACTCCGGCCCGCCTACGGCACCTTGGCGGACGTGGTGGACGAGGCCCGCGCGGCGGCCCGCTGCGTCACCGGTCATCTCCGGCTCGGCTTCCTCGGCAGCGCGTCCCACCGGATGACGGCGGCCCTCGGCCTCTTCCACGAACGCCATCCGCAGGTCGCCACCAGCGTCGTCGAGATCCCGATGGCCGATCCGTTCGGGCCGGTGCGGCGCGCCGAGGTGGACGCCGCGGTCGTGATGCTGCCGGTGTGCGAGCCCGATCTCGCGCTCGGCCCGCGCTTCGAGAAGCAGCCGTGGCGGCTCGCCCTCGCCGCGGGCCACCCCCTCGTGCGGCGCGGCCGGCTGGACGCCGAGGACCTCGCCGCCGTCCCGCTCATCGCCTCCGCCCCACCGGCCCCCGACTACTGGCGGGACCACCACGCCCCGCGCCGCACCCCGTCCGGCCGGACCATCCCGCGCGGGCCGCTCGTCGCCACGCTCCAGGAGGGGTTGGCGTCCGCGGCGGCCGGGCTCGGCGGCATGCTGCTGTGCCGGCCCACCGCAGAGATCCATGTGCGCGCCGACCTCGCCTTCGTCCCCGTCACCGGTCTGCCGCCGAACGAACTGGTGCTCGTCCGCGGCAAGGAGAGCGACACCGCCCTGCTGCGTGCCCTGACCGCCGCGGTCGCCGACACCGGCTGCGAGACACACACCGCTCCCGACGTGTGCCCTTGACCTTCGCCAACCTTCGCTGCCGCTCGCCGACCCCCGCTGACCTTCACCGGCCTTCCGCGCGCTTCCCCGGGCTTCCGCGCGCCTCCCCGGGCTTCCGCGATCTTCCTCATCTTCCGCGATCTTCCTCGCTCTTCCCCGGCGAACTGTGCCTTGCAGGAGAAGAGTTGGATATTCCGGGGTCGGTGTGTCTCCGGTTGTCGACCGGAGTACGGTTCTGTCACCCGCCGTATGTGCGCATCGCGCGGCGTGGCTCTACCGGAAGGACGAACATGACATCACTGCGCCTCAGATGGCAGCGGTCGGTCGCGATCGCGGCGACGGGAGCCGCGGCGTTCCTCGGCACCGCGATAGCCGCGACGCCGGCCCAGGCCCACAGCCACGGCTGGTCGGTCGACTGCTACGCGGTCTCCCTGGACCTGACCAACTACTCCCAGGACAAGGACAACACGCTCACCGTCACCGCCGGTGACAAGGAGCTGCTGTCCACCACCTTCAAGGGCGAGTTCCACAAGAAGCTCGACCTGCCGGAGCACTCGCAGGAGCTGAAGGTCTCCACCAAGGTCGTCGCGGGCGACGAC
The DNA here is from genome assembly GCF_006539165.1 of Streptomyces cacaoi. Taxonomy (GTDB): domain Bacteria; phylum Actinomycetota; class Actinomycetes; order Streptomycetales; family Streptomycetaceae; genus Streptomyces; species Streptomyces cacaoi. The sequence continues at coordinate 716 of NZ_BJMM01000055.1, read as the reverse complement.
GACCAGTACTCCTGGAACGAGACGAAGACCTCGCCGGTGTGCGAGACCGAGTCCCCCTCGCCGACGCCCACGCCGAGCGAGTCGGAGACCACCACCCCGTCGCCCTCGACGCCCCCGTCGGAGAAGCCGACCGAGGAGCCGCAGCCGAGCGCCTCGGAGTCCTCCAGCAGCGCCCCGGCGGCCAAGCCGCACGGCGGCGACGAGGACCTCGCCGAGACCGGCTCGTCCAGCTCGACGCCGATGATCGCCGGCATCGCCGCGGCCGTCGTGGTCGTCGGCGGCGTGCTCGTGGGCTTCGCCCGCAAGCGCCGCTCGTCGCAGGGCTGATCTCCCGGGCCGGCCCCCGTCCGGCCCGCGCGGTCCATGTGTACCGCCCCGTACCAACGCCCGGCGGCCGGCCTGTTCCGGCCGCCGGGCGCACGCATGCTCCGGCCGCGACATCGACTCGCGGCGTCCCCCATCATGGTCGGGATTGCTGGAGGAGCTGGTGGCTGTGCCGTGCTGGTCGTACCGAACGTCGAGCGACGCTGTGGAGCACACGGCTTCGAGGCAGCCGGGGTGGCCGGGGAGGCAACACAGGCCGCGCCGGCCGGGGTGCCGGCGGAAACGGAGTTCATGCCGGCCCGTTCATACGGGCTCGCCAGGGGCGCGTGGTGACCTCGGTGTAGGAGTGGTGCGTGGGGTCTGCCGCCGCGTGCTGGAGCTGCCAGGTCTGT
>NZ_BJMM01000054.1 GCF_006539165.1 Streptomyces cacaoi | reverse complement strand
CGCGCCGCCTCGGTGTCCCGGGCACGCAGCGCGCCCAGGATCTGCCGGTGCTCGTGCAGGGTCCGGCTGACGGCGTGCTCCTGGGTGAGCCCGCGCCACACCCGGGCACGCGTCGTCGGCCCGGACAGCCCGTCCAGCAGCGAGCACAGCACGGAGTTGCCGGAGGCGGTGACGATCCGGCGGTGGAACTCCAGGTCGGCTGCGACGAGTTCCTCCACGGAGGGCTCCTCGCCGAGCGCGTCCAGCCCGGCCTCCAGGGCGTCCAGCTCGCTCTCCGGGATGCGGGTCCCGGCCATCGCGGTGGCGGCGGGCTCCAGGATGCGCCGCACCGCGAGGAACTCCAGCACCGTGTCGTCGCGGTGGAAGTCCACCACGAAGCTCATGGCCTCCAGCAGCAGTTGGGGATCCAGGCTGGTCACATAGGTGCCGTCGCCCTGCCGTACGTCCAGGATGCGGATCAGCGCCAGCGCCCGTACGGCCTCGCGCAGGGAGTTGCGCGACAGGCCCAGCTCGGTCGCCAGCTCGCTCTCCTTGGGCAGCCGGTCGCCGGGGCGCAGCGCGCCGGAGACGATCATCCCCTTGATCTTCTCGATCGCCTCGTCGGTAACCGCCACTCTGCCTCCTCGTACCCGTGCTGTCCGCTCGGCCTGCTCGGCGGCGGAACCTGCCGAGACATCCGATCTCTCGGCCTTCATTATGACTCCACCGGCGCGCACCAGCCCCGCCGGTACGCCGTCCAGTCGTCCCCGGTCGCGGCGAAGTCGACATAGAGGGCCAGCCCGAAGTGCTCACGGTGCCGGTCGGCACGGGCCAGCCCCAGCCGGGCACCGCGCACCGCGGCGGACGCCGTCTCCGCCGACGCATGGTGCCCCATGTCGTCGGTGTGGAAGAACGGCACCCCCATCAGCACATCGACCTCGTCCGGCGCCGCCGACAGCGCCAGCTCCGTCTGCCGGGCGACATAGCCGCCGTACAGGCTCTCCAGCGGCAGCGCGGTGTCGTAGGACATCACGGCGATCTGGTCGACCCGGCGTGCCACCTGCCCGAAGTACCCCTTCGACCACCACTTGCCGCGGCCCGTCACGGCCCCGGAGACGGTGTGCATCCCCGGCAGGGGATCGATCTGGTGCGCGGCCACCGACAGCAGTCCGCCCTCGTCCGCCACGGCGGGCCGCAGGCCGTCCAGCAGCCGCAGATAGTCGCCGTCGTCGGAGCGCAGCGGCTCCAGATCGAAGTGCACCCCGTCGAAGCCGGCCCTGAGCACCTGCCGGGCGCTGTCCACCACGGTGCGGCGCGCGCCGACGTCGGCCAGCCGCAGCCCACCGCCCTCGTCCCGCCCGTACACCAGACGGTCCCCGAGCCACGCCTGGACGCGTACCCCGGGCAGCCTGCGGTGCACGGCGTCCACGAGCCAGGCCGCGCGGGGGTACCGCTGGGGGCGCAGCGCCCCGTCGTGCTCCAGGGGGCCCGTGTGCACATACAGATCGCGCAGCCCGGTGCCGGCCGCCCGCCGGGTCAGCGCCGCCAGGTCGCGCTCGCCGCGGCGGCCGTCCAGCCAGGCGTGGCCCAGCCACAGGGCGTCCCTGCCGCGGGTCCTGGCGTCGGCCGGCGGATCGCCCGCGTACTCGATCCGCAGCGCCGTACCCGCCGCCGCGACCGGCAGCACCACCACGGCCGTGAGCGCCAGCGCGAGGCCCGCCAGCCGGCGCCGCGCCCGGGTCCGCCCCGGCAGCCGCGGCACGAACCGCCTGCGGCGCCCCGGCCTCGTACCGTCCGGCGCCCCGGACCCCGCGGGCCCGTCCGCTCCGTGCGGCCCGTGCGTGGTGCCGGTGCCGTCCGTCCGGGCGCCTTCCGTGCCGGCGCTGTCCGTGCCGGTGCTGTCCGTGCCGGCGCTGTCCGTCCCGGTGCTGCCGGACGGGCCGTGCGGCGTCCGTGCGCCCGTCCGTACCCCCGTGTACTCGCGCATGGCGAGACCCTGCCACGCCCCGCGCGGGCCGGGAACGCCGGGGTGGAATCTGTGACGGAACCGGCGAACGGCCGTTCCGGGGCGCCGGGTCCGCACCACCGCGCACGGACCGGGCGCCCCGGAACAGGGAGCGGCCCCGGCCGGAGACTCCGGCCGGGGCCCGGGGGTGCCGGGGGCGGCGGGGGTCCGCCCCCGGCACGGCGGACGGACACGGGACGGGGGGACCGTGTCCGGTGTGGTCACCGCTGGGCGAGCAGCTCCTCGATGCGGCCGCGGACGGCGTCGTCGTCCAGGCCGCGGATCGTCAGCGTGGTGCGGCGGCGCGCCACGTCGTCGACTGTCTCGGCCCACTCGTGGTCGCGTGCGTAGACGACCTGCGCCCAGATCTCCGGGCCGTCGGGGTGGATCCGCTCGCCCAGCGCCGGGTCCTCGTTCACCAGCCGCGCGATGTCGAAGGACAGCGAGCCGTAGTGCGTGGCGAGCTGACGGGCGGTCAGCGGGTCCATGCGCACGCCCGGTTCGCGGTCCACCAGCAGCCGGTGCGCGACGGCGTTCGGGTTGGCGATGCCGGGCAGCGGCACGTGCCGCACCAGCGCCTTGACCGGCTCCATGTCCTCGGCGATGGTGCCGCCGGGCAGCTTCGCCAGCTTGTTCATCACCGTCCGGCCGATGTGCCGGTACGTCGTCCACTTGCCGCCGGCCACCGACAGCATGCCGCCGCGGCCCTCGGTGACGACCGTCTCGCGCTTGGCGGACTCGACGCCGCCGGGGCCGCCCGGCAGCACCCGCAGACCCGCGAAGGCGTAGGTCATCAGATCGCGGGAGAGGTCGGCGTCGCGCACCGAGAAGGCCGCCTCGTCCAGGATCTGCTGGATGTCGGACTCGGTCGCCCGGACGTCGGCCGGGTCGCCGGTGTACTCCTCGTCCGTGGTGCCCAGCAGCAGCTGGTCCTCCCACGGCAGCGCGAAGGTGATGCGGTACTTGTCGATGGGCGTGGCCATCGCGGCACGCCAGGGCGACTTGCGCTTCAGCACCAGGTGCGCGCCCTTGGACAGCCGGATGGACGGGGCGGCGCCGCTGTCCTCCATCGTCCGCAGGTGGTCCACCCAGGGGCCGGTGGCGTTCAGCACGAGGCGCGCGTCGACGCCGAACTCGGTGCCGTCCATCCGGTCCTTGAGCTCGGCGCCCGTGACCCGGCCGCGGGTGAAGCGCAGCCCGGTGACCTCGGCGTGGTTGAGGACCGTGGCACCGGAGTCGACGGCCGCGCGGACGGTCATCACGGCCATGCGCGAGTCGTTCATCTGGTGGTCGCCGTAGACCGCGACCGCCTTGAGGTCCTCGGTGCGCAGCGCCGGGTTGTCGGCCGCCGCCTTGGCGGGGCTGATCACCCGGCCGACGCCGTCGCCGAAGGCGGACAGCGCGGAGTAGGCGAACACACCGGCGCCCAGCTTGGCCGCGCCGTGCGGGCCGCCCTTGTAGACGGGCAGGTAGAAGGTGAGCGGGTTGACCAGGTGCGGGGCCACGTCCTTGGCCAGCACCCGACGCTCGTGGTGGTTCTCCGCGACGAGCTTGACCGCACCGGTCTGGAGGTAGCGCAGACCGCCGTGCACCAGCTTCGACGACGCGGAGGAGGTGGCGCCGGCGAAGTCACCGGCGTCCACCATCGCCACCCGCAGCCCCGACTGCGCCGCATGCCAGGCGACCGAGGTCCCCAGGATGCCGCCGCCTATGACCAGGAGGTCGTACGTCGCGTTCGCGAGCCGCTCTCTGATCTCGGCGCGGCCGGGGTTGCTGCCGGCGGCCGGGTGCGTCCCGAGGGAGGGGACGCTCTGCAGGGTGTTCATTGCTTTCAGCTCTCCTCTTCGATCCAGCCCATGGTCCGCTGCACGGCCTTGAGCCAGTTGCGGTATTCCCGCTCACGCGTCTCCGCGTTCATACGGGGGGTCCATTCCGCCGCGCGCTTCCAGTTGGCCCGCAGCTCGTCGGTGTCCGACCAGAAGCCGACCGCGAGTCCGGCCGCGTAGGCGGCGCCCAGACAGGTCGTCTCGGCGACCATCGGACGCACGACCGGGGCGTCCATGACGTCCGAAATGGTCTGCATCAGCAGGTTGTTGGCGGTCATGCCGCCGTCCACCTTCAGCGCCGTCAGCTCGACGTCGGAGTCCTTCTGCATGGCGTCGACGATCTCGCGGGTCTGCCAGGCCGTGGCCTCCAGCACCGCACGCGCCAGGTGCGCCTTGGTGACGTACCGGGTCAGGCCGGCGATCACACCGCGGGCGTCCGAACGCCAGTAGGGCGCGAACAGCCCGGAGAACGCCGGGACGAAGTACGCGCCGCCGTTGTCCTCGACCGAGCTGGCGAGCGTCTCGATCTCGGCCGCGCTGTTGATCAGGCCCATCTGGTCGCGCATCCACTGCACCAGCGAGCCGGTGACCGCGATGGAGCCCTCCAGCGCGAAGACCGGCTGCTGGTCGCCGATCTGGTAACCGACCGTCGTGAGCAGCCCGTTGTAGGAGTTGACGGGCTCGTTCCCGGTGTTCATCAGCAGGAACGTGCCGGTGCCGTACGTCGACTTGGCCTCGCCCGTCGAGTAGCAGGTCTGGCCGAACAGCGCCGCCTGCTGGTCACCGAGGGCCGAGGCGACGGGCAGCCCGGCCAGGTCGCCGGTGGCCTCGCCGTACACCTCGGCGGAGGAGCGGATCTCCGGCAGCAGCGCCATGGGCACGCCCAGGGAGTTGCAGATCTTCTCGTCCCAGCTCATGGTGTGCAGGTTCATGAGCATGGTGCGCGAGGCGTTGGTGACGTCGGTGACGTGCACGCCGCCGTTCGGGCCGCCGGTGAGGTTCCAGATGACCCACGAGTCCATGGTGCCGAACAGGATCTCGCCGTTCTCCGCGCGGCCGCGCAGCCCGGGCACGTTGTCCAGCAGCCAGCGGATCTTCGGCCCGGCGAAGTAGGAGGCCAGCGGCAGCCCCGTCTCGCGCCGGAAGCGGTCCTGCCCGACGTTGCGGCCGAGCTCTCTGCACAGCGCGTCGGTGCGGGTGTCCTGCCAGACGATGGCGTTGTGCACCGGCTTGCCGGTCGCCTTCTCCCACAGCAGGGTCGTCTCGCGCTGGTTGGTGATACCGAGCGCCAGGACGTCCTTCTTGGTGACCCCGGCCTTCTCCATCGCGCCCTTGACGACCTGCTGGACGTTGGTCCAGATCTCGGCGGCGTCGTGCTCGACCCAGCCGGGCCGCGGCAGGATCTGCTCGTGCTCCTTCTGGTCGACCGAGACGATGCGGCCGTCCTTGTCGAAGACGATGCAGCGGCTGGACGTGGTGCCCTGGTCGATGGCCGCGATGAAGGGGCCGCCGCCGTGCGCGGAGGCGGTCGTGTGGTTCTCGCTCATGGTGTGCTCCGATACTTCGTTCCGGTCGGTCGGCGAGTGCGTCCTACGGTCACTCATCCCCAGGCCACGTTGTAGAGCCCGGCGGCGATCGCGGCTCCCAGCAGCGGGCCGACGACCGGGATCCAGGCGTAACTCCAGTCGCTGCCGCCCTTGTTGGGCAGCGGGAGCACCGCGTGGATGATGCGCGGCCCGAGGTCACGGACGGGGTTGATCGCGTACCCCGTGGGACCACCGAGCGAGAGACCGATACCGACGACGACCAGGGCCGTGATCAGGGCGCCCAGCTGCCCCAGCCCGACGACATGGCCCTCCACGTCCTTCGAGAGGCCCTGGGTCAGGATCGCGAAGATCAGCACGAAGGTGGCGACGACCTCGGTGAGGAGGTTCAGCAGCGGCTTGCGGACCTCGGGGGAGGTGAAGAAGACGCCGTGCACGGGGCCCGGGTTCGCGTTCTTCAGCTCGGCGGCGTCCGGCTCGCGCAGCGTCGCCTGGAACTGGCCGTAGTAGGCGACCCACACCAGGACGGCGCCGAGCATCGCCCCGAGCAGCTCGCTGCCCATGTAGACGGGCACGTCGCTCCACGGAGTGTCCCCCTTGATCGCGAGCGCCAGCGTCACCGCCGGGTTCAGATGCGCTCCCGAGGGCTGGGCGATGTACGCGCCCGTGAGGACGGCGAGACCCCAGCCGAAGGCGATGGCGACCCAGCCGGCCTCGAACGCCTTGGACCGTTTCAGATTGACGGCGGCGCACACACCGCCACCGAGGAGGACCAGCACCATCGTGCCGATGACCTCGCTCGTAAAGATGTCGGAGCTGGACACCCGCGAGACTCCTTTGTCCTTTTGTCCATGGGCACCTCCTCGGCCGGAGACCGCGGAGGGGATGGGCGGGCCGGTTGTTAACGTCCGGTGTTCGACAATGTCGACCGCCGAACGGCAACTTTTCTCCTTCGTCGACTTTCCGTCAAGGGGGTGTGACGGATGACTCCTGCGAGCCATCCTGGAGCCGCCCGGCACGGTCGGCACGTCGGCGGCGTCCGCCCGGAGAAGGGCGCCCTCTCGGGCCGGTGCGCCCGGGCCCGCCCCGCGTACGCGCACCGCCCGCCGCCCGCGGCGCGCCCGGAGGCACGTCAGCGGCGCGGCCGGAAATCGACCCTCCGGTTCAGAAGCGCCGGGCGCCCAGATCCCGGGACACCGCACGCGCCGTGTCCCGCACGGCCGCCACCAGCAGCGGCCGCAGCTCCTCGCCCTCGCAGACCCGCTCCACCGCCCCCGTGATCCCCACCGCCCCCACCGGCATCCGCCGCCGGTCGAAGACGGGCGCCGCGACCGAGGCCAGCCCGTCCCAGGTCTCCTCCACATCCGCCGCCCAGCCCCGCGCCCGGGTCAGCTCCAGCGCCGACTCGAACTGCTCGGCCCCGGTGACGGTGCGCTCGGTGAACCGCTGCCGCTCGCCGTCCAGCGCCTCGCTGAGCGCCACCGGGTCGTAGGCCGCCAGCACCTTCCCGAGGGCCGTGCTGTGCAGCGGCTGCATGGCACCGACCTCCAGCACCTGCCGGCTGTCGTCGGGACGGAAGACGTGGTGCACGATCAGCACGCCCTGCTGGTGCAGTACGCCCAGATAGACGCTCTCGCCGGAGGAACGGGCCAGATCGTCCGTCCAGACCAGGGCGCGGGCCCGTAGCTCGTGCACGTCGAGATAGCTGTTGCCGAGCCGCAGCAGTTCGGCCCCGAGCTGGTACTTGCCGGTGGCCGGATCCTGTTCGACGAAGCCCTCCTGCTGGAGGGTGCGGATCAGCCCGTGCGCGGTGCCCTTGGCGAGATCGAGTGCCGAGGCGATCTCGGAGAGACCGAGCCTGCGCTCACCACCCGCGAGCAGGCGCAGCACCGCGGCCGCGCGCTCCAGTGACTGGATGGTCCGGGCCATCGGTCCTCCCTGACCTGCTGCGCTCCAAGTTCGACAATGTCGAACGCTAACCCCTGATGTCGACGGAGCGGTAGTCGGGTTCGAGTCTATGACTGTCCGCTGGACGGAATGTCTACCGGCGCTCTTGCGCCCGCCCTATACGCTGACCGGGTGCGCTGCTTCACCCGCGGCGCAAAGCCGACAGCCGTCGCATCCCAGGGAGCTCTTCCATGGCCTCGTCGCCGAGCAGTACGTCCGCATCCCCGGCCGCCTCCAAGGCCCCGGCCTCTCCGGCCTCCTCGGCCGCCCCGGCTTCCGCGGAATCCCCCGCCGGCATCTCGCCCGCCGCCCGCGCCGACGCCCTCCGCCGGGCACTCGCCGAACGCGTCGTCGTCGCCGACGGCGCGATGGGCACGATGATCCAGGCGCAGGACCCCACGCTTGACGACTTCGAGCAGCTCGAAGGCTGCAACGAGATCCTGAACGTGACGCGTCCCGACATCATCCGATCCGTCCACGAGGAGTACTTCGCCGCCGGCGTCGACTGCGTCGAGACCAACACCTTCGGCGCCAACCACGCGGCGCTCGGCGAGTACGAGATCACCGACCGGATCTTCGAACTGTCCGAGAAGGGCGTCGCGATCGCCCGCGAGGTCGCCGACGAGTTCGGCGCCCGGGACGGCCGCCAGCGCTGGGTCCTCGGCTCGATGGGCCCCGGCACCAAGCTGCCGACCCTCGGCCACGTCCCCTACGCCACCCTCCGCGACGCCTACCAGCAGAACGCCGAGGGCATGATCGCGGGCGGCGCCGACGCGCTGCTCGTCGAGACCACCCAGGACCTCCTCCAGACCAAGTCGGCGCTGATCGGCGCCCGCCGCGCGATGGACGCCACCGGCGTCTCCCTCCCGCTGATCTGCTCGGTCACCGTCGAGACGACCGGCACCATGCTGCTCGGCTCCGAGATCGGCGCCGCGCTCACCGCCCTGGAGCCGCTGGGCATCGACATGATCGGGCTCAACTGCGCGACGGGCCCCGCCGAGATGAGCGAGCACCTGCGCTACCTCGCCCAGCACTCCCGCATCCCGCTGTCGTGCATGCCGAACGCGGGTCTGCCGGTGCTCGGCAAGGACGGAGCGCACTACCCGCTCACCCCGCAGGAGCTGGCCGAGGCGCACGAGGGCTTCGTCCGCGACTACGGCCTGTCCCTCGTGGGCGGCTGCTGCGGTACGACGCCCGAGCACCTGCGGCAGCTCGTCGAGCGGGTCCGCGGCGCCGAGCGCACCGAGCGCCGCCCCGCTGCCGAGCCCGGCGCCGCCTCGCTCTACCAGACGGTGCCCTTCCGCCAGGAGACGTCCTACCTGGCCATCGGCGAGCGCACCAACGCCAACGGCTCGAAGAAGTTCCGCGAGGCCATGCTGGAGGGCCGCTGGGACGACTGCGTGGAGATGGCCAGGGACCAGATCCGCGAGGGCGCGCACATGCTCGACCTGTGCGTCGACTACGTCGGCCGGGACGGCGTCGCCGACATGCAGGAGCTGGCCGGCCGGTTCGCCACCGCCTCCACGCTGCCCATCGTGCTGGACTCCACCGAGGTGGACGTCATCCAGGCCGGGCTGGAGAAGCTGGGCGGCCGTGCCGTGATCAACTCCGTCAACTACGAGGACGGCGACGGCCCCGACTCCCGCTTCGCCCGCGTCAGCCGGCTGGCCGGCGAGCACGGCGCCGCGCTGATCGCGCTGACGATCGACGAGGAGGGTCAGGCCCGCACCCCCGAGAAGAAGGTCGAGATCGCCCAGCGGATCATCGCCGACCTGACGCAGAACTACGGCATCCGCGAGAGCGACATCCTCGTCGACTGTCTGACCTTCACCATCTGCACGGGCCAGGAGGAGTCCCGCAAGGACGGCGTCGCCACCATCGAGGCCATCCGCGAGCTGAAGCGCCGGCACCCCGAGGTGCAGACGACGCTGGGCCTGTCGAACATCTCCTTCGGCCTCAACCCGGCCGCGCGCATCGTCCTCAACTCCGTCTTCCTGGACGAGTGCGTCAAGGCCGGGCTGGACTCGGCGATCGTGCACGCCTCGAAGATCCTGCCCATCGCCCGGTTCGACGAGGAGCAGGTCGAGACCGCCCGGGACCTGATCTTCGACCGCCGCCGGGAGGGCTACGACCCGCTCCAGAAGCTCATGGCGCTGTTCGAGGGCGCCACCGCCAAGTCGATGAAGGCGGGCAAGGCCGAGGAGCTGGCGGCGCTGCCGCTGGAGGAGCGGCTCCAGCGCCGCATCATCGACGGCGAGCGCAACGGCCTGGAGGAGGACCTCGACGAGGCGCTGGCCGAGCGGCCGGCCCTGGACATCGTCAACGACACGCTGCTGGCCGGGATGAAGGTCGTCGGCGACCTGTTCGGCTCCGGGCAGATGCAGCTGCCGTTCGTCCTCCAGTCGGCCGAGGTCATGAAGACCGCCGTCGCCTATCTCGAACCGCACATGGAGAAGAGCGAGGACGACGAGGGCAAGGGCACCATCGTGCTGGCCACGGTGCGCGGCGATGTGCACGACATCGGCAAGAACCTGGTGGACATCATCCTGTCCAACAACGGCTACCAGGTGGTCAATCTCGGCATCAAGCAGCCCGTTTCGGCCATCCTCGACGCGGCCAAGGAGCACGCGGCGGACGTCATCGGGATGTCCGGCCTCCTGGTGAAATCCACCGTGATCATGAAGGAGAACCTGGAGGAGCTGAACGCCCGCAGCATGGCGGGCGACTTCCCCGTCATCCTCGGCGGCGCCGCCCTCACCCGCGCCTACGTCGAACAGGACCTCCACGAGGTCTACGACGGCGAGGTGCGCTACGCCAAGGACGCCTTCGAGGGCCTCTCCCTGATGGACGCGCTGATGGACGTCAAGCGCGGCGTCCCCGGCGCGAGCCTGCCCCCGCTCAAGCAGCGCCGGGTGCCCAAGCGCGACATCGAGATCCCGGAGCAGGAGGTCAACGACGGCTCGGTCCGCTCCGACGTCGCCGTCGACAACCCGGTGCCCGAGCCCCCGTTCTGGGGGACGCGCGTCATCAAGGGCATCGGCCTGAAGGAGTACGCGTCCTGGATCGACGAGGGCGCGCTCTTCAAGGGCCAGTGGGGCCTCAAGGAGTCCCGCAAGGGTGACGGGCCCTCCTACGAGGAACTGGTGGAGAGCGAGGGCCGTCCGCGGCTGCGCGGCTGGCTGGAGCGGCTGCACACGGAGAACCTGCTCGAAGCCGCCGTCGTCTACGGCTACTTCCCCTGCTACTCCAAGGGCGACGATCTGATCCTGCTGAACGAGGACGGCAGCGAACGCACCCGGTTCACCTTCCCCCGGCAGCGCCGCGGCCGCCGGCTGTGCCTGGCCGACTTCTTCCGGCCGGAGGACTCCGGGGAGCGGGACGTGGTCGGCCTCCAGGTCGTCACCGTCGGCTCGAAGATCGGGGAGAAGACCGCCGAGCTGTTCGCCGAGGACGCCTACCGCGACTATCTGGAGCTGCACGGGCTCTCCGTCCAGCTCGCCGAGGCCATGGCCGAGTACTGGCACGCCCGGGTCCGCTCGGAGCTGGGCTTCGCCGGTGAGGACCCGGAGCAGATGGCAGGCATGTTCGACCTGAAGTACCGGGGAGCCCGCTTCTCCCTCGGCTACGGCGCCTGCCCCAACCTGGAGGACCGCGCCAAGATCGCCGAGCTGCTGCACCCCGAGCGCATCGGTGTCGAGCTGTCCGAGGAGTTCCAGCTGCACCCCGAGCAGTCCACCGACGCGATCGTCCTCCACCACCCCGAGGCCAAGTACTTCAACGCCCGCTGACGGCGCTCGTCGTACACTGATCGGTCCGGTACAGGCCGGTCGCCCCCACTCCACCGGAGATCCACGGGGAATCCCCAGGGAGGCCCGTGGGAGGCCCGTGGGAGACCCGTGGGAGAGGGGTGACCGGCCTTCTCGTCCCTTCAGGAGGTGGACGCGGATGGCCAGTTCTCAGCCCGCCGTCGGCACGCTCACGGCCGAGGAGGAGCCCGCACTCCAGGCGGTGCTGCTCGACATGGACGGCACCCTCGTCGACACCGAGGACTTCTGGTGGGACGCCGAACGCGAGGTCTTCGCCGAGCTCGGACACGAGCTGCGCGAGGAGTGGCGCGCCGAGGTGGTGGGCGGGCCCATGTCGCGCTCCGCCGGCTTCCTCATCGAGGCCACGGCCGCCGACATCGCGCTGGAGGAGGTGAGCGCCCTGCTCAACGCGAAGTTCGTGGAACGGCTGGACGGCGGCGTCCCGCTGATGCCCGGCGCCCGCAGGCTGCTGACCGAGCTGGCCGCGCACCACGTTCCCGCCGCGCTGGTCTCCGCCTCGCACCGCGAGGTCGTCGACCGCATGCTCAAGTCGCTGGGGCCGGAGAACTTCGCCCTGACCGTCGCCGGGGACGAACTGACCCGGACCAAGCCGCACCCCGACCCCTATCTGACGGCCGCTCAGCGGCTCGGTGCCGACCCGGCGCGGTGCGCCGTGCTGGAGGACACGGCGACCGGTGTGGCGGCGGCCGAGGCGGCCGGCTGCCCGGTGGTCGTGGTGCCCTCGGTGGCGCCCATCGCGCCCAAGTCGGGCCGTACGGTGGTCGATTCACTCGAAGAGGTCGATCTGCGCTTCCTCCGCGCCCGCATCGCGGGGCTGCGCTGAGCGTGGCTCCCGGCCCCTCCGGGGCGGGCGCCGGGCCGGCGCCGGGAGCGGCGGGAACCCAGGGGAGCGGGGCGTGTGTCCAGCGTGACCGCCGTCCGAATACCGGCGTCCGTACCGGGAGTTGGCGGCGTGATGTTCCTCACGTGCACCCCTCTCGACAGACTTCCCGCCGTGTGGTGGAGCGGCGTCGAGTGGGGGAATTCCCGTTCCCTTGTGTCCGTATTGGTGGAACGACGCGGAGTACGTTCCTACGTCCGGATTGCGGACAGCAGGCTTCCGGCTCCGCTGTGTGAAAGCGGCGATCCCGACCGTCCCTCCGGTATTCCCGCGGCCGACGATTAATGTCGTGCCACCGGCCATTCCACCCTGCAACAAACCCCGGCCGGACGAGGAGATCGCCGACCATGAACCGTAAGACTGTGGTGCTGCCCGTAGTGGCCGGGCTGCTCGCGCCCGTGCTGGCCGGCTGCGGGTCCGATGGGGGCGGAAGCGGCGACGGCGATCCCATCGTCGTCGGCACGACGGAGCACTTCGCCGTCACCGAGGCCAACCCCGCGCCCTTCGACCCGGCAGCCGCCTACGACGTGTCCGCCTGGTCCATCATGGGCAACACCTTCCAGACCCTGGTCCGGGTGCCGCGCAGCGGGACGGAGCCGGAGATGGACGCCGCCTCCAAGTGCGGGTTCACCGACGCGCAGAACGAGCAGTACCGCTGCACCCTGCGCAAGGGACTCACCTTCTCCAACGGCCACGAAGTCGACGCCAAGGACGTGGAGTTCTCCGTGAACCGCGTCAAGGCCATCAAGCACAAGGGCGGCCCGTCCTCCCTGTTCGCCAACGTGGACAAGGTCGAGGCCACCGGCGCACGCCAGGTCGTCTTCCATCTCAAGGCGCCGGACGCGACGTTCCCCTACAAGCTGAGCACGCCGGCGGCGGCCATCGTCGACAGCGAGACGTACTCGGCGAAGTCGCTGGAGAAGGGCTTCAAGGTCGTCGGCTCCGGGCCGTACGCGCTCGACGACTTCGACACGAAGAACCACAAGGCGACGTTCAGCAAGAACCCGCACTACCAGGGCGGGATCGACATGAACAACGACAAGATCGAGATGCGCTTCTTCAACAGCTCGTCCGCCATGGAGAAGGCGCTGTCGGCCGGCGACATCGACGTGATGGGCCGCACCATCACCCCCAGCCAGGTCGGCAAGCTCCAGAAGGCCACGACCAAGGGCATCGATCTCGTCGAGCAGGCCGGCCAGGAGATCCGCTACATCGCCTTCAACACCGAGGGCCCGATCGGCGGCAAGAAGGCCGTCCGGCAGGCCATGGCGCAGCTCATCGACCGCCAGGACATCGTCAAGGCCGCCTACGACCGGACCGTCGAGCCGCTGTACAGCGTGGTGCCCAAGGGGCTGCCGCCGCACCGGAATTCGTTCTTCAACAAGTACGGCAGCCCGAGCCGGGACAAGGCCAAGAACATCCTCACCCGGGCCGGCATCAACACCCCGGTGAAGATGACGCTGATGTACACGACGGACCACTACGGCGAGGCCACCGCCAAGGAGTTCGCGGTCCTCAAGAAGCAGCTCAACGACAGCGGGCTGTTCCAGGTGAAGACCAAGGGCGTCGCGTGGGACGACTACCGTCCCGCGGCCACCGGCGGCAAGTACGACGTGTACGGCTACGGCTGGTACCCGGACTTCCCCGACGCCGACAGCTTCGTCGGGCCCTTCTTCGAGCGGGACAACTTCCTCGGCTCGCCGTACCGCAACCAGGAGATCACCGGCAAGCTGCTGCCCCGCACCCGCCGCCAGACCGAACGGGCCAGCACCAGCAGCTCGTTCGGCCGGGTGCAGGACATCGTCGCTGAGGACGTGCCGCTGCTGCCGCTGTGGCAGGGCAAGCAGTACCTCGCGGCACGCGACGACATCACCGGCGTCGAATGGGCGCTCAACTCCTCGTCCATGCTCCAGTTCTGGGAGCTCGGCCGCGGCAAGGAGAGCTGACACCCCGCGCGGAGCCGACACCTCGCGCGGACGCAGCACCGACGACGGGACCCCCGCCGGGCACCGGCCCGACGGGGGTCCCGTCGTCGTTCCTCCCGCACCCGGGCCGCCGCACGCGCGTGCGGCCCGCGCGGGCCCGCCGCTCGCCGTCAGGACGCGCCGGGGCGCACCAGGCCGCTCTCGTAGGCGTACACCGCGGCCTGCACCCGGTCGCGCAGACCGAGCTTCGTCAGGACGTGGCCCACATGCGTCTTGACCGTCGTCTCGCTCACGAACAGATCCGCGGCGATCTCCGCGTTCGACAGCCCCCGCGCGACGAGCTTCAGCACCTCCACCTCGCGCTCCGTCAGCTGATCCAGCGTGTCCGGCAGCGGCTCCTCACCGGACGGCAGCTTGCCCGCGTACTTGTCCAGCAGCCTGCGGGTGATGCTGGGCGCCAGCATCGCCTCGCCGGCCGCCACCACCCTGATCGCCTGCACCAGCTCGCCCGCCGGCGCGTCCTTGAGCAGAAAGCCGCTCGCACCGGCACGCAGCGCCTCGACGACGTACTCGTCCAGATCGAAGGTCGTCAGCACCAGCACCTTGGCCGGGCCGTCCTTCGCCGGGCCGGTGATCCGGCGGGTGGCCTCGACGCCGTCCATCCGCGGCATCCGGATGTCCATCAGCACCACATCCGGCTGGAGCGCCCGCACCTGATCCAGCGCCTGGAGGCCGTCCCCCGCCTCGCCCACCACCGCTATGTCCTGCTCGGCCTCCAGAATCATCCGGAAGCCGGTACGCAGGAGCGGCTGGTCGTCCACCAGCAGAACGCGGATTGCCACGGAAACTCCTCCAGTGGGCGGCAGTGGGTGGCCCCATTCTCACCCAGCCGGGCAATCAGCCACCGGCTGCCCCTGACGCCGGCTCCTCGGCGCCCGCGCCGGGCTCCCGCGGCTCCGGCAGCCTCGGCTGGATCATCAGCGGGTACGGCGGGGGAGTACCCCCGAACTCCGGGCAGTGCGCCTGGTGATCGCACCACCCGCACAGCTTGCCCGGCTTGGGCCGCCAGTCCCCCGTCTCCGTCGCCCGCTGGATCGCGTCCCACAGCGCCAGCAGCTTGCGCTCGACACCGCGCAGATCGCTCTCGTCCGGATCGTAGGTGAGCACCTCACCGCCGCCGCCCAGGAAGACCAGCTGGAGCCGGCGCGGCACCACCCCGCGCAGCCGCCACAGCACGAGCGCGTAGAACTTCATCTGGAACAGCGCGCCGTCGGCGAACTCCGGCCGGGGCGCCTTGCCCGTCTTGTAGTCGACGACGCGGACCTCGCCGGTCGGCGCCACGTCCACGCGGTCGATGATCCCGCGCAGCCGCAGCCCCGATTCCAGCCGCGCCTCCACGAACAGCTCACGCTCCGCCGGCTCCAGCCGCGTCGGGTCCTCCAGCGTGAACCAGCGCTCGACCAGCTCCTCGGCCTCCGCCAGCCAGCGGGCCAGCCGCGGCCCGTGCTGCCGGGCCCCGCCCTCCCCGGAGGAGCCGGGCGCACCGCCCGCGCCGTCCTGCGCCTCGCTCCCGGCACCCGCCCCGGCCGCACCGGCCGCCGCTGCGTCCGCCGGGCCGCTCTCCGGTCCGTCCTCCGGCTCGTCCTCGGCGAACAGCTCCGCCAGTTCGGGCCGCTTGGCGAGCAGCCGCTCCCACTCGCCCACCACCAGGCTGCGCGCCCGCGGCGCACTGCGTTCCGGGCGCGGGGCGTCGAAGATCCGCTCCAGCACCGCGTGCACGACCGTTCCCCGGGTGGCGGCGGCCGACGGCTTCTCCGGCAGTTTGTCGATCACCCGGAAGCGGTAGAGCAGCGGGCACTGCATGAAATCGGACGCGCGCGAGGGCGACAGCGAGTTCGGGGGCGTGGCCGCGCTGTTTTTCATGACGTCAGACCCTACGGCCCACGACCGACAACGGACACTTACCATCGACGGCAGACGCCCTCGCACTGCATGATCGTCAGGACCGCGCTCGCAGCGGGGTGCGAGGGCAGCAGCAGAGGGGAACCCGTGGCGGACACGGACAACGACGGGAAGCCGCGGACCAGCGGCCCGGCCGGGGAAGGCGGCACCGAGCGCCGCCCTTCGGCCACGCGGCCTTCCGACCCTTCTGCACCGGCCGAGCCGACCGAGCCCGCGAAACCGTCCGCCCCGACGCCCGGCGCCTCCCCCGAAAAGAGTGACGAGCCGGGGAAGAACGACGAGTCCGCAGCGAGCGGCGAGTCCACAACGAGCGACAACGGCACGGGCAGCACGGGCAGCACGAGCGGTCACGGCCCGGGCCCCGACAGGAGCGGCCAGGACCCCGGCGAGCAGAACCCCGGCAACAAGGACAAGAACGACAAGCAGGAAGAGCAGCAGGAGACCCCCGGCAGCTCCGAGAAACCCGGCGGGCCCGAGGAGCCCGAGGCATCCGCCGAGCGGCCTGAGAAGTCCGCGGGGCAGCCCGGCCGTCCCGCGGAGCAGGCCGAGCAGCCCGCGGGGCAGCCTGACCAGTCCGCAGGGCAGCCCGGAGGGCTCGGGGAGCCCGGGGAGCCCGGGAAGAAGGGGCCGCAGGCGTCGCCCGGCGCGGGGCAGGCGCCGCCCGCCGTTCCGCCGAAGCGGCCGGCACCGCCCGGCGGCGGCATCCTGATGGGCAAGCCCTTCGGCGTCCCGGTCTACGTCGCGCCGTCGTGGTTCCTCGTCGCCGCCCTGATCACCTGGGTCTTCGGCGGCCAGCTCGACCGCGTCCTGCCGGATGTCGGCGCCGCCCGCTATCTGATCGCGCTGTTCTTCGCCGTAGCCTTCTACGCCTCCGTCCTGGTGCACGAGCTGGCGCACACCGTCGCCGCGCTGCGCTTCAAGCTGCCGGTACGCCGTATCCAGTTGCAGTTCTTCGGCGGGGTCTCGGAGATCGAGAAGGAGACGGAGACGCCCGGCAAGGAGTTCGTCCTCGCGTTCGTCGGCCCGCTGTTCTCGCTCGCCCTCGCGGGCGTCTTCTACGCCGGTATGCACGCCGTCGAGCCGCGCACGGTGCCGGGCGTCCTGCTGGCCGGGCTGATGATCTCGAACCTGCTCGTCGCCGTCTTCAATCTGCTGCCGGGGCTGCCGCTGGACGGCGGCCGGATGCTGCGCGCCGTCGTCTGGAAGATCAGCGGCAAGCCGATGACGGGCACCGTCGCCGCCGCCTGGGTCGGCCGCGCGCTCGCGATCGCCGTCCTGGTGGGCCTTCCGCTGGCGACCCGGGCCGGCGGGGTGGCGCGGGGCGGCGTCAGCGGCATGGACGCGCTCACCGACGCCCTGCTGGCCGCGATCCTCGCCGCCATCATCTGGACGGGCGCCGGGAACAGCCTGCGCATGGCCCGGCTGCGCGAACGCCTCCCCGAGCTGCGGGCCCGCACCCTGACCCGGCGCGCGGTGCCGGTCGAGACGGACACCCCGCTGTCGGAGGCGCTGCGCCGGGCGAACGAGGCCGGTGCCCGCGCCCTGGTCGTCGTCGACGGCAGGGGAGACCCGCTCTCGCTGGTGCGGGAGAGCGCGATCGCCGGCATCCCGCAGCACCGCCGCCCGTGGGTGGCGGTCAGCACCCTGGCCCAGGACCTCAAGGAGGGCATGCGCGTCCCCGCCGAGCTGGCGGGCGAGGACCTCCTGGAGTATCTGCGGGCGACACCGGCGACCGAGTACCTCGTGGTCGAGGAGACGGGCGAGATCTACGGCGTCCTGTCGACGACGGACGTCGAGCGTGCGTTCGTCGCGGCCATGGCAAAGCCCTCCTCGACGTAGCCGCCCCCGGCGGACCCGATAGGCTGTCCGTATGTCCGAACCGACCGGTGCCGCCCGCCGACGCGGGCCCTTCAAGGTCGGGGATCAGGTCCAGCTCACCGACCCCAAGGGCCGCCATTACACGATCACCCTCGAAGAGGGGAAGAGCTTCCACACGCACAAGGGAGCCTTTCCGCACGAGGAGCTGATCGGGCAGCCCGAGGGCACGGTTGTCCGTACCACCGGGAACGTCGCCTACCTCGCGCTGCGCCCCCTGCTCCCCGACTATGTCCTGTCCATGCCCCGGGGAGCCGCTGTCGTCTACCCCAAGGACGCCGGCCAGGTGCTCGCCATGGCCGACATCTTCCCCGGCGCACGCGTCGTGGAAGCGGGTGTCGGCTCCGGCTCGCTGAGCACCTTCCTGCTGCGCGCCATCGGCGACCAGGGGATGCTGCACTCCTACGAGCGGCGTGCCGACTTCGCCGAGATCGCCCAGAAGAACGTCGAGCGCTACTTCGGCAGCCCCCACCCGGCCTGGACGCTCACCGTCGGGGATCTCCAGGACAACCTCTCCGACACCGACGTCGACCGCGTCATCCTGGACATGCTCGCCCCCTGGGAGTGCCTGGAGGCCGTCTCCAAGGCCCTCGTGCCCGGCGGCATCCTGTGCGCCTACGTCGCGACGACGACGCAGATGGCGCGCATGGTCGAGTCCGTGCGCGAGTTCGGCACGTTCAACGAGCCGCAGGCGTGGGAGACGATGGTGCGCAACTGGCACGTCGAGGGCCTCGCCGTCCGCCCCGACCACCGCATGATCGGCCACACCGGCTTCCTGCTCACCGCCCGCCGCCTCGCCGACGGCGTCGAGCCGCCGCTGCGCCGCCGCCGCCCCGCGAAGGGCGCCTACGGCGAGGACTACACCGGCCCCGGCAGCCAGTCCGGCGGCCGCGCCTCCTGACCGAATCCACCCCGCTGCCCCGCGCCCCCGGAACACAACCGGGCCGCGGGGCAGCGCTGTTGAGGCCCGTGCGCGTCGCAGCGGGCCCCGGGTAAGGCCCGGGCAAGGGGGGACCCGGCCGTTCCGCCCCGATGTGACGTGTGGCACGATGCTGGACACCTCCTCCACCCCCTGCCACACCACGGGAGTCACCGCGCGTGACCGCACTGCCGCACACCCGCACCCGCCCCGTCCACTGGCTCGCCACCGCCGCCGCGCTCGGCGCCGTCCTCGGTGGCGCCGCGCTGCTGAAGCCCGCCGACGCCACGGCCGGCCCCGCCCACGGCTCCGCCGCCACCGCACACGCGCCGGACGCCGGTGCCGCGCGCTACCCCCTCGACTGCGGCCCGGCCGGACGCCCCGACGTACTGGACCACGCCGCCGCCGACTTCGACGGTGACGGCGTGCCCGAGACCGTCGCCGTCGTCCGCTGCCACGCCGAGGGCGGGACGCCGCCCAGCGCCGCCTTCGTGCTCACCCGCCCGGAACACGACGGCGACCGTCCGCGGATCGCCGCCACCCTGGTGCGGCAGCAGGAGGGGCTGACGGTCCAGGGCCTCAAGGCGCACGGCCGCACGGTCTCCGCGACGCTCGTCGGCTACTCGTCCCCCGATGTGCCGCGTTGCTGCCCGGACAAGCAGCGGAACGTCAAGTGGGAGTGGAAGAACGGGAAGTTCGCGCTCACCCCGGCCCCGGTGGCCGGCGGCGTCCGGGTCTGAACAGGCCGCGGCGGAGGCGCTCCGCCGGGCCCCCGCGCGGCCGGGCCGCAGGCGCGCACCGGGCAGCCACGAAAGGGTCGTGCCGCACGACCGCCGGGGCGCCCCGGACTGCCGGAATCCGTCACGCCCCGTGGCCCGGCGGACGCGGAACGCCTCCCGCCGGACGGTCTCGGAGCGCCTCGGCGAGGCCCCGCGGAAGGGCTTGATCCGGTCGCCCGCCGTTTCCCCTCCGAGGCGAAACAGGGCCACCCTGGAAGGGTGTTGACGACGCCTGCGGTGCCGTGGACCTGCGGTCGGCCGCTTTCGGATCGTGATGGGTGGGTATCCCCCAGTCGGGAGGGAGTGCGCAAGGGTGAAGATCGGACACACCCCGACCGTCTTTGTGATCTAGGGGTTTCAACCTGCACCGGCCCAGGTAGGGTCGAAGCGTCCAGCTCCCCCTGGAGGAGGTGAGGACCGTGGCAGCCCACGACGACGACACCAACCGCGGGATCCGGCCCGGTCGGGGTTCCGAAGACCCTTCCGGCCAGATCGCCTACCTTGAGCAGGAAATCGCCGTCCTGCGCCGCAAGCTCGCCGACTCTCCGCGACACACTCGTATTCTCGAGGAGCGGATCGTCGAGCTGCAGACCAACCTGGCCGGTGTGTCCGCCCAGAACGAGCGGCTCTCCAACACGCTGCGCGAGGCCCGCGACCAGATCGTGGCCCTCAAGGAAGAGGTGGACCGGCTGGCACAGCCGCCGGCGGGTTTCGGCGTCTTCCTGGCGGCGAACGAGGACGGTACGGCGGACATCTTCACCGGGGGCCGCAAGCTCCGGGTGAACGTCAGCCCGAACGTCGAGCTCGACGAGCTGAAGCGCGGCCAGGAGCTGATGCTCAACGAGGCGCTCAACGTGGTCGAGGCCATGGAGTTCGAGCGCGCGGGTGACATCGTCACCCTCAAGGAAGTCCTGGACGACGGGGAGCGGGCCCTGGTGGTGGGCCACACCGACGAGGAGCGCGTGGTGCGCCTCGCCGAACCCCTGCTGAACGCCACGCTCCGGGCCGGGGACGCCCTGCTCCTGGAGAGTCGCTCCGGGTACGTCTACGAGGTCGTCCCGAAGAGCGAGGTCGAGGAACTGGTCCTCGAAGAGGTCCCGGACATCGACTACAAGAAGATCGGTGGTCTCGGCGGCCAGATCGAGCAGATCCGGGACGCGGTCGAGCTTCCCTATCTGTACCCCGACCTCTTCCGCGAGCACGAACTGCGCCCGCCCAAGGGCGTGCTGCTCTACGGCCCGCCCGGCTGCGGCAAGACGCTCATCGCCAAGGCGGTCGCCAACTCGCTGGCGAAGAAGGTCGCCGAGGTGACGGGCAAGCCCCAGGGCAAGAGCTACTTCCTGAATATCAAGGGCCCCGAGCTGCTCAACAAGTACGTCGGCGAGACCGAGCGGCACATCCGGCTGGTCTTCCAGCGGGCCAGGGAGAAGGCCAGCGAAGGCACCCCGGTCATCGTCTTCTTCGACGAGATGGACTCGCTGTTCCGCACCCGCGGTTCCGGCGTCAGCTCGGACGTGGAGAACACCATCGTCCCGCAGCTGCTCTCCGAGATCGACGGTGTGGAGGGCCTGGAGAACGTCATCGTCATCGGCGCCTCCAACCGCGAGGACATGATCGACCCGGCGATCCTGCGTCCCGGACGCCTCGATGTGAAGATCAAGATCGAGCGCCCGGACGCCGAGGCGGCCAAGGACATCTTCTCCAAGTACCTCACGGCGAACCTGCCGCTGCACGCGGACGACGTCGCGGAGCACGGCGGCAATGTGGAGGCCGCCGTCGACGCGATGATCCAGTCCGTCGTCGAGCAGATGTACGCCGAGTCAGAGGAGAACCGCTTCCTGGAGGTCACCTACGCCAACGGCGACAAGGAAGTTCTCTACTTCAAGGACTTCAACTCCGGTGCCATGATCGAGAACATCGTGGGCCGCGCCAAGAAGATGGCGATCAAGGCGTACCTCGACCAGAACCAGAAGGGCCTGCGCGTCTCCCATCTGCTCGCCGCCTGCGTCGACGAGTTCAAGGAGAACGAGGACCTGCCCAACACCACCAACCCGGACGACTGGGCCCGTATCTCCGGGAAGAAGGGCGAGCGGATCGTCTACATCCGCACGCTCGTCACGGGCAAGCAGGGCGCGGACACCGGCCGTTCCATCGACACGGTGGCCAACACCGGCCAGTACCTGTAACACGGGGCCGTTCCGGCTGCGGGTCCCCGCGGGGCACCCGCAGCCGGATCGTTTCCGGCAGGGCCAAGGAAGTCCGCAAGGTGATCTCCCCACTTCGGCCCGTGCGGCATAGGCTCTTCCGTACCGCCGCCACGCGCAGTGCGGACGAGGGGGCCGCATACGGGCTGGATGCGCAGCGGGACTTGAACGGCGCGCCCATGGCGGGCCGCCGTCACGCGAGGAGGGCCGCATGACCGTACGGCGCGTAATGGGCATCGAGACGGAGTACGGGATCTCCGTCCCCGGCCACCCCAACGCCAATGCCATGCTCACCTCGTCCCAGGTCGTCAACGCCTATGCGGCAGCGATGCACCGGGCGCGCCGCGCCCGCTGGGACTTCGAGGAGGAGAACCCGCTGCGGGACGCCCGCGGCTTCGATCTCGCACGCGAGGCCGCGGATTCCAGCCAGCTGACGGACGAGGACATCGGCCTGGCCAACGTCATCCTCACCAACGGCGCCCGGCTGTACGTCGACCACGCGCACCCCGAGTACAGCGCCCCGGAGGTCACCAACCCGCGGGACGCGGTGCTGTGGGACAAGGCGGGCGAGCGGGTCATGGCCGAGGCGGCCGAGCGCGCCGCCGATGTGCCCGGCACCCAGCCCATCCATCTGTACAAGAACAACACCGACAACAAGGGCGCCTCGTACGGGACGCACGAGAACTACCTGATGAAGCGGGAGACGCCGTTCTCGGAGATCGTCCGGCATCTGACCCCGTTCTTCGTCTCCCGTCAGGTCGTCTGCGGCGCCGGCCGGGTCGGGCTGGGCCAGGACGGCAGCGAGCACGGGTTCCAGCTCAGCCAGCGCGCCGACTACTTCGAGGTCGAGGTCGGCCTGGAGACGACGCTCAAGCGCCCGCTGATCAACACCCGGGACGAGCCGCACGCGGACGCCGAGAAGTACCGGCGACTGCACGTGATCATCGGCGACGCCAACCTCTCCGAGATCTCCACCTACCTCAAGCTCGGCACCACCTCGCTGGTCCTCTCCATGATCGAGGACGGCTTCATCGCCGTCGACCTCGTGGTGGACCAGCCGGTGCGCACCCTGCACCAGGTCTCGCACGATCCGTCACTGAAGCGACTGATCACGCTGCGCGACGGCCGTACACTCACCGCTGTCCAGTTGCAGATGGAGTACTTCGAGCTGGCACGCAAGTACGTCGAGGAGCGCTGGGGCGCCGACGCGGACGAGCAGACCAGAGACGTCCTGACGCGCTGGGAGGACGTGCTCGGCCGGCTGGAGAGCGACCCCATGAGCCTGAGCGGCGAGCTGGACTGGGTCGCCAAGCGGGAGCTGATGGAGGGCTACCGCCGCCGCGACGAGCTGGGCTGGGACGCCCCGCGGCTGCATCTGGTGGACCTCCAGTACGCCGATGTGCGCCCCGACAAGGGGCTGTACAACCGCCTCGCGAACCGGGGCAAGATGCAGCGCCTGCTCACGGACGAGGAGGTCGACAGGGCCGTCACCCGGCCACCGGAGGACACCCGCGCCTACTTCCGCGGGCGCTGCCTGGAGCAGTACGCGGACGACGTGGCGGCCGCCTCCTGGGACTCGGTGATCTTCGATCTGCCCGGCCGTGACTCCCTGCAACGGGTCCCCACCCTGGAGCCACTGCGCGGTACCCGGAACCACGTCAAGGAGCTGCTGGACCGCTGCCGCACGGCGGAGGAGCTGGTCAGGGTGTTGTCCGGCAACTGAGGAGAGGCGCACGGAAACAAGAACGCGACTGGACGTTCCGGTTTCCGGGAATCAACGGGGTGGCATCCGAGCGTTGTGACAAGTGAAGAGCCGATGTCAGCCCGGGCTTGTAGGGTCTGATCTTGTACGCACGACGTACGTACCGAACCGAGCGGGGTGAGGGTAATGGCGACCAAGGACACCGGCGGCGGACAGCAGAAGGCCACACGTCACACCGAGGAGACCGAGGAGCAGACGCAGGACGCGCAGGCTTCCGAGGACCTCAAGGAGCGCCAGGAGGCGCTGTCGGACGACGTGGACTCGGTACTGGACGAAATCGATGACGTACTCGAAGAGAACGCCGAGGACTTCGTCCGGAGTTTCGTCCAAAAGGGCGGCCAGTAATCCATACATGTGAACGCGGATGGCGTTGTGGTTCTCCCTCGCGCAGCGAGGCGTCTTCGAAAGGGCGGAACCACAGCGCCATCGTCATCCCGGCTCACCGGCCCGTCGGGCGCGCACCGCGGGCGAAAGCGGCCGCGGCATGCTACAGGCCCCGCACGGTAGCGAGTTCGGCGGATCCGGCGGGTCCGGCCCGTTCGGCAACCGCCGCATTCGCCGGAGCATGTGGCTCGCGATCACGGGGCAGGTAGGGTCCGGAGCGTACGTGCTTCAGCTGTCACGCAGCGCTGGGGCAGTTCGAGGACCGGCCGCACGCCAGTCGGCATGCGACCGCCTATGTGGAAGGAAACGTGTGGAAGCCGAAACTCGTAGCACCGGGCGTCTACCTGCTGCCTTCCTGACGCCGGGATCGTCGTCGTTCATGGACTTCCTGTCCGCGCACGCGCCCGATCAGCTGCCCGGCAACAGGGCGCTGCCGCCGGTGGAGGGCGCCGTCCAGGCGCCGCACGGCACGACGATCGTGGCCATCGCCTTCTCCGGCGGGGTGGTGCTCGCAGGAGACCGGCGGGCGACGATGGGCAACGTCATCGCGCAGCGCGACATCGAGAAGGTCTTTCCGGCCGACGAGTTCTCGGCCGTGGGCATCGCCGGCACGGCCGGGCTCGCCACCGAGATGGTGAAGCTCTTCCAGCTCGAACTGGAGCACTTCGAGAAGGTCGAGGGCTCGACGCTCTCCCTGGAGGGCAAGGCGAACCGCCTCTCGACGATGATCCGCAGCAATCTCGGCATGGCCCTCCAGGGGCTGGCCGTCGTCCCGCTGTTCGCCGGGTACGACGTGGAGCGGCGCAAGGGCCGGATCTTCTCCTACGACGTCACGGGCGGGCGTTCGGAGGAGCTGGGCTTCGCCGGCGTCGGCTCCGGCTCGGTGTTCGCGCGTGGCTCGCTCAAGAAGCTCTACCGCGAGGACCTCTCGGAGCAGCAGGCCGCCACGGTGGTCATCCAGGCCCTCTACGATGCCGCGGACGACGACTCGGCCACCGGCGGCCCGGACATGACCCGCCGTATCTACCCGGTCGTCTCGGTGATCACCGAGGACGGTTACCGCAGGCTGGGCGAGGAGGAGGTCTCCGAGCTGGCGCGGGCCGTCTACGAGGGCCGTCTCCAGCTGCCCAACGGGCCGCAGGCCCCTGTCTCCTAAGACGCTCATACGGACAGGAAGGGACGGATAGCCGGTGTCGACGCCGTTCTATGTGTCACCCCAGCAGGCAATGGCCGACCGCGCGGAGTACGCCCGCAAGGGCATCGCACGCGGTCGCAGTGTGGTCGTGTTGCAGTACGCGGACGGCATCGTGTTCGTCGCCGAGAACCCCTCGCGCGCGCTCCACAAGGTCAGCGAGATCTACGACCGGATCGCGTTCGCCGCGGTCGGCAAGTACAACGAGTTCGAGAACCTCCGTATCGGCGGCGTCCGTTACGCGGATCTGCGCGGGTACACCTACGACCGCGAGGACGTGACCGCGCGCGGACTCGCGAACGTCTACGCCCAGACGCTGGGCACCATCTTCTCGGCCAACTCGGAGAAGCCGTACGAGGTGGAGCTGATCGTTGCGGAGGTGGGCGCTGCCCCGGAGGACGACCAGATCTACCGGCTGCCGCACGACGGTTCGATCGTGGACGAGCACGGATCGGTCGCGGTCGGCGGCAACTCGGACCCGATCGGCAGCTACATGGACCAGCGGCACCGCGAGGGCATGTCGCTGGGCGAGGCGCTGCGGCTGGGTGCCGAGGCACTCGGGCGGGACAGCAACGGCAGCGAACGCACGCTGACCGCCGAGCAGTTGGAGGTCGCGGTGCTGGACCGCACGCGTCCGCAGAAGCGCAAGTTCAAGCGCGTCCCGGCCGCCCAGGTGACCCGGCTGCTGGAGGAGGGCTCCTCGTCCTCCGGCTCTTCCTCGGGCTCTTCTTCGGCCGCCTCGGGCGCCGAGGACACCTCCGGAGAGGGCACCGGGGAGGACGGCGAGTCGTAGCCCGTGCCGGCGCCGTGCACCGCCGTCTCAGGGCGTCGGTGGCGGACCCGTCGAAGCACGGGCAAGGAGGGTGACCGGGAGCACCGTCTCCCGGCCGCCCTCCTTTTCGCTCTCCGGGGCCTCCGCGTCGTGCGGGGCGGACGGTGCCGAGGAGGCGGAGGCCGCCGTCGGCGTCGCTGCCGGGGCCGCTGACGGGCCCGACGACCCCGGGCGTTCCGCCAGTTCGGCCAGCAGGGCCCGCATTCCGGCCGCTCCCATGTCCGCGGCGGGCAGTCGCAGTGTCGTCAGCTCCGGCTCCACGGCGCGGGCCAGCGCCAGATCGTCGAAGCCGGTGACCGACACGTCCTCGGGTACGCGCAGCCCGAGCCGGCGTGCGGCCTTGAGCGCGCCGGCGGCCAGCAGATCGTCGTCGCACACCAGAGCCGTGGGCGCGTCGGGGCCCGGCACACCCGCGAGCGCGCGCGTGGCCGCCGCCAGGCCGCCGGGGACGGACAGTTCGCAGCGCTCCGTGCGCACGAGCCGGGCGCCGGATCCGGCCACCGCCCCGGCGAGGGCGCGGGCGCGGACCGCGAACGTCCAGGAGTCCACGGCGGAGGCCACGTGGGCGATGCGGCGGTGGCCCAGCGCCAGCAGATGGCGGGCGACCTGGCGCATGCCGTCCGCGATGTCGAAGTTGACGGTCGCGGTGTCCGAGGCGTCGCTGTCCAGCATCACCAGCGGCAGCCCGCCGGCGCGCAGTTCCGCGAGGGACTCCACGGCCATGGAGGAGGCGATCACGCCGTCCAGCGCCGCCCGTGCGGAGGCGAACGGGTCGCGCGCGGGCGCGATGCCCGTGGGCGAGGGGTAGAGCACCAGGCCGAAACCGTGCGCCGAGGCGACCTCGACGGCGCCCGTGTAGACCCCGGCGAAGAAGTCGTTGGTGAGCGCCGGGACGACGAGCAGCGCCGTGCGGGTGTGCCCGGTGCGCAGGCTGCGTGCGGCCAGATTGGGGCGGTAGCCGAGCGTGCGGGCGGCGGCGCGGACCCGCTCGGCCGTGGGTTCGGCGACGCGTCCGCGCCATTTGTCGCCGAGGACGAGCGAGACCGTGGCCTGCGAGACGCCGGCCGCGTGTGCGACGTCGCGGCTGGTGGGGCGCGGACCCGCCGCGTCCCGCTGTGGCACGGCCACTCTTCCTCCCGGTCGTCGCGCGGAACCCGATGGACTCGCGGTCAGGCACATGGTACGTATGAGCCGCTCGTTATACGTACAACGTGCCCGCGGGAGCGGGGGAGGGGGGTACGCATGGCGTCCGGGTACGGGGAGATCCTGCGGACGCGCCACGCGGCGCGGCTGCTGGTGGGGACGCTGGTGGGCCGGCTGCCGAACGCGGTGGCGCCCATCGCGATCGTGCTGTACGTGCGGGCGGCCGGTGGCTCGTACAGCCTGGCCGGGGCGCTGGCGGCGGTGTACGGCGTGACGAACGCCGTCGGCCAGCCGCTGCTCGGCCGGCTCGTGGACCTGTACGGGCAGCCCCGCGTCCAACTGCCGGGTGCCGTCGTCTCGGCGCTGGCCATGGCGGTGTTCGCGTGCGGCGACCCGGAGGCGGCCGTGCTGCCCTGGGTGTCCGTCGCGCTCGCGGGGCTGACCACACCGCCGCTGGAGGGCGGCCTGCGCGCACTGTGGCCGAGCGTGCTGCGCGAGGAGAAGAGCGTGCACACCGCGTACGCGATGGACGCGGTCGCCCAGGAAGTCATGTTCACCGTCGGCCCGTTGCTCGTCACCGGCAGCGTGGCGCTGTGGTCGGAGCGTGCGGCGCTGCTGCTCGCCAACGGACTGGGCGTGCTGGGCGCGCTGTCGGTGGTGATCTCCGAGCCCTCGCGCCGGTGGCGCTCCCAGGAGCGCGAGGCGCACTGGCTCGGAGCCCTGCGCTCGCCGGGGCTGCTCGCGCTGCTGGGCGCCTATCTGTGCGTGGGCGCGGCGATCGGCTCCATCAACGTCGCCGGTGTCTCCTACGCCGACGGCCACGGCGGCGAGACGGCGTACGGCTGGCTGCTCGCCGGGCTGGGGCTCGGCGGCCTCGTCGGCGGGACCGTGTACGGGGCGCGGCAGTGGACGGGGACGCCGGAGCGGCGGCTGACCGTGCTCGTGGCGCTCCTCGCCGTCTGCTACGTCCCGCTGCTGCTGAGGCCCGGAGCCGTCGCCATGACCGGACTGGCGGCCGTGGCAGGGCTGTTCCTCGCGCCCTCGCTGGCGTGCGCGTTCGTCGTCGTGGACCGGCACGCGCCGCGCGGCACGGTGACGGAGGCGTTCTCCTGGCTCGTCACCACCTTCATGGTGGGCTCCTCGCTGGGAACGGCCGTCGCGGGCCCGGTCGTCGAGCGGGGCGGCACGGCGTGGGGCTTCGCGCTGCCGGGGCTCGCGGGCGCCTGCGCGCTGCTCGTGCTGCTGCTCGCCGCGCCCGCGCTCAGGCCCCCGGACGCGGCGGTCGCCGGGGGCCTCACCGCAGGTCCCGGCGGTGTGTCAACCCCCGCCGAAGGTGCCGAAAACGATCGGAACGGTGCCGCCGAACCCGGTTTCAGATCAGGCCATCGGGCGTAATGTTCAGTCATGGACCGCCGAATCTTCGGGCTGGAGAACGAGTACGGCGTCACATGCACGTTCCGGGGACAGCGCCGTCTGTCCCCCGACGAAGTGGCGCGGTACCTCTTCCGCCGTGTTGTGTCATGGGGCCGCAGCAGCAACGTCTTTCTGCGGAACGGCGCGCGCCTGTACCTGGACGTGGGTTCGCACCCGGAATACGCCACTCCGGAGTGCGACAGCGTGACCGAACTGGTCACCCACGACAAGTCCGGTGAGCGCATCCTCGAAGGTCTTCTCGTCGACGCCGAACGCCGCCTGCACGAGGAGGGCATCGCGGGCGACGTCTATCTCTTCAAGAACAACACCGACTCGGCGGGCAACTCCTACGGCTGCCACGAGAACTATCTCGTGGCCCGGCACGGGGAGTTCTCGCGGCTGGCCGATGTGCTCATCCCGTTCCTGGTGACGCGGCAGCTGGTGTGCGGCGCCGGCAAGGTGCTCCAGACGCCGCGCGGCGCCGTCTACTGCGTCAGCCAGCGCGCCGAGCACATCTGGGAGGGCGTCAGCTCGGCGACGACCCGCTCCCGCCCGATCATCAACACCCGCGACGAGCCGCACGCCGACGCCGAGCGCTACCGCCGGCTGCACGTCATCGTCGGCGACTCCAACATGTCCGAGACGACCATGCTGCTCAAGGTCGGCGCCACCGACCTGGTGCTGCGCATGATCGAGGCGGGCACCGTGATGCGGGACCTCACGCTGGAGAACCCGATCCGGGCCATCCGGGAGGTCAGCCACGACACCACGGGCCGGCGCAAGGTGCGGCTGGCCAGCGGCCGTGAGGCGTCCGCGCTGGAGGTGCAGCAGGAGTACTTCGACAAGGCCCTGGACTTCTGCGACCGCCGCGGCATCCGCACGGGCCGGGTCGAGCAGGTGCTGGAGCTGTGGGGGCGCTCGCTGGAGGCCATCCGCACCCAGGAGCTGGACAGGATCAACACCGAGATCGACTGGGTGATGAAGTACCAGCTCATCGAGCGGTACCGGAACAAGAACAACATCACCATGTCGCACCCGCGCATCGCGCAGATAGACCTCGCCTACCACGACATCCACCGGCGCCGTGGGCTGTACTACCTGCTGGAGCGCGGCGGCAGGGCGGCCCGGATCTGCAACGACCTGAAGATCTTCGAGGGCAAGTCGATCCCCCCGCAGACCACGCGCGCGAGGCTGCGCGGGGACTTCATCCGCCGGGCCCAGGAGCAGCGCAGGGACTTCACCGTCGACTGGGTGCATCTGAAGCTCAACGACCAGGCGCAGCGCACGGTGCTGTGCAAGGACCCCTTCCGCTCGGTCGACGAACGCGTGGAGAAGCTCATCGCGGGCATGTGAGCCTCAGCGCGCTCCGGCGGCGCACTACCCGCCGCACACGGTGTGACGGCGCGGGGACACCACGGGACGGGACGGTCCCGGGGCCCCGCGCCGTTCCGCGTCAAGCACATGTTGACGCGTGGCGGGGTCCTTACGTGTCGTGGGTGGCCAGGGTGCCGGGAGGTGGCCGTAGGCTGTCAGAACTGCCCGGACACCCCCTCAAAACAACGAGTGGACACATGTTGCAACTCCCCGGGGACTCGACCCCTCGCACCCCCCACACCTCCTCCCGCTTCTCCCGCAAGGCCCTGCGGCGCACCGCCGCCGCCGTCGCCGTGCCGCTGCTGATCGCGTCGGCCGCCGCCTGCGGTTCCGACGACGGCTCCGACGACGCCAAGGGCGCGCCTCCCGGCGTCAGCGGGTCGCTGGACAAGCAGCCGAAGATCGAGAAGGGCGAGGGCGACCCGCCCAAGGACCTCAAGGTCAAGGTCCTCAAGGAGGGCGACGGGCAGAAGGTCAAGAAGGGTGACGCGCTGAACGCGCACTACGTCGGCCAGCTGTGGAACGGCAAGGAGTTCGACAACAGCTGGAAGCGCAAGCAGCCGGCCACCTTCCAGCTCGGCACCGGCAAGGTCATCAAGGGCTGGGACGAGGCCCTGGTGGGCAAGAAGCTCGGCAGCCGTGTCGAGATCGTCGCCCCGCCGGACCTGGCGTACGGCAAGCAGGGCCAGCCGCCGACGATCCCGGGGGACTCGACCCTGGTCTTCGTCGTGGACCTGAAGAAGATCATGCCGAGCACGATCGACGGCAAGCCCACGGACAAGCCGCAGAACCCCGACCTGCCGAAGGTCTCCACCAAGATCGAGAAGAACAAGGCGCCCTCCATCGAGATGCCCAAGGGCAAGGAGGAGGCGCCGGACGACCTGATCAGCGAGACGATCATCGAGGGTGACGGCAAGGAGGTCACCGACAAGACCAAGTCGGTCACCGCCAACTTCACCGCGAAGCTGTGGAAGGGCGGCAAGCAGCTGGACGACACCTGGGCACAGGGCGGGGCTCCGCAGGAGATCCCGGTGGCCCAGATCCCGGGCTGGAAGGACGGGCTGAAGGGCGCCAAGGCCGGCAGCCGCGTGGTGATGTCGGTGCCGAAGAGCGAGTTCCCGAAGCAGCAGCGCGACCGCTTCAAGTCCGGGGTCGTCTTCTCGGTGGACGTCGTCGACGTGAAGTGATCGCTTCCGTGACAGACTGGCGCGGTTGTCCTTCAGATTCTTCCGTAGGAGCAGTTTCGTGAGCATCGACAAGCCCGAGGTCGACTTCCCCGAGGGCGAGCCGCCGGCCGACCTCGAGATCCAGGACCTGTGGGAGGGGGACGGCCCCGAGGCGAAGGCCGGGGACAACGTCTCCGTCCACTACGTGGGAGTCTCCTTCTCCACCGGTGAGGAGTTCGACGCGAGCTGGAACCGGGGCAAGCCGCTCCAGTTCCAGCTCGGCGCCGGCCAGGTCATCGACGGCTGGGACCGCGGTGTCCAGGGCATGAAGGTCGGCGGGCGCCGTCGGCTGACCATCCCCGCGCACCTCGCCTACGGTGAGCGCGGCGCGGGCGGCGGACGGATCAAGCCGAACGAGACGCTGATCTTCGTCTGCGATCTCGTCGCCGTCTGACACGCAGGGACGTCCTTCGGCCGGGAGCCCCGCCCAGCGGCGGGGCTCCCGGCTTTTGCGGTTCGTCGCCGTGGCGGTACGGTCGACTGCCGGCTGCACCGTGGGGGGAGGCTCCCGGGGCCCCGGCCGGGACAAGCAGGAGAGAGGGCAAGAGGGTACCCATGGCGATTGCCAAGGCCGAGCGGCTGATGAATCTGGCGCTGTGCCTGCTGGGGGCCCGGCGCCCGCTGACCAAGCGTGAGCTGCGCCAGTCCATCGAGGCGTACGTCGAGGCGTTCGGCCAGGGCGAGCACGAAGAGTCCTTCAACCGGATGTTCGAGCGGGACAAGGACGATCTGCGCGAGCTGGGGCTCGTCATCGACACGGTCGAGAATCTCGACGGCGAGGTCGCCTATGTCGCCCGCCGGGACAGCAACCGGCTGCCGCCGATCACGCTGGACGCGGCCGAGGCCACCGCGCTGGGCCTGGCGGCCAGGGTCTGGCAGCAGGCACGGCTCGCCTCGGCGGCCAGCGGCGCCCTCCAGAAACTGCACGCCGCCGGGGGCATGCCGGGTGTGACGGTGCCGGAGCAGCGCACGGAGGGCCGGCTGAGCACGCTGGAGCCCCATATCCCGGCGCGGGAGGCGGCGTTCGAGCCGCTGATGCTCGCCTGCCGCGACCGTCGGCTCGTCGTCTTCGAGTACCGCAAGTCGAACGCCGCCCGCTCCGAGCGCCGCCAGGTCGAACCGTGGACGCTGGAGTGCTGGCGCGGCCACTGGTACCTGGCCGGCTGGGACCGCGACCGGAAGGCCGAGCGGGTCTTCCGGCTCTCGCGCATCACCTCGGCCGTGCGCTCGCGCGCGGGAGCCTTCACCGCGCCGGTACCCGATCAGGTGACGGTCCGCGAGACCGTCGAGCGCTGGGCCGGGGAGAGCGCCACCGCCACGGCCCGTATCAAGCTGCGCAGCGGGGCCGGCTATCCGCTGCGGGCCCGGGCGCTCTCGGTGTGCGAACGGGGCGACGGCTGGGACGAGTTGGAGATCCCGTACGGGCACGGGCTGGACGCCTGGCTGGTCGAGTTCGGCCCGGACGTGGTCGTGCTGGGGCCGGACGAGCTGCGTGCCGATGTCGTCGACCGGCTGCGTGCCGTGGCCCAGGGCTGAGGGGAGAAGCGACGCATGGCAGCCAACGCCATCGACCAGACCCGCAGGATGCTCTCGCTGGTCACCTATCTGAAGGACCGGCCGGGCGCCCGGGTCGAGGAGGTCGCCCGTGCCTTCGGCATCAGCGCGGACGAGCTGATCTCCGATCTGAACGTGCTGCCGATGTGCGGGACGAGCTTCCGCGGCGGCGATCTGCTGGAGATCGACACCGACGGCGAGCGCATCTGGTGGCGGAACGCCGAGACCCTCGGCAGCGACACCGCGCAGCCGCTGCGGCTGGCGGCCGACGAGGCCACGGCGCTGCTGGTGGCGGCGCGCGCCGTCGCGACGCTGCCGGGCCTGCGCGAGAGCGACAGGGACGCGCTCCAGCGGGCCACGGCCAAGCTGGAGACGGCGGCCGGGGAGAACGCCGGCGCCAGCGCCCGGCTCTCGGTGACGTTCGAGTCCGAGGGCGGCGTCTTCGCCGACGTCGACCGGGCGATCGCCGAGCGGCGCCGGCTGTGGCTGCGGTACTACTCGCCGGCCCGGGACGAGCTGACCGAACGCGAGGTCGACCCGATCCGGCTGTTCGCCGTGGGTCACACGTACGTGGAGGCGTGGTGCCATCTGTCCGAGGCACGGCGCACCTTCCGGCTGGACCGTGTCGCCGAGATCAAGCTGCTGGACGAGCGCGCCGACCCGCCGGCGATCGAGCCGCGCGATCTGAGCGCCGGCCTGGTCCAGCCCGCCGCCGGTGACCCGGAGGTCGTCGTCGAGGTCGGGCCCGGTGGGCGCTGGGTCGCGGAGTACTACCCGCACGACAGCGCGGAGGAGCTGTCCGACGGCGGGCTGCGCATCACCCTGCGGACGCCGGAGCCCGCCTCGCTGCGCCGGCTGGCCCTGCGGCTGGGCCGGGACGGGCGCATCACGGCGCCGGTGGAGCTGGCGGAGAGCGCACGGGACGCCGCACGCAAGGCCCTTGCCGCTTACGGGGAGTGAGCGCTTCCGCCGGTGTCCTCGCCGGGTCCGGCCGGGGCGGCGCGGCGGGCCCGGTGAGGTCCGCCCGGCCGGGGTGACCGGGGAGCGCCCGGTCCGGCCGGTCCGCTCTTCGCGCGCGGGCCCGGGGGCAGGGGCGGGGCCCGGCAGGCACTAGGCTTCCCCCATGCTCTGGCCGATGGTGTTCTTGGCGCTCGCCTTCTGCGGGATCGCCGTGCTCGGGGTGCTCGCCGTACGCGTCGGGCTCGAAGTGCGCCGTTTCTCACGCGCGGTGGGGGACGGTTCGGAGCGGATCACCAAGGCGGCCGAGAACCTGGAGCGTGCGGCGCTCCCGCTGGCGGCGCGGGCCTCGCGGGGAGCGGGCTCCGGCGAGACGCAAGACCCTTACGAGACATAGCGCCACCGCGGGCGGGGCCGCCGGGCTCCGACGGGTGGTGGCAGGCGGTCTCCTGGTCCGGATGTTCCGGGGGTACGCTGTTTTGCGAACTCGATGCCGCGTCGGCGACGGCTGGAGCCGCAATCGGACGGATGCACGGGGATTGCCCGGTGTTCACTCCGCAGGGTTACGATCGCTGCCAGCACGTCAGCGCGGCGCAGCCAGTCCGCAACACAGGCAGGCAAGGACACACGTCCCCCGGCGAGAAGGTAGTGGCACATGATCGGCAATCTGAAGCCCCTGGAGATCGTACTGATCATCCTGGTCATCCTGCTGCTGTTCGGCGCCAAGAAGCTTCCGGACATGGCCCGTTCGCTCGGCAAGTCGGCCCGCATCCTCAAGAGCGAGGCCAAGCAGATGAAGAAGGAGGGCGGCTCCGGCGCGGAGAGCGAGACGGACGCCGCCAAGTCCGGCGACGCCCAGCAGTCCGCCCGCACGATCCAGGCCGCCCCCGGCGATGTGTCCACGTCCCGGCCCGTGACCGAGCCGAACCAGCAGAAGAGCTGATCCACCCAGCTCCTGTACGGCCGGTCCGGGACCGTCTCCCGACGGCCGGACGGCGCGCGTGCCGCAGCCGTCAGCCGTATCCGACACTTCGAGACTGAGGACGAGGGTTGCTCAAGTCGGCCCGCAACCAGGGCAAGCCGCGGAAGGACCCGGAAGGGCGGATGCCCCTTGCGGAGCACCTGCGGGAGTTGCGCAATCGCTTGATGAAGTCGGTGCTGGCGGTGCTCGTCGTCACCGTCGTGGCGATGATCTACTACAAGCAGATCGCCGACTTCCTGATGAACCCCGTCCGGGAATCGGTCGGGTGCACCAAGGGTTTCGGTGAGGCCGCCAAGGAAGGCGAGACCTGCGCCGAGATCACCATCAACGGCCTGATCGCGCCCTTCACGATCATGCTCAAGGTGTCGTTGACCGCGGGCGTCGTCATCGCCTCGCCGGTCTGGCTCTACCAGCTGTGGGGTTTCCTCGCCCCCGGTCTGCACAGGCACGAGAAGAGGTACGCGCGCTCCTTCGTCGGGTTCGGTGTGCCGCTCTTCGTCGCGGGTGCCTGCCTGGCGTACGTGATCCTGCCCGCCGCCGCGAAGACGCTGCTGGACTTCAGCCCGGAGGGCGCGGGCAACCTCATCCCGCTCGACGACTTCCTGGACATCATCACCCGGCTCGTCGTGGTCTTCGGGCTCGCCTTCGAACTGCCGCTGCTGCTCGTGCTGCTCAACCTCGGCGGCATCCTGTCCGGCAAGCGCATGCTGGGCTGGTGGCGGGTGATGGTGCTCTGCATCACGATCTTCTCCGCCGTCGCCACCCCGACCGGTGACCCGCTCACGATGTGCGCGCTGGCCGCGCCGATCGTCGTCCTCTACTTCGGGGCCGTCGGCATCGCCCTGTTCAACGACCGCAGGCGGCGGCGTGCCGATCCCTACGGGGAGCTGAGCGACGACGAGGCGTCCTCGCTCGACCACACGCCGGAGTCCGTCGGCGCCCCCGACGCCGTGCCGTCCCCGCGCTCCGACGACGACGGTGACGAGCCGCGGCGGATGAACGGGTACGACGACGCCACCTGAGCGGCGGCGAGCGTCCGTTCCGCTCGCCGTACGCCGCCGTCCGATCGTCGTTGACCTCGGTTGACCTGGGCTTTTGTGTCATGTGCCGGTAAAGATCGTGAGCGGTGACGGTGCGGGCCGGTACGCTCGGAGACACGATGACCGACGACCTGTCCCCGGCCGAGCGGTATGCGGCGGCTCGCAAGCGTGCCGCTGAGCAGGCCACCGCTCTCGCCCCGTTCCGTGACCTGTACGACTTCGCTCTGGACGCGTTCCAGATCGAGGCGTGCCAAGCCCTCGAAGCAGGAAAGGGAGTGCTGGTCGCGGCGCCGACCGGCTCCGGCAAGACCATCGTGGGCGAGTTCGCCGTCCACCTCGCGCTCGAACAAGGGCGCAAATGCTTCTACACCACGCCCATCAAGGCGCTGTCGAACCAGAAGTACAGCGACCTGGTGAAGCGGTACGGCGCTGCCAAGGTCGGCCTGCTGACCGGGGACAACAGCGTCAACTCCGAGGCCCCGATCGTCGTGATGACGACCGAGGTGCTGCGGAACATGCTCTACGCGGGCTCGAAGTCCCTGCTCGGCCTCGGCTATGTCGTCATGGACGAGGTGCACTACCTCTCCGACCGCTTCCGCGGGGCCGTCTGGGAAGAGGTGATCATTCATCTGCCGGAGTCCGTGGCGCTGGTCTCGCTCTCCGCGACGGTCTCCAACGCGGAGGAGTTCGGCGACTGGCTGGACACCGTGCGCGGGGACACCGAGGTGATCGTCTCCGAGCACCGGCCGGTGCCGCTGTGGCAGCACGTGCTGGTCGGCCGGCGGATGTACGACCTGTTCGAGGAGTCAGGGGAGAAGCGCGAGGTCAACCCCGATCTGGAGCGGGTCGCCCGGATGGAGAACAGCCGGGTGCGGCCCGCCGACCGGCGGCGCGGCCGTCCGCAGCGGGCGGCCGACCGCGAGCGGGAGCGGCGGCAGCGGGCGCGGGTGTGGACGCCGAGCCGCGCCGAGGTCATCGACCGGCTGGACTCCGAGGGCCTGCTGCCGGCGATCACCTTCATCTTCAGCAGGGCGGGCTGCGAGGCGGCCGTCCAGCAGTGCCTGTACTCGGGGCTGCGGCTCAACGACGCCGCGGCGCGGGCGCGGGTGCGCGAGATCGTCGAGGAGCGCACGGCCGACATCCCGGACCGCGATCTCCATGTGCTCGGTTACTTCGAGTGGCTGGAGGGCCTGGAGCGCGGCATCGCGGCGCACCACGCGGGGATGCTGCCGACGTTCAAGGAGATCGTCGAGGAACTCTTTGTGAAGGGCCTGGTCAAGGCCGTCTTCGCCACGGAGACGCTCGCGCTGGGCATCAATATGCCGGCGCGCTCCGTCGTGCTGGAGAAGCTCGTCAAGTGGAACGGCGAGCAGCATGTGGACATCACGCCGGGTGAGTACACCCAGCTCACCGGGCGGGCCGGGCGGCGCGGTATCGACATCGAGGGCCACGCGGTCGTGCTGTGGCAGCGCGGGATGGATCCGGGGGCGCTCGCGGGGCTGGCCGGAGCGCGTACGTATCCGCTGCGCTCCTCGTTCAAGCCGTCCTACAACATGGCGGTCAACCTCGTCTCGCAGTTCGGCCGGCACCGTTCGCGGGAGCTGCTGGAGACGTCGTTCGCACAGTTCCAGGCGGACCGCTCGATCGTCGGCATCTCGCGGCAGGTGCAGCGCAACGAGGAGGGCCTGGAGGGGTACCGCGCCTCCATGACGTGCCACCTGGGCGATTTCGAGGAGTACGCGCGGCTGCGCCGGGAGCTGAAGGACCGGGAGACGGAGCTGGCCAAGCAGGGCGCGGCACAGCGCCGGGCGCAGGCGGCCGCCGCGCTGGAGAAGCTGCGTCCCGGCGATGTGATCCATGTGCCCACGGGCAAGTTCGCGGGCCTGGCGCTGATCCTGGATCCGGGGGCGAGCCCGTCGCGCGGCGGCCCCGGCAACCGCAGGGGCCACGACAGGTTCAGCGAGCCGGAGGGGCCGCGTCCGCTGGTGCTGACGGCGCAGCGGCAGGTCAAGCGGCTGAGCGCGATGGACTTCCCGGTGCCCGTCGAGCCGCTGGAGCGGATGCGCATCCCGAAGTCCTTCAACGCGCGCAGCCCGCAGTCCCGGCGTGATCTGGCGTCCGCGCTGCGGACCAAGGCCGGGCACCTCACGCCGCCCCGGCACCGCAAGCAGCGGTCGGCGGCGGCGGACGACACCGAGATCGCGCGGCTGCGTGCCGAGATCCGCCGCCACCCGTGCCACGGCTGCGACCAGCGGGAGGACCACGCACGCTGGGCCGAGCGCTATCAGCGGCTCAAGCGGGACACCCGGCAGCTGGAGCGCCGGATCGAGGGGCGGACCAACACCATCGCGCGCACCTTCGACCGCGTCTACCGGCTGCTGTCGGAGCTGGGCTATCTGGAGGGCGACGAGATCACCGAGGACGGGCGGCTGCTCGCCCGGCTCTACGGCGAGCTGGATCTGCTGGCCGCCGAGTGTCTGCGGGACGGCGTCTGGGAGGGGCTGCCGCCGGCCGAACTCGCGGCCTGTGTCTCGGCGTTGGTGTACGAGGCACGCAGCAACGACGAGGCGCTGCCGCCCAAGCTGCCGGGCGGCAGGGCGCACACCGCGCTCGGCGAGATGGTGCGTATCTGGGGCCGATTGGACGCCCTGGAGGAGGACTTCGGGATCGCCGCGACGGAGGGCGTGGGCCAGCGCGAGCCGGATCCGGGCTTCTCGTGGGCCGCGTACCGCTGGGCGGAGGGCCATCCGCTGGACGAGGTGCTGCGCGAGGCGGACATGCCCGCGGGGGACTTCGTGCGCTGGTGCAAGCAGGTCATCGACGTCCTGGGGCAGTTGGCGGCAGCGGCGCCGCCGGCCGGCACGGTGCCGAAGAACGCGCGGAAGGCCGTGGACGCCATGCTGCGCGGTGTCGTCGCGTACACCAGCGTGGCCTGAGCGGGCGGCGCGGCCCTACGCCAGTGTGGCGTGAGCGGGTGGTGCGGCCGTGACCTGAACGGCTCGGTGGCGCGCGGCGGGGCCCACCGTGCCCCGGCGGCCCAGCCTGGGGACCGGGTGCCGGGGTGCGCGCTATCGGGCCCGGAGGCGCCGGGTGACGGTCGCGTGCGTCCGGGGCGGCTGCCGGGTGCCCGTGTCCGCGCGGTCGGCCCCGTGGGTGTGCTCGGGGCGTGCGCGTCCGGGCGCTGAACTTCCCCCCGCGCGCCCGGTGTTGACGGCGGCTCGCGGTGGCGGGATGTTCAGGCGTACGTCGGCTGCCGGGCACCCGGGCGTGGTGCGGGCCCGGCAGCGTCGGTCCGGACCGGGTGCGGTCGGCGTGCCCGGGGCAGTCCGCTGGGGGTCGATGTGCGTACCGGAGCTGGAGGAGTGCCGCGCCGCCGAGCCGTGGTGGTCGCCGCCGTGGCCGCGGTGCTGGCGGCGGTGGCCGT
Organism: Streptomyces cacaoi; assembly: GCF_006539165.1. Lineage (GTDB taxonomy): Bacteria > Actinomycetota > Actinomycetes > Streptomycetales > Streptomycetaceae > Streptomyces > Streptomyces cacaoi. The sequence continues at coordinate 29 of NZ_BJMM01000054.1, read as the reverse complement.
CCCGGCGGGGCCCGCCGGTGCGACGGGGG
>NZ_BJMM01000053.1 GCF_006539165.1 Streptomyces cacaoi | reverse complement strand
TCGTCCATCAGCGCCCTCCAGATGTCCGCCACGCGCATGCCGCTGCTGATCATCGGGTCCACCAGGTGGCGGACCGAGTCGATGACAGGTGCCGTGCGGGAGGGGCCGGTCCGCTGACGGGCCAGGGGAAGCGACGCGGTCAGCGCCCGGCGGACGACACACCGGCTGACGCCGTGCCGCTCGGCAAGCCGTCGCAGGGACAGACCCCTCTCGGCGTCCCGGCGGATCGCGCGGTAAAGCAGGTAGGTGCCCTCGGGCGGATTCGCGTACCGGCCCGTGACCGTCGTGCGCCGGCGGGGGACCAACCCGTCGATCAGGGCCCGTTCGAGGTGCCCGGCAGGACGGCCGGTGAGGACGGCAAGCCGCTCCAGACGCGGTTTGCCGGTCCAGTTCGGCGGGCCGCAGGCCACGCTGTGCAGGGTGCTGGGCCTCAGATGGTTGGCCCGGGCCAGGCGCCGGATGTAGTTCTCGGTGCTCTCGCCCAGGTGCGGACGCACCCGCAGCGGCAGCGGAGACAGAGACTGCGCCTGGGCGCGCCTGGTCGGCATCGTGCGTGCTCTTTCAGTCCGGCCGGTCAGGAATCGGAACTGTGGTCGAGAGGGATCGCCTCCAGGCCCCCCTTGGTGATCTCTTCGCTGCCGGTCAGGATCGCGTCCAGGGCGGCGCCGCGGATCAGATGGGAGAGCGAGCCGATCATGCCGCCCGTGCGGTCGTGAAGGTAGCGGTCCAGACCGGTGAGGCTGCCGGGAGTGTGGCGGTGAAGGCGCAGGGAGTTCTCCAGGGCGGCGACCAGGCCCTGCCACTCCAAGTTGTAGGGCAGCGGCGCGGTGGGGATCAAAGCGAAGCGTCCGGCGATCTGCTGACCGCGGGTGCCGTCGAACAGGCCCTCACGCTCGACGTTGATCCCGGCATAGACGAAGGTCGCCGGGATACGCTCGGAGAAGTACTTCAACGTGTCGGCGACCTCGGCTCCGGTCCTGGTCGCAAGCGATATGTTGTGCAGCTCATCGACCAGGACCAGGCCCACCCGGGCGTCCGTCAGCACCCCGCAGACCGACTCCAGCACGTCGGTGATGTTCGAACGGGTGCGGACGGGAAGCCCGAGGAAGCGGGCGAACTCCACAGCCACCATCCGGGCGGTCGCGGCGGGCGGGACGGTGATGTAGACGACCGGGATGCGGTCGCTCACGCCGGGATGGCGGGCCCGGTCAAGGAGCTCGTGCGCACGCCCGAGCTGGGTGATCGCGGTGGTCTTGCCCGTGCCGGCCGGGCCGGAGACGATCAGCCCGCGCCGGGCGCTGACCGCGTGCCGGTTCAGCAGCACCAGACGCCGCCCGGTGGTGACCGTGTGCTGGATGGCCGAAGTCGCCACGATCAGCAGCCGGGTGTGGTGATCGACCCGGTCCTCGTCGTAGCGGACGAGCTCGGCCGCAGACAGCTTCTCGCGCTCCGCCTCACCCAGCAGGTCGCAGGCGACGGACTGGTCCGTGACGAAGGCCCGCCAGCCGGGCAGGGTCGTCAGGTGACGGTCCGGCTCCTCCAGGCCGTCGTCGGAAGGGCTGAGCAGGCCGTGCGGTTGTGTCATCGGTTCTTCCAGGGATCGGCAAGCGGGTCGAACGTGCCCAGCGGGATCACCTCGGCCAGCGCTTCTTCCTCCTTCTCCCCAGGCGCGGGAGGTTCGGCTTCCGCTGCGGGCGGCGGGGCCGGCGGGGGTGTCACCACGGGCGGGGCAGCCTTGGTGCGGGCGGCCACCCGCCTGTCCCGGCGGGTACCCTTCTTCGGCTTCGTCTCCGCTTCGCCGGGTCCTGCGTGCGCGCGGGTGAGCAGGTCGGCAGCGGCCTGAGCGATCCTCGGTGCCCTCGGGCAGGCCCTTGGCCGCATGGTCCCAGGCCAGCTCACCGAAGGGCACCGGCGTGTGCCGCAGATGCTTCCAGGTGGCCTCGAGCCATTCGCCGTCGCCGTGGTGATTGCGCACCCAGACCCGGGAGATGTCGTAGGGGTCGTGGTGCACCTCCCACAAGCCCTTCTTTGCCGCGACACCGGAGTGCTGACGGCGGATCAGGCCCGGGCCGTCGTAGGTGCGGCGCTTGATCTTGATGCCGTAGTCGTTCACGGCCCGCCAGGTCGCCGGCAGCAGTTCGATGTAGTCCTCGGCGCTGAGCGCGACCGGAACGTAGCCGCAGGCCTCGATGAGGGCGGCGTACTTCTCGTTCGGCGTGAACGACCGGCCCGGCTGCAACGGGTCGCGCAGACCGTCGTGTTCACGGTTCTGCCACGTCGCGACAAGCCATTCCTCCAGAAGCTCCTGCAACTGAGGCAGGGACCACAAGGGCTGCTTGTCCAGCTCCCGGCCACGGTGCTCGGCGCTGCGGCCGGTATAGCCGGCGACGAACTGCGCGAAGAGCGTGCCGACGGAGTCCAGCATCTTCTCCACGTGCCCCTTCTGGAACGGGGCCCCCTTGTGCGTGGGCTGGAACTCGATCTCAAGGAAGTCGCAGGACGCCTTGAAGTTGCGGGAGATGAACGCCTTCCCGTGATCGCAGACGATCATCTCCGGCACGATCACCGGCTTCGCCGCCGCATGCTCCAACTGCTCGTCGAGCTCCAGCAGCCGGCGGTGCGGCAGCACCGAGCGCGACATCCGCAGGGCGTCCACCCAGCCCGGCCGCATCTGCTCGGGGGTGACCGTGCGGGCCAGCAGCACGCTCGCATCGACGGCCTTCGTGCTCGGCCGCAGCACCGCCGCGGTCACGGTCCTGGTCGCGACATCGATCATGCCGGTGAGCTCGACCTTGCCCACCACTCCGTCGTCCAGCCGGACCAGCACATCCAGCGGCGTGGAGTCGATCTGCACCACCTCGCCCGGCGCGAACACCGTCCACTGACCGTAAGGCGCCTTCGCGCCGTGAGCCCGTGAACGGCGGTTGCGGGCCGTTTTCGATACGGAGTTGCCCTGCGACAGCTTGGCCAGCAGCCGGTAGAGCGTCGACTGCGACGGCATCCGGGCCGTCTCGCCCTTCTCCCGCAGGATCTCGCCGGTCCGCCAGATCAGATAGGTCCCGGTGCGGGTGGAGGCATCGACTCCCTCCCTGATCGCCTGCCGCATGGCCTCGACCACCGCGTCGTCGACCATCCCGAACTGCGGCCTCTTGCGCACCGGGCGCCGGTCGGCGAGCCCCAGCAGCCCCTCGGCCTGGTAACGACGGCGGAAGTTGCCGACCGTGCCTGCGGTGACCCGGTGGCCGGCAGCGGTCAGTTCGGCCGCCTTGGCCCGCTCGCGTGCGGTCAGCGAATGGCGGGCCGGGTCGTACTCGGGCCGCGGCGGGGCATCCTCGCCCGCAGCGGGACCGACACCACGCAGGACCTCCAGGATGTGGCCCTCCCACCACAGAGCCTTCTCCCGCGCGCGTTCCGGTAGGGCCTCCAGCAGCGACACCGACGGCAGCGGCTGCCGTTCCGGGCTGCTGATCACCTCGAAGTTCTCATCGCCCAGCAGCATCGCCAGCGGTACTTCCCGCGGTGGGCCGTCCTCCTCGGCAAGCAGCACCGCCTGGGCGGACACCGCGAGCACCGCCCGCACCTGCCCGGCGAACCGCACCCGTTCGCCCACCCCGATCGCAGCCGGCCTCGACAGCCTGCGCATCTGGCTCCTCTCGCCGCGTGTGCCGGGCCTGGGCCGGGGCGGCAGACCGCAGGCACCCTGGTCCGCCTGCCCGGGCGTCCCGGCGGCCCCGTCCGCGGTGTGCACGACGGTGCCACTGTCCAGCAGGGCCCCGCCCAGATCAGCTCTCAGTGCCCCGGTCCACAGCAGATGGAACAACACCGGCAGGACCCGCAGCACGTCCCCGGTCTCCTCGGCTCCCGCCCGCAGAGGGCGAGGTTGCCGGAAGACCTCTGCAAGGCGCCCGGCGACATCCGCCTCCCGGCCGCACCGCTGGTGCCGGTAGCGGGCCAGCCACCGCAGATTCGCCATGAACACCGGATCCGGGACGCCGGCGTGCACAAAGTCCCAGCCGACCGCCGAACAGGCCCGCCCGGTCGCGTCGGCGTTCGCTGCGGTCCGCTCGTCGACCTGGGCCTCGGCGCAGACATCGACCACCCGGGCCCCGCCGTCGGCCAGCCGCACGAAGTAGTCCGGCGCGTGCCGCCGCTGCTCTTCGCCATCGCGCCAGTGCAGCCAGAACGGCTGTGAGGCGATCCCCACCACGTCCGGATCGAAGTCCAGCAGGATCAGCCGGTCCCGCTCCAGCCACGACTCGTACCCCACGTGACCGCCGGTCGTCGCGGCGTAGTACCAGCCCGGGAAACTGCGGTCGCCCCTGTTCCAGCGATAGTCCCGCACGGGCGGAGCATGCTCGAACCGCATGGTCCACGCGGTGCCCAAAGCGGCCCGACAGTGGCGCCCGCCATCGACGAAGCCCAGTTCGAAGGCGCTGAGTACGGGATCACCGTACGCGCGTAACGCTTCCCCCACCGTCCCCCCCAGACAGCCAGACCCAAGCGATCACTCGAACTTCGATGAGAAACCCAGCAGTCACTCAACCTTCGATGAGAATCGCTCAAACTTCGTTGAGAGAGATCAGCACCCAGGGGTCAGCGCATGACCGGTCCGGCCTGGTGTACTAGTGTTATCTCGACATCGAGATAACTGGCGACGGAAACGTCGGCGGTCGCTGTCGCAGGGCAGGCGGGGTCCGGGAGGGCCTTGGTAAGGCTTACCTAACTTGGTGGCTTGCCCACCATAGCGCACCGGCGGCCGATGCACTCAAGGCACTGAAGGAGACTGTCGTGTCGGCGAACAGCTTCGACGCCCGCAGCACGCTGCAGGTGGGCGACGAGTCGTACGAAATCTTCAAGCTGGACACAGTGGAGGGCTCGGCCCGGCTGCCGTACAGCCTGAAGGTCCTGCTGGAGAACCTGCTGCGCACCGAGGACGGCGCGAACATCACCGCCGACCACATCCGGGCGCTGGGCAACTGGGACCCGAACGCCCAGCCCAGCCAGGAGATCCAGTTCACGCCGGCCCGCGTGATCATGCAGGACTTCACCGGTGTGCCCTGCGTGGTGGACCTCGCCACCATGCGCGAGGCCGTCAAGGAGCTGGGCGGCGACCCGGCGAAGATCAACCCGCTGGCGCCCGCCGAGCTGGTCATCGACCACTCGGTGATCGCGGACAAGTTCGGCACCCCGAACGCCTTCAGCCAGAACGTCGAGCTGGAGTACGGCCGCAACCGCGAGCGCTACCAGTTCCTGCGCTGGGGCCAGACCGCGTTCGACGAGTTCAAGGTCGTCCCGCCCGGCACCGGCATCGTCCACCAGGTGAACATCGAGCACCTGGCGCGCACCGTCATGGTCCGCAACGGCCAGGCGTACCCGGACACCCTCGTCGGCACCGACTCGCACACCACGATGGTCAACGGCCTCGGTGTGCTCGGCTGGGGCGTCGGCGGCATCGAGGCCGAGGCCGCGATGCTCGGCCAGCCCGTCTCGATGCTGATCCCGCGCGTCGTCGGCTTCAAGCTCACCGGTGAGCTGCCCACCGGCACCACCGCCACCGACCTGGTGCTCACCATCACCGAGATGCTGCGCAACCACGGTGTGGTCGGCAAGTTCGTGGAGTTCTACGGCGAGGGCGTCGGCGCCGTGCCGCTGGCCAACCGCGCCACGATCGGCAACATGTCGCCGGAGTTCGGCTCCACCGCGGCGATCTTCCCGATCGACCAGGAGACCCTCAACTACCTCAAGCTCACCGGGCGCACCGAGGACCAGCTCGCGCTCGTCGAGGCGTACGCCAAGGAACAGGGCCTGTGGCACGACGCCGCCCACGAGCCCGTCTACAGCGAGTACCTGGAGCTGGACCTGGCCACGGTCGTCCCCTCGATCGCCGGCCCGAAGCGCCCGCAGGACCGCATCGCGCTCTCCGACGCCAAGCAGAAGTTCGGCATCGACGTGCGCGACTACGTCTCCGACGAGGTGGACGCGGACGAGGCCAGCAAGGAGTCCTTCCCGGCCTCGGACGCCCCGGCCGTCTCCAACGGTGTGCCCACCAAGCCCAGCCAGGTCGTCGGCCCGGACGGGAAGACGTACGAGATCGACCACGGCGCGGTCGTCGTCGCGGCCATCACCTCCTGCACCAACACCTCCAACCCGTACGTCATGGTCGGCGCCGCCCTGCTGGCCAAGAAGGCGGTGGAGAAGGGCCTCACCCGCAAGCCCTGGGTCAAGACCACGCTGGCCCCCGGCTCCCAGGTCGTCATGGACTACTACGACCGCGCGGGCCTGACGCCGTACCTCGACAAGCTGGGCTTCAACCTCGTCGGCTACGGCTGCACCACCTGCATCGGCAACTCGGGGCCGCTGCCGGAGGAGGTCTCCCAGGCGGTCAACGACAACGACCTCGCCGTCGCCGCCGTGCTGTCCGGCAACCGCAACTTCGAGGGCCGGATCAACCCCGACGTCAAGATGAACTACCTGGCGTCCCCGCCGCTGGTGGTCGCCTACGCCATCGCCGGCTCGATGAAGGTGGACATCACCACCGAGGCCCTGGGCACCGACCAGGACGGCAACCCCGTCTACCTGAAGGACCTGTGGCCCTCCGAGCAGGAGATCGAGGAGGTCGTCGCCTCGGCCATCGGCCAGGAGATGTTCACCAAGGACTACGCCGACGTCTTCGCCGGCGACGCCCAGTGGCAGGCCCTCCCGGTGCCCACCGGCAACACCTTCGAGTGGGACGCCGAGTCCACCTATGTGCGCAAGCCCCCGTACTTCGAGGGCATGGGCATGGAGCCGGCCCAGGTCACCGACATCTCCGGCGCCCGGGTGCTGGCCAAGCTGGGCGACTCGGTCACCACCGACCACATCTCCCCGGCCGGTGCGATCAAGGCCGACACCCCCGCGGGCAAGTACCTGACCGAGCACGGCGTGGCCCGGCGCGACTTCAACAGCTACGGCTCGCGCCGCGGCAACCACGAGGTCATGATCCGCGGCACCTTCGCCAACATCCGGCTGCGCAACCAGATCGCGCCGGGCACCGAGGGCGGCTACACGCGTGACTTCACGCAGGAGGGCGGCCCGGTCTCGTTCATCTACGACGCCTCGCAGAACTACCAGGCGCAGGACATCCCGCTGGTCGTGCTCGCCGGCAAGGAGTACGGCTCCGGCTCCTCGCGCGACTGGGCGGCCAAGGGCACCCGGCTGCTGGGTGTGCGCGCCGTCATCGCCGAGTCCTACGAGCGCATCCACCGCTCGAACCTGATCGGCATGGGCGTCCTGCCGCTCCAGTTCCCCGAGGGCGCCTCGGCCGAGAGCCTGGGTCTGACCGGTGAGGAGACCTTCTCCATCGCCGGCGTGACCGAGCTGAACGAGGGCCGTACGCCGGCCACGGTGAAGGTCACCACGGACACCGGTGTCGAGTTCGACGCCGTCGTCCGGATCGACACCCCCGGCGAGGCGGACTACTACCGCAACGGCGGCATCTTGCAGTACGTGCTGCGCTCGCTGATCCGCGACTGACGCACCATCCGGCCGGGGCGCACCGCCCACCCGGCAGACGTGGCCGCATCCCCGCGCGGGATGCGGCCACGTCGCGTCCGCGGCACCTTCCGGCCGGCGGGTGTGCGAACGCCCCGGCGGGGCAGGGAAGTCGGCCGTGGCCGAGCGGCAGACCGCGCCGCCGGGTTTCCGTAGACTGTAGACAATGGACGACCGTCGTCGACGCGTACGGCCGAGGGGCCGGGAGACGGGGTGCGCGATGTCGCTGTCGGAGCTGCCGCGGGGTGCCGTACCGCGGCTGGAGCGGCCCGGCCCGCTGCGCGAGCGGGTGCACGAGGCCCTGCTGGGGCTGATCACCACCCGCCAACTGCGCCCGGGGCAGCACCTCGTGGAGAGCGAGCTGGCGGACCGGCTGGGGGTGTCCCGGCAGCCCGTGCGGGAGGCGCTTCAGCGGCTGGCCACCGACGGCTGGGTCGATCTGCGGCCCGCACAGGGCGCGTTCGTGCACGAGCCCTCCGAGGAGGAGGCCGATCAGCTGCTGTCGGTGCGCACCCTGCTGGAGGCCGAGGCGGCCCGTCTGGCCGCCGAACACGCGGGTGACGAGGGCGTCGCGGCGCTGGAGGAGCTGTGCGAGCACGGCGAGGCCGCCGTCGCACGGGACGAGATCGACGCCGTCGTCGACGCCAACGCGGCCTTCCACGCGAAGGTCATGGAGCTGGCCGGCAACGCGGTGCTGGCCGAGCTGTCGGCGCAGGTGGACCGCCGGGTGCGCTGGTACTACCGCCCGGTGGCGCGGCAGCGCGGGGCCCATTCCTGGGAGGAGCACCGGCAGTTGATCGCGGCCGTCGCCGCCGGGGACGCGGCCGAGGCGGGCCGTGTGATGCGCGCCCACACCGAGTACACCCGGCACACCTACCACGACCGCGAGGAGCGCTGAGCCGGGCCCGGCGCCGGGGCGGACCGGCGCCGGTACCGCTTCCGGCGCTGCTCGGGGCGGATCAGGAGGCCAACGAGGCGGAGCCCTGCGCGGGCACCCGCAGCGGCTTGGCGAAGAAGCGGCTGGCGGGGGCGTGGCGGTAGACGCCGAAGCCCGGGCAGGGCTCGTAGCCGCAGGAGGTGTAGAGGGAGATCGCCTCGGGCTGACGGTCGCCCGTCTCCAGGACCATCCGGGTGCGGCCGGCCGCCCGGGCGTCGTCCTCCAGCGCGGCCAGCACACGCCGGGAGAGCCCGCGCCCCCGCGCCTCGGGGACGACGTACATCCGCTTGATCTCGGCGTCGCCGTCCGCGTACCCCTCCTCGTCCTCGTCCCGGCCGCGCCAGCCGCCGGTGGCGACGGGGGTGCCGTCGGGCGCGTGGACGAGGAGGTAGAGGCCGTACGGCGGGCGGAACATGGCGGGGGAGAGGGGCGTGATGTCGCCCTCGTCCCCGTACCGTTCGGCGTACTCGCGCTGTACACGGTCGTTGAGGGCGACCGCGTCGGGGTGGTCGAAGGGAACCGGCTGGATCTTCATGCGGGGAAGCGTACTTTTATGCAGCCTGCTCGCAAGGGGGTTCCCCGGTGGGCGGGAGCCCCGCCGGGAGGGTGCGCGGCCCTGCCCGGCCGCACACCCCGGGCCGGCGAGGATCACGCCATCTCCCGGCCCGCCGCATGGTGGTTGGGCACGATGTCCTTCAACCGCCGGGCACCGGGCCGGTGCAGCCCCAGCGCCAGCACGGCGGCCAGCAGCGAGATGCCGCCCGCCAGCAGATAGGCGCCCTTGTACCCCCAGGCGTCCACGGCCGTCGCGCCCAGGCCCCCGCCGAACAGCCCGCTGACCAGCTTGCCGCTGTAGGCGATGCCGTAGTTGGTGGCGTTGTGGTTCTCCCCGAAGTAGTCGGGGGTGAGCGCCGCGAACATCGGGTAGAAGGCGCCGCTGCCGAAGCCGGAGATGAACGCGAAGACCAGGAAGAGCAGTTGGTTGCGGATCGTGCCCGCCCACAGCACACCGAACTGGGCCAGGCCGAGCACGACGATCACGAAGATCAGGGTGGGCTTGCGGCCCCAGCGGTCCGAGAGCCAGCCGATGCAGCCGCGGCCCACGCCGTTGATCACGGACATGATGCCCATCGACGAGGCGGCGACCATCGGCCCGAAGCCGACCTCCTTCGCGAACGGCACCTGGAAGGAGATACCGAAGATCGAGACGCCCGCGGTCATCACCACCAGCAGCCACATCAGCGGCAGCATGCCGGTGCGCATCGCCTCCATGGGCGAGTACTGCCGGGTCGCCGGAGGGTTCTTCTCCAGCGCCGCCGCCGCACCCCGGCGGGCGGGCGCCGCCCGGCCCAGCGGATCGTGGTCGTGCGGCCACCAGTTCTTCGGCGGATCGCGGAAGAACCACGCGCAGACGGCGACGACGGCCAGCACGTACACCCCGATCGCGTCCAGCACGGGCTGGAAGTTGCTCGTGTCGAAGGCGTAGTTGAACAGGAAGATGAAGGGGACGGCGCCGTACGCGAAGCCGCCGTTGACGAACCCGGTCTTGCCGCCCCGGCGTTCGGGGAACCACTTGCCCACGCTGTTGATGCAGGTGGCGTAGATGAGCCCGGAGCCGATCCCGCCCAGCACACCGAACCCCAGGATCGCCAGCAGCACATCGGCGGAGTGCGAGAGCGCGAGGAAGCCCACCAGCGCCAGGGCCGAGCCCAGATACATGGCGTTGCGCGCGGTGAGCAGCCCGCGCTCGCGTAACCAGCCGGCGGGGAAGGCGATACCGGCCTGGAAGAAGACCCAGACGCTGAGGATCCAGAAGGTGTCGCTCTGCGTCCAGTGGTGGGCCTCGGAGAGGGTGTCCTCCGCCGAGCCGTAGGCGTACTCGGACACGCTGATGGCCATCATGGCCAGCCACGGCAGATACACCATGATCTTCCGGGAGTGGCCGAGGATCTCCCGGTCCGTCTCCCCGATCCGGTACACCCGGCCGTTGCGGTCGGTCAGTTCGCGATAGCCCGGGGCCGTGGCGCCCGGTGAGGTGTCGGGAGGTTGTGCCATCCGTTCCTCCTTCGTGGAGAGGCCGCCGCCGCAGGGGGCGCCGCCGGTCGGGCGGCGGGCGCGGCGGTACCGGCGGCATCAGGGCAGCAGGCCGGCGGCCCGTGCCCAGCGGTACTTCGCACCGAGCACGGCCGCCGGCTTCTCGGTGGTGTAGGGATAGGCGGCGATCCCGTTCTCGAACAGGTGGGCGCAGGCCCGCTCGACCTCGGTGTCCCCGGCCAGCGAGGCGACGACGGGCTTGTCGATGCCGCGCCCGCGGGCCTCGGCGACGACGCGGGAGGTCAGCTCGGCGAAGACCATCGGCGGCGTGACGACGGTGTGCCAGTAGCCGAGGACGAGGGCGTGGACACGGTCGTCCTCCAGGCCGAGCCGGATGGCCGCCTCGTAGGTCGCCGGCGGCTCCCCGCCCGTGATGTCCACCGGGTTGCCGGCCGCGCCGAAGGGCGGGATGAGCGCCCGGAAGGCCGCGTCGAGATCGTCGGGCATCTCCATCAGCGACAGCCCGGCCTCGACCAGGGCGTCCGACAGCAGCACCCCCGAGCCACCGGCCCCGGTGATCACGACGACGTTCTCGCCGCGCGGCGCCGGCAGAACCGGCAGGGCCCGCGCGTACTCCAGCATCTCGTGCAGCCCGGGAGCGCGGATCACCCCGGCCTGGCGCAGCACGTCGTCGTAGACGGCGTCGTCGCCCGCGAGCGCGCCGGTGTGCGAGCCGGCCGCGCGCGAACCGGCGGCGGTGCGCCCGGCCTTGAGGACGACGACGGGCTTGCGGCGGACGGTCTCGCGTGCGGCGCGGACGAAGGCCCGGCCGTCCTTGAGGTCCTCGATGTGCATGGCCACACAGCGGGTGTGCGCGTCCTGCGCGAACCAGGTGAGCAGATCGTCCTCGTCCACGTCGGACTTGTTGCCGAGGCCGACGATCGCGGAGACGCCGGTGCCCGTCGAGCGCGCGTAGCCGAGGACGGCCATCCCGATCCCGCCGGACTGCGAGGTGAGCGCGACACCGCCGGGCACGTCGTAGGGCGTGCAGAAGGTCGCGCACAGCTTCTGCCAGGGCGCGTAGTAGCCGTAGATGTTGGGGCCCAGCAGGCGGATGCCGTGCCGCCGGGCGATCTCCACGGTCCGCTCCTGGAGCTCCACCTCGCCGGTCTCCGCGAACCCCGAGGGGATGAGCACCGCGTTCGGCACGCCCTTGCGGCCCGCCTCCTCCAGCGCGGCGGGCACCAGGGCCGCCGGTATCGCGAAGACCGCCACATCGATCTCGGCGGGCACGTCGCACACCGAAGCGTACGCCTTGCGGTCCAGCACCTGCCCGGCCTTCGGGTTGACGGGGTGGATCTCTCCCTCGAAGCCGCCGTCCACCAGATTGCGCAGCACCGAGTTGCCGATCTTCCCCGGCTGGTCGGACGCCCCGACGACCGCCACCGAACGGGGCTCCATCAGCCGCCGCATCGAGGCGAGGATCTCCTCCGGCGTGTGCACCGGCGCCGTGCGCCCGGCGGGCTCGCCCAGCAGCAGGCGCACATCGGCGGCCGTGGCGCCGTCCGGCGCGGCGAAGACGGGATTGAGGTCGATCTCGGCCAGCTCGGGGAAGTCGGCCGCCAACTCCGAGACGGCCACGATCAGTTCGCGGAGCGCGGCCCGGTCCGGCGGCGCCGCGCCGCGCACCCCGCGCAGCACCTCGGCCGCGCGCACCGAGTCCAGCATGGAGCCCGCCTCGTCCGGCGTGACCGGCGCCAGCCGGAAGGTGAGATCGCCGAGCGCCTCGACCAGGACGCCGCCGAGGCCGAACGCCACCACCTTGCCGAACGTCGGATCGGTCACCGCGCCGATCAGCACCTCCACACCGCCCGGCACCATCCGCTGCACCTGCACGCCCTCGATCCGCGCCGCGGGTGCGTGCTCCCGCACGGCCGCCAGCACCCGCGCGTGTGCCGCACGCACACCGTCCGCCCCGGTGACCCCGGCGACCACGCCGCCGGCGTCCGTCTTGTGCACCACGTCCGGCGAGACGACCTTGAGCACCACCGGGTACCCGATGCCCTCCGCCAGCTCCACCGCCTCGTCCGCGTCCCCCGCGAGCGCCTGCGCGGGAGTGGGGATCCCGTAGGCGGCGGCGACCTGCTCGGCCTCCGTCGCGGTGAGGACCGCGCGCCCCTCGGCACGCACCGCCGCGAACAGTCCCCGCACCCGCTCCCGGGCCGCCTCGCGGCCCCCGGGCACACCGCCGTCGACTCCCTCGACACCGTCACCGGACACGTCAGATCACGCCTTCCTTCTGGAGCGACTTCAACTCGTCCTCGCCCAGGCCGAGTTCACCGGCGTACACCTCCGCGTTGTGCTCGCCGAGCAGCGGGGAGGAGGTGACGTCGACGGGGGAGTCGGACAGCTTCACCGGCGAACCGACGGTCCGGAAGCTGCCCCGGGTGGGATGGCCGACCTCGACGATCATGCCGTCGTCGGCCAGCGAGGCGTCCTCGATGATCTCCTTCGTGGACAGGATCGGCCCGCAGGGGATGTTGTGCGCGTTCAGCGCCTCCAGCACCTGCCACTTGGGCAGCCCGCCGGACCACTCCTCGACCATCCGGAACAGCGCGTCCAGCTTGGGCAGCCGGGCCTGCGGCGTCGCCCACTCCGGGTCCTCGGCCAGCTCGGGGCGGCCCATCAGCGCACACAGCGGCGCCCACGAGGCGGGCTGCACGATCACGTACACGTAGTCGTTCGGGCCGCCCGGCGCACAGCGGACGGCCCAGCCGGGCTGCCCACCGCCCGAGGCGTTCGCCGAACGCGGCACCTCCTCGGGCCGCTCGTCGCCCTCGGCCTGGCCCGGGTACTCGCGCAACGGGCCGTGCGCCAGCCGCTGTTGGTCCCGCAGCTTGACCCGGCACAGATTGAGCACCGCGTGCTGCATCGCCACCCGCACCCGCTGGCCCCGGCCCGTGCGGTGCCGCTGGTGCAGGGCCGCCAGTATGCCGACGACTGTATGCACTCCGGAGCCCGAGTCGCCGATCTGCGCACCCGTCGCCAGCGGCGGGCCGTCCTCGGTGCCCGTGGTGGCCATGGAGCCGCCCATGGCCTGCGCAATCACCTCGTACGCCTTGAAGTCCTGGTACGGGCCCTCCCCGAACCCCTTGATCGAGGCGTACACCAGCCGCGGATTCAGCTCGCGGATGTGCTCCCAGGGGAAGCCCATCCGGTCCAGCGCGCCCGGGCCGAAGTTCTCCACCAGCACATCGCTGCGCCGGATCAGCTCCGTGAGCAGCTCCTTGCCGCGCTCCGTCTTGGTGTTGAGGGTGATGCTCCGCTTGTTGCAGTTGAGCATCGTGAAGTAGAGCGAATCCACCCCGGGCAGATCCCGCAGCTGCCCGCGGGTCACGTCGCCGCCCGGCGCCTCCAGCTTGAGCACATCCGCGCCCAGCCAGGCCAGCAGCTGGGTCGCGGACGGGCCCGACTGCACATGGGTCATGTCCAGGACGCGCACACCGTCCAGTGCCTTGCCGCTCACGCGATCACCTCGTATCGCCGTACACCGGCCGCGCCGGTCACTTGTACATGGTCTGGTTCATGGTTCCGGGGGCGTACGCGTCCGGATCGATCCACACATTGACCAGGGACGGCTTGCCCGACTCCCGGGCCCGCCGCAGCGCCGGACCGATCTGCGCCGGATCGCGGACCTCCTCGCCGTGCCCGCCGAGCATCCGCGCGAACGCGTCGTAGGGCACATCGCCCAGCGTGTTGCCCAGCCGCTCCCGCTCCGGGCCGTACTTGGCGCGCTGGCCGTAACGGATCTGGTTCATCGAGGAGTTGTTGCCGACGATGCCGACGAACGGCAGGTCGTAGCGCACCAGCGTCTCGAAGTCCCAGCCCGTCAGCGAGAAGGCGCCGTCCCCGAACAGCGCCACGACCTCCTTGTCCGGGCACGCCTGCTTGGCCGCCAGCACGAACGGCACCCCGACGCCCAGCGTCCCCAGCGGCCCCGGATCCATCCAGTGGCCCGGCGAACGCGGCTGCACGACCTGGCCGGAGAAGGTGACGACGTCCCCGCCGTCGCCGATGAACAGCGAGTCCGGGGTGAGGAATTCGTTGATCTCGTGCACCAGCCGGTACGGATGGATCGGCTCGGCGTCCGACAGCAGCAGCGGGGCCCGCTTCGCCAGGGCCTTCTCCTCGACGGCCCGCAGCTCCTCCAGCCACGCCTTGCGCGCCGTCCGCTCGCCCCGCGCCCGGCCGGAGGCTGCCTCGGTGACGGCGGCCAGCACCAGGTCGGCCGAGCCGACGATGCCCAGATCCACGTCCCGGTTCTTGCCGACCGTCCGGTAGTCCAGATCGATCTGGACGACCGTCGCGTCCGGCGACAGCCGCTTGCCGTAGCCCATCCGGAAGTCGAACGGCGTGCCCACGATGACGATGACGTCGGCACGGGAGAACGCGTGCCGGCGCGACAGCTGGAAGTGGTGCGGGTCCCCGGGCGGCAGCGTGCCCCGGCCCGCCCCGTTCAGATAGGCCGGCACCTCCAGCTCCCGCACCAGCTCCCGGGCCGCCTCCGTCGCCCGCGTCGTCCACACCTGCGAGCCGAACAGCACCGCCGGCCGCTCCGCCGCCGTCAACAGCGCGGCCAGCCGCTCCACGTCCGCCGGATCACCGGCCTGGCGGGTGGAGGCCCGGTAGCGCCCGGCCGCCGGCACCCGCGCCTGCTCCCGCGGCACCTCGGCGTCGAGCACATCGCGCGGGATCTCCAGGAACGAGGGGCCCGGGGCGCCGTGCCGGCACTCCCGGAACGCCATCGAGACCATGTCCGCGACCCGGGACGTGTCCGGCACCGTCGCCGCGAACTTGGTGATCGGCGTCATCATCTCCACGTGCGGCAGATCCTGGAGCGAGCCCATCTTGTGCTGTGCACGGGCGCCTTGACCGCCGATCAGCAGCATCGGCGACTCGGCCCGGAACGCGTTCGCGACCCCCGTCACCGCGTCCGTCGTTCCGGGCCCCGCCGTCACGACCGCGCAGCCGGGCCGCCCCGTCAGCCGCGCGTACGCGTCGGCCGCGTGCGCGGCCACCTGCTCGTGACGGACGTCGACGACGGAGATCCCCTCGTCCGCACAGCCGTCGTAGATGTCGATGATGTGGCCGCCGCACAGCGTGTAGACGACCTCCACCCCCTCGGCCTTGAGTGCCGCGGCCACCAGATGGCCACCGGAGACCGGAGCGGAACCCACCTCGGATGCGCTGTCTTCCTCGGGCATACGGGACGTACTCCTTCCCTTGCCGTGCGCGTGACGTACCGACCGTCCACCCACACCGACACCGCGCCTGCGCCGTGCCTGCACTGCGCCTGCGCGTTGTCTCCGCGCTGCGACCGCGTCGTGCCTGCGCGTTGTGCGGGTGCTGTGCCTGCGTGTGGTGCGTGTGGTGCGTGTGGTGTGTGTGCTTGCGTGTCGTGCCTGTGCTTGCGTGTCGTGCCTGTGTGTTGTGCTCGCCGTCGCGGCGGTGCACGGCTGACCCACCGTGCTCGCCGATGCCTTGTGCACTGCTCGCCGGTGCCCCGGCCCGGTCCGGCCCGGCTTGACCCGGGCTCGGTCCGACCCGGTCCGACCCGGCCCGACCCGGTCCGGCCCGGTCCGGCCCGGTCCGGCCCGGACGTTCCCGGGGCCCGGCCGACCCGGATTGCATACAGTCGACCCATACGGTATGGACTCGTTATCCCGCGCCAACGCCCCGCTGTCCAGCCCCACTTCGCGCCGTACACCACCCGCCCCGGCACACCCCACCACCCCCCTCTCCCCGCTGCTCACCGCCCCCGCCCGCCTCCCCAACGGCCCGCTCGGCGGCCCCGGCCCATGGCCGATTCCATGCCCTGCGGATCCCGGGACGGCGGTGGATGCCACGCCCTCCCGCCCACCGCTCGGCGTCCCGGAGGGTCCGGCCGCCGGTGCGTGCGCGCCGCGGTGAGCCTTGGGCCCGGGGCCTACGCGGTGTTGGATGCTGGCCATGACGGAGAGAAGACCGGCGGCCAGCCGCACCGCTGTGCTGGTCTGCCAAGGGCGGGCGGCCGGCGACGGCAGGGCCGCCGAGGGCCGGTTCGTCGACCCGATGGCCGTACGGCTGCTGCGCGCCGCCGAGCGCGACCCGGTGGACGCCGTACGTGCGGGCACGCCTCCGGAGGGCTGGCGGGCGCGCATGACGTACGAGAGCGTGCGGGCCGGCGCCGAGATCGCCGTGCCACGGACGGTCGCCGTCGACGAAGCGTTGTGTGCCCGGACGACGGGCCAGCTCGTGATTCTCGGCGCCGGTCTGGACACCCGTGCCTGGCGGCTGTCCGCACTCGCACGGACCACGGTGTGGGAGGTCGACCATCCGGCCTCGCAGCGGGACAAGCGCGCCCGGCTCGCGGACGCCGTGCGCGGGCGCGAGGAGGACGGCAACGGGACAGCGGGACCGCCGGCGCTCGCCCGCTCCGTTCGGTTCACCCCGGTCGACTTCGCCGTCGACGACCTCGGCGCGGCGTTGGAAGCCGCGGGGCACGACCCGGTGGAGCCGACTACCTGGCTGTGGGAGGGCGTTGTCCCCTACCTCACGCCCGAGGAGGTGTGCGCCACGCTGGCCGCGCTCGCCGCACGGACCGCTCCGGGCAGTGCGCTCGTCGTCAACTACCAGACGCCGTCCCTCAAAGCGGCCGCCGGCAGACGGCTGAGCCGGGTGCTCGGCAGCTCCGTCACCGCGGGCGAGCCGTGGCGCTCGCTGTGGAGACCGCGGCGGATGGCCGCGCTGCTCGCGGCACACGGCCTGCGGGTGGTGCGGGACAGCAGCCTGCTCGACGTCGCACGTGAACTCGGCGCTCCGGCGCGGGAGCGGACCTCGCTGCGGACGGGGCGCGTGGCCGTCGCGGAGAGCCGGTGACACACGAAAGCCCCGCCGAGGCGGAGCCGACGCTCGGTCGGTTCGTTCTCGGCGGGGCCCGGTTGTCGGCCGCGGAAGGCTCAGTCGGTGGTGAGGTTGCGGTCGAGGAGGGGGAGGAGGCGGTCCCAGTGGCGCTGGTGGCCCGCCGGGTCGAAGGCGTCGGTGTCGGACATGGTGAAGCCGTGCACGGTGTCGGGGTAGACCTCGGTGGTGTAGCCGACCCCGGCGGCGTCCAGGGCCTGCTCCAGCTCCGCGCGGGCCTCGGGGGTCATGTCCTGCTCGGCGAGGCCGATGTGGACCTCGGCGGTGAGGGAGGAGAGCTGCCGGTGCGGGCTGTCGGGTGCGTCGGTGACCAGCGGGCCGGGGTGGAAGCCCGCGCAGGCGGCGACCTGGTCGGGGTGGGCCGCCGCGGTGCGCATCGCCAGGACGGCGCCCATGCAGTAGCCGATCGTGCCGACCGGTCCGTCGCTCACCTCGGGCAGCGAGGTGAGGAACCGGAGGTAGGCGTCGGCGTCGCGCAGGACCCGTTCGGGGGTGTGCGCCTCGATCAGGGGCATCAGCCGGCCGATGATGCCGGACCGGACGTCCTCTCCGATGTGCTCGGGGAGGTCGAGCACCGGCGACGGCGCGTGCCGGTAGTAGACGTTGGGCACGAGCACGAAGTAGCCGTGCCGGGCCAGTTCGCCGGCCATCTCCTCCAGCACCGGGCGCAGGCCGAAGGCGTCCATGTAGAGCAGGACACCGGGGTGTTGCGAGCCGTCGTCGGGGTGGACCGCGAAGGCGTCGGCCTGACCGTCCGGGGTGGGGATGTGCAGTGTCTTGGTGGGCATGGCTGATCATCCTTGTCCTTGGTGACGCGGGTGTGCAAGGTCCGGGCCCGCCGGGTGGCGGCGGCGGCTCCGCCCGCTCGTCGGACACCTGCCGTGCGGGGAGCAGGGTCCGGCCCGCCGGGTGGAGGTCCGGGCTGCCGGACTCGGCGGACATCTGCCGCGGTGTGCGAGGTCGCGCCCGCCCGGTGGTGCCATGTGCTGCCGGGGCTCGGCGGACGGCTGCCGCTGGTGTGCAGCGTCCGGGCCCGCCGCCTGGCGGCATGTGCCGCCGGGGGCTCAGCTCTCCGGCCGTCCGCCGGTCTGCCCACCGCCGGGGCCCTCGGCCTCGTCTCCGGGCCCGCCCCGTGCCGTGGGCCCGGCCCCGTCCCCCGGGGCGCCCCCTTCCGTGGGCCCGCCCCCGGCCCCGTCCCCGCCCTCGATCTCCTCCTCCTTCTCCGCGCTCGGCATCGCCGGGTGCCGGCCCAGCAGGAACACTCCGGCGACGACGGCGACCAGCCCGGCCGCTTCGAAGGCCAGCGCGGTGGGGGTCACCTGGACCGTGTCGCCGAGGAAGCCGATGCCGCAGGCGATGCCCGCGATGGGTTCGGCCGCGGTCAGTGACGGCAGGGACATCCGCAGCGGGCCCGCCTCGAAGGCGCTCTGGACCAGCAGCAGTCCGGTGACGGCGAGGGCGACGATGGCGTACGGCTGCCAGGTCAGCAGCAGCCCGGTCACCCCCGATTCGTCCAGGATCTCGCCGACGGCCCGGGTGAGGGCGTCCTGGAGCCCGTACAGCACCCCGGCGGCGGCCGCCAGCAGCGGCGGCTCCTCCACCAGGCGCAGATGGCGTGCGATCACCACGAGGACCAGCGCGACGCCCGCGACCAGGCCGAACACCAGCCAGTGCCGGAACGCGCCGACCGGTGCGTCGCCGCCCTCCGGCTGCCCGGCCACGACGAACGCGGCCACGCCGCCGCTGAGCAGCAGCACCCCGGCCCAGCCGGTGCCGCCCAGCCGCTCGCCGCTGAGCCAGCGGGCCAGGGCCATGGCGAAGAGCAGATTGGTGACGAGCATCGGCTCGACCTTGGTCACGTCGCCCTTGACGAGGGCGACGGCGCTGACGATCTGGCCGACGACCATGCACCCGATGCCGCCCAGCCAGCGCGGCACCTTCATCAGGTCGAGCAGCAGCCGGAAGGTCAGCATCTCCGAGAGCGGGGCCCGGGCCGCGGCCTCCTGTTGCAGGACGAAGCCCAGTCCGAGGAAGCAGGCGGAGATCAGGCCGAGCAGGTAGACCATGATCGGTGCCCCTCTGCGTACACGCGGGGCCCGTTCGGCGCCCGCAGGGATCGGCAATTCCCCCTGGAGGTTTGCAGGGCGGCAACGGATATCGAAGGGCATTCGGGACGGTGGGTCGAAAAACGCTCGTCTACCGTCCGGCCGTGCGTGCGTCGGCGCGCGTGCGCCGCGCGCGTGCCCGGTCGCGGCGCGGCCCGCGAGCGCGTCCGGCGCCTCGTCGGGGCGGCGCCCCCGTCCGGCGGACGGAGCGGGGAAGCGGGAGGGGCACGGCCCCGGGAAAGGGAACGGGGGCCGGGGCGGGTGCCCCGGCCCCCTGCCGCTGGCGGCGGCGGTACCGGTGGTGCGGACCGGACGGCTCAGCGCCGGCCGGGCCGTCCGAGCAGTTCGAACTCGGCCAGGCGCTTGCCGGAGCCCCGGGGGACGAGCCGGTAGCGGTCGTACGTGCCCGGGTGCGGAAGGTCGAACACCCGGGTCTGTCTGTCCCAGCGGAAGGTCTCGCCGGAGCGGCGGTCGACGGTGTGCCACTTCCCGCCGCGCGAGCCCTGGAGCACCCACCCGTCGGGCGCCTTCTCCTTGGCGGACGAGGTGAGGGTGTAGGAGGTGACGCGGGCGCCGTCGGTCACCGGGACGGGGCCGGAGGCCGCGTCGCCGTCCGTGTCACTGGTGTCGTCGAGCAGCGGCGAGTCACCCGGCACCGAGACGTCCCGCCGGGGTGAGGGCACCTTGTCGTCCCGGGTGAGGGACGAGGGCGCGGCCCGCTTGCCGGAGCCCCAGGAGGACGGCTCGGGGCCCATGTCGAACTCCAGCGTGCCGCCCTCGGCGAGCAGCCGGTGCGGCAGCGCGGTGGACTTCCACTTCTTGCCGTCGACCTTCAGGCCCTGCACATAGACGTTCTTCGCGCTGTTCTCGGGCGCCTTGATCACCAGGTCCCGGCCGCCTTCGAGGTGGACGGTGGCCTTGGTGAACAGCGGGGAGCCCACGGCGTACTCGGGCGAGCCCATGACCAGCGGGTAGAAGCCGAGCGCGCTGAAGACGTACCAGGCGGACATCTCGCCGTTGTCCTCGTCGCCCGCGTACCCCTGGCCGATCTCGCTGCCGAGGTAGAGCCGGGAGAGCGCCTCGCGGACCTTCTCCTGGGTCTTCCAGGGCTGTCCCGCGGCGTCGTACATGTAGGCGATGTGGTGTGCGGGCTGGTTGCTGTGCCCGTACATGCCCATCCGGACGTCACGGGCCTCGGTCATCTCGTGGATGATGCCGCCGTAGGAGCCGGCGTACTTCTCCTCCGCGGTCTCCGGGGTGGAGAAGTAGGCGTCGAGCTTCTTCGCCAGGCCCTTGCGCCCGCCGTAGAGGTTGGCGAGACCGCGGGAGTCCTGGGGCGCGGTGAACGCGAAGTTCCAGGCGTTGGTCTCGGTGTAGTCGTGGCCCCATTCGCGCGGCTCGTAGGCGTCGGGGGAGACGCGCCAGCCGCCCTGGGCGTCCTTGCCCTGGAAGAAGCCGACGCGCTTGTCGAAGAGGTGGACGTAGCCCTGGGCGCGCTGGAGGAAGTAGGCGGACTCCTCCTTGTACCGCTTCTCGCCCGTCTTCTTGTAGAGGGCCTGGCCCATGCGCCCGATGCCGTAGTCGTTGAGGTAGCCCTCCAGCGCCCAGGACATGCCTTCCTTGGTGTCGGTGCTGGTGTAGCCGAGGAAGGGGGAGGTGTTCATGCCCTTGCGGCCGACGCCGGGGTCGGGCGGGGCGACGGTGGCGTTCTTGACGGCCGCCTCGTAGGCGGCTTCCACGTCGAAGTCGACGCCCTTGGCGTACGCGTCGGCGAACGCGACGTCGGAGGAGGTGCCGGTCATGAGGTCGGCGTAGCCGGGCGAGGACCAGCGGGAGATCCAGCCGCCGTCCTTGTACTGCTGGACGAAGCCGTCGACGAGCTTGCCCGCGCGCTTCGGGGTGAGGAAGGAGTAGGCGGGCCAGGTGGTGCGGTAGGTGTCCCAGAAGCCGTTGTTGACGTAGACCTCACCGTCGACGATCTTCGAGCCGGTCTCGGTGGGGGTGTCGGGCTTGACGGCCTCGGAGAACGGGCTGGCGTACCGGGTGCGCGAACCCACCTTCTCGTGCCCGGAGTTGGGGTACAGATACAGCCGGTACAGGTTGGAGTACAGCGTGGTGAGCTGGTCCTGTGTCGCGCCCTCGACCTCGATGGTGTCCAGGATGTCGTCCCATTGCGCCTGTGCGCGGTCCTTGACGCGGTCGAAGCCGGCCGAACGCGGGATCTCCTGGCGGAGGTTGGCCTTCGCCTGGTCGACGCCGATCAGCGAGGTGGCGATCCGCATGGAGACGGTGCGGTCGGCGCCGCCGTCGAACCGGAGGTAGCCCGCGGCGTTCTCGGAGCCGCCGCCGTCCAGCTTGCCGCCGCCGGTGACGGGCCGGTCGAACTCGGCGTAGACGAACATCCGGGTGGCGCCGGTGGACAGGCCGCTCTTGACGTCCGACCAGCCGCTGACGGTGCCGCGCCGGGTGTCGAGGGTGAGCCCCGCGTTGTCGTCGACGTTGTCGAAGATGAGGCTCGCGTCGTCCCCGGGGAAGGTGAACCGCATCATCGCCGCGTGGTCGGCGGGCGCGATCTCGGCGCGCAGCTTGTTGCGGAACGTCACGCCGTAGTGGTGGGGGCGTGCCGTCTCGTCGGAGTGCCGGAAGGGCAGGGCGCGGGCCGTGCGCGAGGCGTCCGGGGTGCCGTGCGCGGTGGACGGCATCACCTGGAAGGTCTGCCGGTCGCCCATCCAGGGGCTCGGCTCGTGGCTGGCGGAGAAGCCCTGGAGCGTGGGCAGGTTGTCGTCGTTGTTCTTGCGCGCGTACTCGTACAGCCAGTCCTTGGCGCCCGCGTCGGTCACCGGCGTCCAGAAGTTGAAGCCGTGCGGGACCGCCGTCGCGGGGAAGTTGTTGCCGCGGGAGAACTCGCCGCTGGAGTTGGTGCCGCGGGTGGTGAGCACATGGTCGGACAGGTGCTTCTTCGGCTGGACGCGCTGTGCGGGCCCGAGGCGCAGATCGTCGAGCCAGCCGGAGAACGAGCCGTCGGGGCTGCCCTGGGGCGCGTCGTAGCCGATGAGGACGCGGTCGATCGTCCTGCCCTCGGCGACGGCCCCGATCCGGGCCCGCTGGTTGTTCCACTGGTTGACGTAGAGCGTCTTGCTGTCGCCCTGTGCGCGCGGGTTGAGCCGGATGCCGTGCTGGTCCCGCGCGGTGAGGTCGCTGAGGTAGGTGCCGTCGGTGAAGGCGAGGTCGACGGCGACGTTCGTGGCGCTGTAGGAGCGGTCGTCGCCGGTCATCTCGGGGAAGAGCCGGTAGGACAGCTCGGTGTCGCGGGTGACGGTGACGTCGACGTCGTAGAGCTTGTTGTAGGCGAACCCCCGCCCGTCGGCGGTGTGTTCACCGGCGTAGCGCAGGGCGTGCTGGCCGGTGAAGCCGGCGCCGGTCTTCGCGGTGGGGGACTTCTCGGGTCCGTCGCCGACGCGGGTGGACAGGCCCGGTGCCCCGGTGCCGGGCCGGGTGACGCCGTCGGCGCGTGGCGCGCCGTCGGGGCCGGTCTCGACCGTGTCGCGCCAGTGCGGTGCCGGGTCGTCGTCCTCGAAGGAGGAGTGGAAGCCGGTGGTGCGCTGCGGAGTTCCGGGGTCCGGCACGGCGGAGGCGGACTGCTGGAGCGCGGTGGTGGCGAGGAGGGCGAGAACGAGCGTGGCGGCGGTGCGCACGGCGGCCGGCCGGCGGAGCGCGGGGCCGCGGCGGGGGCGTCGGCGCGGGGACGGCCGGAGGGCGGACGGCGGGGTGGCGCTCGCGGCTCTCCGCCCGGCCGGCGGTCTGGATCGGGGCAGGTGTCTGTGGCGCACACGGACCTCTCAGCAGGGGCCGACAACGTTGTCACAGTCAGATGTCAGAGCCCAGTAACGCGGGTGCTCCCATGCGGTGTCAAGGGATCGGCAGGGGAGTTGGGGAAGGAGGGGAGGAAGGGAGAGGGCCGAGGAGGGGGCCGAGGGAGAGGGCCGAGGTCTCAACTCGGGAAAGATGCCGGGCGGCAGTGCGCTCGATCTTGCCCGGCCGTCGGGCGTGGCCTATATCTGTCCATCTGTCCCACCCCGAACCGAGCCGCGCCCCACCGCCGTTCCCGGGGACACGATTCCGCACGAGCTGTACGACCCGGCTGCCGCGGCCCGCGGCGAGAGAGCGGCGCGGCGGGCGGGGAGGCCGTGCCGAGGACGGCGGTCCGGAGGGCCGGGGCCCGCCCGGCGCCTCGGCGGGGCCGAGGCGCCGGGCACACCCGGAACGGCCCCGGCGAGGGTCCGCAGCCGGGCGTCCGCGCCGTCCTCCGGTGCCGGGCCGGCGGTCCGTGCGCTCCTGTGAACCCGCTGCGGCGCCGGGCCAAGTCCCTTGCCCTACAGGGCATTTCGGAACGGCGATGAAAAGTGGGCTAGACCTGTTGCGGGGGGTCGTGCCTGGATAGTCTCGGCGCCACAGCACAACCGGGATCATCCGTCGCAGAAGTCGACACCGATGTCGAAGGGTTGAGCAGAGATGAAGACAAGAGCAGTCGTGGCCGGTGCCGCAGCGCTCACCATGGCACTGGGCCTGACGGCCTGCGGTGGGGACAGCGGGGGCTCCGGGGACAAGAACACCCTCAAGCTCGTGGCCGCCGACTACGGCGACAAGAAGTCCAACGCGTCCAAGCTCTACTGGCAGGAGGTCGTCAAGGACTTCCGCAAGGAGCACAAGGACATCAAGGTCGACGTCCAGGTCATCAACTGGAACGAGATCGACAAGCAGGTCAAGACGATGATCCAGAGCGGGAACGTGCCCGACCTGCTCCAGACCGGCGGCTACGCCGACAAGGTCGCCGACGACCTGCTCTACAAGGCGGACGAGGTGACGTCCGCCAAGACGCGCGCCAACATCGTCGACTCCTTCAACAAGGCCGGCGAGGTCGACGGCACCCAGTACGGCATCCCGTGGACCTCCTCGACCCGTGTCCTGTTCTACAACAAGGACGTGTTCGAGAAGGCCGGCATCAAGGAGCCGCCGAAGACCTGGGACGAGGTGGCCGAGGCCGCCGAGAAGATCAAGAAGTCCAAGGCCGCCGAGACCCCGTACGCGCTGCCGCTCGGGCCCGAGGAGACCCAGGGCGAGACGATGATCTGGGAGCTGGGCAACGGCGGCGGCTTCACCGACGCGAAGGGCGCGTACACCCTCGACAGCAAGCAGAACGTCGAGACCTTCACCTGGCTGAAGGACAACCTGGTGAAGCCCGGCCTGACCTACGCCAACCCGGCCACCACCGACCGCAAGACCGCCTTCGCCGACTTCGCCGCGGGCAAGGCCGGCATGCTCAACGGGCACCCGACCCTGGTGCAGATGGCCAAGGCCGGCAAGGTCGACTACGGCGTCGCCACGATCCCCGGCAAGAACGGCCCGCTGAAGTCCACGCTGGGCGTGGCGGACTGGATGATGGCCTTCAAGGACGGCGGCAAGAAGGACGCCATCAAGAAGTTCCTCGACTTCACGTACTCGAAGAAGATGCTGAAGTTCAACGAGATGTACAACTTCCCGCCGGTCACCGAGGACGCCGTCCAGCAGATGCGCAGCAGCGGCGAACACAAGGACCTGGAGCCCTTCTTCGAGGAGCTGCCGAACGCGAAGTTCTACCCGCTGGGCGACCCGGCCTGGGACGTGGTCTCCGCCGAGATGAAGAAGACGGGCGGCAAGGCCGTCACGGAGAACCCCCGGCAGGTGCTCGGCGATCTCCAGAAGAAGGCCGAGGACGCGGCGAAGAACAAGTAGACACGGGCGACCCATGCGTCACCGTCCGCACCGGCACCGCACGCCGCGCACCGTAAGGGAGAGCTTCCCGTGTCACTGAAGGCTCCGCCGTCCCCGGACCCGGAGACCGCCGGGTCCCGGGCGCGTGGCGGGCGTTCGAGCCGGCCGGTCCGCCGCCCGCGGGGCGGCGGTCTGGCCCGCCTCGGCCCGCTTCCGTGGATCGCCCCCGTCCTGCTGCTGATCCTCGCCGTCGTCGTCTACCCGATCGTCGAGCTGGTGCGGACCTCGTTCCTGAACATCAGCATCGCGGGGATCATCCGCGGGTCGGCGGGCACCGACAAGTACAGAAAACTGTTCGACGAGACCGACTTCGGGCACGTCCTCGTCTGGACCGTGCTGTGGACGGTGGTGGTCGTCGCCGTCACCATGCTGCTCTCGCTGGGCCTGGCCCAGCTGTTCAACCAGCGCTTCCCCGGGCGCCGGATCACCCGCTGGGCGCTGATCGCGCCGTGGGCGGCGTCCGTGCTGATGACGGCCACCGGCTTCAAGTGGATGCTCAACCAGACGGCGGGCGTCCTCAACACCGTGCTGCTCGATCTGGGGCTGATCGACAAGTCCCGGGACTGGCTGGGCTCGCCGGGCACCGCCTGGCCCTGGATGATGTTCGTCGCCGTCTTCGTCTCGCTGCCGTTCACCACCTACACACTGCTCGCCGGGCTCCAGACCGTCCCGAAGGACGTGTACGAGGCCGCGCGCATCGACGGCGCGAGCGGCTGGCAGACCTACCGCGGCATCACGCTGCCGCTGCTGCGTCCGGCCTTCCTCGTCGGCGTGGTGATCAACCTCATCAACGTCTTCAACTCCTTCCCCGTCATCTGGGCCATGACGCAGGGCGGTCCGGGCAGCGACACCGCCACGACCACGGTGTTCATGTACAAGCTCAAGGAGACCGACATCGCCGAGTCCGCGGCGATGTCGGTGGTGAACTTCGCGATGGTCGTCGTGCTCGTGCTGATCTTCCTGAAGGTCAGCCGGTGGAACGAGGAGGACTGATGGCCGCGACGACCGCGCCCGCGCAGACCGGGGCCCCGGCACCGCCGCCCCGGCCGAAGCAGCGCCGGCTGAGGCCGCGCACGCTGCTGATCGCCGCCTTCGCCTGGCTGCTGGCGGCCGTCTTCATCGCGCCGTACCTGGAGATGATCGTCACCGCGCTGCGGCCGGCCGACGAACTGCGCGACCGCAGCTATCTGCCGGACAGCTGGCAGTGGTCGAACCTGGTCAACGTCTGGAAGGAGTCCTCGCTCGGGGACAATCTCCAGGTCACGCTGCTGGTCTCGGCCGGTGCCACGCTGCTGGTGCTGCTCGTCTCGCTGCCCGCCGCCTACTACACGGCGCGGGTGCGCTTCCGGGGGCGCAAGTGGTTCCTGCTGCTGGTGCTCGTCACGCAGATGTTCCAGCCGACGGCGCTGCTGGTCGGGCTCTACCGCGAGTTCTACCAGCTGGACATGCTCAACTCCGTCTGGACGCTGATCCTGTGCAACGCCGCGTTCAACCTGGCGTTCGCGGTCTGGATCCTGAGCGCGTACATCGGCTCGATCCCCGCCGAGCTGGAGGAGGCCGCCATGGTGGACGGCACCAGCAGGCTCGGCGCGATGGTCAAGGTGACGCTGCCGCTGGCGCTGCCCGGGGTGGTGACCGCGGTGATCTTCACCTTCATCACCTCGTGGAACGAGTTCGTGATGGGGCTGACGCTCTCCACCGAGCCCGCCAAGCAGCCGCTGACGGTCGGCATCAACAACTTCATCGGCAACTACACGGTGCAGTGGAACTACCTCTTCGCCGCCTCCGTGGTGGCGATCGTCCCGGTGATCATCCTGTTCGCCTTCATCGAACGGCATGTGGTCTCCGGTCTGACGGCCGGCTCGGTGAAGTGACCGCGCTCCGCGCCCGGTTGTGCGCGCTGCGTCGTCCTCGCTGAACACCGGCGCCGCAGGGGCCTCACGGTGCCCGGTTCCACCGGACCCCGTGGGGTTCCCGTGCGCTCACACTCCGTAGAATCGCGTCACATATGAGCGCCCACCGCGCCCACCCGTGCTCAAGGACTTGACGCGGTGAACCGCTGGGGCTCTGCTTAGAGTTCAATTGTTGGAGACAAGCGGGGAGAGAAACAGTGGTGGAGACTCCGGGATCGCAGTCCTCGCTTCACCGGGCGAACCTCGAACGCGTCGTCCGTGCCGTGCGCATGGCCGGCTCCCTCACCCAGGCGGAGATCGCCCGTACGACGGGGCTGTCCGCCGCGACCGTCTCCAACATCGTGCGCGAGCTGAAGGAGGCCGGGACCGTCGAGGTCACCCCCACCTCCTCGGGCGGCCGGCGGGCCCGCGCCGTCTCGCTCAGCGCGGACGCCGGACTCGTCGTCGGCGTCGACTTCGGCCACTCCCATCTGCGCGTCGCCATCGGCAACCTGGCGCACAAGGTGCTCAGCGAGGACGCCGAGCCGATCGACGTGGACGCCTCCTCCGCCGAGGGGCTGGACCGCGCCGAGGCCATGGTCCGCCGACTCGTCGGAACCGCCTCCGCCGGCAGCGGGCGCGCCAAGGTCATCGGCGTCGGCCTGGGCGTGCCGGGACCCATCGACATCGGCACCGGGGTGCTCGGCTCCACCGCGATCCTGCCGGGCTGGGCCGGCACCAACCCGCGCGACGACCTCGCCGCCCGGCTGGGCGTCCCGGTCTACGTCGACAACGACGCCAACCTGGGGGCGCTCGGCGAGCAGGTGTGGGGCGCGGGCCACGGCGCCGAGGACCTCGCCTACATCAAGGTGGCCAGCGGTGTCGGCGCCGGGCTGGTGATCAGCGGGCAGGTGTACCGCGGCCCGGGCGGCACGGCGGGCGAGATCGGGCACATCACGCTGGACGAGTCCGGGCCTGTCTGCCGCTGCGGCAACCGCGGCTGCCTGGAGACGTTCACCGCGGCCCGCTACGTCCTGCCGCTGCTCACCCCCACGCACGGCGCCGGGCTGACGATGGAGCGCATGGTGCGGCTCGCGCAGGAGGGCGATCCGGGCTGCCGGCGGGTGATCGCGGATGTCGGACGGCACATCGGCAGCGGCGTCGCCAGCCTGTGCAATCTGCTCAACCCCTCCCGGGTGGTGCTCGGCGGGGATCTCGCCGAGGCCGGCGATCTGGTCCTCGACCCGGTACGCGACTCGGTCGCGCGGTACGCGATCCCCAGCGCGGCACGCCAGTTGACGGTGCTGCCGGGCGAACTCGGCAGCCGGGCCGAGGTGTTGGGAGCGCTCGCGCTGGTGCTGAGCGAGATGGGCGAGGCGACCCTGCTGGACGCGGCCGGGGCGGCGGGCGCGGCGGCCTGACGTCCGGCCGCCGGCCCGGGACCGGCGGGCGCCTCCGGGGGAGCGCGCCCGCGCCCGGTCCGTCCCAACTCCCCGCCCGGTGGCGTCCGTTCACGGGGTACATACGACAAGTGCCTTCACTGCCGTAATGAATGGCATCGTTGCCATCTCGTTAAGGATTTACTTATTGACCGTACGAACGGCGACGAGTTGACTTCCGGCTACCTCGGCCGCGACGCCGCGGCCCCGTCAGGGAGGTAACCCCAATGCACGCAGCAGTGCGCGGCCTCGTGTTCGGCACGGTCACTCTCTCGCTCGCCCTCGCCACCGCCGGCTGCGGCAGCGCGGACCAGGCCGGCGACGACGCCGGGAAGAAGGACAAGAAGGGTCCGCTGACCATCGGGCTCCTGCTCCCCGAGAACCAGACGGCCCGGTACGAACGCTTCGACCGGCCGCTGATGGAGAAGAAGATCAAGGAGCTGGCCGGCAAGGACACCAAGATCCTCTACTCCAACGCCAAGCAGGACGCCACCCTCCAGCAGCAGCAGGTCGACACGATGATCGCCAAGAAGGTCGACGCGCTGATCCTGGACGCGGTGGACGCCAAGTCCATCGCCAGCTCGGTCAAGAAGGCCGACGGCGCGGGCATCCCCGTCGTCGCCTACGACCGGCTCGCCGAGGGCCCCATCAAGGCGTACACGTCGGTGGACAACCCCACCGTCGGCAAGATCCAGGCCAGCTCGCTGCTCAAGGAGCTGGGCGACAAGGCCGACGACGGCAAGATCGTCATGATGAACGGCTCGATCACCGACCCGAACGCCAAGATGTACAAGGACGGCGCCCACTCCGTACTCGACGGCAAGGTGAAGATCGGCAAGGAGTACGACACCAAGGAGTGGAAGCCGGAGAACGCCAACGAGAACATGAAGGGCGCGCTCTCGGCGCTCGGCAAGAAGAACGTCGTCGGCGTCTACTCGGCCAACGACGGCATGGCGGGCGGTGTGATCACCGCGCTCAAGGGCGCCGGGTTCACCAAGGACAACATGCCCCCGGTGACCGGCCAGGACGCCGAACTCAACGGCGTCCAGCGCATCCTGACGGGCGAGCAGTTCATGAGCGTCTACAAGCCCTATGTGCCCGAGACCGAGGCCGCCGCCAAGTTCGCCGTGGCCCTGGCCAAGGGGGACGAGCTCGACGACATCGCCACCTCCAAGACGGACAGCGAGTCCGAGAAGGACGTGCCGACGATCATCGTCAAGCCGCTGCCGCTGACCAAGGACGGCGTCAAGAAGTACGTCGGGCAGCCCGGGTTCTTCACCGCCAAGGAGATCTGCACCGCCAAGTTCGAGAGCGCCTGCGCGAAGGCGGACATCAAGTAGCGGACGGCCGCCGCGCGTTCCCGGCACCGGCCCCGGCGGCCGGAGCGGCGCGCGGCGCCTTCCGGATCCCCCCCCCCTGTCTCCGGCGCCCCCGCCTTCCACCCCGCCACGGCGGGGGCGTCGGCACGCTCACCCGCCGGCACCCGCGGTCAGGCGGCGAAGGAGTTGATTCACGTGTCCGCTACGCCCGTGCTGGCGTTGCGCGGAGTCTCCAAGCGGTTCGGAGCCGTACAGGCGCTCACGGACGTCGAGTTGGAGATCCACCCCGGTGAGGTCGTCGCCCTGGTCGGCGACAACGGCGCCGGCAAGTCCACCCTCGTCAAGACCATCGCCGGGGTCTCCCCGGCGGACGAGGGGACCATCGAGTGGGAGGGCCGCCCGGTCCGCGTCGCACGGCCGCACGACGCCCAGGAGCTGGGCATCGCGACCGTCTACCAGGACCTCGCGCTGTGCGACAACCTCGACGTCGTCGGCAACCTCTTCCTCGGCGGCGAGCTGTTCAAGCGCGGTGTGCTCGACGAGGTCGAGATGGAGCGCCGCGCCCGCGAACTGCTCTCCACGCTCTCCATCCGCATACCCAGCGTCCGGATACCCGTCGCCTCGCTCTCCGGCGGGCAGCGGCAGACCGTGGCCATCGCCCGCTCGCTGCTGGGGGAGCCCAAGGTCGTCGTCCTCGACGAGCCGACGGCGGCGCTCGGCGTCGAGCAGACGGCACAGGTCCTCGACCTGGTCGAGCGGCTGCGCGAGCGGGGCCTCGGCGTGATCCTCATCAGCCACAACATGGCCGAGGTCCGCGAGGTCAGCGACCGGGTCGCCGTCCTGCGGCTGGGGCGCAACAACGGCACCTTCACGGTCGCCGACACCACCCAGGAAGAGATCGTCTCGGCCATCACCGGCGCGACCGACAACGTCGTCACCCGGCGCGAGGCCCGCACCACGGAGGTGAACCAGTGAGCACCGGCACCCCCGCCGAGCCCCGCGAGACCCAGCACGAGGAGCCGCGCACGGATGCCGGAACGGCCGCTTCCGGCGCCGCCACCGCCACCGTCGACCCGCGCCTCCTGGTGCGCCAGGAGGGCTTCAAGGGCTACCTCACCGACCTCGGGCGGCGGCTGCGCACCGGCGAGCTGGGCTCCGTGCCCGTGATCGTCGGGCTGATCGTCATCGCGCTGGTCTTCCAGCTCCAGGACTCCGCCTTCCTCAGCGCGAACAACCTCAACGACCTGTTCGTGCAGAGCGCCGGCACCGGACTGATCGCCGTCGGCATCGTCTTCGTGCTGATCCTCGGCGAGATCGACCTGTCCGTCGGCTCGGTCAGCGGCATGTCGGCGGCCGTCTTCGCCGTGCTCAGCGTCAACCAGGGCATGAACGAGGTGCTCGCCCTGATCCTGGCCGTCCTCACCGGGATGGCGGCAGGGGCCGTGCACGGATTCTTCTTCGCCCGGATCGGCGTACCCGCGTTCGTCGTCACCCTGGCGGGCCTGCTCGGCTGGAACGGTCTGATGCTCCAGATCCTCGGCGCGAGCGGAACGATCAACCTGGACGACGACGGCGTCGTCGCCCAGCTGACCAACCACTACTTCGCCGACAAGGCCGCCGCCATGGGCCTGGCCACCGTCTGCGTCCTGGCCTTCCTCGGCTTCTCGCTGCTGGACGCCCGCCGCCGCAAGGCCGCCGACGTGCCCAGCCGCCCGCTCAGCGAGATCGTGCTGCGCACCGTGGTCCTGGCCGTGCCCGCGTACGCCGCCGCCTTCGTCTTCAACTCCTACAAGGGGCTGCCGCTGGCCGTGGTGATCTTCGTCGGCTTCGTGGTCGTGGGCGACTTCGTGCTGCGCCGCACCGGCTACGGCCGCAAGGTCTTCGCCGTCGGCGGCAGCAGCGAGGCCGCGTCCCGTGCGGGCATCAACGTCTCGCTGATCCGGATCTCGGTCTACTCCATCGCCGGGACCATGGCGGCCATCGGCGGGCTGTTCCTCGCCTCGCAGATCAACGCGGCCAACCAGTCCTCCGGGGCCGGCAGCCTCCTGATGAACTGCATCGCCGCGGCCGTGATCGGCGGCACCAGCCTCTTCGGCGGGCGCGGAAAGACCTGGTCGGCGCTGCTGGGCGCGCTCGTCATCCAGTCGATCAACTCCGGCATGGCCCTGCTCGGCACCGGCTCCGCCGTCCGGGACATGATCACCGGCGCGGTGCTGCTCGCCGCCGTCGTGATCGACTCCGTCTCCCGCAGGACCCAGAAGACCGCCGGACGCGCCTGACAGCGCGGCCGGCGCCGGTGCCGTCCACCGGCCGGGACGACGGCCGGGACGACGGCAGGGACGACGGCCGGGACGACGGCGAGGGTGAGAAACAGGTCACTTTCCGGAAGCGGGGGCACGTGTGCGGCGTACGGCCGCGGGCACACGTGCCCCCGCCCGTGCATACACGGGTCCACGCACGGGGCAAGAGCCTGTTCGTGTGACCGAGATGGCACCGGCCGATGACCGACCTCGCGGGCGGAACATTAGACTCGACGGAATCGGCACAGCACGATCACATGCTCGATCACACGGCTCGATACGCGCGAGCACGCTCGAAGCAAGGAGGTACGGGTGGCGTTGCTGACCCGCATCAGGGGACCACGCGATCTGGACCGGCTCACCCCCGAGCAGCTGGAGGCGCTCGCCGGGGAGATCCGCAGCTTCCTGGTCGACGCGGTCTCCAAGACCGGCGGACACCTGGGCCCGAACCTCGGCGTGGTCGAGCTGACCATCGCCCTGCACCGGGTCTTCGACTCCCCGAAGGACAAGGTGCTCTTCGACACCGGGCACCAGTCCTATGTGCACAAGCTGCTCACCGGCCGCCAGGACTTCTCCAAGCTGCGCGCCAAGGGCGGCATGTCCGGCTACCCCTCGCGCGCCGAATCGGCGCACGACATCATCGAGAACTCGCACGCCTCCACGGTGCTCGGCTGGGCCGACGGCCTGGCGAAGGCCAACGAGGTGCGCGGCGGTGACGACCACGTCGTCGCCGTCATCGGCGACGGGGCGCTCACCGGCGGAATGGCCTGGGAAGCGCTCAACAACATCGCCGCGGCCAAGGACCGTCCGCTCGTCATCGTGGTCAACGACAACGAGCGCTCCTACGAGCCGACCATCGGCGGGCTCGCCAACCACCTCGCCACCCTGCGCACCACCGACGGCTACGAGCGCTTCCTGGCCCGCGGCAAGGAGATGCTCAACCGCACCCCCGTCGTCGGCAAGCCGCTCTACGAGACGCTGCACGGCGCGAAGAAGGGCCTGAAGGACTTCATCGCCCCGCAGGGCATGTTCGAAGACCTCGGCCTGAAGTACGTCGGCCCCATCGACGGGCACGACATCGCGGCCGTCGAATCGGCGCTCCAGCGGGCCAAACGGTTCGGCGGCCCCGTCCTCGTCCACTGCCTCACCGAGAAGGGCCGCGGCTACCAGCCCGCCCGGCAGGACGAGGCCGACCAGTTCCACGCCGTCCCCGTCATCCACCCCGACACCGGGCTGCCCGTCAAGTCCTCCGGCGCCGACTGGACTTCGGTCTTCGGCGAGGAGATGGTCAAGCTCGGCCGCGAGCGGGAGGACATCGTCGCCATCACCGCGGCGATGATGCGCCCCGTCGGACTCCACGCCTTCGCCCAGGAGTTCCCCGAGCGCGTCTACGACGTCGGCATCGCCGAGCAGCACGGCGCGGTCTCCGCAGCCGGCCTCGCCACCGGCGGCCTGCACCCCGTCTTCGCCGTCTACGCCACCTTCCTCAACCGCGCCTTCGACCAGCTGCTGATGGACGTCGCCCTGCACCGGTGCGGCGTCACCTTCGTGCTGGACCGGGCCGGCGTCACCGGCTCCGACGGGCCCTCGCACAACGGCATGTGGGACATGTCGATCCTCCAGTGCGTGCCCGGACTGCGGCTGGCCGCGCCCCGCGACGCCGAACAGGTACGCCAGCAGCTGCGTGAGGCCGTCGAGGTGGACGACGCCCCCACCGTCGTCCGCTACTCCAAGGGCGCCGTCGGCCCCTCCGTGCCCGCTGTCCGCCGCATCGGCGGCATGGACGTGCTGGCCGAGCCCGGCGCCGGGCAGCCGCGGCCCGACGTCCTCATCGTCTCCGTCGGCGGGCTCGCGCCCATGTGCCTGGAGATCGCGACCCTGCTCGACAAGCAGGGGATCTCGGCCACCGTCGTCGACCCGCGCTGGGTCAAGCCCGTCGACGAGTCGCTCCCGCCGCTCGCCGACGAGCACCGCGTCGTCGTCACCGTCGAGGACAACAGCCGTGCGGGCGGCGTCGGTTCGGCCGTCGCCCAGGCGCTGCGCGACGCCGGCGTCGACGTGCCGCTGCGCGACTTCGGCATCCCCGAGCGGTTCCTCGACCACGGCTCCCGCGGCGAGGTCATGTCCGAGATCGGCCTGACGGCACCGGACATCGCCCGCCAGGTCACCGGCCTCGTCGCCAAGCTGGACGGCCGCTACGACGCCGAACGCGCCGAAATCGCCCGAGACTGACCCCGGTCGGGCTCCGCACCGGGCCCGTCTCCCCCCTCTCCTGGAGGGACGGAGGCGGGCCCGCTGCCGTCGCGGGTGCCGCCCGCTGCACGAACGGCCCGCTCCTCGATCCGCGGCCGGACCGCGGACGAGGAGGCGACCTAACGCAGGTGGCGGACGAAGAACCGGGCGGCGGAGTCCGCCGCGAACCCGGGACGCCGGTGTGCCCGCCCGTGGTGGCGTGCAGCGTCTTCTCCCGGGAGCCGAAGGCGTCGAACAGATCCAGGGCCGCCTGCCGGTCGTTGCCCTCGTCGTCCCACTGCAACAGGACGTGCAGCGGGACGGTGACCCGCCGGGCCTCCTCGAACACGGCGCGCGGGACGAGGCTCCCCGCGAACAGCACCGCGGCGGAGATGCGCGGCTCGGCCAGCGCCAGCCGGATCCCGAGGGAGATCACTCCCCCCGAGTACCCGACCGGGCCGCCGATCCCGGGCAGCGCCAGAAGGGCGTCCAGGGCGGCTCGCCACTCCGGTACGGACCGGTCGACGAGCGGCGACACGAGCGCGTCGGCGATCTCGTCGGTGACCGGTTCGCCGGCCCGCAGCGCCCGGCGCAGCTCGGCGCGGGCCCGCTCGACGGCGGGCCACCGGGGCCGGTCGCCGCACCCGGGCAGCTCGATGGTGGCGGTGGCGAAGCCGTCCGCCGTGGCCTGCCGGGCGCGCGCCGCCAGCCGGGGATACATCGTGTGCAGCCCCAGCGTGGGGTGGCCGAGAAGGATCAGCGGTGCCGGTGCGGACGCGGACGTGGACGCGGGCGTCCAGACGATGCCGGGGATCCCGCCGAGGGTGAACGCGCGCTCGACGACGCCGTCGTCGAGGCGCTGTAGTGAAGTGAACCGCATGGTCGTGCCTTTCGGGAGTGCGCGGAACGGCGCTCCCGGACGACCCCTGCCGCCTATCGCCCGACCGTGACCCCGAAGGAGAGCACCCACGTCGTGTTGTTCACGGGTACCACCTCCTCGGTCTCGCGCACGGCCTCCTGGAGGCTAGCAAGCGGCGGACCGCGCGGCCACGGCACGGTCCGGCATCCACCCGGCGGCGACGCCACGACACCGGTTGCCGGGGCGCGGCCGGTCCGGGTGGACGCGGGCGGTCCGGGGTGCGGCCGGTCGGGGTGGACGCGGACGGCTCGGGCGCAACCGGTCCTGGTGGGCGCGGGTGCCCGGGGCGCGGCCGGTTCGTCACGGCCCGGCGGGAGGGGGCCGCGGGGGCTCGATAGGTTGGGGCCATGCCGCAGCCCTCCGTCGAGCGATACGCACCGGGCGCACGACCGGCCCGTGCCGCCTCGCCCCCCAGGGCGCCCGCGGCCCCCGCTCCGCCCGCCCAGCCGCCGGGCCGCCGGATCCCCGCGTTCTGGCCGCGGCTGTTCCCCACGCTCGTCGTGCTCACCCTGCTGACCCGTGCGCCGTCCTTCGCGCGGACCCTGTGGAACCCCGACGAGGGCTTCCTGGCCACCCAGGCGCGGCAACTCGCCGACGGCGGCGTGCTCTACGACACCGTCGTCGACCGCAAGCCGCCCCTCGTGCCGTGGCTGTACCGGGGCGCGTTCGGACTGTTCGGGGACGGGTCGCTGTGGCCGGTGCGGATCGCCGCGATCGTCGCCGTCGTCGTCGGCGCCGGGTTCGCCGCGTCCATCGCCCACCGGCGCTGGGGAGAGCGCACCGCCTGGGCCGCAGGCGCCGCCTACGTCCTGCTGACCGTGGGCCTCGACCCCGAGGACACCCAGGCGGCGACGTTCGAGGTCTTCATGCTGCCGTGGACGGTCGCGGCGATCTGGTGCGCCGAACGCTCCCGCTGGGCCTGGGCCGGGCTGGCGATCGCGGGCGCCGCCCTGTGCAAACAGACCGGCGGCGCCGTCCTGCTGCCCGTACTGGTGATCCTGTGGCAGCACCGGGCCGGCCCGCGCGCCCTGCTCCGGCTCGGCGCCGCCGCGGCGCTGCCGGTGCTCGCGCTCGCGCTCGCCTTCCAGCCCGGGCGGTTCCTGTACTGGATCGCCACCGGCTCCGGCGCCTACCTCTCCGCCGACGGGTCCGGGCTGCGCCCCCTGCTGCGTGCCGCGGGCGGACTCGGACTGCTCGCCCTCGCCGCGCTCCCGCTCGTCGCCGGGCTCGTCGCGGTGACCGGTCCCCGGCGGCGCCGGCTGCGGCACACCGCCGACCTGTGGGCCTGGCTCGCCGCCTCGCTCGGCGCCTCCACCGTCGGCCTCCAGTTCTTCGGGCACTACTTCCTCCAGGTCGTGCCCCCGCTGGCCCTCCTGGGCGCCGCCGCGCTGCGCGAGATCCACCCGCGGACGGCGATGACGTCGATGGCGCTGACGGCGCTGATCTCCTGCTGCTTCGTCGGCTGGGGGTTCACCGCCGATCGCACCGAACTCGACCACGCGCACCGCGTCGCCGACACCGTCCGCGCCTACACCGACCCCGACGACCGCGTCCTGCTGTGGGGCATGCACCCGGAGGGCTACTGGCTCTCCCAACGGGCCCCCGCCTCGCGGTACCTCACGGCCGGGTTCCTCACCAACTTCAGCGGCGGGCGCGGCCCCGCGCGGGTGGGGGAGCGGTACGCGATGGACGGCGCCTGGCCCTACTTCCGGTGGGAGCTGCGGCGGCGGCCACCGCAGTTGATCGTCGACGATGCGCGGGGGAAGCCGTACGGGGCATGGCGGGTGCCGTCGCTGCGCGGGGCCCTGGAGCGGGGGTACGAGCGGGCCGCCCGCATCGACGGAGCGGACATTTATGTGCGGGCTCGTTGACGCCTCGCGTTCGCCGGCCTGACCGTTCAGGCATCGCGCCAGGGCGCTCGCCCTCAAACGCCGGACAGGCTGCACCCGGCGACCTTGTCCGGGGCCCCTACCGGCCGGAGGCCGGGGGAGTTCGAGGACGAGCGACTCCCCGCCGCCGGGGCAAAAAGAGCCCGTCTGGGGGCCCCTCCCGGCCGGAGGCTGGGGGAGTTTGAGGACGAGCGCGAGCGATTCCCCGCCGGGGCGGGAAACGGGGGCAAAAAAGAGCCCGTCCGGCGTTTGAGGACGAGCGCGAGCGATCTCCCGCCGCGGCGGAAAACACGGCAGACGACGCGGAGGCCACGACACCGGCGCGAAGCCGCACATCGTCCATGGGGCGAAGAAGGCCGACCCCCGCGGGGGCGGATCAGTCTGCGCGCGGGATCCATCCCGCGGCCCTCCCCTCGGAGTCGAGCAGCCTCCCGATCCGCTTGACGGACCGCAGCCCGGTCAGCCACCGCACGACCTCGACCCCGGGAAACCGCCGGGCGAGCTGCGCCGCCACCCGGTGCACCTCGGACGGCGCGGGCAGCCACAGCCCGAGGACGAGGTCGGCCTCTCCGACGCAGCTGGCGACGAGCCGTGCCTGCGGCAGTGTGGTGAGCGCACGGGCGGTCTCCTCCAGCCGGTCGCCGGGCACA
Organism: Streptomyces cacaoi; assembly: GCF_006539165.1. Lineage (GTDB taxonomy): Bacteria > Actinomycetota > Actinomycetes > Streptomycetales > Streptomycetaceae > Streptomyces > Streptomyces cacaoi. The sequence continues at coordinate 967 of NZ_BJMM01000053.1, read as the reverse complement.
CGGGCCCACAGGGTGGCGGTGACGGGCCATCCGGCGGCTTCCCAGGAGACGTCGCAGCGCAGCGCGAGGCGTCCGGCGCGCAGCAGTGCGGCGAGCCGGCGCCGGGCGGTGGCCTCGGTGACCCCGCAGGCGTCGGCGAGCCGTGCGTAGGAGGTGCGGCCGTCCTCGGCGAGCAGCGCGATCATGCGCGCGTCGACGGGGTCGCGCTCCCCGGACGGCGCGGGGCGGGGCCGGGGGAGGGCGGTGTCGGCGGCGTCGCGCAGGGTGCGGGCCTCGGTGCGGTCGAGGGTGCGCAGTCGCCAGCGGCTGCCTTCGAGCCACAGCCGGGTCACCCACGAGGTGGTGAGGCGGCGGAGCCCGGGCACCTGGCCGAGGGGGCCGAGGAGGTAGTCGGCGAGGGCGGCCCGGTCGCGGGCTCCGACGGTGATGAACAGGTCGCAGGCGCCCGCGGTCAGTTCGACGGAGAGCACCTCGGGGTGCCGGGCGAGGGCGTGTGCGGCCTCGGCCGCCGTGCCGGGGGCGCACTCGGCGGCGACGTAGGCGCTCACGGGGTCGTGGGTGCCCTGGTGGAGCTGCGGATGGTAGGCGGTGACCCAGGCGTGCCCGGCCTCGTGGAGGCGGGCCCAGCGGCGGGCGACGGTGGGCGCGCTGACACCGAGCGCCTCGCCGACGACGGTCCAGGGTGCGCGGGGGTGGATCTGGAGCGCGTGCAGCAGCCGCAGATCCAGTTCGCTGAGTGCGCTCGTTCCGACGGATTCCATCATCTCCAGCTTACGGATGACGGATCGTGACGGGTGGCGCGCGTAGACGACCGGAGTCCGCGCATCCTTCCTGCGGGCGCCCGCTCGACGGTGTCGCTGCCGGCGCCCCTCCACATCCGTACCGTCCAGCGGGCGGCCCGGCCCCCTCCGCACACCGGGCCGCCCGCTTCCCCGCCGCCCGCCGTCCCCTCCTCCCCCCCCCCCCC
>NZ_BJMM01000052.1 GCF_006539165.1 Streptomyces cacaoi | reverse complement strand
AACGCCGGCCGGAACGGGGAGCGGCCCGGTGCCGCCGCCACCGCCGAGCTGGAGCGGTGCACGGCCGAACTGGACCGGACCACCACGGCTGCCTTCCGCTCCAGCGCCGACGAGCTGGAGCGCATGCGGGTGCAGGGCACGCCGGAGAAGGGCCGCTCCGCACGGGTCGACGCGGCGCTGGAGGCATGGGAGAACGCCTACTGGGCCTCGCTCCCGGAGTGGGAGCACCAGATCGTCACCGGGCCCCGCCCGGCGATCTTCAGCTGCTTCAACCAGGCGGATCTCCTGGTCTCCGACGTCTCCTCGGTCGTCTCCGACTACCTGAGCAGCGAGAAGCCGTACGCCGTGGCCAACACCAGCGGCATGACGGAGGAGGAGTTCCGGCACGTCTTCCCGACCGTCCGCGCCGGCACCGTCCTCAGCCCCGACGCCGCGCAGGTCCCCGAGCTGCTGGAGTCCGTCCGCGACCCGGAGAAGGACACCCTCGTCGCGGCCCGCAAGGAGCTGAAGGTGCACCTCCTCGGGCCGTCCGACCCGCCCTCGCTGGCCCGCTTCAACCAGGCGGCACTGCGCCTCGGCGACGAGGCGGACGCCCGGAACGAGCGGGTCGCCCGCCGCGCCTCGGAGATCCCCTCCCAGCGGGAGTCCGCCTCACGCGGCGACGACCCGGACCTCGACTCCACCTCCACCGCGACGGACGCGGAGGACGCGGTCACAGCCTGACCCCCGGCCCCACCCGGACGACACGGCGGCCCCACCCGAGCCAGGGCGGGGCCGCCGCTCTTTCTGTCTTCACCGCTGCGCGTCGACGAACACCCCGAACGCCCGCACACCGACCCTCAGTTGAGGTCCACCCGGCCACTTGGAATCCCGAATCGCCACCCCGGCCCCACACTCGGGGGACACCTCTACACAGTTGCCGTCGTCGTCACCGCTGTAGCTCGACTTACGCCATGCCGCGCCGTTGCAGGGGGCGCACTCGACGCAGTTGCCGTCATCGTGACCGCTGTGGCTCGACTTACGCCAGGTTAGGCGGCTCAGTCTCGACTCGGTGCCCATAACGCTCCTCCATCACGCGAGTGATCAGCTCCGCCGAGTTCTCGATAGACAGAGCGGCGGCACGCAGAAGATCGTAACGGTAGGAGTAATCCCGGACCCCTAGCGGATCCACGCTCGCGTCCGCCCTTCCATAGGTCTCGACGTACGCCACTGTGGGCCGGTCCTCGTAGAGGTAGAGGCTGAAGTTGCCCATCACCCCGGCGTGCGCGCCAGCCCGGAATGGCAGCACCTGTACGTGCACACGTTCACTGTGCCGGTAACTCAATAGGCGGACCAGTTGAGTTCGCATCACTTCTGGGCCGCCCACTTCCTGGTGGAGAGCAGCCTCACAGAGCACCACCCACAGCAGAGGTGCTTCCTCCCACTCCAGCATGCGCTGCCGAGCCATTCGTCCGGCGACCCTGACATCGAGGTTCTGCCGTCTGACGACGCCCAGGACAGCGCGGGCGTACTGCTCGGTCTGCACCAGCCCGGGGACAAGCTGTGGTTCGAAGGCCAGGATCTGCGAAGCCGAGGACTCGATCTCCGCAATCTGGCGAAGCTTCGGCGGCAACGGCTGCCGCTTGGCCAGTTCCCAGGCGCGGATGAGCGCACCACCCGCACCCACCACCTGATCGAGCCGCGGCACATGCTCGTCGCGGGGGACTTTGACGGCCGTCTCGAACTGGCCGATCTGGGAACCGGTGAGGTACACCCGCGTTCCGACCTGTTCCAGGGTGAGCCCGGCCCGCTCGCGCCACCAGCGCAGTTCCGCGCCGAAGTAGTGGAGCGGGGAGGCTCCCGGGTCGAGTTTCTTGATGTTGGCCATGGGAGCTCCTTGCTCAACCGGCGCAACCTGCTGGGGAGTTGGATTCAAGCCATGGCTCAGCGTAGCCGTCCCGACACACACTCGCATCGTGAACGTCCTCGACTTCCCACCCCGCGAGAGCCCCCGCCAGTTCAGCCACCGGCTCCACGTGGGCGAGCACTCGCCGTACTTCATGCGCCGCGCCGCCCGCGTCTACCTCACCGTGTGGCAACTCCCGCACCTCACCGAACCGGTGACGCTCGCGCTGACCGAACTGCTGACGAACGTCCACCGGCACGTGCCGGACCGCTGGTGCGTCTCGACCGTGATCCGCACGCTCGGCGGCGTCCGGATCGAGGTCTACGACCGCAGCCCGGTTCTGCCCGCTCCCCCGCCACAAGGCGCGGACCTCCTGGCCGAATCCGGCCGGGGCCTGGCCATGCTCGCACTCGTCACGGACACGTGGGACGTCGTCGTCCACGACGAAGGAAAGACGGTCTGGTGCGAGGTGAGCGAGTGATCTGCCTCACCCGCGCACGCCGGTACGCTAGTTGTACGAAACCTCAGCCGGAGGAAACCGTGAGCAATCTGGAAGACGCCATGCGCCGCATCGAAGCCCTTGAGGCCGAGTTGGACGAGCTGCGCACGAAGGTCGGCAACACCGAGTTCCTCGCCGGTGCGGCCGACCGCGACGCTTCGGAGCTGCGCGCGGCCTTGCGTGCTCACAACCAGACCCTCAACGCTCTGCGCGAGACGCAGCTCGAACAGGGCCAGCGGCTGGGCACCTTGGAGGCCAAGGTCGGCACACTCGAAGCCAAGGTCGACGACGGTTTCGCGAAGACCGCCGCGGGGCTTCAGGAGATCATCCGGAGGCTGCCCGCGCAGGCGTAGGGCCGCCCTTCGCGAGTCGGCTCCCGTCCGCTAGGACTGGCCGCGGCGTCCGACGGCGGTCAGATCGATGTCGACCGGAAAGGGCACCGGCGTCTTCAGCCGTTCGTGGTGGATACCGGTCAATGCGTAGGCGCCGGTGGCGGGATCGCGCTCGTAGACGTAGACAACGGTGCGGCCCCGGTCGTTCTCGACGCGCCAGTAGTGCGGGATACCCGCCGCCGCGTACTTGCGCGGCTTGGTGTCGCGGTCCCGGTCCTCGGAATCGGGAGAGACCGCTTCCAGCGCGAGGACCACGTCCTGCGGCAGGTAGTACGTCGACGGCTCCTCGCGCGCGTACGCCTCCGCGGTGACGACCACCACGTCCGGTTCCGGTGCCTGCCGCTTGCCGAGCCGCACCGTCATCTCGCGGTCCGCCCGCAGCTCCGCCGGAGCCTGCTGGTCCAGCTGCCCCGTGAGCAGGTTGATGACCCGGCTGTGCCACTTCTCCCGCGGGCCCGCGAAGACCAGGCTCCCGTCGATGAGCTCGGTGTGCGGGGGAAGGCCGGTCAGCCGCAGAAACCCCTCGGCGGTGAATCCACCAGGGGGCGGGACCACCCAGTCGGGCAGCGGCTCGACGCTCATGCGGCGACCATAGCCGGGCGGCAGCCGAGTCAGCCCTCGAAGGGGTCGAAGTCCTCGTATGCGCGGAGGGCTTCGTCGCGTTCGGCCTCGCGGTCGCGGCGGCGCTGGGCCGCGGGGCGGAGGGTGTCCATGCGGTGGTCCTCGCCGCGGCGGCCCAGCATCTCCGCGCCGGTGACCATCGTCGGCTCCCAGTCGAAGACGACGGCGTTGTCCTCGGGACCGATGGCGACGCCGTCGCCCTCGCGTGCGCCCGCCTTGAGCAGCTCGTCCTCGACGCCGAGGCGGGCCAGCCGGTCCGCGAGGTAGCCGACGGCCTCCTCGTTGTTGAAGTCGGTCTGGCGCACCCAGCGCTCCGGCTTCTCGCCGCGGACCCGGAAGAGGCCGTCCTCCTCGCGGGTGACGGTGAAGCCGGTGTCGTCGACCGCCTTGGGCCGGATGACGACCCGGGTCGCCTCCGGCGCCGGCCGGGCCGCGCGCGCCTCGTCCACCAGGCGGGCCAGCGCGTACGACAGCTCCTTGAGGCCCTGGCCGGAGACCGCCGAGACCTCGAAGACGGGCAGGCCGCGCTCCTCCAGGTCGGGCCGGATGATGTCGGCCAGATCCTTGCCCTCGGGGATGTCCGTCTTGTTGAGGACGACGAGGCGGGGGCGGTCGTCCAGCCCGCCGTACTGGCGCAGCTCGTCCTCGATGACGTCCAGGTCGGAGACGGGGTCGCGGTCCGTCTCCAGCGTGGCGCAGTCCAGGACGTGCACGAGCACCGAGCAACGCTCGACGTGCCGCAGGAACTCCAGGCCGAGCCCCTTGCCCTCGCTGGCGCCGGGGATGAGGCCCGGCACGTCCGCGATGGTGTACACGCTCGCGCCGGCCGTGACCACGCCGAGGTTCGGCACCAGCGTCGTGAACGGGTAGTCGGCGATCTTCGGCTTGGCCGCGGACAGCACCGAGATCAGCGAGGACTTGCCCGCGCTGGGGTAGCCGACGAGCGCCACATCGGCGACCGTCTTCAGCTCCAGGACGACGTCCCGCGCCTCGCCCGGCTCGCCCAGCAGCGCGAAGCCGGGCGCCTTGCGGCGGGCCGAGGCCAGCGCCGCGTTGCCGAGGCCGCCCCGGCCGCCGCGCCCGGCGACGAAGGTGGTGCCCGCGCCGACCATGTCCGCCAGCACCTCGCCCCGCGAGTCCAGCACGACCGTGCCCTCCGGGACGGACAGCACCAGGTCCTTGCCGTCCTGCCCGGAGCGGTGCCCGCCCTCGCCGGGACGGCCGTTGGTGGCCTTGCGGTGCGGGCCGTGGTGGTACTCCAGCAGCGTCGTCACATCGGGGTCGACGACGAAGACGACGTCACCGCCGCGCCCGCCGTTCCCGCCGTCGGGGCCGCCCAGCGGCTTGAACTTCTCACGGTGGACGGAGGCGCAGCCGTGGCCACCGTTGCCCGCGGCGACGTGCAGCTCGACGCGGTCGACGAAGGTGGTCATGAGAGGTGCCTCCCGGCGTTGGTGACGGAGCCGCCGTGCGCGGCCCGGGTGCTGGCGGGGTGCGGAGCCGGGGCTCCGCGGAAGAACGATGTACGAGACATAACGCGCCGAGGGCGGACCCGCATCCCGCACGGGACGCTGGATCCCGAACGGAACGCGGAAGTCCGCCCTCGGTGAGCTGGTGAACGACCGGGGTCACCGGTCACTCGGCCCGGGGTACCGGGCCACCAGGTGCTGGGTTACCGGGTCGACCCGGTCACTCGGCCGGAACGACGTTCACGACGCGACGGCCGCGGAAGGTGCCGAACTGCACGGCACCGGCGTCCAGCGCGAACAGGGTGTCGTCGCCGCCGCGGCCGACGCCCTTACCGGGGTGGAAGTGCGTGCCGCGCTGGCGGACCAGGATCTCGCCCGCGTTGACGACCTGGCCGCCGAAACGCTTCACGCCGAGGTACTGCGGGTTGGAATCGCGACCGTTCCGGGTGGACGATGCGCCCTTCTTGTGTGCCATCTCTCCTCAGTCCTTACTTCTTGGCCGGGGCGGGGATGTCGGTGACCTTCAGCGCGGTGTGCAGCTGGCGGTGACCGATGCGCTTCTTGTAACCGGTCTTGTTCTTGTACTTCTGGATCCGGATCTTGTCGCCCTTGTGGTGGTCCACCACCTCGGCCTGGACCTTGACGCCGGCCAGCACCCACGGGTCGCTGGTGACCGCGTCACCGTCGACGACGAGCAGGGTCGAGAGCTCGACGGTGTCGCCGACCTTGCTCTCCGAAATACGGTCAACCTCGATGACGTCGCCCACAGAAACCTTCTGCTGGCGGCCGCCGGTGCGCACGATCGCGTACACGCTTCAGCTCTCTCTCGCTCGAATCGGAGCCCCTGATGCCAGCCGTCCGCGACGTCCGCTCGTCCCTTCGGGAGGTCGTCCGCCGGTCATCGTCAGCCGGTGGTCGTCCGTCGGTCGTCGCCCATCCGGCAGGAGGGATGGACGGCCTCTCCCATGCCCTCGGGAGGGCGGGAGGTGGTTGCTCAGGAGCGTGGCGTGCCGCTACGACACGCCGACACCCCAGGTTACCTCACCCGTCGAGCCCTCCTGACCCGGGCTCCGGAGTGCGGAACACGGCCTCGCGCGGCCCGGGCCGGAGGGTGTCCGGGCCCGGGCCGTACGAGCAGGGTCAGTCCGTCTCGGCGGAGACCGACGGGGTGGGGTCCTGCTCGGCGGCGGCCGTCTTCCTCGTGGCCGCCTTCTTCGCCGTGGCCTTCTTGGCAGCCGACTTCTTGGCGGCCGTCTTCTTGGCCGCGGCACCCGTCGAAGCCGTGGACTTCGAGGCGGTCTTCCGCGCCGTCTTCTTGGCCGGCTTCTCCGCTTCCGCGGCCTCGGCGGCCTCGGTCGCGCCGGCGGCCTCGGCACCGGACCCGGCCGGTTCCTCCGCCGCTGCGGCCTTCTTGGCCGCGGTCTTCCGCGCCGTGCGGGTCGCCGTCGCCTTGGCCGTCGTCTTGGCGGTCGCCTTCTTCGCCGTGGACTTCTTGGCTGCGGTCTTCGCGGTGGTCTTCCGGGCCGTCTTCCTGGCGGCCGGGGCCTCCTCCGCCGACTCGGCCGACGCCGCGGACTCAGCCGACGCTGCCGACTCAGCCGACTCCGCCGATTCCGTCGGCTCCGCAGCGCCCGCTGCCTGCGCTGCCTCCGGCTCCGGCTCCGTTCCGGACGGAGCCGCCGCGACCGGCTCGGTGATCTCCGCGGCGGCCTCGCCACCGGCGGGCGGACCGGCCGGGGCGGTGACCTTGCGGGTCACCCGGCGACGGGCGCGGACCGGCTCGGCCGGCGCCTCGGCGGGCTCCGGCTGCGGCGCCTCGGCCGCGGGCTCGGGCTGTGCCTCGGCGGCAGCCGCGGGGGTCTCCTGCGCGGAGACGACCGTCACGGCCGCGGCCTCCTCCGTCGTCCGGGGCGAACCGGCCGGTGCGCTGACCTTACGGGTGGCACGACGCCGGGGCCGGCCACCTGCCGCCGCGGGCTCGGGCGTCGGCTCAGGCGTCGGCTCGGCAGCACGTTCGGCGGCGGGCTCGGCCGCGGGCGCGGCAGCAGGCGCGGCGGCGGGCTCCTCGGCCGGCTCCGGCCGGGCCGCCGACTGCTCGGCCGGCTCCGCCTCGGGAGCGGCGGCCTTCGGCGCCCCTGCCGGCGCGCTCGCCTTCCGGCTGCCCCGGCGACGGCGTCCACCGCGCAGTGCGGCGGCCTCCGCCTCGGCGGCGCTGTTGTACAGCTCCTCGTCCGGGACGAACTCGACGGGCTCGGCGGACCGCGCGGACTCGGCGGGCTCGATGACCTCCACGGCCTCCGTCCCGTCCGCCGGCTCGACGGCGACGGCGGCCGGCGCGGTGGCCGGAGAGGGCTCGACGGCCTCGGCCTGGCGAGCCGCCTTGCCGCCCTTCTCGGGCTTCTCCGCCCTCTCGGCCTTCTCGCTCTTCTCGGCCTTGCCCTTCTTCCGGCTCTTCTTGCCCCCGGCACCACCGGCGGCGACGGCCTGGTCGAGGTGGACGATGACGCCGCGCCCGTTGCAGTGCACACAGGGCTCGGAGAACGCCTCCAGCAGGCCCTGGCCGACCCGCTTACGGGTCATCTGCACCAGACCCAGCGAAGTGACCTCGGCGACCTGGTGCTTGGTGCGGTCCCGGCCCAGGCACTCCAGCAGCCGGCGCAGCACCAGGTCCCGGTTGGACTCCAGCACCATGTCGATGAAGTCGATGACGATGATGCCGCCGAGGTCGCGCAGCCGCAGCTGACGCACGATCTCCTCGGCCGCCTCCAGGTTGTTCCTGGTGACCGTCTCCTCCAGGTTTCCGCCCTGGCCGGTGAACTTGCCGGTGTTGACGTCGACGACGACCATCGCCTCGGTCCGGTCGATCACCAGCGAGCCGCCGCTGGGCAGCCACACCTTGCGGTCCAGCGCCTTCGCCAGCTGCTCGTCGATGCGGTAGGTGGCGAAGACGTCGACGTCCGAGGTCCACTTCTGGAGCCGGTCGGAGAGGTCGGGCGCGACGTGCGAGACGTAGCTGTGGATCGTCTCCCAGGCGCCCTCGCCGCTCACGATGACCTTGGAGAAGTCCTCGTTGAAGATGTCGCGGACGACCCGGACCGTCATGTCCGGCTCGCCGTACAGCAGCGTCGGCGCGTTGCCCTTCTGCGCCTTCTTCTGGATCTCCTCCCACTGCGCCTGGAGCCGCTCGACGTCCCGGCGCAGCTCGTCCTCGCTGGCGCCCTCGGCGGCGGTGCGCACGATGACGCCCGCGTTCTCCGGGACGACCTTCTTGAGGATCTGCTTGAGCCGTGAGCGCTCGGTGTCCGGCAGCTTGCGGCTGATGCCGGTCATCGAGCCCTCGGGCACGTACACCAGGTAGCGGCCCGGGAGGGAGACCTGGCTGGTCAGCCGGGCGCCCTTGTGGCCGATCGGGTCCTTGGTGACCTGCACGAGCACGGACTGGCCGGACTTCAGTGCCGTCTCGATCCGGCGCGGCCCGCCGGCCATGCCGAGCGCCTCGAAGTTGACCTCGCCCGCGTACAGCACGGCGTTGCGGCCCTTGCCGATGTCGACGAAGGCCGCCTCCATCGACGGCAGGACGTTCTGCACCTTGCCGAGGTAGACGTTGCCGACGTAGCTCGTCGACTGCTCCTTGTTGACGAAGTGCTCGACCAGCACGTCGTCCTCAAGAATCCCGATCTGGGTGCGCTCGCCGCTCTGCCGGACGACCATCTCGCGCTTGACGGCCTCACGGCGGGCGAGGAACTCCGCCTCGGTGATGATCGGCACCCGGCGGCGGCCCTGCTCACGGCCCTCCCGGCGGCGCTGCTTCTTCGCTTCGAGACGCGTCGAGCCCTTGATGGCCTGCACCTCGTCGCCCGAGGTGCCCGCGTCGCCGTCCTTCTTCTTGCGCGGCTCGCGGACCTTGACGACGGTGCGCTCCGGGTCGTCCCCGGTGCTGTCGGCGGGCTGCCCGTCGGCGTCACCGGAGCGGCGACGGCGACGGCGGCGACGGCGCGAGCTGCTGGAGCCGCCCTCGCCACGGCCCTCGCCGCCCTCACCGCCCTCGGCGTGCTCGGGCTCCTCGTCCGTCTCCTGCTCGGCGTGGTCCCCACGCTCCTCGCCGGACGGCGCCTCGGCGCCCTCGCCCTCGGTGTGCTCGGCGCTCTCGCCCCGGCGACGGCGACGGCCACCCCGGCGACGACGGCGTGCGGGACGCTCGTCGGAGAGCGCCTCGCCCTCCTGACCCGCGCGCTCGCCGGCCACCGGCTCCTGCTCCGGCTCCTGGCCGGTCCCGTCGGCCTCCGGGGCCTCCTCGGCGTCCTCCGCCTCGGCGGCAGGACGCGGCTCGGCGGCCTCGGCCTCCACCCGACGGCGGCGACGACGGCGGGTGCCCGCGGCCTCGCGCTCCTCCTCGGCCTGCGCTCGCTCCTCCTCGGCGCGGCGCTCGGCCTCCGCCGCGGCCTCGGCGGCGGCGCTCTGCGGGGTCTGGAAGGCGGGCTCGGTGAACACCGGCGCCTGGAACATCGCCACGGGCGGCGCGGCACGCCGGGACGCGCGCGTGGCCTTGCGCTCGGCGGGCTGCTCCGCCGCGGCCTCGTCCGCCGCACCGGCGGAAGCCCCCTGCGGCTGCTCGGCCCGCTTCGCAGCCCTGGTGGACGCCTCGGCCTTGGCAGGCTTCTCCGACTTCTCGGCCTTCTCGCCCTTGGCGGACTTCTCGGCCTTGGCAGGCTTCTCGGCCTTCGCGGACCTCTCCGACTTCCCGGCCTCGGCGGCGGCCTCGTCCGCCCCGTCCGCCGTCCCGGCCTCCGCGGACCTCTCCGCCTTTCCGGACTTCGTCTGCTTGGCCTGCTTCTTCGGCTTCTTCTGCTCGGCCTCGCCCTCGGCCGCGCCGGAGCCCTCGACGGGCTCGGCGGCCTCGACCTGCTCCGCGGCCTTGGCGGACCTGCTCTTCTTCGTGCCCTTGGCGGCCTTCGCACCCTTCGAGGGGCTCTCGGCCGCCTCCGGGGCCTCGGCCTCGGCGGGCCCGGCGCTCTCCGGGGCGTCCCCGGCGGCCGTCCCCGTCACGGAACCGGCCGGACGGGACACCCGACGGCGGGTACGCGGAGCGGGCTCCGGCTCGGCCTCGGCGGCAGGTGCGGGCTCCGGCGTCTGCTCCGGCGCGGCCTGCTCGGGCTCGGCTGCCGCGGCCTTGCGGGTGGCGCGGCGGCGGGTGCGTCCGGCGGACGGCTCGGCAGCAGCGGACGGCTCGGCGGCGGGGGGCTGCTCGGCGGCGGGGGGCTGCTCGGCGGCGGCGTCGCTCTCCGGCGTCCCGGCACCGGCCGTGGAGGCCGCGGGGGCGGAGGGCGTGCCGGTGGGGCGGGTCACACGGCGGCGGGAGCGGGCCTTCGGGGCCGACTGCCCGGCGGCGGGCTCCTCGGCCGGGGCGCCCGCGCCGGTCTCCGTTCCGGTCTCGTCCGTGCCGGAGGACTGCTGCGGCTGCGCGGCCGACACCGGCTCGGCCGGCTCGGCGGCCGGCGGGGAGCCCGCGGGCGCGGTGGCCTTGCGGGAGGCGCGGCGGCGGGGCCGGGCGGCGGGCGCTTCGGCCGGTTCCGGGGCGCTGTGCGCGGAGCCGACGGGCTCGTCCTGCGCGGCGGCCGGGGCTTCCGGTGCGCCGGGGGTGTCCTGCGGTACGGAGCCGGTCGCGCCGGGAAGGGCGGGGTCGTCCACGGACGTACCGGTGGGGGCCTGCTCGGAGGCGGCGGCCCCGGACGTGGCGGCGGGCGGTCCCGCCGGGCGGCTCACCGCACGACGGCGGCGGCGCGGGGGGAGGTTGTCGCTGGGCGTGGATCCGGCGGATCCGGCGGCCCCCGCGGAAGCGCTGGTGTCGGCGGCTTCGGCCTCGTGGGATTCAGTTGGTTCGAGCATGCGGGCGGTTCTCCCGTCACGCTCCCGGGCGCCACGCCTCGTACGGCGGCGGTCCTTCGCTGCGGACCGCTCCGAGGTGTGCGGGCGCCGCACAGGAGCTGTTGTCTCACTCGCCGGTTCCGGCCCAGTCCCGTTCGGCGGACCGGCTACGGCGAAAGTCTGTTGGTCGGTGCGCTCGCCTGCCCGGCAGTGGCCCGGGTGGCTCCCTGGCGTGTGCCGACGGCGGCGCTTCGGCGGCGCTCCCTACGCGGTGCGGCCCGGCGCCGTCGCGATGCTCGTCCCGGCGGGGCCACTGGGCTCGCCGGGCGCTTCGCGGTCGGGCGCGAACGGGTCGGTCACCGTGCCGGACTCCTCATCGAGCGGCCCCTGCGCCAGCCTGGTCACCGTTGCGGGGACCTGCGGCGCCAGGCCGGCCGCAGCGCGGAGACCGGACAGGACGTCGTCGGGTCGTACAGCGGGTGTCAGGTGCCGTACCACCAGGCGCAGTATCGCACAGGCAGCCGTGCCCGGCCCATCGGCCCTGCGTACGGGGCCGTCCCCGGGGGCTGCCGCGGCCGAGGTCAGGGACAGGACGGCGGCGCGGGCGTCGAAGGTGCGCACGCCCTTCTTCGTCCGGCGCTGCACCTCGACGGTGTCGGCGGCCAGGAAGGCGGCGGTGGCGTCCGCGGCCTCCTGCGGGGTGACGTCGTCCAGCCGCAGCTCCCACTCGGAGGCTTCCAACCGGTCGGTGAAGTCGCTGCCGCGGGCCTCGACGGCGTCGACGACGTCCAGGCCGTCAGGCATGTACGCGTCCAGCAGCGTCCGCAGTTCCCCGGGGTCGCGCCGCTGGACCAGGGCGATCTCCAGGTACTCCGCCTCGCTGCCGGTCCCGGTGGGCGCGGCGTTGGCGTAGCTGACCTTGGGGTGGGGGGTGAAGCCGGCGGAGTACGCCATGGGCACCTCGGCCCGGCGCAGCGCCCGTTCGAATGCGCGCTGGAAGTCGCGGTGACTGGTGAACCGAAGGCGGCCCCGCTTGGTGTAGCGCAGGCGCACGCGCTGCACTGCGGGCGCGGGCGGCGGGCCTTCGGGCTGTCGCTTGCCCAGTGGTTCTCTCCTCGGTGCCGGGCGGCACGCGCGTGAGCTGCCGCCCTTCGTTGACAGGACGTGTACGAAGACGGAGGTCCGCACCGCGCGCTCCCGGCCCCGGTGCGGGGCGGAGCGCGGTACGCGCCCGGGCGTCCGTGCGGATGATCCTTCGGACCAGGGTACGCGGCACGCTTCCCGGCCGCCGCTCCCGCTCCCGGCCGGGCCCGCCGCGGGGTCAGACCGCCGGGCCGTAAGCGAGGCCGATCCAGTACCGGAGCTTCTCGCCCCGCTGGTCCTCCAGCTTCCCGCCGCAGGAGGTGATCACCCGGCGCGAGGCGGTGTTGTCCTCGTCGCAGGTGACGAGGACGGACTCCAGGCCGAGCGCGCGGGCCCGGGGCAGGACGGCACGCAGCATGGCGGTGGCGTGCCCGCGCCGCCGGGCCGTGGGGCGCACGTCGTAGCCGATGTGCCCGCCCCGCTCGAAGAGGAAGTCGTCGAGGCGGTGGCGGACGGCGATCCGGCCGAGGTAGGTGGTGCCGTCGACGTACCAGAAGGTGGAGGTGGGCACGGAACCGACGCTCGCCGCCGTCTCCTCGGTGACCATCTCCCGGACATGGCGGACGTAGCCGGCGAACGCGTCCGGCTCGTGCCAGTGCGCGCCGAAGCGCCGCATGTCGCGGGCGATGTTCGAGCCGTCCTCCGGCCGGCCGCGCCCCTCGGCGGCGAACTCCTCCATCGCCTCCAGGAACGAGGCGTGCACATCGGTCGTGGGTTCGGTCAGCTGCGGCATCCGGTCAGTCTGGCACCGGCCGGAGCCGCCCCGGCGTCCGCCCGAAGCGCCCACCGCCCCTCCCGGGGGACGGGCCGGTCCGTATAGATTGCGCCGCGTGCGTCGCCGGCCTCCGCACGAGGCGGACCGCCCGGGCGGGCCGACGGGCGTGAGGGCGCGGTGGGACGCAGCGCAACCGGATCCCGAGGGAGAAGAGGCGGAGATGATTCGCAGGCTTCAGGCCGTCGCGCTGGACTGCCCGGACCCGCTACGGCTCGCGGAGTTCTACGCGGCCCTGCTCGGCGGGCGGGTCGTGCCCGACCCGGACGACCCGGAATGGGTGGAGGTGCACGGGTTCGAAGGGACGCCGCTGGCCTTCCAGCGGGTGCAGGACTACCGCCCGCCGGAGTGGCCCGGGCAGCGGACGCCCCAGCAGATGCATCTGGACTTCGACGTGGACGACATCGAGGCGGACGAGAAGCGCGTGCTGGAGCTGGGCGCCACCGTGCTGGAGCGCACCGACGAGCTGTACCCGGAGACCAACTGGCGGGTCTACGCCGACCCGGCCGGCCACCCCTTCTGCCTCTGCCGGCACTGAGGGCCGCCTCCGTCGGCGCCGAGGCCGGACGGCGGGGCCGCCCCGGTGCGCGGGCACGCGGGGCGGTCCTGGCCGTGCTAGCCGGACGCGCCGCTGTCGACGACCGAGAGCGGCAGCAGCTTCTTGCCCGTCGGGCCGATCTGGATGTCGGTGCCCATCTGGGGGCAGACGCCGCAGTCGAAGCAGGGGTCCCAGCGGCAGTCGGGGACCTCCGTCTCGTCGAGGGCGTCCTGCCAGTCCTCCCACAGCCAGTCCTTGTCGAGACCGGAGTCGAGGTGGTCCCAGGGCAGGACCTCCTCGTAGGAGCGCTCGCGGGTGGTGTACCAGTCGACGTCGACGCCGTACTCGGGCAGCGCCTTGGCGGCCGAGTCCATCCACAGGTCGTAGGAGAAGTACTCGCGCCAGCCGTCGAAGCGCCCGCCCTGGTCCCAGACCTCGCGGATGACCGCGCCGACCCTGCGGTCGCCCCGGGAGAGCAGGCCCTCGACGATGCCGGGCTTGCCGTCGTGGTAGCGGAAGCCGATCGAGCGGCCGTACTTCTTGTCCCCGCGGATCTTGTCGCGGAGCTTGGCCAGCCGTGCGTCGGTCTCCTCCGCCGACAGCTGCGGCGCCCACTGGAACGGGGTGTGCGGCTTGGGGACGAAGCCGCCGATGGAGACCGTGCAGCGGATGTCGTTGGACTGGGCGACCTCCCGGCCCTTGGCGATGACGTTGACCGCCATGTCGCCGATCTGGAGGACGTCCTCGTCGGTCTCGGTCGGCAGACCGCACATGAAGTAGAGCTTCACCTGGCGCCAGCCGTTGCCGTAGGCGGTGGCGACCGTGCGGATCAGATCCTCCTCCGAGACCATCTTGTTGATGACCTTGCGGATGCGCTCGCTGCCGCCCTCCGGCGCGAACGTGAGGCCGGAGCGGCGGCCGTTGCGGGTCAGCTCGTTGGCCAGGTCGATGTTGAAGGCGTCGACGCGGGTGGACGGCAGCGAGAGGCCGACCTTGTCCTCCTCGTAGCGGTCGGCCAGGCCCTTGGCGATGTCGCCGATCTCGCTGTGGTCGGCGGAGGAGAGCGAGAGCAGGCCGACCTCCTCGAAGCCGGTGTTCTTCAGGCCCTTGTCGACCATCTCGCCGATGCCGGTGATGGAACGCTCGCGCACCGGCCGGGTGATCATCCCGGCCTGGCAGAAGCGGCAGCCGCGGGTGCAGCCGCGGAAGATCTCCACGGACATCCGCTCGTGCACCGTCTCCGCGAGCGGGACCAGCGGCTTCTTCGGGTACGGCCACTCGTCCAGATCCATGACGGTGTGCTTGCTGACCCGCCACGGCACGCCCGAACGGTTGGGCACGACCCGGGAGATGCGCCCGTCCCGCAGGTACTCGACGTCGTAGAAGCGGGGCACGTACACCCCGCCGGTCTTCGCGAGCCGCAGCAGCAGCTCGTCCCGCCCGCCGGGCCGGCCCTCGTCCTTCCAGGCGCGGATGATCGCGTTGACGTCCAGCACGGCCTGCTCGCCGTCGCCGATCACCGCCACGTCGACGAAGTCCGCGATCGGCTCGGGGTTGAACGCCGCGTGGCCGCCCGCCATCACGATCGGGTGGTCGACGGTGCGGTCCTTCGACTCCAGCGGGATGCCCGAGAGGTCCAGCGCGGTGAGCAGATTGGTGTAACCCAGCTCGGTGGAGAAGGAGACGCCCAGCACGTCGAAGGCGCCCACCGGGCGGTGCGCGTCGACCGTGAACTGCGGGACGCCGCGCTCCCGCATCAGCTTCTCCAGATCGGGCCAGACGCTGTAGGTGCGCTCGGCGAGGACGCCCTCCTGCTCGTTGAGCACCTCGTAGAGGATCATGACGCCCTGGTTGGGCAGACCCACCTCGTAGGCGTCCGGGTACATCAGCGCCCAGCGCACGTCGCACTCGTCCCAGTCCTTGACGGTGGAGTTCAGCTCGCCGCCGACGTACTGGATCGGCTTCTGGACGTGCGGGAGCAGGGCCTCAAGCTGGGGAAAGACCGACTCGACGGGCATCTCGGCGCGCTTTCGTAGGACCGACAGGGGCAGTCCTCCAGCGTAACGGTTCCCTCAGCGGCGGCCCCCGGGCCCACTTCCCCCGCGGCCGTCCGCTACTCCTCGGGCGCCGTGCGCCGGAACGGGCCCGCGGCACGCACCACCCGCGCCCACAGGCCGGGCAGTTCCGCCTCGCGCGCCTGGGCGAGGGCCGCCTCCCGTTCGTACAGCACGCCGTACGGGAACGAGGGCTCCCCGGCTGCGTGCGCCTGCGCGGCGATCCGCAGCAGCGCCCGCCGGACGAGGACGCTGTCCTGGTGGTCGCCCAGCAGCTCCTGCACCCGGGTCGTGACCGCCGCGTACTGCTTGGCCGGTGCGCCCAGCGCCGGACGGGCCGCCTCCGCCGCGTACCGGGCCCGCTTCACGGCCTTGCGTGCCTCGTGCAGCGCCCGGTCGCGCCCGTCGCCCGCCGGTGCGGCCAGCGCCTCGTCCACCCGGCGGGCGAGGCGCTCGTGGTCCCGGCGGACGGCGCGCGCCAGCACCTCGCCGGGCGCCGCGTGCGCGGCAGGCCGCAGCGGAGGCGCGTCGAGGAGCCCGGTGAGCGTCTCCAGCAGCTCCAGGTAGCGGTCGCTGTCGAGCACGGCGAGCAGCCGGCCGCGGGAGCCGGTGCGCCCGCCGGCGCAGAAGGTCCGCAGCCGCTCGTCCACCGGGCCGTGCCGCAGCTGATCCGGCAGCCCGGCCAGCCGGTCCGTCAGACGCGCGGCCAGCACCTCCTGGTCGCGGTCGGCGCCCAGCTCCCGGGCGAGCCAGGCCAGTTCGTCACCGACCGGTCCGGTGGCCTCCGGCTCCAGGACCCGCCCGAAGGAGCGGAAGGCGCTGCGCAGCCTGCGGGTGGCGACCCGCATCCGGTGCACGGAGTCGTGCACGTCACGGCGCACGGCCGGGTCCAGCTCGATCAGGGCCCGCACCTGCGTGCGCACGTGCCGCAGGACGACCGCGCCGGCGCTCCCGCCGTCCTGACCGCCGTCCCCGGCGCCGGGCGCCGCGCCCGTCTCCTCCAGGGCACGCCGCAGCTTGGACGGGGCGGCGGAGCGGCGCAGCCCCGACCCGTCGGCGGTGAGCACCGGCTCCAGCGCGTCCAGCACGGCCGGATCGGCGTCCTCGGCCAGCTCGGCCTCGACCTCCGTCCACGCGGTGGCCGCCCCCTCGGTGCCGCAGCGCTCGGCCCGCACCTCGTCGAGGCTCAGCTCCACCAGGGAGGCACCGTCCGCGTCCAGCAGCCGGCGGACGGTACGGCGCTGCCGCAGCCGCACCAGCGGGACGAGGGGCTGGGCGCGCACCCGGGAGCGCACCAGCCCGGCCAGCTCGCGCGGCGGCCCGGGCGAGAGCGGAGCCTGGATCTCGTCGCGGACGCCCGGGTCGGCCGGGTCGGCGGGGAGCTTGAGGTGCCAGCCGGCGTCGCTGCCGCCGGTGCGCCGGCGCAGTGTGATCCGGTCGGCGGCCAGCCGCAGATCCGGGGTGTCGTAGTAGGTGGCGTCCAGCTCGACGGGCGGCTCGTCGACCGTCCCGGCCACCCCGGGCACCCCCGCGCAGGAGGGCAGCGTCACCGTCCCGGCCGCCGCGGCCTGTGGTGTCGGCTCGTACTTCCGCTCGATCTCCCGCACCTGCGCCATGTCCGGAACGTAAATCCGCGCACACCGGCACGCAACGGTGCGGTGTGCGCGGATACCCGGATTGCCGAAAAACCGGCGGGCCCGGGCCGGGCCGGACCGAACGGCCCGGCCCGTCAGGCCGCTATGGGCCGCTGGGTGCGGATGGACTGGAGCAGG
The DNA here is from genome assembly GCF_006539165.1 of Streptomyces cacaoi. Classification (GTDB taxonomy): domain Bacteria; phylum Actinomycetota; class Actinomycetes; order Streptomycetales; family Streptomycetaceae; genus Streptomyces; species Streptomyces cacaoi. The sequence goes on along the minus strand of NZ_BJMM01000052.1, from coordinate 24,039 downwards.
CCGACGGCGATCCAGACCGCGAACATCGACGTACCGCCGTAGGAGACGAACGGCAGCGGCAGCCCGGCCACCGGCATGATGCCCAGGGTCATCCCGATGTTCTCGAACGCCTGGAAGGCGAACCAGGCCACGATGCCGGCGGCCACGATCGTGCTGTACAGCGACGTCGACTCCCGCGCGATCCGGCAGGCCCGCCAGATGACGACACCGAGCAGCACGAGGATGAGCCCGGCGCCCACGAAGCCCAGCTCCTCGCCCGCGACCGTGAACACGAAGTCCGTCTGCTGCTCGGGGACGAACTGCCCGGTGGTCTGCGTCCCGTGGAAGAGACCCTTGCCGAACAGGCCGCCCGAACCGATGGCGATCCGGGCCTGGTTGGTGTTGTAGCCCACGCCCGCGGGGTCCAGCGCCGGGTTGGCGAACGCCGCGAAGCGGTTGATCTGGTACTCGTCCAGCAGCCCCAGCATCCACACCAGCACCGCGCCGACCGCACCGGCCAGCACCAGCCCGAGCACCCAGCGGTTCGACGAGCCGGACGCCAGCAGCACGGCCAGCACGATGACGACGAGCACCATCACCGAGCCCAGGTCCGGCATCAGCATGATGACCGCCATCGGCAGCGCGGCCACACCCAGCGCGTGCACGACCGTGCGGTGGTCGGGGTGCTCCCGGTCCCCCGCGTCGACCTTGGCGGCCAGCAGCATCGCCATCCCGAGAATCACCGTGATCTTGATGAACTCGGCCGGCTGGATGGTGAACCCGCCGCCCAGGTTCAGCCAGGCCCGCGAGCCGTTGATGGTGGCGCCCAGCGGGGTGAGCACACACAGCGCCAGCAGCACGGAGATGCCGTAGAGCACGGGCACGGCCCCGCGCAGCCTGCGGTGCCCCAGCCAGACGGTGCCGGCCATCATGCCGATGCCGATCAGGAGGTAGAGGACGTGCCGCAGCAGGAAGTACTGCGGATCGCCCTGGTTCAGCTCCGTCCGGTTGCGGGTCGCCGAGTAGACCAGCAGCGAGCCGACGACGGCGAGCGCCGCCCCGGCCAGCAGCATGAACCAGTCCATCCGCCAGACGACGGAGTCACGGGCCGTCAGCCGGTCCCAGGCCGACCGGCGGCGGGGGCCGTAGCCGTCCAGCGAGAAGGTACGGGTGCTCACCGTCGCTCACCGCCCGGGTACCGCCGCTGCCCGGAATCGTGCGCCAGCGCGAGGAAGGCGTTGCGCGCGGCGGCTCCGCGTCCCGTCTGCCGGGAGTCCTCTCCCGGCCGGTAGGCGGCGGGCTGCTGTGCCTCGCCCTGCGGCGGCTGCGGCGGGCCCTCGTCCTCCCTGCGGGTGCCCGGCGGCTGCCGGCGGCCGTCGCCGGGAACGTCCTGGGTGGCGTCCTCCGGCACGTCCTTGGGCTTCGCGCTGTCGCCCGGGGAGTCCTTGTCCAGCTGGGCCTCGATGTTGCCGTCCTTGCTGATCTTCGGCAGTCCTGCCTCCGGCTTCGGCAGCAGCGCCTTCTTCTTGTCGATGCCGCCGCCACCGCCGACGCCGTAGAGCGCGTCGTAGATCTTGCGGACCGCCGGGCCCGAGGCGCCCGAACCGGTACCGCCCTGGGAGATCGTCATGACGATGGTGAAGTCGTCGGTGTAGGTGGCCAGCCAGGACGTGGTCTGCTTGCCCGCGACCTCCGCCGTACCCGTCTTGGCCCGCATCTTGATCTTGTCCTGCGGCCAGCCGGCCTGCCCGAACCGCCAGGCGGCCGAACCCCGGGTGGCCACGCCCTGGAGGGCCTTGTCCATCTGCGCGAGCGTCTTCTTGCTCAGCGGCAGCCTGCCGTGCGGCTGCGGCTCGATCTCCTTGACGGACTTGCCGTCGGCGCTGACGATCGCCTTGCCCAGCGTCGGGTCGTAGAGCGTGCCGCCGTTGGCGAGCGCGCTGTAGATCGTCGCCATCTGCACCGGTGTCACCAGCGTGTCGCCCTGTCCGATGGAGTAGTTGATGCTGTCACCGGCACGCATCTTCATCCCGGAGACGCAGTTCTCCTTGGCGATCTTCGCGGCGTACGAGTCGCCCCCGTCCTTGCCCTGCTTGCACCAGGCGTCCTTGTTGGCCTCCCAGTACTCCTTCTTCCACCGGCGGTCGGGAACCCGGCCGGAGACCTCGTTGGGCAGGTCCACACCGGTCTTCTTGCCCAGCCCGAACTCGTGCGCCATCTTGTAGAACCAGTCCTTGGCGCCCTTCTTGGGCATGTTCCCGCCGTCCTTCTTCCACTCCTTGTACGCCAGGTCGTAGAAGACGGTGTCGCAGGAGACCTCCAGCGCACGGCCGAGGTCGATGTTGCCGTAGCCCTTGGACTCGAAGTTCTTGAACACCTGACCGCCGACCTCGTAGCTGGACGAGCAGTCGTAGTTGCCGTCGAACGGGTAACCGGCCTTCACCGCGGCGGACGTCGAGATGACCTTGAAGATCGAGCCGGGCGCCGAGAGCCCCTGGATCGAGCGGTTCAGCAGCGGGTAGTTCGACTTCTTGCCGGTGAGCTTGGCGTACTCCTTGCCGGAGATGCCGCCCACCCAGGCGTTCGGGTCGTACTCCGGGTTGGAGGCCATCGCCACCACCCGGCCCGTCTTGTTCTCCATGACGACGGCCGCGCCCGCGTCCGCCTTGTAGTTGCGCCCGGTGTTCTTGTCGAACTCGTGGCGCGCGGCCTTCATCGCCTGGTCCAGCTGCTTCTCGGTGACGGCCTGGACACGGGAGTCCAGCGAGGTCACCAGGTTGTCGCCGGGCTTGGCCTTGTCGCTGTCGGCGCGGCCCATCACCCGGCCCAGGTTGTCCACCTCGTAGCGGGTGACGCCGGCGCTGCCGCGCAGCTTGCTGTCGTAGGTGCGCTCCAGCCCGGAGCGGCCGACCTCGTCGGCGGGCAGGAACGGGGAGTCGGTGTCCTTCGCCTTCTCGATCTCCTCGTCGGTGACCGGCGAGAGATAGCCCAGCGCCTGCGCGGTGTTGGCACCGTACGGGGCCGGGTAGCGGCGCACGGCGGCCGGTTCGGCCGTCACCCCGGGGAAGTCCTCCGAGCGCTCCCGGATCTGCATGGCCTGCTGCGGCTTGGCGTCGTCCGTCACCGGGATCGGCTGGTAGGGCGAGCCGTTCCAGCACGGCTGCGGCGTCTTCGCGTCACACAGCCGCACCTTCTCCTTGACGGTCTTCGGCGACATGCCCAGCACCCGCGCGAGCCGCTCCAGCACCGCCTTGCCCTCGTCGTCCTGCTTCATCATCTCGGTGCGGGAGACGGAGACGACCAGCCTCGTCTCGTTGTCGGCGATCGGCACGCCCCGCGCGTCGAGGATCGAACCGCGGACGGCGGGATCCACCACCTGCTGGACGTGGTTGCCCTTCGCCTCCTTCTGGTACTCGTCGCCGTTGCGCACCTGGAGGTACCACAGCCGCCCGCCGAGGGTGAGCAGCAGCGACATCACCAGGATCTGGATGGCGACGAGCCGGATGGTGACGCGGGAGGACCGGCCGGTCTCAGGAATGTTGCTCACGTCGCGCAGCGCCTCCTCACCGAGAAGCAGCCGGAGCGGTCAGGGCTGTAGCGGTCAGGGCTGTAGTAGTCGGAGACAGGGGAGTTCACAGCCGCTTGACCCCCTTGACGCCGGTCCCCTTGCCGCGCGCGGGCCGGCCCAGCACACCGCCGCGCCGGCCGGGCAGCCCCGCCTTGCCGCCGCGCGAGGTCCTGCCGCGGCCGAAGAGGCTGCCGTTCGAGGAGGCCAGACCGGCGCCGGAGCTGATCCAGCCGTAGGCACGCTCGCCGCCGGGGGCGCCGCCGCCCTCGGCCGCCAGCGGATCCTTCTCGAAGCGCCGCGCCAGCGCCATGATCAGCGGCACGGTGAACGGTGCGAGCAGCAGATCGTAGACGGTGGCGCTGGTCAGCAGCCCCGTCAGGCCGACCTGCCGGGCCGCGGTGTCCCCGACGAGGGCGCCCACCCCGGCGTACAGCAGCGTCGAGCAGATCGCGCCCCCGGCGACCACCAGCATGGGCACCGTCGCCGAGCGGTGCTGTCCGTTCTCCGGCCGGGTCAGCCCGGCGACGTAGCCCATCAGGCAGAGGACGAGCGCGTAGCGGCCCACCGCGTGGTCGGCGGGCGGGGCCACGTCGGCCAGCAGCCCGGCGAAGAACCCGACGAGCGCCCCGGCCGTGTGCCCGTACACCAGCGCCAGGCCGAGCACGACGAGCAGCAGCAGATCCGGCACGGCGCCGGGCAGTTGGAGTCTGGCGAGGACGGTGACCTGGACCATGAGGCCGACGACGACCAGCGCGGCCGTGAGCAGCATCCGGTTGATGTACACGGGCGGTCAGCTCCTCGGGGATGCGGGGGTGCCGCTGGGCGTGGCGGTCACGGTCACCGTGGGCGCGGGCTTGGGCTTCGCCGGCTTCTTCGAGCGGAGCACCTCGTCACGCGGGTTGCTGCGCGGCGGCTCGACGACGACGCCGACGAGGTCGAGCCGGGTGAAGCCGACGTAGGGCCGCACGCTGACCGTCCGGGTCAGATCGCCCTTGTGCCGGTTGACCCGGGTGACCTCACCGACCGGGATCCCGGGCACGAAGGGCTTGTTGTCGCGCGAGCCGAAGGTGACCAGGCGGTCGCCCTTCTTCACCTTGGCCTTGCCGTTGAGCAGTTGGACGGTCAGGTCGCCGCCGCCCCGCCCGGTGGCGAAGCCCAGCTCGTTGCTCCCCTCCAGCCGGGTGCCGACGGTGAAGTCCGGGTCGTTGGCCAGCACGATGGTGGAGGTGGAGGGGCCCACGGTGGACACCCGGCCGACGAGCCCGTCGCCGTTGATGACGCTCATGTCCCGCCGGATGCCGTCGCGCTTCCCCGCGTCGATCGTCACCGTCCAGGAGAAGCCCTGCGCCGCGCCGATCGCCACGACCTGGGCGCCCTTGACGCCGTATCCGCCGGCTCCGGCCGTCTTCAGCAGCTTGTCCAGCTCTCTGGCGCGGGAGCGGGTGCGGTCCTTGGAGCCCAGCTGCGCCTTGAGCGAGGCGTTCTCCTTCTCCAACGCGGCGATGCGGTCGTGCCGTTCGCCCGAATCGCGAATGGCGCCGATCGCGTTGCCGACAGGATCGACAGCGGATGCGACGCCTTTCTCGACCGGGCCCAGAACGGAGGCGGCCCCCGACCGCGCACCGTCGAGCGGGGAGTGCTCGCCCCCTCTGAGATCCACCGTGATCAGTGCGAACGCGACGGCGATCAACAGGACGAGCAGCAGCCGGCTTTCTCGTGTGTCCCTCACGTGCGGCGGCCGAGCCTTTCTCGTGGGGCAGCCCCGCAGCCGCGGGGTGCGTGACGGCGGGCCGCCACTGCGATGAACGACCCGCCGGGTGAACGGTCAGTGCTTCCGTGCAGTTGTGGTGCGGGGTGGCAGCGGTGCGACGGTGACGCCCGGCCGCCGGGGGTCAGCGACGGGGCTGCGCGTCGAGAACCTGCTGGAGGGCCTCGAACTCCTCCACGCACTTGCCGGAGCCCAGGGCCACCGAGTCCAGCGGGTCCTCCGCGATGTGGATCGGCATGCCCGTCTCGCGGCGCAGCCGCTCGTCCAGTCCGCGCAGCAGGGCACCGCCGCCGGTGAGCACGATGCCCCGGTCCATCACATCGCCCGAGAGCTCCGGCGGGCACTTGTCGAGGGTCGTCTTGACCGCGTCCACGATCGCGTTGACGGGTTCCTCGATGGCCTTGCGGACCTCGGACGCGGAGATCACCACCGTCTTGGGCAGACCGCTGACCAGGTCACGGCCGCGGATCTCGGTGTGCTCGTCCTTGTCCAGGTCGTGCGCGGACCCGATGGTGATCTTGATGCTCTCGGCGGTGCGCTCGCCGAGGAGCAGGCTGTACTCCTTCTTGATGTGCTGGATGATCGCGTTGTCCAGCTCGTCACCGGCGACCCGGATCGACTGGGCGGTGACGATCCCGCCGAGCGAGATCACGGCGACCTCGGTGGTGCCGCCGCCGATGTCCACGACCATGTTGCCGGTGGCCTCGTGCACCGGGAGGCCGGAGCCGATCGCCGCGGCCATCGGCTCCTCGATGATGTGCACCTGGCGGGCGCCGGCCTGCGTCGACGCCTCGATGACGGCCCGGCGTTCGACCCCCGTGATGCCGGACGGGACGCACACCACCACGCGCGGGCGGGCGAGGTAACGCCGCTTGTGGATCTTGAGGATGAAGTAGCGGAGCATCCGCTCGGTGATCTCGAAGTCGGCGATCACGCCGTCCTTCAGCGGCCGCACGGCGACGATGTTGCCGGGGGTCCGGCCGATCATCTTCTTCGCCTCGGCACCCACCGCGAGGATCCCGCCGGTGTTGGTGTTGATGGCGACGACGGACGGCTCGTTGAGGACGATCCCGCGACCCCTGACGTACACCAGCGTGTTGGCGGTCCCGAGGTCGACAGCCATATCACGGCCGATGAACGACATGTTGGTTCCCATGGATGCGTCAGGCCTTCCAAGTGGGGCGGTGCAGTGTGGGTACGGGAGGGAGATCTACGCGCCGGGAGCCGCTCCCCCGGGCCGCCAGGCCCGAAGGGCGTTCCGGAGCGCGAGGGTTCCATCGTAGACGCGTCTGCTCGAACACGCAGAGACGGTTCCTCCGCCACATTGTCGGCGGAACACCGATCGTCCTCCGTATTGGTGACGTCGTGTCGGTGTGACGGGTTCCCGTGAGCCGCCGTGCACATGCCTGACCAGGGCTCGGCCCGCAGTCGACCTGCCGGCGGGAACAGGTGCCGCCTCGCAGGTCATGGCCGGTGTCAGTCCAGTTCGGGGAAGAAGAGCTTCAGCTCGCGCGCGGCCGATTCCTCCGAGTCGGAGGCGTGGATGAGGTTCTCGCGCACGATCGTGCCGAAGTCACCACGGATGGAGCCGGGCGCGGCGGCGATCGGGTCGGTCGGACCGGCCAGCGCACGCACGCCCTCGATGACCCGCTCGCCCTCGACGACCATGACGACGGACGGCCCCGAGGCCATGAACTCCATCAGCGGCTCGTAGAACGGACGGCCCTCGTGCTCCGCGTAGTGCTGCTCCAGCGTGCCGCGGTCCAGGGTGCGCAGCTCCATGGCCGCGATCGTCCACCCGGCCTTGCTCTCGATACGGCCGAGGATCTCGCCCACCAGACCACGGCGGACCGAGTCGGGCTTGAGGAGGACGAGGGTGCGCTGGGTCATCTCTTCAGGGCTCCTTGACTGCGTTGTGCTTCGACCGCCCGGGGGCGGTGCCCGGCCGGCGCCGCGCCTACGGCGGACGGGTGGTGCCCGGCGCCGCGGTACCCGGCGGTGCGCACGAGGCTACATGGGTGAGGGCGCGTCAGTTCACGCAGTGTCCGGCTCGGGGACGCCCTCGGTCGCGGCACTCTCGGCGAACCGGGCCTTGGCCTCGTCGATCTTCCGGCCGAAGTGCACCGAGGCCCACCACAGCCCCGCGAAACAGGCGCCGAGGAAGAACATCGTCGGGACGACGAAACCGCTGGCGATCAGGGCGATCTGCAGGATCCAGCCCAGTACCACGCCGCCGGGGCGGGTGATGAAGCCGCACAGCAGCACGCACAGCGCCATCGCGACACCGCTGACCGTCCACACCGTCGCCGTGGACAGGTCGCTCGTCTGCATGGCGACCAGACCGGCGAAGCCGATGATGAAGAACTCGCCGACCAGCGTGGAGGCGCACAGGGTCCGCATCAGCGATTCCTTCCCACGCCGAGCAGCAGCCGGGCCTCGCCGACCGTGATGACCGAGCCGGTGACCAGCACCCCGGCGCCGGCGTACTCGCCCTCCTCCTCGGCGAGCGTGATCGCCTCCTCCAGCGCGCTGTCCAGCCGGGGCTCGACCTGCACCCGCTCCTCGCCGAAGACCTCGACCGCGAGGCCGGCCAGCTCGTCCACGTCCATGGCGCGGTGGGTGGAGTTCCGGGTGACGACGACCTCGGCGAAGATCGGCTCGAACGCCTCCAGCATGCCGCGGACGTCCTTGTCCCCGCTCGGGCCGACCACGCCGACCAGCCGGGTGAAGCCGAACGCCTCGCTGACGGCCTCCGCCGTGGCGCGGGCGCCGCCCGGATTGTGCGCGGCGTCCAGCACGACCGTCGGGCTGGTGCGCACGACCTCCAGCCGGCCGGGCGAGGTGACCGAGGCGAACGCCTGGCGGATGACGTCGATGTCCAGGGTGCGGGCCTGCTGCTGGCCGATGCCGAAGAACGCCTCGACGGCGGCGAGGGCGACGGCCGCGTTGTGCGCCATGTGGGCGCCGTGCAGCGGCAGGAAGATGTCCGGGTACTCACCGCCCAGGCCGCGCAGGGTGAGCTGCTGGCCGCCGACCGCCAGCTCCCGGGAGACGACGCCGAACTCCATGCCCTCGCGGGCCACGGTGGCGTCCACCTCGACGGCCTTCTTCAGGACGACGGAGGCGGCCTCGACGGGCTGCTGGGCCAGCACGACCGTGGAGTCCGGCTTGACGATGCCGGACTTCTCCACCGCGATCTGCTCGGGCGTCTCGCCGAGCCGGTCGGTGTGGTCCAGGGAGATGGGCGTGATGACGGCGACGTTGGCGTCGATCACATTGGTGGCGTCCCAGGTGCCGCCCATGCCGACCTCGACGACGGCCACGTCCACGGGCGCGTCGGCGAAGGCCGCGTAGGCCATGCCGGTGAGCACCTCGAAGAAGGACAGCCGGTAGTCCTGCTGGGAGTCGACCAGTTCGATGTACGGCTTGATGTCGTCGTACGTCTCGATGAACTTCTCGTGCGGCACGGGGGCGCCGTCGATGCTGATGCGCTCGGTGACGGACTGCACGTGCGGCGAGCTGTAGCGGCCGGGACGCAGCTCGAAGGCGGCGAACAGGGCCTCGATCATGCGGGCCGTCGACGTCTTGCCGTTGGTGCCGGTGATGTGGACCGAGGGGTAGGCGCGCTGCGGCTCGCCGAGCACGTCGACCAGCGCGGCGATGCGCTTGACCGAGGGCTCCAGCTTCGTCTCGCCCCAGCGGGTGGCCAGCTCGTCCTCGACCCGGCGCAACTGCCGGTCCACCTCGGGGTCCTCCGGGCGGCCCGGCACCACGTCCTGCTGCGGCGGCCCCGCCTGCGCCCGCAGGGTGCGGCTGCCCGCTTCGATCACCGCCAGGTCCGGGTCGCGGTCGGTCTCTTCGCCGACGATCTCCTCGAACGGGGAGTCCTCGGGTTCGTGGGGCCGGTGCTCGTCGCTCACGTGGACCAGTCTACGTAAGGGCACCGCGGCTCCCGGGCGGGCGTCACCCCCGGGTGCGTACCGGCGCGCACCGGGCCCGGTCAGCCGGTGGAGCGGGTCGAGCGCTCCGCGGTGTCGGCCGCCCGCTGGAGCGAGGCGAGGACGGAGCGGGGGCTCGGGCCCTTCGGGTCGACGGCCTTGCCGATGCTGTGCTGGACGCGGGAGCGGACGGCGGGCCAGGAGGTGTGGTTCATCGGCTGGAACTCGGCGTCGGGCATCTGGTCGATGAAGGGGCGCAGCGGGCGCTGCGAGGGCTCCTTGCGCAGGGCACGCGAGCCGGAGACGGTGACCGGGAGGGTGCCCTGGCCGCCGCCGTACTCGCGGGCCGAGTCGGCGCCGTAGAGGAAGTTGAGGAACGCGCCGGCCTGCTCGCGCTTGCCGTTCTTGAAGGCCATCAGCCAGTCGGTGAGGCCGACGGGCGGTGCGGCGCCGCCCGTCTCCTTGGGGAAGGGGGTGTGGGCGTAGGGCAGCTTGGCCTTGTCCGCCGTGCCGAGCAGCAGCGGGTGCGCGTTGAGCATGCCGATCCGCCCCTTGAGGAAGCCCTCGTACGCCTTGGTGCGGGTCAGCCGGGCGGGTTCGCCGGCGAGGCCGTCGGCGACCAGCTCCTCGCGCAGCCAGCTGAGGGCGTGGATGTTCTCGCCCTTGAGGAAGTCGTAGCCGGCGGTGCTGCTGTAGCCGCCGTTGGCCGCGAGCATCCAGGTCAGCGCCTCGTCCTCGGCGGCCTCCGGGCCCAGGGCGAGGCCGTAGGGCGTGTGCACACCGGCCTTCTTCAGGGCGCGGGCGGCCTCCCGCAGTCCGTCCCAGCTGCGCGGTGGCCCGCTGATGCCGGCCTTCTCGAAGAGGGCCGTGTTGTAGAAGAGGCGCGGGGTGCTGGCGAGGAACGGGATGCCGTACTGCGCGAAGTCGACCTCTCCGGCCTGGGCGAACGAAGTGAGGAAGTCGGCCTGGACCGGGATGCGGAACAGGTCGCTGGCCCGGTGGAGCTTGCCCTGCTCCGCGTAGGCGGCGAAGACGTTGCCCTGGGAGAGGTCGGGCGCCCGGCCCTCCTTGACGCGCTTGGCGAGTTCCTCGTCGATCCGGGTGAAGGGGACGGTCTCCAGCTTCACCTTGATGTCGGGGTGCTTCTTCTCGAACGCGGAGATGAAGTCGTCCCACTGGTCGGTGATGCCCGAGCCGACGCTCTTGCCGTAGCTGGCCGCGAGCAGGTTCAGGGTGTTGTCGTCCTCGTCGCTGCCGCAGGCGGTGAGTCCGCCGAGCGCGGCGGCCGAGGCGACCGTGAGGGCGCCGCGGAGGAACTGGCGTCGCTGCACTGTGTGACTCCAGGGTCGGGAAGCGAAAGATGTGAAGGTGGCGTGACGTGTTCATGACCTCGCCCGCCCACAAAAGAGGAGGCCAGCACGTTCTTACCCGTGCGTAGCCCCCTGTGCTGGCAGATTGTGCCATGCAGGCATAGGCTGGCCGCATGCCGGTCACTGCCGCCGCCTCCTCCCCCGCCTCCGGGGCTGCTCCCGCCGCCGGGCACAGCCCCCTCACCGAGCGCCGCAAAGCCGAGACGCGCGCGGAGATCGCCCGGACCGCGGCCGTCCTGTTCGCCGAGAGCGGCGTACGCGACACCCGCGCCGAGGACATCGCCCGCGCGGCCGGCGTCGCACCGCGCACCTTCTACCGGTACTTCGCGACCAAGGAGGAGGCCGTCGCCCCGCTGTTCGCCGCCGGCGCCCAGCAGTGGGCCGAGGCCACCCGGCAGGCACCCGCCGGACTCCCCCTCCCCGAGGCGCTCCAGCACGGGGCCCGCGACGCCCTCTCCCCCGACGACCCGGCCAACGCCGAGTCGCTGGAGTGGGTCCGCTCCCTGCTGCGCCTCGCCGACGGGAACCCCGCGCTGCGCTCCGTGTGGAACGACGCGCACCACGCCGCCGAGAAGGCCGTGGCCGCCGTGCTCGCCGAGCGCACCGGCGCCGACCCCCACGCCCTCCCCCTGCGGCTGGCGGCCGGGGCCGCCGCCGCCGCGGTACGGATCGCCGTGGAGACGTGGGCGGCGGGCGACGAACCCGCCGACGGCCCCGAAGGACCCGCCGCGCTCGCCGTGCGCGGCATCGACACCCTGCGCAACTCCCCCTGGAGCTCCCTATGAACGCCCCCACCGACCTCACCGGCAAGACCGTCCTGATCACCGGCGGCGCCCGCGGCATCGGCGCCGAGACCGCGCGGCAGGCCGTCGCCGGCGGCGCCCGCGTCGTCGTCACCGACGTCCTGGAGGACGAGGGCCGGGCCCTCGCCGCGGAACTCGGCGACGCCGCCCGGTTCATCCGGCACGACGTGACCAGTGAGGAGGACTGGCAGCGCGCCGCCGACCTCGCCACCTCCGAGTTCGGCTCCCTGGACGGCCTCGTCAACAACGCCGGGATCTCCACCGGGGCTCCGCTGGAGACGATCTCCGCCGAGTTCTTCCGCAAGGTCCTCGACATCAATCTGACCGGTGTCTTCATCGGGCTGAAGACCGCCGTCCCCGCGATGCGCCGGGCCGGCGGCGGCTCCATCGTCAACATCTCGTCCGCCGCCGGGCTGATGGGGCTCGCGCTCACCGGCGGGTACGGCGCGTCCAAGTGGGGCGTGCGGGGGCTCACCAAGATCGGCGCCGTGGAGCTGGGCACCGACCGGATCCGCGTCAACTCCGTCCACCCCGGGATGACCTACACGCCCATGACGGCCCAGGTCGGCATCCAGCAGGGCGAGGGCAACTACCCCAACACCCCCATGGCGCGCGTCGGTGAGCCCCCGGAGATCGCCGCCGCCGTCTGCTTCCTGCTCTCCGACGCCGCCGCCTACGTGACCGGCGCCGAACTCGCCGTCGACGGCGGCTGGACCGCCGGACCGACGGTCAAGTACGTCATGGGGCAGTGAGCCCGCACGCTCCCGGGCCGCCCCGTGCCCTCGCCCCACCCGGCTCCCCGCCCCCGGCCGCGCGCCGGGGGCGGTGCCGTTCCCGGGCCGGCGGGGACACCGGCCCCGCTGTCCTGGCCCGTCGTTACGCTGACCGCATGTCTGCGACCGAGAAGCTCTCCCCCACCGGGCGGCCGGTCCTCTTCCGGCCCGCGCGCCCCGCCGACGCGCCGGAGGTCGCACGGATCTGGCTGCACAGCTGGCGGGACGGTCATCTCGGCCATGTGCCCGAGGAGTTGGCCGCGGTCCGCACGCCCGAGTCGTTCGCCACCCGCGCCGCCGAGCGGGTCGGGGACACCCTGGTCGCCGTCGTGGACGGCGCGGTCGCCGGGTTCGTCATGGTGGTGGCCGAGGAGGTCGAGCAGGTCTACGTCGCCGCGCCGCACCGGGGCACCGGCGTGGCCGGACTGCTCCTCACGGAGGCGGAGCGCCTGGTGCGGGAGGGCGGTCACCGCCGCGCCTGGCTCGTCGCCGCCGAGGGGAACGCCCGTGCCCGCCGGTTCTACGAGCGCCAGGGCTGGGTGGACGAGGGCCGCGTCGACCACCCGGCGCAGGGGCCGGACGGGCCGATTCCGGTCCCGTGCCACCGCTACACCAAGGAGGTCTCCGGCCCCACCGCCGACTCCGGCCCCGAGTCCGGCTCGGGCCCCGCTTCCGCCTCCGCCTCCGGCTCCGGCCCCGGCGCCGCGTCCGGCACCGACTCCGGCCCGGGCCCCGCCTCCGCCTCCGGCTCCGGCTCCGTTTTCGGCTCGGGCCCGACCTGAGCGCAGGCCCCGCCTCAGGCTCCGGGCGCGGCGGCGGCTGAGCCGCTCCCGGGCGCGCGGGCACGCACAAGCGGCGGGGCGGCAGCCGGAGCACTCGGGTCCGGCCGCCGCCCCGCCGTAGGTTCGGGCCGTCAGCCGGGCAGCCGCTCCAGCTGCTGCCTGATGCGCTCGATGTCGGCCTCCGCCGTCGCCTTCCGAGTGCGGATCTTGTCGACGACGTGGTCCGGCGCCTTCGCCAGGAACGCCTCGTTGCCCAGCTTGGCGGAGGTCTGCTTCAGTTCCTTCTCGGCCGCCGCCAGGTCCTTGCCCAGGCGCTTGCGCTCCGCCTCGACGTCGATGGCGCCCGAGAGGTCCAGTCCCACGGTCGCGCCGGCGACCGGCAGCGACGCCGTGGCCCGGAAGTCCTCGCCCGCCGGCTGGAGCCGCAGCAGCTGCCGGATGGCGTCCTCGTGCGCACCGAGCGGGGTGCCCGTCAGTTCGAGCCTGGCCGGCACCTTCTGGCCGGGCTGGAGGCCCTGGTCGGCACGGAAGCGGCGGACCTCGGTGACGGCCTGCTGGACGACGGCGATCTCCTGCTCGGCCGCCTCGTCACGGAAGCCGGTGGGCTTCGGCCAGTCGGCGACGACGACGGAGGCGCCGCCCGTCAGCGCCGTCCACAGCGCCTCGGTGACGAACGGGACGATCGGGTGCAGCAGCCGCAGCAGCACGTCCAGGACCTCGCCCAGGACGCGGCGCGAGACCTCGGCGGGGCGCCCGCCGGCGGCGAACGTCGTCTTCGCCAGCTCGACGTACCAGTCGAAGACCTCGTCCCACGCGAAGTGGTACAGCGCGTCGGAGAGCTTCGCGAACTGGTAGTCGTCGTAGTACCGGTCGACGTCCCCGAGCACCGTGTCCAGCCGGGAGAGGATCCAGCGGTCGGTGGCCGACATCTCGGCGGCGTCCGGCAGCGGGCCCTCGACCGTCGCGCCGTTCATCAGCGCGAACCGGGTGGCGTTCCAGACCTTGTTGGCGAAGTTCCGGGACGCCTTGACCCAGTCCTCACCGATCGGCACGTCCGTGCCCGGGTTGGCGCCGCTGGCCAGCGTGAAGCGCAGCGCGTCGGAGCCGTACGCCTCCATCCAGTCCAGCGGGTCGACGACGTTGCCGAACGACTTCGACATCTTCTTGCCGTGCTGGTCGCGGACGAGACCGTGCAGCGCGATGGTGTGGAACGGCGGCTCCTCCATCACGTACATGCCGAACATCATCATCCGGGCGACCCAGAAGAAGATGATGTCGTAGCCCGTGACCAGGACGTCCGTCGGATAGAACTTCGCGAGATCCGCGGTGCGTTCCGGCCAGCCCAGCGTGGAGAAGGGCCACAGGCCCGAGGAGAACCAGGTGTCCAGCACGTCCGGGTCCTGGTGCCAGCCCTCGCCGCTCGGCGGCTCCTCGTCCGGGCCGACGCAGACGACCTCGCCGTCCGGCCCGTACCAGACCGGGATGCGGTGGCCCCACCACAGCTGGCGGGAGATCGTCCAGTCGTGCATGTTGTCGACCCAGTCGAAGTACCGGTACGACATCTCCGCCGGGTGGATCTGCGTGCGGCCGTCGCGCACCGCGTCGCCCGCCGCCTTCGCCAGCGGGCCGACCTTGACCCACCACTGCATCGACAGCCGCGGCTCGACCGTCGTCTTGCAGCGCGAGCAGTGGCCGACGCTGTGCACGTACGGCCGCTTCTCGGCGACGATCCGGCCCTGCTCGCGCAGCGCGGCGACGATCGCCGAGCGGGCCTCGAAGCGGTCCAGGCCCTCGAACGGGCCGTGCACGGTGATCACGCCGCGCTCGTCCATGACGGACGGCATCGGCAGCTCGTGCCGGCGGCCGATCTCGAAGTCGTTCGGGTCGTGCGCCGGGGTCACCTTGACGGCGCCGGTGCCGAACTCCGGGTCGACATGGGAGTCGGCGACGACGGGGATCTCGCGGTCGGTGAGCGGGAGTTTGACCGTGCGGCCGACGAGGTGTGCGTAGCGCTCGTCGTCCGGGTGGACCGCGACGGCCGTGTCCCCGAGCATCGTCTCGGCCCGCGTCGTCGCGACGACCAGGCTGTCGCCGCCCTCCTCCGTGGCGCCGTAGCGGATGGAGACCAGCTCGCCGTCGTCCTCCTGGTAGTCCACCTCGATGTCGGAGATGGCGGTCAGACAGCGCGGGCACCAGTTGATGATGCGCTCGGCCTGATAGATGAGGCCGTCGTCGTACATGCGCTTGAAGACCGTCTGCACGGCGCGGCTGAGGCCGCTGTCCATGGTGAAGCGCTCACGGGACCAGTCGACGCCGTCGCCGAGCCGGCGCATCTGGCCGAGGATCTTGCCGCCGTACTCCTCCTTCCACTGCCAGACGCGCTCGACGAACGCCTCCCGGCCGAGGTCGCCGCGGGACCTGCCCTCCTCGGCGAGCTGCTGCTCGACCTTGTTCTGGGTGGCGATACCGGCGTGGTCCATGCCCGGCAGCCACAGGGCCTCGTAGCCCTGCATGCGCTTACGCCGGGTGAGCGCGTCCATCATCGTGTGCTGGAAAGCGTGGCCGAGATGGAGAGATCCTGTGACGTTCGGCGGCGGGATGACGATCGTGTACGGCGGCTTCTCGCTCTTCGCGTCCGCCTCGAAGTACCCCCGCTCCACCCAGCGCTCGTACAGCGTTTCCTCTACCTCGGCCGGGGTGTACTGAGTCGGCAGGTCGGCGGGGGATGCTGCGTGCGGCCCGTGGGGTTCCGGGCTCTGCTGAGTGTTGTCGGTCACGACCGCCAGTGTACGGGCGTCCATGTAGCAGTCTCGAATCGGATTGTGGGACCGGTGCAGCACCTGTCGGCGCGATCCGTCAGGATGAGCGGTGCGCATTCGACAGTCATGTTCACGGAGGGGAAGCGCCGCCATGAGTAACAACCAGCCCGGCCCGTACGGCCAGCAGCCCGGCCAGCCGGGGCAGCCGGGTCAGCCCGGCCCGTACGGCCAGCCGGGACCCTACGGGCAGCAGCCCCCGCAGCAGCCGGGCGGCCCGAACCCCTACGGCGGCGCCCCCGGGCAGCCCGGTTACGGCTACCCGCAGCAGCCCGGCCAGGCCCCGGGCCAGCCGCCCCAGTACGGCTACCCCCAGCAGCCGGGCCAGCCCCAGCAGCCGGGCATGGCACCGCAGGCCGGTCCCTACGGCCAGCCCCAGCAGCCCGGTATGCCGATGCCCCCGCAGGGCTCGGGCGGCGGCAAGGGCAAGACGATAGGCATCATCGCGGCGGCGGTCGTCGTGGTCGCCGCCGCGGTCGGCGGCTACTTCCTGTTCGTCGGCGGGGACGACGACGAGGGCGGCGGCTCCGGCGGCAAGGGCGGCAGCTCGGTCGCCGACGACGGCAAGAGGTACAAGCTGACGGCGCCGTCGACCGTGGCCGACGAGTTCACCAAGGAGCCCGGCTCCGAGGGCTCTTCGGGCTTCAGCGACTCGGACAAGAGCCAGTTCGAGAAGTTCGGCGTCAAGGACCCGAAGAACGTCGCGGCGGGCTACAAGGCCGGCGACGGCATGAGCGTGAAGAAGCTCCAGTTCGGCGGCGTCTACGGCGAGATCGAGAACCCCGAGGCCGTCCTCGACGCCGCGCTGACGATGATGGCCAAGGAGGCCGCCAAGGACCCGAGCACCGGGGGCGGCGGCAAGGCCGAACTGGAGGGCGAGCCGCAGGAGGTCAACGCTCCCGGGCTGGGGGACGACGCCGTGCTGAAGTGCCAGCGGGTCAAGTACTCCGCAGGCGCCGGCAACACCTCCGGCGGGCCGGACCACTTCAGCGTCCCGGTGTGCATGTGGGGCGACCACAGCACCGTCGGCTTCGTGATCACCGTCTCCGGCGCCGACATCGTCAGCGGCAAGGACGCCTCGATCGAGGACGCCGGCGCCACCACCGCGAAGGTCCGCAAGGACACCCGGGTCCCGATCGGCTGACGCGGCCGAGCGCGGCTGCGCCGTCACGCGGCCGCGCTGCCCCGCGGTTTCCTCGGTCCCGCAACAGCGCCCGGCGGTTTTCGGCCCGCCGGGCGCTGTTCGTTACGTCACGGTGCGACCCGGCCTTCTCGCCCGAATCCGGACAAGCGCACCGGGCTTCTTCACGATCTCGTAGTGGACCGGAGGCGATTCGGCACCGAGGGAGGCGCGGGCGTGGCCGGATCCGTCACTATGTGCGGGCGCATTCGACAAGTTGTTCACGGAGGGGAAGCGCCACCATGAGTCACAACCAGCCCGGACCCTACGGTCAGCCCGGACCGTACGGCCAGCAGCCGCAGCAGCCGGGCCAGCCCGGACCCTACGGTGGCGCCCCGGGACAGCCGCAGCCCGGCTACGGCTACCCCCCGCAGCAGCCCGGCCAGGCCCCGGGCCAGCCGCCCCAGTACGGCTACCCCCAGCAGCCGGGCCAGCCCCAGCAGCCCGGTGTGCCCGGCCAGCCGGGACAGCCGGGCGGCCCCTACGGCGGTGGCCAGCCGCCCTACGGCCAGCAGCCGGGCATGCCGATGCCGCCGCAGGGCTCGGGCGGCGGCAAGGGCAAGAAGATCGGCATCGCCGTCGGTGCCGTGGTGGTCGTCGGCGCCGTGATCGGCGGGCTCTTCGCCACCGGTGTCATCGGCGGGGGCGGGGACTACAAGCTGACGGCTCCGCAGTCGATCGGCGAGTTCAAGCTCAAGGGCGAACCGGAAGAGGGCAAGGGCGGGAAGGTCACCGTCGACGGCACGAGCGACGGGGGCGAGGTCCCCGGGCTCGACCCCGAGGGCCACATCGGCGCCAAGTACACCTCGGGCACCAAGCTGCTGGAGTTCAACGGCGCCTACGGCACGTTGGACGATCCCGAGAAGGGCATGGACTGGCTCTTCGACCAGATGAGCAAGAAGCTGGGGAAGATGGCCAAGCCGGACGGCGACCCGAAGAAGGTGAACCCGTCCGGTTTCGACGGAGACCTGATGAAGTGCCAGGAGTACAAGGTCGTCACCAGCACGATGAGCGTGTGCGCCTGGGCGGACGACAGCACCATCGCGGTCGTCGTCGGAACCGACCAGAGCAGCGGTCCGCTGCCCGCCGAGGAGTCGGCCGAGCTGACCGCGAAGGTCTACAGCGAGGCCCGCGTCAAGAAGTGACGC
Organism: Streptomyces cacaoi; assembly: GCF_006539165.1. Classification (GTDB taxonomy): domain Bacteria; phylum Actinomycetota; class Actinomycetes; order Streptomycetales; family Streptomycetaceae; genus Streptomyces; species Streptomyces cacaoi. The sequence goes on along the minus strand of NZ_BJMM01000052.1, from coordinate 5,914 downwards.
GGGCAGGGGGGAAGTGAGGCAGCCATGAGCCAGCCACCCGGGCCGTACGGATCGGGCGGATCGGGCGGTTACCCCTGGCAGCCACCACCGACCGGTACCGGCCCCGGCGGAGCAGGCCCCTACGGGCCCCCGCCGGGGCCGCCCGGTCCGGCGGGGCCGTACGGCCCGCCCGGCGCACCCGGAACGCCCGGAGCCCATGGAACGCCGGGGCCCTACGGCGCGCCCGGTGGCCCCTACGGTGCCTGGCCGCCGCCGCCCGGCCCGCCGCCGAAGCGCGGGCTGGGCGCGGGCGCCATCACCGGGATCGTGCTGGGCGGGGTGGCGGCGCTGGGCCTGGTGGTGTTCGCGGTGGCGTCCGTCGGCGGGCTCGGGGACGACTCCCGGGGCACGATGAAGCTGACGCTGCCCGCGACGCTGGACGGCGGCAAGTACCACAGGATGCCGGCCAATCCGCAGGTGAAGCAGCAGGAGGAAACCCTCCAGGACGCCCTCCCGGAGGACGGCACGGCGCGCGTCGGCATCTACAGCCGCGACGCCGACGGCGGCGCGCGGACCGGCGGACTGGTCCTGTCCGGCGCCTACGGGAACATCGACAGCCCGGCCCCGCGGATGCGCCGGGACATGCTGGACGGGATGGGCCAGAGCCAGCAGGCCCGACCGACCGGCGCGCGCCGGGACTTCACGCCCGAGGGCGGAGGCGGCGTGACGGTCAGCTGCCAGATGTTCTCGATGGACCAGGGCACGGTCACGGTCTATGTGCCGGCCTGCGCCTGGGCGGACTCGTCGACGGCCGCGGTGGTCGCCGAGATCAGCTCCTCGAACCTCTCCCGCTCGGACGCGGACCTCTCGTCCTTCGCGGAGACGACGGCCCGCGTCAAGAAGGAGGCCACCGAGCCCCGCTGAGGGCGGCCCGCGCCGACGACGACGCGAGGGGCCCGTACCGGAAGCGTCCGGTACGGGCCCCTCGCGTCGTCGGCCGAGGACGGTTACGCGCTCTTCTCGTGCCGCTGCGGGTCGTTGGTGCCGCGGGCCCTGGGGACCAGGGTCGGGTTGACGTTGGAGTGCACGACCTCTTCGGTGATCACGACGCGCTCGACGTCCTTGCGGGACGGCACCTCGTACATCACCGACTGGAGGACCTCCTCCATGATGGCGCGGAGGCCACGGGCGCCGGTGCCGCGCAGGATGGCCTGGTCGGCGATGGCCTCCAGGGCCGGGCGGTCGAAGTCCAGCTCCACGCCGTCGAGTTCGAAGAGCCGCTGGTACTGCTTGACGAGCGCGTTCCGCGGCTCCATCAGGATCTGGAGCAGGGCCTCGCGGTCGAGGTTGTGCACGGAGGTGATGACCGGGAGGCGGCCGATGAACTCGGGGATCATCCCGAACTTCACCAGGTCCTCCGGCATGACCTCCTCGAACTGGTTGCTGGCCTCCAGTTCGCGCTTGGAGCGGATGTCCGCGCCGAAACCGATGCCCTTGGCGCCGGCCCGGGACTCGATGATCTTCTCCAGGCCCGCGAAGGCGCCGCCCACGATGAACAGCACGTTCGTCGTGTCGATCTGGATGAACTCCTGGTGCGGGTGCTTGCGGCCGCCCTGGGGCGGGACCGAGGCCGTGGTGCCCTCCAGGATCTTCAGCAGGGCCTGCTGGACGCCCTCGCCGCTCACGTCCCGGGTGATCGACGGGTTCTCGCTCTTGCGGGCGACCTTGTCGATCTCGTCGATGTAGATGATGCCCGTCTCGGCCTTCTTGACGTCGTAGTCGGCCGCCTGGATCAGCTTCAGCAGGATGTTCTCGACGTCCTCGCCCACGTACCCCGCCTCGGTGAGCGCCGTGGCGTCGGCGATGGCGAACGGCACGTTGAGCATCCGGGCCAGGGTCTGGGCGAGCAGCGTCTTGCCCGAGCCGGTCGGGCCCAGCAGCAGGATGTTGGACTTCGACAGCTCGATGCCGTCGTCCCTGTTGGGGGCGTTCTCGTCCGCCTGCACCCGCTTGTAGTGGTTGTAGACGGCGACGGACAGGGCCTTCTTCGCGGCCTCCTGACCGACGACGTAGCCCTCCAGGAACTCATAGATCTCGCGCGGCTTGGGCAGTTCGTCCCACCGCACTTCGGAGGACTCGGCGAGCTCCTCCTCGATGATCTCGTTGCACAGGTCGATGCACTCGTCGCAGATGTACACACCTGGCCCCGCGATGAGCTTCTTCACCTGCTTCTGGCTCTTGCCGCAGAACGAGCACTTGAGCAGATCGCCGCCATCACCGATGCGTGCCACGAGGAGCTTCCCCTTCGCCTGGGATCCGTCGGGTGTGTACGGACCGAGGTACGTGCTCTGACGACGGTACCTTGCCGGACCGCGGGAATGGGCCCCCCTTGAAACGTCCTGCCGTACCCGGCCGGACCGTTCCAAGGGGAGCGCGAGGTTGCGGGGGCTCCCCTCAGACGCCGACCGAGGTCTTGCGGGTGGTGACGATCTGGTCGACCAGCCCGTACTCCAGCGACTCCTCGGCGGTGAGGATCTTGTCCCGCTCGATGTCGGTCGAGATCGTCTCCCGGTCCTTCGTGGAGTGCTTGGCCAGCATGTCCTCCAGCTGGTCCCGCATGCGCTGGACCTCCTTGGCGGCGATCTCCAGGTCGGACACCTGGCCGCGGCCGGTCTCGCTGTAGGGCTGGTGGATGAGGATCCGCGCGTTCGGCAGGGCCATGCGCTTGCCGGGCGTACCGGCGGCCAGCAGCACGGCCGCGGCCGAGGCCGCCTGGCCCATGCAGACCGTCTGGATGTCGGGCTTGACGAACTGCATGGTGTCGTAGATCGCCGTCAGCGCCGTGAAGGAGCCGCCGGGGGAGTTGATGTAGATCGAGATGTCCCGGTCGGGGTCCATCGACTCCAGGCACAGCAGCTGCGCCATGACGTCGTTGGCCGAGGCGTCGTCGATCTGCGTACCGAGGAAGATGACGCGCTCTTCGAACAGCTTCGCGTACGGGTCGTACTCGCGCACGCCCTGCGAGGTGCGCTCGACGAAGCGCGGGACGACGTAACGGGACTCGGGCGCGATGTCGGTGAACTCGGCCTGCGGGCCCGTGGGGAGTGAGGTCATCGGGAGGTTCTCCTGGTGATGAGCTGGCTGCGGTAGGGGCGTGTGCCGTGCGGCTGACGGGCGCGGCTCACGCGCCGGTGCCACCGCCGCCGGGAAGCTGCGCGGCGGAGCCGTAGACCTCGTCGATGAGGCCGTACTCCTTGGCCTCCTCGGCGGAGAACCAGCGGTCACGGTCGGCGTCCCGGGTCCACTGCTCGACGGTCTGGCCGCTGTGCGCGGCCGACAGCTCGGCCATCTTCTTCTTGGTCCGCAGCAGCTGCTCGGCGTGGATCTTGATGTCCGTGGCCGAGCCCGCCAGCCCCGCGGAGGGCTGGTGGATGAGGATGTCGGCGTTCGGCAGGGCGAACCGCTTGCCCGGGGTCCCGGCGGTCAGCAGGAACTGCCCCATGGAGGCCGCGAGTCCCATCGCGATGGTGACCACGTCGTTCTTGATGTACTGCATGGTGTCGTAGATCGCCATGCCCGCCTGGATCGAACCGCCAGGGCTGTTGATGTACAGGAAGATGTCCTTGTCCGGGTCGGCGGCAAGGAGCAGCAGCTGTGCGGTGATCTTGTTGGCGATCTCGTCGTCCACCGGCTGGCCGAGGAAGATGATGCGCTCGTTGAGCAGCCGGTTGTAGACCTGGTCGCCGAGGCCACCACCGAAGTTGGGCTCAGCGGCGGCGGAAGGCATCGGAAGCGTCACGTGTCCACCTGCTCTGTCCGGACGGCCGCCCGGGCGGCGGGCCGTCACTGGTCTTCGTCCACTGGGGACCCTAACGCGCCGGTCCTCGGCCGCCATCCCGGTCGCTGCGCATTTCGCTGTGAGCGCAGGTGCCCCCACCAGGGAGGTCTCGGCACGGGACACGTCGGGGCAGGGAGCGCGCGGTGCGTGCTCCCTGCCCCACGTGAGGTGCTGCGGCCGGCGTTACGGGCCGGGTGTCAGCTGTCCGACTTCTGCTCGGTCTCGCCGGTCTTGCCCTCGCCGCCCTCGGCGCCTTCCGCGCCCTCCTCGGCCTTGGCGACGACCTCCTCGGCGGCGGCCTCCTCGGTGCCGGCCTCGGACTCGTCCTCGTCGTCGAGGTCGACGACCTCACCGTTGGTGTCCTTGACGGTGACGGACTCGACGACCTTCGCCAGTGCCTTGCCGCGGGCGACCTCGCCCACCAGCATCGGCACCTGGCCGCCCTCGACGACGGCCTGCGCGAACTGGTCGGGGCTCATGCCGGAGGACTGGGCGCGGCGCATCAGGTGCTCGGTCAGCTCTTCCTGGCTGACGTTGAGCTTCTCCTTGTTGACCAGCTCGTCCAGGACGAACTGGGTGCGGATGCCCTTCTCCGCCTGCTCCTTGAGCTCGGCCTCGAAGTCCTCCTCCGACTTGTCCTGCATCTTCAGGTAGCCGGCGAGGTCCAGACCCAGCTGCGCGAGCTGGTGGTTGACCAGGTTGTGCTTGCGGCTCTCGACCTCGTCCTGGAGCAGCTTCTCCGGGATCGGGACCTCGACCAGCTCCAGGAGGGCGTCGAGCACCTTCTCCTGGGCCTGGGTGGCCTGCTCGTACTTCTTCTGGTCGGCGAGGCGCTTGCGGCTGTCCTCGCGCATCTCCTCCAGCGTGTCGAACTCGCTGGCCAGCTGCGCGAAGTCGTCGTCCAGCTCGGGGAGTTCACGGGAGGAGACGGACTCGACCGTCACGGAGACCTCGGCCTCCTGGCCCGCGGCCGAGCCGCCCTTCAGCTCGGAGGTGAAGGTGGCGGTGCCGCCGGCCTCCAGGCCGGTGACGGCCTCGTCGATGCCGTCGAGCAGCTCGCCGGAACCGATGGTGTAGTCGACGCCCTTGGCGACGCCGTCCTCCAGGACCTCGCCGTCGACCTTGGCCTCCAGGTCGACCTTGACGACGTCGCCCTCGGCGGCGGCGCGCTCGACGACGGCGGTGGTGGCGAAGCGCTCACGCAGCTGCTCGACCGCCTTGTCGACGTCCTCGTCGGAGACCTCGACGGCGTCCACCTCGACGTCGATGCCGGAGTAGTCCGGGATCTCGATCTCGGGGCGGATGTCCACCTCGGCCGTGAAGGCCAGCAGCTCGTTGTCCTTCAGCTCGGTGATGTCCACCTCGGGCTGGCCGAGCGGGTTCAGCTCGCCCTCCTCGACGGCGGACTGGTACAGCTTCGGAAGGGCCTCGTTGACGGCCTCCTCCAGCACCGCACCGCGGCCGAAGCGCTGGTCGATCACGCGGGCAGGAATCTTGCCCTTGCGGAACCCAGGCACCGTGACCTGCTGGTTGATCTTCTTGTACGCCGCGTCGAGGCTGTCCTTGAGCTCCTCGAAGGGCACCTCGACAGTGAGCCGAACCCGGGTCGGGTTCAGGGTCTCCACGGCGCTCTTCACGGTCGGTCTCCTTGGGGCTGACTGCTGGGGGTTGATCTTGAGGGCGCCCCGATGCGCAAGGTGTCTGGCATCCCGATCGCGTGATTCCGAGCGGACGTCCGGGCTTCCGGAGCGTCCGGCTGGAACCGCGAGAGTGCGGAGAACGCGGACACGGCACAGGCACGCGCGTCTCTCATAGTACGTGGTCGGGGTGGCCGGATTCGAACCGACGACCTTCCGCTCCCAAAGCGGACGCGCTACCAAGCTGCGCCACACCCCGTCGGTGCGACACGTAGAGTACATGCCGTACGATGCAGTGCGTGCCGCTCAGGGCGAGCGCTCCGAGGAGCGGCTCCAGGGGCGGTGCCCACGCGGGCGTAGCTCAATGGTAGAGCCCTGGTCTTCCAAACCAGCTACGCGGGTTCGATTCCCGTCGCCCGCTCCATCCGGCTCGGGCCCGGCTTCCGCAGGGAGCCGGGCC
>NZ_BJMM01000051.1 GCF_006539165.1 Streptomyces cacaoi | reverse complement strand
ACCGGAGGCGAAGCCCTGAAGGAAGAACGACGGCGACGGCGCGAAGGGCAGGGGGGAAGCCCCATACCGGAGGCGAAGCCCTGAAGGAGGGCGGCACGGCTGCGGCAGAAGGACAGGGCAGGGCAGGAGCGAAGCCCGAGAGAGACGGCGGGGGCCAAAAACCAGGCAGAAAGGGCGCAGCCAGGGAGGAGGAACGGCGACGGCGGAGCCGAGATCTCAGTGTCCGGCGCCCACCGCCGAGGCAACCCCCTCCACGTCCCCGACGGGCGCCGCACACACGAACCCCCGGCACACATACACCGCGGCCCGCCCGTCGACCAGCCCCCGATCCCGCAACAACGGCACCCGCCGATCGTCCGGCTCCCCCACGGCGACGACGGCCCCGGGCGCGACACCCAGCAAGGCGGCCCGGTGCAACGGGCCGCCGGCCCGCTCGCCGACGACGGCGACCTCCCGCGGCCCGTCGAGGAGCGCCTCACCGACGGCGAGCCCCCAGCCCAGGAACCGCGGCGCCCGCCCGGCGAGCGCACGGACGATCCCGAGGGCCCGCTCGGCGGCCTCCCGGTGCCGGTGCTCACCGGTGCAGGCGGCGTACGTCAGCAGCGCCCCGGCGGCGGCGGTCCAGCCGGACGGCACGGCGTTGTCCGTCGGGTCCTGCGGCCGGCGGATGAGCTGTTCGGCGTCGTCGGCGGTGTCGTAGAGCGTGCCGTCGTCGGCGGCGAACCGTTCCAGGACGGTCTCCAGCAGCCGGCCGGCCCGCTCCAGCCAGTCCGCCTCGCCGGTCACGGAGAACAGCGCGAGGTAGCCCTCGGCGGCGTCGGCGTAGTCCTCCAGCACTCCGGCGCTGGTACCGGCCGTCCCGTCGCGGGAGGTCCGCACGAGGCGCCGGCCGTCGTCAAAGGTGTGGACCTCGGCGAGCAGCCGGGCCGCGTCGCGCGCGGCGTCCACCAGATCGGGCCGCTCGAAGTAGGCGCCCGTCTCGGCGAGTGCGGCGACGGCGAGCCCGTTCCACGCGGTGACGACCTTGTCGTCCCGCTCCGGGCGGGGCCGGCCGGCACGCGCCTCGAACAGCCGGTCCCGGATCGCCTCGAACCGTCCGGCGTCCAGCAACGGCCGGTCGCGGTCGGGGAGTTGGAGGACGGAGGTGCCGTGCTCGAAGGTGCCGTCCTCGGTGACGCCGAACACCTCGGCGGCCAGCGCCCCGTCCTCCGCGCCGAGGACCTCGGCCAGCTGTGCGGGCGTCCACACGTAGTACGCGCCCTCGGCGCGGTGGCCGCTGCCGTCGTCGGAGTCGGCGTCGAGCGCGGAGGCGAACCCGCCCTGGGGCGTGCGCAGTTCGCGGACCAGGAAGTCCGCGGTCTCCAGCGCGGTGCGCCGGGCCTGCTCCTGCCCGGTGGACCGCCACAGATGGGCGTACACCCGCAGCAGCAGCGCGTTGTCGTAGAGCATCTTCTCGAAGTGCGGAACCTTCCACTCCGCGTCCACCGCGTAGCGGGCGAACCCCCCGCCGAGCTGGTCGTAGATGCCGCCCCGCGCCATCGCCTCGCACGTCGCCTGCACCATCTGCAAGGCGCCCTCGGACCCGGTGCGCGCGTGATGCCGCAGCAGGAACTCCAGCACCATGGACGGCGGGAACTTCGGCGCGCCGCCGAACCCGCCCCGCACGGCGTCGAACTCGCGGGTCAGCCCCAGCAGCGCCGCGCCCATCTCCTCCGCACCGGGCAGCTGCGGCGCGTCGTGGCGCAGGGTACGGCCGGCCAGCTCCTGAGTGATCCGCGCGGCCACGTCGTCGACCTCGCCCCGCCGCTCCTGCCACGCCTGCCGGACGCCCTCCAGGACCTGCCGGAAGGACGGCATGCCGTGCCGGGGCTCGGGCGGGAAGTACGTACCGAAGTAGAAGGGCCGCGCGTCCGGCGTGAGGAAGACGGTCATGGGCCAGCCCCCCTGCCCGGTGGCCGCCTGCACCGCCTCCATGTAGACCGCGTCGACGTCCGGCCGCTCCTCACGGTCCACCTTCACGGCCACGAAGGACGCGTTCAGCACCTCGGCCGTGCCCTCGTCCTCGAAGCTCTCGTGCGCCATGACGTGGCACCAGTGGCACGCGGCGTACCCGACCGACAGCAGCACGGGCACATCCCGCCGCCGGGCCTCCTCGAACGCCTCCGGTGTCCACGGCCACCAGTCGACGGGATTGTCGGCGTGCTGAAGCAGATAGGGCGAGGTCACGCCAGCCAGCCGGTTCATGCGCTCCAGGCTCTCACAGGGGCCGGTCCGGCCGGTGAAGTCCGCGCAGGGGCAGGGCTGGGCGGGGGCCGCCCGGCTGCTCAAGGAGTCCCCGTGCGCGCTCAGGGATGACGGGGCGGTGCGTCCGGGGGTGGGGGTGTGGGGGGGTGGGGGAGCAGGGTGGTGGTGAGGGTGTGGGCGAGGGTGGAGCGGTGGTGGGTGAGGAAGAAGTGGCCTCCGGCGTAGACGTGCATGTCGAAGGCGGCCGTGGTGTGCGGGGCCCAGGCGCGGACCTCGTCGAGCGTGGTCTTGGGGTCGCTGTCGCCGGTGAGGGCCGTGATCGGGCAGCGCAGCGGGGGGCCGGGGCGGTAGCGGTAGGTCTCGACGGCCTTGTAGTCGGCGCGGAGCGCGGGCAGCGTCAGGCGCAGCAGCTCTTCGTCGTCGAGGACGCTGCGGTCGGTGCCGCTCAGGAGGCGCACCTCGGCGAGGAGTGCCTCGTCGCCGAGCTGGTGCAGGGTCTCGTCGCGGTGGCGTGCGGGTGCCCGGCGGCCCGAGACGAACAGGTGCGCGGGGACGATTCCGGCGCGCTGTTCGAGGAGGCGGGCCACCTCGAAGGCGAGCGCGGCGCCCATGCTGTGGCCGAACAGCGCCAGCGGGCGGTCGGCGAGCGGGAGGACGGACTCGTAGATCTGCCGGGCCAGTTCGTCGATGCTCTCCACGCCCGGTTCCCGCCGGCGGTCCTGCCGTCCCGGGTACTGCACGGCGAGCACGTCGAGGTCCGCCGGGAGCGTCCGGGAGAGCGGGACGTAGAAGCTGGCCGTCCCGCCCGCGTGGGGCAGACACACCAGCCGGACGGCGCCGTCGGGCGCCGGGTGGAAGCGCCGCAGCCACAGCGCGTGCTGCCGGCTCCCGTGCAGTCCGGGCGTGGGCATTCGGGATCGGGCCCCCTTCGGTGTGCGGCGGCGTCTGATGTGTGCGCGGGTCCGGCCCGGCACCCGTCCTGCCGGGCGGCCCGGGCTGCGGCGGGCTGCGACGCGCTTCAGGGGCGCGCCGCGACGGCGATCGAGGGGAGGGCTCCGGTGCCCTGGACGCTGATGAGGCCGTCCCGGCCCGGGGGCAGATAGCGCACCAGGCAGCCGGCGGGCCGGTCGTCGAAGAGGAACGGGCTGAACAGGGGGAAGACCTCGTCCTCGTGGGTGCCGGAGCCGTCCTCGGCCGCGAGCTCCATCCGGCAGGGGACGGAGTCGAGGTGTTCCTGGGCGATCCAGCCGCCCGTGCGCACGGCGTGGGCCACCGCCTCGTGCCAGGTGGCGTCGTCGCTGAAGCGGCCGAAGACCACGCCGTGGCCGCCGAGTCCGAGGCCGGGCTTGAGGACGAACCTGCCGGGGTGTGCCAGCAGCAGGTCGGGGATCGACTTGGTGACGCCCCGCCACTCGGCCGGCCGGTCGCCCACGACCCTCGTCCAGGGCACATAGCGGTCGACGACGGCCCGGTCGTCGTCGGTCATCCAGGGCAGACCTTCCGAGATCCAGCCGAGCACCTGCTTGTTGGCGACGAGGTAGGCGCTCTGCGGGGCGAGGAGCACACAGCCGGCGTCGAGGGCCGCGCGTACCGGGGACAGGTCGAGGCCGATCCGGTTCCAGTCGTAGACGGTCAGATGGCGCAGTCCGAGCGCGTAGCGCGCGGCGCCCGGCAGTCCGAGGCCGTCGAGCAGGTCCTCGGGCTCGAAGAACTCGGCGCGCAGACCGTGGCGTCGCAGGACGTCGATCTGCACGTCGAAGTAGCGCGTGGTGCGGACCGCGTTCAGGTCGCGCAGGGTGCCGACCACCGCGACGGCCGGGGTGACGCCGAAGTCCCGTGCCGCGCGGGAGAAGAGCTCGGCGCGGGCGGTCAGCGGGTCGTATCCGGTGAAGGGCGCCCGGTCGGCGCCGCCGAACGCGGACTGCCAGGCCAGGGAGTGCACATGGGTCTCCACCGTCCCGCCGATGCCCGAACCGACGTTCATCTCCATCACCTTGGGACCCTCGGCGGTCACGGCGATGTCCGGACGGGCCATGCACGTCGCGTAGTCCTCTTCCCAGGGGCTGTCCACCCAGAGCGGGTAGTGCTCCTCGGACATGCCGAGCGCGGCCACCCGGCCCAGGGTGTCCGGGGCGCTGGTGAGCAGCGCCGTGCGCAGCAGGCCGAGGATGCGCCGGGTCGCGGTGAAGAGCTCCTCGTAGGACGGGCGCGGCAGGACGACGGGCCGCATCGAGCGGAGGTTCGCCGGATAGTCCAGGTCGTCCAGGGCGCGGTGCAGATGGTTCCTGAGCTCGGGTACCGGCATCCGCGTGGCGAGGGGGACTTCGTCGTTTCCGTACCAGTGGCGGGACGTCATGGCTGCCTCTCACCCCTTCTCGAAGGTGCGCTTGATCCAGCCGAAGAAGGCGTCGACGACCTGGCTGCGCTGGGGTTCCGGCAGCACCGTGAAGCCGGCGCCGGCCGTGCTCCACTCGTTGAGGACGGGCCCGTGCTCGGTCATCAGCCAGTCGATGCAGAGGTATTCCGCGCCCAGGCTCTCGGCGATGCGGCGGCACGCGCCCGCGACCTGGCGGTGGTCGTCGGTGGCGACAGCGCTGCCGCCCTGGCTGATGTTCGCGAGGTAGTCGCCCGGCCGGGGCCTGCGGGTCAGTGAGGTCACCACCTCGCCGTCGGCCACGTACACCCGCATGTCACCGGTGTGCGGGATGAAGGGCTGGACGATGTATCCGCCGGTGGCCTGGGCGACGATGTCGATCGCGGTGGTGAGCTGCCGCTCGGAGTCGACCTTGAGCACGGCGACGCCCATGCCCATCTCGCGGGGCTTGACGATGTAGGGCCCGTCGCCGAACGCGCGCACGGCCTCGGGGACCACGCTGCGGGCGTACCGGCCGAAGGGCACCGCGAGGGTTCCGGGCGTGGGAATTCCGAGCCCGGCGGCGTGCTGGAGGAGTGCGAGTTTGTCCCGCTCCAGATAATCCGGGCCCGCCATGGTGCGGTTGAGCAGCACGGAATCGCTGGCCTGGATGGTGCGGTAGATGGCCCGCAGGCCCTGGAGTCCCTGGGGGTCCTGGCTCTGGTCCTCGACGATGAAGCACTGCCGCTGCTCAAGAATGTCCGTGCCCCGGTGACGCAGTACGGGTTTTTCCAGGCAGGACGGTATGAGTTCGCCCGCTCTGAGCACCCGGAAATCGAAGTCGATGGTCGCGGCAGCCGCCGAGTAGCGCTCGTGGAGGCTCTTCTCGAAATCTGCGATCTGTCCCGGATCCAGATCCTCTGCCTGATAGATCCAGGTGATGAGGCCGGAACCGGAACGGCCGCCGGTTGCTTTGCGTGACTCTGAGGATTTCTCGCCCTGGATTGCCATGGTGCCTCTTCCTGACGCCGGTCGTGAAGTGCTGGAGAGGTGGAAGGCGGGATATGCGAAGTCCGTCACGTGGCCGAGGACATGCAACGCCAGCGGCCGTCGGGTGGGCAAGACCGGGGGGCAACTCGTCCGGATAGGCGTTCTTGCCCGCACACCCCTGCGGGCGTTACCGCCCCGTCATCCACCCGACATCGGTCGATATACGTCACATGGGCCCGTGGGGGTGCCGGGAGGGATGCGGCTCGTTTCAGCCGATGTGCAACCCGCCGCTATGTTTTGGATCCGGCCGCATGCATCATGGGCCCGGAGCAATTGCGGTGGGCAAGTGACGGATTCGGCACCAATAAGCGGCGCATGAATAGGATTCGCATGCTTCTTGAGAACGCCCTCTCCCACTATTACGAGCGTCTCGGCCCGGCAATGCGCCGGCTGTTCCCGGAAACCGCGGACGATTCCGGAAGCGCGTTCTCACCGGGTATCCAACTGCCGGAACCCACACCGGCGCTGAGGGCGTACTTCGCCGCCTCCGATCTCGCGCACCTCCCGCTGCGCGCCCACCGGGGCAGAAACCTCGCGCTCCTCGATCTGATGCGCAATCCGGCGACGATGACCACCAAGACCTTCGCCTCGCTGGTCATCGTGGCCCGCGCCGTCCGCTTCATCCAGGACACCGGCGAGCGGGTCACGATCGTCACCCCCTCCTCGGCCAACAAGGCCGTCGCCCTGCGTGACGCGGTGCTGCGGGCGATCACCCACGGGCTGGTGACGGCACAGCAGTTGAACGTGGTCGTGGTCGTGCCGGAGGCCGCCGTCCCGAAGATGCGCGAATCCGAGCTGTCCACCGACCCCGAGCTGCGGGCCCGCAACCCCGTCGCCGTCTACGCGGGGGACGAGCCCGGCACGGTGAAGGACCTCGCGCAGGGCGTCGTCGAGGAGCACGGCCGGCACATACGCAAGGCCGTGGGCACCAACCTCTGGTACACGCTGCAACTGGAGAACTACCTCGCGGCCGATGTGGTGCGTGCCTTCGCCGAGGCGGAGTTCTTCGCACCCGCGGCCGGCACGCCCCGCCTCCATGTGCACGCGGTGTCCAGCGCGTACGGCCTGCTCGGCCACGCCCGGGGCCGTGCGCTGCTGGAGGAGGAGCAGCCCGGGCGCGGGCCGGCGCCCCGGTACTTCCTCGTGCAGCACCTCGGTGCCCCGGACATGGTGCTCAGCCTCCACCACGGGTCGCCCGGCCCCGAGCACGCGCCCTCCTACGTCTACGACCCGAACTCCGGCCTCTACGGGCAGCAGCAGGACGAGCGCTTCCCCGCGCTCACCCACGACCCGCACGAGGTGCTCGACTCGACCTTCTACACCCGCAAGCCGGTCACCTCGCCGCGGATGAACGAGATCATCCGCGCGCAGGGCGGCGGCGGTCTCGTCGTCTCCCTGCACGAGTGCCTGGAGCGCTACCCCCTGGTCCGCGCGGTGCTCGGCGAGGCCGGGGTGGCGCTGCCGGCCGACCCGCGCGCGGTGCGCGAGTGGTCGCTGGTCATGGCGATGACCGGGGTCCTCAACGCCATCGACCGCGGCCTCGTCGACGAGCGGGACATCCTCGTGCACGGCTCGGGCAGCTATGCGGCCGGGGACTACGTCCCGCTCTCGGTCCGGGACATGTGGCCGGTCGAGGACAGGGCGTCGCTGGGCGACGTCGTCGTCAAGGCCTCGGGCCTGTGACCGCCCCGGGGCCCGGGCCGGCCGCCCTCGTCGTCGACGCGTTCGAGGCGCAGGCCGGGCGGACGCCGGACGCTCCCGCGGTGGTCTCGGACGGTGCCGAGCTCTCCTACGGCGAGCTGAACGCGCACGCCAACCGGCTGGCCCGGCTGCTGATCTCACGCGGCATCGGGCCCGAGGACGTCGTCGCCGTCGCGCTGGAGCGCAGCCCCGGGCTGCTGGTGGCCGTGTACGCGGTGCTCAAGGCGGGCGCCGCCTATCTGCCGGTGGACCCCCGGTACCCGGCCGACCGCGTCCGAACGCTCCTCACGGACGCGCTGCCCGCCTGTGTGCTGACCGACGCGTCGCCCGGCGCGCCCGCCGGGATGCCCGTCCCGGCGGGGTCCGGTACCGGGGCGGCCGAGGTCCTGCGCCCGGACTCCCCCGCCGTCCGCGGCGCGCTCGCGCGGCTGTCGGCACAGGACGTCACGGACGCGGAGCGGCGCGGCCCCCTGCGGCCGGGGAACGCCGCCTACGTCCTCTACACCTCCGGGTCGACGGGCCGGCCCAAGGGCGTGGTGGTCGGCCACCGGGCGCTCGGCGGCTATCTGCGCTGGGCCCGGGAGAGCTATCCGGGCCTGCGCGGGGCCGCTGTCCTGCACTCCTCGGTCTCCTTCGACCTCACCGTGACCACGCTGTTCGGCCCGCTCCTCTGCGGCGGCACCCTCTACCTGGGCGATCTGGACGGCCTCGACCCGAGGTTGTGGCGGGCCGGACGGGCCGCTCCGACGTTCCTCAAGGTCACACCGAGCCATCTGCCGCTGCTGGCCGAGACGCCCCGGGACGCGCTGCTGGACGGCGAGTTGGTGGTCGGCGGGGAGCAGCTGCGGGGCGCGTCGCTGGCCCGGTTCCGCCACCGGCGCCCGCGGGTCGCGGTCGTCAACGAGTACGGCCCCACCGAGGCCACCGTCGGCTGTGTGGTGCACCGGGTGGCGCCCGGCGAAGACCCCGGTACGGGCGCGGTGCCGATCGGCGCCCCGCGCGGGGACACCCGCGCCCGTGTGCTGGACGGCCGGCTCCGCCCGGTGGCCGCCGGGACATCCGGTGAGCTGTACCTCGCGGGCGAGCAGCTCGCCCGGGGCTATCTCGGGCAACCCGGCCTGACGGCCGAGCGGTTCGTGGCCGACCCGTACGGGCCGCCCGGTGCGCGGATGTACCGCACGGGCGATCTCGTACGGCGGAGGTCCGACGGGCTCCTGGAGTTCCTCGGCAGGACCGACGGCCAGCTCAAGATCCGCTCCTACCGGATCGAACCGGGCGAGGTGGAAAGCTGCCTGGCCGACGGGCCGGGCGTGGGCCAGGTCTGCGTCGTCGCCGCCGACGGCCCCGCGGGCGCGCGCCTCGTCGCCTACGCGGCGCCGGACGCGGACACCACCGTGCTCGATGTCCACCGGCTGCACGAGCATGTGGCGGACCGGCTTCCGCGGTACATGTGCCCGGCGGACATCGTCGTCCTGGACCGGCTGCCGCTGACCGTCAACGGCAAGGTGGACCGGGCGGCGCTCCCGCCGCCTCCCGGGCCCGGCACCGGACCGGCCGCACCCGGAACGGCGCCGGAGGCGGCCGGTCCGGCCACGGAGCCGGAGCGGGTGCTCACCGGGATCTGCCGCGAGCTGCTCCAGCTCGACACGGTGTCCGTGACGGACAACTTCTTCGCCGTGGGGGGCGATTCCCTCCTCGCCATCCAGCTCGCCGCGCGGGCCCGGCGTGCCGGGTACGCGCTGACCCCCACCGATGTCTACCGCAGCGAGACCATCCGCGCCCTCGCCGCCGTCGCCGAGGGCCCGACGACACCCGTGCGTGCCAACCACTGAACGTCGGAGGGAGAACGGGCCATGCACACGGAACCACCGCAGTATCCGGCCGCGCTCGGGGAGTGCTCCGGCCGTGTCGCGGGCAGCGCGCACACCCGTGTCCTCGTGTACGAGCCCGGCCCGGCCGGACTGCGCACCAGCCGGTGGGTGACCGAGCACCGGGCGCAGCTCGTCGACGCGCTCGACCGGTCCGGGGCCGTGCTCGTGCGGCGCGCGATCGACAGCCCCGGGGCGCTCGACGAGGTGGCCGCGTGCGTGGGCGGTGAACTGCTCGACTACACCGAGCGGTCCACGCCGCGCAGCCGGGTCGGCGGCCATGTCTACACCTCCACCGAGTATCCGGCCGCGCAGACGATCGTGCAGCACAACGAGAGCGCGTACGCCCGCAGTTACCCCCGCTGGCTCTTCTTCGCCGCGCTGGAGACCGCCGCGACCGGGGGCGAGACGCCGCTGGCCGACAGCCGGGCGATGGTCCGGCAGCTGCCGCGGGAACTGGTGGACCGCTTCCGGGAGAAGGGCGTCCGCTACTCCCGCACCTACCGCGAGGGCATGGGCCTGACCTGGCAGGAGGCGTTCCAGACCGACGATCCGCTCCAGGTGGAGCGGTACTGCGAGGAACACGGCATCGAGCACGCATGGACGGCGGACGCGCTGCGCACCCGGCAGTACGGCCCGGCCCTGATCGCCCATCCGCACACCGGAGAGGAGTCCTGGTTCAACCAGGCCCACCTCTTCCATTCCTCGAATCTCCCGCGCGAGGTCACCGAAGCGCTCGCCGAGTTGTACCCGGCGGAGGACATGCCGCGCGCCGCCCACTTCGGGGACGGCACGGAGATCCCGGACGAGGACATGGACCGGATACGGGCGGCATACGACGCGTGTTCCTTCGCATTTCCCTGGGAGCGGGGCGATCTGCTGCTCGTCAACAATCTCCTGGTATCGCACGGCCGGCGCCCCTACACCGGAAACCGCCGGACGCTGGTCGCGATGGCGGAAAAGGTATCGACACGCCGCACCGGCCCCGGTTCCTACGTCTTCGACCTGTAATCCGGCGTGCTTGACAGACAAGGGTGCACCGTGTCTACAACTTCTCATGACTGCCTCATCACCTGATCCGGCGCACAGCCAGGCGGTGACCGAAAAACTTCCGCTGCGCAGGATGCACAATTTCCGGAACCTCTGGCTGTCCCGGGTGCTTTCCGTATTCGGCTCGTCCGTCACGCTCGTGGCCCTGCCGGTACTGGTGTACCAGGAGACGAGATCCCCCTTTCTCGTTTCTCTGGTGGCCGCCGGCGAGACCTTGCCCTATGTGTTCTTCGGGCTTCTCGCCGGCGCCGTCGCCGACCGGGTGCACCGCCGCCGTCTCATGGTCGCCGCCGACCTGCTCAACTGCGTCTGCCTCGGCAGCGTGCCCCTCGCCGCGGCGCTGGGCGTGCTGACGATCGGCCACACCCTCGCGGCGGCGTTCCTGTCCTCCACGCTGTACATCTTCTTCGACGCCGCCGGATACGGGCTGATCCCCGCGGCCGTGGGCCGCGACCGGCTCTCCGAGGCCAACAGTGCGCTGTGGGGCGGCGAGACGGCCGTGCGGATCGCGGGCACGGCGCTGGCGGGCGCGCTGATCGCGGTCACCAGCGCCTCCGGCGCGCTCGCGCTGGACGCGCTGTCGTTCCTCGCGTCGGCGCTGCTGATCCGGGCCATCGTCTACACCCCGGCCCGCCGGGGCGACGGGGCGGGGGAACGGCCCGGCCTGGTGGCGTCCATCGGCGAGGGGCTGCGCTTCCTGTGGGGCCACCGGGTGCTGCGCACCATGACCTTCGCCGGCAGCCTCCAGTCCTTCGCCGGCGGTGCCTTCCTCGGCCAGCTCGTCGTCTTCGCCGACCGTGCGCTGGGCATCGGCGCCTCGGACGCCCGGATCGGTCTGCTGTTCACCTCGTGGAGCGCCGGCGGCATCCTCGGCTCGCTGCTGCTGCCACGGCTGCGGCGCCGGACCAGCGCACTGCGGATCATGCTGGTCGCGCTGCCGGCGAGCACCCTGCTCGGCCTCTCGGCCGTGCTGGCCACCGACTGGCGCGTCGCCCTGGTCGCGATCGCCGCATGGGGCTCGACCTATCTGATGGTCATCGTCAACACCATGACCTACGCGCAGGAGGTCACCCCGGAGGAACTCCAGGGCCGGGTGAACACGACCCGGCGCATGCTCTCCTCCGGACTCGGGGTGCCGCTGGGCGCGATGGTCGCGAGTGCGGTGACGGTCGCCTTCGACGTACGTGCGGGAATGCTCCTGGCGGTGGCCGCGATCGCCCTGGCGGCGGTGCTCGTGTGGGCCACCTCCGGCAGCGCGCTGCGAAAGGGAGAAATCCCGTCCGACTCCGCATTCCCGCCGGCCGCCGCCTCGTCCGGCGCCGCGGGGAAAAGCACGATAGAGGTGTGGCACCACCTTTCCTGCCCGGCCAGCCGGCGCATTCGGGAAAGCCTGGAGAAAGCCGGTCTCGACTACCGGTCCCGCGAATATCTGGAGAACGCGCCGGACGCCGCCGAGATCGACGCGCTGCTGCGGCGCCTTCGGGCGGAGCCCTGGGACGTGGTGCGTATGCACGAACCCGTGGCGGACCGGCTCGGTCTCGGCACCTGGCCGCACGACCGGCAGCGCTGGATCGACGCGCTGGCGCAGCACCCCTCTCTGCTGCAACGCCCGATCGTCATCCGGGGCGACGGAAAGGCAGCCGTGGTGGCGTCCCCGGAAATCCTGGAAGAGTTCCTTTCGGAAAAGGAGTGAGCATGAGTGCGCCCGCCGTCGGCGAGATCCGTGCCGTTCCCGTACCGGGCACGTGCGGTGCGGTGACCGAGCAGCTCACCCGAGGGGAGAGCGGCCGGCCGCTCCGCCTGCTCTCCCGCGAGGGCGCACCGGCCACGGAGCCGTCCGATGTCTGAACCCCGAGCGATACCCGGAACCCGCGCACCGGAGGCTCCGGGCAACTCCCCCGGAGCTGCTGCCCCCGGCACGCCCGGCACCTCCGGCGGCCGGCGTGCCGTGAGCCGGGTCGGACCGCTGCGGCGGCTGCGGCTGCACGCCGGATACCGGTTGCGCAACAGCGGCAGCCCGCTGCTCACCCGCTCGCGCACACGCTGGGAGAGCCGCGACGGCGCCGCCTTCCCCGCGGTGGTCTCCCACATGGGAGGCATGTCGGTCGCCTACGCCGGACTGCCCGAAGGGCTGCGCTACACCCTGGAGTTCACGGAGCTGCAACGGGAGGGGGACGGCGTCCCGGCGGCGGAACGGGCCCGGGAGACGGTGCGCGGGCACCGGCTGGCCGATCCGGCGCAACTGCCGGACGCGGACCTCGTCATCGTCGGCACCAGCGCGGCCAAGGCGCGGCGACTGCCCGCCGCGGCGTCCCTGGTGTGCCCCATGCGGTTCCACTTCGTGGTGGACATCGACGCCGACGCCGAAACCCTCCACAGACGCGTATCGCGCCGCGAGCGCGCACAGTACCTGCGCAACCAGCGCCTGGCGCAGTGGACCTGGGAGACGGAGAACGACCCGGAGCTGTTCGACTTCTTCTACGACCGCATCTACCGGCCGACCATGCGGCAGAGCCACGGCGACCGAGAACGGGTCGAGGAGAAGGAGGCGTCCCATGAATGCCTTTTCAGGACGGGCCGGCTGTTCTTCCTCCGCCAGGGCGGCGCCCGCATCGGCGGCGCGCTCTGCCACTGGAACCCGTCGGCGAAGGTGCTGACGCTCCGGCTCTTCGGCGTACTGGACGGGGACACGGAGCACTACGCGAGCGGAGCCCTCGGCGCGGTCTTCCACTTCCTCATCCTGTGGTCGGCCGAGAACGGCGTACGGCGGCTGGACTTCGGCGGGACGGAGCCCTTTCTCAGCAAGGGGACCTTCCAGTGGAAACGCCGTTTCGGCACCCGCATCGTGCTGCCGCCGAACCACTTCGGGGAGAAGCGGCTCTGGCTCCAGGTGCGGCGCGACTCGCCGGCCGTACGCGACTTCCTGGTGGCCAATCCGGTCCTCGCCGAGGCCCCGGACGGTTCCCTGGAAGCGGTCTATTTCCACGACCGGGACCGCCCCGCCCGGGTCGGACTGTCGGCGAAGTCGCCCGACAAGTACCCCGTGCGCCACGTCGAGTTGGACGCGTTCCTGGGGTGAGGCACGAGCGTTCCGTACCAGGCGGCGGACGGTGGGAAAGGGACCGGTCCGCAGTCGCCGAATCCGGCCCGTCCCGAATGGCTGAGGGAGAATCCGTGACGCCGTACCGCCATGTCACCGTCGGAGACATCCGGGTGTCCTACACCCCCGAACTCGACGGCGGAGGAGCAGAGTTCGGGCAGGCTTTCGTCCCGTTCGTACGCGCACACCTCGGCCCCGTCGACCGCCTTCTGGAGTGGTGCGCGGGGCCCGGGTTCATCGGTTTCTCCCTGCTCTCCGCCGGACTGTGCACCCGGCTCGACCTGGCGGACGTCAACGCGGACACCGGGCCGCTCGTCCGGGACACGGTGCGGGCCAACGGCCTGCACGGGCGGGCTGTGGGCCACATATCGGACTGCTTCGCGCAGATACCGCGGGAGCTGCGCTGGGATCTGGTCGTCGGGAATCCGCCGCACGTCAACTCCGAGGACGCGGAGACCGATTACCGGCGCCGGCACCCCCGGCTGATCTGGCAGGACAGCGACTGGGCCGTCCACCGGCGCTTCTACCGGCAGGTGCCGGGCCGGCTGCGGCCCGGCGGGAACGTCGTCCTCCAGGAGAACCACCGGTTCTCCTCCCCCGAGGACTTCAAGGGCCTCGTCGAGGACGCCGGGCTCGAACACGTCGGTGTCTTCGACTGCGGCCCCGGCCTGGAGGACTACTACTTCGTGTGGTCCCGGCTGCCCGCGGGCGCACGGTCGTGACCGCCACGGCCGCCGGCCCGGCCCACGACACCCGTCGGGCGCCGGTCCGGCACGGCTTCGGGCCGTACTTCGCCGCCCCCGTGCGGCATCCTCGCGCCGCTCAACGCCTCCGGGCGCACCCCGCCGCCTGCCGCAGCCCGGCCTTCCTGCGCCCCGTCCTCAGCACGCCCGACCTTCCGCCGCCGCCCCGCGCCGCCGTCCCCCTCGGCCGGCACGCGCGCCGGTCCGGCGCGTACGCCGCCGCCGCGGCCGGCCGCAGGCGATCCCCCCTACCGAGTTGAGACGAGGAACCCATGCCCACCTCATCGTCGAACGGCGTCCCCCGCGCACCGGAACCCGCCCTGGAACTCGACTACGTGGAGATGTACGTCGGAGACCTCGACGCCGCCACCGCCGACTGGACCGGGCGCTACGCCTTCACCCGGGTGGCGGCGGCGGGCTCGGCGCAGCAGGGCTTCCGCAGCGTGCAGTTGCGGCAGGGAGACATCTCCCTGGTGCTGACCGAGGGCACCGCGCCCGGCCATCCGGCCGCCGGCTACGTCGAGGCGCACGGCGACGGCGTCGCGGACATCGCCCTGCGCTGCGCCGATGTCCGCACCGCCTTCGCCGCCGCCGTCCGGCGGGGCGCCAGACCGGTCGCCGAACCGGCGCGGCACCCGGGCGGGGTCGTGACGGCGGCCGTCGGCACCTTCGGCGACGTCGTGCACACCCTCGTCGAGCGGGCACCGGGCGGCGAGCCGGGCCGGCCGGTGGGGTTCCGGGCCCTGCCGGCGGCGGACGCCCGGCCCGGCGCCGCGGACGATCCGGCGCTCCTGGACGTCGACCACTTCGCGGTGTGCGTCGGCGTCGGCGAACTCGACCGCACCATCGCCTTCTACGAGCAGGCGCTCGGCTTCCACGAGGCGTTCGAGGAACACATCGTCGTCGGCGAGCAGGCGATGCTCTCCAAAGTCGTCCGCAGCGCGGTCGGCGGCGTCACGTTCACGGTGATCGCGCCGGACCCGACGGCCGAGCCGGGCCAGATAGACGAGTTCCTCGCCGGCCACGCCGGGGCCGGGATCCAGCACATCGCCCTGCGGACCGACGACGCGGTACGGGCCGTGCGGGCGCTGGGCCGGCGGGGCGTCGACTTCCTGACGACCCCCGGCGCCTACTACGACGCGCTGGCCGACCGGATCGCGCCCCGCGGACACACCGGCGCCGAACTGCGCGAGCTGGGGCTCCTGGTGGACGAGGACCACGCCGGCCAGCTCTTCCAGATCTTCACCCGCTCCGAACACCCCCGGCGGACCCTGTTCTTCGAGGTGATCGAACGCGTCGGCGCCCGCACCTTCGGCAGCGCGAACATCAAGGCCCTGTACGAGGCCGTCGAGGTCGAGCGGCTGCGCGAGCACAGCGGGGCGCACCGATGACCGGTGGCGGCGCGCACACCGCCTCCCCCGCGCCCGCGGGCGAGGCGCCCACGCCGTGGCGGGACGCGGTGTGCCTGGCCGACGTCGAACGCCTCGCCGCAGCCGAACTCCCCGCTGATGTACGGGACTTCATCGGCGGCGGCAGCGGCGCGGAGCTGACCCTCGCGGCCAACCGTGCCGCGCTGGACCGGATCCATCTGCTGCCCCGCGTGCTGCGCGACGTCTCCGGGTGCCGCAGCTCGGCCACCCTGCTCGGCAGGCCGGTGTCCATGCCGGTGGCGGTCGCGCCCATGGGCTACCACCGGCTCGTCCACCCCGACGGGGAGAGCGCCGGCGCGCGGGCCGCCGCGCGGGCGGGTATCCCCTTCACCGCCGCCATGCTGAGCAGCCGGCCGGTCGAGCGGATCGCCGAGGCCGGCGCCGACACCTGGTTCCAGCTCTACTGGCTGCGCGACCGCGAGAAGACCCTGGGGCTGGTCCGCCGCGCCGAGGAGGCGGGCTGCACGGCGCTCGTGCTCACCGCCGACGTGCCGTGGATGGGGCGCCGGCTGCGCGACGTACGCAACCGGTTCGCCCTGCCCGCCGAGGTGACGGCCGCCCACCTGTCCGCGTCCGACGGGGCCACGGCGCACCGCGGCGGCTCGGCCGGCTCGGCGCTGGCCGCGCACACCGGAGAGGCGTTCTCACCGGCCGTGAGCTGGGCCGACGTGGAGCGGCTGCGGGCGTTCACGCGGCTGCCGCTGGTCGTCAAGGGAGTGCTGGACCCGGCCGACGCGCGCCGCGCCGAGGAGTGCGGCGCCGACGCCGTGGTGGTCTCCAACCACGGCGGACGCCAGCTCGACGGCGCCGTGCCCAGCATCGACGCACTGCCCGCGGTGCGCCGGGCGGTCGGCACCGGCTGCCAGGTGCTGCTCGACAGCGGGATCCGCTCGGGCCTCGACGTCCTCAAGGCCCTCGCCCTGGGCGCGGACGGCGTGCTCCTCGGCCGCCCGGTGCTCTGGGGCCTGGCCGCGGGCGGGGCGGCCGGTGTGGAACACGTCCTGCGCCTGCTGGCCACCGAACTGCACACGGCGCTGGGGCTGGCGGGCTGTGCCCGCGTCGCCGACGCGGCACGGCTGGGCACGGCCGGCGCCCCGGAACGGCCCCGGCGGACCGCCACCGGACACGAGGAAAGCGATCACCGATGACCGCCACACCGCCCCCGGAAACCGGACCTGTGGAACTGGACGTCGCGGGCCTGCACACGAGCCTGCGGGACCCGGCCCTGGAGTCCATGAACTTCCTCAACGAGATCGCGGGACGTTACCCCGACGCCGTCTCGTTCGCCCCCGGCCGGCCGTACGAAGGCTTCTTCGAGGTCGAGCAGGTCCACACGTACCTGCGCCGCTACGAGCGCTATCTGGCGGACGAGCGGCGGCTGCCGCCCGACGAGGTGCGGCGCGCGCTGTTCCAGTACGGCCGCACCAAGGGCATCGTGCACGAGGTCGTCGCCCGCTGTCTGGAGGTGGACGAGGGCATCCACGCCGACCCGGAGGCACTCGTCCTCACCGTGGGCTGCCAGGAGGCGATGTACCTGGTGCTGCGGGCGCTGCGCGCCGACGCGCGGGACGCGGTGCTGGCCGTCGCCCCGGCGTACGTCGGACTCGTGGGCGCCGCGCGCCTGGTGGACATGGAGGTGCTGCCCGTCGCCTCGGCGCCCAACGGCGTGGACCTCGACGACCTGACGGCCGCGCTCTCCCGCGCGCGCCGTGCGGGGCTGCGGCCCAGGGCCTGCTATCTGGTGCCGGACTTCTCGAACCCGACCGGGGTCAGCCTGGACCTTCCGACGCGGCGCGCGCTCCTCGAACTCGCCGCGCGGGAGGGCCTGTTGCTTCTGGAGGACAACCCGTACGGGGTGTTCGACGCCACCGGCGAGCGGCTGCCGACGCTGAAGTCCCTGGACACCACGGGCCAGGTCGTCTACCTCGGCTCGTTCGCGAAGACCGGCTTCCCCGGCGCGCGGCTCGGCTTCGCCGTCGCCGACCAGCGCGTACGGACCGCCGACGGGCGGACCGGGCTCTTCGCCGACGAGCTGTCGAAGGTCAAGAGCATGGTGACCGTGAACACCCCGGCCCTCTCGCAGGCCGTCATCGCCGGCAAACTGCTGGAACACGGGTACAGCCTGGAGAAGGCCAACCGGCGCGAGATCGAGGTGTACCGGGACAACCTCCGCCGGATGCTCGACGGGCTGGCCCGGCGCTTCCCCGCGGGCAGTCGGCCCCGGGTCGCCTGGAACACGCCCGGCGGGGGCTTCTTCCTGGTCGTCACGGTCCCGTTCCGCGGCGACGACGCCCTCCTGGAACACTCCGCCAGGGAACACGGCGTCCTGTGGACCCCCATGCGCCACTTCTACGAGGGCGAATCGGCCGCCGACCGGATCCGCCTCTCCTTCAGCCAGGTCACACCGGAACAGATCGAACTGGGCCTGGACCGGCTGGCGGCGCTGATCCGGGAACAGGCCGGCTGACCGTCGCGGCGCCGCCGGGCGCGGGCCCGCCACACCGCCGGGCGCGGGGACGGGCGCCCGGCGCGGCGGAGGCCGGACGCGCCGCTCAACGCCCCTGCGGCGCGGGCGCCTTGAGGCCCAGGGCGTCCCTGACCTGTGCGGCGATCGCGACGATGTCCCCGGTGGGCTCGGTGGCGCAGGGGGGATGTTCGCGCAGCCACTTCTCCTCCAGCGCGTACCAGTCCACCGGCTCGGGCTCGCGGCCCTCGGCGAGCGCCGCGTCCAGCCCGTCGAAGTACGTGCGCCAGCGCAGCGTGTAGAGGCCGGAGACGAGCCCGGACCACTCGCGGTTGGCGTAGTCGCGCAGTCCGCCCTCGTCGGCGGCCTGCCGGGGGCCCCAGACGGTAAGCAGGGTTTCGGCGTCGTGGGCGAGACGGTCCCGCTCCTCGCGGGAGGAGCCCCAGGAGCGGGCCTCGGCCGTCCACCGGCCCAGCAGATGGCCCGGGTCGGTAGCGACGGCCTTCTCCAGCAGCTCCATCCAGCGGAACCACTCGGCGGTCAGCTCGGTGAAGCGGGCCCGGTCCTTCGCCTCGTACGCCGCGCGGATGCGGGGCAGGAGCTGCCGTGAGCGGTGGGAGACGACCTGGCGGGTGACGTCGAGCAGGTCGTAGCGGTAGCCGGAGCCGGTGCGCAGCGCGGGCGCGACGGCGAGGAGGGCGGGGAGGGCGCGGGCGAACTCCTCGGGGTCGTAGCGCAGTCGACCGGGTGACCAGGAGGCGGCGGTCGTGACGGTGAGGCCGGGGCGGGCGCCGAACAGTCCGTCGTGCGGTTCGCTCCAGGAGTCGGCGCGGGTGGTGCCGTAGGCGGTGCGGCGCAGCACGTCCCAGGCGGCGACGGCGTACGGGTCGGCCCGGCCGCCGGGGCCCGTGCCGTACCGGTAGGCGGGCCATTCGGCGAACCATTCCGCGAGGTCCACCCGGCCCTCCGTCCAGGCGAGGTCGCTGAAGAGCGCGAGGGCCGCCGGGTTGTTGTCGGCGCCCTCGGGCATCAGGGCGATGCCGTCGAGGGCGCTGCCGGGCCTGGTGCGCCAGGTCTCGTACAGCTCGGCCCAGTCGGGGGTGTTGGCGCCCATGGCGGTGTGGCCGCCGAAGTTCCAGATGGAGCCGAAGGCGTAGGGGGCACCGCCCCAGTCCGCCTCGCGGTCGGTGACGTCGGGGAACCGGTCGGAGAGGCCGTCCACGACGAACAGCCGGTCCCGGTCGACGGCGTCGAGGATCTCCTTGCGCGGGTTGTTCTGCCAGCCGAGCAGGGCCCACACGGCGCCCGGGCGTGCGGTGCGCAGCGCCGTCTCCACGGCCCGGGCGGCCTCGCCGACGGGCACGTCCCCGGCCTGTCCGCCCTCGTGCAGCAGGTCCATCTTGTACATGCCGCTGGTGCCGAGGAGTTCGCCCTGCACGGCGTAGAAGCGGGCGGCGACCCGGGCGAAGACCTCCCCGCGCGGGTCGAGCCAGTCGGGGCGGCGGAAGCCGCACCAGTCGCCCTGCGGGACGGTGCGCGCGCCGGGGTTGCGGTCGGCGAACCCGGGCGGGACGGTGCCGAAGTAGCCGGGCAGCACGGGCGTCATACCGAGCGCGCGGGCCCGGTCGGCGACGCGGCGGGCCAGCGCGGCGCGTGCGTCGAGGAGTTGCCGGGTGACGGGGCCGCCGAAGCCGGACATGTTCTGCAACAGCCACCAGGGCTGGTGGGCCGGGCCCGGCGTCCAGGCGCTCAGTTCGGCGGCGGAGTAGCCGAACTCCTGGAAGACCCGGTGGAGTACGGCGTCCGCGCCGAGCGAGAGGAACACCTCGTTGTAGCCGTGCAGGGCGAGCACGTCGAGGGTGTGCTCCCAGCGCTCCCAGGTGCGGTAGGGGCCGGTGTAGCCCTCGTTGGTGTCGTTGAAGACGAAGCGGTGGCGGACGTTCGCCCTCCGCACGATCGGTTCCGCCACGCCGGGCAGCCGGGCCGGCAGCCGGGTCTGCGCGCCGTTCCAGGAGAACGAGGCGCGCGCGGTGTGCCGCAGATACCGGTGCAGTCCGGTGAGTTGCACGGCGGGCGTGGTGCCCTCGACGACGAGCGCGCCCGCGCCGCCCAAGACCCGGAAGACGTCCGCGCCGTCCCGCCGCGCGGTCGTCCGGAACGTCACCTGGTCCGTGTGGCGCGGCAGCAGCCGGGCGAGCGCCCGTGCGGCCTCCCCCGTGCCGTGCGCCGACGCGGTGGCCGCCGGTGCGGCGACGGCACCGGCGCCGGTGAGGGTGAGCGAGGCCAGGAGCGTGCGGCGGGACAGCGGCATGGATCCTCCCGGGACGGCGGAAGCGGAGCGGCACCGTCGGGAGCCTTCACGTGCCCCGTCCGGCGCGTCCATGTACGAACGCACCGGACGCTTGGACATTCGCCGCGCCGTGCGCCGTGTCCGTCACGCCCGCCGCGTCCGTCGCGCCGCCGCGCTGTCGTCCCCTCGCCGCGCCGGGCCGCCGAAGAGGGCGGGCCGGTGGGAGGGCGGGCCCGCTCAGGTCCGCCGTGCGTGCGGCCCGCTCGCCGCCTCCCAGCCGGCGACCGCCAGGGCGCGGTAGGCGGTGTAGGCGGCGGCCGGGTCGCCCTCGTCGACCCAGGGGACGGCGCCGACGTGGCCGTCGACGGCGGCCAGCGCCTCCATCGCCTCCTCGTACCGCTCGGCGCGCACCAGGAACCACACCAGCAGGTGCAGCACATGGGGGCGCACGGGGTGGTCGTCCTCGACCTGGTCGACGGCGTACTCGGCGGCCTCGATGGCGTTGCGGACGGTCTCGCTCTGGTACAGCCCGCGTACGACGTTCACCTCGGGCAGATGGTCGTAGACGGCGAACAGCGGCAGCGCGGGCAGCAGCGTGCCCTCGGGCGCCTGGGCCGCGGCGGCCTGTGCGAAGGCGTCGGTGCGTTCCTTGGCGCCGGAGTCCAGGGCCGTCCAGTACGCCAGGGCCGCCAGATGCGCGCCCATGTGGTGCGGGGCCAGCCGGCGCACGGTCGACCACACCGCGTCGAACTCCGCCTCGGAGTAGCGCAGATGGCGGGCGACGACCAGCTCCGTCAGATACGGCGTGGGGTCCTCGGAGGCGAGCGAGGCCGCGTCGCGGGCGACGTTGCGTGCCTCCTCCAGGAAGATCCGGCGGTCCTCGGAGGTGTCGGCCAGCGCCTGGAAGACCAGGAACTGGGCGTACACCTGGGCGCCGCCGTGGTCGCGGGGCTGCCGGGCGCGCCACTCGCGCAGCCAGCGCGCGTCGGCGGGCCGCGGCTCCTTGCTGAAGGACACGGTGTCCACGGCCTCCGAGGGCTCCTGGTGCCCGTCCTTCCGGGCCCGGGCCAGCTCCATCGCGGCGGCGCCGGCCAGCGACTGGACGCGCTGCCAGCGCAGCTCGTACTCGTCCCCGGTGAAGGCCAGCAGCCGCGCGACGGGCTGCCAGTCCTGGGTGCGCTGCGTCTCCTCCAGCGCCTCGACCAGTTCGCGGTCGGGACCCGGCAGGCGCACATCCAGCTCGTCGGGCGGTACGAAGCCGTACCCGGCCGTGGGATCGACGGCCTGTGCCAGTCCCTGGGCGCCTTCCTTGCGCAGCCGGCGGCGGCGCAGGGCGGGGTAGCCCACCGCGCCGAAGACGGCGGCGAGGGCGATCAGGAGGAGAAGGGCTTCCATGGCGTCGGTCTCTCCACGCGGTTGGGCTCGGCGGCGGGTCGGCGGCGGCTCTGGGTCGGTCTGGGATGTCGGGGGTCGGATCGGGTCGGGTCGGGTCGGGCGGGCCGGGCGGCGGCGGGGCCGTCGGCGCGGGGCGCGCGACGGCTCACCGGCGGGTGCCCCGGCCGGCTGCCGGGAGCGTCCGCGGACGGGCGCCCCGGCACGCCGCCGGTGCGCGGGCACGGTCTGGCCGACCCCGCCCCCCTCCACCGTACGGCCCACTAGTCTCGCTCCCATGAGTGAGCAGCGCGACAACGGCATCGCCGGCGTGGACGCCGGCACGGACAGCGCCGGCGGCGATCCCGCCGGCAGGCACCCGGGCGGCTTCGAGACCCTCGCCATCCACGCGGGGCAGGAGCCCGACGCGGCGACCGGCGCGGTCGTCCCGCCCATCTACCAGGTCTCCACCTACAAACAGGACGGCGTCGGCGGTCTGCGCGGCGGCTACGAGTACAGCCGTTCCGCCAACCCGACGCGTACGGCGCTGGAGGAGAACCTCGCGGCGCTGGAGGGCGGACCGCGCGGCGGGCGCGGTCTCGCGTTCGCCTCCGGCATGGCCGCCGAGGACTGCCTGCTGCGTACGCTGCTCACCCCCGGCGACCACGTGGTGATCCCGGACGACGCCTACGGCGGCACGTTCCGGCTGTTCGCGCGGGTCGCCGAGCGGTGGGGCGTGCAGTGGTCGGTGGCCGACTCCTCCGACCCCGAGGCCGTCCGGGCCGCCGTGCGGGAGCGCACCAAGGCGGTGTGGGTGGAGACGCCGTCCAACCCGCTGCTGGGGATCACCGACATCGCGGCGGTGGCCGAGGTGGCGCACGCGGCGGGGGCACGGCTCGTCGTCGACAACACCTTCGCCAGCCCCTATCTCCAGCAGCCGCTCGCCCTGGGCGCCGACGTGGTCGTGCACTCCATGACGAAGTACATGGGCGGCCACTCGGACGTCGTCGGCGGCGCCCTCGTCGCCCGGGACCCGGCGCTCGCCGACGAACTGGCCTTCCACCAGAACGCGATGGGCGCCGTGTGCGGCCCGTTCGACTCCTGGCTGGTGCTGCGCGGCCTCAAGACGCTCGCCGTGCGCATGGACCGGCACTGCGCGAACGCCGCCCGCGTCGCCCAGCTCCTCCAGGCGCACCCGAAGGTGTCCACGGTCTTCTACCCCGGTCTGCCCGAGCACCCCGGGCACGAGATCGCGGCCAAGCAGATGCGGGCCTTCGGCGGGATGGTCTCGTTCCGGGTCGCGGAGGGCGAGGAGGCCGCCGTCCGGGTCTGCGACCGGGCGCGGCTGTTCACGCTGGGCGAGTCCCTGGGCGGTGTGGAGTCCCTCATCGAGCACCCGGGCCGGATGACGCACGCCTCGGCGGCGGGCTCCGCGCTGGAGGTCCCCGCTGACCTGGTGCGCCTGTCGGTGGGCATCGAGTCCGTCGACGATCTGCTGGCCGACCTCACCCAGGCGCTCGGCTGAGGCGGGCGCCGCCGCCCGGAGGTCCCCGCCCGCCGTCCGTCTCACCATCCGCCGGTGGGCGAGGTGGCGGGCGGCGGCACCGACCACGGTTCGGTGGCCAGCGCCCAGGCGGCGAGGGCCACGGCGGCGGCGCCCAGCACGAGCCAGGCCGCCGCGAGGAGGGCCCGCCGACGGCGCAGCAGGCGGGTGCCGAGCAGGCCGGCCCGCTCGGCGAGGTCCGCCGGCACGGGGCGGCCCGGCCGGTGGGCCAGCAGCCGCCGCACCTCGTTCTCCCTGCGGTCCGGCAGGCTCATACGGCCCCCTCCGTGCCGGGCACGGCGCCGGGCCGGCCCGCGCGGGCGCGGCGGGCGCGGCGCGCACGGGGCCGTGCGGGCGCATCCCCCGCGGGAGGGCGGCTCAGCAGGGTCGCCGTGCCGCGCTCCAGCAGCAGGCGCACCCGCTCGACGGGCAGGCCGAGCGCTGCGGCGGTCTGCTCCTCGCCGACGCCCTCGAACAGCCGGAGCACCAGCACCAGCCGTTCCCGCGGCGGCAGCGCACCGAGCAGCCCGCCGCGGGACCGCCGGTGGCGCCGGAGGGAGAGCGCGTAGCGGGCGGCCAGCTCGCGGCGTGCGTGGTGGTAGGGGTCCTCGCCGCGCAGCCGGGCCCAGTCGGCGCGGGTGCGGGCCAGGGCGAGGACGAGCAGCCGTTCGGCCTCGGGTGCCGCGCCGGGCGGTTCGGCCGTCAGCAGGGTGGCGGCATGCAGGAGCCGGCCGCCCGCGCCCGCGACGAACGCGTCGAACTCCCGGGCGCGGAGGCGTTCCCGCCGTGCACGTCGCTCTCGCACTCCGCGCGCCTCCCCCCGTCATGGGACGGCAGGCGCGCTGATCGAATCAAGAGGCGGGCAGGCCCTAACCGGCCCTGTACTGCTCGGGGTTGGCGGGCCCGCCGGGCGGCAGATCGAGCATGGCGGTGTTGAACCGGGTCAGCAGTGCGCAGAAGGTGGCCCGTTCCTCCTCCGTCCACTCGTCCGTGATCAGCTCCATGAGCCGGCGCCGGGAGGCGCGCACCTCCTCCAGCCGGGCCTCGCCGCGCGGCGACAGCTGGAGGACGACGGCCCGGCCGTCCTCCGGGTGCGAGGTGCGCTTGACGAGGCCGGTTTCGACGAGCGGGGCGACCTGGCGGGTCACCGTCGAGGAGTCGATGCCCATGCCGGAGGCCAGGGCCTTGACGCCCATGGGCCCTTCCTGGCCGAGGCGGTTGAGCAGCAGGTAGGCGGCCCTGTCCATGGAGTTGCGGGCCTGGCCGAGGCCGCCCAGCCGGGTCTGTTCGGCGCGGCGTGCGTAGACGGCGAGCTGGTGCTGGAGTGCGTCCAGCACGGCGGCGGCCGAGGGTGCGGCTTCGGAGGCGGCGCCCGAGGGGGCGTCGGAGGGGGCGCTGCCTTCGGCAGGCACCGTGCGCTGGTCGTCGGAGGTGTCTGTCGTCATGTCCGGTGTGCTGGGCATGTCCGGTGCGCTCGCTTCGTGAGGTCTGCGGTCGGGCTCCGGTGGTCCGCACCGGTGTGGCGGCTGGGTACGGGGTCCGGCCGGATGTTGGCCCACAAGGGTACGCGGAGGGGGCGCTGGTCCGTACCGTCGGTGCACGAACCAGTGACGAACGGCCCTGTGCGCGGCGGCCGGTGGCCCCGGGCCGTGGGGACCGCCCGGGCGGCGGACCCGTCCGTGTACTGCGAGACTGACGGCATGGTCCACAGCTCCACCGGCCCCCGGAACGCCGCCGGTTCCGCTCCTTCCGCCGCCTCCGCCCCGCATCCGGACGCCGCACCGCCCGTCTGCCTGGAGGACGTACGGCTGGCACGCAAGACGCTGGAGGGCGTCGCCCGTACGACGGCGGTGGAGGGCAGCCGTCACCTGTCCTCGCTGGTGGGCGCCCCGGTCCAGCTCAAGTGCGAGAACCTCCAGCGCACCGGCTCCTTCAAACTGCGCGGCGCCTACGTCCGTATCGCGGGGCTCTCCCCCGAGGAGCGGCGGCGCGGTGTGGTGGCGGCCAGCGCGGGCAACCACGCGCAGGGGGTGGCGCTGGCGGCGTCGCTGCTGGGGGTGGAGTCGACGGTCTTCATGCCGGTCGGCGCCCCGCTGCCGAAGGTCGCGGCGACCCGCGAGTACGGGGCGCGGGTGCGGCTGCACGGGCAGGTGGTGGACGAGTCGCTGCGGGCCGCCGAGGAGTTCGCCCGGCGGACGGGCGCCGTCCTCATCCACCCGTTCGACCACCGGGACATCGTCGCCGGGCAGGGCACGATCGGTCTGGAGCTGCTGGAGCAGTGCCCCTCGGTGCGCACGATCGTGGTGGGCGTGGGCGGCGGCGGCCTGATCGCGGGGATCGCGGTGGCCGTGAAGGCGCTGCGCCCGGATGTGCGGGTGGTGGGGGTGCAGGCGGAGGGCGCGGCGGCCTATCCTCCGTCCCTGGCGGCGGGTGCGCCGGTGGCGCTGGAGTCGTTGGCGACGATGGCGGACGGCATCAAGGTGGGCCGCCCCGGCGACATCCCGTTCGGCATCGCGCGCACGCTCGTCGACGAGGTGCGCACGGTCTCCGAAGACGCCCTCTCCAGCGCCCTGTTGCTGTGTCTGGAGCGGGCCAAGATGGTGGTGGAACCGGCCGGTGCGGCGCCGGTGGCGGCGCTCGGCTCGGCGCCGGAGTCCTTCGAGGGCCCGGTGGTCGCGGTGCTCTCCGGCGGCAACGTGGATCCGCTGGTGCTCCAGCGCACGCTGCGGCACGGCATGGCGGCGGCGGGCCGCTATCTGTCGCTGCGGCTGCGGCTGCGGGACCGGCCGGGTGCGCTGGCGGAGCTGATGGCGGCGCTGTCCGGCCTGGACGCCAACGTCCTGGACGTGAGCCATGTGCGCACCGACCCCCGGCTGGGCCTGGACGAGGTCGAGGTGGAGCTGCACATGGAGACGAAGGGGCCGGAGCACTGCGTGGAGGTGGCCTCGGGCCTGCGGGACGCCGGGTACCGGGTGATGAGCTGAGGCGACACGGCCGGCGGCGCACCGCGAGCGACGGACAACGGGCAACGGGCAACGGGCAACGGGCAACGGGCAACCGGACAACGCGCACTATCGCGTAACACATTGACGCGATACATCGCGTTGCTCGATACTGCTGCCCGGGCGCGGCCCTGCGCGCTCCGTACATGCCGGATCTTTCCGGTGCAACTAGCATTTTTCTTCAGCTCCGGTGATGTGCGCGCCGCGCACTCCAGACCCCGGGAGTCCCCTATGCCAGGTGCTATTCACGCCGAGGGGCTGGTGAAGACCTTCGGCGAGGTGCGGGCCCTGGACGGCGTCGACCTCGACGTCCCCGAAGGCACCGTCCTCGGCCTGCTCGGACCGAACGGAGCGGGCAAGACGACCGCGGTCCGGGTGCTGACCACGCTGCTGGAGCCGGACGCCGGCACGGCCGTGGTCGCCGGGATCGACGTGTGCGAGAACCCCACGGCGGTACGCCGGTCGATCGGGCTGTCCGGCCAGTTCGCCGCCGTCGACGAGTATCTGACCGGCCGCGAGAACCTCCGGATGGTGGGGCGGCTCTACCAGATGCCCGCGAGGGAGGCGAAGCGGCGGGCGGACGAACTGCTGGAGCGCTTCGACCTGGCGCACGCCGGCGACCGCACGGCGAAGACGTACTCCGGCGGGATGCGCCGCCGCCTCGACCTCGCCGCCGCGCTCGTCGTCCGCCCGCCGGTGATGTTCATGGACGAGCCGACCACCGGCCTCGACCCGCGCAACCGGCAGAGCCTGTGGGAGGTCATCGAGGACCTGGTCGCGGGCGGGACGACGCTGCTGCTGACCACGCAGTACCTGGAGGAGGCCGACCGGCTGGCGCACGACATCGCCGTCGTCGACCACGGCAGGGTCATCGCACGCGGCACCTCCGACCAGCTCAAGGCGCGCACCGGCGGCGAACGCATCGAGGTCGTCGTCCACGATCCGGCGCACATCCCCGTGGCGCGCGCCGTCCTCGACCGGCACGGACACACCGGCGGCGGGGAGGGCTGCACCGTCGAACAGCACACCCGCAAGCTGACCGTCCCGGTCACCGGCGGGGCCAAGCTGCTGGCCGAGGTCATCCGCGAGCTGGACGCCGAGGGCATCGAGATCGACGACATCGGCCTGCGCCGGCCCACGCTGGACGACGTCTTCATCTCCCTGACCGGCCACGCGACCGAGCCGGGGGACGAGCCGGCAGCCGGGACGGCGGGCGGGGCGGCGCACGACGCGGCGACCGGCGCGGGCGGCACCGGGACCGAGGAGGACGACAGATGAGCGCCATCCCACGGACCGCCGAGGCCACATCCGCCCCCCAGGGGCGCGGCGGCCTCGCCCAGTCGGTCACCGACTCGCTGACGATCGCCCAGCGCAACCTGATCAGAATGGTGCGGATCCCCGAGGTGCTGATCTTCGGGCTGGTCCAGCCGATCATGTTCGTGGTGCTCTTCAGCTACGTCTTCGGCGGCTCGATCCGCATCCCCGGAGCCGGCACGAGCGCCCAGCAGTACCGCGAGTTCCTGATGGCGGGCATCTTCGCCCAGACGGTCACCTTCGCCACGGCGGGCGCCAGCGCCGGCATCGCCGAGGACATGCACAAGGGCCTCGTCGACCGCTTCCGCTCCCTGCCGATGGCCCGCGGCGCCGTGCTCACCGGACGGACGATCGCCGACCTCGTGCAGACGGCGCTGACGCTGATCGTGCTGGCCGCCGTCGCCCTGATCGTCGGCTGGCGGGCGCACGACGGGATCTGGCGCGCCCTGGCCGGCTTCGGCCTGCTGCTCCTGCTCGGCTACGCCTTCACCTGGATCGGCGCGCTCATCGGGCTGTCGGTACGCACCCCGGAGGCGGCCACCTCCGGCGGGCTGATCTGGCTGTTCCCGCTGACGTTCATCTCCGTCGCCTTCGTGCCCTCGGAGAACATGCCGGCGTTCCTGCGGCACATCGCCGAGTGGAACCCCTTCAGCGCGACCGTCGTCGCCTGCCGCGACCTGTTCGGCAACTTCCCGCCGCACTACCGGCTGCCGGACGCGTGGCCGATGCAGCACCCGGTGCTGGCCTCGGTGATCTGGTCGCTGGTGATCATCGCCGTCTTCCGCGTCCTCTCGGTGCGCAAGTACCGCTCGGCGACGGTCTGAACGCCCCGCAGGGGCCCGACGCACGCGACGACCGGCGCCGTGCGGCGCCGGTCGTCGCGAGGTCTCGGTACCCGGGGGCACCGGTAAGTCAGCCGGTCAGGCCGAGTACGGCTTGGCGGCCAGCACCTTGACCGACGCGGTCTTCCCGTTCGGCAGCTCGTACTCGGCCAGGTCGCCGACCTTCTTGCCGTTGACGCCCGTACCGAGCGGCGACTGCGGGGAGTACGTCTCGATGTCCGCGCTCGCGTACTCACGCGAGGCCAGCAGGAAGGTGATGGTGTCGTCCTCGTCCCCGTCGAAGGCGATCGTGACCACCATGCCGGGCTCCACCACGCCGTCGTCCGCAGGAGCCTCGCCGACCTTCGCGTTCTCCAGGAGCTGCTGAAGCTGCCGGATCCTCAGCTCCTGCTTGCCCTGCTCCTCCTTGGCCGCGTGGTACCCGCCGTTCTCGCGGAGGTCGCCCTCTTCGCGAGCCGCCTCGATCTTCTTGGCGATCTCGGTACGTGCAGGACCCGACAGGTACTCCAGCTCGGCCCTGAGCTGGTTGTACGCCTCCTGGGTCAGCCAGGTGACGTTGTCGCTGGTCTGGGTCACAGGTGCTCCTCGTCGGTACTGGGAAACGTTGATGTCGCTGCTGGCGCCGCGTGTGCGGCGTACTGCGGGACGCCTGCACATGCAGCAGGTGCGGCGTGGACGGCGGATACCGCACACGCCGCACCACGACAGCCGGACGCCGGCCGGTGAGCCGGTCAGCCCCGCGGGCTGCCGATCACCGGCCGGCCGTCGGCCGGCCTCCGGCCCGCGTCGTGGCAGCCGTCGGCCCATGCAGCAAACGCCCTACCAGGAAGCCTGCGCCTCCAGTGGTGGGCGAAACCACGAGCTTAACAATTTCGGCGGAAAAGGGAAGAAGGTTGAAGCCTCTGCCCAGGTCACAGCGGTGCTGTCGGGCGGGATCCGGATCGCTCACCGGGTCCGGCCGCAGCCTTGCCCGTCCGCCCCGTCACCCCCAGGCTATCGAACACAAGCTCGAACGTCAGGCGACGCAACAGCGCCCCCGCACCCGCGGGCCCGCGCCTTCGACCCGGCGCCCCGCCGTTTCACCTCGCCCGCGCCAGGGCGTCCAGCAGGGCGGCCACGCGCGCACCGGCGGCCCCCGCGCCGCCCGAGGTCAGCGCCGAGCCCATCCCGCAGGCCACGGCGCCCGCCGCGATCCACTCCGGCGCGTTCTCCACGGTCACACCGCCGGTCGGCACCAGCGGCGCCTGCGGCAGCGCAGCGCGCACATCGCGCACCCACGACGGGCCGACCGCCGAGGCGGGAAAGAGCTTCAGCGCGTCCGCGCCCTCCTCCAGCGCGCGGACCATCTCGCTCGGGGTGCTCACCCCCGGGAAGACCGGCACGCCGTAGCGGTGCCCCGTACGGATCACCTCGCGGTGGAGGCTCGGCGAGACCAGGAAGCGGGCCCCGTGCTCGATCGCCGCCCGGGCCGCCGTCGCGTCCAGGACGGTGCCGGCGCCGACCAGCGCGCCCGGCCGGGCCGTGGTCAGCTCCTCGATGGCTCTCGTGGCGCCCCGGGTGGTGAGGGCCACCTCGACGGCGTCCAGCCCCGCGTCCAGGACGGCGCCCGCGGCGGTGGCCGCCTCGGCGGGCGTGGGGGCGCGGACGATGCCGAAGGCGCGCTGGGCGGTGATGGCTCGGGTGGCTTCGTGACGGTACATGGGCGGGCGCACTGCTCCCTGCTGGTTCTGTGCTGGTTCTGAGCTGGTTCTGTCGCTCCTGCCACTCCTGGACGGAGACGGCACTCCTGCCTCCCCTGCCCACCCCGCGCCGTTTCGTGCACGGAGATTCGCGCACAGGGCTGCGCGCACGGGGATCGGTGCGCGGGGATTCGCGCACGGAACCTCGGCCCGCCCCGCGGCCGGGGGGTGCCCGTGGTCAGCCGGCCCGGCAGCCGACCAGCTCGGCGCTCGTGGCGCGGGACGTCGTGCGCACCGGGATCACCGTGTCGACGCGGGAGGGGTCCGCCGCGATCCGCGCGTCCTTGCGGCCCACCTCGGCGCCGTCCTCGGCGCGGGTACGCAGGGTGCACACCCCTGCCGTCCCGGCGTCCTTCCGCACCTCCAGATGCACCTGCACCTCGGTGTCGGAGGCCACCTTGAACTTGATCAGCTCGCCGCTGACGTCCTGCCCGGTGATGTAGGAGACACCGATCCAGCCGACCAGCGCCAGCAGCAGGACGCCCAGCACACCGCCGGTGATCTTCAGCCGGCGGTCGGTGCGCGCCCCGTCCCGGCCGCTGCCCACGCCCTGGGCCCGGGTCCGTCCGTACCGTCCCTCGGGGACCTGCTGGCGCGTCTCAACCATGGTCCGATCCTCTCCGGAACGTGCGGGGGGCACCGGGAATACAACGCGGGCCCGATTCGGTCACTATAGAAGCCGCCCGCGATACCGCTGAGGGCGGGCTGGAAGCCGGCGGCGGTGAAGGCCGCGGGCCCGGCATCGACCTTACGAGGATTGAGTCTTGACTGAGCAGCTGCGACTGATGGCCGTGCACGCGCACCCGGACGACGAGTCCAGCAAGGGCGCGGCGACCATGGCGAAGTACGTCGACGAGGGGGTGGAGGTGCTGGTCGCGACGTGCACCGGGGGTGAGCGCGGTTCCATCCTCAATCCCAAGCTCCAGGGCGACCCCTACGTCGAGGAGCACATCCACGAAGTCCGCAAGAAGGAGATGGACGAGGCCCGCCAGATCCTCGGCGTCCGCCAGGCGTGGCTGGGCTTCGTCGACTCGGGGCTGCCCGAGGGCGACCCGCTGCCCCCGCTCCCGGAGGGCTGCTTCGCGCTCCAGGACGTGGACGAGGCGGCGGGCGCGCTGGTGCGCCTGATCCGCGAGTTCCGCCCGCAGGTGATCACCACCTACGACGAGAACGGCGGCTACCCGCACCCGGACCACATCATGACCCACAAGATCACCATGGTGGCCTTCGAGGGCGCGGCCGACACCGAGAAGTACCCCGAGGCCGAGTTCGGCCCGGCCTGGCAGCCGCTGAAGGTCTACTACAACCAGGGCTTCAACCCGCAGCGCACCCACGCCATGCACAACGCCATGCTGGAGCGCGGTCTGGAGTCGCCGTACGGCGAGTGGCTGGAGCGCTGGGAGAAGTCCCGTCTGAAGGAGCGCGAGATCACCACCTACGTGCCCTGCGGCGACTACTTCGAGATCCGGGACAAGGCGCTGATCGCGCACGCCACCCAGATCGACCCCGACGGCGGCTGGTTCCGCGTCCCGCTGGAGATCCAGCGCGAGACGTGGCCGACGGAGGAGTACGAGCTCGCCAAGTCTCTCGTGGGTACATCCCTCCCCGAGGACGACCTCTTCGCGGGCGTCCGCGACAATTGATGCATGAGCGCGACGCAGACGGCACACTCGGCGGCGGTCCATCTCCTGCCCCTCGCGGAGAAGGACCTGGATGAGAACAAGGTCACTCCCGGCGTCCTCGGCTTCATCGTCTTCGCGGTGATCGGCCTCGCGGTATGGATGCTGATGAAGTCGATGAACAAGCACATGCACCGCGTCGACTTCGAGGAGGGCGCAGGCAACAGCGGGGGCGGGAATTCCGGCGGCGGCGCGAGCGCTGACGTCCAGGAGGCCGCCCCGGCCACCGCGGGTGCCGTAGCGGCGTCCGCCTCGGGGACACCCTCCCCGGGGAAGAAGCAGCCGGCGGGGAGCGCCTCGCCCCCGCCCGAGACGGCGGGCTGAGCCCGCCGTCCCCGTCGCGAACAGGAGAGCCCATGCTGTTCGGCAGGTTCGACAACCGTCTCCCCACGCCCGACGAGGCCCTGCCGGGCCGCGCCGAGCCCGCGTACTCCGTGCCCGAGCGCCACACCGTGCTCGGCACCCCGCTACAGGGCCCGTACCCGGAGGGCCTGGAGATCGCCGACTTCGGCATGGGCTGCTTCTGGGGCGCCGAGCGCGTCTTCTGGCAGACCGAGGGCGTCTGGACGACGCTCGTCGGATACCAGGGCGGCTCGACCCCCAACCCCTCCTACGAGGAGGTGTGTTCGGGCCGCACGGGCCACACCGAGGCCGTCCGCGTCGTCTACGACCCGGCCCGGGTCTCCTACGAGACGCTGCTGAAGCGGTTCTGGGAGGGGCACGACCCCACCCAGGGCTTCCGCCAGGGCAACGACGTCGGCACCCAGTACCGCTCGGCGATCCACACCCACACCCCCGCGCAGGCGGCCTCGGCCGAGGCGTCGCGCGCGGCCTACCAGCAGGTCCTCACCGCGGGCGGCCACGGCACCATCACCACGGAGATCCTCCCCGCGGAGGGCCGCCCCTTCCACCCGGCCGAGCCGTACCACCAGCAGTACCTGGACAAGAACCCGGCCGGCTACTGCGGCATCGGCGGCACCGGCGTCTCCTGCCCGATAGGCATCGCCCCGGCCGGCGACTGAGGCCGCCCCCTCCCCGACGACTCCGCACAGCTCGTCACAGCGCAGCGGCTCCTCCCACCCGACGCCCCGGGCCGGGAGGAGCTGCTGCGTCAGCTGCCGCATGCCGGGGTGAGCCGGGCCCGCCGACGCGGGGCGCCGGTGGGCGTAGCGTGGAAGGCACGTCTACCTGGCGGGGGTGCGCGGATGTACCACGAGCACGAGACGATCGGCGACCGCATCGGGCGACTGCGGGAGCGACGCGGGCTGACCCAGGAGCAGTTGGCGGAACGGGCCGGGCTCTGCGTGGACACCGTGCGGAAGCTGGAACAGGGCCGGCGTCTGACGGCCCGGCTCGCCACACTCAACAGGCTGGCGCACGCCCTGGACGTGGAGACGTCGCTGCTCGTCGGCCGGCCCGCGACCTTCGAGGCCCGGCGCGGCGACGCGGATTCCCCCTCGGTCCTGGCCCTGCGCCGGGCCGTCGCACCGGTGGGTGACCTCCTGCGGGAGGAGCCCGACCCGGAGGCCCCTCCGTCGCTGCGGGCGCTGCAAAACGCCCTGCGCTCCACGGAGAGGATCCGGCGCGAGGGGCGTATGGGGGCCATCGGCAGCCTGTTGCCTCAGCTCATCGAGGACGCCCGCGCGGCGGCGCGGGCGCTCCGGGGAGAGGAGCAGAGGGCCGCACACGCTGTCCTGGCCGAGGCGTACCAGGTCGCGGCCACCACCCTCACGGCCCTCGGCAAGGAGGACGCGGCGTTCACGGCGATGGAGCGCGCCACGGAGGCGGCCCGGAAGTCGGACGATCATCGCTTGGAGACCGTCGGTGCCGCCACCCTGGCCTGGATCTTCACCAAGCAGGGCCGTCTCGAAGACGCCCTGCACCTCGCCCTCCGGTACGCGGACCGCGCCGAACCCGGTTTCCGCTCCGGCCCGACCGACCTGTCCCTGTGGGGTGTTCTGCTGCTGCGCGCGGCAACTGCCGCCGTACGCCAGGGAGAACAGCAGCACGACCGCGTCGAAGAGCTGCTGCGGATGGCCACGGCTGCGGCCGCCGCCGTCGGCGCCGACCGTCTCGACTATGCGACACCGTTCG
This sequence comes from Streptomyces cacaoi, assembly GCF_006539165.1. Classification (GTDB taxonomy): domain Bacteria; phylum Actinomycetota; class Actinomycetes; order Streptomycetales; family Streptomycetaceae; genus Streptomyces; species Streptomyces cacaoi. The sequence continues at coordinate 7,350 of NZ_BJMM01000051.1, read as the reverse complement.
GCCCGGCGAACGTCGGGGTCGCGAAGGTCAACTTCCTTGTGGAGATGGACAAGAGCGGCGAAGCCGTCGCTTCCGCCCGCTCCGTGCCCGGGCTGGCCGAGCTTCCTCCCACGTGGCGGGCGCGCTTCCACGTCGACCGCGCCCTCGCCCATACGGATCTGAAGCAGGACGACCGTGCTGCTCGTGCACTGCTGATGGCGGAAGGGGACGCTCCGGAGTGGATGCGGTACCACGCCACGAGCCGCCGCCTCGTGTCCGAGCTGCGGAGCCGGGAGCGCCGACGCTCGTCCCCCGTCACGGAATTGGCGAACCGGCTCGACCGGGCGCCCCACCCGGCGGCGGGGTGAGCCGTCCCGCCCCCGGGAGGCGGTGGCCGGCATGGAGCCGTTGCCCTTTTTCTCTTGCTTTCCGGTCTGTGGAAGGTTGATTTCGGCCAGCAGAGGTTGAGTGGGCTCAACGCCCCTCCCATGTGCGGGAGTTCGCCCTTGTGCACGGTGGGTGGGGTGCGGGAGGCAGGTCGGGGTGGGGGTTGGTGAGGGTATTCGCCGGGTGCAACGGGTTGGGTGCGGAAGGGGAGGGAGCGGGGGTGGGGTGGGTTGGTGTGGAAAGTTGGTTTCGGATTATGGAGTTGTGAGGGCCGGTTCGCGCCTTGTTGGTGTACAGACAGGTGGCGATAGAACACCGCAATGACCTCAGCCGAGAACCCCCGTAGCGAGGGGACCCCCACCAGCCCCGACATCCCGGTCACGGCACCGCCCCGCCGCGCCCGCCTCAGCCGGCGCAGCGTGCTCGCCGGGGCGGGCGGCATCCCGCTCGCCGCCGCTGCCGGTGACGCCTTCGCACGGGGCGGGACCGCCGCCCCGGACGCCGGGCGGCGGCGCACGACGCTGCTCAAGAACGCCTCGCTCGTGCTGACCATGGATCCGACGCTGGGCGACGGCGAACTCGGCGCGCTCGACAGCGGGGACGTCCTGCTGCGGGACGGCAGAATCGCCGCGGTCGGGCGGCGGCTGCGCGCCCCGGCCGGTGCCGTCGTGCACGAGGTGTCCGGCCGGATCGTGCTGCCCGGGTTCGTCGACCTCCACAACCACCTGTGGCAGTCCAGCATCCGGGGCGGCTGCTCCGGCCAGGACCTCAACGGCTGGCTCGCGGAGTGCAACCGCGCGACGCTGCCGAAGATCGGGACCCGCGACATGTACCGGTTCGTCCACCTCTCGGCGCTGGACGCCCTGGACACCGGGGTGACCACCGTCGTCGACTGGGTGCACGCCATCCCGCTGGACAGCAGCGAGCAGTACGTCCGTGCCCTGGACGACACGGGGCTGCGCTTCGTCTACGCCATGGCCACCGCCGAGGGTGAGGAGGGCCTCGTACGGCAGGTCCACAGGGAGCTGCTGGATCCGCTGCCGCTCGCCTCGCTCCAGGTCGCCGTGCACGCCGGGGTGGAGGGCATCGAAGCGCTGCGTGCCTCGCACGAGGTGGCCCGGGAGCTGGGTGTGATGGTCAACTCCCATGTCCTGGAGCACCGTAGCGACCGCGCGGCCGAACAGATCCGTGCGCTGCCCGAGGTCGGGGCTTTCGGCCCGGACCTGCTGATGAACCACGCCATCCATCTCACCGAGGAGGAGCAGGCCCTGGTCGCCGAGCACGACGTCCGGGTGGCGCACTGCCCGCTCAGCAACATGCGGCTCGCCTCCGGCATCATGCCGCTGCCCGCCCTGCACCGGCGCGGCGTCAAGGCGGGCCTCGGCCACGACGGCGGCACGAACGACACCTCGGACATGTTCGCGCTGATGAAGGCGGCCGTGGGCCTTCAGCGGGCGCGGCACGAGGACGCCGAGGTCTATCCGGGCATTCCGGCGGTGCTGCGGATGGCGACGCTGGGCGGTGCGGAGGCGATCGGCATGGACGACAGGGTCGGCTCGCTGACGCCGGGCAAGCGGGCGGACGCGATCGTTCTCGATCCCGGAACGCTCAACTTCGCGCCGCGGATCGACTGGACGAGCCAGATCGTCCTCAACGGGCAGCCGCCGAACGTCAGCGACGTCTACATCGACGGGCACCGGCGGAAGGCGGACGGCACGCTGACGGGCGTGGACGTCGAACGGGTCGTCCGGGAGGCGGAGTCCGCCGCCGGGCATCTTCGGACGTCCTGAACGTCCGGGCCCGCGCCGTGGGTCGGGCAGGCGCGTTCCGGTCGCCCGCCTCCGTGCGTTGGGCAGGCGTGCCCGGACGCCCGCCTCCGTGCGGCCCGGCGCGGCGGGTTCGGCGTCGCCCCCCCCGGACACCCCCCGGGCACCCCCCGGACGCCCGACCGCCCGACCGCACCGCCGACACCCCACACCGCCCGGCACCGCACAGCCCGGGCCGCACCGCCGAAGCCGCACCGCCGGGGCCTCACCGCCGCTGCGGTCCCGGCCGGGCGGTGTCGGGCGGTACCGCGATGCGCCAGCCGGAGGCGTAGGTGCCGGGTACCGGGTGGATGCGCCAGCCCCGGCGGGCGGCCCAGTCGGGCAGCGGGCGGTTGCGCAGTACCAGCGCGCTCGGCCGGACCGGCGGGCCCTGCCCGGTGTCCGGCGGGCCCTCCCCGGTGTCCGGCGCGCGGGCGGGCCCGAGGGCGCGGCAGCCCGCCGTGTGCGCCACCGGAATCAGGGTGCGGTTCCCGGCCAGCGCGCACGGCGGGGTCACCCCGTGCGCACGCAGGGCGCGTTCCACCAGCCGCCAGTCGCCGCGGGCACCGCTCTGGATCCCGCGGTGCACCGTCACCTGGTGCAGCTGCACCCCCAGGTGCGTGGCGGCCAGCAGACAGGCGAGGACGCGGGCGGCCACGGTGACGCGGGCGGTGACGGCCGGGTGCCGGCCTTCCCGGGGCGTCAGCAGGGTGCGGGCCCCCTCGACGGCGACGGGCGCGAGCAGCGCGTAGGTGGGGAGCAGGAAGCGGGGCGCCGCGTAGTCCACCAGGAAGAGGTACGGCGCCGCGACCGCCAGCCCGGCCGCCACCGGCACCACGGCCGCGGCCCTGCGTCCCGCGCGGTGGGCGGCCCGCACGCCGAGCAGGACGAGGGACGCGAGCAGCAGCCACCAGACGACGGCCCCGCCGAGGCCCGAGGCCGTGCAGGGCCGGCAGAGCAACGGCCCGTCGAGCGCGGCGAGATGCTCGGGGAGGGAGAAGACGGGCCGCATCCCGCCCTGCACCTCGCCGGCGGCCCGCAGCCGCGCGCCCACCCCGCCGAACCGCACCCACGCCTCCACGACCCAGGGCACCGCCCCCGCCGCCACACCGGCGGCCACGGCAGCGCCGGCCCGCAGCCGGGCGCCGGTGGGCCGGGAGCGGGCACACAGCGCGGCGCCGATCAGCACCAGGGCGGGCCACACCGTGTCGTTGGGCCGCATCAGGGTGGCGACGGCCAGCGCGGCGGCCGTCGCGAGGCCGAGCCGGCGCGCCGTGCGCCGCTCCGGCCCGCGCACCAGACGCAGCCAGCAGCCGACGGCGGCGGTGCAGCCGGTGGCCACGTAGTGGTTGGGCATGGCGGCGCCCGCGTAGAACAGCGCGAACCAGATGCTCCCGTAGCCGGCCGCCGCCCATGCGGCCGTGCCGGGCCGGGACGCGGCCCGCAGCCAGGGCCGGTAGGCGAGGTAGAGCGCGGCGGCGGCGAGGAGCGTCAGCCAGCAGCGCAGCAGGACGACGGAGCCGCTGAACCAGGCGACGGGCGCGAGCAGCACGGGCACGCCCCGGGTGCGCGGCGCGCTGAACGGTGTGGTGGGCGCGAACTCGGCGTACCGGCTGGCGTAGACGAGCTCGTCCCAGCCGAGGGGCAGCCGGGGTCCGACCAGCAGCAGGGAGAGCGCCCCGAACGCGACGCAGACGGCCACGAGTCCGCGGTGGGCCCGGCGGCGGGCCGTCCCGTCCGGGTCGGCTGTGCCGCCGTCCGGCGCCGGGCGGGGCCGGGCCGGCCGTCGCCACGGGGCCGTCGTCCGGCGCGGTTTCCCGGACGCCGGCCCGGTGCCGGTCGACAGAGGCTGTGGGCTGCCGGGAGGCGGCTCCGGTGGGCTGCCGGGCGACGGCTCCGGGTGCTGGGGGCGCGGGGCGTCCGGACGGGCACGCCCCGGCAGGGCGAGCCAGGTGAAAGGCGGCATGCCGGGCATCATGCCGTCACGCGGCACTCCACGGCACACCCTTTCGGTGTGTGCCGTACCGGGACGCAACGGGTCGCGATGCAACGGACCGGCTCACAACCGGCCGGTGTCCGGCGCCCGTTGGGGTCCGGGGGCGCCAGGCCGGGGCCCCACGCCTCGTCGGCACCCGTGCAGCGCGCCGCCTTTCGTGGCCGTCCCGCCGGTCTCCGGGGCCGTCGGCGGGCGGTCGGTCGATCCGGGGGAAGACCCGGCCGGTGCGGGGCCCCGCGGGGGACCTGGTTGGATGACGGACGAGTGCACCGGCCGGAGCGGTGAGCCGGGCGACGCGGGGAGACGGCCGCCGGGAGCCGGACGCCGGACGCCGGGCACGGGAAGTCGGACGCCGAACGCCGGGTGCTGGAAGTCGGGTTCGGTGGGCGCCGGTTGCCAGGGGCCGGGCTCAGCGGCCGGCGCCGGTGACCAGGGGAACGATCAGGGACACGAGCAGGAGAACAAGGCGTGGGAGAAGGGGAACAGCAGGTGTCCGCAGTGCGGGACGGGAAGGGGCCGCTCGGCCCGGACAGCAGCCACGACGAGTCGTTCCGCGTGCCGGTGACCGTCCGCGGCTACGAGACGGACACCCAGGGGCACCTCAACCAGAGCGTGTACCTCCAGTACGCCGAGCACGCGCGCTGGTCGCTGCTGTCGGCCGCCGGGATCGAGCAGGCGGAGATGGTCGCGGGCGGCGTGGGCCCGGTGGTGCTGGAGCAGACCGTGAGCTACCGCCGGGAGCTGCGCGCCGGGGACGAGGTGACGGTCAGCTGCTGCTTCGAGTGGGACGTTCCGGGCAGCGGCAAGCTCTTCCGGCTGTACCAGGCCATCCGCACGGCGGACGGCGCACTTGCCGCCGACATCACCAGCCTGGGCGGCGTCATGGACCTCGCCCGGCGCCGCCTGGTGCCCGATCCCGGCGCGACCCTGCGCGGCCTCGCGACGGACCCGGCTCCCCTGGGCCTGGCCTGACCCGACGGCGGGATGCGCGGCGCCGCCCGGCCGGGGCGGGGCGGCGTCCGGCGGCGTCCGGTCCGGGCCCCGGACAGCACGAAGCCCCACCCTCCGCGCACACGGCGGAGGATGGGGCGACGGGCAGGCGTCAGACGGCCGAGCCCTGCTTCCACTCGTCCCAGCTCATGTTCCAGCCGTTGAGCCCGTTGTCCGGCTGGACCGTCTTGTCGGGCGAGCCCTTGACCTCGACGATGTCGCCGACCAGCGAGTTCTCGTAGAACCACGCGCCGTCGGTGCTCGGGTTGCCGGCACCCTGGCTGTCCTTGAGGCCCACGCAGCCGTGGCTGGTGTTGCCCGAACCGAAGGGCGCGCCCCAGTAGTTGCCGTGGATGAAGGTGCCGGAGGTGGACAGGCGCATGGCGTGCGGCACGTCCGGGATGTCGTAGCCCTCGGCGCCCTTGCGGCCGAACCCGACGGTCTGGCCGTCCATCCGGGTCTCCTTGTGCTTCTCGGAGATCACCATCTTGCCGTTGTAGGTCGGGTTCGACTGGCTGCCGGCGGAGATCGGAATGCTCTTGATCGTCTTGCCGTCGCGGACGACCTTCATCGTCGAGCTCTTCACATCGACGGTGCTGATCTGGGACCGGCCGATGTTGAAGGTGACCTTCTTGTCCTGGACACCGGTGTTGCCGTTGCCGCCGTTCACGCCGTCGAGGTCGAGATCGAGCGTGACCTTGGAGTTGGGCTTCCAGTACTCCTCGGGGCGGAAGTCCAGCCGGTCGTCGCCGAACCAGTGCCCGACCACTTCCTGGCCGCTGGTCGAACTGACCTTGATCGCGGACTGGACGGCCTTCTTGTTGGCGATCTGCTTGTCGAACTTGATCGACACCGGCATGCCCACGCCGACCGTGGAACCGTCCTCACCGGTGTAGGTGCCGATGAAGCTCTTCTCCGGCGAGACGGTGGAGAACTTGGCGTTCTCGTACGCCTTGCGGCCCTCGCTGTCCTTCGCCTTGGCGGTGATCTCGTACTGGGTGGCCCGCTCCAGCTGCTCGTCGGGCTTCCAGCTCCTGCCGTCGGCGGAGATCTTTCCGGCGACCTCGGTGCCGCTCTGTGCGGCCTTCATGGTCACGCTGGTCAGCTTGCCTTTGCTGACCGTGACGTTGCCGCCGGAGTTGATGCTCGCGTGGGTCGAGCCATCCTTGGTGGCGATCTTTATTCGTGCGTCCGACGTGTCCTTGTTACCCGATATGTCGGACTTCGCGGACGCGTTGTCGGCGCCCCCGTCGTCACCCCCGCAGGCTCCCAGCGTCAACACACCACCGAGCACCACGGCCGTGGCCGCGAGGACCCTGCGGCGCTTCCCCACCGTCATCACTGGCTTCTCCATTTGCCTTCGAAAACCCCATGTCTCCCCGGTTGGCGGCGTACGCCCCAGAGCCCCCGAAAACGGACACGCGGACGACAGCGCCATGGAAGAGAACGCACGGATGCATATGACCGGTTCCACTTTCTGTAAAACTGTGGGCTGGGACACGTATTCGGTCACTTCCGGCACGAGGGGACCTCCCGTACCAGACCACGACGCTCCGCACAGGCCCGGCGAGAGCGGACCCGCACCGCCCCACCGGAGCGGAACGACGGCTTCCCCCAACGCCCGACGAGTCAGTAACATCAGCCTGTGTACGGCGAGTTCACGTCCCGACGCCGTACCGCGACGCCGTGCACCGCGTACCCGTGTGCCTGTGTACCCGCGTACCCGTGTACCCGCGTACCCGTGTACCCCACGCACGGCTCCCACCCCCGTTGTTGTCCCCCCGTACCCAGAAGGACTCCGCACGTGTCCGGTCCCGGACTCTCCCCCCTCTCCTCTGCCTCCTCCGCCATGGGCCACGCGTCCCCCTCGGGCCCCGCCGCATCCCCGTCTTCGCTCTCGTCCCGCTCCTCGCTCGCCGCACACCGCCGCCCCCTCGCCACCGCCGCGGCCGCCGGCGGCCTGCTGCTGGCCCTCTGGTTCGTCCCGTCGGCCAACGCCGCCCCCGACGGCCCGGACGATCCGGCGCCCGGCGCGCCGCACAGCCGGGTCCACCACGACGCCCCCGACGGGCCGCACGGCGCCACCGCCGCCGAGGACGACGGCCGGGACCGGGACGCCGCCCTGCACCGGGGCACGGCGGCGTCCGACGCCCGCTGACCGGAACACCGGCGTCCGGCCCGGGTGTCCGCTCC
>NZ_BJMM01000050.1 GCF_006539165.1 Streptomyces cacaoi | reverse complement strand
CCCGCCGGCAGATACGGCTGGGGCAGCCGGTCGCTGCCCGCCACGCCGGAGGCCGGATAGCCGCCGCCCAGCACCGTCACCACGCCCACGCCGGGCCGGCGGACCACCGGCATGGCGAACAGGGCGGCCGGGCGACCGGTGAACGAGGTGAAGTTGTCGAAGAGCCGCGGCACGTACAGACCGGAACCCGCCGCGATCTCGGTGACGGCGTCCTCGCCCGCGGTGTGCTGCACACTGCCCGTGCCCCCGCCGTTGACGAACTCCAGGCCGGGCGCGACGGCGCGCACCGCGCGGACGGCGGCGTCCCGCCGGGCCGCCAGCTCGCGCCGGGCCGCCGCCTGCATCAGCCGTATCGCACGCGAACGCAGCGCCGCCCCCGGCACGGCGTCCCCCACACCGGCCACATGTGCCTCGTACGCCATGAGCCCCACGAGCCGGAAGCCGGGCATGCGCTGCACGGTGCGCGCCAGCTCGACCAGGTCGGCGGGGGAGTGGAGCGGGGAGCGCCGCGCGCCGATGCGCACCCGGCCGCCCAACATCCGCAGCGAGGTGTCCAGTTCGAGACAGACCCGGATCTCCTCTGTGCCGCCGTCCCGCGCCGCGTCGATGAGCGCGAGCTGCGCCCGGTCGTCGACCATCACCGTCACCGCCGCCGCCAGCTTCGGATCGCGGGCCAGCTCGGCGAAGCCCTCCCGGTCGGCCGAGGGATAGGCGAGCAGGACGTCGGTGACGCCGGAGCGGGCCAGCCACAGGGCCTCGGGCAGGGTGTAGCTCATCACGCCGCTGAACCCGTCCTTGGCCAGTACGCGCTCCAACAGGGCCCGGCAGCGCACCGATTTGCTCGCCACCCGGATGGGTTTGCCGCCCGCACGGCGTACGAGGTCGTCCGCGTTGGCGTCGAAGGCGGTCAGATCGACCAGCGCGAGCGGAGCCTCCAGCCGGGCGGTGGCGCGGTCGTAGCGGGCGCGGTCGGCCACGGGATCGGCAGTCGTATCGAACACCCTTGCAGCTTGCCAGAGGCACACCCCCTGGCACAGCCCTTCCGTGCGCTGGGCTTCCGCACCGGAGCCGGGGGTTCCGCCGGGATCCGCCGGGTTGCCGTCCCTCCCTGTCCGCACCGTAGAGTGACGCCGCACACCGCTCGGCCGAGCGCCGGTGTGCGTTCCGATACGAACCGGCCTGCGTCCAGCGGCAGTCGGGTGGGGTGGCATCGCGCGGGAGGGGGGCGCTCATGGGCACGGATGCCGACCGCACTGGTGTTCCCCCAAGCTCAACTCCTCCCCGTTCCCTGTCCCGGCACCGCTTTCCGCCCCGGCCGACGGTTCCGCCGGAGCCCGGTGCCGCACCGGGCCCGACCGACCCGACCGACCCGCCCGGCCCGGCTGATCCGGCCGACCCTGCCGACGCCCGACATCCGGCCGTGCCGCCACAGCCGACGGCCCCGCCGGGCCCGGCACACCCCCGGGACCCGGCAGCTGCCAAGGATTCCTCGCCCTCGGCTGCCACCGCGCCGGCCCCGGCCGCTGCCTCGGATTCCCCGAACCCGGCTGCCACCACGCCGGGCCGGACCGCTTCCTCGGACAGCCCGGCCCCGGCCCCGGCCGCCCCGCCCCCACACGCCGCTCCGCCGCGCCCGACGGTGCCTCCACGCCCGGCCGTTGCTCCGGACCCGACGCCCGTCTCCCCGCAACGGCCCGCTCGGGCCCGGCCCCCTGCGTCCGGCCGCCCGGCTGACGCAGACCCCGGGGCCGGGACCGGAGCCGGAGCCGTCACCGGGGCCGGAACCGGCGCCGCGGCCCGGACCGGCCCGGGAGCCGACGCCGAATCCGGCTCCGGGGCACGACTCGGCCCGGGAACGGCCCCCGGCACCGCCCCCGGAACCGCTACCGATCCCGGAAGCAGACCCCGCTACGGCTCCGGTTCCGGCACCGACCCCGACACCGGCTCCGGGGCCGACTCCGGGGCCGGGAGCCGGGGTTCCGGACGCCGTTCGGTCTTCCGCCGCCCCGGCGGACCGCGCGGTACGGGCACCTCGCCCCGCCCGGAGCGCGGTGCCCCGGAGGACGACGGCACCGAACCCCCTGTCACCGCCACCCGGGAGGCCGTACCCCCGCCGCCACGCACACCTCCCCGCCCCGCCGTCCCCCCGCGTCCGAGCGTTCCCCCGAGGCCCGCCGCCGCGCCGTCCGCCGTCCCGCACGCCGGTCGGAGGCCGGAACAGGCCGGTACCGAGCCGGAAGCGGACCCACGTCCGGAAGTCGAGTCCAGCAGCCAGATGTCCCGATCCAGGGAGACAGCGGAACCCCGCCAGGAGCAGGCGGCCGCTCTCCGCTCCAGTCGGCCCGTGCCCCCCGTCGCACCTCCGCGCCCGCCGGTCCGGCCCGCCGCCGTGCCGCGCCCCCGCCAGGCCGGTGCGCCCGGTCCCGCCGCACACTCCGAGCCCCCGCCCGACGGTCCCGCAGCACCGGGCGGAACCCCGTCCGACGACCGCGCCCGGTCCGACCGCGCCGGGGCCGACCGCGCCCGGTCCGACCGAACACCGCCCGGCACACCCTCGCCCGGCGAAACCTCGTCCGGGCCGTACACCCGCGCGGGACGATCCGCGACGGGCAACTCCCCAACGGGCACCCCTCCGACGGGCGGCTCTCCGACGGGCGGCTCTCCGAAGGGCGGCTCTCCGAGAGGCGGCAGTTCCACGGCGGGCGCTTCCCCGACGGCCAACGCACCGACGGACAACCCATCGACGGCCAACTCCCCGACGGCCAACTCCCCGACGGCCAACTCCCCGACGGCCAACTGCCCGACGGGAAGGCCCCCGACAGGCCCGACGGGCCCGACGGGAAGGCCCCCGACAGGTGGCGCCGCGCCCGCCGGACCCCCGGCCGGGCGAGCCCCCACCGAGCGGGCCCAGGCCGGCCGGACCCCGTTCGCCGCCCCGCCGGAATCGCAGACGTCCACTCCGCCGGACCCCCGGACGTCCACCTCACCGGACTCCGGGACATCCACCTCACCGGACCCACGGGCGTCCGCCCCACCGGAACCGCAGACATCCGCCCCACTGGAGCCGCAGGCGTTCCCTTCGCCGGAGCGGGACGCCCCGCCGGGTCCCCGCGGCCCGGTGTCCCCCGTCCTGCCTCCGCCGCCCTTCGCCCCGCCGGGCGGCCGCGGTGGTGCCGAGGGAGGCCGGAGCGGCAGCCATGTCCCGCTCACCCCGCGCACGGTCGCCGTCGCCGTCTGCCTGGTGCTCGGCATCGGGCTGCTCGGTGGCGCGGGTGCCGGCGCCCTGTTGACGGGTGACGCCGGTGAACGCCCCGGCGCAGCACAGGGGTTCGACGGTGCCCGTACGGCCTGGCGGAGCGTGCCCGTCGACACGCTGTTCCCCCGCACGCTCCGGGGCAAGGGCGCCGGCCCGGGAGGCGCCGACCGCAACTGGACGCGGGTCGCCGTCGCGCCGGACAGCGGCTGTGCCCACGCCTTCGACCCGCTGCTCGCCGAGACGCTGTCGCCGGTGGGCTGCGCCCGCCTGGTACGCGCCACCTACGCCGACGAGACGACCAGCAGCGTCACCACCGTCGGACTGCTGTTCACCCGGGGCGACGAGGAGGCCATGCGCAAACTGCGCAAGCGCTTCGCGAGCGAGAACCTCACCAAGCGCACCGATCTGATGCCCCGCCCGTACGCGGCGCGCGGCACGGTCGCCGCGGACTTCGGCGACGCGCAGCGCGCCAGTTGGACGATCAGCGTGCAGCAGGACGTGCCCGTCGTCGTGTACTCGGTGAGCGGCTTCGCCGACGGACGCGTCGTCAGCGACCCGCAGCCCGCGGCCGACGCCGTCCGCAAGGGCGAGACGACCGCCGCCGCCCAGGCCGGGCTCGGCCACGACGCGCAGGGCATCGCCGACCGGATCGAACAGGCCCTGCGCCGGGCGACCTCCGGCGACGAGGCGCCCGGCAACGGACTGCGGCGGCCCGGCGGGGACGGCACCGGCGGCGGCGAGCGGCGGCCGGATTCCGCCGGGGACACCGCCGGGGACGCCGCTCGCGACACTGCCGGGGACGCCGCTCGCGACACTGCCGGGGACGCCGCTCGCGGCACCGCTCGGGACACCGCCGGGGGCGCCGCTCGCGACACCGCCGGGGGCACCGCCCGGGACACCGTCGGCAACTCCGCCGGGAACACCGTCGCGGGGGAGAGGAAGCAGGAGGCGGGCCGATGAGGCGCATGGCCAGGCGTACGGTCAGGGGGCTCGTCGCCCTCTCGTGCACGCTCGCGACGCTCGCGCCCGCCGCCGGTACCGCGCACGCCGAGGGCGAGGGCGTGCGGGCCCAGCAGTGGGGCCTGAAGGCGATCAAGGCGAAGGCGGCGTGGAAGACGACGAAGGGGCGGGGCATCACCGTCGCCGTCCTGGACACCGGCGTCGACACCACCCACCCCGACCTGCGGGGCAACACCCGCGACGGCAAGGACCTGGTCCGCATGGGCGCCGAGCGCGGCGACCGTGCCTGGGCGCGGCACGGTACCGCCATGGCCGGGATCATCGCCGGGCACGGCCACGGCGAGGACGGCAAGGAAGGTGTGCTCGGGGTGGCGCCGGAGGCGACGGTCCTGCCGGTGCGCGTCCTGCTGGAGGACTCCGACCCGGAGCGCAGAAAGGCGAGGACCGAGCGGGGCGACGCGCTCGCCAAGGGCATCCGCTGGGCGGCCGACCACGGCGCCGACGTCATCAACCTCTCCCTCGGCGACGACAGCGACTCCGCGCACCCGGACGCCCGCGAGGACGCCGCCGTCCGCTACGCGCTGCGCAAGGGCGCCGTGGTCGTCGCCTCGGCGGGCAACGGCGGGGAGCGGGGCGACCACGTCTCCTACCCGGCGGCCTACCCGGGGGTGATCGCCGTCGCCGCCGTGGACCGCTACGGCGCGCGGGCCTCGTTCTCCACCCGACGCTGGTACGCCACCGTCGCCGCGCCCGGCCGGGACATCATCATCGCCGACCCCGACCGCACCTACTACGAGGGCTGGGGGACCAGCGCCGCGTCCGCCTTCGTCTCCGGCGCCGTCGCCCTCGTCCGGGCCTCGCACCCGGATCTGAGCCCGGCGCAGATCAAGGAGTTGGTCGCGGACACCGCGCGCAACACCCCCGAGGGCGGGCGCAGCGACGCGGTCGGCACCGGCATCATCGACCCGGCCGCCGCCATCGAGATGGGCAGCCACCTCAAGCCCCGCAAGCAGCGTCCCGCGCCGGACAACAACTCCCGGACGTACTTCGGCCCCGGCCCGGGCAGCGACGGCCCCGGCGTGGGCTGGTTCGCCGGGATCACCGCCGCGACCGGGGCCCTGCTCATCGGCGCGGCCCTGGCCTTCCGCCGCGGCTTCACCCCGCGCCTCCCGGCCCCCTTCCGCCGCGCCCGCACCCCGTCCACGGCCTACGACCCGCCCCGCAACCCCTGGCCGGGCCCCTGAGCTCCACCTCCGCCCACACCCGCAACGAAGCCCCGCACGCCACCCCGGCGCACCCGGCCCCGGCGCACACCACACCCCGACGCCGAGCCACACCGGCACAACGGGAGCCGGGCGCACGCGGGTTGCGGATTCCGGGCCGGGGCGACGGCCTGGCGCGTCCGCCCGGCCCGCCCGGCAGGCCCGCAGGCCCCTGGGGCCCGGCAGGCCCCCGGTGTGCGGCCCGGCCGGCCTTCGGCGGACTCCTGGGCGCGCGCCCGGCGGAGTCCCCACGGGTGCGCCCCCGTGGCGCTCAGCTCGCGAGGGCCCGGACCGCCGCGCGGGCGCCCCGTTCCACGGTGGTGATGCCGGGGCGGAAGTCGCGGTGGCCGGCGGAGAGGACCGCGAGCAGGTGGACGTGGCCCGCCACGGTCACCCGGCCGACGCTGTGCACCACCCACAGCCCGGTGTCCGTACGCGGCAGCCAGCCGTTCTTCACCGCCGGGCGGCCCGTTCCGTCCCCGGCCGCCGGGACGCCCCACCGCTGCTCCGGCACGACCCGGCACATCAGCCGCCGCACCCAGGCCCGTTCCCCCGGCCGCAGCACCGGGCCCCCGGCCGTGAACACGGCCCGCAGCAGCGCCAGTTGGTCGTTCGCCGTGGTCCGGCTCAGGCCCCACCGGCCGGACGGCTCCGGCTCGGTGTGCCGCGCCCCGACGCGGTCCAGCAGCTCGGCGAGCCCGGCGGCGCCGCCGGCCGCCCGCCACAGGGTGTTGGCCGCGTCGTTGTCGCTCCGTTCGATCATGGCGGCGGCAGCGGCCCGTTCCGGCGCGGTGAGCGCCCGTCGCTCCTGCCGTGCCCGGCGCAGCACGGCCAGCAGCACGGCCGTCTTCAGGACGCTCGCCGCCACGAACACCCGGTCCCCGTGCGCCGCGGCGTACCGGCCGTCCGGCCCCAGCACCGCCACGCCGAGCCGCCCGCCGCACTCCCGCTCCAGGCGGTCGACCGCGCGCCCCAACGCGGCCGAGGCCCGCGCCCGTTGCCCGTCCCGCCGCACCGTCCCACCAGCCCCTCTCACCGCGCTCTCCGACCACGGGAACGCCCCGTCCCGCTCCGTCCCCGCCCACGGGCCCCCGGCTGAGGGCCTCGGCTCCGTCACCGCCCCGGGGCCCCGGCTGAGGGCCTCGGCTCCGGCCCCGTCCACGGGCCCCGGCTGCGGACCTCGGTTGCGGCACCGGCTGCGAGCCTCCGCCTCGGGACTCGGCTGCGGGTCCCGGCGTCGGGGCCGGGCCCGGGCGCGGATACGCTCGGGGCGTGGCGCTCAAGAACATTCCCCGCTCGGCATTCTCCAGCGACGACGGCACGGCCGATGCCGCGCTCACCGAGGCGCTCGCCGCCTGGCAGGCCGACCCGTCGGCGCCGGAGGCCGAGTCCGGCGTCCTCGAAGCGCTGGCCGGTGCCCGGCTGCTCGTTCCCGTCGTGGCGGTGCTGACCGAGGCGGAGACGGGCGAGGACGGGCTGCGCCGGGACAAGACCAGTGAGATGGCCGTGCCCACCCTGAACGCTCCCGACGGCCGCCGTGCGCTCCCCGCCTTCACCTCGACCGAGGCGCTCGCCCGCTGGCGCCCGGACGCGCGCCCGGTCGCGGTCCCGCTCACGCAGGCGCTCCAGGCCGCCGCGCACGAGCAGGCCGACACCCTCGTCCTGGACGTGGCGGGGCCGGTCACCTACGCGCTCTCGGGACCGGCGCTGTACGCCCTCGCCGAGGGCCGTACCCGTACGGGGGCCGCGGACGACCCGGCCGTGGCCGAGGCGTTGCGGACCGTGCTGTCGGCCGAGCCGGAGATCGCCGGGGCGCATCTGGCGCCGGGCGGCGGGAAGACCGACGGGACGCTCGCGCTGGCCCTGGCGCCCGGCGCCGAGCCGGGCCCGGTGGCGGAGCGGCTGGCCGCGGCGCTCGCGGCGGACGAGGTACTCCGGGCCCGGCTGGTCCGCGGCCTCGACCTGGCCCTGCTCCCGCCCGGCAGCGCCCTCCCCGAGCAGGCCCTCTACCGGCGCTGACACCGCGGCCCGGCCGCACCCGCCGGCGTCCGGCGGCGATCCGGCGGCGATCCGGTGGCCTGGGGGGCCGGAGGGGGCAGCGGCTCCCGAGGTGCGGCCGGGACCGCGCCGTCGGACACTCGGGAGGAGCCGGAGGACACCAGCCCTCCGGACGCTTCCACGACCCCCACGGGAGGTCGACATGCAGGTCAAATCGCTGCAACCGGGTCCGGCGCAGCTTCGGACGCTGGAGGACGAGCCGCAGCCGGTGGTCGCGGAGTTCGTGGGCACGCTGCTGCTGGTGTTCTTCGGTGTCGGTGCCGCGGTGCTGGCCGCCGAGTACGTCGGCACCCTCGGCATCGCCCTCACCTTCGGTTTCGTGCTGCTGGCCCTGGCCTACGCCATCGGTCCGATCTCCGGCTCGCATGTGAACCCCGCGGTGACGCTGGGCATGCTGATGGCCGGCCGGATCCATCTGGAGATGGCGGTCAAGTACTGGATCGCGCAGATCGTCGGCGGCATCGTCGGCGCGGCCCTGCTCTTCCTGGTGGCCAAGCAGGTCCCGGGGCTGAAGACCAGCGAGACGTTCGGCAGCAACGGTTTCGGCGACCGCTCGGCCGTCGGCATCAACACCGGCGGCGCCTTCGTCGCCGAGCTGATCCTGACGTTCCTGCTGGTCTACGTCGTGCTCGCGGTGACGCACCGGGTCGCGGTCGTGGGCTTCGACGGGCTGCCGATCGGTATCGCGCTGGCGACCGTCCACCTGGTCGGCATCCCGCTGACCGGCACGTCGGTCAACCCGGCGCGCAGCATCGGCCCGGCGCTCTTCGCGGGCGGAGCGGCCATCACCCAGCTGTGGATGTTCATCGTCGCCCCGCTGGTCGGCGCCGCACTGGCCGCCTATGTGCACAAGCTGACCCACCCCCAGCCCAATGTGCCGGCGGCGACGGAGCCGGAGGAAGAAGTGTGAGGGGTGCGAGAGACGTCAGGGGCGCGCGGGGTGTGCGGCCGGCCACGCCGGGTGTGCGCGAGCCCGCGTGCGCCGGGCGGCGCCTCGTGACCCTGTGCGCCGGGCACCCGGCCGGGACGAAGCGGACCTCACCGGCAGCACCCGCCGTGCCCACCGCGCCCGCCGTGCCCACTGTGCCGCCAGCGCGGAACGCGTCCTCCGCGTCGCCCACGGCAGCCGCACCGGCAGCGGTGTCCGTACCGCCCGCGGTATCCGTACCCGCGGCGCCCGCTGTGCCGGCTGTGCCCGCTGCGTCAGCCGTGCACCGGCCCGGTGTACTTCTCGCCCGGGCCCTGCCCCGGCTCGTCCGGGACGACGCTGGCCTCGCGGAAGGCCAGCTGGAGCGACTTGAGCCCGTCGCGCAGCGGAGCGGCGTGGTAGGAGCCGATCTCCGTGGCCGCCGCCGTGACCAGCCCGGCGAGCGCCTGGATGAGCTTCCTGGCCTCGTCCAGGTCCTTGTGCTGCTCGCCCTCCTCGGCCAGTCCGAGGTTGACGGCGGCGCTGCTCATCAGGTGCACGGCCACGGTGGTGATCACCTCGACCGCCGGCACGTCCGCGATGTCGCGCGTCATGCTGTCGAAGTCGGGGTTGTGGCCGGAGGGACCGGCGGCTGCGGCGTCGCTCATGCGGGCCAGCCTAAGCCCCGGTCCGCTCGTACTGCCGTGCGGGAGCGCGGGGGCCGCAGGCCGCGACCCCTGGTATGCTCGGAAAACGACCGGCTGAAGACTGTCATCGACAGCGCCCTCGCTGCCGAGGCCGACGGACTCCAGCCCGCAAGTGGAGGCTCCGATCTCCCACCTGGCGGCCCCTCGGGCTGCGGGTCAAAGGTCAGGCTGCGCCCCGCGGATCACCGCGGCGGTGCTCCCGGTCTGTGAGGAGCCCCGCCTGTGTCCCGTCCGGGGCGCTCTTCGCGTCCGGGCACGGTGGTCACACCTATACAGACTCATGCGCGGCCGTCCGCCAGATTGCCGCGCGGTGTACCCGAGGAGGCCCCATCAGCGCCGAGCCCCGCATCAACGACCGGATTCGCGTCCCAGAGGTGCGACTCGTCGGTCCCAGCGGCGAGCAGGTCGGCATCGTGCCGCTTGCCAAGGCCCTGGAGCTTGCGCAGGAATACGACCTCGACCTCGTCGAGGTGGCGGCGAACGCACGTCCGCCCGTGTGCAAGCTCATGGACTACGGAAAGTACAAGTACGAGTCGGCCATGAAGGCCCGTGAGGCGCGCAAGAACCAGGCGCACACGGTCATCAAGGAGATGAAGCTCCGGCCGAAGATCGATCCGCACGACTACGACACCAAGAAGGGTCACGTCGTCCGGTTCCTCAAGCAGGGTGACAAGGTCAAGATCACGATCATGTTCCGCGGTCGTGAGCAGTCCCGCCCCGAGCTGGGCTTCCGGCTGCTCCAGCGGCTCGCCGACGACGTGGCCGACCTGGGCTTCGTGGAGTCCAACCCCAAGCAGGACGGCCGAAACATGATCATGGTTCTCGGTCCGCACAAGAAGAAGACCGAGGCCATGGCCGAGGCGCGCGAGGCGCAGGCCGCCCGTAAGGCGGGACGCCAGCAGGAGTCCGCTTCTGCCGGTGACTCCGCCGAGGAGCCTGCCGAGGCGTGAGCCCTCCCGGGGCACCTGCCCCGGCCATCGACACCGAACCAGCTGGCGCTTCCGCGTGCCCGGGAATCCGGCCGCCGGGGGCGCCACCGACGAGGAGAGAACGGCGACAATGCCGAAGAACAAGACGCACAGTGGTGCCCGCAAGCGCTTCAAGGTCACCGGGTCCGGCAAGGTGATGCGCCAGCGCGCCGGTCGCCGCCACCTTCTCGAGCACAAGCCGTCCACGCTGACGCGCCGCCTTGCCGGTAAGACCGAAGCGGCCCCGGCCGACGCCAAGAAGATCAAGAAGCTTCTCGGCAAGTAAGACCCCGCACGACCGGGACCCCATTCGACCCGGGCCGCAGCAGCGGGAGCGCCGGGCACACACCGGGCGCCGGCTCCGCGGCACGGCCCCCCAACAAGGAGTAATCACGTGGCACGCGTCAAGCGGGCAGTCAACGCTCAGAAGAAGCGCCGGGCGATCCTCGACCAGGCCAGCGGCTACCGCGGGCAGCGCTCGCGCCTGTACCGCAAGGCGAAGGAGCAGGTCACCCACTCCTACGTCTACAACTACAACGACCGTAAGCGCCGCAAGGGCGACTTCCGGCAGCTGTGGATCCAGCGGATCAACGCCGCGGCCCGCGCCAACGGCATCACCTACAACCGCTTCATCCAGGGTCTGAAGGCCGCCTCCATCGAGGTCGACCGCAAGATGCTGGCGGAGCTGGCCGTCAACGACGCCGCCGCCTTCACCGCCCTCGTCGAGGTCGCGCAGAAGGCCCTGCCGAGCGACGTCAACGCGCCCAAGGCTGCCTGACCTGGGCCGATCCCCGGCCGTATGTCCGGCTGGAGCGCCCGGCCGGGTGCCGGGCCCTCGCCGTCGTGGTTCACCGCCGCGGCGGCGAGAGTTTTTTGTGCCGGCCTCTTCCGAGAAAGCGAGCGATCGTCCGCCATGCCACCCGAGCTGACCTCCCTGCGCTCCCCGCGCGTCGTCGCCGCGCGCAAGCTCGCCAAGCGGAGCTTCCGGGGCAAGGAGCGGCGGTTCCTCGCGGAGGGGCCGCAGGCGGTGCGGGAGGCCCTCGGCCACGCCGAGGTGGTCGAGGTGTACCTGACGCCCGAGGCGGCCGAGCGCCACCGGGAGCTGGTGCGGGCCGCGCGGGACGCCGGGGTTCCGGTGCTCAACGCCTCCGACGAGGTCGTCGCGGAGATGGCGGACACCGTCACCCCGCAGGGCGTCGTCGCGCTCTGCCGCTTCGTGGACCGGCCGCTCGCCGAGGTCCTCGCCCGCCGGCCGAAGCTCGTCGCCGTCCTCGCGCACGTGCGCGACCCGGGCAACGCCGGCACCGTGCTGCGCTGCGCCGACGCCGCGGGGGCCGACGCCGTCGTGCTGACCGACGCCTCCGTCGACATCTACAACCCCAAGGCCGTCCGGGCCTCCGCCGGTTCGCTCTTCCATCTGCCCGTCGCCGTCGGCGTCCCCGTCGAGGAGGCGGTACGCGGGCTCACGGACGCCGGGGTGCGGGTGCTCGCGGCGGACGGCAGCGGGCCGCGCGATCTCGACGAGGAGCTGGACGACGGCCTGATGCGCCGGCCCACGGCCTGGATCTTCGGCAACGAGGCGTGGGGCCTGCCCGAGGAGACCAGGGCCCTGGCCGACGAGACCGTCCGCGTGCCCCTGCACGGCCTGGCGGAGAGCCTCAACCTCGCGACCGCCGCCGCCGTGTGCCTCTACGCCTCCGCCCGCGCCCAGCGGCCCCGGCGGACGGACGGGACGGCGGTAACCGGCCCCTAGTAGGGTGTTCCGCCCGGGTGCCGGGGGAGACGGTGCCTTGGAGGAGGGGTGGAGCGGGGATGGACGTGAGGGCGTGCGAGGGGGGCACGGAGCAGGCGGTGCCCGGCGCGGGGGAGGTCCCGCACCCGGACGATCTGCCCGACGGCCTCGTCGTCGCGGACGGCGACGGACGCGTCGTCTGCTTCAACTCCGCCGCTGCCCGGATCACCGGCCGTCCCTCCGGGGAGGCGCTCGGGCGTCCGCTGCACTCCGCGCTCCCGCTGGAGGACCTCGACGGGCGGCGCTGGTGGCAGCTGACCGATCCGTACGGCGGGCTGGCCATCCGCAGGGGCCAGCCGGAACGCAATCTGCTGCTGCCGGGCGGCCGGGAGGTGCTCGTCTCGGCCCGGTACGTACGGCCCCGGCCGCGCGGGCCCGTGCACCAGGTGGTGATCACGCTGCGCGGCACCGAGGCGCGGCGCAGGACGGAGCGCGGGCACGCCGAGCTGATCGCCACCGTCGCGCACGAGCTGCGCTCCCCGCTGACCTCGGTCAAGGGTTTCACCGCGACGCTGCTGGCCAAGTGGGAGCGGTTCACCGACGACCAGAAGCGGCTGATGCTGGAGACGGTCGACGCGGACGCCAACCGTGTCACCCGGCTCATCGCCGAACTGCTCGACATCTCCCGTATCGACTCCGGGCGGCTGGAGGTGCGCCGCCAGCCCGTCGACATGGCCGCGGCCGTGTGCCGGCACGTGGCGGCGCACATCGCGGCGGGCCAGCCGGAGGACCGCTTCGCCACGCACATCGGCGCGGGGCTGCCCGACCTGTGGGCGGACCCGGACAAGGTCGACCAGGTGCTGGCCAATCTGCTGGAAAACGCCGTGCGGCACGGGGAGGGGACCGTCACCATCGAGGTGAGGCCCACCGCGTTCCCGCGCGAGCCGGGGGGATCGGCCACGGCGGTCACCGTCGGCGACGAGGGGCCCGGTATCCCGGAGGAGTCCATGAGCCGCGTCTTCACCCGCTTCTGGCGAGGCAGCCGGCGCGGCGGCACGGGCCTGGGGCTCTACATCGTCAAGGGCATCGTCGAGGCGCACGGCGGGACGATCTCGGTGGGCCGTTCCGCCGCGGGCGGCGCGGAGTTCCGATTTCTGCTGCCCGTGGGCGCCCCGGCCTTCCTGGCCTGACACGCGGCGCACACGGGCTCCTCGGGTCCGCGGTACTTCGGAGGCCCCGGGCCTCCGCGTTCGAGCGTCCCCGCGTCCCCTTTAGACTCGACCATCGGCACGCAGTCCACGGGGGCGGGGCGCAGCCAGCCAATCGGAAGCACGGGAAGAGATGTCGGCACCCAACAAGTCGTACGACCCAGTCGAGGTCGAGGCACTGAAACCGGAAGAGATCGACCGGGCCGTCCAGGAGGCGCTCGGCGCCATCGCGGCGGCCGGTGATCTCGAAGCGCTGCGCGAGGTGAAGGCCGCCCACGCCGGCGACCGCTCACCGCTCGCCCTCGCCAACCGCGAGATCGGCGCCCTGCCGCCGCACGCCAAGGCCGAAGCGGGCAAACGTGTCGGGCAGGCGCGGGGCGCGGTGAACAAGGCGCTCAAGGCGCGGCAGGAGGAGCTGGAGCGCGAGCGTGACGAGCGTGTGCTGGTCGAGGAGGCGGTGGATGTCACGCTGCCCTACGACCGCGCGCCGCGCGGCGCCCGCCACCCGCTGACCACCCTCTCCGAGCGCGTCGAGGACATCTTCGTCGCCATGGGGTACGAGGTGGCCGAGGGCCCCGAGGTGGAGACGGAGTGGTTCAACTTCGACGCGCTCAACCTCGGCCCGGACCACCCGGCCCGCACCATGCAGGACACCTTCTTCGTCCAGGGCCGGCACGCCGACGGCTCGGCGGCCGGTGAGGACTCCGGCGTCGTGCTGCGCACCCACACCTCGCCGGTGCAGATCCGCTCGCTGCTCGACCGCGAGCTGCCGGTGTACGTGATCTGCCCGGGGCGCGTGTACCGGACGGACGAGCTGGACGCCACGCACACGCCGGTCTTCACCCAGGTCGAGCTGCTCGCCATCGACGAGGGCCTGACCATGGCGGACCTCAAGGGCACGCTGGACCACATGGTCGCCTCGCTGTTCGGCGAGGGGCTGGGCACCCGGCTGCGGCCCTCGTACTTCCCCTTCACCGAGCCGTCCGCCGAGATGGACATGGTCTGCTTCGTCTGCCGGGGCGCGTCCGTCGGTGATCCCGAGCATCCCTGCCGTACCTGCGGCAGCGAGGGCTGGATCGAGCTGGGCGGCTGCGGCATGGTCAACCCGCGGGTGCTGACGGCCTGCGGGGTCGACCCCGAGCGCTACAGCGGGTTCGCGTTCGGCTTCGGCATCGAGCGGATGCTGATGTTCCGCCACAACGTCGAGGACATGCGAGACATGGTCGAGGGCGATGTGCGCTTCGCCCTGCCGTTCGGGATGGAGATCTGATGCGGGCCCCGCTTTCGTGGCTGAGGGAGTACGTGGACCTGCCGGCCTCCGAGACCGGGCGTGCCGTCGCGGCCCGGCTGATCTCGGCCGGGCTGGAGGTCGAGACGGTCGAGCAGACCGGCGCCGGGCTCAAGGGCCCGCTGATCGTCGGCAAGGTGCTCGCCATCGAGGAGCTGACCGAGTTCAAGAAGCCCATCCGGTACTGCCAGGTGGACGTCGGCAGCGCCAATGGGACGGGCGAGCCGCAGAACATCATCTGCGGTGCGACGAACTTCGCTGTCGGTGACAAGGTCGTCGTCATCCTGCCCGGCGGCGTGCTGCCCGGCGGGTTCGAGATCGGCTCGCGCAAGACCTACGGCCGGCTGTCCGAGGGCATGATCTGCTCGGAGCGCGAGCTGGGCATGGGCGAGGACCACGACGGGATCATGGTCCTGCCGCCGGAGCACGAGGTCGGCACGGACGCGATCGAGCTGCTCCAGCTCGTCGACGAGGTGCTGGACATCGCGGTGACCCCGGACCGCGGCTACTGCCTGTCGATGCGCGGCCTGGCCCGGGAGACCGCCACGGCGTACGGGGTCCCGCTGCGCGACCCCGCACTGCTGGACGTGCCGGCGCCCAACGCGCAGGGCTACGCCGTCTCCGTGTCCGACCCGCTGGGCTGCGACCGGTTCACCGCCCGTACGGTCGCCGGTCTGCGGCCCGACGCCGTCTCGCCGATCTGGCTGCGGCGCCGGTTGCAGAAGGCCGGGATGCGTCCCGTCTCGCTGCCCGTCGACATCACCAACTACGTGATGCTGGAGCTGGGTCAGCCGCTGCACGCCTACGACCGCTCCCGGGTCGACGGGCCCATCGGGGTGCGCCGGGCCGAGCAGGGCGAGAAGCTCACCACGCTCGACGGCACCGACCGGGCGCTCGACCCGGAGGACCTGGTGATCACCGACAACCGGGGCCCCATCGGCCTCGCCGGTGTCATGGGCGGCGCGGAGACGGAGATCGCGCACGGCACCGACGGCGGCGAAGCGGCCGGGGCGCGGCCCACCAGCGACGTCGTCATCGAGGCCGCGCACTTCGACTCCGTCGCCGTGGCCCGCACCGCGCGCCGGCACAAGCTGTCCTCCGAGGCGTCCCGCCGCTTCGAGCGCGGCGTCGACCCGGAGGCCGCTGCCGCCGCCGCGCAGCGCACCGTGGACCTGCTCGTCCTGCTCGGCGGCGGCACGGCCGAGCCGGGTGTGACCGAGATCCGTACGCCCTCGGGGCCGCGCACCATCAAGATGGCGGCCGGCCACCCCGACCGGGTCGCCGGCGTCCGCTACGGCCGGGAGATCGTCGTACGCCGCCTCCAGCAGGTGGGCTGCGACGTCTACGGCGAGGTGGCGACGGGCGGCACGACGCGCGGGGCCGACGGCGAGGAGGAGCTGACGGTCACGGTGCCGTCCTGGCGGCCCGACCTGACCGACCCCAACGACCTCGCCGAGGAGGTCATCCGGCTGGAGGGCTACGAGAACCTGCCCTCCACGCTGCCGCGCCCGCTGCCCGGCCGTGGCCTCACCGAGCGGCAGCGGCTGCACCGCCGGGTGGGCCGTGCGCTGGCCGGTGCGGGCTTCGTCGAGACGCAGTCGTACCCGTTCCTGGGCGAGGCGGCGCTGGACGGACTCGGGCTGGACGCGGACGACTTCCGGCGGACCACCGTGCGCCTGGTCAACCCGCTCTCCGACGAGGAGCCGGGGCTGCGCACCACCCTGCTGCCCGGGCTGCTCGCGGCGCTGCGGCGCAACCTCGGCCGCGGCAGCCAGGACGGGGAGCACCTGGCGCTGTTCGAGACGGGGCTGGTCTTCCTGCCCCGGGAGGGCGCCGGGAGCGTCGCCGAGCGGCTGCCGGTGGACGCCCGTCCGTCCGCCGAGCGGCTCGCCGGCCAGGACGCGGCCCTGCCCGCGCAGCCGCGGCACGCCGCCGTGGTGCTGGCCGGCGCCCGTGAGCGCTCCGGCTGGTGGGGCAAGGGCCGTCCGGCCGGCTGGGCCGACGCCGTGGAGGCCGCCCGCACCGTGGCGCGCGAGGCGGGGGCCGAACTGACCGTGGAGAGCGCGCAGTTCGCGCCGTGGCACCCCGGCCGGTGCGCCGCGCTGCACGTGACGCTGAACGGCGAGCGGGTGCTCGTCGGCCACGCCGGTGAGCTGCACCCCCGGGCGCTCAAGGCGCTCGGGCTGCCGCAGCGCACCTGCGCCATGGAGCTGGACCTCGACGCGGTCGCCCGCGCGGGCGGCGCGTCCGTCGCGGCGCCCGAGGTGTCGACGTACCCGGTGGCCACCCAGGACGTGGCGCTCGTCGTGGACGCCTCCGTCCCGGCCGCCGAGGTCGAGCAGGCGCTGCGTTCGGGCGCGGGCCGACTGCTGGAGTCCCTGCGGCTGTTCGACGTGTTCACCGGTGAACAGCTCGGCGCGGGCCGCAAGTCGCTGGCCTACGCGCTGCGGTTCCGCGCGGCGGACCGCACGCTGAAGGCGGAGGAGGCCACGGCCGCGCGGGACGCCGCCGTCGCCGCGGCCGTCGAGCGCACCGGGGCCGAGCTGCGGAGCTGATCCGTCCGCGCACCGCGTCCCAGGGGGCATCCGTCCGGTACGGATGCCCCCTGTCGCATGGGTGCGGCCTGTCGTTCACCCCTCGGACGCCGTCACACGATGGGGTGAGGAAGGGACGGGGAGAGTCCCGCGGAGGCGCGGGCATCGCGCACCATCGTCCTGGTCGAGGTCCCGGCAGATCCCGAGGGCGACCCGGAACAGGGGCCATCATCGATCGCCTCACCAGGCCGGGAGGGGACCAACGGGATGCGTCACGCGACGAACCGCTGCACGACCGTCCGCCCCCGGCCGTTGGCCGTCGTCCTCCCCGCGCTGTGGGCGCTGGCCGTGCTGGTCTGGGAGCTGATCGTGCCCAGCCCGGTGCATGTGCCGCAGCTGCTCTCCGCCGCCCCCGTCATCGCCTGCGCGGCCGGACGCCGGACGGAGGTGCTGCTGGCCGGGGTGTTCGCGCTGGCCGCCCTGGTACCGCTGGACGTCGCCTCCGGGCCGGGCAGCACCGGCTACCGGCTCGGCGCCTACGGCACCCTGGCCGTCACCGTCACCGCCGGGTGGCTGGCGGCGAAGCGGCGCTCGCGGCTGCACGGCGACCTCGTACGGACGAGGGAGATCGCCTCGGTCGCCCAGCAGGCCGTCGTCCAGCCCGTGCCCTCCCGGATGGGGCCGCTGACGCTGGCCACCGGCTATCTCTCCGCGACGCGCGGCGCCGCCGTCGGCGGGGATCTGTACGGCGCGGTGGCGGTGCCCTGGGGTGTGCGGCTCGTCATCGGTGATGTGCGCGGGCACGGGCTGGCCGCCATCGGCACGGTGTCCGCCGCGCTCGGCGTCTTCCGGGAGGCGGCGCACGACGAGCCGTCGCTCAGCGGGGTGCTGCGCCGGCTGGAGCGCGGCTTCGGCCGGGTGCGCAGCGCCGGTGCCGAGGGCGCCGAGGAGTTCTTGACGGTGCTGCTCCTGGAGGTGCGGCCCGACGGCTCGGTCTCCGCCCTCAGCTGCGGCCACCCCTGGCCGTACCTCATGGCCAGGCCGGACGCGACGGAGCCGGACGCGGTGCGGCCCGGCACCGGGCCGACGACCCCGGTCCGGCCGCGACCGGCTCCGGGCGCCGCCGGGCAGCCGGGCGCGCGGGGGAGAGCGGACGCGGGCACCGCAGGAGCGGCCGCCCGGGGGCCGGTCACCGACGACGGGCCGTCGGGCGGGGCGGGAGGTGGGGCCGGTGAGGCGGAGCCCGGGCACGGCGGGCCGGAGTCCCGGGCCGACGGGGCGGAACGCGGGGTCGAGGCGGGACGGGGCGCCGCTGATGGACGTCGGGCCGATGGGGCGGAGCCCCGAGCCGGCGGGGCGGAGTCCCGGAGCAGCGGTGCCGGGTGCCGGGCCGGGGGCCGGGCGGAGGCCCGGGGCCGTGGCGCGGAAGTCGGGCCCTGCGGAGGGGAGTTGCTGTTCGATGGCGGGGCGGCGGGGGACGTGTGGCCGGGCGGGGGCGGTGCGTGGCGGGCGGTGCCGCTCTCCGAGGCCGAACCCCTGCCCCCGCTGGGGCTGTTCCCGCTGCCGGCGCGGCTGCCCGCGCCGGTGACCGCCCGTCTCGCCCCGCGGGAGGGGCTGTTCCTGTGCACCGACGGTGCGTCCGACGCGCGCAACGTCCGGCGGGACTTCTTCCCGCTGGACGAGGTGGTGCGGGTGGCGGCGCGGCTGCGGGAGCCCCGCGAGGTCGTCGCCCTCGTCCGCGAGGCGCTGCTGCGGCACAGCGGCGGCCATCTGACCGACGACGTCGCCCTGTTGGCGCTGCGTCACGAGCCCTGTGTCCCGTCCCGCCCGGCTGAGCGGGAGCCCGAGGCGCACGCCTCCCGCTGAACGCCGCGCGTCACGGGACGCACGCCTTCGGGTGATTGTGCGGACGGCCGGGGCACCGCCGCCCGGCTCCGGTTACGGGTGACGGGATGGCAGCACCGCACACCCCGAACGCCCCGGGCGGCCCGGCGGACTCCGCGCCCCTGCGCAGCCTGATCCCGGCCCGTATCGACCGGATGCCCTGGTCGGGCTTCCACACCAGGATGATCGTGGCGCTGGGCTGCGCCTGGATCCTGGACGGGCTGGAGATCACCGTGGCGAGCGCGGTGACCTCCGTCCTCACCCACGCCGACACCCTCGGCCTCACCTCGGGCGAGGCCGGGCTCATCGCCACCGTCTATCTCGTCGGGCAGGTGACGGGCGCCCTGTTCTTCGGGCGGATGGCCGACCGGTTCGGCCGCCGCAAGCTGTTCCTGCTGACCTTCGGCGTCTATCTGTTCGGCAGCGGACTCACGGCGCTGACCTTCGGGCAGGGGCCGGGCTGGGACGTGTATCTGTATCTGACCCGCTTCGTGGCCGGTACCGGGATCGGCGGGGAGTACGCGGCGATCAACTCGGCGATCCAGGAGATGATGCCGGCCCGGTTCCGCGGCCGGATCGACCTCCTCGTCAACGGCACGTACTGGGCCGGGGCCTTCCTCGGTACCGTGGCCGAACTGCTGCTTCTCAGCCAGGTCGACGACACGCTCGCCTGGCGGCTGGGCTTTCTGCTCGGGCCCCTCCTGGGCTTCTCGGTGCTCTTCGTCCGCCGGCATCTGCCCGAGAGCCCCCGCTGGCTGATCATGCACGGGCGGGCGGCGGAGGCCGAGCGGTCCCTCGCACGGATCGAGCGGGAGGTCACCGAGCGGGGACACACGCTGCCGCCCGTCGACGAGGGCCAGGCCATCGAGATCGGCGCATCGGCACGCTCGACGTTCCCCACCCTGCTGCGGGTGCTATTCCGCTCCTACCCGCGGCGCGCGGTGCTCGCCTCGACGCTGATGATCACGCAGTCCTTCCTGTACAACGCGATCTTCTTCACCTACACGCTGGTGCTCACCGAGTTCTACGACGTGCCGTCCGACAGCGCCCCGCGCTATCTGCTCGCCTTCGCCGCGGGCAATCTGCTGGGCCCCGTGGTGCTCGGGCCGCTCTTCGACGTGGTCGGCCGCCGGCGCATGATCGCCGGGACCTATCTGTTCGCCGGCTGTGCCCTCGCGCTGGCGGCCGGGCTGTTCGCGGCCGATGTGCTCACCGCGGCCACCCAGACCGCCGCCTGGTGCGTGATCTTCTTCTTCGCCTCGGCGGGCGCCTCCTCGGGCTATCTGACGGCCGGTGAGATCTTCCCGCTGGAGGTGCGTGGCAAGGCCATCGCGCTGTTCTTCGCCATCGGCCAGGGCGCGGGCGCGGCCGGACCGTCCTTCTACGGCTGGCTGATCGGCGACGGCACGGACCGGATGCGGATGTTCGCGGGCTTTCTGACCGGCGCGGTGATCATGGTGCTCGGGGGCCTGGCGGCGGTGTTCCTCGGGGTGGACGCGGAGCGCCGGCCCCTGGAGTCCGTCGCCAGGCCGCTGTCCGCCGTCAATCGCGGTACGGGGCCGTCGACTCCGCGAGGCGGTCCAGCGTCCTGAGCGTGGCGTCCTCGGGTGCCGTGTCCACCATGAAGACGGCGCGTTCGGCGCCGGCCTCGGCGAACCGCTCCAGGGACGCCGGCTCCGCCGCGTCCCCGGGGACGGTGAGGACGGCGTCGGCACGGCCCGCCGCGTCCAGCTCGGCCCGGGCGCGGCGGATGTCCTCCGGGGTGGCCGACACCGGGAACCAGCCGTCCCCGTGCGCGGCCACGCGGCGCAGCGACGCCTCGCTCCCGCCGCCGATCCACAGCGGCGGATGCGGACGCTGCACCGGCTTGGGCCACATGTGGAGCGGCCCGAAGTCCACGAACTCGCCGTGGAATTCGGCCTCGTCCCGCGTCCAGATCTCCTTGAGCGCCGCCAGCTGTTCGTCCAGCAGCCGGCCGCGGGTGCGCGGGTCCGTGCCGTGGTGCCGCATCTCCTGACGGAGCCAGCCGGCGCCCACGCCGAGGATCAGCCGGCCGCCGGAGAGCACATCCACACTGGCGGCCTCTTTGGCGGTGTGCAGGACGTCCCGCTGGACGAGCAGGGCGACGGCGGTGCCCAGACGCAGCGTGCTCGTCGCCGCGGCGGCCGCCGCCAGGGTGACGAAGGGATCCAGCGAGCGGTAGTGGGGGCGGGCCAGCTCGCCGCCGTCCGGCCCGGCCGAGCCCACCGGGATGTGCGAGTGCTCGGCGACGAAGAGCGATTCGAAGCCGCGCTCCTCCACGGCACGGGCCAGCGCGCCGGGGCGGATGCCCTCGTCCGTGACGAAAGACAAAACACCGATCTTCATGACCGGCTCAACTCCCGCCGCACACCATGACCGGCTCAACTCCCGCCGCACACAAGGATATTCCCGTCCCCGGCCGTTCGGCCCGGGACGGGGGACCGGCGGCGGCCGCCGGGGATCAGCGGCAGCCGCACGGCATCAGCTGTAGGAGTAGAAGCCCGCGCCCGCCTTGCGGCCGAGGCGGCCCGCGTCGACCATGCGCTGGAGCAGCGGGGGAGCGGCGTACAGCGGCTCCTTGTACTCCTCGTACATCGAGGTGGCGACCGAGGCCACGGTGTCGAGGCCGATGAGGTCGGCGAGCTTGAGCGGGCCCATGGGGTGGGCGCAGCCCAGCTCCATGCCGTTGTCGATGTCCTCCCGGCCCGCGATGCCGGACTCGAACATCCGGACGGCCGAGAGCAGATACGGGATGAGCAGCGCGTTGACGACGAAGCCCGACCGATCCTGGGCGCGGATGGTGTGCTTGCCGAGGATGCCGCCGACCACGGCCTCGGCGCGCTTGATCGTCCCCTCGCCGGTGGTCAGCGCCGGGATCAGCTCGACCAGCTGCTGGACCGGGGCCGGGTTGAAGAAGTGGATGCCGATCACCTGATCCGGGCGCGAGGTCGCGACGGCCAGCTTGACCAGCGGGATGGAGGAGGTGTTGGAGGCGAGGATCGCGTCGGGCCGCGTCACCACCTGGTCGAGCACCTGGAAGATCTCGATCTTGACGGGCTCGCTCTCGATCACGGCCTCGATGACGAGGTCGCGGTCGGCGAAGTCGCCCAGGTCCGTCGTGAAGGTCAGCCGCTCCAGCGTGGCCTCGGCGTCCTCCGGCGAAATCTTCCCCCGCTCCGCGGCCTTGCCGATCGAGTTCGCCAGCCGGGTACGGCCCAGCTCCAGCGCCTCACCGGTGGTCTCGGCGACCATCACTTCCAGCCCGGCCCGCGCGCACACCTCCGCGATACCCGCGCCCATCTGGCCACAGCCCACCACTCCGACGCGCTGGACGTCGGCTACAGACTCCGTCACCTCGTGCCTTTCGCTGGTCTTCACGGTCCCCGGCGGCCCGGAACCGGGGCGCCGGGGCGCCGGGACCTGCCGCTTCGCCGCCCGACGTTACCTGTGCGGTTCCACCGGAGGGAGAGCGGGTGCGAAAGGTCACCTGTGCACGGTCGTGCACAGCGGGTGCGGAGGGTCCTCTTCCGCCGGGTGTGCGTGCCCGGCGGTCCTGCTCAGCGCTTCTCGGGCGGTGTGACGACGCTGTCCGGGCCGGGGGAGAGGACCGCCTCGTGCCCGTCCTCGAAGCGCACGCGGTACGGGGGCTCGCCGTTCGTGCCCATGACCTCGACGATTTCGGCCTCGCGGTCGTTCTGACCCACCACGCGGCCGTGCATCAGCAGATGGTCGCCTGAATTCGCCTGCATCGGTCGGCCTCCTGTTCGCCGTACTGCTGCGGGTTCCTGCGTTCCGTCCGGGGCCGTGCCCCTGGCCCGGCCCGCTTCTCGCCGGGTTCTCACCGTTTCCCGTCGGATGCGTGGGATGCATCGGTTTCATCGGACTCATCGGTTTCCCGTCGGTGATGCGTCCGACGGCTCCGCTTCCTCGGGTTCCTCGGGATATTCGGGTTCCTCGGATCAGCGCGGGTTCACCGGGTTCCCCGGATTCGCCGATTTCTCGGGCTCGCCGGGTGCCCCGGCCCACCGAGGCCCCGCCGGGGCCGTGCCCACTTCCAGTGTGACGCCGGAATCCCGGGACCGGCATCCCCCTGACCCCGGGCGCCGGAACGGGCCGGGGCGTTCGTCGCGCGACCCCTCGAACGTCCGGCCGGACGGCTCTACGATCGCCGGATGCACGTGCGCCTCACGCTGCTCGCCGCCGCCCGCAGCGCCTCGCTGCTGGACGTGCGCTTCGACGACGACCGGCCGCTGGACGCCGCGGGGTGGCACGACGTGCAGCGCCGCGTGCCCTCGCTGCTGCACCTCGCCGCCGCCGAGCTGCGCTACTGCTCACCGTCGGCGCGCTGCCGGGAGACGGGCGAGGCCCTCGGGCTGACGCCGCTCTCGCAGGTCGCGCTGCGCGAGTGCGACATGGGGCGGTGGCGGGGCCGGACGCTGGCCGAGGTCACGGCGGCCGAGCCGCACGCCGTCGACCGGTGGCTGGCCGACCCGCGGGTCGCACCGCACGGCGGTGAGTCGCTGCTGGCCTTCATCCAGCGGATCGGCGGCTGGCTGGACACCCGGCCGGTCGGGGACGGCGGCTGGGCGGTCGCCGTCGCCGAGCCGTCCGTCGTCCGCGCCGCCGTCTGCTACGTCCTCAAGGCGCCGCCGCACTCCTACTGGAACATCGACGCCCAGCCGCTCGCGGCCCTCACCCTCGCCGGACGGCCGGGTGAGTGGCAGCTGTGCCTGGAGTGAGCGGTGCCGGAGCCGTTCGAAACGTCCGTGGGAGTGTGCGGTGTCCGGAACGAGCGGGGTGCACGTGCGCGGGTGCCTGGCGCCGCGGCGTGGGGAGGGGCGACGTCAGGCGTCCGGGGTGCGCTGGGCGGCCTCGTACAGGGCGCGCAGCAGGGCGTAGCGTTCCGCTTCCGGGGTGTGTCCGCCGCCGCTCATCGCCCGGTCCAGCAGGCACATCGGCGGCGGGCCGGCCACCACGGCGCCCTCCTCGCGGGCCAGCAGATCGCCGAGCGTCTGCCACACGGCCGGCTCGTGTGCCACCGGTCCGCGGTCCGCCGCGTCCCCCGACGACCGCGGCGCGGCACGCCGGGCCAGCTCGATGCGCAGCTCCTGGCGGGCCTCGGGCGGGCCGCAGCCGTCCAGCACGGCGAGGGCGAGCGTGCACACCGGGTCGGAGGCCAACCCGTTGTGCCGGGCGGCGAGTTCGACGCCGTACCGCTCCATGGCGGGTAGGCACTCCGGGCCGAGCCGGGCCAGGAAGCCGGCGAACGGTTCCTCGGCGAGCAGCGGCGAGTCCCTCGGTTCCCGCGGGAGCGGCGCGGGGGAGACGCCCTCGACGGAGGCGGCGGGCGTGCCGGGGGCTGCGTCGGGGGAAACGTCGGTGAAGACGTCGGTGCAGGGGGCGACGGGGGCGACGGGGGCGACGGGAACGACGAGGTGCGGGCCCCGTGCCCAGGCCGCATCGAGGCGGGCCCCGGTCGCGCGGAGCACCGCGGTCACGCCGGCCGCGCGCCACCGGGGGCCGTCGAGGTCGAGCCCGTCCAGATGGGCGTCCCAGGCCGCCGGGCGGGAGCCGTACCGGTGTGCGGGGGCGCGCAGATCGAAGGCGGAGAGGAGTGCGCCGTCCTCGGCGAGGGAGAGCCGGGAGGGCGCGCCCCGGCCCCAGTGGACACCGGCGGCGCGCGCCCCCGGCGCCGCCAGCCGCCGCAGCACCTCCTCGTGCGGGCCCCGGTGGTCGCCGTATCCGAGCACCGTCACGGCCGGACCGGCCCGGGCCACCGCGAGGTGCGGGCGCCCGGCCCCGGACGACCCGGGCAACTCGGTCAGCTCGGGCGATCCGGCCAGCCCGCCCAGCCCGGTCGGCTCGGAAAGCAGGCGCTCGTCGAGGGCTCGGGGCCGCGCCGCCTCCGGGGCGCCCCCGCACGCCCGGATGACCGCCGCCGGGTCGCTGCCCGTCACCGCGGCCACCCAGGCCGTCTCCTCCAGCCGCAACTCCGCCAGGAGCGCGGCGATCCGGGTGCTCGTCCCGTCCGCCATGGCGACGAGTATGGCCCAGACGGCTCCGGGCGTCCCCGGGGCGGCCGGTACCGGCCCGCGCCGCAGGCCGCGCTCCGGCTCCGGCGCCGTCGCCGCCGGCGGCACCGCTCAGCGGTCGACGAAGGACAGGGAGCCCTCGTCGTAGCGGGAGCCGGCGACCTGGTCGCGCGGTGCCGCCGCCTCGATCGCGGTCAGCTCCGCCGCGGTCAGCTCCAGGTCGACCGCCGCGAGGTTCTCCTCCAGATTGCCGGTCCTGCGCGTCCCGGGGATCGGCACCACGTCCTCGCCCCGGTGCTGGAGCCAGGCGAGCGCCAGCCGGCCGGCCGTCACCCCGCGCGCGGCCGCCAGCTCGGTCAGCCTGTCGACGATCGCCAGGTTGCGTTCCAGGTTCCCGTCCGCGAAGCGCGGCTGGCTGCGGCGGACATCGCCGGGCGCCAGGCCCGCGACGGAGGTGTAGCGCCCCGTCAGGAAGCCCCGGCCCAGTGGCGAGAAGGGCACCAGGCCGATGCCCAGCTCCCGGCACACCGGGACGATCTCGTCCTCCAGGTCGCGCGTCCACAGCGACCACTCGCTCTGGAGGGCGCTGATCGGATGCACCGCGTGCGCACGGCGCAGCGTCCGCGCGCTCGCCTCCGACAGGCCCAGGTACCGCACCTTGCCCTCGGCCACCAGCTCCGCCAGCGCGCCGACGGTCTCCTCGACCGGGACCTGCGGGTCGACCCGGTGCTGGTAGTAGAGGTCGATGTGGTCCACCCCGAGGCGGCGCAGCGAGGACTCGCAGGCCCGGCGCACATACGGGGCATCGCCCCGGATCACCGTCGGCTCGCCCAGTTTGTTCGCGAAGCCGAACTTGGTGGCCAGTACGACCTCGTCGCGGCGCCCTGCGACGGCGCGGCCGATCAGCTCCTCGTTGTGCCCCGAGCCGTAGAAGTCGGCGGTGTCCAGCAGGGTGACGCCCAGGTCCAGGGCGCGGTGCAGGGTGGCGACCGAGGCGTCGTCGTCGGACTCGCCGTAGCCGTGGCTCATGCCCATGCAGCCGAGCCCCTGTGCGGAGACGGTCAGCGCGCCCAGCCGGCGGGTGGGAAGGGTACTGCTCATCGATGTGCCTCCAGGCGGTACGGGGCGCGGCCGGGCGGCGGCCCCTGATACGGGTACGGCCGGGCGCCACCCGTGCCCTCGGGGTGCGAGCGGGACCGGCCCTGCGACCCCTGGGACGCTAGGAGTTGGAGCGCTCTCCAACGCAAGCCCGCTCTCCGGCCGGTCCGCGCCCGCGGGGGCGTCGTCCGCGGGGGCCTCGCGGATCGGCCGTCACGCCTTGCGCCACACCAGCGCCGCTGACACCGGGTGGTTGCGGAACCTCTCCCACTTCGGCTTGACCGTCAGCCAGTCCGCGTCGACGACGCCCTCGCGCATCTCCGCCAGCTGCCAGCCGGCGCCGAGTGCCGCCGAGACGTGGTCGCTCAGCAGGTGGATGTGGGTGCTGATGGCGATGTCCTCGCCGTCCTCGTCGGTGAAGTGCGTCGGCATGCCCGAGGCCATGATGAAGTGCGGGTGGAAGGCGACGAGGACGCAGTGGGCGCCGGGCGCCGCCAGCCGCCACGCCTCGTCGTAGAACGGGCGCAGCTCGGGGAGGTGTTCGTCGATGAGCGAGGCGATCACCAGGTCGTAGGCGCCGGTGTCCAGCGGCGTCGTGCGGACGTCGCCGTGCACGAGGCGCCGGTGCGCGCCCTTGCCCCGGGCCACCGCCAGCATCTCGGGCGTCAGATCCACGCCGTCGACGGCCGCCACCCCACGGGCGCGCAGCCAGGCGCCGGTGCGGCCGGTGCCGCAGCCCAGATCGGCGGCGCGGCGTACGGAGTCCCAGGCGGGGACGGTCAGGCGGTCGAGCAGCGCGAGGTCCATCGTGTCCTCGACGGTGTCCTCGTAGGTGCGTACCCAACGGCCGTAGCCCGTGGGGACGTTGACGGTGCGGTAGCCGCGGGTGTCGAAATCGGTGAAGTCCAGCATGCCGGCGAGTATCCGCGCTCCGGCCACGGCCCGACGAGGGATTTTCCGCACACGGCGCCCTTGCACCGGCCGGTGTCCCACCCTCCTCCGGCCGGGCCCGGGCGGCCTGTGGCCAGGGCGGGGCCGGGGCCGTCGCCCGCGCGCGCCCGGCCGCTCCGCACCCCGCGGTGGGAGAGGCGGAACCGGCCGCCGCCCGACGGGTCCGCCGGGGCAGGCCGCCCCGGCGGACCGCCCGGGCACGTCGGCGGCGGCCGGTGAGGGGCGCCTCAGAGCTGAGTGACGCCGCCGTCCACGAACAGTTCGGCGCCGGTGGTGAACGTGCTCTGGCCGCCGGCCAGGTAGAGGGCACTGGCGGCGATCTCGTCGGGGTGGCCGGCGCGACCGAGCGGGGTCAGTGAGGCGGGGTCGGCCGTGGTGGGCCGTTCGTCGTCCGGGAAGGTGGCGAAGAGGTCCTCCAGTCCCGGGGTCCCGACGGGGCCGGGGGTGAGGGCGTTGACGCGGATCCCCCGGCCGGCCAGCTCGGCGGCCCAGGTGCGGGCGAGGCTGCGGATCGCGGCCTTGGTGGCGGCGTAGACGCTCAGGCCCGGGGTGGCCCGCAGGGCCGAGCTGGAGGAGAGGAGTATCACCGAGGCGCCGGCCGCCAGCAGCGGCAGCGCCTTCTGCACGGTGAAGACCGTGCCCTTGAGGTTGATCGAGGTCATGTGGTCGTACTCCTCCTCGGTGACCGCACCGAGCGGGGCGTAGTCCGCGACACCGGCGTTGGCCACCACGACGTCCAGACGGCCGCCGCGGTCCGCGATCCCGGCGAAGAGCCGGTCGAGGTCGTCGAGGTCCGAGGTGTCGCCCGGTACGGCGATGCCGCGGGGGCCGATCTGCGCGGCGGCGGCGTCCAGTTCGGCCTTGCGGCGGCCGGTGAGGTGGACGGTCGCGCCCTCGGCGGCGAAACGGCGGGCGATCGCCAGGCCGATGCCGCTGGAGGCGCCGGTGACGAGGGCGATCTTGTCGTCCAGCTGTCCCATGAGAGATTCTCCGATTCTTGAGGTAACCATTGTTGTTACATTGAGGGCGTCGAAGAGCGGCCTTTCTCCGACGGGAGAAGGCCGACGGTCCGAGGCGGGCGGCTTTCAGCGTGCCCCGGGGCGGGTGGCGTACGACGCGCCCCGGTTCAGGCGGCCTTGAGGATGTCGCGCAGCACGTCCTCCAACGTGGTCCCGGCCAGCTCCGCGCGCAGGGCGGCCTCCACCCCGTCGTACACGGCGGTCATCGCCGGGCCGATGCCGTGGCCGACGACGCACTCGGGGTTCGGTGTCGCGCGGTGCAGGGCGAAGACCGGCCCCGGTTCGATCGCCTGGTAGACGTCGAGCAGGGTGATCGCCGCCAGGTCCCGGGCGAGCATCCAGCCCGCCCCCGCGCCCCGCCGTGACTCGGCCAGGCCGGCCTTGCGCAGCTCGGCCAGCAGGCGGCGGATCACCACCGGGTTGGTGTTGACGCTCGCCGCGATCTGCTCGGAGGTGGCGACCTCGTGGCCGCGCCGCTGGTACAGCCCGATCCAGGTCAGCGCGTGCGCCGCGATGGTCAGCCGACTGTTGGCACTCATGCCGGACTCCACCTCCCTCGTTCCTCGGCAATGGTCGTAACTCTAGTTGTTACGACGTGGGACGGCAAGCCCGAGGGTCCCGGCCGCACCGGGGCGGCCGTGCGTCGAGCCGCGGGTTCGCCGGAGTGTGCGGCGTGCGGCCCCGGGGGCGGGTCGACGGGTCCGGCTGCCTGTTCGACTGTCCGGAACATGCCCATTGCATAAAACTTCGGCGATACGTATAGTCATACCTCCACGAAGGAGGTCCCATGACGGTGCGAGCAGCGGTGGCGGGCGCGAGCGGTTACGCGGGGGGTGAGCTGCTGCGGCTGCTGAGCGGACATCCGGATGTCGAGGTCGGTGCCGTGACGGGGCACTCCCACGCCGGGCAGCGCCTGGGGGCGCTCCAGCCGCACCTCGCCCCGTACGCGGACCGCGTGCTGGAGGAGACCACACCCGAGGTCCTCCGCGGCCACGACGTCGTCTTCCTCGCCCTGCCGCACGGGCAGTCGGCCGCGGTGGCGGAGGCGCTCGGCGAGGAGGTGCTCGTCATCGACTGTGGCGCCGACTTCCGGCTCGCCGACGCGGCGGCCTGGGAGCGCTGGTACGGCACCCCGCACGCCGGGACGTGGCCCTACGGGCTGCCCGAGCTCCCCGGCGCCCGCGCGGCGTTGCGCGGCACCCGGCGGGTCGCCGTGCCCGGCTGCTTCCCCACCGCCGTCTCCCTCGCGCTGGCCCCCGCGTACGCGGCCGGGCTGGCCCTGCCGGAGGCCGTCGTCGTCGCCACCACCGGCACCTCGGGGGCGGGCAAGGCGCTCAAGCCGCACCTGCTGGGCAGCGAGGTCATGGGCTCGATGAGCCCGTACGGCGTCGGCGGGACGCACCGGCACACGCCGGAGATGGTGCAGAACCTGACGGCCGTCGCCGGCGAGCGCGTGAGCGTGTCGTTCACCCCGGTGCTCGCGCCGATGTCCCGGGGCATCCTCGCCACCTGCACGGCCGGCGCGGCGCCCGGCACGACGGGCGAACAGCTCCGGGCCGCCTACGAGAAGGCGTACCAGGACGAGCCGTTCGTCACCGTGCTGCCCGAGGGCCAGTGGCCCGCCACCGCCTCGGTGCAGGGGGCCAACGGCGTGCATCTCCAGATGGCGTACGACGCCGACGCCGGCCGGATCGTCGTCGTCGGCGCGATCGACAACCTGACCAAGGGCACGGCCGGCGGCGCCGTGCAGAGCATGAACCTCGCGCTCGGCCTGGACGAGGTGCGGGGCCTGCCGGCGGTCGGGGTCGCGCCGTGAGCCGGACACGGCCGGCGGCGCGCGGAGCAGCGACGCAAGCGACGACAGCGACGACAGCCGTGCCGGCCACCGGCGCGGCCCACCGGGACGGATGCCGCGGGCGGGGCGCGGCGAGGGGAGAGACGCAGTGAGCGTGACAGCGGCCAAGGGGTTCACGGCGGCCGGGATCGCCGCCGGGATCAAGGAGAACGGAGGCGCCGATCTGGCGCTGGTGGTCAACAACGGGCCGAACCGCGCGGCGGCCGGCGTGTTCACGGCCAACCGCGTCAAGGCGGCGCCGGTGCTGTGGTCCCAGCAGGTGCTCAAGGGCGGGCGGGTGTCCGCCGTCGTCCTCAACTCCGGTGGCGCGAACGCCTGCACGGGCGCGCCCGGCTTCCAGGACACGCACGCCACGGCCGAGAAGGCCGCGGAGGTGCTCGGCGACGGGCACAGCGCGGGCGAGATCGCCGTCGCCTCCACCGGTCTGATCGGTGAGCGGCTGCCGATGGAGGCGGTGCTGAGCGGCGTCGGCACGGCGGCCGGGGCGCTGTCCGCGCACGGCGGGGAAAAGGCCGCCATCGCGATCAAGACGACGGACACGGTGCACAAGACGGCCGTCGTGGAGAGCCCGGCCGGCTGGACGGTCGGCGGGATGGCCAAGGGCGCCGGGATGCTCGCGCCGAGCCTGGCCACCATGCTCGTCGTCCTCACCACGGACGCCGATCTGGCCTCGCCCGCGCTGGACGAGGCGCTGCGCTCGGCGACCCGCACCACCTTCGAGCGCATCGACTCGGACGGCTGCCTGTCCACCAACGACACGGTGCTGCTCCTCGGCTCGGGCGCGAGCGGTGTCGTGCCGGACGCCGCGGAGTTCGCCGAGGCCGTCCGCGCCGTCTGCGACGACCTGGGCCGGCAGATCGTGCGGGACGCCGAGGGCGCCTCCAAGGACATCCGCGTCGAGGTCGTCGGCGCTGCCAGCGAGGCGGACGCCGAGGAGGTCGGGCGCTCCATCGCCCGCAACAACCTGCTCAAGTGCGCCGTGCACGGCGAGGATCCGAACTGGGGCCGGGTGCTCTCCGCCATCGGCACCACCTCGGCGGCCTTCGAGCCCGACCAGCTGAACGTGTCCATCAACGGCGTCCAGGTCTGCCGGGGCGGCGCCGTCGGCGAGGACCGCGACAAGGTCGACATGCGCTTCCGCGAGGTCCGTATCACCGCCGATCTGTCCGCCGGCACGGAGTCCGCCGTCATCTGGACCAACGATCTGACGGCCGACTACGTCCACGAGAACAGCGCGTACTCCTCATGAGCGCCCGCAAGCACACCGCGCTGCCCAAGGCGAGGACGCTCATCGAGGCCCTGCCGTGGCTGACCCGGCACCACGGCAGGACCGTCGTCATCAAGTTCGGCGGCAACGCCATGGTCGACGAGGAGCTGAAGGCCGCCTTCGCGCAGGACGTCGTCTTCCTGCGGCACGCCGGGCTGCGCCCCGTCGTCGTGCACGGCGGCGGGCCGCAGATCAGCCGCCAACTCGACCGGCTCGGCCTGGAGTCGGAGTTCCGCGCCGGGCTGCGCGTCACCACACCCGAGACGATGGACGTGGTGCGCATGGTGCTGGCCGGGCAGGTGCAGCGCGAGCTGGTGGGTCTGCTCAACCGGCACGGCCCCCTCGCCGTCGGGCTGACCGGCGAGGACGCCCGGATCATGGCGGCCACCAAGCACTACGCCGACATCGACGGCGAACGCGTCGACCTCGGGCGGGTCGGCGAGGTCGCCGCCGTCGACACCGGCGCGATAGAGGCGCTGCTCGACGACGGCCGGATCCCGGTGATCTCCTCCATCGCGCACAGCGTCGACGGCGACGAGGGGCAGACCGAGGGCGGCATCTACAACGTCAACGCCGACACGGCCGCCGCCGCCGTCGCCGCCGGGCTGGGCGCCGAGACGCTGATCGTCCTCACCGACGTCGAGGGGCTGTACGCGGACTGGCCCGACAGCGACGAGGTCATCAGCGAACTGACCGCGCAGCAGCTGGAGAAGCTGCTGCCCGACCTCTCCAGCGGCATGGTGCCCAAGATGGAGGGCTGTCTGCACGCCGTGCGCAACGGCGTGCACACCGCGCGGGTGCTCGACGGGCGGGTGCCGCACGCGATCCTGCTGGAGATCTTCACCGACGAGGGCGTCGGCACCATGGTCGTGCCCGACGCCGTCCCCGACCCCCGGACAGCAAAGGACCAGCCATGACCGGCACCCAGGAGAGCAGCGCCACCGGAGCCCCGTCCCCGGAGCAGGGCCTCGCCGACCGGTCGCGCGGCGCCCTGATGAACACCTACGGGCCGCCCCGGCTGCCGCTCGTCCGGGGCGAGGGCGCGACGCTGTGGGACGAGCAGGGCAACGCGTATCTGGACTTCCTCGGCGGTATCGCCGTCAACGCCCTCGGCACCGCGCACCCCGCCGTGGTCCGCGCCGTCTCCGAGCAGATCGCCACCCTCGGCCACGTCTCCAACCTCTTCGCCGCCGAGCCGACCGTCGCGCTCGCCGAGAAGCTGCTGCACCTCGCGGGCCGGTCCGGCCGGGTCTACTTCTCCAACTCCGGCGCCGAGGCCAACGAGGCCGCCTTCAAGCTCGGCAGGCGCACCGGCCGCACCCGTATGGTCGCCGCGCAGGGCGGCTTCCACGGCCGCACCATGGGCGCCCTCGCGCTGACCGGCCAGCCCGCCAAGCAGGAGCCGTTCGCGCCGCTGCCGGGCGAGGTCACCCATGTCCCCTACGGCGACGTCGAGGCGCTGCGTGCCGCCGTCACCGAGGAGACGGCCTTCGTCCTGCTGGAGCCCATCCAGGGCGAGCGGGGCGTCCTCGTCGCACCGGAGGGCTATCTGGCCGCGGCCCGCGAGATCACCTCGGCGGCCGGCGCGCTGCTGATCCTGGACGAGGTGCAGACCGGCATCGGCCGGACCGGGCACTGGTTCGCCTGCCAGGCCGAGGGCGTGGAGCCGGACGTCATCACCCTGGCCAAGGGGCTCGGCGGCGGGCTCCCGCTGGGCGCGACCCTCGCCTTCGGCGAGGCCGCCGAGCTGCTCGCGCCCGGCCAGCACGGCTCCACCTTCGGCGGGAACCCCGTCTCCTGCGCCGCCGGGCTGGCCGTGCTGGAGACCCTGGAGAACGAGGGGCTGCTCGACCGCGTCAAGCGCGTCGGGGCGCGGCTGCGCGAGGCGGTGCTCGCGCTCGGGCACCCGTGCGTCGCTCAGGTCCGCGGTGCGGGGCTGCTGCTCGGTATCGTGCTCACCGAGCCGGTCGCGGACCGGGCCCAGCAGACGGCCCAGGACGCCGGCTTCCTGCTGAACGCCGTCGCACCCGACGTCATCCGGCTCGCTCCGCCGCTGATCGTCGGTGAGAAGGAGACGGACGCGCTGGTACGGGCGCTGCCCGGGATCCTCGACGCGGCGGTGGAGCAGCAGCGATGATCCAGGACGGCGGACGCCGGGCCGGCAGCGGAAGGGCGCCGGCCGGCGCGAGCCGAGAGTGAACCGAAGGGGAACACGGAGCATGACCGAGGACCAGCAGGGGCAGGCCGTCCCGCAGACGCGTACGGCCCGGCACCGCAGGATCGTCGACATCCTGAACCGGCAGCCGATCCGCTCCCAGAGCCAGCTGGCGAAGCTCCTGGCCGACGACGGGCTCTCGGTCACCCAGGCCACGCTCTCCCGGGACCTGGACGAGCTGGGCGCTGTCAAGATCCGCAACACCGGGGGAGAGCTGATCTACGCGGTGCCCTCCGAGGGCGGGGACCCGACCCCGCGCGCACCGCTCGGCGAGTCCGCCTCGGAGGGCCGGATGGCCCGGCTCGCCGGTGAACTCCTCATCTCCGCCGAGGCGTCGGCGAACCTCGTCGTGCTGCGCACCCCGCCCGGTGCCGCACAGTTCCTGGCCTCCGCCATCGACCAGGCCGGCATCCACGAGATCATCGGCACCATCGCGGGCGACGACACCCTCCTGCTCATCAGCCGTGCCCCCGACGGCGGCCAGGCGCTCGCCGACCATCTGCTGGGGCTGGCGCAGAAGGAACGCTGAGCTGCCGGGGAACGCCGAGCCGCCGGAGGAACGCGGAGCAGGGCGGTGTGCGTGCGGGGCAGGTGGTACGGCGCGGTGCGCTGGGGGAGACGGAGCGCCGGGAGGGCGGCGGCCGGGGCGGGGGCTCGTCCGCGCCGGCCGCCGACTTCCGGCCAACTCCCTCCTGCCGCCCGGCAGTTGAACTCCGGATGAAGTCCGCACCCGTCCGTTCCGCGGCCTTCCCCGGCCTGGTACGCACCATTACCCTCATCGGACAGCCAGTGGCACATTCCCCCCACCCCGTTGCTTCCCGCCACGGGTGACCGCGCGTCCCGCGGTGCCCACGGCTCGCCACGGCACCGTCCGGCCCGCACGCCCGGGCCCGCGCGGCGCCCGAGGGGCGCGGCAGCCGGGTGACGACGTGACCGCCGCCTCCGGGAGGTTCAGGTGAAAGTCCGCAACTGCTCGGCACTCCTCGGCACCCTCGCCCTGTGCATCACCCTCGCGTTACCCGCCGCCTCCGCCCAGGAGACCGGACGTCCGGGACGGGCCGCGGACGCGGCGCAGCCGGCGGCCTCGTCGCACCGGGCCGCCGACGTCGGCCTGGAGAAGGTGGCGGAGGCGGAGATGCCCACGGCGGGCACCGCGGGCCCGGACGGCACCGTGTGGATCGCCGAACGGCCCGGCCGCGTCCGGGTGCTGGACGGTACCCAGCTCGGCGAGCCGGTGCTCGACATCACCGACGAGACGACGATCGACGGCGAGCGCGGGCTGCTCGGCATCGCCTTCGACCCCGCGTTCGAGCACTTCTACATCGCGTTCACCGACAAGGAGGGCACCAGCACCGTCGACGAATTCGCCGTCGAGAACGGGGCGTTGCGCCCCGACACCCGGCGGACGGTGCTGACCCAGGAACAGCCGTACGCCAACCACAACGGCGGCAACCTCGCGTTCGGCCCGGACGGCATGCTCTACATCGGGCTGGGCGACGGCGGCAGCGGCGGCGACCCGCACGGCAACGGGCAGAAGCTGGACACCCTGCTGGGCAAGCTGCTGCGGATCGACCCGCGCGGCGGCCAGGACGGCGAGCCGTACGCCGTCCCCGAGGACAACCCGTTCGTGGACGAGCCGGGGGCGCGCGGCGAGATCTGGGCCTACGGGCTGCGCAACCCGTGGCGGTTCTCCTTCGACGCGGACACCGGCGACCTGCTCATCGGGGACGTCGGCCAGAGCACCCGCGAGGAGGTCGACCTGGCGCCGGCGTCCAGCGGCGGCGGGGAGAACTACGGCTGGTCCGAGATGGAGGGCACCCTGCCCTTCGACGGCGGGACGGAGCCCGCGAACCACGTGCCGCCGGTCTTCGAGTACGACCGCTCCCCGACGCGCTGCTCGGTCACGGGCGGCTACGTCTACCGGGGCGAGGCCGTCCCCGAACTGGCCGGGAAGTATCTGTTCAGCGACTACTGCGAGGGCGACATCCGGGCGCTGGACATCGAGGACGGTGAGGTGACCGGCGAGACCAACCTCGGGGTGAACGGCGGCGAGGTCGTCTCCTTCGCCCAGGACAGCGACCACGAGCTGTACGTCCTCGCGCTGGACGGCAGCGTCTACCGGCTGGGCCCCGCGGCCTGACCGCTCCGGCCGGCCGGGTCGACGGCCCCGGCCGGCCGCTCCCGGCCGCCCTCGCGCGCGGCGAGCAACGCCCAGGCCAGCAGCGGGAGTTGCAGCGGAACCCGGCCGTAGGCCAGCGCCTTCAGCGGCCTCGCCCGGTGCCGCCAGTCGTAGGCCATCTGCACATTGGCCGGCAGGACGGCGGTGAGCAGCGCCGCCGCCGCGAGCCCGCCGGCCCTGCGGGTGCGCGGCCAGGTGAGGGCGGCGGCGACGGCCAGTTCGGCGGCGCCGCTCGCATACGTCCAGGCCCGGGCCCGGCCCGGCAGGGCGCGCGGCACGATCGCGTCGAACGGCTTCGGCAGGAGGAAGTGCAGCGCCCCGGCTCCGCCCAGCAGGCGGGCGAGGGAGGGTGCGGCGGCCGGCGCCATGGCGTTGCCCCTTCGTGTCACGGTCGGTTCCGTCGTGCCCGTACTCGGGCGCCACCGCGTACGGGCGCGCACCGGACGGGCCGCGGCCACCGTAATTACCCGGAGGTAGCAGCGGAAGAGGGCCCGTGCTCCCGGTGCCAGCGGGCCCGGCCTACCCGGTGGCCCCCGCCGCTCCGGCGTCCCCGGCGCCTTCGCCACCTTCCGCCTCCCCGGCGGATCCGGCGCGGGCGGACGCGGAAGGGGCGGATGCGCGGCGGGCGTCCGCGGGGGTTTCCGGGCCGGGGCCGGCGGCC
Source organism: Streptomyces cacaoi (assembly GCF_006539165.1). Classification (GTDB taxonomy): domain Bacteria; phylum Actinomycetota; class Actinomycetes; order Streptomycetales; family Streptomycetaceae; genus Streptomyces; species Streptomyces cacaoi. Next base: position 5,355 of record NZ_BJMM01000050.1, on the reverse strand, counting down.
GCGGCGTTCGCCGGGGTGTCCGGGCCGGGGGTGCCGGGCCCCTGGGCGCGGTCGCGGCGGGCGAACCAGGCGGCCGCCAGCGCGCCGGAGATGTTGTGCCAGACGGAGAAGACGGCCGCGGGCAGGGCCGCCAGCGGGCTGAAGTGCGCGCCGGCGAGCGACGCGGCGAGGCCGGAGTTCTGCATACCGACCTCGAAGGCCATGGCGCGGCTCGCCGGAGCACCGAGCCGTCCGATCCGGCCCGCGCCGTAGCCGAGGGCGAGCCCCAGCCCGTTGTGCAGGACGACGGCCAGCAGCACCATCGCGGCGGCCGACTTGATCGCCTCGGCGCTGCCCGCGACGACCACCGCGACGATCACCGCGATGGTGAGCGCCGACAGCCAGGGCAGCACCGGCAGCGCCCGGGTCACCAGCCGGCCGGCGACCAGCCGCACCAGGAGCCCGGCCAGCACGGGCAGCAGCACGGTCTTGAGGATGTCGGCCACCATCGAGCCGGCGTCGACCGGCAGGTACTCACCGGCCAGCAGCAGCGTCAGCGGCGGGGTGATCAGCGGGGCGAGGACGGTGGAGACGGTGGCCACCGAGACGGACAGCGCCACGTCGCCCCGGGCCAGATACGTCACCACGTTCGAGGCCGTCCCGCTGGGCGCGCAGCCCACCAGGATCACCCCGGCCGCGAGCTGCGGCGACAGATGGAGCACGTGTGCGACGAGCCAGCCCAGCCCCGGCATGAGGACGTAGTGCGCGACCAGTCCGAGCGCGACGGCCCACGGCCGCTGGGCCACGCCCTTGAAGTCCTGCGGCGTCATGGTGACGCCCATGCAGAACATCACCACGCCGAGGAGATAGGGCACGGCGTCGCCGCCGCCGGAGAAGGTGCCGGGGCTCAGCAGGCCGACCGCACCGGCGAGCAGGACGAGCACGGGGAAGAGGGTGACGGCACGGCGCGCGCCGCGCTGTTCCGCGCCGTCGTCGGGCGCGCTCGGCGCCGGGGCGCTCGGCTCGGTGTTCGCCGGGGGTTCGGGCTGTTCTCTTCGCACCGTGCGAGAAAACGCCCTGCCGGGGCCGGTGCGCAAGGCCGTCTCGCCATGTGACCTGCGACGGCGGTGGCCCGGGCCGCCTCCGGGCGTCCGGGCCACGCCGGGTCAGCGCGGGGCGGGGGCCGGCACCCTGAGGATGCCGAGCGTGTTCTCCTCGGGCAGCAGCCCCGAGGTGACGACGGCCTCGATGAGGGGCGTGGTCAGCTCGCCCAGCCGGGCGCAGCCGTCCTCGCCCAGCACCTCGTAGGGCGCGGCGGCCAGTTCGTCCGTCGTGCGCTCCACGTCCTCGCGCAGCCGGTGGCCCCGCTCGGTGGCCGTACCGTCCGGTTCGACGAGGCCGCGGTCCGCCAGCCGTTCGCGCGCCGCGGCCCACTCCTGTGCGCTCCAGCCGCGTGAGGCGAAGGTCTCCACCGGGGCCGCGCCGATCGCGGCGAAGGAGACGAGCGCCTCGCAGCCGTCGAGCCCGGCGGCGGTGAGCGCCGCAACGTGCCCGTCGCCCCGGTGCTCGCGCAGGATGTTGGCGGCCTGCCACAGCACCAGGTGCGGCTCCTCGGGCCAGGGCAGCGCCGCGTTGGCGGCGGCCAGCGGGCGTCCGGGCAGCCGGGCGGCGGCCTCCTGCGCCGCGGTGCGGGCCAGCTCGGCGGCCTCGGCGAGCGAGGGGTCGGCGAGCCGGTCGCCGAGCAGCGTGCGCAGGGCGGTGTCGGCGGCGCGGACGCGGGTGTCGAGGACGGCCGCGGGGGTGGCGGTGTCCCAGATGCCGGGGACGTGGTCGGCGACCAGGCGGGGGCTGAAGCTGTGGAAGACGGCGGTGAGCAGCTCCGCCGGGACGGCACCCAGCGGGGCACCGCGCAGCGCGAGGGACTTCTGGGCCGGCGAGTCCGGGTCGTAGCCGAGCGCTGCGACCTTCTCGGCTGCCTGCGGGACGAAGTAGAGGGAGGCGTAGACCGGCTCCATGCGGTGCCACATCTGCCGGGCGAGGGACGGGAAGTCAGCCATGGCGGCACGCTATCCGCAGGATGTGAACACCGTCAACATGCGGGGGGCGGCGGCGGGTTGCAGGCTGATGCCATGAGTGCGAAGAAGAAGCCGACGGTGCGTGTCCGCCGCGTCTACGAGGACCCCGATCCGCGCCAGGACGGCGTACGGGTGCTCGTGGACCGCGTGTGGCCGCGCGGCGAGTCCAAGGACCGGGCGGCGCTGGACGACTGGAACAAGGATGTCGCCCCCACGACCGAGCTGCGCAAGTGGTACGGCCACGATCCGGAGAAGTTCGAGGGGTTCGCCGACCGCTACCGGGCGGAGCTGGAGACGGAGCAGGGGGAGGAGGCGATGCGTGCCCTGCTGGGCCAGGTCCCGTCGGGCGGCACGCTCACCCTGCTCACCGCGACCAAGGACCTCGACCACGCCCATACACGGGTCCTCCGGGAGGAGCTGCGCAGGCGCGCCTGACCAGGGCTTTCCGGGGGCCGGCGGGGGCTCACCCCATGCGTTGACGAAACATACGGTGGAGTGCATACTTATACCAGTCAGCGCATGTACGTGAGGAGAAGCCCGTGACCGAGCGCGTCGTACTCGCCTACTCAGGCGGCCTGGACACCTCTGTCTGCATCGGCTGGATCGCCGAGGAGACCGGCGCCGAGGTCGTCGCCGTCGCCGTGGATGTCGGCCAGGGTGGCGAGGATCTGGACGTCATCCGCAAGCGTGCGCTGGCCTGTGGCGCGGTCGAGGCCGAGGTCGTGGACGCCAGGGACGAGTTCGCCGAGGAGTACTGCCTCCCGGCGATCAAGGCCAACGCCCTGTACATGGACCGCTACCCGCTGGTCTCCGCGCTCTCCCGGCCCACCATCGTCAAGCACCTGGTGGCCGCGGCGCGCAAGCACGGCGCGGGCACCGTGGCGCACGGCTGCACCGGCAAGGGCAACGACCAGGTCCGGTTCGAGGCCGGCATCTCCTCCCTCGCGCCCGACCTCAAGTGCATCGCGCCCGTCCGCGACTACGCCATGACGCGGGACAAGGCCATCGCCTTCTGCGAGGAGAAGGGCCTGCCGATCGCGACGACCAAGAAGTCGCCCTACTCGATCGACCAGAACGTCTTCGGCCGGGCCGTCGAGACCGGCTTCCTGGAGGACATCTGGAACGCCCCCATCGAGGACGTCTACGACTACACCTCGAACCCGGCCACGCCCCGCGAGGCCGACGAGGTCGTCATCACCTTCGACAAGGGCGTGCCGGTGGCGATCGACGGCAAGCCCGTCACCGTCCTCCAGGCCGTCCAGCAGCTCAACGAGCGCGCCGGAGCCCAGGGCATCGGCCGGATCGACATGGTCGAGGACCGCCTCGTGGGCATCAAGTCCCGGGAGATCTACGAGTCCCCGGGCGGGATCGCGCTCATCACCGCGCACCAGGAGCTGGAGAACGTCACCGTCGAGCGGGAACTGGCGCGCTACAAGCGGCAGGTCGAGCAGCGGTGGACCGAACTCGTCTACGACGGGCTGTGGTTCTCCCCGCTCAAGCGCGCGCTCGACGGCTTCATCGACGAGGCGAACCAGCATGTGACCGGCGACATCCGGATGACCCTGCACGGCGGCCGCGCCGTGGTCACCGGCCGGCGGTCCGAGCAGTCGCTGTACGACTTCAACCTGGCGACGTACGACACCGGGGACACCTTCGACCAGTCCATGTCGAAGGGCTTCATCGAGATCTTCGGCCTCAGCAGCAAGATCGCCGCCAAGCGCGACCAGTCCTGACACCTTTCCGTCCGACTCCCGTCCGACTCCCGTCCGAAGAACAGGGCAGCAACGAGTGAGCAGCGACACGAGCGACAGCGCCGGTGAGGCCACCGGCGGCGAGGACGTCCGGCTGTGGGGCGGCCGGTTCGCCGACGGCCCCAGCGAGGCGCTGGAGAAGCTCTCGGCATCCGTCCACTTCGACTGGCGCCTCGCGCCGTACGACATCGCGGGCTCCCGCGCCCACGCGCGGGTCCTGCACAAGGCGAACCTGCTCACGGACGACGAGCTGGAGCGCATGCACGCGGGCCTGGACGCCCTGGAGCGCGATGTCGCCTCCGGCGCGTTCACCGGCACCGTCGCCGACGAGGACGTCCACACGGCGCTGGAGCGCGGTCTGCTGGAGCGTCTCGGCCCGGAGCTGGGCGGCAAGCTGCGGGCGGGGCGTTCGCGCAACGACCAGGTCGCCACGCTCTTCCGGATGTATCTGCGGGATCACGCCCGGGTGATCGGCGGCCTGCTCGCCGATCTCCAGGCGGCGCTGGCCGGCCTGGCCGAGCAGCACCCCGCGGTGGCGATGCCGGGCCGCACCCACCTCCAGCACGCCCAGCCGGTCCTGTTCGCGCACCATGTCCTGGCGCACGCACAGGCGTTGGCGCGGGACGCGGAGCGGCTGCGCCAGTGGGACGAGCGCACCGCCGTCTCCCCGTACGGCTCGGGGGCGCTCGCGGGCTCGTCCCTCGGGCTCGACCCGGAGGCGGTGGCGGCCGATCTCGGCTTCGAGCACGGCAGCGCCGCCAACTCCATCGACGGCACGGCCTCCCGGGACTTCGTCGCGGAGTTCGCGTTCGTGACGGCGATGATCGGTGTGGACGTGTCCAGGATCGCGGAGGAGATCATCATCTGGAACACGAAGGAGTTCTCCTTCGTGACGCTCCACGACGCCTTCTCCACCGGCTCGTCGATCATGCCGCAGAAGAAGAACCCGGACATCGCCGAGCTGGCGCGCGGCAAGTCCGGCCGGCTGATCGGCAATCTGACGGGCCTGATGAGCACGCTCAAGGCCCTTCCCCTCGCCTACAACCGCGACCTCCAGGAGGACAAGGAGCCGGTCTTCGACTCCATCGACCAACTGGAGATGCTGCTCCCGGCGTTCACCGGCATGATGGCCACGCTCACCGTGCACGGCGAGCGGATGGCCGAACTGGCCCCGGCAGGCTTCTCGCTGGCCACCGACATCGCCGAGTGGCTGGTCAAGCGCGGTGTCCCGTTCCGGGTGGCACACGAGGTCGCGGGGGAGTGCGTCCAGGTGTGCGAGCGCGAGGGCATCGAGCTGGACGAGCTGACCGACGCACAGTTCGCCGCGATCTCGCCGTCCCTCACCCCCGAGGTGCGGGAGGTGCTGCACGTGCAGGGCGCGCTCGCCGCCCGGAACGCGCGCGGCGGCACCGCACCCGCCGCAGTCGCCACCCAGCTCGCGGAGTTCCGCACCGATCTGGACCGGCAGCGCGCCTGGGCCGAGGCCAAGCGCTGACGGGCCCCCGGCCCACCACCCGTGCCGCCCGCCGCGCCGTTCCACCGGCGCGGCG
>NZ_BJMM01000049.1 GCF_006539165.1 Streptomyces cacaoi | reverse complement strand
CGGGAGGGCGGGGGGGGGCGGCGGGGGTCGGCGCCCTGGGAGAGGCAGCTGTTGGGGCGGGGCGGGCCCCGGTGGGCGCGGGTGGGCCCGGAGAGGCGCGGGTGGGCCCGGAGAGGCGCGGGTGGGCCCGGAGGGGCCCGGACGGCGGCGCGGGGCGGGTCAGGCGGCGAAGACCGCGTCCAGTTTGTCGAACTCCTCCAGGCAGCGGCCGGTGCCGAGGGCGACGCAGCCGAGCGGCTCGTCGGCGACGACGACGGGCATGCCCGTCTCCTTCACGAGCCGCTCGTCCAGGCCGTGCAGCAGCGCCCCGCCGCCGGTCAGGACGATGCCGCGCTCCATCACGTCGCCGTACAGCTCGGGCGGGCAGTCGTCGAAGGTGTCCCGCACCGCGTTGACCATCGCCCGCAGCGGCGGCTCTATGGCCTCCCGGATCTCGTCCTGGGTGAGATCGACGACCTTGGGCATCCCGGTGTTCTTGTCCCGCCCGCGCACCTGGACGAGGCCGTCGGCGCCGAGCGCCATCTTGATCTCCTCGGCGGTGCGTTCACCCACCGCCATGGCGAACTCCCGCTCCACATAGGAGGCGATGGCGGTGTCCAGCGCGTCGCCCGCGACCCGGGCCGAGCGCGAGGCGACGATGCCGCCGAGGGAGATGATGGCGATCTCCGTGCTGCCGCCGCCCACGTCGACGACCATCGAACCGCGCGCCTCGTGCACCGGGAGCCCGGCGCCGATCGCCGCCGCCATCGGCTCCTCGATCAGCCGCACGTCCCGGGCGCCGGCCCGGGCCGCGGTCTGGAGCACCGCACGCCGCTCGACACCCGTCACGCCGCTGGGTACACACACCACGACGCGGGGTGACCGGCCGCGCCCTCTGCCACCGCGTGCGGCACGGATGAAATGCCGCAACATGCCCTCTGTCGCCTCGAAGTCGGTGATGACTCCGCCCTTGAGCGGCCGGGTGGCGGTGATGGTGCCGGGCGTGCGGCCGACGGCCTGACGGGCCTCCGCGCCGACGGCCAGTACCTTGCCGGTGCGGGTGTCGATCGCGACGACCGACGGTTCGTCCAGGACCACGCCCTTGCCCCGCGCATACACCAGGGTGTTGGCCGTGCCGAGATCTATGCCGATGTCACGGCTGCTGAACGAGGTGCGCTTAGCCATGTGTTGTCTCGCCAAGTTCGGTGTGGAGTGCACGAGTCGTACGGAATTGTCGTGCTGACGTCCGCAGCATACCCAACTGCCCTGTTTGCTGCGGCAGGCACCGGTGCCCGGGCGACAGAAATCTGGGGGAGCAAACCCGCTGGTCGGGGCTGGTTTTCACATCAACCTAACGCACGGCGGGGCGACTTGGTGGCATAGATCTGCCCCCGATGGATAGCTATGCACCGGAGACCACGCGCGGTTCCGAGCCGAAGCCTGGTGCTGTCCTCGGAGACCGCGCCCAGGGCCACCGTCTCTTCAACTGGAGGTTTCGTCATTTCCGCGCGACCGGCTCAGGAATTCGGAGACAACCCCGTCGAGGTCCGGGAAACCGGGCACTACACGGAGGAGTACGTCCCGAGCTTCGTAGAGAAGTGGGACGCCCTCATAGACTGGGAAAAGCGAGCGGAGAGCGAGGGCAATTTCTTCATCGATCTGCTCAGGAAGCGGGGCGTTCGGAGCGTACTCGACGTCGCGACGGGAACCGGATTCCATTCGGTGCGACTGCTGGAGGCCGGATTCGAGACCGTGAGCGCCGACGGCAGTGCCGACATGCTCGCCATGGCCTTCGAGAACGGCATGAAGCACGGCGACCACATCCTGCGCGTCGTCCAGGCCGACTGGCGCTGGCTCAACCGTGACGTGCACGGCGAGTACGACGCCATCGTCTGCCTCGGCAACTCGTTCACGCACCTCTTCTCGGAACGCGACCGGCGCAAGGCGCTCGCCGAGTTCTACGCCATGCTGAAGCACGACGGAATCCTCATCCTGGATCAGCGCAACTACGACGCGATCCTCGACCGGGGGTATTCGAGCAAGCACACCTACTACTACTGCGGCGAAGACGTCGCGGTGGAACCGGAATACGTCGACGAGGGCCTGTGCCGTATGCGGTACCGGTTCCCGGATTCCGTGTACCACCTCAACATGTTCCCGCTGCGGAAGGACTACACGCGGCGCCTCATGTCCGAAGTGGGTTTCCAGCGCGTGGAGACCTACGGGGACTTCCAGCACACCTACCGGGACGAACAACCGGACTTCTTCGTGCACATCGCGGAGAAGGAATACCGCATGGAGGACCAGGAGGAAGGCGGGTACGGCGGGGCCGTCAACACGGCACGGAGTTATTACAACTCCCCCGACGCGGACGCCTTCTACTCCTCCGTGTGGGGCGGCGAGGACATCCACGTCGGCGTCTACACCGGCGACGAGGAACCCATCGCCGACGCCAGCCGCCGCACCGTCGAGCAGATGGCCGAGGGGCTCGGGCTGACCGAGGACTCCGTCGTGCTCGACCTCGGCTCCGGCTTCGGCGGCTCGGCCCGCTATCTGGCCGACACCTACGGCTGCCGTGTCCGGGCCCTCAACCTCAGCGAGGTCGAGAACCAGCGGCACCGCGAGCTGAACTCGGTACGCGGGCTGACCGACCGGATCGAGGTCGTCGACGGCTCGTTCGAGGACATCCCCTTCCCGGCCAACAGCGTCGACGTCGTCTGGTCGCAGGACGCCTTCCTGCACAGCGGTGACCGGCTGCGGGTGCTGGAGGAGATCCGGCGGGTGCTCAAGCCCGGCGGGCGGCTGGTGTTCACCGACCCCATGGCCGCCGACGGGACCTCGCTCGCCGACATCCAGCCGATCCTGGACCGCATCCACCTCGACGACATGGGCTCGCCCGGCTTCTACACCCGCGAGCTGACCCGCCTCGGCTTCGTCGCGCAGCAGCACAAGGGCGCCGAGGGCGGCTTCGAGGACCTGCGTGAGCAGCTGGTGACGCACTACGGCCGGGTCCTCCAGGAGACCGAGCGGCAGGAGGCCGAGGGGCTCGGCCAGAAGGTCAGCTCGGACTATCTGACGCAGATGAAGAAGGGCCTCACCCACTGGGTCGAGGGCGGCCGTGCACGCCGCCTGACGTGGGGCATCTTCCGCTTCACCCTGGCGTAGGCCGACGGGGCGCCGGGCCGTGCCCCGACGGCCCGGCGTCCGGCGCCTCGTGCGCCCCGCGCGATCCCGGCCCCGCGCGCCCCGCTCAGTCCCAGCGGCGCAGCGCCCGCGTGACGTCGAACTCCCCGGAGCCGCGCATGGGCGGCGGGCCGGGCGCCGGGGACGAGGCCAGCAGCCGGCCGAGGCCGCGCCGGGTGGCGGCCACCACGACCCGGTCGCCGGCCTGGAGCACATGGTCGGGGCGCAGCCGCCAGGTCAGCTCGCCGCCCGGCTCGGGGCCCTCCTCGGAGAGCGCCGAGATGGACAGGTCGTCGCGCCGGTCGGCCTGGTCGGCGAGGTCGAGCGCGAGCACCCGCCAGGCGCCCGCGTGGAAGGCGTCCGCCACGGTGCGGCCCTCCAGCAGCTCGTTGCCGGTCACCTCCACGGTGGCGAAGACCAGTACCCGCCGGCCGACCGGGATGGCCCCGAGCACCTGGCGGCCCATCATCGCCCCCGCGAAGGCGGGCGCGGCCAGCGCGGAGACGGAGCGGCTGCGGGTCTGCGCCGTCGGGTAGGTGTCGCGCAAGGTGCGGTAGACGGTCGTCGCGAACTCGTCGTCGAACAGCCGCATCACCACGCGCAGTTCGGGCTTGAGCTGGCGGGCGTACAGGGACGCCTCCAGATTGGTGCCGTCGCTGCTGGTCAGCGCCAGCAGGGCGCTCGCCCGGTGGATACGTGCGGCCTCCAGCACATCGCTCTCGGTCACATCGGCTATCACCGTCGGCACCCGCTTGCGGCGGGCCAGCGCCATCCCGCGCGCCTCGTGGTCCCGCTCGATGCACACCACCGGGATCTCGTGCTCCAGCAGCTCTCCCAGCACCCGCGAGCCCACCTTGCCGAGCCCCAGCAGCACCACGTGCCCGGACAGGCCGCGCGGCGGGTCGGGCAGCGAAGCGGCCTTGCGGAACGCCCCGTAGCTCTCCAGGACGACCGCGAGGAACAGCGGCAGCATCAGCATCCCGGCCAGCCCGGCGAGCAGTTGGAGGAGCTGTTCGTCCGGCGGCTCGTCGGTCTTCGGGTCGTTGATGCCGAAGACGTCGAGGAGGGTCACATAGCCGGCGTGCGCCGGGGAGTCGCCGCTGACCACCCAGTTGAAGGCGCCCAGCGCGATGACGACGGCGGTGAGCCCCAGCAGCGAGTAGCGCAGCCGGCGCGAGAACAGCTCCTTGAACGCCTGCGTCCACGGCATCCGCCGGGGCTTCGGCGGCGGCTGCGCCCCCGGCCGGCGGGCCACCGCCTCCAGCACCACCGCCTGGCGCTGCGCCGGCAGCCCCTCCAGCGCCGCGTCGTCCGGCAGCAGGACGGGGGTGTCCCGGGCGGCCGCGCCGCGTTGCCCCGGCGGATCGCTCCCGCCGCGCCCGTCCCGGCCGCCGAGCCCGGCGACGAACCTGCGCAGCCCGGCGAACCCGCTGCCGCCGGACGGATCGCGGGGCTCCCCGGCGGCCCGGCCGTCCTCGCCGTCGTCCCCGGTGCGTGGCGCGGGCGGCTCGGGCCGCTGCCCGGCCGGACCGTCGGAGGCGGCCGGGCCGCCCGGACCGCCGGAGTGGTCGATGTCCTCGTCGCTGTCGCCCTCGTCGGAGTCCTCCGAGCCGGGCATCACGGCGAGCGTGCACAGCGCGTCGGTGCGCGCCGCGGCGCCCAGGGTGCGCTCCTTGGCGCGGAGCATCAGCCCGTCCGCGTAGACGATCTTGTCGCTGCCGACGACGGCCGCGGCCACCAGTGAGGGCGCGGCCGTGTCCGAGTCGGACAGAACGGTCGTCGAGGCGTCCAGCGCCGCCCGGTCCAGCTCGGGGTTGCGCACCTGTACCGCGCGGTCCAGCAGGCTCTCCAGATAGCCGCCGAGGGTGCGGTTGAACATCCGGATCACCAGGCGCAGTTGCGGGTTGAGCCGGCGGGCGCGCAGCGCGACATGGATGTTCAGCTGATCGTCGCCGGAGGTCAGGGCGAGCGCGCTGGCCCGCTCGACGCCGGCGCGCAACAGCGCCTCGTCGTCCGGAACCTGCGCCTCCACCGCCTCGACGTGCATCCGTCTGCTGCCCACCAGGCCGGCGATCCGCGGCCCGTGGTCCCCGCCGCGCAGCGAGGGCAGCACGACGGTGACCCGCTGCCCGTAGACCCCGGCCAGCTCCTTGATCACCCGCTGGGCCAGCGCGTTGTCCCCGCACACCACCATGTGGCCGCCGCCGGTCCCCGCGCCGGTCCCGCCGTTTCCCGCCCGTGCGCCGCCGCTTAGGCTGTCGGCCATGGCCCTCGAACCCTCCCTGCGCGCGCCCCTGAACATCTGCGTCTTCTGCTCCGCGGCCGAACTCGACGCCGTCTACACCGATGCCGCCCGGACCTTCGCCCGGCTCCTCGGGGAGCGGGGCCACAGCCTGGTGTGGGGCGGCTCCGACTCCGGGCTGATGAAGGTGGTCGCGGACGGGGTGCAGGAGGCCGGCGGGCGGCTGATCGGGATCTCGGTGGAGTTCCTGAAGAACGTCGCCCGCGCGAACGCCGACGAGATGATCGTCACCGCCGATCTGGCCGAACGCAAGGCCGCGATGCTCGCCCGGTCCGACGCCATCGTCGTGATGGTCGGCGGCACCGGCACCCTCGACGAGGCCACCGAGATCCTGGAACTGCGCAAGCACGGCATGCACACCAAGCCGGTGGTGATACTCAACACCGCCGGCTTCTACGACGGCCTGCGCGAACAGATGCGGCGCATGGAGGCCGAGGGCTTCCTGCCGGTCCCCCTGGACAAGCTGGTGTCCTTCGCGGACGACGGCACCGAGGCCCTGGAACTGCTGGGGGCGTGACCCGCGGTGAGGGTGGCGGGCCCGCCACCCTCACCCGTACGGGGTGCGGGAGTTCAGCCCGCCGCCGCGACCGCGCGCTCGGTGCGGGCGATCGTCGCGGAGCCGACGACGCGGGTGCCGTCGTACAGGACGACGGCCTGGCCGGGGGCGACGCCGCGCTCCGGGGTGGTGAAGCGGACGTGGAGTTCGCCGTCCGCGGTGAGTTCGGCGCTCACCTCCCGCTCGGCGCCGTGGGCCCGCAGCTGGGCGGTGTAGGTGCGCGGGCCCCCGGCGGGCGGGGTGCCGCACCAGCGGGGGCGGACGGCGGTGAGCGCGGACACGTCCAGCGAGGCGGCGGGTCCGACGGTGACGGTGTTGTCGACGGGCGAGATGTCCAGCACGTAGCGGGGCTTGCCGTCGGGCGCGGGGTGGCCGATGCGCAGGCCCTTGCGCTGGCCGATGGTGAAGCCGTAGGCGCCCTCGTGGGTGCCGAGCCGGGTGCCGGACTCGTCGACGATGTCGCCCTCGGCCCTGCCGAGCCGGTCGGCGAGGAAGCCCCGGGTGTCGCCGTCGGCGATGAAGCAGATGTCGTGGCTGTCGGGCTTGCTCGCCACGGACAGGCCCCGGCGGGCGGCCTCCTCGCGGATCTCGTCCTTGGTGGTGAGGGTGTCGCCGAGCGGGAACATGGCGTGCGCGAGCTGCCGCTCGTCGAGGACGCCGAGGACATAGCTCTGGTCCTTGGCCGCGTCACTCGCCCGGTGCAGTTCCCGGCCGCCGTCCTCGCGGGTCACCACGGTGGCGTAGTGGCCGGTGCACACGGCGTCGAAGCCGAGCGCGAGCGCCTTGTCCAGCAGCGCCGCGAACTTGATCTTCTCGTTGCAGCGCAGGCACGGGTTGGGGGTGCGCCCGGCCTCGTACTCGGCGACGAAGTCCTCCACGACGTCCTCGCGGAAGCGTTCGGCCAGGTCCCAGACGTAGAAGGGGATGCCGATCACGTCGGCGGCGCGGCGCGCGTCGTGCGAGTCCTCGACGGTGCAGCAGCCGCGCGCGCCCGTGCGGAACGACTTAGGGTTGGCCGACAGGGCCAGATGCACACCCGTGACGTCGTGCCCGGCCTCCGCTGCCCGGGCCGCCGCCACGGCCGAGTCGACTCCGCCGGACATGGCGGCCAGCACACGCAGCGGGCGCCGGGGCTGCTCGGACGGCACGGGCCGCGGGGAACGCGCCGACTCGGCGGGCCGTGCGGACTGCGAGGGCTGCGCGGGCTGCCCGGACGGTGCGTCCGGCGAGGATGCAGTAGTCATAGCGCCCTCCAGGGTAGACGGAACCTCTTCGGGCCCGAACGCGTGAGGGAGTCATGGGACACGTGACGGGACAGGGACCGGCGGACCCGGCGGACGACGGGCGGGGCGACGAGCCCGGCGGCGCGAACGGCCGGGAACACCACGGCCGGGACGGCCGGGAGGACCGGGACGGCCGGGAGGACCGCCGGGAGGGCCCCGAGGGGCGAGTGGAGCACGATGCCGGGGACGGCCGGGAGGGTGGAGTGGGGCAGGACGCCGGAGACGGGCGGGACACCGGGCAGGGGACGGAGCCGGAGTCCGGAGCGGGCGGGGGACGGCAGGGCGGTTCGGGCGGTCGGCGCGGGCCGAGCCGGCGGACGCTGCTGATCGCGGGCGGCACGGCGGTGGGGCTCGCGGCGGTGGGCGCCGGCCTGCACCAGGATCTGTCGCGCTGGTGGTGGCGCATGCCGGGCAACACCCAGCCGCGCGAGGAGGGCGACGTCGACGATCCGCGCGCGGAGTGGATACCCGCGGCGCAGGGCAACTGGCGGCTGGCGAACCGGCCCGACGACTACACCATCGACCGGGTCATCGTGCACGTCACCCAGGGCTCCTACGCGTCCGCCGTGAAGGTCTTCCGCGATCCGCAGCACCGGGCCGCCGCGCACTACATCGTCCGGCAGGACGGCCGGCTCACGCAGATGATCCGGGAGTTGGACATCGCCTTCCACGCGGGGAACCGCGAGTACAACGAGCGCAGCGTCGGCATCGAGCACGAGGGCTGGATAAACCGGCCGTCCGACTTCACGGAGTCGATGTACCGCACCTCGGCCAAGCTCACCGCCGGCATCTGCGCCCGCTACGGCTTCCCCGCCGACCGTGAGCACATCATCGGGCACGTGGAGGTGCCCCGGGCCACCCACCACGATCCGGGCCCGAACTGGGACTGGGACCACTACATGAGCCTGGTGCGCGGCCAGTTGAAGCGGATGGCCACCGGCACCCGGCAGCAGGACACCGACGGGCGCTCCCGGTAGCCGGCCCGGCCCGGTGGGAGCGCGGCCCGGCCCGGTGGACCGCGGCCCGCGCCGCGGTCAGCTCAGGCCCGCACTGCGCGCCCGCTCGACGACCGGTCCGATCGCCTCGGCGAGCGCCTTGACGTCCGCCTCGGTCGAGGTGTGCCCGAGCGAGAAGCGCAGGGTGCCGCGCGCCAGATCGGGGTCCGTGCCGGTGGCCAGCAGCACATGGCTGGGCTGGGCCACGCCCGCGGTGCAGGCCGAGCCCGTCGAGCAGGCGATGCCCTGGGCGTCCAGCAGCAGCAGGAGCGAATCGCCCTCGCAGCCGGGGAAGGAGAAGTGCGCGTTGCCGGGCAGCCGGCCCGCCGGGTCGGGGTCGCCGTTGAGGACCGCGTCCGGCACGGCGGTGCGTACCGCCTCCACCAGTGCGTCGCGCAGCCGGCCCGTCTCGCGTGCCACCTCCTCGCGCCGTTCGACGGCCAGCCGGCCGGCGGTGGCGAAGGCGGCGACGGCCGGGGTGTCGAGGGTGCCGGAGCGCACCTGCCGCTCCTGGCCGCCGCCGTGCAGCAGCGGCACCGGGGCGCAGTCGCGGCCCAGCAGGAGGGCTCCGACGCCGTACGGGCCGCCGCTCTTGTGGCCGGTGACGGTCATCGCGGTGAGCCCGGAGGCGTCGAAGTCGAGGGGGAGCTGGCCGAAAGCCTGCACCGCGTCGGAGTGCAGCGGGACCCCGAACTCCCGGGCGACGGCGGCCAGTCCGGGCACGTCGTTGACCGTGCCGATCTCGTTGTTGGCCCACATCACGGTGGCCAGCGCGACCTCGGACGGATCGCGCCGGAGGGCCTCGCGCAGGGCCTCCGGGTGCACCCGCCCGTGCGCGTCCACCGGCAGCCATTCGACGCGGGCGCCCTCGTGCTCCTCCAGCCACTCGACGGCGTCCAGCACCGCGTGGTGCTCGACGGGCGAGACCAACACCCGGCTGCGGGAGGGGTCCTGGTCCCGGCGCGCCCAGTACAGGCCCTTGACCGCCAGATTGTCCGCCTCCGTTCCGCCGCCGGTGAGGACGACCTCGCTGGGCCGTGCGCCGAGCGCCGCGGCGAGCGCTTCCCGGGACTCCTCGACCGTGCGCCGGGCGCGGCGGCCCGCGGCGTGCAGGGAGGAGGCGTTGCCGACGAGGGGGAGTTGCTCGGTCATCGTCCGTACCGCTTCCGGCCACATGGGCGTGGTGGCGGCGTGGTCGAGATAGGCGGTGTGGTCAGGACGGGCGGTGTGGGCGGCCATGGTTACCCGATTCTACGGCCCGGCCCGGGGCGCACGACCGGCGCGTGGAAGCGGGCGGGAGGGCGGCCGGTCCGGGGCGGCACCGTACTCGCTCATGCGTTCGATTAACATCGAACGGTGAGTGCGTGGCGCGACCGTGCGGGGCCCTGGGCGCGGGCCCGCATGCCCGACGGGCAGGAGCTGGACGTCCTGGTGACGGCGCGTACCCGCACCCGCGACGGGCGCTGGTGGTACGAGTGCGAGGCCGTCATGCCCGTACGGCACGAGCACCCCGACGGCCGCACCGAGCCGAAGGCCGCGCCGACCCGGGTGAGCGTCGCAGCGGAACACATCACCCCGCTGCCCGGTGAGGACTACACGGCCGTCCCGACCGAGGGCGCCGTGGCCGGCCGCCAGTGGCTGGCCGTACGGGTGCGCGGGCTGCGCGAGGAGGGGCCCTGGTGGTGCGTGCACCGGCGCGACTGCTGGCAGGCCCGCGGCGGCTGGTCCCGGCGCCGCATCACCGCGGACGAGGCACGGGAGCTGCTGGCCGCCACGCGGGCGGCCCGCGTCTGCGACGTGTGCCGCCCGGACCGGGCGCTGGCGGACGGCCCCTGAGCGGGCGGCCCGAGGGCGGCGGGCTCAGCCCTGGTTCTCCGCCTGGAACATCCAGTGCTCCTTCTCCAGATCGCCGACGAGCTGGATGAAGACGTCCTCGGTCACCGGGTCGACGGGGCCGACGGCCTTCATCCGCTCCCGGGCCTTGCCGACGACGGCCTCCAGCGCGGTGACCATCGTGCGGACGGCGTCGGTGTCGGGCTGCCAGCCCTCGGAGACGGAGGGGATGGCGCTGCCGTTCGCGACGGTGCCCGAGCGGCCGTCGGGCGAGATGCCGAGCGCCGAGGCCCGTTCCGCCACGGTGTCGGAGTAGTCGCGGGCAGTGGTGACCACCTCGTCGAGCTGGAGATGGATGGACCGGAACCGCGGCCCGACCACGTTCCAGTGGATCTGCTTGGCGACCAGCGAGAGGTCGATCAGATCCATCAGCGTGCCCTGCAAGGCGTCGGCGACCGTCTTGAGATCGGCTTCCGGAAGCGTGCTCTTCACTGCGTAGCTCGTCACCTTGGCGTCGCTTTCTCTCGGATGCTCCTGCGGCCTTCCACTCACCAACGTATACACATGTGGTGAAAACGGGCACGGCGAGGGCGGCGGGGAGCCTCCCGCCGCCGGTCAGGCGCGGGCGAGCTGCCGGGACTGGGCGACCAGCCGGTCGGCCGTGTCCCACACCTCGGCGTCCTCCTCCAGGAAGCCGCCGGCCAGATTGCGGGTGGTGACGCCGACGCGCAGCGGGCCCGGCGCGGGGCGGGCCCGGACGTGGACGGTCAGTTCGACGGTCGGCAGCCAGCCGGTGAGGCCGAGATCGAAGCCGGTGGGCGGCAGCGCGTCCACGGCCAGCAGCAGGGCGAACGGGTCCGGCGCACGGCCGTCGGCCAGCGACACCCACGCCCGCATCTCGCCCCGCAGGCTCGGCGCACCGACCGCCCAGCCGCTGGTCGCCGGGTCCAGCCGCAGATCGAGCCGGCGGCTCAGCTCCGGGACGGCGTCCGGGCCCGCCGGATGGTCGGTGGCGCTGAAGCACTCCTCGGGCGGCGGCAGGGCGGGCGGCTCGGCGGCGGTACGGACGTCGTCGCCGAGCGCGTCGAGGTCGCCGTAGGTCCCCAGGACACGGAGGCGTTCGGTCTCGGCGCCCCGCTCCCCCGCCGCGCCGGGCACCGGCTGGAACAGCCCCGCCGAGGCCGAGGAGAGAGAGCGGCCCGCGCGTGCGGTGTCGGTACGGACGACAGCGGGGCCCGGCACGGTGGCCGTCAGATAGTGGGCGGTGACGGTGAACGGATCCGGGTGCGCCAGGTCCCGGGCCAGGGCGCGGCCCACGACGGCCAGCAGATAGCCGCCGTTGAGGGTCCTGCCCATGCCCCAGCCGGGCGAGAGGTCGATGTCGTGGACGCCGGGCGCGCGGCGCCGGGCCGCGGTGTCGCGGTCGAACTCGAAGACCTCGCGGCCAAGGGCGGGTACCGGGCCCGCGGGCTCGGTGCCGGCGCGCGTGCCGGGGGCGCCGGCCGGGGACTCGGACATGGCGGCACCGTACCCCCGCCCCTCCCCTCGCCGACAGGCGGCGGGGACGCCCCCGGACGATCCCGCGACGGTCGTGACCGGGACCCCCTTCACCAAGTCCCCTCCCCCGTATTTAACTTGGGACCCACACAGTGAGAGGGAGCCAACGGGATGTCGTACTTCGCCGAATTCGCGCTCCAGTACGTCGACGGCGCGTGGCGACGCGGTTCGGGGTCCTGGGACATCGTCGACTTCGATCCGTACACCGGCGAGAAGCTCGCCTCCGTCACCGTCGCCACGGTCGCCGAGATCGACGCCGCCTACGCCGCCGCCGAACGCGCCGCGCCCGGCTGGATCGCCGCCGGCGGCTTCGCCCGGCGGGAAGTGCTGGAGCGCGCCGTGCGCCTCGTCGAGGAGCGGCAGGACGCGCTCGCCGCCGCGCTCACCGCCGAGACGGGCGCGCCACGGGCACGGGCCGTGCACGAACTGCGCCTGGCCCGCGAGTGCCTGCGGGACGCCGGCACCCTCGCCGTCGGGCCCAGCGAGAGCCTGCGCCCCGCGGCGGCCGACACCAAGGAGAACCACGTCCTGCGCGAACCCGTCGGCACGGTGGGCGCGATCAGCCCGTTCCACCACCCGTTCCTGCGCGGACTGGCCACCGTGGCACCGGCGTTGGCGCTCGGCAACACCGTCGTGCTCAAGCCGCACCAGAGCACGCCCGTCACCGGCGGCACACTGCTGGCACACCTTCTGGAGGAGGCCGGTCTGCCCGGCGGTGTGCTGAACGTCGTCGTCACCGACATCGCCGAGATCGACAATGCGCTGCTCGCCCACCCGGTGCCCGGCGTCATCGCCTACTCCGGCTCACGGCGCACCGGGCGGGAGATCGCCGCCGTCGCCGCCGCACACTTCAAGCGTGCCGTGCTCGACCTCAGCGGCGGCGGCGCCTTCGTCGTCCTCGACGACGCCGATCTGGCGCGCGCCGCCGAGGCGGTCTGCTTCAGCCGGTTCGTCCACCAGGGGCAAGCCGGCGGGGCGCCCGCCAGCAGGGTGCTCGTCGACCGGGCCGTGGAACGGGAGTTCACCGCCGAACTCGTCGCACGCGCCCGCGCGCTGCCCGTCGGCGACCCCCGCGACCCGGCCACCCGGATCGGCCCGCTCATCACCCCCGCACAGGCCACCGCCACCGCCACGCTCGCCGAACAGGCCGCCGCCGACGGTGCCGTGCCGCTGCTGCCCGGCGGCGCCGAGGGCCCCGTGCTGCGGCCCACCGTGCTGGGCGCACCCGCGGACGGTCCCGAGCGGCTCGCCGGGTCCGCGCTGCTCACCCACGAGGTGCACGGACCGCTCGCCGTCGTCCTGCCGTTCAAGGACGAGGACGCGGCCGTCCGGCTCGCCGACGGCGCGCCCGCCGAGCGGGGGGCCGCCGTGCACACCGGGAACGAGCGGCGGGGGATCGCGCTGGCCCGGCGGCTGCCCGGTGGGACGGCGCAGCTCAACGGGTCCGGGGTGCCGGACGAGCCGGTCGCTCGGCCGCGGGGGCTCGATGCGTTCACCACCGTGCGGTGGGTTTCCGTGCAGTTCGGGCGGAGTGTGTTTCCGTTCTGAGGGGTGCGCCCCGGCGGCCCGGGGTTTTCGGGTTTCCGTGCGTCGTGGTCGGTGTTCCTGCTCGCGCCAGAGCGCTCGTCCTCAAACGCCGGACAGGCTTTGATCGCCCGTTCTGCCCGGAGCGCGGTCGCCTGCACCGGCGAATCGCGCCAAGGCGCTCGTCCTCAAACGCCGGACGGGCTTGGGATGCCACAGCGGTCGTTCTCAAGCGCCGGACGGGCTCGGGGTGCCGCGGATGTCTCTGAAAGCGGAGGCCCCGGCCGGAGAAGTCCGGCCGGGGGCGGGTCAGTTCTTGGTCGTGGTGGGGGTCGGTTCCTCCGCTGTGGCCTGGGGTGGGAGGTCCGTGAGGAGCTTGGTGTCGCCGGGTTCCTGATCGGCGGCGTTCTCCGGGTGGTGGCAGGCGACCTGGTGGCCGGTCTCCAGGGCCACCAGCGGCGGCTCCTTCTTGGCGCACACCTCGGTGGCCTTCCAGCAGCGGGTGTGGAAGCGGCAGCCCGACGGCGGGTTCATCGGCGAGGGCACATCGCCCTGGAGCAGGATCCGGTCGCGGCCCTGTGCGGCCTTGCGGCGCGGGTCCGGGACCGGCACGGCCGACAGCAGCGCCCGGGTGTACGGGTGCATCGGCTTGTTGTACAGGGACTGCCTGTCGGTGAGTTCGACGACCTTGCCGAGGTACATCACCGCGATCCGGTCGGAGACGTGCCGGATGACCGACAGGTCGTGCGCGATGATCACGTAGGTGAGGCCCAGCTCGGCCTGGAGGTCGTCGAGCAGGTTGACGACCTGTGCCTGGATGGAGACGTCCAGGGCCGAGACCGGTTCGTCGGCCACGACGAGCTTCGGGTTGAGCGCCAGCGCCCGGGCGATCCCGATGCGCTGCCGCTGGCCCCCGCTGAACTCGTGCGGATAGCGGTTGTAGTGCTCGGGGCTGAGCCCGACCACGCTCAGCAGCCGCTGCACCTCCTGCTTGACGCCGCCCTCCGGCCGCACCCCCTGGAGCCGGAACGGTGCGCCGACGATGGCGCCGACCGTGTGCCGGGGGTTCAGCGAGGAGTACGGGTCCTGGAAGATCATCTGCACATCGCGGCGCAGCGGACGCATGTCGCCCGTGCCCAGGTGCGTGATGTCCTTGCCCTGGAACTCGATGGTCCCGGCCGTCGGCTCCAGCAGCCGCGTGATCAGCCGGCCCATCGTCGACTTGCCGCAGCCCGACTCGCCGACCACGCCGAGCGTCTCGCCGGCGCGTACGTCGAAGTCGAGCCCGTCCACCGCCAGTACCGCGCCGACCTGCCGCTTGAACAGCCCCTTGGTGACGGGGAAATGCTTCTTCAGACCGCTGACCCGCAGCAGGGTCTCGCCCTCGGGGCGTGCGGCGAGCGTGTCCGTGGCGCCGGCGGCGGTCTCGGAGGTGGTCATCGCCTCGTCCTTATCGCTCACAGCACTCTCCGATCGCTTCTGGGCTCGTCCCGTCACAGCCGCGGCGCAATCTCGTCGTTCCAGATCCGTTCCCGGTCCTCCTGCGCCATGTGGCAGGCGGAGAAGTGCCCGGGCTCCACCTCGCGCAGTTCGGGGCGCTCGGTGCGGGTGATGCCGCCCTCGGGGACGTCCGCGTAGGGGCAGCGGGGGTTGAACGCGCAGCCCTGCGGGACGTTGATGAGGCTGGGCGGGGAGCCCTTGACCGGGACGAGCCGGTCCGTGCGGTCGCGGTCGATCCGCGGCATGGAGCCGAGCAGGCCCCAGGTGTAGGGGTGCTGCGGCTCGTAGAACACCTTGTCGGCCGCGCCGTACTCGACACAGCGGCCGCCGTACATCACGAGGATGTCGTCCGAGAGTTCGGCGACGACGCCCAGGTCGTGGGTGATGATGACGACGGCGGAGCCGAACTCCTTCTGGAGATCCCGGATCAGGTCGAGGATCTGTGCCTGGACGGTGACGTCCAGCGCGGTCGTCGGCTCGTCCGCGATGAGCAGCTCCGGGTTGTTGACCAGCGCCATGGCGATCATGGCGCGCTGGCGCATACCGCCGGAGAACTCGTGCGGGAAGCTGTCGACGCGCTTCGCGGGCTCGGGGATGCCGACGCGGTCCAGCAGTTCGACGGCCCGCTTGCGCGCCGTCCGCTTGTCGACCTCGTGGTGGACGCGGTACGCCTCGACGATCTGGTGCCCGACGGTGAAGAAGGGGTGCAGGGCCGACAGCGGATCCTGGAAGATCATCGAGATCGTCCGGCCGCGCAGCTTGCGCACCTTGTCCGCCGGGGCGCCGAGCAGCTCCTCGCCGTCCAGCCAGATCTCGCCGGAGAGCTGGGGCCGCTGCCTGCCGTACTGGCCGACGGTGTGCAGCCCCATGATCCCCAGCGAGGTGACCGACTTGCCGGAGCCGGACTCGCCGACGATACCGAGGGTCTTGCCCTTCTCCAGCTTGAAGGAGAGCCCGTCGACGGACTTGACCAGCCCGTCCTGGGTGGGGAAGTGCACATGCAGATCGCGGACTTCGAGGAACGCCCGGGGCGCCGAACGCTCCCCGCCGTCCTCGCCCTTCGCGGGCTCGGCGGGCCCGCCCCGCGCGTCCCCGCCCTTGGTGAGCCCGGCCTTCGCGGTCTTGTCGCCCTTCGCGGTCTTCGAAGGCGTCTCCGCCTTCGCGGGCGTCTCGGCCTTCGCGGGCGTCTCGGCCTTCGCGGGCTTGTCCGCTTCCCCGGCCTTCGCAGCCTTCGCGGCCTTCGCGGTCTTGTCGGCCTTCGCGGGCTTCCCGGGTGCGGCCCCGCCCTCGGCGTCGGCCTTTCCGGCGTTCTTGCGGCCCGTGTCGCGACGGCCGCTCTTGTCGGTGGGGTCGTCTGTCATCCCAGCCTCACTCGTGGGTCGATCACGCCGTACAGCAGGTCCACGATGAGATTCGCGATGACGACGGCGGTTGCGGTGATCAGGGTGACGCCCAGGATCAGGGGCAGGTCGCGCTCGTTGATCGCCTTCAGCACGGCCTGGCCGAGTCCGGGGATGCTGAAGGTGGTCTCGGTGAGGATCGCACCGCCCATCAGGGCGCCGATGTCGATGCCGAGGAGCGTGAGGATGGGCGTCATCGTCGAGCGCATGGCGTGCTTGCCGATGACGGTCTGTTCCTTCAGCCCCTTGGCGCGGGCCGTGCGGATGTAGTCCTCGCCCATCACCTCCAGCATGGTGGCCCGGGTGATCCGGGCGTACATCGCGCCGAAGAGGAAGGCGAGGCTGATCCACGGGAGGATCATGCCGCTGAACCATTTGCCCACGTTCTCGCCGAACGGCGTGAACGAGTTGCTCACCAGGCCCAGTTGGTAGGCGAAGACGGTCAGCAGGATCAGACCGGTGAAGTAGACCGGCAGGGAGACACCGGCCAGCGCACCCGTCATGCCGAGCCGGTCCCAGATGCTGCCGCGCTTGAGCGCCGAGACGACGCCCACGGCCAGTCCGATGACCAGCCACAGCAGGGCGGCGCCGAGCGCCAGGTACAGGGTCACCGGCAGCCGGTCGGTCAGAACGGGCCAGATGGCCTGCTCGTTGCGGAAGGAGTAGCCGAAGCAGGGGGCCGGGCAGTGCGTGACGGTACCGCCGCCGACGTAGTCACGGCCGACGAAGATGCCTTTGAAGAACTCGAAGAGCTGGAGCAGGATCGGCTCGTCCAGCTGGAGCTTCTCGCGGACGCCCTCCAGGGCCTCCTTGTCGGCCTGCTTGCCGACGTACATGGTGGCCGGGTCGGTTCCGGTCCACTTGGGGATCAGGAAGAAGATGCAGAAGACCGCCAGAACGATGACGACCAGCATCACTGCGACGGCCAGCAGCCGCCTGATGAGATATGTGAGCACTGCTTACGGCCGCCCGCCGGCGGCCCGGCCGCTCCCTGTGCCGGAAGCTGTGTGGCCGGGCCGCCGTCGCGGCCTTCACCTGCCCTTCGTGCCAGCGGCGGGTGACGCCGTCAGGTGGTGATGTCGATGGCGGACTGGGTCATGCCGGGTCCCGGCGTTACTTGACACCGATGTTGACGAAGTCGTACCAGCCGCTGTAGGCGTCGGCGGCGTAGACGTTCGTCAGCCGGCTGGAGCGCCACTGGACGACCTTCATGTAGGTCAGCGGAAGGTAGTACGCACCCTCCATGACATCGTGGTTGACCTGCGCGTACTTGTCCGCGGCCTTCTTCGGGTCCAGTTCGGCGACGGCCTCGTCGAGCCCCTTGTCGATCTTCTCGTCGTCGATCATGCCCATGTTGTTGTTGCCGTTGTCCAAGATGGCGTCGCTGTGCCACAGGGCACGGCCGTAGCCCTGGCCGCTGGGGAAGTCGGGGCCCCAGCCGTAGAGGATGAGCCCGTACTGCTTCTTCTTCACGACGTCGGGGTTGCCGACGATGGAGGTGCCCTGCGAGCCGTCGAACTGGTCGATCTCGACGTCGATGCCGATCTTCTTCAGCGACGCCTGGACCGCCTCGGAGGACTTCACATCGGCCTTGTCCGTGTTGCGCACGGCCAGCCGGGTCTTGAAGCCGTTCGGCTTACCGCACTTCTTCAGCTCTTCCTTGGCCTTGGCCACATCGGCCTTGCCGCCGTTCTTGGCGATGCCGTACTGGTCGTCCTTCTCGTCGTAGCCCGGGATCGACGGCGGCAGCATGTTCGTCGCCAGCTTGCCGCCGGCCATCGGGCCGCCGCGCGCGGTCTGCACCGACTTGTGGTCGGTGCCGTAGATGACGGCCTTGCGGCAGTGGATGTTCTCGAACGGCTTCACGTTCTGCGGGAAGACGACGTAGGAGATGAACCCGGTCTCCGGGTTGTCCACGTTGTCCTTGTGCTGCTTGAGCGCCGTGGTGCGGCCCTGGGAGTCCATGCCGCGCTGGTTGAGGTCCAGGTCGGCGTCGCCGTTGATGAGGCGCTTGTCCCGCTCGTCGGCGTTGGTGAGCAGGGTGACCTGCACCTTGTCCGGCAGCCCCTTGCGCAGCGGGTCCGTCTTGCGGCTCCAGTGCTTGTTGCGCACCAGCGTCAGCGACTTGTTCGGCGTGTACGACTGGAACTTGTACGGGCCGGAGGAGAACGGCTTGAGCCCGTACTTGGACTTCTTGTCCTTGTCCTTGCGCACCGGCGAGTTGGTGGCCATGGCGAGCATCTGCTCGAAGTCACCGTTGCGCTTGGGCAGATGGAAGATGATGGTCTTGTCGTCCGGCGTCTCGATCGCGTCGATCCCCTCGGGCTCCTCGTAGGGGCCCTTGTACTTCTTCTTGGGGTCGATGGCGTCGCGGACGTAGACGGGGCCGCCGGAGATCGTCTTCTGCGCCCACTGCCGCTCGATGCCGTACTTGACGTCCTGGGAGGTGATCGGCTTGCCGTCCTCCCACTTCAGGCCGTCCTTGAGCGTGTACTCGTAGGTCTTGCCGTCGTCGCTGATCTTGGCCATGTCCTTGGCCAGGTCCGGCTTCAGCTCGACGCTCTTCTGGCCGGGGGCCGGGGTGTAGCTGACGAGCTGACGGCTGTAGAAGCGCGCGAAGGAGAACTCGAAGCCGTAGTACATCCGGCTGGTGTCCCAGGACTGGGCGTCCTGCACCCCGACGAACTTCAGGGTGCCGCCCTTCTTGTCCGAGGCGTTGGCGACCTTCTTCACGCCCGCGTTCAGGCCGGCGCCCTTGCTGTCGCTCTCGCCGCCACCACCGCACGCCGACGTGGCGAACAGCGTGGCGACGGCGACGGTCGAAACCGCTGCCAGCCGGCGCCTCGATGCGCGTAGGGGACTCACTGTCTCGCAACCTCCGTGTAGGTCACGGCCCGCACGATCGCGCGGCCGGGGGGCTGGGAATGGTGGGGAAACCGAGGGGTGGGGGCGGGTTCGGGGACGAGGGAGCCGGACGGCACACCCGTGCGGCGGGTCACCGCGTCCCCTTGGGATCGAGTGCGTCACGCACGCCGTCGCCGAAGAGGTTGAACGCCAGGACGGTGATGAAGATCGCGACACCGGGGATGATCATGTACATCGGGTCGGACTCGTAGTACTGCACGGCGTCGGACAGCATCGCGCCCCAGGAGGCGGTGGGCGGCTTCACCCCCACGCCGAGGAAGCTGAGCGCGGCCTCCGTGAGGATGTTGGTCGGGATCATCAGCGTCATGTAGACGGTGATCGGCGCGACCAGGTTCGGCAGCAGCTCCTTGCTGAGGATGTAGCGGCGGCCCGCCCCGAGGCTGCGGGCGGCCTCGATGTACTCGCGTTCGCGGAGCGAGAGCACCTGGCCGCGCACGATGCGGCCGATGTAGGGCCAGCCGAAGAAGCCGATGACGAGGATCATCACGAGCAGCCGGACGCCGGTACCGGTCAGGCCGAGCAGGCTGTTCGGCATCACGGAGATGAGCGAGATGATGAACAGCAGCTGGGGGAAGGCGAGCAGCATGTCCATCACACGGCTGATCAGCGCGTCCAGCCAGCCGCCGAAGTAGCCGGCGAGGGTGCCCAGGATGGTGCCGATGATGACGGCGACGATGGCGGACAGGAAGCCGACCAGGATCGAGACCCGGGCCCCGTACAGGATGCGGGCGAAGATGTCGCGGCCGCTGACGGGTTCGACACCGAGCAGGTGCTCGCCGGAGATGCCGCCGAGCGCGCCCTTCGGGGTGCTGAACAGCGGGTCGATCAGGTCCTCGTGACGCTGGTTCGGCATCTGGCCGGTCAGTGCGGTGATCGCGGGCGCGAAGATCGCGACCAGGACCAGCAGCAGCACGACGGCACCACCGATCAGCGCCACCTTGTCACGCTTGAGCCGGTCCCACGCGATGCGCCCGAGGGAGCGCCCCTCGATCTTCTTCTCAGCACCGCTGGGGGCTGGCTCGGCGACCGCGGATTTCGCGGTCGACTCCTCGTGCAGTGGTGCCGTCATCGTGGTAGGAACCCCTTCTCGACCGGCAGTTGACCAGTCCACGCACACCGCGGTAGCGGTCGACTCTCACACAGGCAGTTCGTACATGCGGCCGAGCGGCCTCATGGCCCGGGAGTCTTCAATGTGTTCACGATCACCCGCCAGACTTCCCCGGGAAAGGATGCGCAACTGTGATGTGACGCGTCATGTTCCGTTATGCGGACGGGAGTTGACGTTGAGCGGTGTCTGATCAGGGGGTATGTCCAGTTCTGGACTTGTCTGCGGCGCGTTCCGCCGGCGTCCGCGCGAAGCCGGTCGCAAGCGGACGGGAACAGCTCTGGGAGCGCTCCCGTACCCGGTCGCGGCGACGGCTTCCGCAGGGGACGGCGGAGTTCACGAGGGTGATGGGCGACCGCCCGTCCGGGCGCTCAACCGGCCGGTGCGCGCCGCCCGTTCAGAACGCGCGCGGGTAGCCGTAGCCGTATCCGGGGGCCGGTACGCCCTGGGGCACTCCGGCGTGGGCGTCCCGGTCGAAGAAGGGGCGGGACTGGCGGCGCAGCCACATGGCCACCGGGTCGTGATCGTCCGCCATGGCGACGCTGGAGACCGGCAGCCCCTCGGGCACGGCCGCCACCGACTGCGCCATCATCTGCCGGGCCGCCTCCACCGAGCCCGGGCCGTTGTCGTACAGCTCCAGCCCGATGGCCAGATACGGCACCCCCGTCGCCGGCTGCACCCAGGCCCGCCGCAGCGACCTGACCGCCGGCGTGTGGTGCGCGTTCTGCACGAGCAGCGCGTAGAACTGCGGGATGTCCAGGGTGGGTTCACCGATCCGCAGCGGGCCGGCGGGCAGCAGGTCGAGGCCGATGGCGATCCGCCGCAGATCCAGCCACGGCACCCCCAGACCGCCGCCCGGCGCATGCGGATTGAGCCAGATGCCCCAGCGGTCCGGGAAGAGTGCCGAGGCGATGTCCCGCCCGGCGACCACCTCGTGGGCCCGGTTCCAGCCGGAGGCCGCCAGCTCCTGCGCCGAGGTCACACACGGCGCGTAGCCGTACCCGGCCACCTCCATGTTGCCGTACTGGGCGTCCGGCGCCCCCGCCCGGCCGTTCCACAGCAGCATCCACAGCCGGCTCGACGCCAGCGCGTGCAGAAGGGCCTCGTACGCGTCGTACGCCTCGAAGGTGCCGTGCCGGTCCGGCGTCACCTGCCGCAGGAGCTGCTCGACGCTCTCACCCGCACTCACCTGGGCCGCCCTTCCCTTGCCATCGCCGCCAGTACCGCGGCGGCACCGCGCCGGCCGCGCCGCTCCCCGCGCCCGCCGGCCGCCCACCCGCCGCTCATCCGCCCCGGGGCACGCCTGGACGCCCCCGCACGTCATCCAACCAGCTTACGAGCCGAGCGGGACATCGGTACGCCTACTCACCCGCCATCCGCTGACCGTCTCTTGCCCGGCCGTGCCCGGGGGCTCACCGCACGCCACCTCCCGCACGCGAGGCCCCGCACGCGAGGCCCCCGTACGGAACCCCACACCGAACAGCCCCGCACGCTCACCTCACGCGCGGCCTTCCCGCACGCTCATCCCTCGCGCGTGTAGAACGGCCGGACGCACTGCCGCATCCAGTCGACCACCGCGTCCTGCGCCGCGTCGAGCAGCACCATCTGGACGGGCCAGCGCACCTCGGCGCCGTCCAGGGCGCGGGCGAGGGCCTCGTGTGCCGCCTGCCGCGACTCGGGGTCGAGCAGGTCGAGTTCGAGGCCGACGAAGAGCGCCGGCTCGTCGCCCTCCGTGCTCGCCAGGGCGCGCCGCGCCGTACGGACCCGGCCGAGAGCCGCGAACTCCCGGGAGGCCGCGGCCAGGAAGTCGACCGGGTCGTCCTGCCAGTCCGGTTCGAAGAGGCGGACCCGCGCACCGCGCGCCACCCCCGCGATCCCGGCCTCCGCCGGGGTGTTGCGGCACAGCTCGGCCACCGCCTCGGGCGGCAGCGGCATGCCCACCGTCCCCTCGGGGTTGACGGCGAGCCCCACCTGCGGCGGCAGCCCGCGGGCGAACTCCCGGGCGGGCGCGACGGTGAAGGACATGTGCGCGCCGGCCACCTGGAGGAACTGCTCCTCGGAGCTGAAGACGGGCACGAAGGCGGCGCCGTCCAACTCCACGGTGGGCAGGTCGAGTTCGCGGCTCTGCGGGCTGCCGCCCTCGGGCAGCGGAACCCAGACGCTGCTGCGTGCGAGGACCTCCAGCAGCCGGGCGCCGGCGTGGGGGGCGTGCACCGAGGCGGACAGCGCCTCCTCCAGCTCGTTGCCCGGCCAGCCGCCCCCGTGACCCGGCCCGAAGTGCTGTGGCTGCGGCGGAACTGTCATACAGGCAAGCCTATCCACGTCGCACGAAGTGCCGACTCCCCGGGGGAACACGTACGGCGACGCTCCGGTTGCGACCCACCCGGGCCGCCCGAAAAGTGGTGCACGTCCCCTTTCGTGCCGAACGGCGCACTCCTGGCCGTACCGGCGCATCACTGGAGGAAGACCACACATGCGCGTGAACAGGATCACCGCCACCGCCGTCACCTGCTCCCTCGCGGCCTCCCTCGGGCTCGGCGCCGCGGGCGCCGCGGGCGCGAGCGCGCCCGCCGACCGAGGCGATGCCACCCACCGCGGACCGGGCCACCGGGCGCTGCCCGTGGCACAGGCCGACGCCGCCTCCGCGGGCGCGCGGGTCGCCCGGCACAACCGTGTCCTCAAGGGCGTGGTCAAGCCCGTCGATCAGCTCACCCGCCTGCTGACCGAGGTCGGCGGGCTCCAGAGCCGGAAGCTCACCCCGCAGCGGGCCGAACACCACAGCACCGCCATGGCCCGCGCCGTGGCACCGCTGACCGCCACCCGGCCCGGCTCCGCCGGCACACCGCCGCAGACCATGGCCGCGCAGGCCGCCCGCGATCTGCGCGACCGGGTCGACGCACTGCTGCGGGCCGCCGTGCGGGGCGACGTCGCCGGGCGGGACGCTGCTGCGGGCCGCGCGGTCACCGGCGGCAGCAACCTCATGGCCGCCGCCCTGATGAGCGGAAAGCTCCCGGCACCCGACCTCAAGGGCCTGCCGAAACTGCCCTCGGCGACAGGGCGGTGACCGGGGCGCGGCGACGGGCTCCCGTACCGCCCCGGCCCGCCCGGCGCCCTCGGCCGTGCCCGGCGGCTCAGCCCGGCCGGGACCCGGCCGCCGCCTCGCCCGGACCGTCGGCCGCACCGTCGGCCGCGACGGGCCGCACCGCCTCGGCCCGCATCGGCGGCGGGACCACGGCCCCGCGTGCGGCGTGCGGCCCCGGCCGCCCACCGAAGGTGAGGGCACGCAGGGAGCGGGCCGCCGCACGGTCCAGCAGGACGGCCGAGGTGAAGCCGCGTGGGAGCCGGCCGTCCTCCGCCCGTGCGCGCAGCCGCCCGACGGAGCGCAGATGCCGCCGGAAGGCGAACCCGGACACGCCCCTGCCCCGGGCCGCCTGCCCCGCGAGCGCCTCGGCGGGCTGGACGTCGAGCAGCAGCAGATGCAGACCGCGGCCCCGGCTCCGGGCGTCCCGGGCCAGCCAGCCGCGCACCCAGGACTGGGTTCCGCAGTCGTGCACGACGACGGCGCGACCCGAGGCGAGCGCGCGGCGCAGCCCGGCGTAGTGCGCGAGCCGGACCCACGGCCGGTAGACGGCGTACGGCAGCCAGGCGGGCAGCCGGCGCTCCCACCGCTCCCGGCTGTCCTGCGAGTCGATCCGCAGCGCCGGCGCCGCCACGGTCTGCCGGATGAGGGTGGACTTGCCGCCGCCGGGCAGCCCGGAGACGACGAGGACGTCACCGGCCGGGTAGCCGATCACGCGGGGCGGCGGCCCACCGCGCAGATCGCGCACCGCCGGTAGCCCGCCCGGCAGCGGCGCCGCGGCTCCCTGCCCGGCGGCCTCCCCGGCGACTTCCCCGGCGGCCTCCCCGGCGACGGTTCCGGAGCCCGCTGACCGCCCGGCGTTCCCGGAGCGGCCGGAGCCCTCGGAGTACCCGGGCTGCCCGGGGCGTCCGGGGTGTGCGGAGCGTCCGGACCGCCCGGAGTGCCCGATGTCCCCGGGGTGCCCGGCCTCCCCTGGGTCCCCGGAGCCGACGAGGTCCTCTGCACCCCCTGCGCCGTCCCCTGCGGCCCTCTCACCCGTGGGTTCGGCGTCGGGTTCTGCGTCGCGCTCGGCGCCGGGCTCGGTGTCGGGCTCGGTGTCGGGCTCGGTGTCGTCAGCTCCGGTGTCCGTGCGGGTGCGGCTGCCGGCGGTTCCCCGGCGTGCGGCGGACGTTCGCGCAGGTACGTCCTCGTACGCGGGCGGCACGACGACGGCGCCGCTCACCACCGTCCCCTTCCCGGGCACCCCCGAGGCGGACAGCTCGGGAACGGCCGAGGCGGAGACGGCCGACGCGGCGGGTGCGGCGGACGCGCACGGGGGCGGCGCCAGAGGCGGTGGCAGAGGTGGTGTCAGGGGTGGCGTCAGGGAGGTGGACACGGCGGACGTGACGGGGGAAGCGCAGGACGCCGCCGGCGGCACGGCCGCGTCGCCACCCGGTGAACCGACCACAGACCACCCCTCCCCTGGGCGACGGGCAGGACCGCCGCTGAAGGCAGAGTGTCAAGAAAAGGTAATCCACGGCAAGAACAGCGGGAACGGGCCGGTCCGGACGGGGAGGCACCGGGGAAGCGCCCGGGAAACGCCGGGGAAACGCCGGGGAAACGCCGGGGAACGCCCGGGGAACGAGGGGCGCTCGGGGGGCAGTCAGCCGCCGGGTGCCCGTGCAATGATGTGCGGGCCAACTGCATACCGGCCGTTCGAACCCGCGCGGGAGAGTCCCCGGTCATCCGGGGCGCCGAAGGAGCAAGATCCTCCCTTGAATCTCTCAGGCCCCGTTACCGCGCAGGCGAGGCAGATCTGAAAAGCGGGCCGCCGCCTCGTGCCGCCGCCCCACCCAAGGTGCAAGCCGGGCTCCGCCCGCCGGGTCTCCGGGACCGCAGGGTCCGGGATCCCCGTGCGTGGAGCTGTCGGCGAACCTCTCAGGTTCCGATGACAGATGGGGAGGACATCCGTTGTCACACCCTTCTTCCGGGAGCCTGAATGACTGAGTCGCCGGCCGGCGGGGGCGCTGCCCCGCGCAAGACGGCCCTCGACGCGAAGCACCGCGCGCTGGGCGCCACGATGACCGACTTCGCGGGCTGGGACATGCCGCTGCGCTACGGCAGCGAGCGCGAGGAGCACCTCGCCGTCCGCTCCCGCGCCGGGCTGTTCGACCTCTCCCACATGGGCGAGATCACGCTGACCGGTCCGCAGGCCGGCGCCCTGCTCGACCACGCGCTGGTCGGCAACCTCTCCAAGCTGGCGGTGGGCCGCGCCCGGTACACGATGATCTGCGATGCGGACGGCGGCATCCTGGACGACCTGATCGTCTACCGGCTGGCGGACGAGGAGTACATGGTCGTCGCCAACGCGGCCAACGCGCAGACGGTGCTGGACGCGCTGCGCGAGCGGCAGGACGACCCGGCGACCGGCGAGCGCTTCGGCGCGGACGTCCGGGACGACCGGGACGCCTACGCGCTGCTGGCCGTCCAGGGCCCGGAGGCCGTCGGCATCCTGCGCAAGCTCACGGACATGGACCTGGACGGGCTCAAGTACTACGCGGGGCAGCGGGACATGGTGGCGGGCCGGAGCGCGCTGGTCGCCCGGACCGGATACACCGGCGAGGACGGTTTCGAGCTGTTCGTCTCCCCCGACGACGCTCTCGCCGTGTGGGAGGCGGTCAGCGCGGCGGGCGCGGACGCGGGCCTGGTGCCCTGCGGTCTCAGCTGCCGCGACACCCTGCGCCTGGAGGCGGGCATGCCGCTGTACGGGCACGAGCTGTCGACCGGGCTGACCCCGTTCGACGCCGGGCTCGGCAGGGTCGTCAAGTTCGAGAAGGAGACGAACGAGGGCCGCTTCGTGGGCCGGGAGGCGCTGGAGGCGGCGAAGGAGCGGGCGCGCTCGGCGCCGCCGCGCAAGCTCGTCGGCCTGGTGGCCACCGGGCGCCGGGTGGCGCGCGCCGGCTACCCGGTGGTGGCGGTCGCCGACGGCACGGTGATCGGCGAGGTCACCTCGGGCGCCCCCTCCCCCACGCTGGGCAAGCCGATCGCGATGGCGTACCTCGACCCGGGGTACGCGGAGGCCGGCACCGAGGGCGTCGCCGTGGACATCCGCGGCTCCCACGAGCCGTTCGACGTGGTGGCGCTCCCCTTCTACAAGCGCGGCTGACCGCTTCCCGCGGCGTGGCCTCCCCGGCGCGGCCGTCCACCGGCCCGGCGCGCGGCACCCCGTGGGCGCGGTGGGCCGCGCCCACGGCCCGGCAGGGTTCCGGGCCGGCGCCGGGGCGCCGCCCGGTGCGCGGCGAGTGCGCCGTGCGCCCGCGCGTCAAGGGCGTGACCCTCGTCCCACCTGCCAAGACCGTTTTCTTCGCACCTATCTCATCCGGGAGAATCAGACCATGAGCAACCCCCAGCAGCTCCGGTACAGCAAGGAGCACGAGTGGCTGTCGGTCGGTGCCGACGGCGAGGCCGGCGTCGCGACCGTCGGTATCACCGCGCACGCCGCCGACGCACTCGGTGATGTCGTCTTCGTCCAGCTTCCCGAGGTGGGCGACACCGTCACCGCGGGCGAGACCTGCGGCGAGCTGGAGTCGACCAAGTCCGTCAGCGATCTCTACTCCCCCGCCTCCGGAGAGATCACCGAGGTGAACCAGGACGTGGTGGACGACCCCGCGCTGGTGAACTCCGCCCCGTTCGAGGGCGGTTGGCTGTTCAAGGTGAAGCTGTCCGAGGAACCCGAGGATCTGCTGACGGCCGACGAGTACACCGCCTTCGCCAACGGCAACTGAGCACCGCCGCCCGCCCGCTCCCTAGACACCGGATGGTCCTTCCATGTCGCTTCTGAACAGTTCCCTCCACGAGGTGGACCCGGACGTCGCCGCCGCCGTCGACGCCGAGCTCCACCGCCAGCAGTCCACCCTTGAGATGATCGCGTCGGAGAACTTCGCCCCCGTGGCCGCCATGGAGGCGCAGGGCTCCGTCCTCACCAACAAGTACGCCGAGGGCTACCCGGGCCGCCGCTACTACGGCGGCTGCGAGTACGTCGACGTCGTCGAGGACCTGGCCCGGGACCGGGTGAAGGCGCTGTTCGGCGCCGAGTCCGCCAACGTCCAGCCGCACTCCGGCGCCCAGGCGAACGCCGCCGCCATGTTCGCGCTGCTCGACCCGGGCGACACGATCATGGGCCTGGATCTGGCGCACGGTGGGCATCTGACCCACGGCATGAAGATCAACTTCTCCGGCAAGCTCTACAACGTCGTCGCCTACCAGGTCGACGGCGAGACCGGCCAGGTCGACATGGACGAGGTCGAGCGGATGGCCAAGGAGCACCGGCCCCGCCTGATCATCGCCGGCTGGTCCGCCTACCCGCGCCGCCTCGACTTCGCCGCGTTCCGCCGGATCGCGGACGAGGTCGGCGCGCTGCTCATGGTCGACATGGCGCACTTCGCCGGCCTCGTCGCCGCCGGGCTGCACCCCAGCCCGGTGCCGCACGCCGATGTCGTGACCACCACCACGCACAAGACGCTCGGCGGTCCCCGCGGCGGTGTGATCCTCTCCAGGAAGGAGCACGCCAAGAAGATCAACTCGGCGGTCTTCCCCGGTCAGCAGGGCGGCCCCCTGGAGCACGTCATCGCCGCGAAGGCCGTCGCCTTCAAGATCGCGGCGAGCGACGACTTCAAGGAGCGCCAGGAGCGCACCCTGGCCGGCGCCCGCATCCTCGCCGAGCGGCTGCTGCGCCAGGACACCGTGGACGCCGGGGTCTCCGTCCTCTCCGGCGGCACCGATGTCCACCTCGTCCTCGTCGACCTGCGCAACAGCGAGCTCGACGGGCGGCAGGCCGAGGACCGGCTGCACGACATCGGCATCACCGTCAACCGCAACGCCGTGCCGAACGACCCGCGGCCGCCGATGGTGACCTCCGGGCTGCGGATCGGCACGCCCGCGCTGGCCACCCGCGGCTTCCAGGAGGCGGACTTCGCCGAGGTCGCGGACATCATCGCCGAGGCGCTGCTGCCCGGGTTCGACGAGGCCAAGGGCAAGGCGCTGGCCGCCCGGGTGACCGCGCTCGCGGACAAGCACCCGCTCTACCCGGGCCTCGGCAAGTAGCTCGGGCCCGCCCTGCCCGGCCGGCCCCACCCGGCTCCCCGCCCGGCGCGCGACGCGACCGGCCATCGGTCCGTCCGCGCCGGGCACCGGGGACGGCGGGGCCGCGGTCCCGGCCCGCGGGAGCCACGGCACCGGGTACCTCCCGCCGGACCCCGCCGGAACCGGCCGCAGCCCGTCCCCGGCCCGGCCGGGCAGGGCAGAACCACCACCTCGCACACGCCCGCAAGGGCATGGAGCCGCCACCATGGCTATTTCCGTCTTCGACCTCTTCTCGATCGGCATCGGCCCCTCCAGCTCGCACACGGTCGGCCCGATGCGCGCCGCCAACCTGTTCGCGCGGCGCCTGAAGAACGAGGGTGTCCTCGCCCACACCGCCTCCGTGCGCGCCGAACTCTTCGGCTCGCTCGGCGCCACCGGCCACGGCCACGGCACCCCGAAGGCCGTCCTGCTGGGCCTGGAGGGCGAGTCACCCCGCACGGTCGACGTCGAGAACGCCGACGCACGCGTGGCCCGCATCCGCGAGACCGGCCGGCTGCGGCTCCTCGGCGCCGAGATAGGGGACGCGCACGAGATCGCGTTCGACGAACCACGGCAACTCATCCTGCACCGCCGCCGCTCGCTGCCGTACCACGCCAACGGCATGACGCTGTTCGCCTACGACGCGGAGGGCGCTCCCCTGCTGGAGAAGACGTACTACTCCGTCGGCGGCGGCTTCGTCGTCGACGAGGACGCCGTCGGCGAGGACCGCATCAAGCTCGACGACACCGTCCTGCGCCACCCCTTCCGCACCGGCGACGAACTGCTGCGCCTGACCCGGGAGACCGGGCTGTCCGTCTCCCGGCTGATGCTGGAGAACGAGAAGGCGTGGCGCACCGAGGAGGAGATCCGCGCCGGGCTGCTGGAGATCTGGCAGGTCATGCGCGACTGCGTCGAGCGCGGCCTCACCCAGGAAGGCATCCTCCCCGGCGGCCTCAAGGTCCGCCGCCGCGCCGCCACTTCGGCCCGTCAGCTGCGTGCCGAGGGCCAGAAGCAGGCGCACGCCATGGAGTGGACGACGCTGTACGCCATGGCCGTGAA
The DNA here is from genome assembly GCF_006539165.1 of Streptomyces cacaoi. Taxonomy (GTDB): domain Bacteria; phylum Actinomycetota; class Actinomycetes; order Streptomycetales; family Streptomycetaceae; genus Streptomyces; species Streptomyces cacaoi. The sequence continues at coordinate 14,248 of NZ_BJMM01000049.1, read as the reverse complement.
CGAGGAGAACGCGGCCGGCGGCCGGGTCGTCACCGCGCCCACCAACGGCGCGGCCGGCATCATCCCCGCCGTCCTGCACCACGCGCGGGACTTCGTCCCCGGCACGGACGACGACGCCGTCGTGCGCTTCCTCCTCGCCGCCGGCGCCATCGGCATGCTGTTCAAGGAGAACGCCTCGATCTCCGGCGCCGAGGTCGGCTGCCAGGGCGAGGTCGGCTCGGCCTGCTCGATGGCCGCCGGCGGGCTCGCCGAGATCCTCGGCGGCAGCCCCGAACAGGTGGAGAACGCCGCCGAGATCGGCATCGAGCACAATCTCGGCCTCACCTGCGACCCGGTCGGCGGCCTCGTCCAGATCCCCTGCATCGAACGCAACGGCATGGCCGCCGTCAAGGCCGTCACCGCCGCCCGCATGTCCCTCCGCGGCGACGGCCGCCACCATGTGTCCCTCGACAAGGCCATCAAGACGATGCGGGACACGGGTGCCGACATGAAGGTCAAGTACAAGGAGACGGCCCGCGGCGGCCTCGCGGTCAACGTCATCGAGTGCTGAGAGCCTCCCGGGCCGCGGTCCCGGCCTTCGGGCCCAGACCGCGGTTTCTTCCGGCGCGTTCGCGCCGATGAAACGCCCGGCACGCCCCCGGTGGATACGCCGGGGGCCGTTCAGCGTCGGGATCTGAGTCCTTCCAGCAGCAGGTCCAGGCCGAATTCGAAGAGCCGGGTGAAGTCCGTGCTGGTGAGTGCGGGCAGGCCGGCGGTCAGGTGGGGGTAGGCGCCGGCTGTCACCGTGTCGGCGAGGGCGTCCGGGTCGGCCGGGCCGCCGTCTTCCGCCTGGAGGGCGGCCTGTTCCTCCAGGGTGTGGCCGACGGTGAAGTTGGCCACGGTGTAGAGCGCCCGTGCCGCGTCGTCGCCGGGGAACCCCGCCGCACGCATGACGCCCATGGCCGTGTCGGCGAAGCCGAGGATGTTCTCACCTGTCGAGTGCGTACCGGCGAACACCCGTGCGCCGTCGCGGTGGGCGAGCAGGGCCGTGCGCATCGCGCGGGCGAGGGCGGCCAGTTGCTCGCTCCAGTCGCCGTCGCACGTCCCGGCGGCGTCCGCGACGCCGTCCATCATGCGCTCGGCCATCGCCGTCAGCAGGTCCTGCTTGGTCGCGAAGTAGCGGTACAGCGCGCCGGCCTGCACCTCCATGGCGTCGGCGAGCCGCCTCATGGTCAGTGCGTCGAGCCCCGACCGGTCCAGCAGGTCGAGGGCTGTCCGCAGGGTGCGCGCACGGTCGAGTCGCGGGGGCCGGCCGCGGCCCGGGTTTGACGGAGAACTCATGGACCTCAGTATAGTGAACATCGTTCACGTGAACATGGTTCACTAATTGGAGGAGGACGACTCCCATGAACGTCGACGTGATCGTCGCAGGGGCGGGACCGACCGGGCTGATGCTCGCGTGCGAGCTGGCGCTCGCCGGTGTCCGCACCCGGATCCTGGAGCGCCGCACCGCACCGCAGCGGGACTCGCGGGCGCTCACGCTGCATCCGCGCAGCCTGGAGCTGATGGACCAGCGCGGGCTGCTCGACCGCTTCCTGCCGCTCGGCCGCACCGTGCCCGGCTGGCACTTCGCCCAGCTCCCCACCCGGCTGGACTTCTCCGCGCTGGACTCCCGGCACGGCTACACGCTCTTCCTCGCCCAGGCCCGCACCGAGGCGCTGCTCGCGGAGCGGGCACGGGAGTTGGGGGTGGAGATCCGGTACGGGCACGAGGTCGTCGCCCTGAGCCAGGACGGCGACGGGGTCGAGGTACGGGCGCAGGGCCCCGGGGGCGTCGAGGTCCACAGCGCCCGGTTCGCGGTGGGGTGCGACGGCGGGCGCAGCCGGGTGCGGGAGGCCGCCGGGATCGGCTTCCCCGGCGTCGACGAGACCCTCACCGGGATGCTCGGCGACTTCGCCGAACTCGACGACGACCCGGCGGGCCTGGCGGCGGCCCGGGCACACGGCGTCCTCGTCGCACCGCTGGAGAACGGTCTGACCAGGCTGGTCTGTCTGGACCCGGAACGCATGCGGACGCCGGCGCGCGAGCCCGTGACCCTGGAGGAGTTCCGTGCCTCCCTGGTCCGGATCTGCGGCTCCGACTGCGGTGTCGCCGACCCCCGTTGGCTCTCCCGCTTCGGCAACGCCACCCGCCTCGCGGACGGTTACCGCTCCGGCCGGGTCCTGCTGGCGGGCGACGCGGCCCATATCCACTTCCCCGCCGCGGGCCAGGGGCTGAACACCGGCCTCCAGGACGCCGTGAACCTCGGCTGGAAGCTGGCCGCCGCCGTCCACGGCTGGGCACCGCCCGGGCTGCTGGACAGCTACCACGACGAGCGCCACCCGGTGGGCCGGGCGGTCACCGAGAACACCGAGGTGCAGACGCTGCTCGCGGAGCTGACGCTGGTCCCGCAGTACCAGCGGCCCGGTGCGGCGCTGCGCACCCTCCTCGACGAACTCCTGAGCATCGAGGAGGTCAACCGCAGGCTCGCCGCCCGGGTCTCCGCGCTCGGCACCGCCTACCCGCCGACGGATCCCGGGGACGACCCGCTGGTGGGGCGGCGGATGCCCGACATCGGGCTGACCGCCGCCGCGTCCGGGGCGGCACGGGTCTACGAGCTGCTGCACGAGGGACGGTTCGTCCATCTCGACCTCGCGGCCGACCCGCGGTCCGGGCCGCCCGTCACGGGCCGGGGCTCCCGTGTCACCGCCGTCGCCGTCACCGAGCGGGACGGCCACCCGGAGCTGGAGGGAGTGACCGAGATCCTCGTGCGCCCCGACGGCCACATCGCCTGGGCCACCCGCGCCACCGACGCCACCGCCCGCCGCGACGAACGGCACAAGGCGCTCGACGCCTGGGCCGGAACGCCCTCCTGAGCACCGGAAAGGCACGGTCGTGTCCGTAGAGCGCAGCAATCCCCCGGCGGTGCACAGCCCGACCGGGATGATCAGCCAGGTCGTCGTCACCGAGGGGGAACGGCTGGTGCACCTGTCGGGCCAGGTCGCCTGGGACACCGCGGGACGGCCCGTCGGGCCCGGCGACCACGGGGCCCAGAGCGCGCAGATCGTCCGCAACATCGGGGCGGCCCTCGCGGCGGTCGGCGCCACCAGGGACGACATCGTCAAGGAGACGGTCTACGTCGTGGACTACACCCCCGCGCTGCTGCCCGTCATCTTCGGGCCGCTGCGTGCGGGCGTCACCCGGGCCCCCGCCAGCACCCTGGTGCCCGTACCCGCCCTCTTCGCACCGGAGTACCTGCTGGAGGTCGAGGTCGTCGCGGCACCGAGCGCGGGGGTACCGGGCCGCCACACGCCCTGAGCGGGGCGGCGGTACGTCGGTACGGCGGTACGGAGCCGTTCGCTCCGGTGCGGCCCGGCCCGGACCGGACCGGTTCCGTCCGGTGCCGGTACCGGTGAACGTCCCCGGCACGCACTCCTGTTGGGCCGGGGGCCTCGGGGACGGGCCGCTCGGGTGCCGCGCAGCGGTGCCGCCGGGGCCGGGCGGCGTGGAAGCGTTGCTGTTCCGTCACAGGACGGTGTCCGCCGCGTACGCACGGGCTGTTCGACTGGAGCGATGGCATCCGCAGACGCTGTCGGTACCGGTCCGCGCTCCCGTGCGCCCCGCCCGAAGGGCGCCACGTTTCTGAGGGGCCTGTGCGCCGGTGTTCTCGCGCTGCTGCTCGGGTCGGGGCTCCTCCCGCCGGGTACGGCCCTCGCCGACGGCGGCTCGGACGGGCCGAAGCTCACGGCGCCCGCTTCGTTCCGCGTCGCCCCGCACGGGGGAAAGGCGCGCCCCGACCGGGAGAGGCACCTCCTGATCCGCCACGAGGGCGCGTCGGGTATGGCGAAGACGTCGAAGCTGACCCTGGATGTCACGGGCTCCGCCGACGTCCTGCGGCTCAAGCGGTACGGCAAGGGCTGCTCCGGAACGGACCGGAAGATCGTGTGCCGGGTCAGCGAGGCGTACGACAGCTGGACCAACTGGGCCGGTGCCCTGCCGCGCGCGGCGCCCACGAGCGAGCCCGGCGACAGCGGCGAACTGCACATCCGCTTCCGCAACGCGAAGGGAGAGGTGAGCCGGGCGACGACCCGCGTCGTGGTCGGCGGCCCCGTGCTGGCCCTGCGCCGGCAGACCCTCCGGGTCGCCTCGGGCAAGAAGCACGCTGTGGCGCTCGACGTCCGCAACACCGGGGAACTGCCGGCCGACGGCTTCGCCGTGACCGCGTCGGTCGACGAACGGCTGGGCCCCGTCCGCCGTTCGCGGTCCTGCGACTACCGGGCCCACGGCGGCACGGTGACCCTGACGTGCCGCTTTCCCGGGACGCGCGTGGAACCCGGCAAGGAGGCGCACATCGAGGACTGGCTCGTTCTCGGCGGCTCGCGCCGTCTGATGTACAGCACCTTCCAGACCTCCGTCCGGCTCCTGGGCACCGGTGCCGACAACGGGGGACTGGACGGCTCCTCCCGCTCCACGGCGGAGCCCACCCCGTCCGGCACGGCCCGCAGAGGCACCGGCGCCGCGCTCGCCCCGCGGGTGCGTACGGCACACGGCGGGCGCGAGGAGTACAGCGAGGACAAGGACGTCTGGACGAAGATACGCATCGCCAACCACGCCGACTACGCGGCCGTTTCCCAGGTCTCGGCTGCCGGGGACGACAGCCGCCGGCTGCGGGTGGGCCTGCGCAACGACGGCCCGGGCGATCCGGGGGACGGGGACGACGGCGTCGCACTCGTCCTGACGCTGCCGGAGGGGACCGAGGTGCGCAAGGAGCCGATGGAGAAGATCGACGACAACGCGTTCGAGCCGATCTGCCGACACCAGGGGCTCACCTACACCTGCCCGTTGAGCACCGCGGCGCCCGGTGAGACCGACACCGTCGACTTCGAGGTCCGCGAGCGCGACGGCACGGAAACAGCCGCCGCGGGAATCGGCAAGGCGAAGGCCGCGCTGAAAGCAAGCGACATGGAGGCGGACCACGCCGATCCGGACACCGGCAACAACACGCGCACCTTCGAGCTGTTCGGACCGCTGCCCGCCGCGAGCGGTTTCGGTGCGGGGACGGTCGCCGGTGTGCTCGGCGGGTGCGTGCTCCTCGCGGGGGCGGCGGCCGTGCTGGTGCGGCGGAGGCGGAGCCGTTCCTGACCGGGCCCGGCCGCCGTCGGGTACGGCCGCCGTCCGGTACGGCCGCCGCTCAGGAGTGTTCGACGGGCCGGTCGGTGGCCCGCGGCTCACCGTCCGATGCGACCGGAGCATCCGACGCAACCGGGGCGGCCGGGGCAGCCAGAGCGTCCGGCGCAACCGGGGCGGCCGGAGCGTCCGGGGCGGCCGGGGTGTCCGGCGCAACCGGGGCGGCCGGGGCGAACGTCGGCACCGTTGCGGCACGCGTCCCCCGCTGCCGTGTCCCCGGAAGGACACCGGCGGGAAGGCTCACCGCGACCAGCCCGGCCAGCAGCAGAGCCATACCGGCCGCGGCCACGGCGGACAGCCGTTCGCCGAGCACGAGAAGCCCGAGGACGGCCGCCACCAGCGGCTCGGCCAGGCTGAGCGTCCCCGCGGTCCCCGCGGTCACCCGGCGCAGCCCCGCCACGAACGCCATGTAGGCACCGGCGGTGGCGACCACGCCCAGCCAGACGAGGAGAGCCGGGCCGGAGCCGGTCGCGAGGCCGGACGGGTTCCGCAGCACGGCCGGTGCCAGCACGACGCCGCCCGCCAGCAGGGTCGCGGCGACCGCGGCCGGCATGCTCGCACCCCGGTCGGACAGGCGCTTCGCCGCGACGGTGTACAGGCCGTAGCAGACGCCGGAGACGACGCCCAGGACCACCCCGCCGAGCGCCGACTGCCCGCCGCCCGGCCCCAGCAGCAGCACACACCCGGCCACGGCGGCGGCGGTGCCCACGGCCCAGGCGGCGGTGAGGCGTTCACCGGTCACCACCCGGGCGCAGACGCCCGTGGCCACCGGCGCCACCCCGAGCGCCACGGCGGTGGCGAGAGCGGCACCGGTACGGCTCACCGCGCACAGGAACCCGGCCTGGTAGACGGCGGTGGCCAGGGCCGCCGCCACGATCCACGGCCCCACCTCGCGCCGGGCCAGCGACCGCAGCCCGGCCCGGGACCCCGGGAGCAGCAGCGCCACCCCGGCGAGCACGAGTCCGCCGATGAGCAGCCGTGCCGCGCCCAGGGACACGGGGTCGGCCCCGGAGTCCGCCCATACCTGGACGGGGCCCACCGTCCCCCACAGGCAGGCCGCAGCGAGGACCGGCAGCGTTCCGCCGTACGGATGTGAGCTGGTGTGTGATGCGGTCATGCGCGCCGACCGTAGGCATCCGTTGCGGAGCCGTCGACGCGGCCCGCATTTCCTTCGGCAGAGGACGCCCCGGCACGCCGGTTCCCGAACCACTCCCGCCGGTTCGGCCCCGCGGGGCAACGAAGTACGGCGCGCGGGGCGGGGGTTGAGCGGGCGCGTGAGGGGGGCGGCGGGGGCGGCGGGGTGTGCAGGGCCCCGGCGGCTGTGCCAGGCCCCGGCACAGGTGCATCAGGATGCCAGCGCGGATGGGGCAGGACCCAGCAACGGATGGGGCAGGCCCCGGCGCGGATGGTCAGGACCCGGCGCGGATGGGTCGGGATGCGGCACCGAGGGGTCGGGTCGGGATGCGGCACGGAGGGTCGGGGCCCGGCGCGGGTGGGTCAGGAGCGGCGGCGGGTGCTGCGGGGCGGGGGGACCTGGAGTTCCTCGGGGCGCGGCGGGTCGCCGTCCTGGACGCGCTGCCAGGCCCGGCGGTAGAGATCGGCGACGGGCTCGGCGGGGACGACGACGCCCAGCGGGACGTTCTCGCCGTGCAGCAGCAGGCTGTACAGCGGCACCTTCCAGCGCTCCAGCGGCACATGGGGCGTGGCGAGCCGGACCCAGCCGCCGGGCAGGAACAGGGAGCGCCCGGCGCGGGTGCGGCGGCCCTCCCTCACCAGTCCGGTGGCGGTGAGTTCGGCGCGGGCGGCACGCAGCCGGGCGGTGCCGCCCCGCTGCCGCGCCCAGCCGGTCCAGCGTGCGGTGTTGCGGTCGGTGGGGTCCGGCATGGCCAGCAGCATCAGATACAGCGCTGCGGCGTCCCCGCCCAGGCCGTACGCTCCGGCCACCTCGGCGACCAGGTCGGGCACCGAGCGGGCCGGATCCTGCGGCCACCACGTCCCGTCCTCACCCGGCGGGCCCGCCGCCGGCTCCCCCGGATCGGCGAGCAGCGCGGCGAACCGCGCGTCGTGTGCGACCCGGAGCACGGTCTCCTCCACCGTGGGGCCCTCCTCGGGGAACAGCGCCGACAGATACGGGTCGGTGCCGTCCGCCGCCAGCAGGGCCGTGCGGATGGCCGGGTTGACGGCGGAGCCGATCATGTTCCGGGTACGGAGCGCGACGGCGCCGTAGAACTCGAACTCCTCCTCGGTGCCGGTGGGTTCGCCGAGGGTGCGGCGGAAGTCGTCCAGGCCGTTCCACCGGACCATGCGGAGCGCCATCCCCGGCGCGGCCAGCCGGGCGCGTACCGCGTCCAGCACGGCGGGCAGGGCACGGCGGAGCGGGTCGCCGGCCGGGAGGCGGTGGGCGAGCCAGGCGGACAGCGCCACCGAGCCCAGCAGCGTGTCACGGTCGAAGCCGGGCCGGCCCCCGTCCGAGGGGTGGCGCGCCCCGTCCGGCCGCCACATCAGGTCGCGCTGGAGCCGCGGCGCGTCACCGGCGTCGCGGAAGGCGTGCATCGCCTCGTACGGCGGCCACCATATCGGCGCCATGCTGCGGGCCGCCTCGTGCAGGACGTCTTCGGGGAGCGGCTCGCGGTACCCCACCCGCGCGTTCCACACCGCGGCCGCCGCCGCGGCGTCCGGCCCGTCCGTCCACAGCCGGGACGGCTCGGCGGGCAGCAGCGCCGCCACCACAGCCCGCCGGGTGAGGCGGTCGACGGACCGCAGGATGTCCTTGGCGGCCTGCGCATCGGCGGAGACGACGCCGAGGGCCTTCACGGTCTCCGGGGGCACGGGGTCGCGCTCGGCGTCGATCCGCGGGAGTCCGGCGACCACCAGCCGGGCCATGCTCGGGGTGACGCCGGTGAGCCGGGCGAACTCCTCGGCCGCCGCCGGGTTCCAGGGCGCGGGGCCGCGCTGGGCCAGCTCGGCGCGGAAGGCCGCGACCCAGCCGGGCGGCCGCGTGGGCAGGGGCACGAACGGCTCGGTGTGCACCAGGTCGGCGTAGGGCGCCGGGACCTCGAAGCGGCCCGTCGGGTCGTGGTACAGCGCGCTGTAGTCGCGGAAGCCGTCCGGGGCGGGCCCGACGCCGCCGCCGTCCGCGCCGTTGCCGGTGTCCCCGCCGCCTACCGCGTCGAAGTCGAACCAGAGGCCGGGGAAGAGGAGGAACGCGCCGTGGCCGAGGTCGAGCATCGTCGCACGGGACTGGAGCAGCGGCGGGGAGCCCGGGGCCTCGAACGGGGCGCGGTCCAGGCGCAGTCGGGCCCGGCGCCAGTGGTCCGGGTCGAGCACCGCCAGGCCCTGGGCGTCCAGCTCGGCGAGGTAGGCGTCCAGTGCGCTCCGGTGCTCCTCGACGGTGACGGCCGACGCGGCCCGGAGCGCGGCGATCGCGGGCAGTTCGGGCAGCACCCGCCAGTCCAGGTGGTCCAGCGGCTTCGGCTGCTCCACCGCGAGGTGCGCCTGCCCCGCCGGGGACGGCTCGCTCTCGCCGCGTCGCGCGCGGCCGAGCAGGCGCAGCAGGTCGAAGAGCCGGTGATCGAGGTCGAAGTAGATGCTGCGGCCCCTGAGGCCGGTGCGCAGGCCGAGGCCGTCCAGCGCGTCGGCCAGCGTCGCGTCACCGGGTTCGGGCGGACGCGCCGGCCCGTCCCCCACCGCCCGCTGCCCGGGCTCGCCGCCCTGTCCCCACGCCGTCGCACTGCACTCTCGTTGCCCCGACGCCATGGCACTGCGCCGTCGTTGCCCGGACGCCGCATCGGCACCGTCCACCGCAGCGCCCTGCGGGACCGCGCCGCCCGAACCCCCGCCCTGCCGGGCCGCGTCCGCCTCCGCCTGGCCGTGCGGTGCCGCGCTCCCCTGGCCGGGGGCGCCTTTCCGGCCTGTGTCCTCGACCTCGGCACCTTCCCGCGCCGTACCGCCGGATCCCGTACCACCGGATGCCGTACCGCCCTGTCCCGATCCGTCCCGTTCAGCCCCCTCCCGGTCTGCCCCCTCCCGGTCCGTTCCGTCCTGACCCGGGCTGTCCCGGCCCGGGCTGTCCTGGCCCGAGCCGTACCGGCCAGGGCCGTCCTGCGCCGTGCCGCTTCCGGACGAAGCGTTCCCGGCCGAGGCGCTCCCGGACGCGGCGCTCCCGGACGAGGCGTTGCCGGACGAGGCGCTCCCGGACGCGGCGCTCCCGGCCGAGGCGCTCCCGGACGCGGCGTCCTGACCCGAGCTGTCCCGGGCGGCACCGCTTCCCACGGCCGCGTCGAGGCGGGCCGACGTCTCGTCCAGGGCGCGTTGTTGAGCGGCGGCGAAGCGCACCACTCCGGCGATGCCTGCGCGGAGGGCGTCGTCGGTGACCTCCGGCAGCAGGGTTCGGATCAGCTCCGGCAGCCGTTCCCCGTCCGCCGCGGCCTGCTCCGGCCCGGCCGGGCGGGCGGGCCCCGTCGGTCCTGCCGGTTCGGCCTCCTGCACCGCGGCGGCCAGCAGCGCCGCGGCCGTCTCCTCGTCGACCCGGCGCAGCGCCGCCGAGCCCCGCGGATCGCGCGGCTGGAGCAGATGCCAGTACCGCAGCGGCGGCAGCAGCGTGTTGCCCCCGGTGAACGCCCCCTCGTGGCGCTGCTTCCCACGGTCCTGGAGGAACTCGGCCCGCACGGTGCCGTGTTCGTCCAGCAGCCGGACGACGTCGGTGTCCTGCACCACCGCCAGGGGCCGCTCGGCGCCGGGGAAGAGCAGCGCGTGCCACAGCGCCCGGGACGTGCCCCGCGCGGGAGGCACGGCGACGGTACGGCCGGCCAGATCCTCGCCCCGCAGTGAGCCGTCGGGCAGTTGCAGCACCCGCCAGCCGAGTACCCCGTCCACCGGGGCGCACAGCGGCCCCGGGGCGACGCCGTCGGCGGGCAGCAGCCGGCCCGTCACCTCGGTGGTGCCCTCCGGGGCCGCGCGCAGGCCCTCGTCGAACCACGGCGGCGGGCGGAAAGCGCCGAGGGTGTCGGTGACCGGGTCGTACTCGAACCAGCCGATCTCCAGGGGCCGGGTGCTCTTCATCTCCTGCACCCAGTAGGACGTCCCGTCGCTGATCACCAGGCGGGCTTCCGGGAGGACGGTGTCGCCGCGGCGCAGCACCCCGGCGCCGGTGGTGCGCCCGCCTCCGGGGACCGGCAGGGTGGCCGGGGCCATGGTCCTGCCGTACTCCAGCATCCAGCCGGAGCGGCCGAGGCCGCCGTCGCAGGGGAAGAGTTCTTCGGGGCTGTGCTCCCAGTAGCCGTGCTTGTGCCCCGTCGCCGACCACCAGACCAGCAGTTCACCGTCGACCCAGCGGCAGTTGACGTCGTCCACCTCCCGGGGCGGCGCGCCCTCCACCGGCGCGGCCGGCAGCCGCAGTTCATGGGTGTGGACGGTGCCCTCCGGGCCGATCACCCGGGCCCTGGCGCGGGTCAGCACGACGAGGTGCGGCCAGGCGTCGACGACCTGGATGTCGTGCGCCGGGTGGCCGGCACCGGCAGCGGCGACGGCCTCGTCCCAGGCGGGCCAGCCCAGTTCGTCGATGAGGCCGCAGCGCAGACTGCGGGCGAGCGCCGGGGCCATCCCCGGCTTCAGCGCCGCACGCACCGCGTCCTCGGCGAGGGCCAGGATCTCGCCGGGCAGGTGCACCAGGGGTTCCAGAGCGCCGCCGCGGCTGGAGAACGCCGGCAGTTCCCGGGTGAGGTACCGGCCGCAGACCTCGGCGACCCACTCGGCGAGCAGCGAGCGGCCGCCGGGCGCCGCGGCCAGTGCGGCGAGGGCCGCGCGCCCGTCCTCACTCGGCAGGTACGGCATGCTCCGGCGGAACGCGCGGCGGAAGCGGGGGTCGGCCGCCAGGGCGCACAGCTCACGGCGGTCCGCGCGCCGCGTCCAGGCGCGCAGGCCGAGCGAGAAGCGGGGGCCGGGCTCGGCCACCGGTATGCCCCACTCCAGCAGCTGGTCGAGGAGGTGCACGTCGTGCACCGGCGGCAACGCGCCGCCGTCGGCGGCGAGTTCGGCGCGTACGGGCCCGGCCAGCCGCTCCAGCAGCGGATACATCGGAGCCGGCGTCGCCGCGCCGACCAGGGCCAGCAGCCTGCGCACCCACCCCGCGGTGCCGTCCGGCGAGCGGACCTCGGCGGGCAGTGCGGTGTCGTACAGCCCGGCGGTGGCGCCCGTCCTCTCCAACAGCGCGATCCACTCGACCAGTTCCTCCCGCTCCCACTCGGTGGGCATCAGGCCCAGCAGGGTGCCGCGGAAGGCGGGCTCCTGCCGGGTCAGCTCCACCAGGGCACGGCGGTGCGCCTTCCACCAGCCGGGCGGGGCCGCGGCCGCGCCGGGCAGCACCAGCATCTCGCGCAGATACGCGGTCTCCACGGCGAGCGCGTCCTTGCCGGCCACGGCCTTGGCGAGCCGGCGCAGCTCACCGGCGCCGGGCCCTGAGGGCGGCAGGCCGTGCGCGGCCAGCCGGAGGAAGAGGCCGCGCAGATGCCGGAACGCCGTGGCGGCCGGGGCCCGTCCGGCGAGCCCCTTGGCGTAGCTGGAGAGAATCTTCACGGGCACGGCACCGGCCTGCGCGAACTCCAGGAAGACCGCGTCCATCCGCTCCTCCTCGAACGGCAGCGCGTACGCGGTCTCGGCCCGGCGGGCGGCGGTGAACATCAAGGACGCGTACGAGATTTCGTCTGCGGCCAGGAACACCCGGCCGGCCTCCTCGTAGAACGTCGGCAGGAAGTGCGGCACGGCACCGGCGAGCCGCTCGCCGATCGCCTCGTACGCGGCACGGGCCCGCTTCGGCCTGGACCGCGCCGTCCGCGCGATCGTCTCCATCTCCTCGGCGACGGACATCGCCAGATGACCGTCCGAGGGGTGGTGGACCAGCACCCGCTCAGGGAAGCCGAGCGCCCGGGGCCGCGCCAGCCCGACCGGCGCCGCCGCGCCGTCCGGCACCAGCCCGAGGAAGCCGGACGCGGGATCCTCGCCCGGCTGTGCGGCCAGCAGGCGTACCACCGTCCGGCCGTCCAGGGCGGGGTGACGGTAGCGCTGGGCGAGCATCGGCACGGCCCGCTCACCGGCACCGGTCGTCCCGGCCGGCAGGACCGCACCGGCGCGCAGCAGTTCCTCCGTGCCCGCCGGCCCGCCGGCCGCCGCCCCGTCCTGTGTACTGACCGCGTCGTTCATCTCTCCGTGCCTTTCCGGCCGTGCTGTTCGCGGCGCCGCGACGGGTGGGAGCCGTGCGCGCGTGGTGCCGTGTGTGGGTGGTCGTACTCGTGCTCGTGGTCGTGGTCGTGGTCGTGGTCGTGGTCGTACTCGTGCTCGTGGTCGTGCTCGTGGTCGTGCGTGCCGGGTGCTGCCGACGCCGTCGTCCGGTGGTGGCGCTGCCCTGGACGGCCGACGCCTGCGTGCGGGCCCTCAGCGGGTGTGGGCGACCCCTCGGCAGAGGCCGGCGCCGCCCCCACCGGACTCACCACGGCCGACGAACGCCGCTGGTGGACACCGCCGACGGACGCACTCGCGGGCATCGCTCACGGACACCGCTGACGGACACCGCCGGCGGGCATCGCTAACGGACATCGGCGTCGCCGTCGGACGGCGGGGTGCCGCCCGCGTACAGCGCCGCGGCCATCCGCATGCCCTCGGACCAGGCCACCGGGCCGACTTCCGCCGGCGCGAGCGCCCTGCCACGGCCCTCGCTCCAGCCGAGCGCGCCCGTCCAGGCACGCTCCTCGGTGTACGGGTCGCCGATGCCGACCGAGGCGGTGAGGACCCGCCCGGCCTCGCGTATCCGGTCGGTGGCGGCCCTGCCCGCGACCTTGTAACCGAGCGCGGTGGCACGGCCGGAGAGAGCGAACCAGGACCGGTACTCCGCGCCGGCGAAGGCGTGGACCGCACGGGCGGCCTCCTCGGCGTCCGCCGGCCTGTGCCACACCGCGCGGTGGAGCTGCTCGACGCCCTGGACCGCGCCCAGTTCGGCGGCGCGGTCCCGCAGCTCCGCCAGATCCGGCAGCAGGACCGGATGCGGGATCGTCACCGCAGCGGCCTCGATACGCAGGCTCCGGCCGCCCCCGTCCACCACCCGCAGCACGCCCTCCTCCTCGACGTCCCGGAGGATGCCGCGCTCCCCCTCGCCCTCGCTCACGACCACCAGGTTGCGCAACGCCGCCTGCCACGCCTCGTCCGGCCACACCCGGCCCAGCAGGGCGGTGGGCACCGGAAGCGAGGACACCATCCAGGTGCGGACCCGCTCCGCGCACTCGTCCGCGTGCCACTCCAACCACTGGGCGAGACGCTGGAGTTCGATCACCTCGGGACGGTCGCGAAGCGCCTCCGGCAACTCCTCCGACACCCCAGCCGGCCCTTCCCCCGGTGCTCCGGCCCCGGCAGGGTCCGCAGCGGTGCGGGCCACCACACGGCCCGCCACCAGAGCGATCTCGTAGCCGTCGCCTGCCGTGAGCCAGCCCATGCGTTCCTCGCCTCGTTCGCCGTCCGGGGAACCGGCACAGCACGGTGGACGGAGCGCAACTGCCCCGCCCCGCTGTGACGATGGCGAAAGACTAAGCTCCGCCACCGACACCCCCGGCAACTCCCCTCACCCCGGCGCCGACCCCTGGAACCGACACCTGTCCCCGATCACGCGCCCGCACATCGATCCAGCACTGCACCGACGCGACGGCCCGTCCCGCGCGCGGAGAACAGGGCGTGCCCCAGACGCCGAGGTGGCTCAGCTCGGGTCCATCCCCGCGTGCGCGGGGAGCAGGCTGCGACGCTGCTGGCTCAGCTCGTCGGGCCGGGTCCATCCCCGCACACGCGGGGAGCAGGCTCGTTGACCTGCGTGTCTATCTGATCGGCAGGCCGTTCTGAGCAACTTTCGGAGACTCGGGCATTCCCTCCATCCGGGCACGGAAATACGCCAAGCCCCGCACAAGTCACCGCACCAGTGAAGCCACGAACGAAGACCAGCCGGCATGGGAGACGTTCAGCAGAGGACCTCCGACCGCCTTGGAGTCGCGGATGTGGATGGTGGAGT
>NZ_BJMM01000048.1 GCF_006539165.1 Streptomyces cacaoi | reverse complement strand
TCACTCCTGGCGCTCGCCGCTCGCGAACCGCGAGATGATCAGCGCGACGATGATGATCGTCCCGTTGAGGAACTGGTTCCACATCGCCGGCACCCCGCCCAACGTCATCACGTTGACGACGAGTTGCAGCGTCAGCACACCCGTCAGCGCGCCGAACACCGTGCCGCGCCCGCCGCGCAGCCCGATGCCGCCGATGACGGCAGCGGCGAACACCTGGAAGATCCAGCCGTCGCCCTGGCTCGCCGAGACGGAGCCGTAGTGCCCGGTGTACAGCAGCCCGGCGAACGCGGCCAGGGTGCCGCCGAGCGCCAGCACGATCCAGGTGATCCGGTCGGTGCGCACGCCCGCGGCGCGGGCCGCCTCGGCGTTGCCGCCGATCGCGTACAGCGCGCGCCCGTGCCGCAGATACGCCAGCGCGAGCCCCGCGAGCAGGTACAGCAGCAGACACAGCCACACCGCGCCCGGTACCCCGAGCCAGCTGGCGTTGCCCAGGTACGAGAAGGAGTCGGGGACGTTGACGATCGACTTGCCGTCGGTGAGCCCTACATGGAGGCCGCGCAGCATCGTCAGCATGCCCAGGGTGGCGATGAACCCGTTGACGCGCAGCTTCAGCATCAGAAAGCCGTTGGTGGTGCCGATGAGCGCGCCGACGGCCAGACAGAGCGGGATGGCCAGCCAGGTGGGCAGCAGCCCGATGCCGTGGAAGCCGTCGCCCTCGGCCGGCAGCACCAGCCACATGGCGACGCTCGGCGCGACCGCCAGCGTCGACTCCAGCGAGAGGTCCATACGCCCGCAGATGAGCACCAGTGCCAACGCGAGGACCAGCAGGCCGAGTTCGGTGGACTGCTGCACGACGCCGACGAGATTGTCGGTGGTCAGGAACGCCGGCGAGACGATGAAGCCGATCAGCATCAGCACGAGGATGACCGGCACCAGGGACAGATCGCGCCAGCGGGCGAGCGCGGGGCGGGCCCGCCGGGGTGCGCTCTGCTGAGCCTGGTGGAGCCCGTCGGCCAGTTCGCGGGCGGACGGCTGTGCCGTGTCGGTCATGGTGCGTTCCCCTCCGTGGCGTCCGTGCCGGCGTCGCCGCCGCTCCCGTCGTCTGCCGCGCCGGTGCCGTCCGGTGCCCGGCCGTCGTCCGCCGGGCCTTCGTCCGCCGGGCCGTCGTCCGCCGGGCCGTGCCCGCGCCGGGCCGTCATGCCCTCCATGGCGGCGACCAGTTCGCGGTCGCTCCAGCCGGCCGGGTACTCGGCGACGACCCGGCCGTGGAAGAGCGCCAGCACCCTGTCGCACACCCGCAGATCGTCCAGCTCGTCGGAGACGATCACCGCGGCGCTGCCCCGGTCCGCGACGTCACGGACGACGCCGAGCAGCGCGTCCTTGGACTTGACGTCCACTCCGGCGGTGGGCCGGACGGCGACCAGCACGGCCGGGTCCCGGGCCAGCGCGCGGGCGACGACGACCTTCTGCTGATTGCCGCCGGAGAGCCCGGAGACGGGCTGTTCCGGGCCCGGGGTCTTGATGTCCAGTGACTCGATCATGCGCCGCGCGAACCGGCGGGTGCGGGAGGGCAGGACGGTGCCCCACGGGCCCAGCTGGTCCGCGACGGTCAGCGTGGCGTTCTCCGCGACGCTGCGGTGCGGCACCAGGCCCTGCGCGTGCCGGTCCTCGGGCACATAGCCGATGCCCGCGTCCAGCGCGTGCGGCACGCTGCCCGGCCGGACCGTGCGCCCGCGCACCCGGACGGTGCCGGCCGTCTGCCGGCGCAGCCCTGCCAGCGTCTCCCCCAGCGCCGTGTTGCCGCTGGCCGTGGCACCGGCCAGGCCGAGCACCTCGCCGGCGCGTACCCGGAGGTCGACCGGCGCGAACCCGCCCTCCAGCGCCAGCTGTTCGGTGCACAGCACCGCGTCACCGGGCCCCGGTCGCACCGCGTCAGCTGCGCGGGTCCCGTCCGGTGCGTGTGCCGCGTCAGCTGTGCGGGTCTCGTCGGACGCGTGCGCCGCGTCAGCTGTGCGAGCCGCCTCGTCCGCACGAACTGCCTCAGCTGTGCGAGCCCCGTCGGGTGTCCGAACCGCCTCAGCTGTGCGAGCCGTTCCGCCTGCGCGGGCTGCCCCAGCTGTGCGAGTTCTCTCAGCTGTGCGGGCCGGGGCCGCGTCGGTGTCCGCCGTCATCGCCGCCACCAGTTCGCGCCGCGGCAGTCCGGCCACCGGCGCGGTGAGCACCTGCCGGGCGTCGCGGTAGACGGTGACCGTGTCGCACAGCTCGTACACCTCCTGGAGGTGGTGCGAGATGAAGAGGAAGGCCACGCCCTGGTCGCGCAGCTCCCGCAGCTTGCCGAAGAGCCGCTCGATCCCGGCGGCGTCGAGCTGTGCCGTCGGCTCGTCCAGGATCACCGTCCGGGCCCCGAACGAGAGCGCGCGGGCGATCTCCACGAACTGCCGCTGCTCGACGGTGAGTTCCTTCGTCCGGGAGGCCGGGTCGACGGCGACGCCGTAGCCCTCCAGCAGCGCGCCGGCCCGCGCACGCAGCGCCTTCCACCGGATCCGCGGCCCGCCGGGGAAGCGGTTGAGGAACAGGTTCTCCGCGACGGTCAGCTCCGGCACCACCATGGACCGCTGGTAGACGCAGGCCACCCGGGAGCGCCAGGCCGCGGTGTCCCCGAAGGCGGGCGCCGGTTCGCCGTGGAAGCGCACCGTGCCGGAGTCGGGGCGCTGCATTCCGGTCAGTACGGAGACGAGCGTGGACTTCCCGGCGCCGTTCCGCCCGACGAGGGCGTGTGCCTCGCCGGGCCGCACGGTCAGCCCGACGCCGTCGAGCGCGAGGGTCGGCCCGTAGCGTTTGACGATCCCCTCGGCGTGCACGGCGGCCGGAGCGCCGGGGCGCACGCCGTCCCCGGGCCCGTCCGCGGCGGTCACTTCTTCTCCAGCTGGTTGGCCCACAGTCCCTTGTCGTCGACGTTCTTCCGGGTGACCAGGGGTGCGGGCAGCTGGTCCTCCATACCGTTCGGCAGCTTGATGATCTTCGACCCGTGGTCGGTCGGACCGGGCTCGAACTTCTTGCCGTCCAGCGCCGCGCGGGCGTAGTACAGCGCGTACTCGGCGTACAGATCGGCCGGCTGGGAGAGCGTCGCGTCGATGGTGCCCTTGCGGATCGCCGCCAGCTCCTCCGGGATGCCGTCGTTGGAGATGATCGTGATGTGCCCCTCGGTGCCCGCCTTCTTCAGCCGGTTCTTCTGCCCCAGCAGAGCGAGCGTGGGCTGGAGGAAGGCACCGCCGGCCTGCATGTAGATGCCGTCCAGATCCGGATGCTGTGCCAGCAGGCTCTGGAGCTTGCCCGACGCCTCCTTGCCGTCCCAGTTGGTGGGCAGCTCGTGCACCTTGATCTTCGGGTACTTCTTCTTCATGCACGAGGCGAACGCCTGGGACCTGTCCCGGCCGTTGACGGAGCTGAGGTCGCCTTGCAGCTCGGCCACCCGCCCCTCGCCGCCCAGCTTCTCGCCCAGGTACTCGCACGACTTGCGCCCGTAGGCCCGGTTGTCGGCGCGCACCACCATGTAGACCTGGCCCTTGTCGGGCCGGGTGTCGACGGTGACGACGGGGATGTTCCGCTTCTCCAGCCGCTCCAGCGTGGTGGAGATCGCGCCGGTGTCCTGCGGGGCCATGACGACGGCCTTGGCCCCCTGGTCGGTGAACGTCTGGACGTTGGCGACGAGCTTCGCCACGTCGTTCTGCGAGTTGGACAGCGGCAGCGCGGCCACCGTGCCCTTGTCCACGCCCTTGCGCACATAGCCCTGGTAGGCCGTCCAGAAGTCGGTGTCGGTGCGGGGCATGTCGATGCCCACCCTGCCCTTGGCCGCCGCCGAGCCCTCGCTGCCGCGGTTGCAGCCGGCGAGCGCGGTGGCCGCCAGCAGCACCGCACAGCAGGCGGCGCCGGTGGTGATCGGTGTGCGCTGTCGCATGAGGTCGTCCTGTCTCGTCGGGTGCGGGGTCGGGGTGGGAGCCGGACCGTGCGGGTGCCGGGGTGCGGCCCGGGCCGGGGCGGGGGGCGTCAGCCGGCGGCGGGCGCGTCGCCGGGGCGCGGGCCCGGCCGCGCCGCCCGCTCGCGCCAGACGGCGCCGTCGGGATAGCGGTGGGCGGTGAGCGATTCGGGCCGCATCCGCGCGGAGAATCCGGGAGCGGCGGGTGCCCGGTAGCGGCCGTCCCGGACGACGACGGGCTCGGTGAAGTGCTCGTGCAGATGGTCGACGTATTCGATGACCCGGTCCTGCTGCGTCCCGGAAACCGCGACGTAGTCGAACATCGCCAGATGCTGCACCAGTTCGCACAGCCCGACCCCGCCCGCGTGCGGGCACACCGGCACCCCGAACTTCGCGGCCAGCAGCAGGATCGCCAGGTTCTCGCCCACCCCGGCGACCCGCGCCGCGTCGATCTGGACGAAGTCCACGGCCTCGGCCTGGAGCAGCTGTTTGAACACGATCCGGTTGGCGGCGTGTTCACCGGTGGCGACCTTGACGGGCTGTCCCGCACGGACGGCGGCGTGCCCGAGGATGTCGTCGGGGCTGGTCGGCTCCTCGATCCAGTACGGCTGGTACGCGGCGAGCGCCGTCATCCAGCGCACGGCCTCGTCCCGCTCCCAGCGCTGGTTGGCGTCCACCGCGATCCGTACCCCGGGGCCGACCGCCTCCCGGGCCAGCCGCATCCGGTGCACGTCCCGCTCCAGATCGGCGCCCACCTTCAGCTTGATCTGGGTGAAGCCGTCGGCGACGGCCCGGCGGGCGAGCCGGACGAGCTTCTCGTCGGAGTAGCCGAGCCAGCCGGGCGAGGTCGCGTACGCCGGGTAGCCGTGCTCGCGCAGCCGGGCGGCGCGCTCGGCCCGCCCGGGCTCGGCCGCCCGCAGCAGGGCGAGCGCCTCGTCCGGGGTGAGCGCGTCGGTCAGATGCCGGAAGTCGACGAGCGCCACCAGCTCCTCGGGGCTGAGCGAGGCCAGGTGTTCCCACAGCGGGCGCCCGGCACGCTTGGCCGTCAGGTCCCAGACCGCGTTGAGCACGGCACCGGCCGCCATGTGCATCACGCCCTTCTCGGGCCCGAGCCAGCGCAGCTGCGAGTCGTGCGTCAACTCCCTGTGCAGCGCGCCCGGATCGCCGGTGACGGCGTCCAGCGGGCGGCCCAGCACGTAGGGCCGCAGCGCCTCGATCGCGGCGACGACGACGTCGTTGCCCCGGCCGATGGTGAAGCAGAAGCCGTGCCCCTCGTGTCCGTCGGGCGCGTCGGTGCGCAGCACGACATAGGCGGCGGAGTAGTCGGGGTCGGGGTTCATCGCGTCCGAGCCGTCGTGCTGCTCCGAGGTGGGGAAGCGGACGTCGTGGACCTCGACCCCGGTGACGCTATACATCGGACCTCTGGTCATAGATCCGATGTATAGCCCTGTCGTGTGCACGGCGTCCAGGGGTGTGCACCGCCGACTCCGGCCCGCACCGCTCCCCACCACCTGCCCCGTCACCGACCCCGCCCCCGGACCCTCCCGCGGACCTCCACGGCGACTCCCCCCGCGGCTCCCCCCACAACTTCCCCCGCACTTCTCCCCGCACCTTCCCCACACCTCCACCGGCGCCTCCCCGCGCACCTCCCGCGGACGCTCCGGAGGCAATCCGGAGGCGATCGGCAGGCGTGCGGGGGCTGCGGCCGGGGCACCGTCACGCCGTAGGCTGGGCCCCGCACGCAAGAGCTGGCGACAACGGGGCGGCAGCAGGCAGGAACGGTTGCCGGGGCGGGGCTTCAGGTCCGCGCGCCCGGCCGGAAGGAGGCGCTGGGTGATCGAGCTGGAGGGGGTTCCCGAGCTGGTCGACCCAGTCATGGTGGCCGCGTTCGAAGGCTGGAACGACGCCGGTGACGCCGCCTCCGCAGCGGTGACGCACCTGGAACGGGAATGGAAGGGCGAGGTCTTCGCCGCGCTGGACGCCGAGGACTACTACGACTTCCAGGTCAACCGCCCGCACGTGTGGATGGACGGCGGAGCGCGCAAGATCACCTGGCCGACGACGCGGCTGTCGGTGGTCCGCGTGGACGACGCCGACGGCAAGGGCAACCGGCGGGACATCGTCCTGGTGCGCGGCATCGAACCGAGCATGCGCTGGCGCTCGTTCTGCAACGAGATCCTCGGCTTCGCGCACGAGCTGGGCGTGGAGATGGTCGTCATCATGGGAGCGCTGCTCGGCGACACCCCGCACACCCGTCCGGTTCCGGTGACGGGCGTGACCTCCGACCCCGATCTCGCCCGGACGATGAATCTGGAGGAGTCCCGCTACGAGGGCCCCACCGGCATCGTCGGCATCCTCCAGGAAGCCTGCACCCACGCCGGGGTGCCCGCGGCGACGCTGTGGGCGGCCGTTCCGCACTACGTCTCCCAGCCGCCCAACCCCAAGGCGACGCTCGCCCTGCTCAACCGGCTGGAGGATCTGCTGGGCGTGCGCGTCCCGCAGGGCGAGCTGGCCGAGGACGCCCGGGCCTGGCAGCTCGGCGTCGACCAACTGGCCGCCGAGGACAGCGAGGTCGCCGAGTACGTGCAGTCCCTGGAGGAGGCGCGGGACACCGCCGAACTGCCGGAGGCTTCCGGCGAGGCCATCGCCAAGGAGTTCGAGCGCTATCTGCGCCACCGCGACGACGACTCCGACCCGAACGCCACCGGCGGCCCCACGGCCCCCTATCTGCGCGACCCGGGACAGCCGCCCAGCCCCAAGCCGACCGGTGAACCCCCGCGGCCGGAGCCACCCGACGAGCCGGACGAGAACCGCACGGACCACCCGGACCGCCCGGACCCCGGCCCCACCGAGGACGCCGGGAGCGACGGCAGCACCGGGAGCGCCGGGAGCGGCGAGACCTCCGGCACCGGCGACAGCGCCGCGAGCGGCACCGACGGCACGGACGACGAGGACGGCTGACCCGCCGCTCACAGCTGTGGCCGGTGGCACCGATCTCCCGGTGCCACCGGCCACTCGGCTTCTCCGCCGGTCGGGGCCCGGCCCCGGGGATCCGGCTAGAGCGCGACCCCCAGCAGGGCGTCCACCGTGCGCGAGACGAGGCCGGGCGCGCCCTCGTCGGTGCCGCCCTCGGCGGCCTGCCGCTCGGCCCAGCGATCGACGGCGGCGAGCGCGGCGGGCGCGTCCAGATCGTCGGCGAGCGCCGCGCGCACCTCGGCCAGCATCTCCTCGGCGGGCGGACCGTCCGGACGCGAGACCGCCGCACGCCACCGCGCCAGCCGCTCCTGCGCCTGGTGGAGCTTCGCGGGGGTGTACTCCCAGTCGGAGCGGTAGTGGTGTGCCAGCAGCGTGAGCCGGACGGCCGCCGGGTCGACGCCGTCCTGCCGCAGCTGGGAGACGAAGACGAGGTTCCCCTTCGACTTGGACATCTTCTCGCCGTCCAGGCCGACCATCCCGGCGTGCACATACGCCTGGGCGAACGGGTACTCGCCGGTCAGCGCCTGCGCGTGCGAGGCGCCCATCTCGTGGTGCGGGAAGGCCAGGTCGGAGCCGCCGCCCTGGATGTCGAAGCCCATGCCGAGGTGGTCGAGGGCGATGGCCACGCACTCGATGTGCCAGCCGGGCCGGCCGGGACCCAGCGAGCCGCCGTCCCAGTGCGGCTCGCCCTCGCGGGCGGCCATCCACAGCATCGGGTCGAGCGGGTTCTTCTTGCCGGGCCGCTCGGGGTCGCCGCCGCGCTCGGCGGACAGCAGCCGCATCGTCTCGGCGTCGTACCGGGAGACCCCGCCGAAGTGCGGATCGGCCTCCACCGAGAAGTAGATGTCGCCCTCCAGCTCGTAGGCGGCGCCCAGTTCGCGCAGCCGTTCCACCATGGGCACGATCCGGGGTATCGCCTCGACGGCGCCGACGAAGTGCCGCGGCGGAAGCATCCGCAGCGCCGTCATGTCCTCGCGGAACAGCGCGGTCTCGCGCTCGGCGAGCTGCGTCCAGTCCTCACCGGTCTGCACGGCCCGCTCCAGCAGCGGGTCGTCGACGTCGGTGACGTTCTGTATGTAGTGAACCTGCCGCTTGGTGTCGAGCCACACGCGCTGGACGAGGTCGAACGCGTTGTAGGTCGCCGCGTGCCCCAGGTGGGTGGCGTCGTACGGCGTGATGCCGCAGACGTAGAGACGGGCGACGGGACCGGGGGCGAGGGTGAGTCGCCCACCGGTCGCGGTGTCGTGGACATCGAGGTCGCGGCCCTGACCTGGCAGGACGGGGACCTCGGTAGCGGGCCAGGCATGCATGCCTTGAGCCTAACCCGGACTGGTGTTCCGTACTCGGACGGACCATCCCCGATCGGACCGGGCCCGGACACCGGCGCCCGGCACCGGCCGGCGGGCGGCCTCAGACCGGTGGCCAGGGGATCGCCGGCCACTCCCCGCTGGGCAGCGGATGACGCCCCGAGCTGAGCAGCGTCCCCACGCGCTTGCGTACGGCGTCCACCTCGGCGGCGGTCAGCAGCTCACCCAGCCGTACGGCCGCCGCCTCGCCCTCGGCCAGCGCCCCGGCGAGCACCCGCAGCACCGCGCCGGCCTCGGCGGTCAGCTCCTCGCCCGCCCAGCCCCACAGCAGCGTGCGCAGCTTGTCGTCGACGTGGAAGGTCACCCCGTGGTCGATCGCGTACAGCTCACCGCCGGGCTGCGGCAGCAGATGGCCGCCCTTGCGGTCGCCGTTGTTGAGGACGGCGTCGAGCACCGCCAGCCGCCGCAGCCGCGGGTCGTCGGCGTGCACGAGCAGTGCCGGACGGTCCGCGCCCACATCGGCGTAGCCGACCGCTTTCCAGCCCTCCCCCGGCTCGTCCCCGTCGACGAGCGCGAGCAGCCCGGGCCCGTCCTCGGCGGCGTCCTCCTCCGGCGCCTCGGCGTCCTCTTCGGCAGCCCCGGCGGCGTCGTCGTCCCCGGTGTCTGCAACGACCCCGGCGGCCTCGGCGTCCTCGGCGTCCGGCCCGCCCGGCGGTGGGCCGATCCACGCCTGGCACATGCCCATGCCGTACGGCCCGTCCCGCAGCACCGTCGCGGGGATCAGATCCCAGCCGGTGAGCCGGGAGATTTCGTAGGCGGCCGTCTCACGCGACGCCAGATCGCCGTCGGGGAAATCCCACAGCGGGCGCTCCCCCGCCACCGGCTTGTACACACAGGGCACCCGCACGCCCTCGTGCGCGACCTCCCCGTACAGCACCGCGTTGGACGCCTGCTGGATCCGGCCGTGCACCGTGAGCGTGCCGCGGGCGAGGAGCGTGCACATCGCGGACGAGGCGGGAGGCGGCGGCATCCGGCCGGCCCGGTGAGCGGTCACAGGCTGCGGCGGTATCCGTTCTGGCGCGGACATACGTGTCCCTCCGGATCGAGCGGCAGGCTGCACAGCGGGCACGGCGGGCGGCCGGCGTTGACGACCTCCATCGCGCGCTTGGCGAACGAGCGGGCCATGGCGCCGCTGATCCGCACCCGCAGCATGGGCGGCCCGTTCTCGTCGTCCTGGAGCAGCCGCTCCTCGGCCTCCGCGAGGTCCTCCTCGTCCTCGGGCTCCAGCTCGACCATCGCCTGGGCCTCGACGACCATCCGCTCGCCCTCGCCGTCCCAGGCCAGCGCCATGGTGCCGACCCGGAACTCCTCCTCGACGGGGGACTCCAGGGGCCCGGTGTCCTCCACCTCGGACGGGGCCACGGCCGGGACGGGCGCGCTGCCGCCGGAACGCCGCACCACCTCGTCGAGCAGCTCGTCGATGCGTTCGGCCAGCGCCTCCACCTGAGCCTTCTCCAGTGCCACGCTCGTGGTGCGGCCTCCGGCGCTGGCCTGAAGAAAGAAGGTACGGCGGCCAGGCAACCCGACCGTACCGGCGACGAACCGGTCCGGCGGGTCGTACAGGAACACCTGACGGGACACGTCCTGCTCCGTTGGGGTCGACGATTCGGTGAAGCTTCGGACACACGCACCCTACTGCGCACGTCGATCATCGCGCTCAGGCGCTTCCCCCCACGGTCGCCCGGCCCGCTCCCTCGTCGTCCGGCTCGCTCCCGCTCCCGGAGGCCTCCGGCGGCGCCAGCGAGCCCAGCTCCCCGGTGTCGCCGAGGCGCAGCAGGAAGGGCCGCAGCGGGGTGTAGGTGATGACGGTGGCCGAGCAGGGGCCGGCGGAGATCCGCTGGAAGAGATCGAGATGCATGCCCAGGGCGTCCGCGACCAGGGACTTGATGATGTCGCCGTGCGAGCACATCAGATACAGCGCGTCGGCACCGTGCTCCGCCTCGATCCGGGCGTTCCACTCCCGGACGGCGTCGACGGCGCGCGCCTGCATGGCGCGCATCGACTCCCCGCCGGGGAACGCGGCGGCCGAGGGGTGCTGCTGGACGGTGCGCATCAGCGGCTCGTCGTTCAGCTCGGCGAGCTTGCGTCCGCTCCACTCGCCGTAGTCGCACTCGGTGATGCGCTCCTCGGTGTGCGAGGCCAGTTCGGGCCGCTCCCGCAGAAGCGGCGCGAGCGTCTCCTGGCAGCGCTGGAGCGGACTGCCGACGGCGGCGGCGAGGGGCAGCCCGGCCAGCCGGCCGGGCAGACGCGCGGCCTGCTCGCGGCCCTTGTCGTCCAGGGCGACGCCCGGCGTGCGCCCGGCGAGCAGCCCGGAGGTGTTGGCGGTGGACCGGCCGTGGCGTACGAGGATCAGCGTGGGCATGCCCGCCAGCGTAGGCGAGGCCCCCGCAACGCTGCGCCCGGGTTGTGCCCCCGGCAGGGGCCGGAAGAATACAAGAGGTGATCGTCGATTGTGCGCTCTACCGCGGTGGGAAGCGTGCCGACCGTCCGCCCGACTTCCCCGCCGCGCTGCGGGAGGCCCGGGAGGCGGGCGACGCCTTCTTGTGGATCGGGCTGTACGAGCCGACGGAGGCGGAGTTCGCCCGCGTCAGCCGGGACTTCGGGCTGCATCCGCTCGCGGTCGAGGACAGCCTGCGGGCCCACCAGCGGCCGAAGCTGGAGACGTACGCCGACTCGCTCTTCCTGGTGCTCAAGCCGATCGCCTACGAGGAGGAGACCGGCGAGCTGTCCACGGGCGAGCTGATGGTCTTCGTCGGCGACTCCTTCGTGCTGACGGTGCGGCACGGCCGGGCCAACCCCCTCGGCGCCGTCCGCGAGCGTCTGGAACACACCCCCAGCGTGCTGCGGCACGGCCCGACGGCGGTGATGTACGCCGTCAGCGACACCGTCGTCGACCACTACCTGGACGTCGCCGCCGCGCTCCACCACGACCTCGACGATCTGGAGGCCCATGTGTTCTCCACCGAGGTGCGGGCCACCGCGAGCCTCGCCGGCCGGATCTACGCCTTCAAACGGCAGGCGCTGGAGTTCCGCCGGGCCACGGTGCCGCTCATCGACCCGGTGGCCCGGCTGACGGGCGGCCGGGTGCCGTTCGTGCACGACGACTCGCGGTTCTTCTTCCGTGACGTCGCCGACCATCTCTCCCGCGTCAACGAGCAGGTGGAGAGCATCGACCGGCTGCTCACCGACATCCTCTCCGCGCACCTCGCACAGATGGGGGTGCGGCAGAACGACGACATGCGCAAGATCTCCGCGTGGGCCGCGATGTTCGCGGTGCCGACGGCGATCGCGGGCGTCTACGGCATGAACTTCACACACATGCCCGAGCTGCACTGGATCTTCGGCTATCCGATGGCCCTGCTGCTGATGCTCGGTGTGTGCCTCGTCCTCTTCCGCGTCTTCAAGAGCCGCGGCTGGATGTGAGCCGGGGCCGGCGGTGCGGACGGGCCCCGGTGCGTGCACGCGCGCAACCGCCGCCCGCCCCGGCGCAGTTGCCGCACTCCCGGCGGATCACGCCGTCCCGGGACGGCGGACCCACGCGGTCCCCGACCGGCGGATCCGCGGCCGTCTCAGGCGAATTCGGGCGCCGCCCCGGCCGGGCCGCCGCCCAGTGCGTCGCGGCGCTCCGGCTGCCGCAGACGCGTCAACCGCCGCCAGCCGCCCAGCCGTTCCTGCACGAACCTGCCGTGGATGCCCAGCGCCAGCAGGGCGAGCTTGGGCCGGGACCAGCCCAGGATCCGCGCCATCCGGCCCATCACGGCCAGGCTCACATCGCGGTAGACGGAGATCTCCGCCAGGGCGCTCTCGCGCAGCAGTGCACGGATCCGCCGCGCGTGCCCGGAGTGCGTGAGGCGCAGCAACTCCTCGTGGCAGTAGGCGAGATGGTTGTCCTCGTCGTTGGAGATCATCTTGACCGCGCGGCCGAGGTCGGGGTGGTCGCCGAACAGCTTGCGCAGCATGCGCATCTCCTCGGAGGCGCGCTGCTCGGTCACCCGGCTGTGCACGAGGTAGGCGATGATGTCGTCCTCGGCCAACGGCTCGTCGCGGCGCAGCTTCTCGTGCGCGAGACCGATGCCGAGGCCCTCCAGGATCATCGTGTAGTCCGTGTCGTCCGGGATCTCCCCCGGCTCCAGGCCGCGCTTGCGCAGCAGCGCGGTGAAGATCCGGCCGTGTTTGTCCTCGTCGGCGCCGTGCCGGGCGATCTTCGGGGCGAGGTGGCGCTGCGACGCGGGGACGAGCGCGGCGATCCGGCCGTTCTCCCAGCCGCCCTGCGCCTCGCCGCTCGCCGCGATCGAGCAGAAGAGCCGGAAGGACTCGTCGTTGTCGAGGATCTCCTGGAACAGACTCCTGGCCGAAAGCATCGCTGCCTCCCTCTCACCGGTGCACGACGTCCGCACAGCGCGGCACCTGCAAAGAACGAGTCAAGTGCCGTGCAGCCGAACCGGCAACAGGTGAGGAGAGGATCTGCGCCAAAAGCGGGAGGCGACCGTCGGCCGGCCGCGCCCCCCGGCGCGCGCCCCGCGTAACCACGGGAGCAGCGCGGCGTTGTCCCTCGTGACGGCCGTGGCGGGGAAGACCCCGAGCCCCCACCACGGCCGCAAGCATGTCCGGTGGCACATCGGGCGGTCCGGGCCCGTCCCCGGACCGCCCGCCGGGACCGGACAGGCCCGGCTCAGCTCAGCTCAGGCGAGGCCCGCCCGCTCCAGCGCCTCCACACCGGCACGCAGCCCCGCGAGCCGGTCCTCCTTGCCGAAGCCGGCCGGTGCGAGCGAGAGCGTGGTGACTCCGGCGTCGGCGTAGGCGCGCATCCGCTCGGCGATCCGGTCGACGGGGCCGAGCAGCGTCGTCGAGTCGATCAGCTCCCGCGGGACGGCGGCGGCCGCGCCCTCCTTGTCGCCGGCCAGGTACTTCTCCTGGATCTCGGCGGCCTCCTTCTCGTACCCCATGCGCTGGGCCAGCTTGTTGTAGAAGTTCTGCTTCCTGCTGCCCATGCCGCCGACGTACAGCGCGGTGTACGGGCGGAAGAGGTCCGCGAGCGCGTCGATGTCGTCGCCGACGGCCATCGGGACCGTCGGGCACACGTCGAAGCCCTCCATCGTCGTGCCGGCGGCCGCCCGCCCGGCACGCAGATGCTGGAGCGTGGTCTCCTCCGCGTGCTCGGGCGAGAAGAAGACGAGCAGCACACCACCGGCGATCTCGCCGGTCTGCTGGAGGTTCTTCGGGCCGATCGCGGCGATGTAGAGCGGGATCTCGGCGCGCTCCGGGTGGACGGTCAGCTTGATCGGCTTGCCGGGGCCGTCCGGCAGCGGGAGCGTCCAGTGCTCCCCCTGGTAGCTGAGGCGCTCGCGGGACATGGCCGCGCGGATGATCTCCACGTACTCGCGGGTGCGGGCCAGCGGCTTGTCGAACTTCTGGCCGTACCAGCCCTCGGACACCTGCGGGCCGGAGACGCCGAGCCCCAGCCGGAAGCGGCCCCCGGAGAGCGAGTCGAGAGTGGCGGCCGTCATGGCCGTCATCGCGGGGGTGCGGGCCGGGATCTGGAAGATGCCCGAGGCCACGTCGATGTTCTCGGTGTGGGCCGCGACCCAGGTGAGGACCGTCGCGGCGTCGGAGCCGTACGCCTCGGCGGCCCAGCAGACGTCGTAGCCGAGCCGGTCGGCCTCCTGGGCGACGGCGAGGTTGTCGGCGTCCATACCGGCGCCCCAGTAGCCGAGGTTGATCCCCAGTTTCATCCCCATGCCTGCCCACTCCCCTACCGATCAGTAATGTCGATGACCCTCGGACTCTAACCTCCGCCACAAGTACGCTCAACGGCCATGGAACTCAGGCAGCTGGGCCGCACCGGCCTGCGCGTATCCCGGATCGGACTGGGCACCCTCAACTGGGCCCGGGCCGGCGGCGAACAGGCCGGCGGGCCGGACAGCCGGGAACAGAACGCGGCCGACCAGCTGAAAACGTTCTGGGAGGCCGGCGGCACCCTCGTCGACACCGCCGACGTGTACGGCGACGGCGAGGCCGAGTACCTGCTCGGCCGGCTGCTGGACGGCCTCGTCGCCCGGCGCGACCTCGTCATCGCCACCAAGGCTGGCAGCGTCCCCGACCCAGAACGCCGGGTCGACTGCTCCCGCGGGCATCTCCTCGCCGCCCTCGACGCCTCGCTGGCACGCCTCGGTACCGACCATGTCGACCTGTGGCAGGTGCACGCCTTCGACCCGTACACACCGCTGGAGGAGACCCTCCACGCGCTGGACACCGCCGTCGCCAGCGGCCGGGCCCGGTACGCCGGCGTCACCGGCTTCTGCGGCTGGCAGCTGGCCAAGGCCGCCACCTGGCAGCTCGCCGCCCCGGGCCGCACCCCGCTGGCCGGTGCGCAGCTGGAGTACTCCCTGCTCCAGCGCGGCCTCGAACGCGAGGTCCTGCCCGCCGCGCTGGATCTCGGCGTCGGGCTGCTGCCCTCGTCCCCGCTGGGCCGCGGCGTGCTCACCGGCAAGTACCGCCAGCCGGGCCCGCCGCCCGCCGGCTCGCGGGGCGCCTCGGAGCGGATGGCCGGCTTCGTCGCGCCGTATCTGGACGAGGCCGCGGGCCGGATCGTGGACGCGGTGGCGACGGCCGCCGACGGGCTCGCGCTGCCCCCGCTCCAGGTGGCCCTCGCGTGGGTGCGGGACCGTCCCGGGGTGGTCGCACCGCTGGTCGGGGCGCGTACGGCACAGCAGCTCGCGGCGGCGCTGTCGGTGGAGGGCCTTAGTCTTCCGGAGGAAATCCGCGCGGCGCTGGACGACGTGTCGGCGCCGGTGCACCGCTACCCCGATCACGACTGGAGCGAGCTGTGAAGAACGACAAGGCAGCGGAACTCCTGGCCGCCGTCCGTGCCGTGGAGAGCGGCGAGCGCTCCGCCGCGTCCTTCTTCACCGAGCCGCAGCGCCCCGCGCCCCCGCCGGCCGCGGCGCCCCCGGCGTCCGGCCCCGCCCGGCAGCACCCCGCAGCCTCCGCGCCCTCCGCGCCGGCCCGGGGCCCGGTGACGGTGCCGGAGGAGGTGACGGCGGTGCTCGCCGAGGGCGGCGCACCCGAGTCGCTGGGCCGCCGCGTGGTCGAGACCCTCGGCGAGGGCGCCGCCGGGCTGCTGCGGGAGGACCCGTGGCAGCTGCTCGCCGTGCCCGGCGTGCTGCCCGAGCAGGCCGACACCTTCGCCCGCGCCCTGCTCGACGGCGCGGCCTCGCCCGGTGATCCGCGCCGCAGCGAGGCCCTCGTCGTGCATCTGCTGGAGCGTGCGGCGCTGCGCGGCGACACCGTCGTCGATCCGGAGGCGCTCTCCGCCGGGCTGGCCCGGCACGCGGTACCGGAGCCGGACGAGGCCGTGCGCGCGGCGGTGGACGCGGGCGCGGTGCTCGCGTTCGAGGACGCGCTGGACGCGGGCCCGGTCGCCTCGCCCATGGACGAGAGCGGCGAGGAGGAGGAGCGCCCGGCGACCGTCCGGCTCGGCCTGGAACGCCACGCGCTCGCGGAGGAGAGCCTCGCCGACGGCCTGGCCCGTATCGCCGGCACGTTCGCCACGCCGGAGGCCACACCCGAGCCCGCGCAGGAGACCCAGCAGGAGCCCGAGCAGGAGCCTTCACCGGAGGCCGCACCGGAGGACGGCTCCCCGCACGAGGACGCCTCGGGCGCGGAACCCGGCCAGGAGGCCGCCGACGGGAACGGCATCGCACAGCCGCCGCAGACGCCGGACAGGCAGGAGGCGCGGGAGACGCCGGGCCCGGCGCCCTCCCCCGCCGCTTGGGCTGCCGCCGCCGAGGCGGCACCGTCCCCCTCGGCCGCCGAACTGATCCGCGCCGCGGCGCAGCACGGCCTGGTCACCCACACCGGCGGCGAGGCCGCCCGCGCCGAACCGGCCGCACTCGTCGCGGCCGCACACCGGCTCGGGCTGCGCGCCTGGGCCGTCGCCCACACACCGGACGGCCGGTCCCGGCTGGCCCGCGCCCTGGCCCCGCAGGACGCGGAGGGGGACGCGGGCGCGGGCGAGGGAACGGCCGCGGCACCCACCGTTCCGGTCGCCACGACGGCCGGGCTGCTGAGCGGCGCCGAGGGCCCCGGCCGGGACGCGGACGGCGTGCTCGCGCTCGATCTGCTGGCCGTCTGCGACGCCCCGCAGCTCGACACCGAGACGGCCGCCGCGCTGCTCGAATCCCTGCGCGACGGAGCCCGGTTGGTGCTCAGCGGCGATCCCGGCCTGCTCGGCGCCGCCGGCCCGGGCCAGGTGTTCAAGGACCTGCTGGCCGCCCGGTTCTGCCCCCAGGTCGTCTCGCGCACTCCGGACCCCGGCCCGGTCGGCGAGCTGGTCTCCGGTATCGGCATCGGCGAACTGAACGCGGTCGAGGCGCCCGGCAAGGAGGTCGTGATCGTCCCGGTGAGCGATCCGGGCGAGGCCGTGCACCGCACCGTCCAGCTCGTCGCGGACTCGGTGCCGCGTGCCCTGGGGATCCCCTCCGAGGAGACCCAGGCCGTCACCGTCGGCCACGGCGGCCCGGCCGGCACCCGCGCGCTCAACGCCGCCCTCAAGGAACGGCTCAACCCCGGCCCCGGCCGCTTCGCCGGCTTCGACCCGGGCGACCGCGTCGCCCACTCCCCCGCGCCGGGCCGCACCCTCGTCGGCACCGTCGCCTCGGCGGACGACGACGGGCTCCATCTCGTGTGCGGCGAGGTGCGGTGCACCGTGCCGCCCGCCCGCGTCGCCGGGACGGTACGGCACGGCTGGGCCGTCACGGCCCACCAGGCGGCGGGCTCGCGCTGGCCCGCCGTCGTCGCGGTCCTCCCCGGCGACGCCGGTGCGGCGCTGACCCGGGAGTGGGTCCACACCGCGTTCTCCCGCGCCGCCCGGCATCTGTCCGTCGTCCAGGGCGCGGGCGACGCCCTGCCCCGTGCGGTCGCCACCGGCACGGCGCCGGAGCGCACCACCCGTCTGCGCTCCCTCCTGGCGGAAGCGGCCCGCGCCCAGACCCCGCCCGCCGAGGAGTGAGCGGCCCGGCTATCCGGCCCCGCCGGCCCGTCCCCCGACGGGGCCGTCCCCCTCGTCGGCGCCTTCCCCGTCCTCGTCCACGTCCGCGCCGGTCACCCCGGTGATCAGGTCCTCGTCGTCGAAGACGGAGCTGACGTCGAACCGGCAGACCACCCGCTGCGGATCGGCCTGTTCGAAGGGCGCCGCCAGCCACTCACCGGGTTCGCTGGGCTCGTCCCCGGCCAGCACCCACAGCGTCGAGTCGCCCTCCTCCAGGCCGAACTCCTTGTGCCGGGTGGCGATCTCGTCCGGCTCGTACTCGCCGAACAGCACCCCCAGCGCGGCGTGCACACTGCTGCCGGCCGACGGGGCCTCGCTCTCCTCCTCGGCCGACTCCGGGTCCAGTTCGACGACGCGTTCCGCCTGGGCCAGCAGCCGCTGCGGCTCGCTGACGGTGTAGTCCCGCCGGACGAAGACGCTCAGCGCGCTGGGTACCTCGGGCCCCGCGTAGGCGGGCAGCGTGTCACTCCCGGGGATCTCGAACGGGGTCACCTCGTCGTAGACCTCGTAGAGCAGTTCGTCGTACGTCTCGCCCGCCGCGGCGAGCGCATCGAAGGCGGCGTAGACGGCGGAGTCCAGTTCCGCCGCGGCCCCGGCACCGCCCTCCGCACCGGCGGGGCCACTCGGCCCGGACGACTCCGACCGTCGTTCGACGGCCTCCAGATGCCGGTCCAGCGCGGCTTTGACCGCCTCGACAGCGGCACGAACGTCGGCAGCGGTGGGCTGCGCAGCATCAGACATAGTGCAGACGCTATCCGCACAGGGGCTCTGCCCGCACAATGGATGAGATGCCGGAATACGAATTTCGCGATGTGTACGTCCCCCGGGGTGTCTCCCGCAGGGCGGCGACCCAACTGCTGACCGAGCACGCCGAGTACGGCTACTGGGAGCTGGCGCGGATGCGGCTCTACCCGGACGGCAGCCGCCGGGTGCGGCTGCGCCGCCGCATCATCCGCCAGCCGCGCCCCACGTGGTGAACCGCCCACGGCGCCGCACACACCGAAGGCACGGGCCGCACCCGGCCCGTGCCCGGCCGTACCGTCCGCGGGGGACGGCACGGCCCTGAGGATCCGCCCGGTGTCCCCCGACGCCCCTCCGGGCGCCGCGGAACACCTCACACGGTCCTGCTCAGCGGCGCGCTGCCGCCCGCGAACGGCGGTAGAGCACATACCCGCCGATCAGCATCCCGGCGCCCACCGGCGCCACGACCCCGAGCTGCGAGCCCCCGCCCGTCTCCGCGAGCTGGGCGTGCGCCCGGTGCTCGGGCGCGGGGTGCGCGACCGGCTCCGGCTTCGAGGCCGTGACGACGGTCCGCGAACCGGCCGGCTGCGCGGGTGCGCCGGGCTCGTCCGGCGTCCCCCGGTCCGGCGTCTGCGGGGTGTGCCCACCGGGCGTCTCCGAGGGCGGGCCGGGCTCGTCCGGCTGCTCCGGGGTGCCCGGCTCCGTCGGGGTTCCGGGCCGCTCGGGCTCGTCCGGGGTCTCCGGGCCCGGCTTCTCGGGCCCGGGCCGCTCCGGACTCCCGTCGTTCCCGCAGTCGTTGCCGTGGACGGCGTTGCCGATCCCGACCACGTCGACGCTGTTGCCGCAGACGTTCACCGGAACGTCCACCGGCACCTGCACCTGGTTGCCCGAGCCGACGCCCGGGGAGTTGACGGCCGAACCGTCCGCGTGGGCGCCGTGTCCGCCCTGGGTGTGCGCCCCGGAACCGCCCTGGTGACCGGACGATCCGCCCTGTCCCCCCTGGTGGCCGGACGGCCCGCCCTGCTGACCGGACGATCCGCCCGGGAAGTTGGCGCAGCCGTTGCCGGACGCCGGGTTCAGCAGCCCGACGACGCTGACGGTGTTGCCGCAGGCGTTCACCGTGACGTTCACGGGCGCCTGGAAGGTGTTCCCCGAGAAGATCCCCGGAGAGTTCGCGCTTCCTCCCTGAGCCCCCGAATCCGCGAACGCCGTCCCACCCGAGACCGCGAGGACTCCGCCCGCCGCGGCCACGGTGATCAGGCCCTTCCTGGTGCCTTGTCGCATTGTGCTTTCCACCCCTGCCGATGTGATCTGTGTGTGAACCACAGGGGGAGGCCCTGACCGGGCCGTCCCGCCCCCTCATACCCGACGGCCCCGGAGCGCGTGGCATGCACTCCGGGGCCGCCAGGGATTCATGGCCTCACGCGGAGGCCGTGCGTCACTTGTTGACGCAGGTGTTGCCGAACGCCGGGTTCAGCAGGCCGATGATGTCGACGGTGTTGCCGCAGGCGTTCACCGGCAGGTGGATCGGAATCTGAACATTGTTGCCGGAGAGCACACCCGGCGAGTTGAGGGCCGCGCCCTGAGCACCGGAGTCGGCAACGGCCATACCCGCACCCGCGAGTACGAGGCCACCGGTGGCAGCCGCGGCGGCGACGACCTTCTTGATCATTCTTCCTCCTTGTTGGCAATACGGCCCCAGCCGAGGACCGCATCCCCTGTAACGAGGAAGAGGGAATCGGGCTACGAACCTATGGAATCATTCACCCTTCTCAGTCACATGGGTACACCTAGTCGAATTGCATCGCCCCATGCCCCGTGACCTCAGCAGACGCGCGTCACGCCGCCCGCAGACAGCACAACGGGGCCGTCCTCCGGACGGCCCCGTCACCCTCGTGAGTGGTGCGCGCGGTTACGCCTGATCGAGGAACCGGTCCAGGACGCGGACACCGAACTGCAAGCCGTCGACCGGCACCCGCTCGTCCACGCCGTGGAACATTCCGGCGAAGTCCAGCTCCTGCGGCAGCTTCAGCGGCGCGAAGCCGAAGCAGCGGATGCCCAGATCGTCGAAGGACTTCGCGTCCGTACCGCCGGAGAGCATGTACGGCACGGCACGCGCGATCGGGTCCTCCGCGCTCAGCGACGACTGCATGGCCTCGACCAGCGCGCCGTCGAACGTCGTCTCCAGCGCCTTGTCGGCGTGCACGTCCTCGCGGCGCACCCGGGGGCCCAGCACCCGGTCCAGATCGGCGAGGAACTCCTCCTCGTACCCCGGCAGGAAGCGCCCGTCGACATGGGCCGTGGCCTGGCCCGGGATGACGTTCACCTTGTAGCCGGCACCGAGCTGGGTGGGCGCCGCGGTGTTCTGGAGCGTCGCACCGATGATCTTGGCGATGCCGCCCAGCTTGGCGATCGTCTCGTCCATGTCCTCGGGGTCGAGCTGGATGCCGAGCGCGTCCGACAGCTCGTCCAGGAACGAGCGGACCGTCTTCGTCACCCGCACCGGGAACTTGTGCCGCCCGAGCCGGCCCACCGCCTCGCACAGCTCGGTGATGGCGTTGTCCGAGTTCGTCATCGACCCGTGGCCCGCGGTGCCGTCCACGGTCAGACGCATCCAGTGCATGCCCTTCTGCGCCGTCTCCACCAGATACAGCCGCAGATTCTCGTTGACGGTGAAGGAGAAGCCGCCGACCTCGCCGATCGCCTCGGTCACGCCCTCGAACAGATCGGCGTGGTGGTCCACCAGGTGCCGGGCGCCGTAGACGCCGCCCGCCTCCTCATCCGCCAGGAAGGCCAGCACCACATCGCGCGGCGGCTTACGGCCGGTACGCATCCGGTCGCGCACGACGGCCAGCGTCATGGCGTCCATGTCCTTCATGTCGACCGCGCCGCGCCCCCAGACGCAGCCGTCGACGATCTCCCCGGAGAAGGGGTCGTGGGTCCAGTCGTCGGCGTTCGCCGGGACCACGTCCGTGTGCCCGTGGATCAGCAGCGCGGGGCGGGAGGGGTCCTCGCCCTCGATCCGCGCCATGGTCGAGGCCCGCCCCGGGCGCGACTCGATGATCTGCGGATCCAGCCCGACCTCGGCGAGCTTCTCCGCCACGTACTCGGCCGCCGCCCGCTCGCCCGGGCCCTCGTTGTTGCCGTAGTTGCTGGTGTCGATCCGGATCAGGTCACGGCACAGCTCCACGACCTCGTCCTGGGCGCTCCCGGTGCTGGCCGCCGTCCCGGCGTTGTCGACACTCACGCTGCCTCCTCTTCTCGCAGGTACCGCCCCAGTCTCCTCCTCCCCGCCGCCCACCCCAAGAGGCGGGTGATCGCACTCCCGAACCAGTGCTAAGGTTTAACCCGTCGCCAGGGCGCACAGCGCACCGGGCGGCACACCCGGTCGGGGTGGCGGAATGGCAGACGCGCTAGCTTGAGGTGCTAGTGCCCTTTACAGGGCGTGGGGGTTCAAGTCCCCCTCCCGACACACACAAGAGCCTGAAGGCTCCACTCAAATCCTGGCCGAGTCGATCCCGGCCAGGATTTTTCACGCCTACAGATCACAGCCCGGGACGCAGCCCCCAAATTCGTTGATCTTCCCCTCGCCTCGCCTCACGCCCGAGGGACGACGGCTGCTTCAGCGCTCCTGCCGCTTTTGCCGCTTCGCTGCGACTCTCCGCGGGGCCGGCCGAAGGTTGAGCGCGGACCTGCGCGCTTCCCGCCATCGGACGGCAAGGACCAGCGCGGTTCCGGAACAGCGCGCAACCTGGCGGAAGCGGGTCGCCGTGACGTAGGTGGGGAGCCCCGGGCCGGGAACGGATCGCGGGCTTGTCCTGTGGTTCGGCTTGGTGCACCGCGGCCCCGGTGATGTCGCCAGGCGGATCGGATGATCTGCACCGACAGCCTCACACGGCGTCCGTCATGACACCGTTCGCCGACGGTGGTTGGGCGGCGGAGAGTGCCACTCACGCCGGGGAGCGCGGGGCCGGGTTTCATGATCGGTGATCCACGGTGCGTCGAGTCCGGCTCCATCCCTGAAGCCCCTTCCCGGTCAGGGCCCACGGCGCCGCACCTGCCTCGGGTCGGGGCCGTCACCGCGTACCCCACCGCACAGTGGCACCGCTCACCGCTGCACGCGTCTTCGGCACCAGGAGTACGGCGTCCGCATAGGCAGTGACGGCAGTGGCCCTATGCCGCCCAGTCGGTCCGAACAACTGCTACCCGGAGGGAGTTTGTGCAGGCTCCTGGACACGCAAAGGAGGGCGTCCGTAATTCGCTGGGCCCCCACGAGCATGCTGTCTACGATGCGGCTCACGACATTTTTGCAGGGACATCTGCTTGCCGTTGATCAACACCAGAGGCACAGAGTGAACTCACCTCATGGCATACAACGAGAACGTGTACAACTCCCTAGCGGGAACAGCGAGCAGCGAGCTCGTCGCTTTCTGTGCGTCATGCGCAGAGAGAGGAAGTGCGATCTACGCTGTGCTGGGGCAAGACGACGAAGTCCAGCATCTCAATGAACTGTTGCACTTGGGCTGGAGCGTCAGCACCGGCGGTCACCCTGACACGGACCTCGCCGGCATCGTGGAGGAGTTCGAGGAATCCCTGGACGACGATGAAGCAGATGAAGAATCAGAAACGACTTTCCATGTGACACAGAGCGCTTTCCTTCTGGTCAACACACTGGCTGTCCATCTCAACCCCGATCCGACAAGGGCCGCGATGTCGGGTCGTACGCTGGAGTCGCTCCTCGCCGGTTTCGACTTCGCCGTGAGTGGTGACAAATCCCGCACCGTGAGGCCCGGGGAAGATTCGCCTACCGGGCCACTTCAACAGCTTGAGCAGCAGGAACAAGCCTCGTTCATGAGCGAGTTCACTGATGGCACTGGCGCACGTATCACCCCGGAGCGAGTAGCTGAACTGCGATCCTCCTGCCTTTCCGCACGTAACCGCTACGAGGAGGCAGTACGGCAGGTCTTTGGCCGGCCCAGCGAGGACGAGGACCCTGGTCGCTGACTTCTCCAACCCACAGCTAGGTCTACCTCTTGCAGTGCTCCATGAACACACCCCTTGCACGGTTGATACAACTGCTCCCGCCTCCATGACCTTTAAAGGGCACCTGGAATTGACTTAACAGGGGATTGGATGTGTGACCTCCTTTCAGGGTCTGAACTTCCGGATGGTTTCGCGTACCCTCCGGAGTTTCTTCGTGTTGTTGAACTGGGGCTGACGAATCTGGAGCCCTGGTGGATCTTCGACGGCCAACAACTGCGCACCAGGGCGTCGGGGCTGAAGTCCCGATACCCTGAGAGGAGTTTGGTCCCCTTCGCGCGGCGCGAAGACAATGACGACGTGGCCTGTTGGGATCTTGCCGAGGGAGACGTTGCTGTCATTCATGATTTCTCAAGTCCTGGCCGAGAGCTGCGTCAGCGGTACCCGGACTTCAATGCCTGGCTTCGCCAAGCCATCGAGGACTTGATCGAGCACGGGGTACGGACGTGACTTAGGAGTTTCTTTCAGTAAGGCGATTTTGCTTGATGATGCACAGCGTGGAGAGTCTGGAGAAGGAGCTTGCGCGTCTGCGGTGCCGTCCCCGAGCTGAAGCTGCTACGCCTGTGCTCGGTGAGTTCATGGTGGATGTGGCAGGTGAACCCGCGCCATATGTTGACCGCGTGCGAGCGGTACTGTCTGCCGCAGTGGCCCTCGGAGCCACCTCCGAGTTCGAGGACCAGGATCTCCCGGTCGAGAGCATTCCGGGCTGGTTTATAGCGGTGAGTTCTGGCCCGGGGGGCAACCCGCCAGAGTTTTCGAGGAACGGGCGTGACCTCTACGTAAGCTACACAGGATGGGTACCTTGGGATATCCAAGACTGGCTCTACAGGTTTGCCCCGGAAGAAGAGTCCCGGGGCTGGGAATGGTGGGACGCCACGCTGGTGGGACTCTCGCGGGTGCGTGTCTGGGTCGACTGCTGGGGCGAGTCCTTCTTCGGGTGTGAGGAGCTGCGCTGGCTGCTGTGCACAGCCGGGGCCGTGCATGTCGACGGTCCGGCGGTCCGGGATGTAGAGGACTGGGCTGCGGAGGCCAAGGACGGGCCTGCGGATGCCACTTGAGGAAGACACCGAGGGAACCATGCGAGTCGTCAGGGCCGCCTACACCGCATCCACTATCACGGTGTATCAGGCTTATCCGAAGGAGATTGCACAAGCCGCCGTGCGGGCGGGGACGTTCGTTCCGCCCTTCAAGAGGGAGCGGATGACGTGGATCAAGCCATCCTTCCTGTGGACGATGTACAGGTCGGGGTGGGCGACCAAACCGGGGCAGGAGCACGTGCTCTCCATCGAGCTCACACATCCGGGGCTCGAATGGGCGCTGGAGCGTGCCTCGTTGAGCCACTTCGACAGCGCGGTGCACCAGGACAAGGAGTCATGGAGAAAGGAACTCAGCGGAAGTCCCGTGCGGATTCAGTGGGATCCTGACCGCTCCGTGTCCCTTGAGCCCCTGTCGAGAAGGGCCATCCAAGTCGGGCTGTCGGGAGAAGCGGTCCAACGGTACGTGCACGACTGGATCGTGAAGATCACGGATATCACAGAGCTTGTTCATGACATCCATGGCGACGTGAGCCGGGGGCGGGTAGCCGAGGCGGTGCAGGCGTTGCCTACTGAGCGGGAGTTCCCACTTCGGGAGGACCTCCGCAAGCGTATCGGTGCGGACTCCTGACTTACGGCCCGTGCCGGTCAGGTTGACTGTGGTCGGCACCAGCGTTCAGTTCCAGAGTTACCGCTGCGAGAGAGGTTTCCTGCTTGGCAGGGACAACGCCAGGGGGGAACACCCGTCTCTCCTCCCATAGTTGGTCCCTTTCAGTCCGGTCGCGATCACGCGTAGGCTCAGTTCCGGCCGGGGTTCCAGGGCGTGATGCGCGCCTGAAGTAGTGAACCCGGCGGGGAGTTCGCAGGGGTTTGTACCGTGGAGATCGTCGTCCAGTGGGTACGGACGTCCTGGACGAAGAGGTCCCGAGGAGGAGAAGCCGCCGCACGCAGGAACGCGGCGCCGGTCGGCTTTTCCCTGCCCTCCATGGCGCCCTCCTTCGCACACGTGGTGCGCATGCACGAGCGCGACGGCTTCGCACCGTTCGACGCCCAGGAGGACGTGCGCGGCATCAGCCTCCAGCTCCGGGAAACCGACGGCCGCCTGCGCGTCCAGCCCCGGCTGGAGCCCCTGTTCGCGATGCCGCCCCGGCCACGTAGGCCCCCGGCTGTCCGGCTCGCTCCGGGCCAGTGGGTCCGCTGGCAGCTCAACTACCGTTTCAGCAGCGCAGCGGGGATGCAGGACTGGTCCTACTGGTGGGACACCTTCAACGTCGCCTACGGCCCCGTGGAAGCACAGGTGTTCCTGTCGCAGCCCACGGTCCACGTCGACGAACGAGGGCCGCTCCGGTAGCTGCGTCGTGAAGGCGGCCCTCAGTGCTCGGACTGTGGGGGGGATCGGGTCAGTTGGCCGGTTGGGTTTGTGCGAGTTTGAGTGTGGTGCGTGTCGGTAGCCATGTGGCGAGGTGGCGCATCAGTCGGTTCGCGCGTCCGGAGACGATGTTGGCGGGTGGTCTGCGCCGGTCGAGCGCGGTCAGTGCTGTGGCCACCACCTGCTCCGGCGTCTGGAATCGGACGCCGCTCGTGCTGGTCTCGCTGCGCTCGTAGAACTCGGTGCGCGTGGGTCCCGGCGAGACGACCATCACTGTCAGGCTCTCCTCGCGCAGCTCGTACGCGAGCGCCTCGGTGAAACGGATCACGAACGCCTTCGATGCCGCGTAGACGGCCATCCCGGGCACCGGCATGAACCCCGTCAGGCTCCCGACGTTGACCAACGCCCCACGCCCCGAGGCGAGCAGGTCCGGCAGGAACGCCTGCGAGACCTCCATCACGGCGGTGGCGTCGATCTGCAACTGCGCACGCGCCTCGGCTGCCGTGGACTCCGCGAACGGCTTCGTCGCGCCCATGCCGGCACTGTTGATCACGGTGTCCACCCGGACCCCCAGCCCGTCCAGCCGCTGCTTGAGCAACCACCCGCCACGCTCGTCGCCGAGGTCGAACACGACAGGGTGTGCCGCGCGTCCCGTCTGCGCGGTGATGTCCGCCGCCAGTGCGCGCAGTGCTTCCTCCCGCCGCCCGACGAGCACGACGTCGGCGCCGCGTCCGGCCAGTCGGCGCGCGAACTCGGCCCCGATCCCGGAGCTCGCCCCCGTCACAAGCGCGGTGGTCCCCGCGTACTGCATCAACGCCTCCCGACCGCGGCCGCGTCACAGCCCGCGTCCGATGTAATAAGCTCTCACATTGAGAGTACGCGGCAATGTGAGAGCTTGCAACATGAGGAGGTTCCATGGCAGGTCGGCGCACCTACCATCACGGCGATCTGAGGAACGCCCTCCTGGACGCGACCATCGAGCTGGTCCGCGAGCGCGGGGCGAAAGGCTTCAGCGTTTCCGAGGCCGCCCGCCGAGCAGGCGTGTCCTCATCGGCGCCGTACCGCCACTTCGCCGACCGTGACGCGCTGCTCGCCGCGGCCGCTCAACAGGCTTTCGGCGAACTGGAGGCGTCGTTCGCCGAACTCCCCCTGGGGGAGTCCCTCGCCGCCCGCGCCGCACAGATCGTTGTCGCCTACGTCACGTTCGCCCGTACCGACCCCGCACGGTTCGAGATCATGTTCGCCTCCGGAATCGACAAGTCGTCCCACTCCGAACTGCTCGAGACGACCCGCCACACCCAGGACCGGCTGGAAGCGGCGCTTTCGCCCTTCATCCCGCAGGCGGAGCTCGTGGACCGTGCCGCCCAGCTATGGTCCATCGCTCACGGCGTCGCCGCCCTCGCCGTCAGCGGCAACCTGCACCATGTCGTCGACTCCGCACATGTGGACACGCTCGCAGCGGACGCCGCACGAACATGGGCAATCGCCGTAGGCGGGACAGGAGTTCACGCGCCGACGCCATGACGTCCGGCAGGTCGCGCGGAAAGGGTTTGACGCCTGACGGTGGTCGGCGGTCGGATGGCCGGTCATGGCCACAGGGCAGAGGCATCCCGGTGTGTGTCCCGTCGATGACGGGCTCGTACGGCGGTTGGTCGGTGGGCAGTTTCCGCGGTGGGGCGGGCTGGCGGTGGAGCGGTTCCGGTCGGGCGGGACCGTCAACGCCATGTTCCGGCTCGGTGACGACATGGTGGTGCGGCTTCCGTTGGTGGAGGGCGGGGCCGGTGATGTGCCGGTGGAGCAGGCGTGGTTGCCGCGGCTCGCGCCGCTGCTGCCCGTGTCCGTTCCCGAGGTGCTCGGGGCCGGGGAACCGGCGGAGGGATATCCCTGGCCGTGGTCGGTGTACCGGTGGCTTCCGGGTGAGAACCCGGAGGCAGGGGCGCTGGGTGCGCCCGTGCCGTTGGCCGAGGACCTGGCCGGGTTCGTCGCGGCGATGTGGAGCGTCACCCTCCCCGGCGCACCGCAGGCCCACCGGGGCGGGCCGCTCGCCTCGCTCGATGCGGAGACCAGGGCGGCGATCGAGGAGCTGCGCGGGATCCCGGAGGAGGGCGTCGACTGCGATGCCGCTGTCGCGGTGTGGGAGGAGGCGCTGCGGGCTCCAGGCTGGACGGGGCCGCCGGTGTGGCTGCACGCCGATCTCATGCCGGGGAACCTGCTGGTGGACGGCGGCAGGCTGAGCTCGGTGATCGACTTCGGATGTCTGGGGGTGGGCGATCCCGCGTGCGATCTGTTCCCGGCGTGGAATCTGCTGCCGGCCGAGGCGCGGGAAGCCTTTCGTGCGGCGCTGGGGGTGGACGACGCGACCTGGCTGCGCGGCCGGGCGCGAACGCTCTCGCAGGCGTTGATCGCGCTGCCGTACTACCGGAGGACGAACCGGGTGATGGCGGGGAACGCCCGGTATGTGATCCGGGCGGTGCTCGGCGAGGGGTGAGCGTCCGCCCTCGTGACGTTGCCCGCCTCACCACCACCGCCTCACCAACACCGCCTCGCCCCCGCGCCGGACGGTGAGGAGTGGCCGGACTGCTCCCCTGGTACGCGCAATCCCCCGATGCGCGCATTCCCCGGTGCGCGCATTCCCCGGTGCGCGCAATCCCCCGGGCGGGTGTCGCGGCCTGATCGAACGAGTTTGGCGGGCGGGTGCCGCGCCGTCTTCGGTCAACTCCCTTGATGGGAACTGGCGTTCACCACTTCTCCCACGATCGGGCCGTGACGGGAGCGGAT
This sequence comes from Streptomyces cacaoi, assembly GCF_006539165.1. Lineage (GTDB taxonomy): Bacteria > Actinomycetota > Actinomycetes > Streptomycetales > Streptomycetaceae > Streptomyces > Streptomyces cacaoi. The sequence continues at coordinate 15,991 of NZ_BJMM01000048.1, read as the reverse complement.
CCGGGGCGTTTTTAGAGCACCAGTGCCACCTCGACGCTCAGACGGAGGATCCATGCACACTGTCCGCGCTCTCAGCCAGCAGCCTCCCGGATTCGAACAGCGCGTGGTCGGGCTCTCGCGTCGTGTTGACGGTGCCGTGCGTCCGGCACGGCCGGATACGGGGTGGGCGGTATGAGCGAGCCCTCCGATGCCTCAGCCCGCGGTGTCCCCGGGCCGCGCACCGCCCCGCAGCACACCGGCCCCCGCCCCGCCGACTCCGGCCCGCAGCACGGCGGCCCGCAGCAGGGCGGCCCGCAGCAGGGCGACGGACAGCGCACCGACGCACAGCCCGTCGACGCGCAGCCCGTCGACGCGCAGCCCGTCGACGCGAGGGACTCCGGCGCGCAGTCCGCCGAGCGGAGCGCCCCGCCGTCCGGTGGGCTGCGGTACGTCGACGTGACGGGCAGCCGGGAGGCGGCCGGGCGGTCGATCCGGCTGGTCGACATGGCCCGGCGGCTGCCGCAACTCGTCCGCCGCTCCCTCCAGTTGGCGTGGCGGGTGGACCGGGCCGCGACGGTGGGGCTGCTGGCCTGTCAGTCCGTCTCGGGCGTGCTCCAGGCGATGGGGCTGCTCGCCATCGGCGGCACCCTCACCGCGCTCCTCGCGCACGGGGACGTCCTCCACCGGCTGATGCAGGCATGGCCGTCCCTGGTGCTGCTCGCGGGCGCCGCGGGGGCGCGGGCACTGCTGGCGATCACCGTCAACTGGCTGTCCTCCCGGCTCGGTCCCCTCATGAAGCGGGAAGCCGAACAGATGCTCCTCGACGGCTGCACCGGCGTCGAGCTGTGCGCCTACGACGAGCCGGACTTCAACCGGGACAGGGAGGCGGCCGACCGCGGTGCACAGGTCACCGGCGATCTGATCAACGAGGGGCAGGATCTGATCGCCCAGGCGGCCTCGTTCCTCGCCGGGGCCGTCGTCCTGGCCGGGGTCCACCCCGTACTGCTGCCACTGCTGGTGGCCGCGAGCCTGCCCCAGGCGCTCTCCCAGGTCAGCGCGGCCCGGGTGCGCTACCTCGCCAACCTCCGCTCCAACGGCGACAACCGGATGCTCGCGGTGCTGCGCTGGCACATCTACACCAAGGACGCCGCCGACCAGATCCGGGCCGGCACCATGGCGCCCTTCCTCTCGGGCCGGTACCGCGACACCGTCGCCCGGATCAACCGCGAGGACCGGACCGCCGCCGACAAGGGCGCCCGGATGTCACTCGTCGGTGCGGTGTGCGGCGGGCTCGGCTCGGCGATCGTGTGGGCCGCCGTCGTCGGGCTGCTGGCGAGCGGCCGGATCAGCGTCGGGCACGCCGGGACGGCGGTCTTCGCCCTCCAGACGGTGGGCCAGTCGGTGCGCGGTCTCGTCTCCGTCGGCTCCCGGGCGGTGCGTACGGGGCTGTACATGGACGACTGGACGGGCTTCCTCGACAAGGCGGGCGGCTTCCGGATGCGCCGGGGCGCGCGCCGGCCCGGGCCGCCGCGGACGATCGAGATCCGGTCGCTCTCGCACCGCTACTCCGGCAAGGACCGCGACGCGCTGTCCGAGGTGTCGCTCACCCTGCGCCGGGGCGAGGTCACCGCCCTGGTCGGCTTCAACGGCTCCGGCAAGTCGACGCTGTCGAAGCTCGTCAGCGGGCTGTATCTGCCCACGCGGGGACAGGTGCTGTGGGACGGGCTGCCCACCGCGGAGGCCGATCCGCAGGCGCTGTGGCAGCAGGTGGCTCTCGTGCCGCAGGACTACGCGCGCTGGCCGCTGACAGCGCGGGAGAACATCACCCTCGGCCAGCCGTCCGCGCGCGGGGACACCGCGGTGCACGACGCGTGCGGGGCCGCGGGGGCCGACGAGGTCGTGGCCCGGCTGGGCAGCGGCCTCGACACCCTCCTCGCCCGGGAGTGGCTCAACGGCGAGGAACTGAGCGGCGGCCAGTGGCAACGCATCGCCCTGGCCCGCGCGTTCTTCCGCCCCGCCGGTCTCCTGGTGCTGGACGAGCCGACCGCCAACCTCGATCCGCGCGCCGAACACCGGCTCTTCCAACGGCTGCGGGGGCTCGCACGGGAACGGGTGGTGCTGCTGGTGACGCACCGCATCACCAATCTGGCCGTCGCCGACCGCATCGTCGTCCTGGACGAGGGACGCGTCGTCCAGGACGGCACCTACCCCGAACTCGCCGCCCGGCCCGGCCTGTTCCAGGAACTCCTCTCCTACCAGGTGACGGCCGACGCCCGGCCCGACGCACACGAACAACCCGGGGCACATCCGTGAGCCCGTCATGAGTCTGCCCGGTACGCCGTAGGCCCCGGCCAGGTGTGGGGGCGGGCCCGGAACCCCCGGACCCGCCCTCACCCCGTCTGTGCCGCCGACGTTGTCACAGCCCGCCGGTGTGCAGCCCGGCCGTGAACGCGCGCCAGGCACCCGCCGGGATGAGGAGCGCCGGACCCTCGGGCCTCTTGGAGTCCCGCACGGGAACGGCCGGACCCACGAAGCCCTCCCCGACCTCCAGGCAGTTGCCGCCGCCCTGACCGCTGTAGCTGCTCTTGCGCCATGCCACCGACGGCACGCTGCTCGCACTGGTCACGGGGAAAACTCCTTTGCCGCCGCGGCGATCATGTCGAGCGACGCCTTCGGCGAGAGAGCGTCCGCTCGCAGCAGATCGTAGCCGTACCGGTACTCGTCGAGGTGGTTCGTATCCGCCGTGACGTGACCGCGAACGCGACCGTCGATGTAGACGACGTCCGCCCCCTCGTTCATGGTCAGCCCGGCAAACGGACCTGCCATGCCCGCGTGTGCCCCCACGTCGTACGGGATGACCTGGACGAGGGTGCGCTGGTCCTCCGCCGCTTCCAGCACCGCGCGCAACTGCCGGGCCATGACAGCAGGTCCGCCCACGGCCCTGCGCAGGACGTTCTCGTCGAGCACGGCCCACACGTGGGCCCGGCTGTCGCGTTCCAGGATGTGCTGGCGGGTCATGCGGGCCGCGACGAGTGCCTCCGTGTTGGGCAGGCGGGCCGCCGCGAACAGGGCCCGGGCGTACTCCTCGGTCTGCAACAGGCCCGGTACGACCTGGTTCTCGAAGTTCCAGATCTCCCTGGCGTCCTTCTCCAGTTCCACGAACGGCCGGAACCAGTCCGGGTACGCGTGCTTTATCACAACTGGCCCCAGGCGAAGGAAAGCGCCGCCTGTGCCAAGCACTTCGTCACAGCGTCGCGCGAACTCCCACGTCGGGGGGCGCTTCCCGCTTTCGACCCGGGACACCAAGGAGTGGGTGCAGAACATCCGCCTGGCCAGCTCCGTCTGGGAAAGTCCCGCCTCCTCCCGTTTGATGCGCAGCTCCGATCCGAAGTAGGCCAGGGTCGAGACCTGGGGATCACTCTTGAAGTCCGCGCCGGCTTCGTTCTCAGCCGTCATCTCTTCGCTCTCCGCCTCTTGACAGACGCATCGGCACGATTTCCCCCTGCACACCACTATGCCCCCAGCGCAACCATGGAGGCACAGAAAGTGAAGATCTCTCCCGGAAGGCGCGACACCATGACGACGACGATGGCCAAGCTTCGTGAAGCCGATGATGTCTGCCGGCGGCTGATCGTCGCGCTGGGCAAGGCGGATGTGCTGCTGCCCTCGCTCCAGGTCGATCTCTCCTCGTGCGCGGACGAGTTGGTCGGGCCGCTGCTCGATCTGGGGCGGTGCAATCTGCCGACCGCCGAGCGGCTCATCGCGGCGCTCGACGACGGGAGTTGAGGACGGCGGTCGCCGGAGACCGGAGAGCCCGGCCGCCGGGGCACCGAGGTGCGTGGCGGCCGGGCTCTGCCGGGGCGAGGAAGGGGGCCGGGTCAGTCGGCGCTGTCCGCGGTCTCCAGGTCCTCGGTGGGCCGCGCGCCGGCCTGGAGGCCGGAGCGGTGGGCGTAGGCGGTGCTGCGTGCGCTCAGCAGCCAGTAGGCGCCGAGGACGACGGCCCAGCCGATGCCCACGTAGAGCGAGATCCGGGCGGTCGGGTCGAGCGCGACGATCACCAGGACCATGGCCAGGAAGATCAGCGCGACCCAGCTGAGGGCGCTGCCGCCCGGTGCGGGGAAGGAGGACTTCGGCAGCCGTCCGGCGACGACGGCCCGGCGGTAGAGGAGGTGGCTGATGAGGATCATCGACCAGGTCCAGATACCGCACGCGGTGGCGACCGAGGTGACGTACGCGAACGCCTTCTCCGGGACGACGTAGTTGAGCACGACGCCGATGCCCATCAGCAGGACCGAGACGGTGATGCCGGTGGCCGGGGACTGGCGCGTGTTGAGCCGGCCGAAGTAGGTGGGGGCCTCCTTGTTCTCGGCGAGGTCGCGGAGCATCCGGCCGGTGGAGTACATGCCGGAGTTGCAGGAGGAGAGCGCCGCGGTGAGCACGACGAAGTTGACGATGCCGGCGCCGAGCGGGATGCCGATCTTGGCGAAGGCCGCCACGAAGGGGCTGACGCCCTCGGAGAACTCGGTCCACTTGACGACGGACAGGATCACGACGAGCGAGCCGACGTAGAAGATGATGATGCGCCACGGCAGGGTGTTGATCGCCTTGGGCAGCGTCGTCTTCGGGTCCTGGCTCTCGCCGGCCGTGATGCCGACGAGTTCGACGGCGATGTAGGCGAACATGACGCCCTGCAACGTCATCAGGCTGGAGCCGATGCCGTTGGGGAAGAAGCCCTCGTGGGCCCACAGGTTGCTGACGGTCGCGGTGTCACCGGCCTGGGAGAAGCCGAAGGTGAGCACGCCGAGGCCGATGACGATCATGCCGATGATCGCGGTGACCTTGATCATCGAGAACCAGAACTCGACCTCGCCGAAGACCTTGACGGATATCAGGTTCACGCCGAACAGCACGATCAGGAACACCAGTGCGCTGACCCACTGGGGTATGCCGGGGAACCAGTAGTGGATGTAGATCGCGGCGGCCGTCAGTTCGGCCATGCCGGTCACGACCCACAGCAGCCAGTACGTCCAGCCCGTCACGAAGCCGAAGAACGGGCCCAGGAACTCCCGGGCGTACTCGGCGAAACTGCCGGACACCGGGCGGTACATGAGCAGTTCGCCCAGTGCCCGCATGATGAAGAAGATGACGACGCCCGCCATGGCGTACATCAGGATGATGCTGGGTCCGGCCTTGGCGATGTTCGCGCCGGCACCCATGAACAGGCCCACACCGATCGCACCGCCGATGGCGATCATCTGGACCTGGCGGCTGCCCAGCCCTCGCTGGTATCCCTCGTCGGACACTCCCTCTGCGCTGTTGCCGCCCGTGCCGTCCGCTGGGGCGTTCTCCGTGCCGTCCGTGACCTTCTCAGAGGTCATGTCGTGCGCCTTTCTCCGTGCGATCCGGCCCGTCCGGATCGGACTCCGACTCCCCGGGAGATGTGCACGCCGGACGTCGGCCGGCCGCGCACAGCCGTCCGGGCGGGGGTGCGCCCGGACGGAGATCGGACAGGTGTACCACGGAGTGGCGCGATCGGCGCCGCGCTCGTCGCGAGAAGAAATCGCCCACAAGTGGACGTGATTTCGGAAAACCGGCGGCCGTAATGCATTCGTGAGGCGGCCATCGCCCCGGCACGCCGCCCTGGATTGGACAAGGTCAACGAAAGGGGCCGCGGAGGCGGACCGGACGAGCGCTCCGGGCGGCGGCCGTTGCGCCCGTTACGCCCGGTCCGCTCCGCGTCCGCGCACGTCACCGGGCGGGCGTGGAGGTGCCCGTTTGCTCCGTATCGGTGTGGCCGGATGCCCGTTCAACCGGACGGTGTGCGGAACGCATGCGGTCCGAGACGGAGCGGAAGACGGGCAAGACGCCAGCCACCGGAGGCCGGGAGCCGTTCGAGGCTGTCCCGGGGTACGGCGAGGGAGAGCCGCGGGAAGTGCTCCCACAGCGCGTGGAATGCCACTTCGCCCTCCTGACGGGCGAGAGGCGCGCCCAGACAGAAGTGGATGCCGTGTTCGAAACCCAGATGCGTCTCGGCGGAGGCCCCCCGGTGGCGGGTCAGGTCGAGCCGCTCCGGTGCGGTGTACTGCCGGGGGTCGTGGTTGGCGGAGACCAGTACGCACTGCACGGTGTCGCCGCGGCGGATGCGGACTCCGTGCAGGTCGACGTCCTCGGCGGCATAACGGGTGCGGGCCAACTGGACCGGACCGCACCAGCGCATCAACTCCTCGACCGCGCCGGGAAGAAGGCCCGGGTCGGCCCGCAGCGCCCCCAGTTGGTCCGGGTGACCGAGCAGCGCCGCGGTGCCGTTGCTGATCAGGTGCGCGGTGGTCTCGTGCCCGGCGAGGACGAGGATGAGCACCATGGTGACGATGTCCCCGTCGGCGAGGCCGCCGCCGCTGCCGTCGGCAGCCTGGATCAGACCGCTGAGCAGGTCGTCGGTGGGGCAGCGGCGCCGGGCCTCGACGGCGGCGTGCACACTGTCGACGAGGGACGGGGTGGAGGTGCTCAGCCGGCCGGGATCCAGCGCGAGCAGATCCTCGCTCCACGACGTCCACAGCGGCCGGTCGGGCTCCGGGATGCCGACCAGTTCGCAGATGACGGCGATCGGGAGCGGATAGGCGAAGTGCCGGACCAGATCGGCCACTCCGTTCTCGGCGTAACCCGGCAGCTCGGACAGCAGCCGGTCAGCGATCTGTGCGACGCGCGGTCGCAGGGCGCGAATGCGGCGAGCGGTGAACGCCCGGGACACCAGGCCGCGCAGCACGGTGTGTCCGGGCGGATCGCTGTCGACCACGGAACGCAGGAAGTACGGGTGGATCCGTTCGGGGAGGCCGAGTGCGGAGAGCATCGGCTTCCTGGGGTCCGGCCCGGTGTGGCCCGGCACGGACAGCGGCGAGTTGACGAACCGGTGGTCGCGGAGCACCGCGCGGACGTCGGCGAAGCGGGTGATCAACCAGACGGACTGCTCCGGGGAGAGCCAGCCACGCACGACCGGCCCCTGCTCGCGGAGCCGCCCGTAGGCGCGACAGGGGTCGTGCTGGAACTCGTGGCCGGTCAGGTCCGGTTCATCGCCGGAGAGGGGCGCGGCGGCAGGGCCGGGGTGGTCGGTCACGTTCGCCGAGCCGACCGGGCGGGACGGTGGTGATTGCACGGTGTCCACTCCTTACGTGAGCGCTGTGGTGCCGGGCTGCCGGAGGATCCGGCCCGTGCCCCGGTCACCGCCGCCTGACCCCTGCCGGCCGTCCGGCTCCGATCGGCCGGAGGGCCGGTACTCGCCGGACGGCCGCCACGCGGGGGCGGAGGCGGGCGCGTGGGGTGGTCAGCTGGTCTTGGTGAGCCATTCCGTCCAGCGGTGCACGGCCTCGTCCGGGTCGGTGCTCTCGTCGAACAGGTGGTGGCCCAGCCAGGTCGGCCAGTTCCAGGAGTGGCCGTTGAAGAAGCGGTACAGGCCGTCCTCGGTGCGCAGGCCGAGGAAGTCGGGGCTGCGGTGGTCGAGGACGGCGTCCAGCGCGGGGAGTCCGTCGGGGCGCAGGGCGACGCGGTCGCCGGCCGTGGCGTCGGCGGGGACACCGAGCCTGTCCAGCAGCCGGGGGAAGGCGTCCGGGTCGGGGTCGGGGCCCGGGCGGTAGGCGCGGATGTAGTGGGCGGGGCGCGGTGCGAAGTGCCGTAGGTACTCGGCGAGGCTGTGGTGGTAGAAGTCGCTGTGCCGGGTGGCGGCGTCGGCCCGCAGGTTCCAGTTGTCGTCGGCGGCGCCGGGGTGCTGCCAGTGGATGGAGAAGCGCAGGGTGGAGCCGGTGTCGGGGCCGGGCTCGATGCGGTAGCTGAGTGTGTTGGAGAAGCCGGTCTCCTCGTCGGTGTGCCGGCAGGCGAAGTGGGCGGGCGGCTCCCAGTGCAGGACGGTGGCGGGGCCGCGGGAGACCCGGCCGCCGACGCGCGGCTCGATCTCCATCGGGTAGAGCCAGCCGCGGTTGCCCGCGTCGGTGGCCACGGCCTGCCACAACTGCTCGGGAGTGACGGGCAGTTGGTGCTCGCGGCGGATGAGGTATTCCCAGGACATCGGTGTGGGCCTCCGTCTCCCGGCGTGGCGGCCGGGGTGGTGGTGGTCGGTGCTGGTCCGTGCTGTCGGTGCTGTCGGTGCGGGGTGACGCTGTCGGGGCTGGGCGGGGCTGGTCGGTGTTGGTCGGTGCCGGGGCGCTGCGGGTGGTCGGCCGGTCGGTGGGCGGTTCAGTGGGTCAGGGGCAGTGCGGTGAGGCCGCGCATCATGGGGTTGGCGCGCCGGCGCGGTGTGCCGGTGTCGAGGCGGAGCCCGGGCAGCCGGCGGATCAGGGTGCCGATGGCGATCTCGGCCTCCAGCCGGGCGAGGGGCGCGCCGAGGCAGAAGTGGCGCCCGGTGCCGAAGCTGAGCGGGCGACCCTCGTCGCGGGTGAGATCGAGCCTGTCCGGGTCCTTGAAGCGCGCCGGGTCGCGGTTGGCCGCGGCGAGGACGAGGTGCACCAGGTCGCCGGGGCGCAGGGTGACGCCGTGCAGCGGGACGGGCCGGGCGACGGCCCGGATGATCATCTGCGTCGGGGGGTCGTAGCGCACCAGCTCGTCGACGGCGGGGCCGATCAGCGCCGGATCCTGTTGCAGCAGCCGGAGTTGGGCGGGGTGGCGCAGCAGGGCGAGGACGCCGTTGCCGATGAGATGGGTGGTGGTGTCCACGCCCGCGGTGAGCAGCATGAAGCAGGTCGACCACAGTTCCTCGTCGGTCAGCCGGTCACCGCGTTCCTGCGCGGCGACCAGCGCGCTGATGATGTCGTCGCCCGGGGCGGCGCGCCGCTCGGCGATGACGCCGGCCAGATAGTTCTCGAAGCGGTCGACGGCGGCCTCGACGCGGTCGATGCCGTCCGTCAGGTCGGTCATCCGCCGGAACCAGGCGAGGAGCCGGGGCCGGTCGGCCTCGGGGATGCCGAACAGGTCGCAGATGACGGTGGCCGGGAGCGGGGCGGCCAGGTCGGCGATGAGGTCCAGGCGCCGCCCGGCCGCGAGCGCGCGGTCCAGATGGGCGTCGACGACCTGCTGGATGCGGGGGCGCAGCTGCTGGATCCGCCGGGCCGTGAAGCCCTTGTTGACCAGGGTCCGCAGCCGCGCGTGCTCGGGCGGGTCGGTGTTGGTCATCACCCGACCCAGGCGGCGGGTGAGCCGGCTGATGTCGCGGCCCGCGCCGGTGCGGGCCGCCAGGGCGCGGGTGATCCGATCCCGGTCGTTGGACAGCCGCAGGTCGGTCAGTGCCGCCTGGACGTCGTCGTGCCGGGCCAGGTACCAGACGCCGTCCGGGCTGCGGTAGGGCTCCGGCCGGTCGCGGAGCAGTGCGTAGGCGGGGTAGGGGTCGGCGCGGAACCGGTCGGAGGCCAGTTCCCGGGTGATGATCTCGGCAGTGTCGGTCGTGTCGGTCGTGTCGGTCGTGTCGGCGGTGCTGGCTGAGTCGGTCGTTCCGGTCGAGCCGGTCGTGTCGGCGCCGCCGGGTGCGCTCTCGGGTCGGGGGCCGCCCGGACTGCCGGGGCCGTCGGGGAGGTCGGTGGGGCCGGAGCGGGTGTCGGTGTCGTCCATGGTGTGCCGGGGTGTCGGTTTCGATGCCGGTCGGCGTGCGGACTGGGGGCTCACTGCCCGGTGTTCATGGCGTCGACGAGGCTCTGCGGGCGCATGTCGGTCCACTCGCGCTCGACGTAGGCCAGGCACGCCTCCCGGGTGTCCTCCGGGTGCGCGACGGTCCAGCCGGCGGGCACGTCGATGCCGACCGGCCACAGGGAGTGCTGGCGCTCGTCGTTGACCAGTACCTGGTAGGTGCGCTCGTCGTCCTCGAACGGGTTGTTCATGGGTCTCTCTCTTCCGGTTGCGGGCCCCGGCGCGGGCGCGCCGGGGCGGTACGCGGTCTTCGGTCTTCGGGCTTCGGGCTTCGGGCTTCGGGCTTCGGGCTTCGGCCGGCGGTCTTCAGCTGTCGGTCTTCAGCTGTCGGTCGTCGGCCGGCGGTCTTCGGCTGCCGGACTTCGGTCGTCGGCCGTCGTTCCGCCGTCGCGGGCCGTCGGCCGTGCGGTGGCCGGTCGTCAGCCGTTCGCGGGGGCCGACCGGTCCTGCGGGTGCACGGGCCCGTGGCCGGGTTCCTCGGGGCGGCGCGCGTGCGGGACGTCGGCCACGGGGGTGTGCGGGGCCGCGTGCTCGGGCGGGGTGTCGGGGCCGCGGTCGTGCCGGACGCCGGGCTCGCCGGCCGCCCGTTCCCCGGTCCGCCGCGCGGACGGCTTCCCGGGTGACTCCTCGAACGACTCCCCGGGCGGCTTTCCGCACGCCTCGTCCTCGTCGTCGTGCGGGCTGTCGGGCAGTTCGTCGAGCGCCGCCGACAGCAGCGGGCCGATCTGGGCGAGGGAGCCGGGCTGGGTCATCCGGTCGTGCCGGGTGGTGATGTCGTGGGAGTGGACGGTGCCGGTGGCGTACGGCTGCCAGGTGTGCCGGCCCGGTGCGTCGGCCTCCCGGTCGATGGTGGAGTTGAACAGCAGCAGGTCGCCGTCGAAGACGCCGGGGCGGAAGTCGAGGGCGAGCGTCGCGTTGTTGATCATGATGCGGACGATCGCCTCCAGGTGCCGCGGCTCCAGCCCGGCCAGCGCGCTGCCCTGCTCCCGGAGGAAGTCCGCCACCTGCTCGTAGGTGAGCGTCTCGTCGTCCGCGAGCTGCGGCGCGTGGTCGAACATGCCGACCAGGACGTCCCGTTCGGTGGGCACCGGCGGCTCGTCGAAGTCGACGTCGGGGACGGGGTAGGCGTCGAGCACCGCCAGCAGGTCGACGGCCTCGCCGCGCCGCTGGAGTTCGGTGGCGACGGCGTGGGCGATCAGCCCACCGGCGGACCAGCCGAGCAGCCGGTAGGGGCCCGCGGGCTGCACCGTGCGGATCTGCTCGACGTAGTCGACGGCCATCCGCTCGTAGGAGTCCGGCAGCGTCTCGGCGCGGGCGAGGCCACGGGCCTGCACCGCGTACACCGGGTGCTGCGGCCCGAGATGGTTCAGCAGGCTGGAGTACGACCAGCTGATGCCGCTGCCGGGGTGGATACAGAACAGCGGCGGGCGGCTGCCGTTGGCGCGCAGCGGCAGCAGCACCTCGAACGCGGCGTCGGGTTCACCGGAGGCCAGGCGGGCCGACAGTCCGGCCACGGTGGGCTCCTCGAAGAGGGTGCGCAGCCCCAGTTCGGTGCCGAGGACATCCCGGATCCGGGAGACCAGCCGCGCGGCCAGCAGCGAATGGCCGCCCAGGGAGAAGAAGTCGTCGTCGACGCCGACCCGTTCCAGCCCGAGCACCTCGGCGAACAGCCCGCACAGCAGCTCCTCCTGCGGGGTGCGCGGATTCCGGCCGCGGTCCGCCGCGTGGGCGTCCGGGGCCGGCAGCGCGGCACGGTCGAGCTTGCCGTTGTCCGTCAGCGGCAGCGCGTCCAGCAGCACCGGGCCCCAGGGCACCAGATAGCCGGGCAGCCGCTGCCGCAGCGTCTCGACCAGCTCGGCGACGTCCGGTTCCGCGCCGGGCGCCGGTACGGCATAGCCGACCAGCCGGCGGTCGCCGGGCCGGTCCTCCCGGACGACGACCGCCGCCTGTGCGACCCCGGCGCAGCCGGCCAGCACGGCCTCCACCTCGCCCGGCTCGACCCGGAAGCCGCGCAGCTTGACCTGGTCGTCGGCGCGGCCGGTGAACTCCAGCTCGCCGTCGGTGCGCCGGCGGGCCAGGTCGCCGGTGCGGAACATCCGTGCACCGGCCGGGCCCCACGGGTCGGCGACGAACCGGCCGGCGGTCTGCGCGGGCTGCCGCACATAGCCGCGGGCCAGCCCGGCGCCGGCCAGGTACAGCTCCCCCACCACGCCGGGCGGCACCGGACGCAGGGCCTCGTCCAGCACGTGCGCCCGCATGCCGTCCAGGGGCCGGCCGACGGGGACGGGGCGGCCGGGGCCCGGCGGGGCGGTCATCCGGTGGGCGGTGGCGAAGGTCGTGGTCTCGGTCGGTCCGTATCCGTCGACGACGACCAGGCCGGGGCACGCCTCCAGGGCCCGGGTGACGGCCGCGCCGGACACCACGTCGCCGCCGGTCCACACCTCGCGCACCCCGGCGAAGCACTCCGGGTGCTCCTCGGCGACCAGGTGGAACAGGCCGGCGGTCAGCCACAGCGCGGTGACCCGGTGCCGGGCGACGACGTCGCGCAGCGTGCCCACGTCGAGGTCGCCGGGCGGGGCGACGACGACGGTGCCGCCGCCGAGCAGCGGCGTCCACAGTTCGTAGGTCGCGGCGTCGAAGGCGGCGGGCGAGTGCAGCAGCACCCGTCGGTGGGCGCCGCCGCGCCAGCAGCCGGACCGGGCGAGGGCCGCGACGTCGTGGTGGGTGGTGCCGATGCCCTTCGGGCGGCCGGTGGACCCGGAGGTGTACATCACATAGGCGAGCTGCTGCGGCAGGCACACGGCGGGGGGTGCGCCCCGGTCCGGTGCCGTGCCCTCCAGCGCGCTGAGCACGTCCTCGGTGAGCAGCACCCGCGCACCGGTCTCCCGCATGATCAGCTCGGTGCGGGCGGACGGGTAGCGGGGGTCGAGCGGCACATAGGCGGCGCCGGTCTTCAGGACGGCGAGGACGGCCACGACGAACCCGGCCGAGCGGGGCAGCCGCACGGCGACGGCTCCCTCGGGGCGCACCCCCTGCTCGATCAGCGCGTGCGCCAACCGGTCGGAGCGCGCGTCGAGTTCGGCGTAGGTCAGCTCGGCGTCGGGGGCGAGCACGGCGGGCGCGTCCGGGGCGGTGCGGACGCGGGCGGCGAACAGGCCGGGCACGGTGGCGTCCGGGCCGAGGTCCAGCCGGGGGCCGGTGGCCAGCCGCCGGTGTTCCTCGGCGGACAGCACCTCGGCCCGGCCGATCGGCCGCTCCGGGTGCCGCACGAACTGCCGCAGCAGCCGCAGCCAGGTGGCGCACAGCTCGGCGACGGTGCCGGGCTCGAACAGGTCGGTGGCGTACTCGACGGCGCCGTCGATACCGGCCGGGCCGCCGTCGGGTGCCTGCTGCTCGGTCAGGCTGAAGGTCAGATCGACACGGGAGGTGCCGGTGGACACCGGCTCGGGCGTCACCTGGAGACCGTCCAGGGCGAACTCGCCCGAGGGCGCGTTCTGGAGGGCCAGCATGACCTGGAACAGCGGATGGTGGGCGAGCGAGCGGGCCGGGTTGACCGCCTCCACGAGGTACTCGAAGGGGACGTCCTGGTGGGCGTAGGCGGCCAGCGCGGTGCCGCGTACCCGGGCGAGGAGCTCGGTGAAGGCCGGGTCGCCGGAGGTGTCGGTGCGCAGCACCAGGGTGTTGACGAAGAACCCGGCGAGGTCGTCGAGCGCGGCGTCGGTGCGGCCGGCGACGGGGCTGCCGACGGGGATGTCGGTGCCGGCGCCGAGCCGGTGCAGCAGCGCCGCCAGCGCGGCCTGGAGGACCATGAACACGCTCGTGCCGCTGGAGGTCGCCAGCCTGCGGACCGCCCGGTGCAGCTCGGGGTCGATCCGTACGACGGCGGTGTCGCCCCGGTTTCCGGCGACGGCGGGGCGCGGCCGGTCGGCGGGGAGCCGGAGGCACTCCGGGAGCCCGGCCAACTGATCGCGCCAGTAGGCGAGTTGGTCGCCGAACGCGCTGTCCGGGTCGTCCTCGTCGCCGAGCAGCCGCCGCTGCCACAGGGTGTAGTCGGCGTACTGCACAGGCAGCGGCGCCCAGGCCGGCTCCGTGCCCCGGCAGCGGGCCGCGTAGGCGGTGGCCAGGTCGCGGGAGAGCGGGCCCATGGACCAGCCGTCGGCGGCGATGTGGTGCACGACGAGCAGCAGGACGTGCTGCCCCGGGTCGAGCGTGAACAGCGCGGCCCGCACCGGGGGTTCGGCGGCCAGGTCGAAGCCGCGCCGGGCCTCCTCGGCGAGCCGCTGCGGCAGCTGTGTGCCGTCGACGGCGGCGGTGCGCAGCGGCATCGGCGTGTCGGCGGGCAGCACGTGCTGGTACGGGACGCCGCCCGTCTCGTGGAAGACGGTGCGCAGGCTCTCGTGCCGGGTGAGGAGATCCCCCAGCGCGGCGTGCAGGGCCTCCCGGTCGAGCGGCCCGGTGAGCCGCAGCGCGAGGGGCATGTGGTAGGTGGCGCTCGGGCCGTCCATCCGGTGCAGGAACCACAGGCGGCGCTGTGCGAACGACAGCGGCACCCGTGCGGGGCGCGGCTCGGGCAGCAGCGCGGGGCGCGCGGCATGGGCGCGGGCGAGGCGTTCGGCCAGCGCGGCCACCGTCGGGGCCTCGAACAGTGTGGGCACCGGCAGTTCGACGCCGAGGGTGGCCCGCACCCGGGCGGTCAGCCGGGTCGCCAGCAGGGAGTGCCCGCCGAGCGCGAAGAAGCTGTCCGTGACCCCGACCCGGGGCAGTCCCAGCACCTCGGCGAACAGCTCGGCGAGCACCTGTTCCTGCGGGGTGCGCGGGGCCCGTCCGCCGCTGCCCGCGCCCAGTTCGGGTGCGGGCAGCGCCGCGCGGTCGAGCTTGCCGGACGCGGTCAGCGGCAGCTCCTCCAGCGGGACGAGCACCGAAGGGACGAGGTGTTCGGGCAGCCTGGCGGCCAGGTGGTCGCGGAGCGCGGCCAGCAGGGCGCCGGTGCCCCGGGCGGCCACGGGGTGGTTGGTCAGCGCCGCCGCGGCCCCGGCACGGGGAGCGCGGTACCGGCCGAGCACGGTGGCCGCCGGGGTGTGCGCGGTGTCGGCGAGGACGAACTCCACGGCCTCCAGCGCGTCCGGTGACCAGGTGACCCCGGCCCGGTAGCCGCACTCCCCCGCCAGCTCCCGCAGATCCTCGACGTCGACGGCCCCGCCCACCGGGTCCGCCGGGTCCCTCAGGTCTGCCGGCTCGGTGTGCAGCCGGCGGCGCAGCTCCTCGACGGTGGTGTCCCCGCGCCCGGCCGCGCGGGCGAGGGACACCTCGTGCGCGAGCCGGGAGTTGGGCACGCCGGTGAGCCGCAGCAGCGGGGGCCGGTCCCCGGTCAGCACCTGCCGGACGGCGTCGAGCGGATCCGGTTGCCGGGGCCATTCCAGCCGCGGGATCGCGGAGGTGTCCGGGCCGGCCGGGGACGGCGCGGTGTGCAGCACCACGTCGTAGCGGTACCGGAGCAGCTCGTTGGGGAACCGGCCGCGCTTCAGCTGCACGTCGACGTCGGTGAGCGCGTCGAGCTGGTCCGGCAGGGCGGCGAAGAACGCCGGGTCGACGGCGAGTTCCTTGTCCATGCGCAGCGCCTGGTCGATGCCGCGCCGCAGCGTGGGCAGGTCGGTGCCGGGCCCGGCGCGGTGCAGCTGTGCCGCGGTGGCCAGCGTCCGCAGCAGCCGCGCGTCGCGCACGTCGCCGACGAAGACGGCGCCGCCGGGTGCCAGCAGCGGCAGCAGCCCGGCCAGCACCTCGGTCAGATACTCCCCGCTGGGGAAGTACTGGACGACGGAGTTCAGCACGATCGTGTCGAACTCTCCGGCCGGCAGGCCCTCGGTGTCCTCGGCGTCGCGCCGCTCCAGCAGCACCCTGCCCGCCAACTCCGGCCGTTCGGCGACCTGTTCGGCGAGCGCGGCGACGGCGCTGCCGGAGACGTCGGTGGCCCGGTAGTGCACGCAGTGCGGGGCGATCCGGGCCAGCAGCAGACCCGTGCCGACGCCGATCTCCAGCACCCGCCGGGGCCGCAGCGCCAGGATGCGGTCGACGGCGGCGTCCCGCCAGGCCCGCATCTGGCCGACCGGGAGGGCCGAGCCGTCGTAGCTGCTGTTCCAGCCGGTGAAGTCCTCGCCGAACGGCGCCTGCCGACGCCGGCCGGGGTGTTCGGGTGCGTCGGACAGGTCCTCGTAGATCCGCCGCCAGGCGTCGAGCTGTTCGCGTTCCGCCGCGCTGTTCCTGGCCCGGCCGGTGCCGTCGTCGGCGGTGTGCGGGACGAGGTAGCCGACCAGACGGTCCTCCCGGGCGACCACGACACTACGGGCCACCG
>NZ_BJMM01000047.1 GCF_006539165.1 Streptomyces cacaoi | reverse complement strand
CCCCCCCCCGCTACAGGGGGCTCCGCCCCCTCTAGGAGACCCCCGCTCCCTGGTGCCCCCATGCGCATATCGGGCCTGTTCGGCAGGGGCCGCTCGAAAATGGGTGGGGCTTATGTGGCGGGCTGGGGTTCGTACTTGTAGCCGACTCGGCGGATCGTGACGATGCGGTGGCGGTGGGCGGGGCCCAGCTTGCGGCGTAGGCGGGCGATGTGGACGTCGACGGTCCGTCCGTCTCCGACGTGGTCGCCGTAGCCCCATACCCCGGCGACCAGCTGTTCGCGGGTGTGCACCCGGTGCGGGTGCGCCACAAGGTGGGCGAGCAGTTCGAACTCCAGGTAGGTGAGGGAGAGTTCGGTGCCGTCGACATGGACGGTGTGCCGTGCGCGGTCGATCCGCAGTGCGTCGTCCCGGGCCGGCTGCGTGGGCTGCGCCGTCCGGCCCTGCGGGGCGGGGACCAGCGCTGCCGGGACGGCGTGTCCGGGGAGTTGGGCCGGGTCGGTGCCCTCGGGGACCAGCACGAGGTATCCGACCTGCCGCTCGCCTCCCCGGGAGGTCTGCGCGACGGGGACGGTCGTACGGAGGGCGTGGTGCACGGTGGGCTCCTTGCGAAGGCCGGAGCCGGCCCGCGACGGCGGACACGGCTCGACGGGAGAGGAGGGAACGGCCGGGTGCGCGGCGCGGAGGTGCGCGCGTCGTGGGGCCGGAAGATGCGGGGCCGGACGCGGCGGGAGGGGCGTGCGGCGGCGCGGGAGGTGAGCGGCGCGGGTCAGGCGCCGGTGGGGGCACAGAGGGCGCTGGCGTGCCGTCGGAGGTCGACGTGCAGACGCGCCACGAGAAGGCTGTGTTGGCTCACGGTACGTGAGCATGCCAGGAGCGGTGGGGGCCGTCAATGTCGTTGTCACACGCCTCACACCGGCCCGACGCGTGGCGTGATTCCGGTGTTCCGGCGCACGCCGGGAGCGACACAACCGAACATTCCCCGCCCCGACCGCGCAGGATTGCGGGCGGAACCTGACGCACCCTGTGCACCCGTGGCCCCCTGCCGCCCTGTCTGAACTCCCGTGCTGCGCGCGGGAATCGCACACCGGGGACGTTGCGGGGGACGAGGCCGGGCACGACGAGGCCCGCCGTGCCCCGTGGGGGGAGGGCACGGCGGGCCTGTTGGGGGCCTACCCGGAAATCGGCGGCCCGCACCGACTACTTCACGACGCGCAGCAACTTGTTCGGCGTCCCGGCGGACGGGTCGGCGATGGCGTCGGCGGTGGCACCCTTGGTGAGCGCGGCGGAGACCTGCTGCGGCGTGGCGGTCTTGTGCCCGGAGAGGTAGACGGCGGCGGCACCGGCCACGTGCGGGGAGGCCATGGAGGTGCCGGAGAGCGTCGCGCTGCCGCTGTCACTCTTGTTGCTCGCGGACTCGATGTCGACGCCGGGCGCATACAGGTCCACGCTCTTGCCGTAGTTGGAGAACTCGGCCTGCTTGTCGTTCTTGTCGCTGGCCGCGACGGTGATGGCCTCCGGGACGCGCGCCGGGCTGGAGTTCGAGGCGTCCTGGCTCTCGTTGCCGGCGGCGACGGCGTAGGTGACGCCGGACGCGATGGATTTCTTTATCGCGGCGTCCATGGCCGCGTCCTTGGCGCCGCCGAGGCTCATGTTGGCGACGGACGGGCCCTTGTGGTTCTTGGTGACCCAGTCGATACCGGCGACGACCTGCTCGGTGGTGCCGGAGCCCTCGTCGTCGAGCACGCGCACGGCCACGACGTCGGCCTTCTTGGCGACGCCGTAGGTCTTGCCGGCGACGGTGGCGGCGACATGGGTGCCGTGGCCGTTGCCGTCCTGCGCGTCCTGGTCGCCGTCGACGGCGTCGTAGCCGGAGGTGGCCCGGCCGCCGAAGTCCTTGTGCCCGGTGCGGACGCCGGTGTCGATGACGTAGGCGGTGACGCCCTTCCCCGCGGTGTCCGGGTAGGTGTACTTCCCGTCGCCCGCGGTCTTCTCCTGGTCGATGCGGTCCAGGCCCCAGGTCGGGTCGCTCTGGGTCGCGTTGATGGTGAAGCGCTGGTTCTGGAAGACCTTGGCGACCTTGTCGTCGGCCGCGAGGCGCCGGGCCTCCTGCGCGGTCAGGCCGGAGGCGGAGAAGCCGTTGAGAGCCGAGCGGTAGGTGCGCTTGACCTTGCCGCCGTACTCCTTGGCGAGGTCCTTGCCGGCACCCTTGGAGGCGATACCGACGGACTGGCCGTCCTTGAGCATGACGATGTAGCTGCCCTTGACCGCGTCCTCGGCGCCCGCACCGACGACGGTGCCCTCGGCCGGTGCGGCTCCCGCGGGAAGGGTGAGCAGGGTCGCGCCACCGGCGACGGCCACCGCCGCGCCGACGGCGAGGGATATCCGGCGCTTCTTGTTGCGGGAGACGTGCGTTGCCATACGGGGGATCCTCCTGGGAAAAACGTGGGGGGTGTGAAGATCCATCAAGGATTGGTTCGAAACCCTGTCGGATTGGCGCGCTCAGCTCAAGTTCTGCCGGGCGTTGTGACATTCGCAACGCCCGGACCCGGCAGCAACCGGCACACAAGGGACGGAGCACGCACCGCGATCGCCTCACCGCACGTCATCCCCCGTGCACAGCGCGGGAGTTGAAGATTTGACGGCCGCGTCAGCCGGTGAGTTCGATCAGCCGCTGGACGGTACGCCAGTTGCGGCCCGTCATCGTCAGCTTCGGCCGGACGGCCTCCAGAGCCGCGGGGAGGTTGCTGCGCCCCATGCCGTCCGGGAACCAGCAGTAGACGGCGCGCCCGACGACATGGAACTCGTCGGGCGCGAACCGCTGCGGATCCAGGCCGGCGAAGTGGTCCCCGGCCGGCTCCTCCTCCAGGAACAGCACGAGCACCTTGGCCGAATCCAGCCGGTCGACCGGCAGCGGGCAGGCGGCGGCGATCTCGCGCAGCTCCTTCGCGGTACGCACCAGACAGCGCACCTCGAAGCCGAAGCGCTCCTCGACGGCGCGCTCCAGCGCCGGCCCCGGCTCCGGGTCCCGGGTACGGAAGACGGCGTTGCCGCTTTGCAGATACGTCCGCACGTCGCTCCAGCCGAGCCCGCTCATCACCTCGCGCAGCTCGGCCATGGGGACCTTTCTGTGTCCCCCCACGTTGATTCCGCGCAAGAGCGCTGCGTAACTCTCCATGCCCGCACCGTACGTGCCGGGTGTGACGCGGGGGACCACTCCTGCCGTACAACTTCCGTACGCTGCACCGTCGATGGGCTCCCGGGGCCGGACGGGGCCGCTCAGGACCGCTCGACGGCGGCCCGGGAGGAGGGCAGGGCGGCCTCGACGATGTCGGCCGCCTGCACGGCTCCGCCCTCGTCGGCCATCTGCCGGCGGGCCCGCGCGAGCGCCTCGGCGACGGCGGGATCGTCGACGAGCCCGAGCAGGGTCTCGCGCAGCCGTGCCGCGTCCGCCTCCTCGGCCGGCAGATACCTGGCCACCCCCAGGTCGGCGAGGATGCGGGCGTTCATGAACTGGTCGGCCGCCTGCGGTACGGCGATCATCGGTGTGCCGGTGGCGAGCCCCTCCTGGCTGCCGCCCGCGCCGGCGTGCGTGAGGAAGGCGTCCGCCTGCCGCAGGATCTCCAGCTGCGGAACCCAGGCGTGCGCCTCCGTGTTGGCGGGCAGCGGGCCGAGCGACTCGCGGGTGACGTGCCGGCCGATCTGGAGGACGACGTACCAGTCCGGCAGATCGCCGAAGGCGTCCGCGCAGGCACGGTAGAGGTCCGGCCGGTCGGTGAAGGTCGAGCCGAGCGAGACGAGCAGCAGCCGCTTGCCCTCGGCCGCCGCGGGCCGCTGCCAGCCCTGCTCGGCGGGCTCGGGCCGACAGGAGCCGACGAAGGTGTAGACCTCCTCGTCGACGTCGTCCGCGTGCGGCTGCATGACCTTGGGGATGAGCACCAGGGAGCGGTCGGGATGGCCGGTGAAGTCGTCGGGATGCATGTCGACGCCCTGCTCCCGCAGCCACTCGGCGAAGCGCGCGTAGTACGCCTTGCCCTCCGGCGACTGCTTCAGCGCGATGAACTCCGGGTTGACCTCCTCGGGCTCGTACCCCTTCCAGGCCACGCCGTGCGGGGTCAGCTGGATGTGCGGAACGCCCCAGCGCCGGGCGAGGACCCGGGAGGGGTAGGAGGTGCTGTCGGAGAGCACGAGGTCCGGTTCGTCCCCGGCGAACTCCTCGGCGAGCTGCGGCAGTGCGTGGACGGCGTCCTCGAAGAACGGCCGCACCATGTCGAGCAGGGTCGTGCCCCAGGCCGACGGGTCGTCGTCGGGCCCCGGCAGCGTCGTGGTGTACAGGCGCGGCCGGGCGCCGGTCTCCGCGACGACATCGGCGAGCGCCGGCGGGATCGCGTAGCTCACCCGGTGCCCGCGCGCCACCAGTTCCCTGATCACCTCCAGGTTGGGCCGCACATGGCCGTGCGCGGCGATGCTGAACATGGCGATGTGCGCCGCTTCGGGGCGTGTTTCCGTCATGCCGCAGAAGCTAGACGATACGAGTCGTCTCGTACAACGGGATTACGACGGGACGGCCCCGCCGGGCCGCCGCCGTCCTCGAAGGTGCGGGGTTACGACACCGGCCGGGAGTCCGCCCAGAAGGACTCGAACTCCTCGCGGTAGACGGGGAAGAGCCCGCCGTCCGCCTCGTCACGCGGCTCGTGCACCAGGTCCCGGCCACCGCCGCGCAGCACGAACACCGGCGCCTCCATGCCCCGCGCGTGCCGCAGATACGACTGGACGACGGCGAGCCCGTCGGCACCGTCCCCGTCGACCATGTACGCCGTGAACCGCGGTGTCTCGTCGAACACATGGATCTCGAAGGCGCCGGTGTCCCGCAGCTGCGCCCGCACCCGCCGCATGTGCAGGATGTTCATCTCCACCGAGCGCCCCAGCTCGCCCTTCTTCAGGCCGAGTTCACGCTCCCGCCGGCGCAGCGCGCTGCTCGCCGGGTTGAGGAACAGCAGCCGGATCCGGCAGCCCGAGCCGGCCAGCCGGGTCAGCCGCCGGCCGCTGAAGTTCTGCGTCAGCAGATTCAGTCCGATGCCGATGGCGTCCAGCCGCCGCGCGCCGGAGAAGAGATCCTCGACGGGCAACTGCCGCAGCAGCCTGACCCGGTCGGCGTGCACCCCGACCACATCGGCGAACCGGTCGCCGACCAGCTCCTCCACGGCGTCCACCGGCATCCGGTGCGCGGAGGGCGCCGCGCCGTCCGAGGCGCCCAGCACCTCCAGCAGCCGCCGGCAGGTGCGCTCGGCCTGATCGAGCACCGTCCGGGAGAGGGCGCGGTTCCGGGCGACGGCGCTGCGCGCCACCTCCAGCTCGTCCAGTGCCAGTTCGAGGTCCCGCCGGTCCTCGAAGTACGGCTCGAAGCACGGCCAGTGCTGCACCATCAGCTCGCGCAGCTGCGGCAGCGTGAGGAACGCCAGCAGCGTGTCGTCGGCCGGGTCCAGCAGATAGCCCTTGCGCCGGCTCACCTCGCGCACGGCGACCGCCCGCTGCACCCACTCCTGCCCGGCCGGCCCCGCGGCCGCCACGACCCACTCCTCGCCGTGCACCGGCTCGTAGATCGGCCGCAGCACGGCGGCGACGACGGAGCGCAGCCGCTGCTCCACGAGGTTCAGCCACACATAGGCACGGCCGGCACGCTGCGCCCGGGTGCGTACCTCAGTCCAGGTGTCCGCGCTCCAGCGCAGGTCGGCGCCGATCTCCATGGGACG
Organism: Streptomyces cacaoi; assembly: GCF_006539165.1. Taxonomy (GTDB): domain Bacteria; phylum Actinomycetota; class Actinomycetes; order Streptomycetales; family Streptomycetaceae; genus Streptomyces; species Streptomyces cacaoi. Next base: position 44,388 of record NZ_BJMM01000047.1, on the reverse strand, counting down.
CGCCAGCGGAACGGCCCCCGGCCGGCTCCCGGACGCTCCCACCGGTTCCGCCCCCGGTCCGTCCGCGGGGCCGCCGAGAGTACCGCTCTCCTCCGCGGCATCCGTGTCCCGTGGACCATCACCGTCGCCTGGGGGGAGTTCAAGCCCTCCCGAGCCCAACTGCGCACCGCCTTCCGCACCCCGATGTTCGATCAAGGAAGACTACTGCGGCCATACGGGCGGTGCACCCGGAACCCCTGTCAACGTCCCTTGCCCGTACGGCGGCGCGGGAGAAGATGACCGCCAGGGCCGCCGCACGGGCAGCGGCGGCGGATCGGAACGACGACCGGGAAGAGACACATCGATGCAGGTCTGGCCGGGACAGCCGTACCCGCTGGGTGCCAACTACGACGGGGCGGGGACCAATTTCGCCGTCTTCTCCGAGGCCGCGGAACGTATCGAACTGTGCCTGCTGCACGAGGACGGCTCCGAGACGGCCGTGGAACTGCGCGAATCCGACGGCTTCGTACGCCACGCCTATCTGCCCGGTGTGCTGCCGGGCCAGCGCTACGGCTACCGCGCGCACGGCCCCTACACCCCCGAGAGCGGCCAGCGCTGCAACAGCGCCAAACTGCTGCTCGACCCGTACGCCAAGGCCATCAGCGGCGCCATCTCCTGGCACGAGGCCGTCTACGGCTATCCGTTCGGCGCGCCGGAGCGCCGCAACGACCTGGATTCCGCTCCGCACACGATGGCGTCCGTCGTCATCAACCCGTACTTCGACTGGGGCGACGACCGGCCGCCGCGTACCGACTACCACCGCACCGTGCTCTACGAGGCGCACGTCAAGGGCCTCACGATGCTCCACCCCGAGCTGCCGGAGGAGCTGCGCGGCACCTACGCGGCGCTCGCGCACCCGGCGGTCCTCGCCCATCTGACGGGGCTGGGCGTCACAGCGCTGGAGTTGATGCCGGTGCACCAGTTCGTCACCGACCACCGGCTGTGGGACGCGGGGCTGGTGAACTACTGGGGATACAACACGATCGGGTTCTTCGCGCCGCACAACGCGTACGCCTCCTGGGGGGAGCGCGGCCAGCAGGTGCTGGAGTTCAAGCACGCGGTACGGGCGCTGCACCAGGCGGGGATCGAGGTCATCCTCGATGTCGTCTACAACCACACGGCGGAGGGCAACCACCTCGGTCCCACGCTCTCCTTCCGGGGTCTCGACAATGCCTCGTACTACCGCCTCGCGGACGATCCGCGCTACTACACCGACACGACCGGCACCGGGAATTCACTGCTCATGCGCAGCCCCCACGTGCTTCAGCTGATCATGGACTCGCTGCGGTACTGGGTGACCGAGATGCACGTGGACGGCTTCCGCTTCGATCTCGCGGCCACGCTGGCCCGGCAGTTCCACGAGGTCGACCGGCTCTCCTCGTTCTTCGACCTGGTGCAGCAGGACCCGGTGGTCAGCCAGGTGAAGCTGATCGCCGAGCCGTGGGACGTGGGCGAGGGCGGCTACCAGGTGGGCAACTTCCCTCCGCTGTGGACGGAATGGAACGGCCGCTACCGCGACACCGTGCGCGACCTGTGGCGCGGGGAGCCGCGCACCCTGGCCGAGTTCGGCTCCCGGCTGACCGGCTCCTCCGACCTCTACCAGAACGACGGCCGCCGCCCGCTGGCCTCCGTCAACTTCATCACCTGCCACGACGGGTTCACGCTGCGCGATCTCGTCAGCTACGACAGCAAGCACAACGAGGCCAACGGCGAGGGCAACCGGGACGGCGAGAGCCACAACAGGTCGTGGAACTGCGGCGTCGAGGGACCCACCGACGACCCGGAGGTGCTGCGCCTGCGCCGCCGGCAGATGCGCAACTTCATCGCCACGCTGATGCTCTCGCAGGGCGTGCCGATGCTCAGCCACGGCGACGAGTTCGGCCGCACCCAGCTGGGCAACAACAACGCCTACTGCCAGGACGGGCCGCTCACCTGGGTGCGCTGGCCGCACGGGCGGGAGAGCGCGGACGACGCCGGCGCGGCGGAGGGCGACGGCGGCGCGGACGGCGCGGCGGACGATCCGGGCGCACCGGACCAGCGGTTGTGCGACTTCGTGCGCGCCATGGTGTGGCTGCGCCGCGATCATCCGGTGTTCCGCAGGCGCCGCTTCTTCCACGGCAGCCCGGTGGAGGGCGCACACGACGAGCTGTCGGACATCTCCTGGTTCACTCCCGAGGGCGACCAGATGAAGCAGCGCGACTGGCAGGCGGCACAGGCGCGTTCGCTGACGGTCTTCCTCAACGGCAACGCCATCTCCGAACCGGGCGAGCGCGGCGAGCGCATCACCGACGACTCCTTCCTGCTGCTGTTCAACGCGCACGACGAGGCACGGGACTTCGTCGTGCCCGCCGACCACGGCAGCGGCTGGAAGGTGATCGTCGACACCGCGCGGGAGCGCGCCTACCGGGGCGACGAGGGCGAGACCGTGCCGGCCGGCGGGCGGCTGCCGCTCACCGACCGCAGCATGGTCGTCCTGCGGCGCCCCGCCTGAACCGGCCGGGGCACGGCGCGCGCCGCTCAGGAGTCCGGCGGTACGCGCCGTGCCCCGGCCCCGTCCGGAAGAGCCCGCCCGGCCGACCCGGCCGCCGGTGCCTTCCCCGCCGTCCCGTCCGGAACGGCCTCTCCGGCCCCGGGGGCACCGGCAGCGGTGTCGGCATCGGCCACGGCGTCGGCAACGGCAACGGTGTCGGCGTCCACAGCGGTGTCGGCGTCGGCATCCGTATCAGCGCCCGCGTCGGTGTCGGTACCGGTGTCGGTACCGGTGTCGGCAGCAGGAGAGGGCGGCTCCGTGTCCGGGCGGGACGTGAGCGCCAGCAGACAGGCCGCTGCCGCCGCCCCCACGGCGAGCGCGAAGGCCGCCGCCGGGCCGCTGTCCTCGGCGAGCGGTCCGGCGGCCGTCAGCGCGAGCGCCTGGCCGCCGATGATGCCGCTGGTCATGAACGCCATCGACTCCCCCAGCCGGGACGGCGGCACCGCCCGCTCGGTGAGCGCGAACAGCGTGATCAGGTGCGGCGCGTAGGCGCTGCCGAGCACGACGACGACCACGTACAGCCCCCACAGGCTGTGCACCACCAGCAGCGGCAGGGCCAGCACGAGGGCCGCGCCGGTCGCCACCCGCCGGCGCAGCGGCAGCCCCACCGACACCGGCACGGAGGCCATCGCGAGCCCGGCCACGGCGCTCATGACGCCCATGGCCGCGTAGACCAGCCCCGACTGGCCCGGGGCGCCCAGCTCCTCGGTGAGCGCGGTGATGCCCGCCTGGCAGGCGCCGAACATGGCGCCCTGGAGCGCCGCCGAGGCCCGCAGCCCGTGGACGGTGCCGCGCCGCCGGTACGGCTCCCCCGCGCCTCCCGCGTGCGCCGCCCCTGTCCGTGCGGGGGCCCGGCGCGGCGCGACCGCCTTCGCCGTCGGGTGCAGCGCGAACCCCGAGGCGCAGCCGGCCAGCAGCACGGAGGCGAGGAGGAGCGCGGCGGCCGGGTGGGCGACCGTGGCGGCGACACCGACGAGCGCGGGGCCGAGCACGAACGAGACCTCGTCGAGGGTCCCTTCGAGGGAGAGCGCCGCCGAGACGGTCCGCTCGCCGGCCCCCGCGCGGCGCGCGAGCGCCACCGTCCGGGTCCGTGCGAGCGGCCCCACCTGCGGCACGCTCGCCCCCGCTGCGGCGCCGAGCGCGGCGAGCGGCACCGTCGGGGCGCGGCCGAGCGCGGCCACGACGAGGGCGGCGACGGCGCAGGCGTTCAGCAGGGCGGCGGCCAGCACGACCGGGCGCTGGCCCAGCCGGTCGGCGAGGCGTCCGACGACGGGCCCGGCCACGGTCTGGCCGGCGGCCAGTGCCCCGCCGACCAGTCCCGCGGTCGCCAGGCTGCCGCTGGTGCGGGCGACGAGGAGCAGGGTGCCGAGCTGGCACATCGCCGTGGGCAGCCGACCGAGGAAGGACAGGGCCGGCAGGAGCGGGCCGCCGCACAGGCGGATCACCGTGCGATAGGTCGTCAGCAGTGCTCCAGCCATCGTGAGAAGTTAGCTCTTTCGGATCACCGCACGGCACGGACAGGACCCACGAAAAGGCACCGTCGCGGTACGTACGTTCGTATGACACGTGAGGGTGTTCCTCCCGCCGAGACCTCGGCCTCCGTCCCGCCGTCCGCCCCCGGATCAGCCCCCGGATCAGCCCCCGGATCAGCCCCGGGACCCGCCCCGGGAGCAGCCGCCGCGCCCGGCCCGGCCTCCGGTCCCGGCGCGGCCCCGCACTCGCTCCCGGGCCGGGGTGTCCCCGCGGCGCCGACGGCCACCTACCGCCTCCAGCTCCAGCCGGAGTTCCCGTTCGCCGCCGCCGAGCGCGCCGTTGCGTATCTGGCCGGGCTCGGCGTCTCGCATCTGCACCTCTCGCCCGTCCTGACGTCCGTGCCCGGCTCGCGGCACGGCTACGACGTCACCGACCACGGCACCGTCCGCGAGGAGCTGGGCGGCGAGCGGGGGCTGCGGCAGCTCGCGGCGACGGCGCACGGGCACGGGCTGGGACTGGTCGTCGACGTCGTGCCCAACCACATGGCCGTGCCGGAGGATCTGCGGCTCAACCAGCCGCTGTGGCAGACGCTGCGGGACGGCCCCTCCTCGCCCTGCGCACGCTGGTTCGACATCGACTGGGAGGCGGGCGGAGGGCGGGTGCTGCTTCCCGTCCTGGGGGAACGGCTGCACGAGGCGCTGCCGCTGCTCCGCGTCGAGGACGGCGTCCTGCGCTACGGGACGCGCGTCCTGCCGCTGCGGGAGGGCACCGCCCACCTCCCGATGGACCGGCTGTGCGAGGCCCAGCACTACCGGCTCGCCTGGTGGCGGCTGGCCCGCACGGAGCTGAACTACCGCCGCTTCTTCACCATTTCGGACCTCATCGCGGTACGGGTCGAGGACCCGGACGTGTTCGCCGCCACCCACCACAAGCTGCTCCAGCTGCTGCGCGAGGGCGTCGTGGACGGGCTGCGCGTCGACCACCCGGACGGGCTGGCCGACCCCGGCGACCATCTGCGGCGGCTGCACGCGGCGACCGGCGGCCGGTGGACGGTCGTGGAGAAGATCCTCTCCGACGGCGAGGCGCTGCCCCGGGACTGGCCGGTGGCCGGCACCACCGGCTACGACGCGCTGCGGCACCTCGACGGCCTCTTCACCGACCCGGCGGGCCACGAGCAACTCGCCGTCCTGCACCGGCGGTTCACCGGTGTACCGGACGACCGGGGCGGACGGTGGGCCGAGACCCGGCAGCGGGCGGCCCACCGCGTCGTCGTGCACGATCTCGCGGCCGAGGCGGAGCGGCTGACCCGCGCGGCGGCCCGCGCCTGCGCCGCCTCCGACGATCTCTCGCTGCGCGACCACGCGCCCTGGGCGCTGCGCGCCGCCCTGCGCGAACTGCTCGTCCGGCTGCCCGTCTACCGGCCGTACACGGGGGCCGGGCGGCCCCCGGGCGCGGGCGACGCGGTGCTGCTGGAGCGGGCGGCGGAGGGCGCGCACGCCGCGTTCCGGGTCCCGGAGGAGGCCGAGGCGGTGGACGCGGTACGCAAGCTCGCACTGGGCCTGGTGGACGGCTCGGCCGACGCACGGGAGTTCCCGGCCCGGTTCGCACAGCTGTCCTCGGCGCTGCGTGCCAAGTCCGTCGAGGACATGGCCTTCTACCGGTACACACCGCTGCTGTCCGCCTGCGAGGTCGGCTGCGAACCGGACCGCCCGGCCCTCGGGCCCGACGACTTCCACGCCTGCTGTGCCCGGCTCCAGCGCGACTGGCCGGCCTCGTCGACGGCGCTGTCCACCCACGACACCAAGCGCAGCGGCGACGCACGCGCGGCGCTGGCCCTCCTCACCGAGTGCCCGGAGGAGTGGGCCGCCCTGCTGGGCACGGCGGAACCGCCCGGGGCGGCCGAACCGGCCGGGACGAGGGAACCCGCCGGGGCGGCCGAACCGGCCGGAACGGCGGGGGTGTCCGGAGCGGCCGGGGCATCGGGGGCACCCGGAAACCCGGGAACCCCCAAAGCAGCCGGATCCCCCGGGGCGGCCGAGGCTCCCCGCGGGCAGGGCGCCGGGCCCCGGGCGCCCGACCGGCACACCGCGTGGACGTACTGGCAGACCGCCCTCGCCCTGGGCGTCTTCCCGCCGCCGCCCGACCGGTTGGTGCCCGTCCTGCTGAAGTCCGTACGCGAGGCCGGGCTGCGCACCACCTGGACCGAGCCGGACGCCGCGTACGAGGAGGCCGTCGCCCGGTACGCCGAGGAGGCGCCGCACGGGCCGGGCGCCGACGCGCTCCGCACGCTGGCCGACGCGCTCGCCCCGCATCTGCGCGCCAACGTGCTCGGCGCGGCGCTGCTGCATCTGACCATGCCGGGCGTGCCCGACCTGTACCAGGGCACCGAGCACGTCCGGCGCACCCTCGTCGACCCGGACAACCGGGCACCGGTGGCGTTCCCCGCGGCGGACGGCGACGGTGCGCCCGGGACGGCCGGCGGGCCCGGCGCGGTGCCGGAGCGGACGGCGCTGGACGCCGAGAAGGAGGCGCTGACGGTGACCGCGCTGCGGCTGCGGGCCCGCCACCCGGAGCTGTTCTCGGTCGCCGGCTCCTACCGGCCGCTGCGTCCGCAGGGCGAGAACGCCCGCCACTGCGTCGCGTTCGTCCGCTCCGGCGCCGTGCTGACCGCCGTCACCCGGCTGTCGCTGCGGCTCGCGGCGCGCGGCGGCTGGGGCAGCACCCGGCTCACGCTGCCGGACGGCGTCTGGCAGGACGCGCTCGCCCCGCACGACGCGCCCCGTGCCCTCCGCGGGGAGCAGGCACTCGACAGCCTGTTCGCCCGGGCTCCCGTCGCCCTGCTGGTCCGCACCGGCGACTGACCGCGCGAGGGCGGGGTCCCGCCCCGGCAGACGGTGGCCGCGCCGGTGCCCCGGCTCATCGACTCGGGTGCGCGAGCCCGGAGTCGAGCGCACCGGCCCCGGCCGCCCCGGCTCCGCCGGACCCGTCGGGGCCCGCGGGGCGCCGGGCCGCCCCGGAGTCCGCGGAACCGGCGCCGTCCGCCCTCTCGACCAGCAGGCGGACGAAGGCCGCGGCGGCGCCGCTCGGTTCGGAGCGGCAGTAGGCGGTCAGCGGCCGGCGCCACGGCGGGCCCACCCGCAGCAGTTGCCGTGCGGGGACGAAGCCCGGTGCCAGGTGCGCGGACATCATGCAGATGCCGGCCCCGGCGGCGGCCAGCCGTGCGGCCGTCGTCGGATGCTGGGCGCGCACGGCGGTACGCGGGGTGAAGCCCGCGCGCCGGCACACCAGGTCGAGGAAGGGCAGCCCGTCGATCCACGGCTCCATGCCGCAGCGCACCCAGCCCCGGTCGGCGAGCCGTTCCAGCGGCACCGGCCCGTCCGCGTCGGCGCCGCACAGCGGGTCGCCGGCGGGCACGACGAGCACGACCTCCTCCTCCCCGATCCGCCACACCGGCCCGTCCCAGTCGTCCCACCGGTAGCCGACGGCCAGATCCGCGATGCCGCGTGCCATCCGCTCGCGCAACTCGTCCTCGGTGGCGTACTCGTGCAGCCGCAGCAGCACCTCCGGGTGCCGCCCGCGCATCTCGGCGACGGGGGCCACCAGCGGTCCGACGGCGAGCCCGTGCACCGTGGCGATCTCCAGCTCGCCGCCCTCGGCGCCCGCAGCGGCGCGGGCGGCCCGGCGCGCCTGCCGGGCGCTGCGCACCGCGAGCTCGGCGTCCGGGAGGAAGGCCCGGCCCATCGGGGTGAGCCGCACCCCGCGCGGCAGCCGCTCCAACAGCGGCCCGCCGACGTCCCGTTCGAGGGCCTTGATCTGGTGGGAGAGCGCGGACTGGGTGACGTGCAGGGCCTCGGCGGCCCGGGTGAACGACGCCTCTTCGACGACGGTCACGAGGTATTCCATCTGCCGCAGGCTCACGGCTCCCCCTCCGCGTCACGGCCCCGGCCTCGCCATGACGGTTGTTCATCGCACGGATCGAAACATTGCGTTGGACCTCATGATGCGGCCGGGCGGAGGCTGGCGCCATGAGCGAGAACACCTCGGACGTGATCGTCATCGGTGGCGGGACCGGCGGCTACAGCACGGCCCTGCGCGCCGCTCACCTCGGGCTCGGCGTCACCCTCGTCGAGCGCGACGTGATCGGGGGCACCTGTCTGCACCGGGGCTGCATCCCCAGCAAGGCCATGCTGCACGCGGCCGAACTGGTCGACGGGGTCGCCGAGGCGCGGGAGCGGTGGGGAGTGAAGGCGACGCTCGACGGCGTCGACTGGGCGGCGCTGACCGCCACCCGCGACGGCATCGTCGCCCGCAACCACCGGGGCGTCGAGGAGCAGTTGGCCAGGGCCGGGGTCCGGGTGGTGCACGGCAGCGCCGAGCTGACCGGGCCGCGGAGCGTGCGGGTGAGCGGTGCGGAGCCGGGGGTGCTGCGGGCGCGCCGCGGCCTCGTCCTGGCCACGGGTTCCAGGCCGCGCACCCTGCCCGGCCTGGAACCGGACGGGCGGACCGTCGTCACCAGCGACGACGCCCTGTTCGCGCCGGGGCTGCCGCACAGCGTGCTGGTGCTGGGCGGGGGCGCCATCGGCGTGGAGTACGCCTCGTTCCACCGCTCCATGGGCGCCGAGGTCACCCTCGTCGAGGCGGCCGAGAGGCTGCTGCCGCTGGAGGACGAGGACGTGAGCCGCCATCTGACGCGGGCGCTGAAGAAGCGCGGCATCACCGTGCTGACGGGCGCCCGGCTGCTGGACGCGCAGACCGGCGAGAGCGGCAAGGGCAGCGAGAGTGACCGGGGCGGCCGGGGCGGCCGGGGCGGCCGGGGCGGCCGGGAAACCGTCACCGCGACGGTGCGTTCCGCGCGCGGCGGCGAGGCCACGTACACCGTGGAGCGGCTGCTGGTCGCGGTCGGCCGGGTACCGGTCACCGACGGGCTGGGTCTGGCCGCCGCGGGGCTGGCCACCGATGCGCGCGGCCATCTGGCACCGGCCGACTGGTCCCGGCTGGAGACGGCCGCCGGCGGGGTGCACGTCGTCGGCGATCTGCTGCCGCCGCCCAGCCTCGGCCTCGCCCACGCCTCCTTCGCCGAGGGCCTGTCGGCGGCCGAGACGCTGGCCGGGCGCGCCTCCCGGCCCGTCGACTACACGGCGGTGCCCCGGGTGACCTACTCCGGCCCGCAGACGGCCTCGGTCGGGCTGACCGAGGCGGAGGCCAGGGCCGCCGCCGGGCCCGGCGGGGAGGTGAGCGTCAATCTCATGCCGCTGACGGCCACCGCGAAGGGCATGGTGCACGGCCGGGGCGGCATGGTGAAGGCCGTGGCCGAACCGGGCGAGCAGGGGCGGGTGCTGGGCGTGCACATGGTCGGGCCGCACGTGTCCGAGCTGATCTCCGAGTCGCAGCTGACCGTGGCCTGGGACGCCTCGCCCGGGGACGTCGCCCGGCACATCCACGCGCACCCCACCCTCAGCGAGGCGGTCGGTGAGCTGCATCTGACGCTGGCGGGGCGCGGCCTCCACCAGCACACCTGATCCGCCGCGCGGCGCGGTGCCGTCCCGACGGGGGAGGACGGCACCGCCGGGCGGCGGGCGGGCCCGGCCGGTACCCGCCGGTTCCGGGCCCGCGCGCCGTTTAATGAACGGCATGCTGTTCGACGTGTGGGCACCCGACGCGCGGAAGGTCACGCTGCACGTGTCCGACGGCCCCGGGGCCGTGCCGGTATCCGTGCCGATGGCCCCCTCCCCCGTGCGGTCCGGCTGGTGGGAGGCCGAGGCGCCGGCCGGTGACGGCAGCCGGTACGGCTTCGCCGTCGACGACGGCCCGGTGCTGCCCGATCCGCGCTCCCGCCGGCAGCCCGAGGGCCCGGACGGGCCGAGCGCCGTCGTCGACCAGGACGCCCACGTCTGGCGCCGCCCGTGGCGCGGGCGCCCGCTGGCCGGCGCCGTCCTCTACGAGCTGCACGTGGGCACCTTCACCCGGGAGGGCACCTTCGCCGCGGCCGAGGAGCACCTCGGCCATCTGGCCCGCCTGGGCGTCACCCACATCGAGCTGATGCCCGTCTGCCCGTTCCCCGGCCGGCACGGCTGGGGCTACGACGGGGTCGCCCCGTGGGCGGTGCACGAGCCCTACGGCGGCCCGGCCGGGCTGAAACGGTTCGTGGACGCGGCACACGGGCACGGCCTGGGCGTCGTCCTCGACGTCGTCCACAACCATCTGGGGCCCGCCGGCAACCATCTGCCCGCGTTCGGGCCGTACTTCACCGACCGGCACCGCACCCCGTGGGGCCCGGCCGTCAACCTCGACGGGCCCGGCTCGGACGAGGTGCGCGCCTACTTCATCGGCAGCGCCCTGGCCTTCCTGCGCGACCACCGGCTCGACGGGCTGCGTCTGGACGCCGTGCACGCCCTGGCCGACGACCGCGCCGAACACTTCCTCGCCGAGCTGTCCGAGGCCGTCGACACGCTGGCCGCCACCACCGGCCGCCCCCTGTTCCTCGTCGCCGAGTCGGACCGCAACGACCCGCGCACCACGACCCCGCGCAGCGCGGGTGGCCTCGGCCTCCACGCCCAGTGGAACGACGACTTCCACCACGCGCTGCACACCGCGCTGACCGGCGAATCCCACGGCTACTACGCCGACTTCGCGCGCGACCCCCTCGGCGCCCTCGCCACCACCACGACCGACGCCTTCTTCCACGCCGGCACCTGGAGCAGCTTCCGCGGCCGGCGGCACGGGCTCCCCCTGCGGCGTCCCGGCGCGCCCCCGGTCGCCGCGCACCGCTTCCTCGCCTACGCGCAGACGCACGACCAGATCGGCAACCGCGCCCTCGGCGACCGGCTGGCGGCCGGCGTCCCGACCGGCGCACTGGCCTGCGCCGCCGCACTCGTCCTGCTCGGGCCCGGCACGCCCCTGCTGTTCATGGGCGAGGAGTGGGGAGCGCGCACCCCCTGGCAGTACTTCACCGACCACACCGACCCGGAGCTGGCCGAGGCCGTACGCCGGGGCAGGCGCCGGGAGTTCGCCGCGCACGGGTGGGAGGCCGACGACGTCCCCGACCCGCAGGACCCGGCCACCCGGGACCGCAGCTGCCTGGACTGGGCCGAACGCGACCGGCCCGGGCACCGCCGACTGCTCGACTGGTACCGCACGCTGACCGGCCTGCGGCACGCCCGGCCCCAGCTCGCCCGGGCCGTCCTCGGCGACGCACGGGTGGAGCGGGGGGACGGGGCGCGGGAGCGCTGGCTGCTGGTGCACAACGCCCCGCTGTACACGGCCGTCAACCTCGCACCGGACCGCCCCGCCACCCTCCGGCTGCCCTCCCGGCACACCACGCTGCTCGCCGCCTGGTCGGACGCCACCCACCTGGCCGGGGACGTGCTGGAGCTGCCCCCGCTCTCCGCCGCCGTGCTGACCTGAACCGCGCCGGCACCGTGAGCCGCGTCCGGACGGCCGGGCCGCGACGACGGGAACGTGCGGTCAGACCCGTGCCCGCGGCCCCGAACCGCGCGGGGTCGAGGCCGGAACAGGGGCAGGGGAAGCTCACCGGAGCATGGTGGCCGACGCCGCCGCGCCGTCGGCCCGCGCCCGGCGCCCCTCGGCGGCGCCCGGTGTCCGCCCGTACGGCGGCCGTCACCAGTCGTCACACGGGGTCGCCCCGCCGCCCGGCGGCACCGCACCGGACACCGCCGACGGGCGAGGAGGACGCCGCCGCTGGCTCGGGGCCCCACCCGCCCTCGGGCGGCGCGTCCCCGGTCGGTGCGGGGCGCGGGCGGCCGGAGCGGCTGCTGGAGGAGGGCAGGAAGGCGGCCGTCAGCAGTCCGAGCAGCGCGGCACCGGCGGCGATGAGGAACGCGGCGCGAAAGCCGGCCTGTGAGGGGACGGTGGTGTGTCCGACGGTGGTGGTCATCCGGGCGAGGACGACCCCGACGACGGCGCTGGACGTCGACGTGCCGATCGAACGCATCAGCGTGTTCAGCCCGTTGGCCGCCCCGGACTCCGAGGGGTCGACGGCGCCGAGTATCAGCGCGGGCATGGCGGAGTAGGCGATCCCGATGCCGATGCCGATGAGCACGGCCGTCACCACCGTCTGCCACACGGCGTCCATCAGCACCGTGCCCAGCAGATAGGCCGCCGCGAGCACGACCAGCCCCGCCATCAGCGACACCTTCGGGCCCCGGGCCCGCGAGAGCCGGGCCGAGAGCGAGGAGACGAGCATCATCGCGACACCCATCGGCGCCACGCACAGGCCCGCGACGACCATCGACTGCCCCAGCCCGAAGCCCGTCGCCGCCGGCAGCTGGAGCAGCTGCGGCAGTACCAGCGTGGCGGCGTAGAAGGCCAGACCGACCATGATCGAGGCGAGGTTGGTGAGCAGCACCTGCCGCCGTGCCGACGTCCGCAGGTCCACCAGCGGATCGCGTATCCGCAGCTCCATCAGCCCCCACAGCAGGAAGACGACGACGGCCACGCCGAACAGCCCGAGCACCGTGGGGCTCGTCCAGCCCCAGTCCCCGCCCTTGGACACCGGCAGCAGCAGCGCCACCAGGCCCGCCGAGAGCCCGATCGCCCCCAGCACATCGAAGCGTCCGGGCGTGCGCCGCGCCGACTCGGGGACCAGTGCCCGCACGAACGCCATGGCCAGCGCGCCGAGTCCGGCCGAGCCGAAGAACAGCATGTGCCAGTCGGTGTGCTGTGCGATGTACGCCGCCAGCGGCATGCCGAGCGCACCGCCGACGCCGAGCGACGAGCTCATGAACGCCATCGCCGACCCGAGCCGCTCGGGCGGCAGTTCGTCCCGCATGATGCCGATGCCCAGCGGGATGGCGCCCATCGCGAAGCCCTGGAGCGCCCGGCCGGCCACCATGGGCACCAGCTGCGAGGTGACGCCGCAGATCAGCGAGCCCAGCACCATCAGCCCCAGGCTCAGCAGCACGATCCGGCGCTTGCCGTACAGATCGCCGAGCCGCCCCATGATCGGGGTGGCGACGGCGCCGGACAGCAGCGTGGAGGTGATCACCCAGGAGGCGTTGGACGTCGACGTGCCCAGCAGCGTGGGCAGTTGGGCGACGATCGGGACGATCAGGGTCTGCATGACGGAGACCGAGATCCCGCCGAAGGCCAGCACCGGCACGAGCCACCGCCCGGCCGCCCGCCGCTCTCCGCTCCCGCCCCGGCGCCCGCCCGCGTCCTCGGCGGCAGCGCCCCCGCCGGCCGCCGTCCCGTGCCCGCCGGAGCTCATCGACACACTCTCCCCCACGCTCTCGCCCACCCCTGTCACTCGGCCTGTCTTCTGTTGTGCCGCCCCGCCCCGGCGCCCGCCGGGGCGGCCGGACCGATCCTTCCGGCCACAGCCGTACCGGGTGCAGCGTACAAATGAACTGGGCGCACACGTCCGGTATTCCGCCAGCCGGACCCCGAGTGCGGAGCCGGCGCCGTGCGCCGCCTCGCGCATCCCTCGCTCCCCCGCGGACACGACCGGGGCCCGGCGCCCGCCCGGCGGCCGGGCCCGGAATTCCCGGCGGTTTCCGGCCCTGATCGTTCTCCGCCCGCATGCGATCGCCGAGTACCGCTGCCTGCTCGTCCCTGTTCGCTCAGCTCCTGGACGGGGAACGGGAAATGGCGGGATCTGCACAATGCACAACGGCCGCCCGGAGCACGGCAGTCAACCACCGGCGCCGCCGGAGCCGTCCGCACGAAACGGGCCCGGCGGCGCGCCCGGTGTCGTTCCGGTACGCGCCACCGGGCCCGGGGCCGGTGCTGCGGTCTGTCACTCCCCGGCGGGCACCAGCCGCAGCGAGACGGAGTTGATGCAGTACCGCTGGTCCGTCGGCGTGGGGTAGCCCTCGCCCTCGAAGACATGGCCGAGGTGGGAACCGCACCGCGCACAGCGCACCTCGGTACGGACCATGCCCAGCGAGCGGTCGGTCAGCAGCTCCACGGCGTCCGAACCGGCCGGGTCGTAGAAGCTGGGCCAGCCGCAGTGGGAGGCGAACTTGGTGGCGGAGCGGAACAGTTCGGCCCCGCAGGCGCGGCACTCGTAGACGCCGGTGGTCTCGGTGTCGGTGTACTCACCGGTGAAGGGCCGCTCGGTGCCGCCCTCGCGCAGCACGTGGTACTCCTCCGGCGACAGCTCCGCCCGCCATTCTTCCTCAGGCTTGTCGATCTCGTACGGCATCTCGGCTCCTTCGTGCTCTTCGACGGCCGGCTCCCGCGCCCGGCGGCGCTCCGGCCGCTCCGGCGGTCCGGACGCGCCGGTCAGCCGGCCAGGGCGGCGAGAATGCGCGGCCCCAGCTCGGTCACGTCTCCCGCTCCCATGGTGAGAACGAGATCACCGGGCCCCGCCATTCCCGCGACGGCCTGCACGGCCTCCTCCGCCGAGCCGGCCGCGTTGACGGCGGCGCCCGCGGCGCGCGCGGCGTCGGTGATCAGCGCGCTGGTCACCCCGGGCACCGGGTCCTCCCGCGCCGGGTAGATGGGCAGCACGACCGAGCCGTCGGCCAGCGCCAGCGCCTCGCCCATCTCCTTGCCCAGCTCCTGGGTGCGGCTGAAGAGGTGCGGCTGGAAGAGGACCAGCACCCGGCCGGAGGCGCCGCCGCGGACGGCCTCCAGATCGGCGGTCATCTCCGTCGGGTGGTGCGCGTAGGAGTCGATGACCTGCACCCCCGCCTCCTCCCCGGTCAGCTGGAGGCGGCGCTTGACGCCGGTGTACGTGCCCAGCGCCTCGGCCAGCCGGTCGGCGGGGACGCCGAGCGCGGCGCCCGCGGTGAGGGCGGCCACGGCGTTGAGCGCGTAGTGCCGGCCGGGCACCGAGACGCCGAAGGTCAGCTCCCGCCCGTCGAGGACGACGGTGACCTCGCTGGTCAGCCCGCTCTGCGTGATCTTGAGGACCCGGACGTCGGCGTCCGCCGCCTCGCCGTACGTACGGACCGTGAGCGCCCGCTCCCCGGCGGCCCGGACCCGCCGGGTGAACTCACGGGCCCCTTCCTGGTCGGCGGAGACGACGAGGGTGCCGCCGTCGGTGATCCGCCCGGCGAAGGTCTCGAAGGACTCGTGGATCTCCTCCAGCGACGCGTAGTTGGCGTGGTGGTCCAGCTCGACGTTGAGGACGACGGCGACCTCGGGCGCGTACTTGTGGAAGCTGCGGTCGCTCTCGTCCGCCTCGGCGACGAAGATCTCCCCGCTGCCGTGGTGCGCGTTGGAGCCCGGCCCGGCGAGATCGCCGCCGATGGCGTAGGACGGGTCGAGGTCCAGGGCGCCGAGGGCCACGGCGAGCATGGAGGTCGTCGTCGTCTTGCCGTGGGTCCCGGCGACGGCCAGCGCCCTGCGGCTGCCCATCAGGGCGGCGAGCGCGTCCGAGCGGTGGACGACCGGCAGGCCGCGCCCGGTGGCCTCGGCCACCTCCGGGTTGTCGGCGCGGATCGCGCTGGAGACGACGACGGCCGTGGCGTCCGGCGCCAGGTGCGCGGCGTCGTGCCCGATGTGCACGGTGATCCCCAGCTCCCGCAGCGCGGCGGCCGTGGCCGACTCCCGCGCGTCGCTCCCGGCGACCCGCGCGCCCCGCCGCGCCAGGATCTTCGCGATTCCGGACATTCCCGCACCGCCGACGCCGACGAAGTGCGGACGCGTCAGGGGTGCGGGAATGTTCTCGGTGACGTCAGCTGCGGTCATACGTGCTTCTCCAGGCTCGGGCACAGGGCTCGGGGACCGTCCAACCCTATGCCGTCCGCACGCCCGGCGCGGTCAGCCCCCGGAGCCGGCCCCCGGCCCCCGCGGCTCCCCCGCGCCGCCGTCCCCGCCGTCGACGCCCCGGCGCCGCGCGTCCTCGTCGACCTGCACGCCGTCGGCGTCCTCGGCACCGGCCGCCTCGGCCGCCGCCACGTCCTCCTCGGTGTGCGCGAACAGCTTCAGCACCGGGACGCCCACCTTGTGCCGGGCCCGGGAGGCCCAGTCGCGGTGGAAGAACTCCTCGACCAGGTGCGGCGCCGTCAGCACGATGACCTCGTCGGCCGAGGTCTGCTGGACGAGCGAGGTGAGCAGGTCGAGCGGGCGGTCGCCGACGAGCTGCCCGACGGCCTGGGCACCGGCGTCCCGCAGACGCTTGAGGGAGAGCTCCAGGGCCCGCTCGGCGGGGCCGACGGCCTCGTTCCCCTCGGGCTCCTGGCGCTCGTGCACGGCCTCGTCCAGCTCTCCGAGCGCCACGTCGTCGAGCGCCCGCAACAGCCGGTCCTGGTCTCCGCGCGGCTGCATGAGGACGACGAAGGAGACGGGCTCCTCGCCGTGCAGCGTGGTGACCATCTCGACATCGGCGGACACCAGCGGCTTCTCGATCATCAACACGGTCGTGATCACGACGGGTGCCCCTCTCCTCCTCCGGGCCGGGCCCGAGGAATCTCCTCCCCGGAGGCCGGCCCCCGGGGAATCTCCACGGGGCCGCGGGCCCCGAAGAAACCATCCTTCATTCCCCCGTGCGCACGGGGCTGCGCTTGTCAGTCTGCCCAGCTTCGAGTAAACGGAACGTGTTATTCCGCTGATTGTCGGAACCGGCGGTAGCGCGTGAACAGAAAGCCGTCCTCCTCCAGCACGCCCGCCAGCGTGAAGTCGTCGGGCTCCGGGAGCGCCGGCCCCCGCATGGCCCGCGGCGCCTCCCCCACGGTCACCCGCGGCGAGAGGGACAGACACAACTCGTCCAGTACCCCGGCAGCGGCGAACTCGCCCAGCAGCGTCGGCCCGCCCTCGGTCAGCTGCCGCCGCAGACCCCGCTCGGCGAGCGCCGCCGGCACCCGCGCCGGGTCCGCGGCATCGCCCTCCCCGGCGAAGACCACCTCCGCGCCCGCCGCCCTGGCCCGCTCCACCCGGTCGTCGGGGGCGCACTCACCGGTCACCACCAGGGTCGGCACCACCGGCTCGGTGAACAGCGGCGCCGAGAAGTCCAGCTCCAGACTGGCCGAGACGACCGCGATCGCCGGAGCCGGCGCCTGGCCGGCCTCCGCCCGCCGGTCGGCGAAGACGGCCCGCGCCCGGGCCGGCCGGTAGCCCTCCAGCCGGACCGTCTGCGCCCCGACGACCACCACGTCCGCCAGCCCCCGCAGCACCCCGAAGATCCACATGTCGGACCGGGACGACAGCGGCTGGGAGCGTCCGCCGTGGCTGATGGCCCCGTCCAGCGAGGCCACCATGTTGCCCCGCAGCCATGCGCCGTCGGCGCCCTCGGCGAGCGGCGGGTAGGCGTACTCGTCCGCGATCTCCTCGATGCTCCACTCCGGGTCGCCGGGCGCGGTGGCCGGTACGGCGGCGGAGCCGGGGGCAGCGGCTGCTGAGCTGGATGGGAACAGGCGTCGCATGAGCCGCAGTGTGGCACGGAGCACGTCCGGCGGCCCGCACACCCCGGGAACCCGGCCGACTAGCATGACAATCGTGTCAACCACCGAAACGCGCCTTTCCGCAGCCGGCAGCACACCCGGAACCGAGGACGCCGCGGTCCCCGGAGCCCGGGACGACGACGCCCCGCACGGCACCGCCGGCGCCCTCGACGCCGACGGCACCGCCGGTCCGGCCGCGCTGACGGCCCGCACCCCGCACGTCCCGGCGCAGCAGCTCGTCGCCGCGATGGTGCCGCCCCCGCGTTTCGACTCCGTCCGGTTCTCCACCTACGTCCCCGATCCCCAACAGCCCAGCCAGGCCGAGGCGGTGCGGGTGCTGAGCGGGTTCGCCGGGTCGCTGGGCGGGGCCCGGGACGCGGGCAGCCGCAGGCGCTGGTTCCGGCGCGCACGGCGCGAGGCGGCGCCCACCGGGCCGCAGGGCGTCTACCTCGACGGCGGCTACGGCGTCGGCAAGACCCATCTGCTCGCCTCGCTCTGGCACGCGGCGCCCGCGGCCCCCGAGCGCAAGGCGTTCGGCACCTTCGTCGAGCTGACGAACCTCGTCGGGGCGCTCGGCTTCCAGCAGACCGTGCAGACGCTCGGCACGCACCAGCTGCTGTGCATCGACGAGTTCGAGCTGGACGACCCGGGCGACACCGTCCTGGTCTCCACGCTCCTGGCGCGCCTCGTCGAGCAGGGCGTCGCGCTCGCCGCCACCTCCAACACGCTGCCCGGCAAGCTCGGTGAGGGCCGGTTCGCCGCCGCCGACTTCCTGCGCGAGATACAGGGGCTCTCGGCGCATTTCCGCACCCTGCGCATCGACGGCGAGGACTACCGCCACCGCGGACTGCCGCAGGCACCCGAGCCGTTCACCGACGAGCAGGTCGCCCGCGCCGCGCACACCGCTCCGGGCGCCTCGCTCGACGCCTTCCCCGCGCTGCTCGACCACCTCTCCCGCGTCCACCCGAGCCGCTACGGCGCGCTCGTCCGGGACATCGGCGCGGTCTGCCTCACCGGGGTCACGCCCGTGCCGGACCAGTCGACGGCGCTGCGTCTCGTGGTGCTCGCCGACCGGCTCTACGACCGGGAGGTGCCGGTGGTGGCCTCCGGCGTCCCCTTCGACGCACTGTTCGGCGAGGACATGCTCAAGGGCGGCTACCGCAAGAAGTACTACCGGGCGATATCCCGGCTCACGGCGCTGGCGCGGGACGCGGAGAAGCTGGTCGGCGACTGACGGCACGGCCGGCGGCCCGGCGGTCACGCGCGCCGCCGGCGACGGCGGCCGACGCGGGTGGCTCCCGGGCGCTGGGCGCCCGGCGTGACGCGTGGTACACACACCGGGTCACCTGTCCGCCAACAGGGAGTGTGCCCGTATGTCCACGACACGACGGCAAGCACTGGCGAGAACCGGCGCGCTGGGGGCGGCTGTCGCCTTCAGCGGCGCCCTGACCGAACTGTTCGCCGGGACGGCGACGGCGCAGGCAACCGGTGGCCGCGCCGGCTACGGCCCCCTCGTCCCCGACCCCCGCCGACTCCTCGACCTGCCCAAGGGGTTCCGCTACTCGGTGCTCTCCCGCGAAGGCGAACCGATGCGCTCCGGGCAGGGCCCCGTACCCAGCAACTGCGACGGCATGGCCGCGTTCCCCGCCCGCCCCGCTCCCGGCTCCCGCCCGGGCCGCCACCGCCGCGCCGCCACCTGCCTGGTGCGCAACCACGAGAACCGCATGGACGGACGCGTTCCGGTGCCCACGGCCGAGGACGTCACCTACGACCCGGCGGCCAAGGGCGGCTGCACCGTCCTCGAACTCGACCGGGACAACGACGTCCTGGAGGAGTACGTCGGCATCGCCGGCACCTCCACCAACTGCGCCGGCGGCCCGAGCCTCTGGGGCACCTGGCTCACCTGCGAGGAGACCGAGTACCGGGCCGGCGAGGAGGGCTACACCAAGGACCACGGCTTCGTCTTCGAGGTCGGCTTCGACCCGCGGCGGCCCACCTCCGTCGAACCGCTGACGGCGATGGGCCGCTTCCAGCACGAGGCCGTCGCCTTCGACCCGCGCAGCGGCGTCGTCTACGAGACCGAGGACGCCTTCGACAAGCCGTTCGGCCTCTTCTACCGCTTCCTGCCCGCCAAGCCCCGGGGCGGCCCCGGCTCCCTGCACGCCGGCGGACGGCTGGAGGCCATGCGCGTCCCGGGCGTGCCGGATCTGTCCACCGTCACCGAGCCGGGCACCGCCTTCGACGGCATCGAATGGATCGAGGTGCCCGACCCCCTGGCGAAGGAGACCCCCGTCCGCTTCCAGGACTTCGGCAAGGGCGGCATCACCCACGCGCAGAAGCTGGAGGGCTGCTACTGGGGCGGCACCTGCGTCTACTTCGTCTCCAGCTACGCGCGCAGCTCCGAGGGCTCGAAGGGCGACCACTTCGGGCAGATCTGGCGGTACGACCCGGCGCGCCGGCGCCTCACGCTCGTCGTCGTCTTCGGCCCGGGAACGGACGTCGAACTGCCGGGCGAGTCGCCCGACAACATCTGCCTCGCGCCCAGCGGCGGGCTGATGGTGTGCGAGGACGGCGACGGCGCACAGCACGTCTTCGGGCTGACCCGGCACGGCACCGTCTACCCGATGGCGCGGGGCGCGCAGAACATCGGCACCGAGGACGAGCCCAAGTGGGGCGAGTTCGCCGGGGTCACCTTCTCGCCCGACCAGCGCACGATGTTCGTCAACTGCTACGAACCGGGCACGACCTTCGCCGTCACCGGTCCCTGGCACCACTGACCCGCCGTCCGCCCCGCCCCTCCGGACGCCGCCGGGCGACGGAGGGGCGGGGCGGCGCCACTGGCACACTGGCCGGGTGAACGAGGAACAACCGGCCGAGACGGACAAGTACGTTCTCCCCCTCGTCGTCCGCCTGGAGCGGACGGCCCCACCGGCCAGGACGGCAGCGCTGGAGACGGCGGCCCGCGCCGTCCTCACCCTGCTCGGCGACCCGCGGACGACCCGGACCGACGGCGCGTGGCACGAGCGCGTACGGCTGTGGGAGGAGCGGGGGATCCGCAAGGTGGTCCGACGGGCGCGGGGCGCCGAGTGGCGGCGGGTGCAGCCGCTGGAGGGGATCACGCTCGGCGGAGAAGCGGGCGAGGACGCCGGGGACGCCGAGGGCTTCGAGAACGCCGCGCAGGTGCGGGTGTTCCCGCCCGTGCCGTTGGACGGCTGGCCGCACGAGCTGGCGCGGCTCCAGGTCTCCGGGACGGAGCTGAGCGATCCCGCGCCGCCGCCCCCGCCGGCGGCCGGTACGCCCCTGCTGTGGCTCCACCCGGAGCTGCGGATGTCGGCCGGCAAGGCCATGGCACAGGCCGGCCACGGCGCCCAGCTCGCCTGGTGGGACCTGACGGCGGCCGACCGTGCCGCTTGGCAGGAGGCCGGCTTCCCGCTGGCCGTCCGCCCGGCGCGGGACGCGGCGCACTGGCGCGAACTGGTCGGCTCCGGGCGGCCCGTGGTGGAGGACGCCGGGTTCACGGAGATCGCGCCGGGCCCGACCGTCGCCGTGGAGTGGCACTGGCCGAGGTGACGACCGGAACGCCGCCCGGGGTGCCGTCGATGACCTCCACGACGGCACCCCGGGCGGTGTCGCGCGTGGTGCCCCGCTCGGTGACCGGATCGGCGTCCCGCTCGATGACCCGATCGGCGTCCCGCGCGATGACCGGATCGGTGTCCCGCTCGGCGTCCCGCTCGGTTGTGAGACAACCTGCCGGCCGCCGCTCTCACTTCGGTCCGCCGGACGGGGGCGCCGCCTAGCGTCCGGGACGGAGGCTCCATCCGAGCCCCCCGGGCGCCCGGCCGCAGGGCCAGCGCCCGACCGTCACGAGAACGTGGAGACGACAGTGAAGGCCGTTGCGATCCGGACGTTCGGAGCCCCCGAGGGGCTGGCCGTCATCGATCTGCCGGTGCCCGCACCCGAAGCGGGGCAGGTGCTGATCGCCACCGAGGCGGCGGGCGTCGGCGGTGTCGACGCCGTGATCCGCCGCGGGACCCTGGCCGGGCACGGCTTCCCGGAAGGCTATGTTCCGGGCGCCGAGGTGGCCGGCACCGTCACGGCGGTGGGCCCCGGCGTCGACCCGGCGTGGACCGGCCGACGGGTGTGGGGGTTCACCGGAGGCGTCACCGGCGGCGGCTACGCCGAGTACGCCGTCGCCGCCGCCGAGGAGCTGGTGGCGCTGCCCGAGGGGCTGTCCGCCGTCGACGCGGTGGGGCTCGGCAACTCCGGCATGACGGCTCACTTCGCGCTGCGCCGCGCCCGGTTCACCCCCGGCGAGACCGTCCTGATCCGTGGCGCCGCCGGGAGCATCGGGATCCCGGCCGTGCAGCTGGCGGCCCGGGGCGGTGCCGCCGCCGTGGCGGTCACGACCTCGTCGGCCGAGCGCGGCGAGCGGCTGCGCCGGCTCGGCGCGACCCATGTGCTGGACCGCTCCGGCGAAGGCGGGCAGGACGCGCCGGACGAGTACGACGTGATCATCGATGTCGTCGCGGGCGAGGCCATGCCGGCGTTCCTCGGCCGGCTCGCCGCCGACGGCCGCATGGTGGCCGTCGGCGTGGTCGGCGGCCCACCGCCCGCGGACCTCGGGGCCGCGCTGATGGCGACCTTCCGCAAGTCCCCGACCCTGGCGGCCTTCAGCGCGGACACCGTCCCCCCGGCCGACCGGCAGGCCGTCCGCAACGAGCAGTTCGCCGCGGCCGCGCGCGGCACGTTCCAGACGGTGGTGCACGAAGTGCTGCCGCTGGACGAGGCGGTGACGGCCCACCGCAAACTGGACACAGGCGAGGTCTTCGGCCGCATCGCCTTGACACCCTGACGCTTCGACACCTCGACGCCTCAACGCCTCGATGCCTCGACGCCTCGACGCCTTGAGCCCCTGACGCCTTGCCTCCTCGGACGCCTGACGCCTGGCACACGGCACCTGGCACCGCGACGAGCCGCGCCCCGACGTTCTGACGCACGGCGCCTGGAAGCCCGGACGCTCTGTCGCCCGGCGCCTGGCACACGGCGCCTGGACGCACGGGTACCCGTACGCGCTGACGCCCGACGCCCTGATGCCTTGGGGCTGATGCCTGGCGTCCGGCGCATTGAAGCCCGCACGCGCTGACGCCTGTCGCCTGGCACACGGCGCCCGGACTGCTGGCGGCCGGACGCCCGACCTCACGCCCGGCCGTCCGGACCGGGCCTCTCCCCCAGCGCTCTGCCCGGCCCTCCACCCGGCGCTCCCCGCCACCACACCGCCCGCACCGCACCGCGCCCTGCCCCCGGCTCTGTCCAACGCCCGACGCCCAACGCCCAGCGAGGAAGCGCCCAGCGCGCAGCGCCCGGCGCCGGGCCGCCATGGTCCCCCCGTACACGACCATGGCGGCGCCGGCGTCGGCCCGGGCGGCAACCAGGGTGCGGCGCGCGGGGCGCGGGCACAACGGAGGCCGGGTGTCCCGGACAGCGGTGGATCATCCACGCTGGTCAGCGCGGTGTCCGGATCGTGTCCCGGACGGCGGACGCATGGCGGAATCCGCTGTTGCCGTTGCGTCCGGGCCGCAGCAGGATGACGTCCGTGGGGAACCTCGGGGACGTTTCGCCGCACCACGCCCTCGACGCCGCCGGCCTGGTCGCGTCGATGCGACGGCTCAAGGAGCTGTCGGGGCTCACCTACCGGGAGCTGGAAGAGCGCGCCGCCCGCAACGGCGACGTGCTGGCACGCAGCACGCTGGCCGGAACCCTGCACCGGACGGGCCTGCCGCGCCCGGAGGTGCTGGCCGCCTTCGTGCGCGCCTGCGGGGACGGCGCCCGGCTCGCCGCCTGGCTGGAGGCCAGGGAGCGGATCGCCACCGGCGCCGCGACCGGCACAACCCCTGAAACCGGAACGAGAACCGGAACGGGAACCGGAACTGGCACCGGAACCGGCACCGGCACGGCCGACATCGCCGCCCCCGTCGGCGCCCCCGTCGCACCCGGCGTCGCACCCGTCGAAGGCGTCGCACCCGGCGACGGACACAGCGACGGACACGGACACGGCGCAGGGCCTGACGCGGCCACCGTCAGCGGCACCGCCGCCGACGCGGACGTCGCCACCACCGGCGCGGACGCCGCCCCCGCCGACGCAGACGTCGCCACCGCCGGCGCGCACCGCAGCGCCGACGCCGTACCGGCCGCGCGTCCGCCCGGGACCGCCCCGCCGCCGGAGCGGGCGTCCGGCGGCCCGCGGCGGCGCGGCAGGGGCCGCCGCGTCCTGGTCGCGGCCGGGCTCGCGCTCCCGCTGCTCGCGCTGCTCGCCTGGGGGTTGGCCCCCACGGGCCGGGACGCCACCGGCACACCGGCCGCCGCGGCCTCCGCCTCACGGCCCCCGTCCGACGGCTGGGTCACCATCCGTCCCGCCCGTGCGCCGCGGCTGTGCCTGACCGACGGCCGCGCCCGCAACGGCGCCTACGAGAGCGCCGTCGCCGTCCAACGCCCGTGCGACCGGGCGCCGGTGCCGCGCACCTATCTCGAACCGGCCGGTGCGGGGCTGTACCGCATCCAGTGGCACCACCCCCAGGAGGGCAAGGGCTGTCTGACGGTCATGACAGGCGGCCCGGTCAAGGGCATGCTCGAACCGCGGAACGACTGCACGCAGGCCACCTTGTTCCGCCTGGAACCCCGCACAGCGGACAGCCCGGACGACACCGACAGCGGCGATGGGTCAGGTGAAGCCGACAAAGCGGTCAGTGCGGACGGCGCCGGGCGGGCGGAGGCGTACCGGCTGCGTTCGGCCACCACCCACCGGTGCATCGGTTTCGCGCGGAACGCCACGGGAGAGGGCGCCGAGGCGGTCGAGGAGCGCTGCTCCTCCGCGTCCGACCAGGGCTTCCTGATCCGCGAGGGCTGATCCGGGCCGACGCCGACGCCCCGGGGCCGGACCGTCCGAAGCTCAAATCATGCTCTGAACAACAGGGTTCGGGGATTCGCGTCGCCTCCGGCGAGGAAAGCGCTCTGCACCACGGACAACAGCGCCGCGCGCGGCAGCACCACGGGCACACCGGTCCCGCTCGCCCGCCACGGCCGTACGAGAGCAGGAACCGCGTCCCCCGTGCCGGGAACGACAAGGGTGCCGGGAACGACAAGGGTGCCGGGAGGGCCGGGAGCACCGGGGACGCACACCGCCGCCGGCGACGGCCGCGGTACGGGGGAGACACCCGTGGCACGCCGACGGGTGAGTTGGGGGGAGGAGCCCTTCGATGGAGCGCATGGCACGGCTCGGAACGGGCATCGGCTGGCGGCCGGAGATCGCCGAGGCCGTCGAGGATCCCGAGGCGCTCGGGGACATCGACTGGGTCGAGGTGGTGGCCGAGAACATCTGCCCCGGCCATCTGCCGGCCCCGCTGCTGCGGCTGCGCGAGCGCGGCGTCACCGTCGTACCGCACGGTGTCGGTCTCGGCCTCGGCGGCGCCGAACGGCCGGACGCCGCACGGCTGGCGGCGCTCGCCGAACGGGCGACGGAGCTGGGCTCCCCGCTGGTCACCGAGCACATCGCCTTCGTCCGCGCGGGCGGCCCCGGCACGCGCGCACCGCGGATGGAGGCCGGGCATCTGCTGCCGGTGCCGCGTACCCGGGACGCGCTGGAGGTGCTGTGCGAGAACGTGCGCATCGCCCAGGACGCGCTGCCGGTCCCGCTGGCACTGGAGAACATCGCCGCGCTGTTCTCCTGGCCCGGCGACGAGATGAGCGAGGGCGCCTTCCTCGCGGAGCTGGTGGAGCGCACCGGGGTGCGCCTGCTCATCGACGTGGCGAATCTGCACACCAACCACGTCAACCGCGGCGAGGACCCGGCCGAGGCGCTGGCCGCCCTGCCGGTGGAGGCCCTCGCCTACGTCCATGTGGCCGGCGGCGTCGAACGCGACGGCGTCTGGCACGACACCCACGCGCACCCCGTGCCGCACCGGGTGCTGGAGATCCTCGCCGCTCTGTGCCGGCGCGCCGCACCACCGGGTGTGCTGCTGGAACGGGACGAGAACTTCCCCGCACCGGCCGAACTGGCCGCCGAGCTGGCGGCGATCCGGCACACCGTCCGCACGGCCGCGCCCGCGGCCGGCGCCCTGCCCGCCCACCCGGAGGGGTCCCGCGCCACGGGGCCCGTCCGCACCGACCCGAAGGAGGCCACCCATGTCTGACGCCGCACGCGCCCGCCTCGCCCACCGGCAGACGGACCTGCTCTCCGCACTGGTCGCCGGCGCACCGGCCCCCGACGGCTTCGACGCCGCACGGCTGGACGTCCAGGCCGGGGCGCTGCGCGCCAAGCGCGCCGACGTCGTCGCCAAGGTCGCGCCGGAGCTGCCCGAGATCCTCGGCACGGCCCGTTTCCGCTCCGAGTTCACCGAGTACGCCGCCGGCCACCCGATGAACGCCAACTACCGTGCCGACGCACTGAACTTCGCCGCGCATCTGCTCGCCGAGCGCGCACTGGAGATCGGTGTGCGGCGCGCCCTGCGCCAGTGGTACCGCGAGCGCTCCGGCCCGGTGCCGCTGCCCCGCTCCCCGCTCGCCCGGCTCCTCCACCTGGCCCGCTACCGCTGACGGCGCACACGGCCGTGTGCCGGGCCACGGGAACGCCCCGGGCCCGGCACGCCCTCGCGGGCCCATCCGGGCGACGCCCCTCGAATGGCGCTTTACTCCGGCAGATCATCAGCTGAACATCCGGAACAGGCTCGGCCCGTCGCCGCCACCGACGTGCCCGGGGACCGGCCGGCGAACGCCCGGGGCCACAGCCCGGGGAACGTCCCACGGCACACCGCGAAAGAGCACTGCCGACCGGTGGGGCCCGGCGGGACCCGGTGAGCTTTGGTGCGAACCGCCGGAGAACGCCGAGCGCACCGAGCACGCCGAGGAACGCCGGAGAAAGCCCGGGAACGCCGAAGAACGCCGACGAACGCCGAGGAACACCGACGAACGCCGAGGAACACCGAGGAACGGGGAATGGCCGTGCGCACAGCAGCGACCCCTTGCACAGCCGGTGTGCTGGCTCTCACGCTGGCCGTCGCCGTACCGTCCGCCGCGGCCGCGCTGCCCGCGCCCCCACCGGGCGCCCCCGGCGTGCCGGGCGGCGGCGCACCCGCCGACGAGGCGGACCGGTCGCCGGGCGTGCTGGCCGCGGCGCACGAGGCCGCGGCCGAGGGGATCGACTGGCGCAGATGCCCGGCGGCCGAGCGGCTGCCGTCCCCCGTGGAGTGCGGCACGGTGCGGGTGCCCGTCGACTACGCCCGGCCACGGGGCGAGCGGATCCGGCTGACGGTCAGCCGGATGCCCGCCACCGGGCCGGCCCGCGCCCGCCAGGGCGCGCTCGTCTACAACCCGGGCGGCCCGGGCGGCAACGGTATGAGCTTCCCGCTGTACGGCAAGCAGGTCGGCGGGGTCTACAAGCGCCTCAACGCGGCCTACGACCTGATCGGTTACGCCCCACGCGGGGTGGGCCGTTCGGCGCCGCTGTCCTGCCAGGACCCGAAGGAGTTCTGGCGCGGCCCCAACCCGTCCCCGGTGCACCCCTCGGAGGCGTTCAAGCAGCGGAAGCGCGAGCGCGCCCGGTCCTACGCCGAGGGCTGCGCCCGGGCGCAGGGCGACCGGCTGCGGCACTACACGACGCCGAACAACGCCCGCGACCTGGACGTGCTGCGGGCCGCGCTGGGTGAGCGCCGGCTGAACTTCCTCGGCGTCTCCTACGGCACGTACATCGGTTCGGTGTACGCGACGCTCTTCCCGGGCCACGTCCGGCGGCTCGTCCTGGACAGCGTCGTCGACCCGTCACCGCACAACATCTGGTACCGCGCGAACCTGGACCAGAACCTGGGCTTCGAACGCCGCTGGAACGACTGGAAGAAGTGGACGGCGAAGCACGACGACGTCTACGGCCTGGGCCGCACCGCCCGCCAGGTGCAGTCCCGGTTCGACGCGGCGCGCGCCTCCGTCGCCCGCTCCCCCGCCGGCGGCACCGTCGGCCCGAAGGAGCTGCTGAACGCCTTCCTCGACACCGGCTACAGCGACACGGCCTGGCCCCGGCACGCCGAGGCGCTGGCGCGCTTCGGCAAGGGCGACGAGCGGCCGCTGGTGAAGCTGGCGGCGCCGGATCCGTCGAAGGCGGTGAGCGAGGAGAACGGCAACGCCGTCTACAACGCCGTCGAGTGCGGGGACGCGCCCTGGCCGCGCGACTGGCCGACCTGGGACCGGGACAACACGGCCTCGGCGGCCGTCGCCCCGTTCGAGACGTGGGACAACGCGTGGATGAACCTGCCGTGCGCCTACTGGAAGACTCCCTCGTCCCGGCCGCTGGAGGTGCGGACGACGCCGGGACAGCTGCCGCCGGTGCTGCTGGTGGCCGCCACCCGGGACGGTGCCACGCCGTACAGCGGCGCCCTGGAGACCCGACGGCGGCTGGCCGGCTCGTCGTTGGTGACCGAGCGCGGTGCCGGCCAGCACGGCGTCACGGGCGGCAACCGCTGTGTGGACGCCCATGTGGAGCGCTATCTGCTGACGGGCAAGGTCCCCGGCGACCGGGCCGACTGCGCCCCGCGCCCCGAGCCGCGCCCGGACGGCGCCCGCGCCCGGACGGTGCCGACGTCCAACTCCCGGGCGGCCCGCTGATCCGGCGGGCCGCCCTGCGGCGAGCGCTCAGGCCAGCCCGGCGACCAGTTCGCCGACCGGCTTGCGGCGGCCGGTGAAGAAGGGGATCTCCTCGCGCACATGCATCCGCGCCTCGGAGCCGCGCAGGTGCCGCATGAGGTCGACGATCCGGTACAGCTCGTCGGCCTCGAAGGCGAGGATCCACTCGTAGTCGCCCAGCGAGAACGCGGGGACGGTGTTGGCCCGCACGTCGGGGAAGCCGCGGGCCATCTTGCCGTGGTCGGCGAGCATCCGGCGGCGGTCCTCGTCCGGCAGCAGGTACCAGTCGTAGGAGCGCACGAACGGGTAGACGCTCACATAGGCGCGCGGCTCCTCGTCGGCGAGGAAGGCCGGGATGTGCGACTTGTTGAACTCGGCGGGGCGGTGCAGCGCCATGTTAGACCACACCGGCTCCAGCGCCCGGCCCAGCGCGGTGCGGCGGAACCGGTTGTAGGCGTCCTGGAGCGCGTCGGACTCCTCGGCGTGCCACCAGATCATGAGGTCGGCGTCGGCCCGCAGCCCGGAGACGTCGTAGGTGCCGCGGACGACGACGTCCTTCCCGGCGAGCTGCTCGAACAGCTCCTCGACCTCCTGCGCGTACCCGGCGCGCTCCTGCGGCAGGACGTCCCGGAGCCGGAAGACCGACCACAGCGTGTAGCGGATGACCTCGTTGAGGTCCTTGGCCTTCTTGCCCGCGTGGGGCGCCTTCTGCGGTACGTCACTCATGGCTCTTCCTCAGACCTCTCACTCGCTCCTGTCCCCCGCCTGCGCGAGGGAAGCTCCCGTCAGGACCCGCTCGGCGGCCCGCCGCCCGTCCGCCACACAGGCCGGCACACCGACGCCCTGGTACGCGGCGCCCGCCACGGCCAGCCCCGGCTCGGCCTCGACGGCGTCCCGGATCCGCGCGACCCGGTCGAGATGGCCGACCGGGTACTGGGGCAGCCCGCCGTCCCAGCGGGTGACGACCGCGTCGACGGGGCGGGCCGTGAGCCCCGTGGCGGCCTCCAGATCGCGCAGCGACAGCTCGACCAGCCCGGCGTCGTCCCTCCGCAGCGCCTCCGTCTCGCCGTGCCGGCCCAGCGAGGTGCGCAGCACGAACAGCGACGGGTCCTGGGCGGCGACCCACGCCCACTTGTGCGTGGAGAAGGTGGACGCCTTGATCGAGCGCCCGTCGACGGGCGGCACCAGGAAGCCGCTGCCGTCGGGCAGCCGGCCCGTCTCGTCCCTGCGGAAGGCGAGGGTCACCAGGGCCATGGAGGCGTACTCGATCCGGTCGAGTTCCGCCGAGGCCGCCGGCACCTGCCCGGCCAGCAGCCGCGCGGCGGGCCCGGCGGGCACGGCCACCACCACGGCGTCGGTCTCCAGCACCTCGTCGTCGGTGACGACGCGCCAGGCCGGGCCCGGCCCGCCGGTCCCGCGCAGCACCCCGCGCGCGGGCGTACCGAGCCGGATGTCCGCGCCGGCCGCCGTGCACCACGCCGCCACCGCGCCCGGCAGCCGCCCGATGCCGCCGTCGATGCCGAGGAAGACGGGGCCCTGCGGCCCGGCGTCGCGCTGTGCGGCGGCCGTGCGCTCCTGGAGGGCGCGCACCCCGGCCAGCAGCGACCGTTCCGTGCGGGCCACCTCGTACAGCTGCGGGACGGCCGCCCGCATCGAGATCCGGTAGGCGTCACCCGCGTACACCCCGCCGAGCAGCGGCTCCACGAGCCGGTCGACGACCTCGCGGCCGAGGCGTTCGGCGACGTAGGCGCCCACGGCGACATCATCGGTCCCGCCGGCGCCGTCCGTACCGCCGCCGATCTCCGTGCGCGGCAGCCGGCCGTCCTCGGAGATCCGGGCCAGCCCCTCCGGCGAGATCACCCCGGCCAGCGCCGAGGGATCGCCGGGTACGCCCATCACATGGCCCTTGGGCATGGGCCGCACACTGCCGCGGGTCCACAGCGCCCCGCCGGCGACGGCCGGCGGCTGGAGCGCGTCGCCGAGCCCGACGGCCCGCGCCAGCTCGACCGCCTCGGGGCGCCGCGCGAGCATCGACTCGGCGCCCAGGTCGACGGTGACGGCGCCCGCGACGCTGCCGGTGTGCAGCTTGCCGCCGAGCCGCCGGCCGGCCTCCAGCAGCGTGACCCGCGCACCGCTCTCCAGCAGGTGGTGGGCCGCGGACAGGCCGGAGATCCCGCCCCCGATGACAGTTGCGTGCATGGCAGCCAGTCTCCCAGAGCGCCGCCCGCACACGTCCCGCACCCCGGGCGAAGGAGCCGCCCGGCCCACCGGAAGGGGCCGTTGGTCCCGGGCGTCTCGTAGCGTGAGCCGCGGCGGCGGAGGAACACGACGGCCGCGCGGGATGTCGACGGCGGCGAAGGGAGCTTCGGGTGACGGAGCGGATGGTGATCGTCGGGGGCGATGCGGCGGGGATGTCGGCCGCGTCGCAGGCCAGGCGGATCAGGAACCCGGACGAGCTGGAGATCGTGGCCTTCGAGCGGGGCCACTTCACCTCGTACTCGGCCTGCGGCATCCCCTACTGGGTGGGCGGCCGGGTCGAGGGGCCCGACGGGCTGATCGCCCGCAGCCCCGAGGAGCACCGCAGGCGCGGAATCGATCTGCGCATGCGTACCGAGGTGACCGAGCTGGATCCCGGCCGGCAGCGGGTCCGGATCGTCGAGCGGGAGCACGGGGAGCAGGCCCGCTGGGTCGACTACGACCATCTCGTCCTGGCCACCGGCGCCCGTCCGGTCCGCCCGCGGCTGCCCGGTATCGACGCCGAGGGCGTGTACGGCGTGCAGACGCTGGACGACGGCCAGGCGCTGATCGACGCGCTGGAGAGCGGCGAGCACGGGCGGGACGGCACCCGCAGGGCCGTCGTCGTGGGCGCCGGCTACATCGGTGTGGAGATGGCGGAGGCGCTCGTGGAGCGCGGCTACCGGGTGACGGTCGTCGACCGCGGCCCGCAGCCGATGTCGACGCTCGACCCCGACATGGGCGCCCTGGTGTACGAGGCCATGTGCGGCATGGGCATCGAGACGGTGCGCGGCGCCGCCGTCACCGGGATCCTCACCGACGAGGCCGGCCGGGCCCGCGGCGTCAGCACGGGGGACGCCGAGTACCCGGCCGATGTGGTGGTGCTGGGCCTGGGGGTGCGCCCGGAGACGGAGCTGGCGCGGCGGGCCGGGCTGCCGCTGGGCCCGTCCGGCGGTCTGCTGACGGATCTGGCCATGCGGGTGCGCGGGCAGGAGAACATCTGGGCGGGCGGCGACTGCGTCGAGGTCCTCAACCTGGTCTCCGGACGGACCCAGCATGTGGCGCTGGGCACGCACGCCAACAAGCACGGCCAGGTGATCGGCACCAATGTGGCGGGCGATCCGGAGGGCGCTGCCACGTTCCCCGGCGTCGTCGGCACGGCCGTCAGCAAGGTGTGCGACCTGGAGATCGCCCGCACGGGGCTGCTGGAGCGTCAGGCGCGGGCGGTGGGCCTCCAGTTCGAGACGGTCCTGATCGAGTCGACGACCCGGGCCGGCTACTACCCGGGCACCCGTCCCATGCACGTGAAGATGCTCGCCGAGCGCCGCTCGGGCCGGCTGCTCGGCGCCCAGATCGTCGGCCGGGAGAACGCGGGCAAGCGGGTCGACATCGCCGCCGTCGCGCTGCACGCGGGCATGACCGTCGAACAGATGACGGCCCTGGACCTCGGCTACGCGCCGCCGTTCTCCCCGGTGTGGGACCCGATCCTGGTCGCGGCCCGCAAGGCCGCCGCCGCGGTACGCGAGGCCCGCGGCGGCTGACGGCCCGGCGGCGGGCCGGGCGGCTCAGCGCGCGCTGCGCTCGTGGACGTAGGAGACCAGATCGGTGAGCGCCTGCGGATCGGTGGCCGGCAGCACGCCGTGCCCGAGGTTGAAGATGTGCCCCTCCAGCCCGCGGGCCGACTCCAGCACCCGGTCGGCCTGCCGCTGGACGGCCTCGCGCGGCGCGAAGAGCACGGCGGGGTCGAGGTTGCCCTGGAGCGCCGTCCCGGGCCCGACCCGCCGTGCCGCCTCGTCCAGCGGCACCCGCCAGTCGACGCCCACGACATCGGCGCCCGCCTGTCCGAGCAGCCCCAGCAGCTCGCCGGTGCCGACCCCGAAGTGGATCCGCGGCACCCCGTACCCGGCGACGGCCTCGAACACCTTCCGCGAGGCCGGCAGCACGCTGCGCCGGTAGTCCTCGGGCGCGAGCGCGCCCACCCAGGAGTCGAAGAGCTGCACGGCGCTCGCCCCGGCCTCGATCTGCACCTTGAGGAAGGCCGCCGTGATGTCCGCGAGCCTGTCCAGCAGCCGCGCCCACAGCTCGGGCTCGCCGTACATCAGCGCCTTGGTGCGCTCGTGGTTCTTCGACGGCCCGCCCTCGACGAGATAGCTGGCCAGCGTGAACGGCGCCCCCGCGAAGCCGATCAGCGGCGTGCTGCCCAACTCGTCCACCAGCAGCCGCACGGCCTCGGTCACATACCCGACGTCGTCCGGCTCCAGCGGCCGCAGCCGCTCCAGATCGGCGGCGCCGCGCACCGGCTCGTCGACGACGGGGCCCACGCCGGGCTTGATGTCCAGCCCGATGCCGAGGGCCTTGAGGGGCACGACGATGTCGCTGAAGTAGATGGCGGCGTCCACGTTGTGCCGCCGCACCGGCTGCATCGTGATCTCGGCGACGAGATCCGGCCGCATGCACGAGTCCAGCATCCCGATGCCCTCGCGCACCTTGCGGTACTCGGGCAGCGAACGCCCGGCCTGCCGCATGAACCACACCGGCGTGTGCGACACCGGCTCACGGCGGCACGCGCGCAGGAAGGTCGAGTCCTTGACATCGCCGGACGGGACTTCCCTGTGCGGCGTCGGCTGGCCCGTGGGGCGGTCGTTTCCACTCACACACGGAAGTCTCCCACGGCCGAACGGGGTGTCCCTACCGGGCTGAAGGATGGCCTCCGCCTACTCTTCCGCCCATGGCAGCGGCTCGGACGGCGAAGGCGGGAGGCACCGGAGGAGTGGACGGCACGGAGGGGACGAGCGGCAGCGGCGGCGGGGGCGGCGATTCCTTTCCGGTCCCGTTCCGGCTGGCCGTCACCGCACTGAGCGAGTTCCAGCCACGCCCCCAGATCCGGATCTCCCCACTGCCCCCGCCACGCCGCCTCGCGCCGTACGCCTTCGCCCTGGAGGCCGCCGTCACCGCGCCCGAGGACGCCGGCCAGGAGCTGGCCGACGGGCGCTTCGTCCTGCTGCACGATCCGGAGGGCCAGGACTCCTGGAAGGGCACGTTCCGGGTGGTGACCCTCGGCAGGGCGGAGCTGGAACCGGAGATCGCCGGCGACCCGCTGCTCCCGGAGGTGACCTGGTCCTGGCTGACCGGGGCGCTGGAGTCCCGGGGCGCCGGGTACACGGAGCCCAGCGGCACGGTCACCCGCTCCAGTTCGGCGTTCTTCGGCGGGCTCGCGAACCGGCAGCCGGAGGAACTCCTGGAGTTCCGCGCGAGCTGGTCCCCGGAGGGCGAGACCCCCGACGCGGCAGCGCATCTGGCCGCCTGGTGCGAACTCCTCTGCCAGTGCGCCGGATTGCCGCCGGAAACCGGCGACCAGGGTTCCGTCGTACAGCTCCCGCAGCGCCGCGGACCGCATTAGCCATTCGCGACGACCCCCGGCCCGCTTCTCCGAACTTCTCCGGGCTTCTCCCGGCTTCCCCCGCCTTCTTCCCGCCACTTCCGGCTTCTTGCGCACCGCGCCACCACCCGGCGCGGTGCGGTTCCGTTTCGGTGGCCATCTTCCGCCCGCCCGCCCCCTCTTCCACGCGCGCCGACGGACCTTCCACCGCCCTTCCGGCCCCCCTTCCACCGGCCTTCCACCAGCCTTCCGCCCAGCCCTTCCACCGACCTTCCACCGGCCTTCCCCGAGCGTCGGCCGTCCGGGCCCGTTCCCCGGTAATTCCCGCGGCCGCCTTCCCATTTCCGGGTCGTACTCGGTCGCACCGCCACGTGCGGCCCGGCGCCACCCGGCCCGTGCCGCCCGGCCCCTGCACGGCGCGCCCACGCTTGGCGCACTGTCTCCGTGTAGACAAAGACACCGTGTAGACAAAGGAATTTCCCGTGGCGGCATTTGCCGGGAGCATCTGGGAAAAACCAAAACCCGCGGAATCCGGGTCATCAATCCGTGATCTTTCCCT
Organism: Streptomyces cacaoi; assembly: GCF_006539165.1. GTDB lineage: Bacteria > Actinomycetota > Actinomycetes > Streptomycetales > Streptomycetaceae > Streptomyces > Streptomyces cacaoi. The sequence goes on along the minus strand of NZ_BJMM01000047.1, from coordinate 10,162 downwards.
AAAGACACCGGAGTCGACTGCCGAAGGAGTCTGTGACCCTTCTGCACGGAATACCCGACACGTTCGGCTCCGTCCCCAGCCCACTCCTCACAGGAGGCCCGGTGTCTGTTCTTCTTGAGCACCCCACAAGCCTGGTCGCCTACCGCCCGAACAAGCCGACGGCCATGGTGGTCGTGGCCGACCCCCGCGTCCGCTCGACCGTGACCCGACATCTGTGGGCTCTCGGCGTCCGGGACGTGATCGAGGCGTCGTCGATCGCGGAGGCCCGTCCCCGAGTCGCCAACCCCCGCGACATCTGCGTCGCGGATGTCCACCTCCCCGACGGCTCCGGGCTGAGCCTGCTGTCGGAGACGCGTGCCGCGGGCTGGCCCAACGGACTGGCCCTGTCGGCGGCCGACGACATCGGAGCGGTACGCAACGCACTCGCCGGCGGCGTCAAGGGATACGTCGTCACCGGCACCAGGACCAACCTCGGCGGCGCGATGCCCACCCGGCACGGCGCCGCCCCGATCGGTGCGGCGGCGGCCCGGCTGCACCGGCGCCCCGGCGGCGGCCCCGGCGGTCCGGGGCACCCCGGCGGCTACCGGGAGCTGTCCGGCCGGGAGGTCGAGGTGCTGCGGCTGGTGGCCGAGGGCCAGTCGAACAAGGCGATCGGCGTCTCCATGGGCCTGTCGGCGCTGACCGTGAAGAGCCACCTGGCCCGCATCGCCCGCAAGCTGGGTACCGGAGACCGCGCCGGCATGGTCGCGGTCGCGCTGCGCACCGGCATCATCCACTGACCGGGCGGGCCGCACGCGCCCGCCGAAACCGAGCGCCCGCCGGGGTAACGTTCCGTCGGCGGGCGCTTTGCAGTGCGTGCACATGGATACCCTTGACTGGTGACCGACGCCCAAGAGACCGCATCAGCACAGGCAGCTCAGGCCCCCCGTCCCGAATCCGGTCCGGCGCCGGTCCCGCTGCTGGAGCCACGCGAGGGCATCCCACCCGTCACCGTCACCGGAGACGGTCTGGCCCGGGTCACCGCGGCGTTCGCGGAGGCGACGGGTCCGGTGGCGGTGGACGCCGAGCGGGCCTCCGGCTACCGCTACGGTCAGCGGGCCTATCTGGTGCAGCTGCGCCGCGAAGGCGCCGGCACCGCGCTGATCGATCCGGTCGCCTGCCCCGATCTCACCGCGCTGGACGCCGCGCTCGCGCAGAGCGAGTGGGTGCTGCACGCGGCCACCCAGGATCTGCCGTGTCTCCGTGAGATAGGTATGCGCCCCGCGCGGCTGTTCGACACCGAGCTGGCCGGTCGGCTGGCCGGGTTCCCCCGGGTCGGGCTGGGCGCCATGGTGGAGAACGTCCTCGGCTACGCCCTGGAGAAGGGGCACTCCGCCGTCGACTGGTCCACCAGACCGCTTCCCGAGCCGTGGCTGCGGTACGCGGCGCTGGACGTGGAACTGCTGGTGGATCTGCGCGACGCGCTGGAGGAGGAGCTGGCCGGGCAGGGCAAGCTGGAGTGGGCGCGGGAGGAGTTCGCCGCGATCGTCGCCGCTCCCCCGCCGCCCCCGCGCAAGGACCCGTGGCGGCGCACGTCGGGCATGCACAAGGTGCGCAGACGGCGGCAGATGGCCGTGGTGCGGGAGTTGTGGCAGACGCGGGACGCGGTGGCCAGGAAGCGGGACGTCTCTCCGGGGAAGGTGCTCTCGGACGCGGCGATCGTCGAGGCGGCGCTGGCGTCCCCGGCGAACGCGCGGGCGCTCGCGGCGCTCCCCGGGTTCGGCCACCGGATGGGACGGCGGCAGCTGGAGCAGTGGCAGGCGGCCGTCGAGCGGGCGCGGGCGCTGCCGGAGTCGGAGCTGCCGCAGCAGAGCCAGGCTCCGGCCGGTCCGCCGCCGCCGCGCTCGTGGGCGGACAAGGACCCGGACGCGGCGGCCCGGCTCACGGCGGCGCGTGCCGCGGTGACGCAGCACGCGGAGGAGTTGAACCTTCCGCAGGAGAATCTGCTGACGCCGGACACGGTGCGGCGGCTGTGCTGGGAGCCGCCGGCCGAGGTGACGCGGGAGACGGTCGGCGAGGCGCTGCGGCGGATGGGCGCCCGCGAGTGGCAGATCGGGCAGACCGCGGAGCTGCTGCGCGCGGCGCTCTCCGTCTCCGCCTGACGGGGCTGCGTCCGTTGCGGGGGCGGGGCCGTCCCCGTCGTCCGCCGGGCCGTGCCGGACGGGAGCGGGGGTGCGGGGCCGGCCCGGGTGAAGCGCCCCGGCCCCGCGGGGTGTTCGGGCCGGGGAGCCGGCGGGCGGGGTCTTCGGGGGAGCCCCGGGCAGGGGTGTTCGGCGCCGCGGGATGTGACGTGTGCTTCTGATCCGGGGCGGGCCTTGCCAGGTGGTTACCCACAAGTAGCATGGGGTCCGACCGACCCCCGGCCGCACCTGGAGGAGAGCCAACGTGCCTCGTACCGCAAGGGATGTCGTCTTCGTCGACGGCGTTCGCACACCGTTCGGCAAGGCGGGCCCCAAGGGCATCTATCACGAGACGCGCGCCGACGACATGGTCGTCAAGTGCATCCGTGAGCTGCTGCGCCGCAATCCCGACCTGCCTGTGGAGCGCGTCGACGAGGTCGCCGTCGCCGCGACGACGCAGATCGGCGACCAGGGGCTGACCCTGGGCCGTACCGCCGGGATCCTCGCCGGCCTGCCGAAGACCGTGCCCGGCTACTCCATCGACCGGATGTGCGCGGGTGCGATGACGGCCGTGACGACGACCGCCGGCTCCATCGCGTTCGGCGCCTACGACGTGGTCGTGGCCGGCGGGGTCGAGCACATGGGGCGCCACCCGATGGGCGAGGGCGTGGACCCCAACCCGCGGTTCGTCTCGGAGAAGCTGGTCGACGAGTCCGCGATGTTCATGGGGATGACCGCGGAGAACCTGCACGACCGCTTCCCGCACCTGACCAAGGAGCGCGCCGACGCCTACGCCGTGCGCAGCCAGGAGAAGGCGGCCAAGGCGTACGCGAACGAGCGGATCCAGCCGGACCTGGTGCCGGTCTCGGTGCGGCGCACCTCGCCCGAGGGCGGGGAGACCGGCTGGGGGCTGGCGACCGCCGACGAGCCGATGCGGCCGGGCACCACGCTGGAGGGGCTGGCCGGGCTGAAGACGCCGTTCCGGGCGCACGGCCGGGTCACGCCGGGCAACTCCGCGGGGCTGAACGACGGTGCGACGGCCTCGCTGCTCGCCGGTGAGGACGTGGCGCGGGAGCTGGGGCTGCCGGTGCGGATGCGGCTGGTCTCGTTCGCGTTCGCCGGTGTCGAGCCCGAGGTGATGGGCGTCGGGCCGGTGCCGGCCACGGAGAAGGCGCTGGCCAAGGCCGGGCTCTCGATGGACGACATCGGGCTGCTGGAGATCAACGAGGCGTTCGCCGTCCAGGTGCTGGCGCTGCTCGACCACTACGGCATCGCCGACGACGACCCGCGCGTCAACCAGTACGGCGGGGCGATCGCCTTCGGTCACCCGCTGGCCTCCTCCGGTGTGCGGCTGATGACCCAGCTCGCCCGGCAGTTCGAGGAGCAGCCGCACGTGCGCTACGGGCTGACCACCATGTGCGTCGGCTTCGGCATGGGCGGGACCGTCATCTGGGAGAACCCCCACTGGGAGGGCAACAAGTGACTAGCAAGACCGCCGAGCTGCTGAAGGGCGCGGCCGAGCTGTTCCCGGACGAGGTCGTCACGCAGGCGCACGTGCGCCATCTCGATCTGCCGTCCGGCGCGGGGAAGTTCGCGCTGATCACCCTGGACAACGGGCTGGACCACACCAAGCCCACCACCTTCGGGCCGGCCTCGCTGGCCAACCTGGACGCCGCCATCGACCAGGTCGAGAAGGAGGCGGCGGACGGCGAGATCAAGGGCGTCGGCATCACCGGCAAGCCGTTCATCTTCGCCGTGGGCGCCGACCTCAAGGGCGTCGGGCAGCTGACCCGGCACGAGGACGCGCTGGCCATCGGGCGCGGTGGGCACGACGTGTTCAAGCGGCTGTCCGCGCTGGCCGTGCCGACGTTCGCGTACTACAACGGCGCGGCCATGGGCGGCGGTGTCGAGGTGGGGCTGCACTGCACCTACCGCACCGTCTCGGCCGCGCTGCCGGCCTTCTCGCTGCCGGAGGTCTTCCTCGGGCTGGTCCCCGGCTGGGGCGGCTGTGCGCTGCTGCCGAACCTGATCGGTGCCGACCGTGCGGTGAGCGTGATCATCGAGAACTCGCTCAACCAGAACCGGCAGCTGAAGGGCAAGCAGGTCTACGAACTCGGCATCGCCGACGCGCTGTTCGAGGGCGCGGACTTCCTGGAGGAGTCGCTGCGCTGGACCTCGGCCGTGCTGCGCGGCGAGGTCGAGGTCACCCGGGCCGAGGTCGACCGGGGCGAGGGCTGGGACGCGGCCGTCGCACGCGGCAAGGAGATCGCCGACAGCAAGGTGCACGGCGCCGCACCGGCTCCCTACCGGGCGCTGGACATCATCGCGCAGGCGAAGAACGGCGACCTGCGGCAGGGCTTCGAGGCGGAGGACTCCGCGCTCGCCGACCTGATCATGAGCGGTGAACTGCGCAGCGGGCTCTACGCGTTCGACCTGGTGCAGAAGCGGGCCAAGCGTCCTGCGGGTGCGCCGTCGAAGGAGCTGGCCCGTCCGGTCACCAAGGTCGGTGTCGTCGGCGCGGGTCTGATGGCCTCGCAGCTCGGGCTGCTGTTCGCGCGGCGCCTGGAGGTGCCGGTCGTGCTGACCGACATCGATCAGGAGCGGGTCGACAAGGGCGTGGCCTACTGCCACGAGGAGATCGACAAGCTGCTGCTCAAGGGCCGGGTGAACCAGGACAAGGCCAACCGGCTCAAGGGCCTGGTGACGGGCTCGCTGGACAAGGCCGCCTCCTTCGCCGACGCGGACTTCGTCATCGAGGCCGTGTTCGAGGAGATGGGCGTCAAGCAGAAGGTGTTCGCCGAGGTCGAGGCGGTCGTGCCGGAGCACGCCGTGCTCGCCACCAACACCTCCTCGCTGTCCGTCTCCGAGATGGCCTCGCAGCTCAAGCACCCCGAGCGGGTCGTCGGCTTCCACTTCTTCAACCCCGTCGCCGTCCTGCCGCTGCTGGAGATCGTCCGGGGCGAGAAGACCGACGACGCCTCGCTGGCCACGGCGTTCGCCGTCGCCAAGAAGCTGAAGAAGTCGGCCGTGCTGGTCAAGGACGCGCCGGCGTTCGTCGTCAACCGGGTGCTGACCCGGTTCCTGGGCGAGGTGCTGGCCTCCATCGACGAGGGCACACCCGTGGAGGTGGCCGACCGCGCGCTGGGGCCACTGGGGCTGCCGATGTCGCCGATCGTGCTGCTGGAGCTGGTCGGCCCGGCCGTCGCGCACCACGTCTCGCAGACGCTCAACGCGGCCTTCCCGGACCGGTTCGCCGTCTCGGCCAACCTCGGCCGGGTCGTCGGGGCCGGCAAGCGGAATCTGTACGTGCCGGGCACGCTGGAGATCGACCCCGCCGTCGCCGCGCTCTTCGAGACCGGGGACACGCAGCTGACCGAGGAGCAGGTGCGCGAGCGGGCGCTGAACGCCATCGCCGAGGAGATCCGCCTCATGCTCGACGAGGGCGTCGTCGCCGAGGCGCAGGACATCGACCTGTGCCTGATCACCGGCGCCGGCTGGCCCTTCCACCTGGGCGGGATCACCCCGTACCTGGACCGCGAGGGCGTCAGCGAGCGCGTCACGGGACGCCGCTTCCTGGAGCCGGGCACCGCGAGCGTCCCGGCCGCCTGACGGGGCGTCACCGTCCTTGTGCGCAGCCCCTGTTCGCCCTCGACGGGCGGACAGGGGCGCGGTGGTCCCGGGCGGGTTCCGGCTCCTCCGGGCCGCACGGGGGCGGTCCGCGTCCTGCGGCCGGTGGATGCGATCATCCCCGCATGACGGACGGCAGCCTCTCCCCACTCCCCTACGACGACCCGGACTTCTGGGGCTTCTGGTACTTCGACGAGTTCTGCGAGTACAAGGAGTACGGCAGCGGCAGCGCCGAGGCGTTCGACGAGGCCCGGGAAGCGGCGGAGGGCGCGGGTCCGCGGGGCGGCGCCGGTGACGACCGCGTCGTCTACGACGCCGGGGGCGGCCGGGCCGTGCTGGTGGAGGCCGGGCCGTTCGAACTCACCCTGAGCCTGCTGGACCCCGGCTCCGCAGAGCCGCTCCAGCTCGGCTGGGACGACCAGGCGCACCCGACCCCGTACGGGCTGCACTGGCGGGAGGCCGATGTGCTGTGCCGGGCCGCCGCGCTGGCCGATCCCCGCGCCGCGTATCCCGGGCCCCACCTCGCGCTGCTCAGCCGTTTCGCGCCGGTGTGCGACGAGGCGGACGCCGCGACGGCGCTGCCGCTGCTGCGCGAGGCGTTCGCCGGGCTGCCCGGCCTCGACGCGTACCAGCGCCTCGTCTACGCGAGCCTGGCGGACCTGCGCGCCTCCGGCATCCGGTGGGTCCGGGACGAGGACACCGGCCACCGGTACCCGGACGAGTGGTTCCCGGACGAGGACGAGAGCGGGGACGGGGACGGCCGCGGGGCCGGGGGCGGGGCCGGGGAGGCCGCCGTGGGCCTTCCGTACGCGCACGACCCGGACCGGGAGCACTTCCCCTCCGGAAGCCTGGGCTCCCTGCGCTCACCGGAGTATCCGGACTTCCCCTTCGACGCCCTCGCGGGAACCGTCGAGCAGGCCCGGCTGCGGTGCGCCGAGACCGCCCGGCAGCCCTGGGCGGCGGCGGAGGCGGTACGCGCCGCCGCACACGCCTTCGGCCGCGACGGGACGGCGGCCCGGCGCGCCGAGCTGCGCGCCGCGGTGCGGGACCGGGGCTGCACGGACGCGGCCGTGCTGGACGCGCTGGCTCCCGAGGCCGGCACCCTGCGGGCACTGGTGATGACCGAGCTGCTGCTGGGCGTCGAGCCCGGCGTCCTCCTGCGCGCGCACACCGGCCCGGCGCCGCGCCCGCTGCGGTCGTACGGCGCGCGGCTCGTCCTGCCGGCGCAGCAGCGCGGCGGACCGCCGCTCGCGGCGCTCAACGAGCGCCTCCGACGGGCCGGTTCGGGCGGAGTCACCCACGGCCCGGCCCGTTACCACCTGCCCGACGGGACCTGGCGGGAGGAGATCGATCTGCGGCTGCTCGACGACTGGCGGACGGGGATCGAGCAGGCACGCGCGGTCGTCCGGGAGTGCGGTACGCACGCGGAGGTCACCGTCCGCCGCCGGGGCGAGGCGCTCACGCTGCACCTGCCCTGAACACACGCCGGGCCCTCCACCCGCGCACACCCGCACTCTGCGGGCACCACCCCGCACTCTCGGCACCCGCACCTTCCGGGCACTCCCCGGCACACCTGTCAGGCGCGGGCCAGCCTCCGCAGGGCCATACGTGCCAGGACGGCGGCGCCGACCGGGAGGGCGCCGTCGTCGAACACGGCCTGGCTCGAGTGGTTGAACGGGGCGTCCTCGGGCCGGACTTCGGGCGGGCAGGCGCTGAGCTGGAACTGGACGCCGGGCACGGCGTCCAGCACGCGGGAGAAGTCCTCGGAGACCATCAGCGGATCCCGCGAGATCCGGAACGCGCCCTCCCCGTACAGCTCCGTGACGGTCTCCCGGGCCAGTTCGACGGCCTCGGCCGCGTGCACCATCGCCGGGTACTGCTCGTCGGCGCGCACCTCGGCCCGCACCCCGTGGCCCGCCGCGATGCCCTCGCACAGGGCGGTGGCCCGGCGCAGATAGTCGCGGATGCCCTCGGTGCTGGTGCAGCGGACGGTGGCGCCGAACGAGGCGTCCTCGGGGATGATGTTGGGCTTGGTGCCCGCCCGGACGAGACCGACCGTGAGGACGAGGGGCTCGAAGGCCGGCACGGCGCGGGTCACCAGCGTCTGGAGCGCGGTGATCATCTCGGCCATGGCCGGCACCGGGTCGGCGGCCTGGTGCGGGGTGGAGCCGTGGCCGCCCACGCCCCGTACGGTGACGTGCAGTTCGGCGTTGGCGACCGTCTGCGTGCCCACGCGGGTGTGCACGCCACCGAGCCGGTCGACGCCGTTGCCGTTGGACGAGACGTGCAACGCGTAGGCCGCGACGGGGCGTTCGCCCGCCGCCTCCAGCACGCCCTCCTCGATCATCGCCGCCGCGCCGTCGTACCCCTCCTCGCCCGGCTGGAACATGAAGACGACGGAGCCGGACAGCTCCTCCCTGCGGGCGCTCAGCAGCCGGGCCGCGCCCACCAGCGCGGCCGTGTGCAGATCGTGCCCGCAGGCGTGCATGACGCCCTCGAAGCGGGAGGCGTAGGGGACGTCCGCCTCCTCCGTGAGCGGCAGCGCGTCCATGTCGGCGCGCAGCAGGACGGCCGGGCCGGGGTGTGCGCCGCGCAGCACGGCGGTCACCGAGCCGATGTTCTTGCCGGTGGTGACCGTCAGCGGCAGGCCCTCCAGCGCCGCCAGCACCTTCTCCCGGGTCCGCGGGAGTTCGAGGCCGAGTTCGGGCTCGGCGTGCAACGCGTGCCGCAGCTCGGCCAGTTCGGGTGCCAGGGCCTCGGCCTCGGCACGCAGCCGGGCAGCGGCGTCACCGGCGGATCCGGCGTCAGCGGCTGCATCGGCGTCGCTCGCGTCACCGGCGGTTCGGGCGGCTTCGGCGGCGGGGCGTGTCATCAGTGCTTCTTCTCCTCGACGGTGGTTCCGCCGCGCGCCACGAACAGGGCGAGCAGCGCGGCGACGACCCCGGCGGCAGCACAGCAGCCCCACACCAGGTGGTAGGCGGTGGCCGCCGGGATGTCCGTGCCCGCGAGCACCATGTTGCCGAGGACGACGGCGAACACGCCGCCCGCCAGCCCCCCGGCCAGGGTGCGCACGGTGTTGTAGAGGCCCGCGGCGATACCCGTCTGGTCCTCGGGAGCGTTCTCCGCGACGAGCGAGGGCAGGCCGCCGGACAGCAGCCCGTTGCCGAACCCGCCCACGGCGATGGCGAGTACGAAGAACGTCAGATCGGAGTCGTGCACGACGACGGCCCCGTACCCGAGTGCCAGGACCACCGCGCCCAGGGCGACCGAGCCGCGCAGCCCCAGCCGGCGGGCGATCCGGGTGTGCAGCTGGGCGCCGACGACGGCGGTGAGGGTCTGCGGCAGGGTGGCCCACGCGATGCCCGAGGCGCTCAGTCCGAAGCCGTAGCCGTGCGAGGACTCCGTCCCCAGGAAGGTCGAGTTGGGCGACTGCGAGCCGAACAGGGCGATCGCGTACATCATCGACGCCAGAATCACCGGCCAGATGCGCAGCGACGCCAGGGCCCGCAGATCGATGGCCGGCTCCGGGGTGCGCAGCTCCCACCAGCCCCAGACGCCCAGCACGAGGGCCGCCAGCAGCAGCGGCAGCCACACCCGCGTCGCGCCCCAGCCGACGGTGGCGACCTGGGAGAGCGGGAACTGGAGCAGCAGCAGACCCGCCGCCAGCCCCACGAACCCGGGCCCGTCCAGGCGGCGGGCCGCCCGCACCACGGACTCCGGGATCAGCCGGAAGGTGACCACGAGACAGGCCAGCGTGAGCACCGCCGGGAGCAGCAGCGTCAGCCGGACGTCGCCGGTGAGGCCCTGCACCCAGCCGCCGAGCACGCTGCCCAGCGCGAAACCGGCCAGCATGCAGCCGATGAGCAGCCCGATGGCCCGGCGTGCGCCCTCGCCCCGGATCCGGTCGTGGACGATGGCGATCTCCAGCGGCAGCCACGCCGACAGCGGGCCCATCAGGAACCGTCCGGCGAGCACCACCGGCATCGACGGCGCCAGCGCGATCAGGACCGCGCCGGCCAGGGTGACGGCCACGGCGATGCGCAGCAGTCTTCGGTGCCCGTACATGTCGCCGAGCTTGGTCAGCACCGGCACGGCGACCGCCGCTGACAGCAGCTGCATACTCACCACCCAGCCGACCGCGCCGGCCGAGGTGCCGTGCAGCGAGCCCAGCTCGGGCAGCAGCGGCGGCAGGAAGCCCTGGTGGATACCGCTGATCAGCTCGACGAAGGCCATGAAGCCGACGGCGCCGTACGCACCGCGCAGCGAGCTGCGCTGCGGGCCGTCGGCCGGCGCCGGGGCGTCGGCGGGGGCGACGGGGAGACTCATCGTGGCGGCTCTCCTGTGCTGCTGGGCCGTTGCGCCCGGCGATCCCCGGG
>NZ_BJMM01000046.1 GCF_006539165.1 Streptomyces cacaoi | reverse complement strand
GGGGGCACCAGGGAGCGGGGGTCTCCTAGAGGGGGCGGAGCCCCCTGTAGCGGGGGGGGGCTGTCGGGGTGGGGGTGCCCCCGGACGGAGTCTGGGGGAAGAGCCCCCTGACGCCCGGCCGGCGAGGCCAAGGGGGAAAGGGGCGAAGCCCCATAACAGGAGCGAAGCTCTGACAACACGGAGCCGCACCTCAACCACCAGAAGCAGCACAGAAACACCCGGGCGAGGAAACAAGGCCCCGGGAAGCCCGACACTCAAGCAGCAGCAGAGGACAACACGAGGGGGGCGGAGGCCCTCCCATAGCGGAGAGCCACCACCCGAGCAACCTCAACCGCATCCCCCAGCACGGGAGCCACCACATCGGCCCCACCGTCCCACGCCCCACGGGCGATCCGGTCGGGCAGGAACCCGGGCGCCACCACGTACCGCGCGACGGCGACCCGCCGCACGCCCGAGTCCCGCAGCTCCCGCACCGCGTCCTCGGTGGTGGGGAGTGAGGCGGAGGCGAACGCGGGTCGCACGGCGCACCAGCCGCTGGTGTGCCGCCACTCCCGCGCGATTTCAGCGATCACCGCGATCGCCTCCGGGTCGGACGAGCCCGCCGCGGCGAGGACGATGCCGGTCTCGCGCGCCTGTGGCGCGGTGACGCGGGCCTCGGCGAGGCGGCGCTCCAGGGCCCGGGTGAGCAGCGGGTGCGGGCCGAGCACATCCGCTCGGTGCACCCGGAGTCCGGGCAGCGCGGCGGCGGCTTCGGCCAGCGCCGCGGGGATGTCGGTCTTGGCGTGGTAGGCCCGGGTGAGCAGCAGCGGCACGGCGACGACTTCGCGTACGCCGTCGCGGTACAGCTGCCGCAACGCGCCTGCCAGGTCGGGGGTGTTGAAGTCGAGGTGGGCGATCTCGGTCCGTACGTCCGGCAGGAGGGCGCGCACGCGTGCGCCGAGGGCGCGGACGGTCGCCTCGTGCCGGGGGTCGCGGCTGCCGTGGGCCACGAGGACGAGGGCGGGGCGGTGCATGCGTACTCCAGTGCGGTTCGGGCGACGGGCGGTCCGGTCAGGGGCGTCCGGCCAGAGGCGCCCGGTCGGGGGCGTCCGGCCGGGGGCGTTCTGCCGAGGGCGTCACGGGCGTCGAGGGCGTCGAGGGCGTCGAGGGCAACGAGGGCGTCACGGGGGCGTCGAGGGCGTCCGGGGTGTCGGTCAGGGCGGGCCGTCCGTCAGTGCAGCAGGCCGCGGTGGCGCAGGACCCGACGCTCGACGGGAGCGAAGAGCAGCAGTTCGATACCGATCCCGACCAGCAGGATCAGCAGGATCGCGCCGAGGACGAGCGGCATGTCCTGGTAGGAGCGGCCGGTGTCGAGCAACCTGCCGAGCCCGGAGCCGAGTTCGGGCGAGGTGGCGATCAGTTCGGCGGCCATGAGCGAGCGCCAGGAGAACGCCCAGCCCTGTTTGAGCCCGGAGACGTAGCCGGGCAGCGCGGCCGGCAGCAGCACGTGCCGGATGCCGCGCAGGCCGGTGGCGCCCAGCACCGTGCCCGCTCGCAGATGGAGCGGGTCGATACGGTCGACGCCGGCGACGAGCCCGTTGGCGATGGAGGGGACGGCGCCGAGCAGGACGACGGCGTAGATGGTGGCGTCGGTCAGCCCGAACCAGATGATCGCGGCCGGCACCCAGGCCACCGACGGCAACGACTGGAGCCCGGAGAGGATCGGCCCGATCGCGGCGCGCACCGGGCGCACCCGGGCGACGAGCAGACCCAGCGGGGTGCCGAACGCGAGGGCGACGAGGAAGCCGAGCGCACCGCGCGAGACGCTCTGCCAGATCACGCCGAGGATGGTGCCCTTGTACCACTCCTCGGCCAGCGCGTCCCACACCATCAGCGGGCTCGGCAGCTGGTAGTCCGGCTTCAGCTCCAGCGCGAACGCGCCCTGCCACAGGGCCAGTACGAGGAGGACGGCGATCAGCGGGGGCAGCACCTTGCGGCGCAGCATCCGGCCGAGCGGGGGCCGCGTGGTGGTCCGGGTGTCGAGGGCGTCGAGCCCGGCCTCCAGCCCGGCGAGGTCCTCACCCGCCGGGGACGGTTCGTCGGTGTGTGCGGTCTCAGTGCCGGCCATGGCGGCGGATCTCCCCCCGGAGCTGTTCGGTGATCTCCGCGGACAGCGCGGCGACGTCCCCGTCCTCGATACGGCGCGGCTGCGGGATGGCGATCTCCCACTGGCGGGCGATCCGGCCCGGGCGGGAGGAGAGCAGCACGACGCGCTGGGCGAGCCGTACGGCCTCGCGCACGTTGTGGGTGACGAACAGGACCGACAGCCCCGTTCCGGACCAGACGCGGGAGAGCTCCTCGTGCAGCACGTCCCGGGTGATGGCGTCCAGCGCGGCGAACGGCTCGTCCATCAGCAGGAGCCGGCTGTCCTGGGCGAGGGCCCGGGCGAGCGCGACCCGCTGCCGCATCCCGCCGGACAGCTCGTGCACCCGCTTGCGGTGCGCCCCCTGAAGGCGGACGAGTTCGAGCAGTTCCTCGGCGCGGGGGCGGCGCTCCGCCTTGGGGACGCCGCGCAGTTTGAGCGCGAGTTCGATGTTCCGGCCGGCGGTCAGCCAGGGGAACAGGGCGTGTTCCTGGAACATCAGCGCGGGCCGGCCGCCGGGCACGTGCACGCTGCCCCCGGTCGGGCTGTCGAGGCCGGCGACCAGGTTGAGCAGGGTGCTCTTGCCGCAGCCCGAGGCGCCGAGCAGCGTCACGAACTCCCCGGGCGCCACGTCGAGCGTGATGTCGTCCAGTACGTGCTGCCGGGCGCCGGGCGGGCCGAAGCTCTTGGAGACGTGGGAGAGGCGGGCGGCGGGCGCGGTCGACTCGGATGTCCGCGTCGTCTCTTCCGTCGCCGCCGCTGCCGCCGCTGTCGACGGGTCCGTTGCTGCCGGTGCGGTCACGGGGTTCACCTCCTCGGATGTGCGGTTGCTCGGTGTGCGGTTGCTCTGTGCGCGGTTCCTCGATGCGTGCTTCCTCGACGCGCGGTTCCCGGGGCGTGCGGTTCCTCGGGTGCGCGGGGCGCCGGTGCGTGCGCGGCTCACGGTCCGCCCCCGGCCGTGCCGGTGGAGAGCGCGGGCCGGCCGTGCCGTGCGCGGATCCGGTCGAGGAGCCGCAGATCGTAGATCCCGTCCAGGCCGGCCTCGTCGAGGAGTCCGGTGGAGACGGCGTCGGCGGCCTGCCGGCGCAGCGTCGCGGGGAGCGGGTCGTCGGTGACCTCCATCCGGGAGAAGGCGGCGGCCAGCACCTTCCCGGGGAGCGGTTTGCCGGCGTCCCTGGCCAGCGCGGAGTTGATCAACTTCCGGGCGCGGGACGGGTGGTGGCGGATCCACGCGGTGGTCCGCACCGAGCCGCGCAGCACCGCCGCGACCGCCGCCGGATGCTCCCGGAGGAAGTCCCGGCGGGCGACGAGGTGCGTGGTGACGAACCGGCCGCCGGGCCACAGCTTCCGCTCGTCGAGAAGCACCTTGCCGCCCTCGGCGACCAGCCGGGAGGCGGTCGGCTCCGGCACCCACGCGCCGTCGATGCCGCCCTGCCGGAACGTCGTCGGGATCTCCTTGTTGTCCTGGCGCAGCACGGACGTGTCGCCCTTGCCCGTGTCCGGGTCGACGTGGATGCCGTGCCGCTTCAGATACGCCAGGAGCGCGACATCCTGGGTGTTGCCCAGCTGGGGGCTGGCGATCCGGCTGCCCTTGAGGTCGGCGGCCGACCGCACCTTCGCGGGGTCCACCACCAGCGAGGCACCGCCCGAGGTGGCGCCCGCGACGATGCGCAGATTCCGGCCGCCGGAGCGCAGATACCCGTTGACGGTGGGGGAGGGGCCGACCCACGCCATGTCCACCGCCTTCGCGTTGAGCGCCTCGATGGCCGACGGCCCGGCGTTGAACACCTGGACCGCCGCCCGGGTGCCGCCCAGCTCCTCGGTGATCGGCCCGCCCGTGCGCAGCCCGACCAGCGGGGTGGCGTGGGTGACGTTGGCGAAGTAGCCGAGGCGGATGCGGTCGAGACCGCCCGCCTTCGGTCCGCCCGCCGGCTCGGGCCCCGAGAAGTCGTGCACCGCGCGGGAGCCGTAGCCGCAGCCGGCGAGCAGCACGGCCAGCACGACGGCGACGGCGACGGCCGGTGCGGCGGCGCGCGCGGAACCGCGGCGCGGCAGGCGTATGGCGGGCACGGGGTGTCCTCTCCGGGATGGCGGACGGGGCTTCGACGGCGGTGCGGCCCGGGCGTCGCCGAGGTCCCGCCCGGTGGGCGGGACGCCGGCGACCCGGCCCAGGGAGTGTCTTCGAAGTCCCGCCAGGCAGGCGGGCCTTTGACGACACGACCTAGAAGTCCCAGCCTTCGTCGTCGGGTTCGGCCGGGGACGGGTGCGCCTCGGGGCCGGCGAAGGCCGCACCTGCCATGCCGGCGGTGAGCGTGCTCCCGTCGGCGGGGTCGACGAGCAGGAAGGAGCCGGTGCGGCGGGAGGCGGTGTAGTCGTCCAGCGGCAGCGGCTCCGCGGTGCGCAGCACCACCCGGCCGATGTCGTTGGCCTCCAGCCGGCCGGGCGCCGGATGGTGGGAGAGGTCGGCGAGGGTGAGCCGCGAGGGGATGTCCTCGACGATCGCCTTGACGGTGCGGGTGGTGTGCTGGAGCAGCACCCGGTCGCCGGGTGCGAGCGGACGGTCGTGCAGATGGCAGACGGTGGCCGTCACCTGCCGGGTGGGCCGCAGCGCGGCGTCGGCGGGCGCGATGACGTCGCCGCGGGAGATGTCGAGGTCGTCGGCGAGCCGGACGGTGACCGACTGCGGCGCCCACGCCAGCTCCGCCGCACGGCCGAGCACGTCGATGGCCGAGACGGTGGACTGCCGCCCGGAGGGGTGGACGGTGACGCGGTCGCCGACGCGCAGCACACCGGAGGCCAACTGGCCCGCGTAGCCGCGGTAGTCGGGGTGTTCGGCGGTCTGCGGGCGGATGACGTACTGGACGGGGAAGCGGGCCGCGTCGCCGGTGGGGTCGTGGGTCACCGGCACGGTCTCCAGGTGTTCGAGGACCGTCGGACCGCTGTACCAGTGCATATGGGCCGAGGGTGTGACCACGTTGTCGCCCTGGAGCGCCGAGATGGGTATCGCGGTGATCTCGGGGACGCCGAGCGAGGCCGCGTACGCGGTGAACTCCCGGGCGATACGGGCGAACACGGACTCGTCGAAGTCCACCAGGTCCATCTTGTTGACGGCCAGCACCAGGTGCGGCACCCGCAGCAGCGCCGCCACCGCGGCGTGCCGCCACGTCTGCTCGACGACGCCGTTGCGGGCGTCGACCAGCACGATGGCCAGCTGCGCGGTGGAGGCCCCGGTGACCATGTTGCGGGTGTACTGCACATGGCCCGGGGTGTCCGCGAGGATGAAGCGGCGGCGGGGCGTGGCGAAGTAGCGGTAGGCGACATCGATGGTGATGCCCTGCTCGCGCTCCGCACGCAGCCCGTCGGTCAGCAGCGCCAGGTCCGGCGCCTCCTGCCCCCGGGCCACCGAGGCACGCTCGACCGCTTCGAGCTGGTCGGACAGCACGGACTTGGAGTCGTGCAGCAGCCGGCCGACGAGGGTGGACTTGCCGTCGTCGACGCTGCCCGCGGTGGCGAAGCGCAGCAGGGACGTGGCCCGGGCCGTGGAGTCGGTGACGGTCATGGTCAGAAGTACCCCTCGCGCTTGCGGTCTTCCATGGCGGCCTCGGAGAGCTTGTCGTCGGCGCGGGTGGCACCGCGCTCCGTCAGCCGGGAGGCGGCGATCTCGGCGATGACCTTCTCGACGGTGTCGGCGTCGGAGTCGACGGCGCCGGTGCAGGACATGTCACCGACGGTGCGGTAGCGCACCCGCCTGGTCTCGACGGGTTCGCCCTCGGCGGGCCCGCCCCACTCGCCGGGCGCCAGCCACATGCCGCTGCGGGAGAAGACCCGCCGCTCGTGCGCGTAGTAGATGGACGGCAGGGCGATCCGCTCGCGGGCGATGTACTGCCACACGTCCAGCTCGGTCCAGTTCGACAGCGGGAAGACCCGCACGTGTTCGCCCGGCGCGTGCCGCCCGTTGTACAGCTGCCACAGCTCGGGGCGCTGCCGGCGCGGATCCCAGCCGCCGAACTCGTCGCGCAGCGAGAACACCCGCTCCTTCGCGCGGGCCTTCTCCTCGTCCCGGCGTCCGCCGCCGAAGACCGCGTCGAACCGGTTGCCGGAGATGGCCTCCAGCAGCGGCACGGTCTGGAGCGGATTGCGGGTGCCGTCGGGGCGTTCGCGCAGGGTGCCGTTGTCGAGGTAGTCCTGCACCAGGGCCACGTGCAGCCGCAGCCCGTGCTGTGCGACGGTGTCGTCCCTGAAGCGCAGCACCTCGGGGAAGTTGTGGCCGGTGTCCACGTGCAGCAGGCCGAAGGGCAGCGGCGCCGGGGCGAACGCCTTCAGCGCCAGGTGCAGCATGACGATGGAGTCCTTGCCGCCCGAGAAGAGGATCACCGGACGCTCGAACTGTCCGGCCACCTCCCGGAAGATGTGCACCGCCTCGGACTCCAGCACGTCCAGGTGCGAGAGCGCGTACGGGCTCGCGTCGAGATCGTGGTGCGGCGTGCGCGCCGTCGTCGTGGTCACGGGAGCAGTCCCCTTTCCGAAAGCAGCGCGTACAGCTCACCGGCCGAGTCGTCCACGCTCCGGCCGTCCGTCTCGATCCGCAGATCCGGAGCGCCGGGTGGCTCGTACGGGTCGTCCACGCCGGTCAGTCCGCTCAGCTCCCCCGCCGCCTGTTTCGCGTACAGGCCCTTCACGTCGCGGCGTGCGCACACGTCGACCGACGTGGCCACGTGCACCTCCAGATAGCCGGTGCCCTCGGCCTGGTGCCGTTTGCGCACGGCTTCGCGGCTGTCCGCGTACGGCGCGATGACCGGCACCAGCACCGTCACCCCGTGCGAGGCCAGCAGTTCGGAGACGAAGCCGATGCGTTGCACATTGGTGTCCCGGTCGGCCCGGGAGAAGCCCAGCCCGGCGGAGAGGAACGTGCGTATCTCGTCACCGTCCAGCACCTCCACCGCGCGTCCCTGGTCCCGCAGTCGCTCGGCGAGCGCATGGGCGATGGTCGTCTTGCCCGCGCTCGGCAGGCCTGTCAGCCACACCGTGGCGCCTGTCATATGCCCTCCCGGTCCCGGGTTCGGTCCTGTCCGCCTCTTCCTACCCAGCTGCCGGCGCGCTCCGTCGATCTTTGGCCGCGCCGGCCTCCCGGTTCGGGGCTCATCCGTGTAGACCGCATTCGGTTTTGTCGCGGCCGGCCCAGCGGCCGGCCCGTGCGTCCTCGCCGGCCGACACCCGGCGGGTGCACGGCGCACAGCCGATCGAGGCGTAACCGTCGGACAGCAGCGGATTGGTGAGCACGCCGTGCTCGGCGACATAGGCGTCCACGTCCCGCTGTGACCAGCGGGCGAGGGGCGCGACCTTGACCTTCTGCCGGCGCTCGTCCCAGCCGACGACGGGGGTGTGCGCGCGGGTGGGCGACTCGTCGCGGCGCAGCCCCGTGGCCCAGGCGTCGTACTCCCGCAGCCCCTCCTGGAGCGGCCGCACCTTGCGCAGGGCACAGCACAGATCCGGGTCGCGGTCGTGCAGCCGGGGCCCGTGCTCGGCGTCCTGCTCGGCCACGGTCTGCCGCGGTGTGAGCGTGACGACCTCGACGTCCATGACGGCCGCGACGGCGTCCCTGGTACCGATCGTCTCCGGGAAGTGGTAGCCGGTGTCGAGGAAGACGACGCGGACGCCGGGGAGCACGCGGGAGGCCAGATGCGCCACCACCGCATCCTCCATCGAGGAAGTGACGCAGAACCGGTGGCCGAAGGTGTCGGCCGCCCAGCGCAGCACCTCCAGTGCCGGGGCCTCCTCCAGCTCCCGGCCGGCCCGCTCGGCCAGGGCCCGCAACTCGGCGGGCGGGCGCCGCTGTTGCTCGGCGGCGGGTGCGGTGTTCATGACGTGGGGTCCTCTCGGTCGGCGGGCGGCTCGGCGGCGGGCGTCGGGTGCTCCTCGTCCGCCCGCGCGGTGCGCAGCCCCGCGGCGAGCAGACCGAGGAACTTCAACCGGAACGCCCGGTTGCAGGCGGCGCACTCCCAGGCGCCGTGCCCCTCCTCGGAGGGGCGCAGGTCCTCGTCCCCGCAGTAGGGGCAGTAGAAGGGGGCGGCCCGTTCACTCACCGGTCTCTCCCTCCGCTGCCGTGGCCGTCGTCGCCGTCGTCGCCGTGGTCGCCGCCGTCGCCGCCGCTGCTGTCGTCGCCGTCGCCGGGTCGGTGTGCTGTCCGTCGCGGGTCACTTGAGGTCGCTCTCGTCCGCGCGCGCCGCCCACTGGGCGAACCGTTCGCCGTCGGCGCGCTGCGCGTCGTAGGCACGCAGCACCCGCTCGATGTAGTCGGGCAGCTCCTCGGCCGTCACTTTCAAGCCGCGCACTTTCCGGCCGAAACCCGGCTCCAGGCCCAGCGAGCCGCCCAGGTGCACCTGGTAGCCCTCGACCTGCTCGCCGGATGCGTCGGTGACCAGCTGGCCCTTCAGACCGATGTCCGCGACCTGGATACGGGCGCAGGAGTTGGGGCAGCCGTTGAGGTTGATGGTGACCGGCTGGTCGAACTCGGGGAGCCTGCGCTCCAGTTCGTCGATCAGCCAGGAGCCCCGGCCCTTGGTCTCGACGATCGCCAGCTTGCAGAACTCGATGCCGGTGCAGGCCATGGTGCCGCGCCGGAAGACGGAGGGCCGGGCCGTCAGATCGAGCGCCTCCAGCCCCTCGACGAGCGAGTCGACCCGGTCGCCGGGGACGTCCAGCACGAGCATCTTCTGCTCGGCGGTGGTGCGTACCCGCTGCGAGCCGTGCGCCTCGGCGAGGTCGGCGATCTTGCTCAGCGTCGCGCCGTCCACCCGGCCGACCCGCGGTGCGAAGCCGACGTAGTGATTGCCGTCCTGCTGGCGGTGCACCCCGACGTGGTCCCGCCACTGGTGCACGGGCTTCTCCGGCGCCGGCCCGTCCGCGAGCCTGCGCAGCAGATACTCGTCCTCCAGCACCTGGCGGAACCTCTCCGGGCCCCAGTCGGCGAGCAGGTACTTGAGGCGGGCCCGGTTGCGCAGCCGGCGGTAGCCGTGGTCACGGAAGATCGACACGACGCCCTCGTGCACGTCCGCCACGTCCTCCAGCGGCACCCAGGCCCCCAGCCGCACCCCGATCCGCGGGTTCGTGGACAGCCCGCCGCCGACCCACACGTCGAACCCGGGCCCGTGCTCGGGGTGGACGACGCCGACGAACGCCACGTCGTTGATCTCGTGCGCGACGTCCAGCAGCGGAGACCCGGAGACGGCCGTCTTGAACTTGCGCGGCAGATTGGAGTAGGCCGGGTTGCCGACCACCCGGCGGTGGATCTCCTCGACGGCCGGGGTGCCGTCGATGATCTCGTCCGCGGCGATACCGGCCACCGGCGAGCCCATGATCACGCGCGGGGTGTCGCCGCACGCCTCCGTCGTGGACAGCCCGACGCCCTCCAGCCTGCGCCAGATCTCCGGTACGTCCTCGATCCGGATCCAGTGGAACTGGACGTTCTGCCGGTCGGTGATGTCGGCCGTGCCGCGGGCGAACTCCTGCGACACCTCGCCGATCACGCGCAGTTGGCGGGTCGTCAGCCGTCCGCCGTCGATCCGGACCCGGAGCATGAAGTACTCGTCGTCCAGTTCCTCCGGCTCCAGCACGGCCGTCTTGCCGCCGCTGATGCCGGGGCGCCGCTGGGTGTACAGGCCCCACCAGCGCATCCTGCCGCGGAGATCGGCGCCGTCGATGGAGCCGAAACCGCGGTGTGCGTAGATCGTCTCAATGCGTGTCCGCACATTGAGACCGTCGTCGTCCTTCTTCGTCTGCTCGTTTCCGTTGAGCGGGGTGAAGTGCCCCGCGGCCCACTGTCCTTCGCCGCGGTGGCGTCCGGCCTTGCGGCGGGCTGGCGGGGCGGGGCGCTCGGAGGTGTCGGCCATGGCGGGAGATCCTTCGGGCAGGCGGGACGCGGACACGGAGAAGCCGGCCGGGCACGACGCCGGGACGGCTCAGCGGCCGTCGACATGGCTTCGGGCACGACGAACCGGCCTGCGTACAGGCACAGTTGGCGTTCAGGGAGAAACGGGGGGCGCACCCGCGGCGGTGGGGGTGGGCCGGGCTCGCTACGAGCGGGGGATCGGCGGTGCTGTGACTGTCAGCCCGCCGGACAGATGGCGCTGGACACGCGAACGAGGTCGACGTGGCGTCGACTCACCAAGGCGATTCCAGCGCGAGACATGGAGGAAGCCTCGCACGCACGTCTGAGCGCAGTCCACTGTTATCCGTATGCTGAACATTGGCGTCTCGCTTTGTGGACTCCTGTGTCTCTGGGCGCCGGTCGGGGTCTCGCGCCGCGGTGCGCGAACCGCACGCTCCCCTGCCCCCGGCCCGTGCGGTACGTGCCACCGGCCGGGCTCCGCTTGTCCTCACGCGTCGGGCGGGCGGAGAATCAGGGCGCCTCCGGTCGGCAGCCGACGCCCAGCAAAGGAACCGCTCATGTCCAACCGTCCCCGTACCGACGCCGGTTCGGACGACACAGGCGCCGCCGCACACGCCGAGGAGACGGCACGCATCAGGGAACTGCTCGCCGAGCTGGAAGCGGCCTTCGCGCAGGCCGACGCCGAGCGGTTCGACGCGCCCTTCACGGCCGACGTCGTCTTCACCGCGGTCGACGGCGCGCGGTTCGTCGGCTGGGAGGCCCTCCACGCCTACCACCGGGACCGGCTGAGCACCCCGACCGACGCCCTCACCACGTGGTACGAGCTGGAACACATCAGCTTCCCCGCGCCCGACGTCGCCGTGGTCGCCCTGCGGCAGCCCATCGAGGTGGCCGGCGCCCGCCGCGCCAACGTGGGCACCTGGACGCTGGTCAAGCGGGACGGCTCCTGGTGGGTCTGCGCCGCACAGAACACGGGGGTCGCCGCGGGCGCCTGACCGCCGCCGAGGCGCCCGGTCGCTCCGGGCGCGCGAGCGGTTCCGTGCGGTTCCGCGTGCGGGACCTCCGTGTGCGCGGGAGCCGGGTCCGGGGCCGGTCGGCGGCGTGGAAGGTGCCCGCGACGGTGGGCGTCAGGCTCCGGGCCAGGGCCCGGGGGTGGGGACGATCGGCTCCTGTTCCGTCTCGGTGCGGTAGACGCGGAAGCCCCGCCGCCGGTAGTTGGCCAGCGCGTGCTCCCCGTCCTTGCTGCACGTGTGCACCCACACCCGCTTCGCGGGCGCGGCGCCCTCCCACCGCTCGGCGATGTCCCAGGCCCGGGCCACCCCGTAGGAGAGCAGATGTCCGCCGATCCGGCGCCCCCGGAAGGCGGGCAGCAGCCCGAAGTAGGCGATCTCCGTGTCCCCTTGGGCGCTGTCGGCCCCGTTCAGCTCGATGAACCCGGCGGGTGTGCCGTTCTCGTACGCCACCCAGGTCTCCACGAGGGGCCGCTCCAGATAGGCGGTCCAGCGTGCGTACGTCCACGGCAGCCGGTCGGTCCAGGTGATGTCGGCGCCCACGGAGGCGTACAGGAACCGGCTGAACTCCGGGCTCGGCACTCCCGCCCGCACGATCCGCACGCCGTCCCCGCCGTCCCCGCCGTCCGCGGCGCCCCTGGCGCTCTCCGGCTCCCGCGCGGGGACGAGATCGGCGGGGGAGGTCTGCTCCAGGTACCACGTGGTGACGGTCTGCGTGTCGCTCATGGCCGACAGCCAACCACGCGGCCGGGCCCCGCGGCGGTGCGGGGCCCGGCGGCCGTCAGCGACGCAGCATGCGCAGGCCGCGCACCCGGTTGACGGCGGCGGCCGTCTCGAAGCGGCGCGGTGCGGCGAAGTCCTCGTCGCGGACGGTGAGAAGGGCGGCGGTGGCGTCCTCGGCCAGCTCCTCGTCCAGCAGGTCCAGCGCCTCGGCGAGGGTGCGCCGGCCGTCCAGATGGCCGCGCCGGACCATGAGTTCGAGCGCCAGGCCGATGCCGGTGACCTGCCGCGGGTCGGCGATCTGCTCGACGGCGCGCAGATCCACCTCGTGGTCGCCGAAGGAGAGGACGTCCTCGCCGCGCGCCCGGATACGGGGCCTGCCGCGTACCTCGGCGTCGAGGGAGGCGGGGTCGGGCACCCGGGCGACGACCCCGGGGAACGCCTCGGCCTCCGCGCGCCGCCCGGTGGGCACGGCCGCGATCTCGTGGGCGCGCGCGGTGACGTCCGAGGGCCGGTAGGCGTCCAGCATGACGACCCGGTCCGCGACCTCCAGATAGTCCCCGGAGCCGCCCATGACCAGGACGGACGAGACGCCGTGGTCGCGGTGGAGGGAGCGGATGGTGTCCACCAGCGGGGTCAGCGGCTCGCGGTCCTTGGCGACCAGGGTCTGCATCCGGGCGTCCCGGATCATGAGATTGGTGGCGGCGGTGTCCTCGTCGATCAGCAGCACGCGGGCGCCGGCCTCCACGGCCTCGCACAGGGACGCGGCCTGCGAGGTGGAGCCGGAGGCGTTCTCCGTCGAGAAGTCCGTGGTGTCGGAGCCGTCCGGCAGATGGTCGACGAAGGCGTGCACGTCGACGCGTTCCACATGCCGGCCGTCCTCGGCCCGCAGCTTCACCGTCTCGCTCCGTGAGACGACCAACTCGCGGCCGTCGCCCGGCACATGGTCCCAGATGCCGCTCTCCAGGGCCCGCAGCAGCGTCGACTTGCCGTGGAAGCCGCCGCCCACCACGAGGTTCACCCCCTCCGGCACCCCCATGCCCGAGACCCGGCCCGCGTGCGGCAGCTCCACCTCGACACGCAGCTCCTCGGGCGACTCGAAGCGCACGATGCCCGAGCCGGTCGCCGGACGGTCGTCCACCCCGCTGCGGCGCGGCAGCACGGCACCGTCCGCCACGAAACCGACCAGCCCGAGCCCGGGCAGCGCCTCACGCAGCGCCACCGAGTCCTCCACGGTCTCGATGAACCGGCGCACCTCCTCCGCGTCCGACGCGCCGTGGCGCAGGGCCCGTTCGGCGGTGCGCGGCAGCACCTGGCACAGCAGCCGCTCGGCCTCCCGCGCGTCGATCCGGCGGCCCCGGCCGGGCAGCGCGGCACCGAGCCGCAGCGTCACCCCGCCGTCCGCCGCGTCCACACTGCACGAGCTGCGCGCCAGCACCTCCTGGCCGCCCGCGTCCACCCGCAGGGCCCGCTCCCCGCGCACCGCCCCGGCCGCCTGCCGGGCCAGATACGACGCCAGGGCCCGCCGCCGGGTCGCCGTCGACCACAGATCCTCGGGGAAACCCGCCTGCCCGGCCGGCACGTGCAGCGCGACCCGGGCCGGCGGCGCGTACGGGTCCGACTGCGCCCGCACCAGCTCCAGCACCGTCCCGCCGGGCAGCTCCCACCGCCCGACCAGGCCCTTGTACCGCCCGTACTGGGCGCCTTCGAGCCCGCGCAGCTCCTCGGCCAGCCCCCGCCGGAGACCGGACGCACGGCGCGGCGCACCCTCGCGGCCCCCGCCGTGCCCCCGTCCGCCGTCGCCGTACGGCCGGCCGCCCGAGGCGCCACGCCCGTACGGCCGCCCGCCGCCGTGCCGCCCGGCCCCCTGCCGGTCGCTGCCGCCGTGGCCCCTGGAACGCTCCCGCACGCGTCTGCCCCTCCGTTCCCGGCGCCCTGGTCCCGGCGCCGCTCGATCGTCTCGCGGGACGCGACGATACAGAACGGACAGTTCGCCGCGGCGCTCCCCGGGGGCCGCCGCCCGCACCGGCACCGGACCGCCTCCCGCACGGCGGGGCCGGGGGCCGTCCGGCCCGGGTGCGCGCCCGCCCCGCCCGGGTGCGGTCCGCCCGCCGCCCGGCGTCGTCACCGGGCGGCGGTGTTCAGTGCGTGGCCCGCGGAGCCGGCCCGAGAACGTCGAGGAGGGCCAGGGCGTCGGCGGCGGGGGAGCCCGCGGGTGCGCTGTAGAGGACGAGGTACTGGTCGCGGTCGGTGAGCGCGAGCGCGTCGCAGTCGAGGGTGAGCCGGCCGACGGCCGGGTGCTGGAAGGTCTTGGTGAACGCCGGACGGGCCTGGACGTCGTGCTGCTCCCAGAGCCGGGAGAACTCCGGTGCGGCGCCGCGGAGTTCGTCGACGAGGCCGGTCACCGCGGGGTCGGCCGGGTAGCGGGCGAGGGCGGAGCGGAGCTGCATCACGGCCTGCCGGCGGAACTCGGCGAGGTCGACGAGCCCGTACGGCGTCCCCTCGCCGTGCGGGGGTTCGAGGAAGGCGCGGCGCGCGAGGTTGCGGCCGGCGGCGGGGAGCGGCGCGAAGTCCTCCATGAGGGCCGCCGCGAGGCGGTTCCAGGCGAGCACCTCGAACACGGCGGACATCACGAACCCGGCCGTGCGCGGCATCTGTTCGAGGAGGGCGAGGATGCTGGGGCGCACCTCGCGCGGGTGCAGCCGGGCGCGGGGCGGCGCGGCGCCCGCGAGGACGTGGAGGTGGTCCGTCTCGGCGTCGGTGAGGCGCAGCGCGTCCGCGATCCCGGCGAGCACCTCGCCGGAGGGCCGGGGCGCCCTGCCCTGTTCGAGCCGGACGTAGTACTCCGTGGAGATGTGCGCGAGCACCGCGGTCTCCTCGCGGCGCAGCCCCGGAGTCCGGCGCCGCGGCCCGGTGGGGAGGCCGACGTCCTGCGGGCGCAGCCGCTCGCGGCGGCTGCGGAGAAACGCACCCAGCTCCCGTCTGTCCATCCGTCCAGTGTGCACACCGCGCGGCGGCGGATCCTGGTACCGGTTGTGCCTGCATCCGGCCGGGCGGCCGGGCCGAGGCTGTGCACATGACGAACGACAGGAACAGCAGGGGCAGTACGGGCACCACAGGTGTCACAGGCATTACAGGTACGACGGGCGCTACGGGCGCTACGGGCGGCGCCGGGGCGCGGGGAGGCGGGGGCGGCGCCGGGGGCGCACCCGTCGGACTGCTCACCGGCAAGGTCGTGCTCGTCACCGGCGCCAGCCGGGGCATCGGGGCGGCGGCGGCCCGGCTGTTCGCCGCGGAGGGCGCAGCCGTCGTCCTCGCGGCGCGCGGCACCGACGCCCTCGAAGCCGTCGTCCGGGAGATCCGCGCCGGCGGTGGCGTGGCCGACGCCGCCGCCCTGGACCTCGCCGACCGCGAGAGCGTCCGCGCCGTCGTCGGCCGTGTCGAGCGGCTGCACGGCCGGCTGGACGGCGCGTTCAACAACGGCGCCGTCCCCCAGCGGGGGTTCGGCCCGGTCGAGACCACCAGCGACGAGGACATCGACGAGCAGTTCGCCGTGAACTTCCGAGCGCACTGGACCGCGATGACCGCCGAGGCCGCGCTGATGCGGCGGGGCGGTGGCGGGGCGATCGTCAACACCTCCAGCATCGGCAGCCGCCGGGCGAACCCCGTCCTGCCGGCGTACGGCGCCATGAAGCGCGCGCTCAACAGCCTCACCGAGACCGCCGCCGTGAACTGGGCGGCGGACCGGATCCGGGTCAACGGCATCACGCCCGGCGGCACATCGACTCGGATGATCGATGCCTGGGAAGCGGCCACCCCCGGCATCATCGAGCAGATGACCGCGACGATCCCGCTCGGCCGGATGGCCGAGCCCCGGCAGATCGCCGAGGCCGCCGCGTGGCTGCTCAGCGACCGGGCCTCGTATGTGACCGGCGCGATCCTGCCGGTCGACGGTGGGGCCGGGGCCTGACGAACCGTCCCCCGGGCCCGGCCCGGCGCCCCGCCTGCCCCTCGGTGTCCCGCGCGACGGCTGCCGCCACGCCTGCGGTGTGTGCCCGCCGTCCGTCCGTCCGGCTACGCCCCGGCTCCTTCCGTGCCGGTCCGGCCCGGCCCGGCGGCGTGCAGGTCGAGCTCCATCAGCTGGGCGGGGTCGGCGCAGGGGGTGAAGCCCGCCTTGGCGTACACGCCGTGCGCGTCCGCCGTGGCCAGCAGGACGCGTTTGACACCGTGCGGGGCGAGGTGCGCCCGGACCGTGTGCACCAGCCAGGTGCCCAGGCCGGCGCCGCGGTGGTGGGGCGGTACGTAGACGTCGCAGAGCCAGGCGAACGTCGCCCGGTCCGTGACGACGCGTGCGTAGCCGGCCAGATCGCCGCGGGGGCCGAGCACACCGAAGTTCAGCGAGGCGGCCATCGACCGCTCGACGGTCTCCCGGCTGCGCCCGAGCGCCCAGTACGCGTCGGTCGACAGCCAGCGGTGGACGAGGGCGGTGTCGATACGGCCGGGATCGGTGGTGATCTCGTATCCGTCGTCTCTGCGTACGGTCACGGACGCGATCGTAGTGCCGCGCGGGGGCCGTGACCCCCCGGAAGCCCCCGAAAAACCCCTGAACAACCGGGCACACGGCGGCAGTTGGGGCGCCACGGCTTCTCCCTCCGGCTCCTGCCCGAGGGGCGCTGCTCAGCCGGGCAGGCCGCGCCAGCCCTCCGGGTCCACCCCGCCGGGGACCGGTGCGTCCGGCCCGTAGGGCTCCCGGGTGAAGACGAAGGAGCCCAGGTCGAGATGGCCGGGGCGGCCGTCCGGGGTGCGTTCGACGCGCAGGGTCTCCCCGGTGTGGTAGCCGTCCAGCGCCCGCCAGGTGCCGTCCTCCTCGGGCCGCAGCCGGGTGGCGCGGCCCGTACCGGACAGCGGCGCCAGCTCCAGGAAGCGCTGGGCGCACAGCCGCAGGCCGTAGGGGGCGGCGCCCCAGTACCAGGTGCCGGTGAGCGCGAGGAGGGCGGGATCGGCTTCGCCGGCCGGCAGCGGCGTCCACGGGTCGGGCAGGCGCGGCTCCAACTCGGCGAGGAGCCGGAGCAGATCGGCGGCGACGCGGGTGACGGCGGGTCCGGAGGTGGCGTTGGTGAGGACGACGGCGCCGGAGCGCTCCTCGTCGTCCAGCCACAGGCCCGCCAGGAACCCCGGCATGGAGCCGCTGTGCCCGACGAGGACCCGGCCGCCGGCGCCGGCCAGCTGGAGCCCGAGGCCGTAGGCCAGCTGCCCGTCGGCGGGGGCGGCGCCGGAGGCCGGCTCGCGCATCTCCGCGGTCGTCTCCGGGCGCAGCACCTCCGGTACGGCCCCCGTCAGCGCATGGCCCCAGCGGCACAGATCGGCGGCCGTGGACCACAGTTGGCCGGCCGGGCCCATGACGCCGGTGTCGGTCTCCGGTTCGGGCTGGAGCACGTCGGCCCACGGGTGCACGGCCCAGCCGCGGGCGT
This sequence comes from Streptomyces cacaoi, assembly GCF_006539165.1. Lineage (GTDB taxonomy): Bacteria > Actinomycetota > Actinomycetes > Streptomycetales > Streptomycetaceae > Streptomyces > Streptomyces cacaoi. The sequence continues at coordinate 36,830 of NZ_BJMM01000046.1, read as the reverse complement.
GCGGCGCCTCCGGGTGCGGCGCGGTGGCCGTCATACCGAGCGGGTCGAGGAGTTCCGTGGCGAGGACGTCCTGCCAGGGGCGTCCGCGCAGCCGGGCGACGAGAGCGCCCAGGAGCGCGTAGCCGGGGTTGGAGTAGTGGAAGCGGCGGCCGGGCGGGTGCCGGAGCGGGTCGGGGTCGAGGATGTCGGCCAGCTCCGGCCGGTGTGTCCCCGGCGTCCGCTCCCACCAGGGCCCGGGCGTCTCCGCGGACAGCCCGCCGGTGTGGGCGAGGAGTTGGGCGACGGTGAGGTCCTCGGTGCCGGGCGCGGTCTGCGGCAGATGGGTGCCGAGGGTGTCGGCCAGGTCCAGCCGGCCCTCGTCGCGCAGACGCAGGACGAGGGCGGCGACGAGGGTCTTGGTGATCGAGCCGATGCGGTACTGCGTGGTGGGCCCGCAGGGGCCGGTGCCGCGTGCCGCGGACCACACGGGGACGCCGTCGCGGAACAGGGCCGCCGTCATGGAGGGCGCCCTGCCCTCGGCCTGCGCGGTGGCCAGCCGGTGGAGGAGCGCGTGCGCGGTGGAGGGGAGCAGCGTGTGGCCGGGTGCGGCTGCGGTCATGTGTTCCGGTCTCCCTGCTTCTCGGCGTCTCCCGCCGTCTTCACCGTTCTTCGCCGGTTTTTCGCCGGCCTGTCGCCGGTATTTCACCGGTTTTCGCCGGTTCTTGTCGTTCGCTGCCGGTTCCTGCCCGGCCTCGCCGGTTCTCGCCGCCCCGCCGCGCCCGGCGGCTCGTGGCCGTGCCGGCCGCCTCGGCCTGTGCGGCCCGGCTCCTCCGGGGCCCGCGCGGCCTGCACGGCCGTCGGCGATCCTGGCCGCGGCACGGGCTCCCGTGCGTCCCCGGCATCGTAGAGCCCGCCGGGCGCGGGGCCGGGAGCCGGGTGCGCGCGGGCGGGCGGGCGCAGGCGGCGTGCGGGGGCGGGCGGACCGTGGGCGGACGTAGGCTGCCGGAGGATCCGGGCCGGGGAGGGGGTGAGCATGGACGGTGAGCTGAGCGCACTGCGGGACGCCCTGTACGCCGAAGGGCGGGAGCACGACGCGCCGTTGGCGGACCGGCTGCTGCGGCGGCGCAACATGACGCCCGCGGCGGCCGCCCTCGTCGCGACGCTGATCCGGGTGCAGGGCGGCACCGCCGTGCTGGAGATCGGCGCGTCCAACGGCTACGCGGCGCTCTGGTTCGCCGAGGCGGTGCGGGACACCGGCGGCCGGCTGACGACCGTCGACGTGGACGCCGCACGGGTCGCCGAGGCCCGCCGCAACCTGGAACGCGGCGGCCTCGCCGGGTACGCCGAGGTCCGGCACGGGGACGGCGGGGCCGTGCTGGAGCAGACGCCCGCCGGCTCCCTCGACCTCGTCGTCCTCGACGCCGAGCGGCCCGCCTATCCCGGCTATCTGCCGGCGCTGCGCCGCTCCCTGCGCCCGCACGGTGTGATCGCCGTCGACAACGCCGTCAGCCACCGCGACCAGGTGCGGCCCTTCGAGCAACTGCTGCGTGCCACGGGCGAGTTCGCCGTCGAGGTGCACGAGGTGGGGGACGGCGTGCTGACCGCGGTGCGCTGAGCGCAGCGGGCGGTCCGCCCCCGGGAAAAACCGCTGGCGACGGTGCCGGGGGCTGGTTACGCTCTGCCGTGTTCTGACCCCGACCGGGCCGTGTGCCCTGGAAGAAGTGTCTATGCCCCGGATCGCGCCGAGTGCGCCTCACGCCGCGTAACCATCCGCTGTCCCCTGCCACGCCGCACCCCGCGCGCGGCGGACCGGATGTGAACTCCGGTGCACGGTCCGACGCCCGTGCTCCGGCCGCCCGTCGGGGCGGCGGAGCGCTGTCCGGCTCACGACCGCCGAGGACGCTCGGCCGGCTCTTGCTGTCTGCACACACTTCTCAGCAAGGAGCACTCCGGTGTCCCATGACGAGCACGCCCGTCAGGGCGGCCTCAGCAACACCCTGAAGGTCGACACCTTCACCTGTGTGTGGTGCGGTCTGACCGTCTCCACCTTCGCGGCCGAGGGGATCCGCCGCGAGCACTGCCCCTCGTGCCTGCACTCCCGGCACGTCACCGACCATGTCGAGGGCGGACCGAGCGACTGCGGCGCGCGGATGACGCCGATCGCCATCGCCGTGCTGCGCACCGGCGACTGGCGGGTCGTCCACCGCTGCGTCCGTTGCGACGAGCTGACCTCCGACCCGGTCTGCGCGGACGACAACCAGCTGATCCTGATGCGGATCGCCGTCCGGCCACTGGCCCAGCCCCCGTTCCCGCTCGAAGCGTTCGGAACGCTGTGAACGGCGGACGGGAGCGGACGGGAACAGGGAAGCGGCCCGCAGGACGGGGGGACGAGGATGCCTCGGCGTACGAGCGCCCGTGACGGGGGCCGGTCCCGGCCGCGTCGGCCGCAGCGGCACAAGGACGTGCCGTACCGGTACGGCGGGCACCGGGAGCGGGACTTCCGGTGCGTGGGCTGCCGGCTCGATGTGCCCGGGCAGGCCCCGGGCACCGCGCACCGCAACCACTGCCCGCACTGCCTGGCCAGCCTGCACGTGGACGACCGCGTGCCGGGGGACAGGGCCGCCTCCTGCCGCGGCCGGATGGAGGCGTTCGGGCTGTCGGTGCGGCCGGACGGCGAGTGGATGCTCATCCACCGGTGTCTGGCCTGTGAGGAGCTGAGCGCGAACCGGATCGCCGGGGACGACAACGTCCTGGCACTGGTGCGCCTCGCGCTGGCTCCGCTGCGGGATCCCGGCGTCGCGGGGCGGGTGCTGCTCACGCTCTGAACGGCCCGGCTCCGCGGGGGCGGTCCGCCTCCGCGCCACAGGGCGCGCGGGCGGACCGTCCCGCCGCCCCGGTGTCCGCCTCGTCACGGTGTGTCGCGCCGGGGCGGCGGCGGGCGCCGGGGCGGCCCGATGACTTACCGCGCGGTAGACGGGAAGTCGGGGAGAAGCCGCCGGTGAGAAGCGTCGGTGAGGAGAGCGAGGTGCGCCCGGATGGCACGGCCGATCTGGAGCGGGGTGATCAACTTCGGGCTGGTCACCGTGCCCGTGCAGATGTACACCGCCACGCAGGACCACACGATCCACTTCCGTCAGCTGCAACGCGGCACCAGCGACCGGGTGCGCAACAAGCGTGTCAACGAGCGGACGGGCAAGCCGGTGGACTACGACGACATCGTCAAGGGCTACGAGGTCGCCGACGGCGAGTACGTCGTCGTCGAGCCGGAGGAGCTGGAGGAGATCGCCCCCGGCAGATCGCGGGCCATCGACGTCTCCGGCTTCGTCCAGCTGTCGGACATCGACCCCGTCTACTTCGCCCGGCCCTACTATCTGGCGCCGCGCGGCGAGGAGTACACCAAGCCGTACGAGCTGCTGCGCGCGGCGCTGGCGGAGCGGGGGAAGGTCGGCGTGGCCACCTTCGTCATGCGCAACAAGGAGTACCTCGTCGCCCTGCGCCCCCAGGACGACGTGCTGCTGTTGCAGATACTGCACTGGTCCGACGAGGTGCGGGAGCCGCAGGAGGAACTGCCGTCGCTGCCGGAGCAGTCGGACACGGCCTCGGCCCGCGGCCAGGAGCTGCGTACCGCGGAGCAGCTGGTCGACACGATGACCGTCGACTGGAATCCGGAGGACTACGCCGATGTCTACGAGGACCGGGTGCGGGAACTGGTGGCGGCCAAGGCCAAGGGCGAGGAGGTCACCTCCGCCGAGGAGCCGCCCGAGGCCACGAACGTCATCGACCTGAGCGAGGCGCTGGCGCGCAGCCTGGAGCAGGCGCGCGGCGAAGGCGGCGCCGAGGAGGGCCGCGGGGGCACCGGCCGGGCCGGTGGCGGGAAGAAGAGCGCCGGGCAACGGCAGCGGTCGCGGCAGAGCACCGGGGAGAAGCGGGGCACCGGACGGAAGCAGGGCGCCTCGAAGGAGCAGGGGAAACAGGGCGCTTCGGAGAAGCGGGGGAAGCAGGCCCAGCAGGGCAAGCGGGGCAGCGGTGGTGCGCGGGAGCGGCTGGCCGACCTCAGCAAGGACGAGCTGTACCGGCGGGCGACCGAGCGCGGCGTCCCGGGGCGCTCGTCCATGAACCGTGCGGAGCTGGTGGAGGCGCTCGGCGGCGGGGGCGCCGGGAAGGCGGCCTGAGCCCCGCCGGTACCGGGGCCGGCGGCGTGTGCTGCCGTGGCGCCTGCTGCCGGTGCCGGGGTGTCGGCCGGGGGTGCCTGCCGCCGGTGCCGGGTGTGGACCTGCCTGCCGTCGGTGGGGCGTTGACCCGCTTGCTGCGGGGGTGGACCTGGGTGCCCGCTGCCGGTCGCAGGGCGTCAGCCCGGGGCATCTGCTGCCGTGGCCGGGGTGTCGACCGGGGGCCTGTTGCCGGGCCGGGGCGTCGGCCCGGGGGCGCCGGCCCCGGCGGCAGGGGCGTCAACCCGCGGCGGGCGAGCCGGTGTTGCCGTCGAGGGTCACCCGCATGTCGCGTATCTCGTAGGCGCCGAGGTTGTCCTTGCGGCCGACTCGGGGTGTGGACACCAGCCGCAGTCCGGGCTCGGCGAAGAGGCGGGTGAGGAAGATGTCCGACTCCTGGATGGCGATGTGCGCGCCGGGGCACTTGTGCGGGCCGCCGCCGAACGAGAGGCCGTAGGCGTCGGCGCCGTCGGCGGTGGCGCGGGCCGGGCAGACCTCACCGGCGCGCGGGCCGACGGCCGAGGCGTCGGTGTTCGTCCGGTCGAGGCGTATCTCGACGAGTGCGCCCGCCGGGACGGTGACCGGTCCGGTGCCCGCGGGGTCCGCTCCGTCGCCGCCGGCGGGGATCTCCAGGTCCTCCGTGGTGCGCCGCCACAGGCTGGTGACGGCCGGTTCGAGCCGGAGGATCTCGTGCAGGAGGGCCGTCCGCCCGGCCCGGTCGGCCGACCGGTACTGCTGGAGCAGCTGCTCGTCGTCGAACAGGTGCCAGGCGGCGACGTTGACGAACTCCCGGGTCGTGACCATGCCGGCGGCCGCGAACGTCAGGCACTCGGCGAGGATCTCCCCGGCCGAGCAGCCCTCGTCCAGCAGATGGGAGACGAGGTCGTCGCGGCGCCGGTGGCGGCGGGCCCGCACGGCCGGGCGGACATCGCCGAAGTGCATCCGCAGCCAGGCCGAGTTGCGCAGCATCATGAAGCGCAGACCGCGCAGGCTGGTGAACCCCGGCTCGCCGAACTCGTCGGGGAAGAACCGCTCCAGGCGGCGCATCAGCCCGGGGCGGCTCTCCGTCAGGCCGATCACCTCGGCGGCCACGTCGACGGCGAGCCGGAAGCTCAGCTCGGACAGATCGGCGCTGCCGGCCGCCCGCAGCCGGGCGATCTGCTCGTCGGCGACGCGCTCCATCATGCCCCGGTAGTGCTCGGCGACCCGGCGCGGAGTGAAGTACCGGGCGGTCTGCCGCCGGTGCTCCCGGTGCTCGGGCCCGTCCCGGTACAGCACGGGACGGCGCACCGAGGAGGGCAGCTTCTCCACCATCTCGATCCCGAGGCCGGCCTGCACCGTGCCGGTGCTGCGCAGCACGGCCCGGCCGGCCGCGTAGCCGTCCACCCGCCAGACGCCGTCGGCGTCGCGCCGTACCGGGCAGCCGCCCCCGAGCGGCCCGGCCACCACCTTGCGCGCGTTCGGCTCCTGTTGGCCCACCCGGGCACCTCCTCTTCTCCCGGGCCCGGCGCGGGCCCGTACGGCATGCCCCGCGGCGCGGCGCCGACGAGGCACGGTGCGTCGACGGCCGTGCGGGGCAACGGCGTTGCGGAGTCGCGCACGGCCGCCGCGCCCCGGGCGCGGTCCGTGCGGCGGGACCGGGCCGGGGCCGGGAGTCCGGCCGCGCAGCGGCACCGTACGCGGTCCCCGTCGGCGCGTCACCACCGCGGGGCGGAACCGTGCCGGGCCTCAACATCCCGGCGCGGGCCGCAGATCGGTGAGGTACCGGGCCTCGGCGTGCTCCAGTGCGAGGCAGACGGCGCCGGTGACGACGGCCTCGTCGCGCAGCGGCGAGGCGGCGATCCGGGGCACGGCGGGGACGAGCCGGGCGACGCGCCGGCGCAGCGGCTCCAGCAGCACGTCCCCGGCCGCCGCCACCGCGCCGCTGACGACGACCAGCCGGGGAGCCAGCAGCATCGACAGGGTCGCCACCGCGTGGGCGGCCGGGGCGAGCATCCCGTCCAGGAGGCGGGGTGCGGCGGTGTCGCCGGCGCGGACGGCCGCGAACACGGTCTCGGCGTCCACCCGCTCCGGTGCGCCGCCGGCCAGCCCGTACAGCACGGCCCCTGGTGCGCCGGGCGCCGGCCGGCCACGCGCGTCGGCGAGTTCGGCGACCAGCCGCGCACCGTGGGCGCGGGCGAGCGCGCCGATGCCGTCGTCCGGGGAGGCGCCCGCCGGCAGGTCCCGCGCGGCGTCCGGCATGAGGGCGAGGAACCCCAAATCGCGGGCGCGGTTGTGGGCGCCGCGCAGCAGCGTGCCGCCGACGAAGGCGCCGACGCCGAGGCGTTCCCCGGCCAGCAGACACACGGTGTCGTCGCCCTCCGGGTCGTCGCCGCCGTCGTGGCCGTCGGAGCCGCCGCCGGCGGCCAGGCCCCGGCGGCGTTCGGCGAGCGCGGCGAGGTTGCAGTCGTTCTCGACGACGACGTCCGGCCCGAACTCCTCGGCCAGCGCGGTGCGCAGGCCCGCTCCGAGGAATCCGGGGATGCCGGTGCGGGTGTGGACGGCGCCGTCCGGGTCGACGGGGCCGCTCGTCCCGGCGCACACGGCCAGCAACCGGTGTCCGGCGAGCCCCGCCTCGTGCACGGCGCCGAGGGCGCATTCCCGGACGAGGGCGAGGCGTTCGGCGGCGGGCAGCCGTGGATCGGGGACGGTGCGCGCCGCCCGGGCGACCACCTCGCCGCGCAGATCGGCGAGCCGGGCGCGGACGGTGCGGGCGCCCACGTCCAGGCCGAGGACGTGACCGGCGTCGGCGCGGAACGCGAAGACCCGCGAGGGCCGTCCGCGTGCGCCGGTGCCCCCGCCGGACTCCGTGGCCCAGCCGAGCCGGACGAGCAGCTGTGCGGCGGCCAGCACGGTGGGCCGCGCCATGTCCGTACGGGAGACCAACGCGCTGGAGGACAGGGCGGGTTCGGCACGCAGCGCCGTCAGCACGCGTGCGGCGTTCAGCCGGCGGACGAGGGCCGAGTCCGCGATCTCTCTTGACCCGGGGGACACGGGTTGCCACTCTAGCCGCACGGCTTTTATAAGACCCTCTGCTGAAAGCCGTCCCGCGCAACTCCCTCCGTATGCGGCCCCTTTGACGTCCGTATGCGGCCCTCCCGGCGAAGTGAGGCGTGATGACTCCGTGACGAACCCGGACGCGAGCAGCGGCCGGCCGCGCACCGGCCACCCCGACGTCCTGGTCTTCCTCACCGACCAGCAGCGCTGGGACACCACCGGCACACACGGCAATCCGCACGGCCTCACCCCCGTGCTCGACCGGCTCGCCGCCCGCGGCCTGGACGTCGACCGGTCCTTCACCTGCCAGCCCGTGTGCGCCCCGTCCCGCGCCGCGCTCCAGACCGGCCGGTACCCCACCGACACCGGCGTCTTCCGCAACGCGCTGCCGCTGCCGCCCGGAACCCGCACGCTCGCCCACCACTTCGGCGCCGCCGGCTACGAGACCGGCTACATCGGCAAATGGCATCTGGCCGGCGACGAGCACACCGGACCCGTCCCCGAGGAGCTGCGCGGCGGCTACGACCACTGGCTGGCCGCCAACCTTCTCGAATTCACCTCCGACGCCTACCAAACGACGCTGTACGACCGGGACGGCGCCCCGCACACCTACGACGGCTACCGCGCCGACGCCCTCGGCGAGGCCGCGCTGGAGTGGATCCGGCGGGAGCGGGAGCGCCCGTTCTTCCTCTTCCTGTCGTTCCTGGAGCCGCACCACCAGAACTCCCGCGACGACTACCCGGCGCCGCACGGCTACCGCGAGCGCTACGCCGACCCCTGGACGCCGTCCGACCTGACCGCGCTCGGCGGCGGCAACGCACCCGAGCACCTGGCCGGTTACTACGGCATGGTCCGGCGGCTGGACGAGGTGCTCGGCCGTATCGTCGACGCGCTGGACGAGCGCGGCACCCTGGACGAGACGGTCATCCTGTTCACCTCCGACCACGGCTGCCACTTCAAGACCCGCAACGACGAGTACAAACGCAGCGTGCACGATGCCTCGGTGCGGGTACCGACCGTGCTGCACGGCCCCGGCTTCCACGGCGCGGGCCGCCTGCCGGAGCTGGTCAGCCATGTCGATCTCCCGCCGACCCTGCTGGACGCGGCCGGGCTGCCCGTGCCCGCGCGGATGCAGGGGCGCTCCCTGCTGCCCCTGCTGCGGGGCGGTGCGGAGCCGCCCTGGCCCGAGGAGGTGCTCATCCAGGTCAGCGAGTCGGAGGTGGGCCGGGCCCTGCGCACCGGGCGCTGGAAGTACGGGGCCGTCGCCCCCGGCGCCGACCCCTGGCACGACGCCTCCGCCGGCCACTACACCGACGCCTACCTCTACGATCTGCACGCCGACCCGGACGAGTTGACCAACCTCGTCGGCGAACCCGCACTCGCGGACGTCCTCGACGGGCTCCGTGCGCGCCTGGCCGACCGGATCGCCGCCTCCGGCGAGCCCCGGCCGCTGATCGGCCCGGCCGCCGGGCAGCGGGGGCACTGAGGCCGGCGGCGACGGCCTCGTGGATCAGTTCCCGGGCACGGCCGGACCCGGCGGCACCGGCGCGGTGCCCAGGCCCAGCAGCGGCAGGACGTGGTCGCGGACGGCCGGGGCCAGCGCCGGGCCGCCGGGTGCGCCGTCGATCCAGCGCAGCGCGGCGAGTTCGGCCGCCGGCTCGGGACGCCCGTCCAGCCGGGCCCGGAAGACCGTCATCCGCATCGGCACGCCCTCCAGCGCGGCCTCGGCGTGCACCTCGGTGAACGGGGTCACCTCCAGCGGGCCGACGCCCAGCTCCTCGCGCAGCTCCCGCTCCAGCGCCTCCCTGGCGCTCTCGCCCGGCTCCGGCTTGCCGCCGGGCAGATAGAACACCTCGGGCGCCGCCCGCTTGCTGACGACCAGCAGCCTGCCGTCCTCCACCACGGCAGCGGCGGCGACGTGCAGAACGGGGGCGGAATCGGCGGTTTCGCTGTGGTGCATGCCCCGATCCTCGCAGGCGGCCCGGACGGCCGAGCCGGGCCCCCGGCCGTGCCGCGCCCTCGCCCGCCCCGGCTCAGGGGCAGCGCACGACCTGGCCCGCCCAGGACAGCCCGCCGCCGAAGCTGAGCAGCAGCACCGGGTCGCCCGGCGCGAACCGGCCCTCCTCGACCAGCTTGGACAGCGCCAGCGGAACCGAGGCCGCCGAGGTGTTGCCCGAGCCGACGACGTCCTGCCCGACGACCACCCGCTCCGGCAGCTCCAGCTCCCGGACGAGGGCCTCGATCATGCGCAGATTCGCCTGATGGGTGACGACGCCGGCCAGCCCGTCCGGGGTGAGCCCGGCCCGCTCACAGGCAAGCCGGGCCAGCTTCGGCAGCTCGGAGGTCACCCAGCGGAAGACGGCCTGCCCCTCCTGCTCGAAGTGCGGCTGCCACGCGCCCTGGAGCCGCACCAGATCGCGCCGGCTCGCGTCCGAGCCCCAGACGACCGGGCCCAGACCGGCGTCGCCGGGGTCGTCCGTGGCGCTGATCACGGCGGCGCCCGCACCGTCCGCGAGGAGCACACAGGTGCTGCGGTCCGTCCAGTCGGTGACGTCCGACATCTTCTCCGCGCCGATCACCAGCGCGTGCCGGACGGCGCCCGCGGCGAGCGAGTGCCCGGCGGAGGCGAGGGCCGTGCAGAAGCCGGCGCAGCCGTTGTTGAGGTCGTAGGCGACGGGGGCCGCCAGGCCCAGACGTCCGGCGACCTCGGCGGCGGTGCTGGGGCAGCGGTCCCGCGCCGAGCAGGTCGCCACGACGACCATGCCGATGTCGGCCGGGTCGACGCCCGCGGCGGCGAGCGCCTTGCCGGCGGCCCGGGTGGCCAGATCGGCGACGGACTCGTCGCGCGCGATACGCCGCTCGGCGATCCCCGTCCGCCGTCGTATCCAGGTGTCGTTCGTCTCGACGAGGCGCGCCAGATCGTCGTTGGTGAGCACGTGCTCGGGCTGGTGGTGCCCGAGGGCGGCGATACGGGTTCCGGACAGAACTGGGCTCACGGGAGGGCTCCTGGCGAAGACGACGGGACGTGCCGCGCGGGGGCATGGGCCGCCCGGCGCGGAAGGCACGGCTTCGGCGGGTCCGCCGCGGCGGACCGCGGGAACGCCGCGCACAGCGGGGGCACGGGGCCCGCGGGGTGCTCAGCCGCACCGAGCTGTGCCGAGCGGCGCCGAGCGTGCTGAGCAGCGCATACCGGCGCCGAGCAGCGCTGAGCGGCGCCGACCACCACCGAGCGGCGCTCGGCGGTGCCGGGAAGAATAGCAACCGACCGATCGGAAGTTAAATGGGGCGGGGTGGCTAGGATGAGGCCATGAGCCCACGCAGGTCCGCCGCCGAGTCCCGCAGGACGCGGGAGAAGATCATCGAGCGCAGCGTCGCGATCGGCTCCGTCGAGGGGCTCGAAGGGCTGACGATCGGCCGGCTCGCCACCGACCTGGGCATGAGCAAGGCCGGGGTACTCGGCCACTTCGGCAGCAAGCAGGCGCTCCAACTCGCCGCGCTGCACGGCGCCTCGGACCTGTTCACCCGGCTCGTGTGGGAACCCGTCGCCGAACTGCGCCCCGGGCTGCGCCGGCTGCGTGCCTTCTGCGAGGAGTGGATCCGCTACCTGGAGCACGAGCGCACCGTCTTCCCCGGCGGCTGCCTGTTCGCCACCGCCTCCGTCGAGTTCGACGCGCGCGGCGGCCCCGTGCACGACGCCGTCGCCCGCTATCTGCTGCGCGGACGCCGGCTCCTCGTGCAGGATCTCCGCGTCGCCGTCCGGCAGGGCGAACTGCCGCCCGAGACCGACCCCGAACAGCTCGCCTTCGAGATGCAGGGCCTCTACATGGCCCTCAACCAGGAACTCCAGCTGTTCGCCCACGCCCTCGCCCCGGCCCGCACCCGCCGCGCCCTCGACCGGATGCTCGGCTCGTGACCCCGGAACCCGGCCGCACCGTGCCGGTCACCGCGCCGGTCACCGCGCCGGTCACGGCGCCGGTCACCGTGCGCGTCGCGGAGGACGGCGACTTCCCGGGCTTTCTGCGGCTGGCTGCCGAGGTCGAGCACTGGTTCGGGCCCATGGTCGAGGAGCCCGGGTTCCACGAGGCGCTCCGCGGCCATCTGCGCCGGGGCGCCGCACTCCTCGCCGTCGACGCGGCCGAACAGCCGCTGGGCGGGCTGCTGTTCGGCTCCCGGCCGCCGCGCCACCACGTGCACTGGCTCGTCGTCGCCGGGCCCGCGCGGGGCCGGGGCGTCGGCCGGGCACTGCTGGACGACGCGGTGCGCCGGTTCGTGCGCGGGCCCGGCACCCTGGAGGTCGTCACCTTCGGCGCCGACCACCCCGGTGCCGTCGCCTCTGGCGCCCGCGCCTTCTACGAACGCCTCGGCTTCACCCCGGCCGAACCCACCGATCCCGGACCGGAAGGCGGCTCCCGCCAGGTGTTCCGCCGGACGACGGGCTGACCACGGGCTGACGACGGGCTGATCACGGGCTGACGGAGCGGGCCACCGGGCGGACGACGACCGGCCGCGCGCACCCGCGCGGCGCCGGACCGCACCACCCGGAACCGCACCCTCAGCCCTCCAGCGGGCCGCGCCCGCAACCGTGCCCGGCCACGCCCGCCACCGTGCTCGCGCCCGTGCCCGGTCAACGGCCCGGCGCCGCCAGAGCCTGCACCCGCGCATAGGAGAGGGCGTCCGGCGTCCCGGGGCGGCCGTCGCGGACGGCGGTCGCCGCGTCCACCGCCGCCGCCAGCGCCCTGCGGTAGAGCAGCGAGCCGAGGCTGACCCGGCGCACGCCCAGCGCGGCCAGCTCGCCGAGCCCCGGGCCGTCCGGCCGGTGGAGGATGTTCAGCGGTACACGCAGCCCGGCCACGAGCGCGGCGATGCCCTCCGGGTCGGACAGCCCCGGTACGAACACCCCGTCCGCGCCGGCCTGTTCGTACCGCGCCAGCCGGTCCGCCGTCTCCTCCCGGCGGGTGCCCAGCCAGTGCGTGTCCGTACGGGCGTTGACGAACAGCCCCGGCACCGCGGCCTTGACGGCGGCGACCTTCGCGGCGAGCAGCCCGGGCGGGGCGAGGGTGCCGTCGGGACGTCCGTCCTCGATGTTGACGCCGGCGGCCCCCGCCTCGTGCAGCCGGCGGGCCCACGCGGCCACCTCCGCCGGTTCGTCGCTGAACCCGCCCTCGGCGTCGACGCTGAACAGCAGGCCCCCGCGGCCGAGCCGGCGGGCAAGCGCCACGGTCGCCTCCGCGGTGGCAGCGGCACCGTCCGGCAGCCCGGCCGCCGCCGCCACACCCAGGCTGGTGGTGCCGACGGCGGGAAATCCGGCCGCGGCCAGCGCCGCCGCCGAGGCGTGGTCCCAGGCGTTCGGCAGCAGCAGCGGCCCGGACCCGTGGTGCAGCCGGGCGAAGCGGTGGCCGGAGCAGCGGGCAGGCTGCCGGCCCGTCGGTGGAGAGGTCTGCGTCATGCCTGGACGCTAGGCCGGGAACGCTGCGGCGACGGTCGAACCGTGCGCCGACGCCACGGCTCTCCCTGCCGGGCGGTGCCCCGCCCGCTCCCTTCGTGGGCCGCGTCGCGACCCAGTGGCCCGGTGTGGCCCGGTGCGGCCCGGTGTGGCCCGGTGCGGCCTGTGTGGCCCGGTGCGGCCGGTGCGATCCAGTGCGGCAGGGCGCCGACCGGGTGCTGTCCCGGCCGGTGTGCCGTGGGGGTTCCGGGTCAGGCCACCGGCAGGGCCCGTTCGACGAGGGCCGCATGGTCCAGCCCGCCGGGCAGGGTGCCGAAGGCGGCGCCCGCGTCCCCGCCGAGCCGTGCGGCGCAGAACGCGTCGGCCACCTGGGGCGGGGCGAACCGGACCAGCAGCGAGCCCTGGAGGACCAGCGCCAGCCGTTCGGCCAGCCGGCGTGCCCGGGTCTCGATGCCGTCCAGGTCGGACAGCTGGGTGAGCAGATCCTTGACCGCCGCGTCCAGCCGGTGGTCGGCGCCGTGCGCCCGGCCGATCTCCGTCAGCACGGCGTTCAGCGGCTCCGGGCCGCGCTGGAGGGCCCGCAGCAGATCGAGGGCCTGCACGTTGCCGGAGCCCTCCCACAGCGAGTTGAGCGGGGACTCCCGCAGCAGCCGCGGCATGCCCGACTCCTCCACGTAGCCGTTGCCGCCCAGGCACTCCAGCGCCTCGCCGGCCAGCGGCACACAGCGCTTGGTCACCCAGTACTTGGCGGCGGGCAGCGCCAGCCGCAGGAACGCGCGGTCCTGTGCGGCCTGTTCGCCGGTGCCCGCCGCGCTGTCGTAGGCCGTGGCCAGCCGGAGCGCCAGCGCCGTCGCCGCCTCGGACTCCAGCGCCAGATCGGCCAGCACGTTGCGCATCAGCGGCTGCTCGATCAGCTCCCTGCCGAACACCGAGCGGTGCGCGGCGTGGTGGGTGGCCTGGGCGACGGCCTGCCGCATCAGCGCCGCCGAACCCGTCACACAGTCCAGCCGGGTGGCCGCGACCATCTCGATGATGGTCGCCACGCCGCGGCCCTCCTCGCCGACCCGGCGTGCCCAGGTCGTCCCGTCGAACTCGATCTCCGCCGAGGCGTTGGACCGGTTGCCCAGCTTGTCCTTCAGCCGCTGGATGCGGAACGTGTTGCGGGTGCCGTCCGGCAGGACCCGCGGCACGAGGAAGCACGTCAGCCCGCCGGGCGCCTGCGCCAGGACGAGGAAGACGTCCGACATCGGGGCCGAGCAGAACCACTTGTGACCCGTCAGCGCGTACTCGCCCTCGCCCGCCAGCGGCACGGCCGAGGTGGTGTTGGCGCGGACGTCGCTGCCGCCCTGCTTCTCCGTCATGCCCATACCGGCGATCGCGCCGGCCTTGCCGGCCGCCGGGCGGTCCAGGCCGTGGTCGTAGGTGCGGGAGGACAGCAGCGGCTCCCACTCGGCCGCCAGCGACGGCTCCTTGCGCAGCGCGGGCACCGCCGCGTGCGACATCGACAGCGGACAGCCGTGCCCGGCCTCGACCTGCGTCCACACCAGGAAGGCAGCGCTGCGCCGCAGCTGGCCGTCCGGCCGCGACCACGGATCGGTCAGGCCGGCGGCGACACCGCGGTCCATCAGCCGGTGCCAGGACGGATGGAAGTCCACCTCGTCGATGCGGTGGCCGTAGCGGTCGTGGGTGCGCAGGACGGGCGGGTTCTCGTTGGCCTGGGCGCCCCACTCCTGTGCCTGCGCCGAACCGGCCTCCCGGCCCAGCGCGGCCAGCTCCGCGTGTGCCTCGTCGGCGTGTTCGGGGGAGACGTGCCGGGCGAGGCCCTCCACGAGGGCGGCGTCGGCGGAGAAGACGTCGTAGTCGGTCAGCGGCGGCGGCTGGTTGGTCACGGTGTGTGTCGAGGCAGGCATGACAGATACGTTAAGGATGTGCGTTCAGTCCAGAAAACCCCTGAGCAGAAGCCCCCGCGCGCGTTCCGGTGGGTTCCGCGGCGCTCCCGCGCCGTGCTGAGCAAAGCCCGGGTGAAGTACCGCGACGTGCCCAAGCGGAGGATGGCGTGGCTGCTGCTCAAGGACACGGTCAACTCCTGTATGGAGTACCGGGTGCTGGGGCTGGCGGCCGAGGCGGCGTTCTTCACCCTGATCTCGATCCCGCCGCTGCTGCTCGGGCTGATCGGTTCGCTGGGCTATCTGGACTGGGTGGGCGCCGACACGGTCGAGACGCTGCGCAACAACGTGCTGGAGGCGTCGGCCGCCGTCCTGTCCGACAAGGGCGTCGACCAGCTCGCCCGGCCGCTCATCGACGATGTGATCAAGGGCGGCGAACCCGACGTCATCTCCCTGGGGTTCGCGCTGGCGCTGTGGTCCGGCTCGCGTGCCGTGAACGTCTTCATCGACACCATCACGGTGATGTACGGGCTGGACGGCAGGCGCGGGATCGTCCGCACCCGGGTGCTGGCCTTCGGGCTGTACCTGGTGGCGCTGGTCATCGGGGCGGTGGCGCTGCCGCTCATGGTGGCCGGCCCCGACGCGGTGCTCCGGCTGGTGCCGCAGGCCCAGTGGGTGGTGTCGGTCTTCTACTGGCCCGTCGTGCTGCTGCTGTCCATCGTCTTCCTCACGACGCTCTACCACGTGTCCGTGCCGGTGCGTTCGCCCTGGCGGGAGGACATCCCGGGGGCGCTGGTCGCCCTGGTGATGTGGGTGCTGTGCAGCTTCCTGCTGCGGCTGTATCTGACCAGCACCGTCGAGGGGCCCACGATCTACGGTTCGCTGGCCGCTCCCGTCGCGGTGCTGCTGTGGATCGGGGTGTCCGCGTTCGCGGTGCTGGTCGGCGCCGCCGTCAACGCGGCCATCGACCACGTCTGGCCGTCCGTCGCCACGGCGGCGGCACGGCGGGCGCGGGAGCGGCGCCGCGAGGAGGTGGCCGCCGAGGTCGTCGCGGCCGTCGCCGCGCGCCGGGCCCGGGAGCAGGACGGCGACGAGGGCGCGGCCGAGGCCCCCGCCGAGTTCCCCGAACGCTGGACGAAGTTCCTCCCGCTGGACGACATCCGCGGCCGGCTGCGCCGCCAGCACCGGGACGGTGGCGGCGACGGCGACGGCGGTATCGACGGTGACGACGGCGACGGCGGCGGCCGGGACGGCCGCTCCGCGGGCTGACCCCGGCCGGTCGGCCGCCGGGTGGCCGACCGGCCCGCCCGGAACGTGACCGCCCCGGAAACGCGGCCGGCCCCGCACGAGAGCGGGGCCGGTGCACGCGGAACGGGAAACGGAAGTCGCGGAACGAAGAACGCGGAACGGAAGAACGGAAAGAAGAGCGGTCAGTAGTCGACGCGGTCGGACTTGGCCAGCCAGGCGTCGAACGGGGCCGTACGGTACGGCAGATCGAGCTGCTCGACCCGCGTCGGCCACATCGACCTGGGCTTCTTCTCGAACAGGTCGTAGAACCTGCGGTCGTCGAAGCCGCCCACGGCGGCGTCGTTCCGGTCGGCGGAGAAGACGATCCGGTCGAGCCGGGCCCACAGCGCGGTGGACAGGCACATCGGGCACGGCTCGCACGAGGTGATCAGGACACAGCCCTCCAGCGAGAAGCTGTTCAGCTGCTTGCAGGCGGCACGCATCGCGCTCACCTCGGCGTGCGCCGTCGGGTCCAGGTTCGCGGTCACCTGGTTGTTCCCGGCCGCGACGACCTCGCCGTCCTTGACGACCAGGGCACCGAACGGCCCACCGCCGTTCGCCACGCTGTCGGTGGCCATTCTGATCGCCTCGTCCATCCACGCGCGTTCGCGTTCCTCGACGGACGGTTCCTCGGTGTGCGCGGTCACGTTCTCTCCTTTTCGGACATGTCGGGGGCTCCCCGGGTGCACTGCCCGGCCGTGCCGGACACCTCGCCGGGATGACACAGGGGACCCGCGGGCGCCGGCCCGGCCTCGGTGCGGCCGGCGCCCGCGGGGCACATCACGGCCGGATGCCGCAGATGTGCTCCGGCGCGACCGGGGTGTGGGTCAGGTCCAGCCCCGTCGCGTCGCGGATGGCGTTGACGACCGCCGGGGTGGCGGAGATGGTCGGCGGCTCGCCGACCCCGCGCACGCCGTAGGGGGCGTTGGGGTCGCCCCGCTCGATGACGTCCACCGTCATCGGCGGGGTGTCCATGATGGTCGGTATCAGATAGTCGGTGAACGACGGATTGCGGATGTGGCCGTCCTTGACCTGGATCTCCTCCATCACGGCGAGGCCGAGCCCCTGGGTGGACCCGCCGTGGATCTGGCCGACGACCGCGTCCGGGTTGACGGCCTTGCCGACGTCCTGGGCGCAGTCCAGCTGCACCACCCGCACGAGACCCAGTTCGCTGTCCACGTCCACCACGGCGCGGTGCGCCGAGTAGGCGTGCTGGACGTGCACACGCCGGCTCTGGCCGGTCTCCGGGTCCATCTCGTACGTCTGGAGGTGGTGGTACTCGCGGGTCTCCTCGATCGCCTCCTCGCCGAGCACGTCGACGAGGTCCGCGAGGACACCCGTGGACCGGGAGACGACCTTGCCGCCGCTCAGCGACAGATCCGCCGGGTCCTCGCCGAACCGCGCGGACACCCGGTCGAAGAGCCGGGCGCGCACGGCCTCGCAGGCGGTCTTGACGGCGCCGCCGGTGATGTACGTCTGCCGGGACGCCGAACTCGACCCGGCGTCACCGACGTTGGTGTCGTTCGGGTGGATGTTCACCCGCTCCACGCCGAGTTCGCTGCGGGCGATCTGCTGCTGCACCGTGACCAGGCCCTGCCCGACCTCGGCCGCCGCCGTGTGCACCATCGCGACGGGTTCGCCGCCGATGGCCTCCAGCCGCACCCGGGCCGTGGAGTAGTCGTCGGCGCCCTCCGCGTACGAGATGTTCTTGATGATCACGCTGTAGCCCACGCCCCGCACGACGCCTTCGCCGTGCGTGGTGTTGGACGTGCCGCCCGGCAGCTCCCGCACGTCCACCGGCGCGGTCCGGTTCTCCGGCGGCATCGGGAGCTGCTTGAGCCGCTCCAGCAGCTCGGCGACCGGCGCGGGGGAGTCCAGCACCTGCCCGGTGTGCAGCGCCGAGCCCTCCTCGACGGCGTTGAGCTGACGCAGCCGCACCGGGTCCATGCCCAGCGCCTTGGCGAGCTTGTCCATCTGCGACTCGTAGGCGTAGGCGGGCTGTACGGCACCGAGCCCGCGCATCGCCCCGCACGGCGGGTTGTTGGTGTACAGGCCCCAGCCCTCGATACGGACGTTGGGCACCACGTACGGTCCTGTGCCCAGCGACGTGGCGTTGCTGACGACGACCGGCGTCTTGGAGGCGTACGCGCCGCCGTCGAAGTACATCCGCGCCTTGACGTAGACGAGCTTGCCGTCCTTGGTGGCGCCGTGCTCGTAGTACATCTTCGCCGGGTGCCGGTGCACATGCCCGTAGAAGGACTCGTCGCGGCTGTAGACCATCTTCACCGGCCGGCCGGTGTGCAGCGCCAGCATGCAGCAGTGGATCTGCATGGACAGGTCCTCGCGCCCGCCGAAGGCGCCGCCGACGCCGGACATGGTGAACCGCACCTTCTCCACCGGGAGTCCGAGCGCCCGCGCCGTCTGCCGCTGGTCCACGTGCAGCCACTGCGTCGCCAGGAACAGGTCGACGCCGCCGTCCTCGGCGGGGATCGCCAGCCCGGACTCGGGGCCGAGGAACGCCTGGTCCTGCATGCCCAGGGTGTACACGTCGGAGACCACGACATCGGCCTCGGCCTCCGGATCGCCCTGGACGATCGGCTGGTAGCGCACCACGTTGCCCCCGGGATGCAGCCGGGGCAGCGTGTCGTCGTGCGCGGCCCGCTCCGGGTCGGTGACCGGCTCCAGCACCTCGTAGTCCACGGCGATCTTCTTCAGCGCGCGCCGGGCCGTCTCCGGATGGTCGGCGGCGACGAGGGCCACCGGCTCGCCCTTGTACCGCACCACGTCCTCGGCCAGCGCCGGGGTGTCGGCGACCTTCAGGCCGTAGATGTTCTCGCCGGGCACGTCCTCGTGCGTCAGCACCGCGTACACGCCGGGGTGCCGGAGCGCCGGGCCGATGTCGATCGCCTTGATCCGCGCGTAGGGGTGCGGGCTGCGCAGCGTCGCGCCCCAGAGCATGTCCTCCGCCCACAGATCCGAGGAATAGGCGTACTCCCCGCGCACCTTGAGCGTGCCGTCCGGCCGCAGCGGGCTGTCGCCGATCCCACCGGTGATCAACTCATTGAGATCCTGCGGTGTGCGGGCAGGAGAAGTCTGGTCGGTCATGGGGAAGCCTCCACTGTCTGGGTACTCGGCAGCCGGAGTCGGGGCCAAGCGGGTTCGGGCCGGCCGCGTTCCGGGCCGGGCGGGCCGGGGCCGAGCCGGTTCGGGAAGAGCGAGCCGCACGCGACGGTCCGGCAGGCGGTGCGCCGGGACGTTCCGCGCTCCCGGGGGCGGGGCCCGGCTCCGACGCGGTCGACGGCTGCGCGCGGTCCTCCCCGCGCTCCCGCCGGGGGCCGGGCACCGTCCGTGGTGGCCGCCCCGGCGCCTGCCGCATGCTCAACGTGCCCGGCCCACCCCGCAGTCCGCGGTGGCCGGTCGGGCCCCCGCGCCGGTACCGCCCGCGGCCGGCGTCGCACCCGGACGCCGGGTCGCTGCGGCCGGCGCCTGCGCGCATGTGGCGGGTCGGAGGAAGTCCACGGCACTCATCCCTTGCTGCGTTGCAACTCGTGAGAGGAGTACACAGCCAATGGTGTCCCGAGGGCTAAGGGTGGAAGCGCCGAAATGGCCCGCGGGCCGGGACCGGCTCTTCGTAGACTTCTACAAGAGCCGACCCCGGGCCGGCATCCTCCCTGGTCGGCGCTCTGCCCCCGACGGGCGCTCCCGCATGCGCCCGCCCCGCCGATAACCAGGCGACGGGACGGGGCCTCCGCCTCTACGATTCCCGTGTCACGGACGGCAGTTCGCCGTCGCCGCTGTGTCCCAGGAGGTGTGCCATGGCTGTTGTCGTGCAGGGCGCTGCCCGCATCCGGAAGTCCTTCACGTCCACCTCCGTGGCCACCGGCTGAACCCCTCACTCCTCTCTCCGCGCCCGAGCGCGCAGTCGGGGCCACCCTGCGAAGGGTCACCCCTTGTCCGCTGATTCCTCTTTCCCGTGCCCGCCGTCCCGTTCGCATCCGCTGGCGCCCTACGGCTGGGACGCCGACTGGGACGCCGTGTTCGCCCCGTACGCCGCGCGGGGGCTGCTGCCCGGCCGGGTCGCCCGCGTCGACCGCGGGCGGTGCGATGTCGTCACCGCCGGCGGAACCGTCCGCGCCGACACCGAGTTCGTCGTCCCCCGCGACCCGATGAAGATCGTGTGCACCGGGGACTGGGCCGCCGTCGACCCGGAGGGCCACGATCCGCGCTACGTACGGGCGTTGCTGCCCCGCCGTACCGCCTTCGTGCGCTCGACGTCGTCGAAGCGGTCGGAGGGCCAGGTGCTGGCCGCCAACGTCGACCACGCCGTGCTGTGCGTCCCGCTCTCCGCCGAGGTGGACCTCGGCCGTGTCGAGCGGTTGGTCTCCCTCGCCTGGACGAGCGGTGCCCGGCCGCTGCTCGTCCTCACCAAGGCGGACCTCGTCCCCGACGCCGCCGGGCTCGGGCACCTCGCCGAGGACGCGGCCGGTGCGGCGCCCGGTGTGCGGGTGCTCGCCGTCAGCGCCGAGTCGGGCGAGGGCGTCGACGCGCTCGCCGAGGCCCTCACCGGCGGACCGGCCGGCGGCACCACGGCCCTGCTCGGCCCGTCCGGCGCCGGCAAGTCCACGCTCGCCAACGCCCTGCTGGGCACGGAGACCCAGGACGTCCGGGCCGTTCGCGACCGCGACGGCAAGGGCCGGCACACCACCACGACCCGCAATCTGCTCCCGCTGCCGGCCGCGCGCGGCGGCGGCGTGCTCATCGACACCCCGGGGCTGCGCGGTGTCGGCCTGTGGGACGCCGGGGAGGGCCTCGGCCAGGCGTTCGCCGAGATCGAGGCGCTCGCCGCCCGCTGCCGCTTCGGCGACTGCGCGCACGGCACGGAGCCGGGCTGCGCCGTGCTGGCCGCCGTCGAGGACGGCACGCTGGGCGAGCGCCGGCTGGCCAGCTACCGCAAGCTCCAGCGGGAGAACGTCCGCCTCGCCGCCCGGACCGACGCCCGGCTGCGCGCCGAGGAGCGCCGCCGGGTCAAGGAGAAGCAGGCGCTGGGCCGGCATCTGCACGACCGCAAACGCAAGCCGCCCCGCCTCCGCTGAACCAGTACGGCAGCAGCTCGGGCTGTCCGGACAGCCCGGACAGCCCGGCGCCCGACAGCCCGGCTCCACCCCTTCCGCCTGTCGCTCTCCGCGCCGTTCTCGGTGTCCTCGGCGTGCTCGGCGTGCTCGTGTGCTCGCCGTCCTCGCCGTTCTCGGCGTGCTCGGCCGCCCTCGGCGTCCCGGGCGCCCGGGCGGCTCCCCGGCGTCCCGGGCTGCCGGGCGCCGGGGCGCTCCTCGGTGCCCCGGGTTCCCCGGTCGCCGGGGCGCTCCTCGGCGTCCCGGGTTCCCCGGTCACCGGGGCTGCTCCTCGGCGTCCGATTTCCGCCAGTGCGAGCGCGCGACGGCCCGCACACTGGAACCCGTGACGACAGAAGACAGCAGGTACGAAGCGGTAAGGAGCCGGGACGCGCGGTTCGACGGCGTCTTCTTCCTCGGCGTGCGCACCACCGGGATCTACTGCCGTCCCAGCTGCCCGGCGGTGACACCCAAGCGGGAGAACGTGCGCTACTTCCCGACGGCGGCCGCCGCCCAGGGCGCCGGATTCCGGGCCTGCCGCAGGTGCCGCCCGGACGCGGTGCCCGGCTCGGCCGAGTGGAACGTCCGCGCCGACCTCGTGGGCCGCGCGATGCGGATGATCTCCGACGGCGTCGTCGACCGCGAAGGCGTCACCGGGCTGGCCGACCGGCTCGGCTACAGCACCCGGCAGGTGCAGCGCCAGCTCACGGCGGAGCTGGGCGCCGGGCCCGTCGCGCTCGCCCGGGCCCAGCGCGCCCACACCGCGCGCGTGCTGCTCCAGACGACGGCGCTGCCGGTGACCGAGATCGCGTTCGCCGCCGGCTTCGCCAGCGTCCGGCAGTTCAACGACACCGTCCGCGAGGTGTACGACCGCACCCCCAGCGCGCTGCGCGCCGCCTCGGCACGCGGCGGGCACGGCCCGGCGGGCCGGCCGGAGGCGCGGCAGGACGAGGTCGGCGGCGTACCGCTGCGGCTGGCCTACCGCGGCCCGTACGCGACCGGCCAGGTGTTCGGCTTCCTCGCCCGGCGTGCCGTGCCCGGCGTGGAGGAGGTCACCGGCGAGCCCGGCGGCAGAACCTACCGGCGCACGCTGCGCCTCCCGCACGGCACCGGCATCGCCGAGGTCGACGAGTGCCCGGCCCGCAGCGGCTCGGGCTGGCTCGCCTGCCGGCTGCGCCTGGGCGACCTGCGCGATCTGACCACCGCCGTCCAGCGCGTCCGCCGCCTGTTCGACCTGGACGCCGACCCGTACGCGGTCGCCGAGTCGCTCGGCGCGGACCCGGCCCTCGGGCCGCTGCTGGCGGACACCCCCGGGCTGCGCTCGCCCGGCGCCGCCGACCCGCACGAACTCGCGGTCCGCGCCGTGCTCGGCCAGCAGATCAGCGTCGGTGCCGCCCGGACGCTCACCGGCACGCTCGTCGCCGCCCACGGCAAGCCGCTGCCGGCGCCGGACGGCGCGCTCACCCATCTGTTCCCCGAGCCGGACGTGCTCGCCGGTGCCGGGCTCGGCGAACTCGGCATGCCGGACAGCCGCCGGCGTACGATCCGCACCGTCGCCGCCGCCCTCGCGGACGGCGAGGTGACGCTGGACGCCGGTGCCGACCGCGACGAAGCCGAACAGGCGCTGCTGCGGCTGCCCGGCATCGGCCCCTGGACCGCCGGCTACACCCGTATGCGCGCACTCGGCGACCCGGACGTCTTCCTCCCCGGCGACGCCGGTGTACGCCACGGCCTGGCACGCGTCGGCGCCGACGCCGGCCGGTCCGCCCACTGGCGCCCCTGGCGCTCCTACGCGCTGCACCACCTCTGGCACGCGGCGTCCGGCCCGGCACCCACCGCCCCCGCACCCCCGACCACCGCGTCCACGCCGACACCCACGTCCACATCCACGACCACATCCACGCCGACATCCACGTCCGCCCCGAGCAGGAGCACACGATGACCAGCACCACCGCGACCCCGCGCACCCTCACCTACACCACCCACCCCAGCCCGCTCGGTGAGCTGCTGCTGGCCGCCGACGGCGGCGCGCTCGTCGCGCTGTCCGTGCCCGGGCAACGCGGCGCCACCGGCGTCGGCCCCGACTGGCAGCGCGACGACGCACCGGACACCGTCCTCGGCGAGGCACGGCGCCAGCTCGACGCCTACTTCGCGGGCACGCTCAAGGAGTTCGACCTCGAACTGGCGCCCGTCGGCACCGCGTTCCAGCAGTCCGTCTGGGCCGCGCTCGACGACATCCCCTACGGCGCCACCACCACCTACGGCGCACTCGCCGCCCGGCTCGGCATGAGCCGCGCCGGGGTGCGGGCCGTCGGCGGCGCGGTCGGCCGCAACCCGCTGCTGATCGTCCGCGCCTGCCACCGCGTCATCGGCGCGGACGGCTCGCTCACCGGCTACGCCGGCGGCCTCGACCGCAAGCGGCACCTGCTCGCCCTCGAAGGCGCCCCCGCTGACCCCGCCGCCACCGCCTGAGCCGGCCGCCCGGCTGGTCGGCCCGCGCCGTTCACCGCCACAGGACGGTGCCGAGCCAGCCGGCGACCGTCAGCAGACAGGCGGTCAGATCGGTCAGCGTGCGCCAGCCCGTCGCCCGCATCGCCGTCCGGGTCGCCGCCGCGGCCGAGCCGTGGCCACCCAGCCGCAGCCGCTCCCGGACGTAGACGCCCGCGACGAAACCCGGAACCACCCCCACCACCGGCAGGACGACGAAGCCCACGGCGCCCCCGGCCCCGCCCGCCAGCAGAGTGCGCCGCCCCACGTCCTGCATCCACTCGGGGCGCACCGGCACCAGGAGCCGGGCGGCGGCGGTCGTCAACAGCAGCCCCGTCACCGCCGTCAGCAGCCACCACGCGGGAAGCGTCGCGGTCCACGCCGCCCACCAGAACACCGCCGCCCACACCACCAGCGGCCCCGGCACCCCGGGCAGCACGACCCCCACCAGGCCCATCGCGAGCACCAGGCCCACCAGCAGGACCTGGTTCAGCTGCCCGGAGGTGGTCATGGAGGAAGCCTGCCCGAACACCGTCCCGGCTGCGCGCCGAAACCGCGGCACGGCCGACGACACCGACGGGCGGGGCGGACCGGTCCGCTCCGGTTCGGTTCGGCCGTACGTGCACCGGCGGTGTGCGGCGCGGGTGAGAATGAGCGTATGAACGCACAGGGGGAACGGCACGGCCCGCCGGCCGGGGGGACGGACGGCGAACACGAGGACTGGTGGGCGCAGTTGTACGACGCAGACACATCCGACACAGGCGGGGCGCGGGCGTCCGACACGGTCGACGACCGCTTCGCCTCCGTCACCCGCACGGTGGACGTGGCCGGACACACGGCCCCGCCGGACCCGGACCGGCCCTCCGGCGGGCCGGCCGGTCCGGGCCCCGTCCCCGACCCGCGGGCCGCCGGGCCCACGACACCGCGCCCGGCCCCGGAGCCGCCGGACGCGTCCGACGCATCGGGCGCAACCGAGGCATCGGGTGCAACCGACGCATCGGACGCAGTCGAGGAGTCCGGGCGCCCGGGGCAGGGCGCGCCCGGACTCCGCCCCGCCGGGACGCCGGACACCGGACGCCGGGACGACGCCACCCTGGCCCTCACTCCGGCCGACGCCACCCTCGCGCTCACCCCGGGCACCGCCCCACCCCGCACGGACGGGTCCACGGCGAACACACCCTCGACCGACCGGCCCGAACCGGACACTTCAACGGACCGGCCCGAACCGGACGCCGCCACGGACCGGCCTGAACCGGACGCCGCCACGGACCGGCTCGAAGCGGACACCTCCACGGACCGGCCCGAACCCGAGACCTCCACCGGCGCCTCCGCCGATGCGCCGCCTCCCGACGAGCCTGCCGCAGAGCAGCCGTCCGCTCCGCGGCCGGAGCCCGGGCCTGGGGCGGGCCTCGCACAGGGGGTTGGGCCGGAGTCCGCGCCCGGGCCTGGGACGGACCTTGCGCAGGGGCCCGAGCCGGAGCCGAAGTCCGGCCCGGTGGATTCGGGGCAGGGCCCCGAGCCGGAAGTGGAAACCGCGCAAGGCCCCGGTACGCCGCCCGGACCCGAGGCAGCCCCCGAGCCGGAAGCCGACCGGGCAGCGGACTTCAGACCGGAGGCGGAACCGGGAGCGGAGTCCGGGCCGGAAACCCACCTGGCAGCGGGCGTCGGGCCGGAGGCGGAACCGACAGCGGACGGTGCGCCGGGAGCGGAAGCCGGACCGGAGGCGGAACCGACAGTGGGAGCCGGGCCGGAAGCAGAACCGGTAGCGGAGTTCGGGCCGGAGGCGGAACCGGCAGCGGACGGTGCGCCGGGGGCGGAAGCCGGGCCGGAGGCGGAACCGACTGTGGAAGCCGGGCCGGAAGCAGAACCGACAGTGGGAGCCGGACCGGAGGCGGAACCGGCAGCGGAGGTCGGGCCGGAAGCGGAACCGGTGGCGGAGGGTGTGCCCGGATCGGATGCCGGGCCGGAAGAGGAGAGGGAGCCGGGGGCGGAGGCCGGGCCGGGAGTCGGAGTGGCCGGGGGCTCGGGGGAGTCCGTGCCCGGTGGGGTGGACGACGGCGGGACGGAGGGCCTGGCCGGGACGGAGCCGGTGGGTGTTCCCGGGGACATGCCCGGGCTGCCGCCCGCGGCGGATCCGGCGGCGCTGGCCGAACTGGTGCCGGACACCGTGCTCGACGGAGCCCGCTGCACAGCGTTCACGCTCCGCGCCGCCTCGACACGCGGCGAGACGACACGCGAGGCCGGACTGCCGCGCGGCGACGCCCTGTTGACAGCACGGTTCGGCGAGGGGGACGACGCCCTGCTGTTCGTCGCCGTCGCGACCGCACCACCGGGGCCGCACGCGAACCGGGCGGCGCGCGAGGCGTGCCACGCGCTCGGTGCCGCCGTGGGCCGCAGCCATGCGCGGCTGGTCGACGACCTCCGCGCCGGGCGGCGCAACGCGCTCGACTCCGGGCTGCACCGGCTGACGAGCCGGGCACTCGGCCGACTCCGTGCCCGGGCCGGGGCGCCCGGCCCCGCACCGGAGCAGCACACCGTCGATCTGCGCTGTCTGCTGCTGCCCGTCGACCCCGGCTGCCGGACCCGGATCCTCTTCGGCACCGGCGACGGCGGTTTCTTCCGGCTGCGTGACGGAGCGTGGCGCGACATCGAGCCGCGCACCGCGGGATCGGCGTCGGCGCCGTCCTCCGCGTCGGCGTCGTCCGGTACGACGCGGCCGACGATGCATCTGCGCGGCGTCGGCGCACCGCACGCGGATCCGGCCGCGGCCGTCCCCGCCGATCCCTTCCGGTTCCGGGCCTCGGTGGGCCGGCCCGGCGATGTGCTGATGGTGTGCGGTCCCGGCCTGGCGCGGGCGCTGCGCAGGGGAGGGGCGTTCCCGGACGCGCTGGCCGTGCGCTGGGCGGGTACCCGGGCGGCGCCGGACGCGGCCGCCTACCTCATGGACCTCCAGCGGGAAGGGCCGGGAGAGCCGGGTGACCGGACGGCCGCCACGGTCTGGGAGGCGCCCGACGAGCACCGGAACGGCAACGAGAGCTGAACCCGGGCCGCTCCTCCCTCCTCCCCTCGCCCCGGGAGCCCCCGCCCCGGGAGCCCCGTTCCGGGGACGCCGAACGCCGGGCGAGGGCGGTGCCGGGGCCACGACACCGGGCAGGTGTCGGGGCCGGAGCGAGGCCGGGCCGGGCGGGCGGTGTCGGACGGTGGCGCTCGGGCGCGGTGCGGCGGTGGCACCTCGCGAGGTGCCACCGCCGTGGTCGGTCACCACCGCCGCGCCGTCGTCGGTCGTGGTCGCCGTCGCCGTCGCCATGGTGGCCGTCGTGGTCGGCCGGGTGTGGCGGAAGGCCGAGCGCCATCGCTGCGGGGGTCCGTGGACGGTCCGCGCGGTGGGGTCAGCCGAACTGCCGCTCGATCTCGGCGAGTTTCTTCTCCAGGCTGTCCAGCCGTGGCCCGGCCGTGCCGCGCCCGGCCCGCTCGGTGCGTACCGGACCGCCGTCCCGGTCCGGACGAGCGTCACGGTCCCGGTCCGTACGGTCGTCCGGTGAGCCCGCGGCCTCCGCCGTCCCGTCGCCGACGGATGCGGAACCGGAGGCACCGGCGGAACCGGAGGAACCGGAGGCACCGGCGGTCGACGGGCGGGCAGGTGCGGAACCGGCGGACGCGGCGTCGGCAGACGCGGAGCCGGATGCCGGGAGGGTGTCCCGCTCGTCCGGGGGCTCCTCGGCGGCGGCCCGGAGAGCCGGCCGGTTCCGGGGCGCGTCGACGGCGCCGGCGAGGGGAAGCGCGGCAGCCGGTGTCCGCGACCGGTTCGCCGCCGGGTCGGCCACCGCGGGGCCGCCCGGCGGCGCACCGTTCGCGGAGGCCGGTGTCAGCTCGACGTCGACGCGCGGCGCCGGACTCCGGCCCCGGTTCCACAGCCGGTGCTGTCTGTTGAGGGCCTTGACCCGTGCCCGTTCCAGCCGTTCCTGCTCCTTTCTGCGCTGCTGCTCCTCCTCGCGTCTGCGGCGGTCCTCGCGTACCTCGTCCACGGCCTCGTCGAGCGTCCGTACGCCCTCCAGCAGCATCAGCGACCAGGCGCCGAAGGTCTCGCGCGGGGCGCGCAGCCAGCGCACGACGCGGATCTGGGGCAGCGGACGGGGGACGAGCCCCTGCTCGCGCAGCGCGGCGCGGCGGGTCTGTTTGAGGGCGCGGTCGAACAGGATCGCGGCCGACAGGGACATCCCGGCGAAGAACTGCGGTGCGCCGTCGTGTCCCGAACCCCGGGGCGCGTGCACCCAGTTGAACCAGGCGGCGGCCCCCGCGAAGATCCACACCAGCAGCCGGGAGCCGAGGGAGGCGTCCCCGTGGCTGGCCTCGCGTACGGCGATCACAGCGGAGAACATGGCCGCGCCGTCCAGCCCGAACGGCACCAGGTACTCCCAGCCGCCGCTCAGGCCGAGGTTCTGGCGGCCGAAGCCGACGAGCCCGTGGAAGGAGAGCGCGGCAGCGACGGCGGCACAGCAGAACAGGAGCAGATAGGCGGCGGTGGCGTACAGGGTCTCCTTGCGGCGCCTGCGCTCCTCCATGCGCTCCCAGGAGTCCGGCTGCGCGGAGCGCGCGTCGCCGCCGGCGCCCTCCGGCGGCTCCGGGTGACGGCGCGAGCGCGCCAGCACGAGTACCGCGGCCAGGGCACCGGCCAGCAGGACGGCTCCTGCCAGTACCCAGTTCAGCGATATGTCGGTCAGTCTCATCGGGTGGGCCCCTTGCCGCACGGTGCCCGGCTCGCGCACGGGAGGCGCCGGGATGTGGGCTCCCGGGGCCGGTGTGCGGGCAGCGCCGTGCTCGCGGTCTGCTTGCTTCGCTGTCGACGGGAATCCTCCGCGAAGCGTGCGGCGCTTCCGGGCCGTTTCCCGCCAAGTGACCGGTACGGGGGGCCCGTTGAGCACGGAAGGGGTGCCGGGGGTCGAACGGCTCAGCCGAGGGCGGTCATGCGCTCGATTCGTTCGGCGTCACAGGTGCGGGGGCAGGTCACGCAGGTGTCCTGGGGGCGGAGCGTGTAGTACAGGCAGCAGCTGGCGCGGTCGCGGGTCGTCAGCCGGCGCCCGTCCGGTGCCTCCAGCGCGCGGAACCGGGAGCCCTGGGCGTACGGGGTGAGGCCGCCGGGCAGCAGCTGTCCGGCCTCCGCCATGGCGCGCTCCTCCTCGCCGAAGAGGTGCCCGAGGTACCACAGGCCCTCGGTGATCTCGTCCGTCGCCATGCCCCACAGCGCCCGCGATCCGCGGCGCATCCGGGGCCGGAAGCCCTCCAGCACCGGCTGGAGATGTTCGGCGACGGCCGAGCGGACCTCGGTACGCAGGGCTTCCTCGTCGGGTACGACGCGTGCCCCGGGCGCCGTCGCCGCCGGGTCGTCCGGCAGACAGGCGAAGGACTCGATACGGACGACCATCCGGCCGAGGGTGCGCTGGAAGGCGACGGCGCCGGCCGGTACGCGGGGCACCCGGCGGTGCAGGAACCAGGGGATCGTGACGAGCAGACAGGCCGGCCACGCGTACCGGTGCAGCGCGAAGCTCGCGACGACGTGCGGGCGGGCCCGCTGCCCGTAGTCGCGCAGGATCTGCTCCTCGTCGTGGGCGAGGAAGGCGTCGAGGGCGGGGCCGCCGGCCGCCAGCTCGTCCGCGCGCACCCAGCCGGGACCCTCGGGAAAGGATTCACGAGCCGTGGTCTCGGTCACAGTGAGCGCGGGGAAGACCTCGGTCAACCGGGCATAGGCCGCACCGAAAGGTGACACGTCAGGGGCCGCGGGGGCGAGGGTGGGCACGGTCATGGGGACCACCGAATCGACGAACTTTGGCAGGTAAGCCTTACCTTAGCGGATGGTTCGCGTGGTTTGATCTCGCGCCTCCGGCGCCTATCGTGCTGGGCGACACCTGGAGGGGGACAGATGGAGCAGACCCGAGCGGAGGCGCCCATACAGCGCGCCGGCCGTGCGGCTGCCGTGCCCGTCGCACCGTCCGCGCTCCGCGAGCGCCCCGCTCCCGCCCAGCCGCCCCCTTCCGCCGTGCGGACGCGGGCCGTTGAGGACGCACGCGATCCCTGGAATTCCGAGGGGGATCCGGGAGCCGACGGCCACGACTGCCACGACGGGTGCGACGGCCACGACGGTTACGACGGCCATGACGGGTGCGACCCGCGCGGCGGAGGCGGTGGGCACGGCGGCGCTCCCCTGCTCCGGGAGGCCGGGCGGACGCCCGAGCAGCGCCGCCCCCGGGTGCGCGGCGAACACGTGCACAGCGAGCCGCCGGCCCCCGACATCGCCCCGCCGCGCCCCGTACCCCGCCGGCACTCCGTGCGTGACCAGGTGCTGGAGGCGCTGCGTGCGGCGCTGCTCTCCGGTGAACTCGCGCCCGGCGAGGTGTATTCCGCGCCCGCGCTCGCCGACCGCTTCGGGGTCTCGCCCACCCCCGTACGGGAAGCCATGCAGCGCCTCGCCAGCGAAGGCGCCGTCGAGACGGTGCCCAACCGGGGCTTCCGCGTCGCCGAGCACAGCCCGCGCGACGTCGCCGAACTCACCGAGATCCGCGCCCTGCTGGAGGTGCCGGCCGTGCTCGCGCTCGCCCGGACCGTGCCCGTCGCGCACTGGGACCGGCTGCGTCCGCTGGCCGAGGACACCCTGGAGGCGGCGGCCCGCGGCGACCGCGCCGGCTACGCCGAGACCGACCGCGTCTTCCACCGTGCGCTGCTGGAACTGACCGGCAATCAGCAGCTCGTGCTCCTCGGCGACGACATCCACCGGCGCGCCCATCTGTGCGCCGTCCGCGCCGCTCCCGCGCCCCGCACCACCGATCTGCTCGCCGAGGCCGCCGAACATGTGGCCCTGCTGGACGCGTTGACCGAGGGGGATCTGGCGGCCGTCGAGCGGCTGGTGCGCGGCCACTACTGACGGCGGCCCGCCGCGCGGTCGATCGCCGCCGCTCGGTCGGTCCTCGCCGTGCGGGCCGCTACCGCAGGTCAGTCCGTCGCCGTGGTACGGGGCGTCCCGGTGTTCGGCCGGCCCGGTCCGCCCCGTCCGTCCCCACCGTCCGGCGCCTGTGACTCGTCCGGCTCGTTCGGCTCGTGCCGCGCGTCCCGGGTGTCCGGGCTGCGGGGCAGCGGGAGATGGTCGGCGAGCCAGGAGGGGACGCCGCCGAGGAGGCGGAAGAGGCGGGCGGCCTCCTCCCGCAGCCGGGTCGCCGTCGGCTCGGGCTCCACATCGGCGAGGGAGGCGAGCGCCGGCGCCATCCCCACGAGAAAGCCCAGCTCCTCGCGGAGCCGCAGGGACTCGGCGAATCCGTGCCGGGCGTCGGCCAGTTCGCCCTCCCGGACGGAGAGCCCCGCCAGATGGCGCCAGGTGAACGAGCACAGCAGCAGATCGCCGCGGGACGTCGCGCCCGCGTGCGCCCGGCGGTACGCGGCACGTGCCGACTCGGGGGTGTCGCTGAGGTTCTCGGCCAGCAGGCCCCGCCGGAAGTCCAGCAGGGCGCGGCCGGGGGCGTTCGGCGCGAGCAGCGCCGCGGCCCTGCCGAGGGCGGCGCGTGCCTCGTCCGTCCTGTCGCGTACGCCCAACACCGTGGCCGCGTACGCCAGTTGGCCGCGCTCGCAGGCTGCGGCGCCCCGCTCGTCGTCGACGCGGGCGACCGCCTCCGCCAGCCGCAGGGCGTCCTCGGCGGCCTGCCAGCCGTCGGAGGTGAACATGCACCGTTCCACCAGGAGGCCCGCGCGGCCGATCGCGGCCTGCGGGTGCTGCTGCACATAGGGGGTCAGCAGTTCCGCCGCGTCGTCCCAGCAGCCGCGGGACCGCAGCCGCCACACCGCGCGGCCCAGCGGACTGTCGGGACCCATCGCGGGAGGGCGGCCACCGCCGTCACCGGAGTCGGGATCCAGGCTT
This sequence comes from Streptomyces cacaoi, assembly GCF_006539165.1. GTDB lineage: Bacteria > Actinomycetota > Actinomycetes > Streptomycetales > Streptomycetaceae > Streptomyces > Streptomyces cacaoi. The sequence continues at coordinate 5,496 of NZ_BJMM01000046.1, read as the reverse complement.
TCCGAACGAGACATGGCGGTGTCCGCCACAGTGCCCTCCCCAAGCGCGCCGTCGAGCCGGATGTGACGCATCTCAGCATGCGTGGGGGCGCACGGCCAAGGGGGTGGTGTGAATCAGTTCACAAACTTTTACCCCGGCCGTCCTTCTGCCAAGTGGGCTCGGACAGCGGCTCCGTGGCCCGCTTCGCGCCGTGGCCTCGGCGTTCGCCGTCCGCCCGCACCCACCGGCGGCCTTCGGGGCCGGACGGGCCGGATCCGGCGGGGAAGCCGGCCCCTCCCCGGCGGGCGGGCCTGCGGGGTAGAGCCGGCTCTACCCGGAAGGGTGGACAGTGGGAATGATCCCGGCGCCGGGCCCCGGTTGGCTGGACGGGTGAGCAGACACCCCGCCCTGTACGGCGGTTTCGCCGTCTTCGCCGCCCTCACCGCGGCCGTCACCGCGCTGCCGCCGCACCGGCTGTGGGGGACGATCGCAGCCGCGGGCTACGGACTGTCCGCCCTCGCCCTCGCCCTCGCCGCCGCGCCCCGCACCCGGGTCCGTACCCGGGCCCGTGCCCACGTCTCCGCGCACACCCGCGCGTGCGGCCCCGCTTCGTCCGCCGTTCCCGCCTCCGTGACGGGACGGCGCGGCGCGGGCGCCGTCGTCGTGGTGGCCTTTCTGACCGCCGCTGTCCTGCCCCTCCTCGTGCTCGTGGCGCGGGACAGCGCACAGGAGGAGGTCGCCGTGGTGCACCGTGCCGCCGCGCGGCTCCTCGTACACGGCACGCCCTATGCGGCCCCGGCAGCTCTCGACGGTGCGGACCACACCGCGTACAACCCGTATCTGCCCGGTATGGCCCTGTTCGGTCTGCCGCACCGACTGGCCGGGGTGGACGCCCGGTTCGTGTTCGGCGCCGTCTTCGCCGTCACGTTCGCCACGGCCCTGCGCACCTCCGTCCGACGCATCCCGCGTGTCCCCCGTGCCCCGCGTGTCCCTCACACCCCGCGTACCCCGTGCGCCCCGGCGGGGCCCCGGCAGGGGCGGCCGACGGCCGCGGGGTGGACGGTGCGCACGCTCGCGCTGTGTGCCTCGCCGCTGGTGGCGCTGCCGCTCGCGGTCGGCGGGGACGACCTGCCCGTCATCGGACTGTGCTGTCTGGGCCTCGCCCTCGCGGGCCGGGGCGATGCGGGCCGCGCCGGGCTGGTGCTCGGGCTGGCCGGCACCCTCAAGGCGACCGCCTGGCCCGCGCTGCCGGTGGCCGCGGCCCTGCTCGCGGTGTACGGCGGTCGCCGTGCGGTGGCGCGGTTCGGGACGGGCGCCGCGATGCCGCTGGTGTGCGGGGTGGGGCTGCCGGCGCTGGCCGATCCCGGCGGACTGCTGGCCAACACGGTGCGCTATCCGCTCGGTCTGGCCGATGCCGCCTCGCCGGCCGCCGCCCCGCTGCCGGGACGGCTGCTGGCCGGGCTCGGGACGGGCGGGCACACGGCGGCCGTGGTGCTGCTCGCGCTCGCGGCGGTCGCCGTCGCCGTCTCGCTCGTGCTGCGTCCGCCGCGGGACGCCCCCGCCGCCGCGCTCCGGCTGGCTCTCGGCCTGTGCGCCGCCATGGCGCTGATGCCCGCCTCCCGCTTCGGCTATCTCGTCCATCCGCTCGTCCTCGCCCTGTGGGCCCACTGGAGGAAACCCGATGCCCCGACCACCGCACCGCCCGCCCTTCCCGCAGCAGCCGCCGGAGCCGGGACCGGGGGTGGAGCAGGCGCCGGGGGTGCGGCACCCCTCGACGCTGCCCGGGCCCACGGGCGGCTCGGCGCCTGAGCGGCACGGCGTACCGGTCGGCCGGGCGGCGGCCGACGGGCAGGCGCCGTACGGCTGTTCGCCGGACGGGCGGACAGATCGGGAGGGCCGGGCCGAGCGGGAGGGCCGGGCAGAGCGGGCGGGGCGCACTCTTGTCGTCACGAACGACTTCCCGCCGCGCCGTGGCGGCATCGAGACGTTCGTGCACGAAATCACGAGCCGTTGGCCCGCGGACGACACCGTCGTCTACACGGCAGCCCAGCCCGGCTCCGACGCGTTCGACGCGGCCCAGCCGTTCACCGTCGTCCGCGACCGGGCCCGGCTGCTGCTGCCCACACCGCGGGTCGCCGCCACGGCACGGGCGCTCGCCTTCCGGTACGGCTGCGACCGGGTGTGGTTCGGCGCCGCAGCGCCGCTGGGGCTGCTCGCGGCACGGATCGGCCTCCCGGCCGTCGCCACCACGCACGGGCACGAGGTGTGGTGGGCCGCCCTCCCGGGAAGCCGCGCGGCGCTGCGCCGCATCGGCGACACCGTCACGACGGTCACCTACCTCACCGAGCACTCCCGTGCGCGGCTGGCGCCCGCCCTCGGCCCGCGAGCCCACCTGGAACGGCTCACCCCCGGAGTGGACCCGCGGATGTTCCGGCCGCGGGACCACACCCCGGGACACCGCCCGTCCGGCAACGCGCCCCCGGACGCGTCCGCTCGGGCCGCGGACGGCACCACGGAGGCGGTGACCGGACACGAGCCCGACGTCCGCGCCGAACTCGGCCTCGGCGCCGGCCCGTTGATCCTCAGCGTCTCGCGGCTCGTGCCGCGCAAGGGACAGGACGTGCTGATCCGCGCGCTGCCGCGGGTGCGCCGCGCGGTGCCGGGGACACGGCTGCTGATCGTCGGCTCCGGGCCGTACGAGCGGGCGCTGCGCCGTGCGGTGCGCCGGGAGCCGGAGCTGCCCCCGGACGCCGTCGTCCTCGCCGGCCCCCGCGACCATGCGCACCTGCCGCCCTACTACGCGGCGGCGGACGTCTTCGCGATGCCCTGCCGCACCCGCCGGTTCGGGCTGGAGACCGAGGGGTTCGGCATCGTCTGCCTCGAAGCGGCCGCAGCGGGCCTGCCGGTGCTCACCGGGGCGTCGGGCGGCGCCCCGGAGGCCGTACGGGACGGAGAGACCGGCCGCGTCGTCGACGGCAGGGACCCCACCGCCGTCGCCGCCCACCTCGTGGAACTCCTCGGCACACCCGACGGCCCCCGCCCCGGCGTCGGCGCGGCTGCGGGACGGCGCGGCCGCGAGTGGGTCGCGCGGGCGCACACCTGGGACGCGGCGGCCCAGCGGCTCCGTGATCTGCTGTCACGTACGGTCGAGCAGTGACCAAGGGTGAGCCGACGGGCGGGCGTTCGGCGCCGGGTGCTGCGGGTGGGCGACGGCACGCGGCCGACGAGCGGGGCGGGGGAGCCGTGTCCGCCCGTGACGACGGGACCCCGGCGGGCGGGCCTCCGGCGGACGGGACCCCGGCGGCGGGCGGCACCGCTGCGCACGGGACCCCGGCGGGCGGGACCACCGTCGCCGGGCCCGAGGCGAGCGGGCGTCCCGCCGGGGTGCGGTATGTGCTGGTGCACCGGCCCGGGCGGTTGCTGCTGACCGTATGGCCCTGGCGGGCCCTCGGCTATCTGCTGACCGGCGGTGTCCTCGGCATCGGCTGGCTGTTCCTCGCGGTCGCGCTCATCACCGCGGGAGTGCTGCTGCTCCCGGCCGCCGGGATCGGCGCCGTCGCGCTGCTGTGCGTGCCGGTCACCGCCGTCGGGCTGGCCGCGCTGGAGCGTCGGCGGCTGCGCTGGATGGACCCGCGTGAGGCGCCCTCACCGCACCGCGCGGAGTTCGCCCCGCCCGTACCGCAGGGAACCCGGTGGCGTGCCCTGCGCCGGCTGTGGCGCCGGGCCACTTCCCCGGCGACCTGGCTGGAGTTCGGCTTCGCGCTGCTGAACGCGCTGCTGGCGCTGGTGGATCTGACGGTGGCCGTGCTGGGCCTGGCGCTCGTCGTGAGCCAGCCCTACGCGCTGATCGCGGTCGCGGGCGGTGAGCGGGTGACCTACTGGGAGGTCGTCGTCCTCACCGAGGTCGGCCAGGTGCTGCCGTGGCTGCTGCTGACGCCCGTCTTCGCCGTGCTCGCCGCCTATGTGTGGACGGCCGTGGCCGGGGCGCGCGCCGCGCTGGCCCGCGCGCTGCTGGTGGAGCCGCGCCGGGAGCGGGAGTTGGACGCCCGGCTCACCGAGGTGACGGCCTCCCGGGCCCGGCTCGCCGACGCCTTCGAGGTCGAGCGCCGGCGCATCGAACGCGATCTGCACGACGGGGCCCAGCAGCGGCTCACCGGGCTGATCATGACGCTGGGGCTGGCCAGGCTCGACGCCGATCCCGCGCTCGTCGCCAAGGCCCAGGACGAGGCGCGCGCCGTGCTCGACGAGCTGCGCGACCTGGTGCACGGCCTGCACCCCTCGGTGCTGACCGACCGCGGACTGGGCGCCGCGGTCCAGTCGCTGGCCGAACGCTCGCCCGTCCCCGTGACGGCCGACATCCGGCTCGGCGCGGCCCGCCCCGCCGAAGCGGTCGAGGTCGCCGCGTACTTCGCGGTGTCCGAGGCGCTCACGAACGTGGCCCGGCACAGCGGGGCCTCCCGTGCGACGGTCACGGCCGGGCGCGAGGCGGGCCTGCTGTGGCTGGAAGTGCGCGACGACGGGCACGGCGGAGCCGACCCGTCCCGCGGCACCGGCCTGACCGGGCTCGCCGACCGGCTCGCCGTGCACGGCGGCCGGGTCCGCCTGTCCAGCCCGGACGGCGGGCCCACCGTCCTGCGCATGGAACTGCCCTGGGCGTGACGGGGCAGCCGTCCCGTACCGCGATAATGCGGTGCGCCCGTGGAGCCGTCCGGCGGGCCGGGGCCGGGGCTGCGGAGCAGCGGACGTATGGACGGGTGGACGAGCCCGACGGGCTCGACGGGCTCGACGAGTGAGGGGCGGACAGGTGCGGTTGGTGATCGCGGAGGATTCCGTGCTGCTGCGGGAAGGGCTGACGCAGATCCTCGGCCGCTTCGGGCACGAGGTGTGCGCGGGCGTCGGCGACGCGCCCGCGCTGCGGGACGCGGTCGCCGAGCACGAGCCCGACCTCGTCGTCACCGACATCCGGATGCCGCCCGGACTGCGTGACGAGGGGCTGCGGGCCGCGCTCGAACTCCGCGCGGCGCGGCCGGGGTTGCCCGTGCTGGTCCTGTCCCAGTACGTGGAGAACGCGTACGCCGCCGAACTGCTGGCCACCGGCGACGGCGTGGGCTATCTGCTCAAGGACCGGGTCGGTGAGGTCGCCGAGTTCATCGACGCCGTCGAGCGGGTGGTCTCCGGCGGGACCGTCATCGATCCCGAGGTGGTGCGGCGGTTGCTCGGGCGGCGGCGGGAGCCGTCCGCGTTGCGGAGGCTGACCGCTCGGGAGCTGGAGGTTCTCGCGGCCATGGCCGAGGGGAGGTCCAACGGGGGGATCGCGCGGGCCCTTTTCGTCAGCGAGGCCGCTGTGGTCAAGCATGTGCGGTCGATTCTTGCCAAGTTGGATCTGCCGCCTGCGGTGGATGATCATCGGCGGGTGCTGGCGGTTCTCACCTATCTCCGCCGCTGAGGGTCTTGTTGTGCGCGCTTTGTGCGGTTCGCCTTGTTGGTCGGGCCTTGCTTCAGGGTGCGCCTTCTTGG
>NZ_BJMM01000045.1 GCF_006539165.1 Streptomyces cacaoi | reverse complement strand
ATACGGCGGGTGGCGCGGACGAGCCGTGCGGCGAGCCGGTCGGCGAAGGCGAGCCCCAGCAGCATGAGGGCGGCGGCGAGGCCGAACACCGCGAACCAGGAGGGGAGCGCACCGGCGTGCAACTGCTCGTCGCTGACGGCGACCTGCACGACGGAGGCGGACCGCGCGGCCGCGCCCCGCCCGGACGAGGCGCCGGTGGAGGCGGCCCGGGCCGTGACGGCGGACGAGGCCCCCGCGGGGGAAGCCGACCCGGCGGGGGTGGTCGCCCCGGCGGGGGAAGCCGACCCCTCGGCGGAGGAGGCCCCCTCGGCGGGGGAGGGCCCCTCGGCGGAGGAGGCCCCCTCGGCGGAGGAGGGCCCCGAGGGGGAAGGGGATCCCGAGGCGGAGGTGGGCCCCGCGGCGGGGCTGGCCCCCTTGGCGGAGGGCTGCACGGCGGAGCTGGCCCCCTTGGCGGAAGAGGGCTTCGCGGCGGAGGAGGCGCCCTCGGCGGAGGAGGACTCCGAGGCGGAAGGGGACCCCGCGGCGGACGAGCCCCCTGCCGTGGAGGAGGCCCCCGCGGAGCCACCCCCGGCGAGCACGGGAACGAGCACGACCCGGCCGCCACCGTGCTCGGCCCCCGGCGCGTAGGTGAACGCCCGCCCCCCACGGGCGAGTCGAAGCGCGGCCTCGCTCACCCCGGCGGCCCGCCGTCCCAGCACGGTGCCGTCCGCCATGACGACGGAGGCCCGCGGCTGCCCGTCGCCGTTGAGCCCGTCCAGCACGCCCTCGACGACCTCGCGCCCGCTGTCCTTGCGTCCGAGCGAGCTGCCGACGACCGTCGCGACGGACTGGGCGCGTTCGGTCGCGTCCGTCATCGCGCGGTCCTCCGCGTGACTGCGCACGAGCAGGGCGAGCGGCACCAGCAGCACGGCGAGGACGACGGCGGTGGTGACGCCGATGAGCACCAGCAACTGCCGCCGCATCAGCCCGACCCCTCACCGGACGTCGACCCGTCACCGGACGTCGACCTCTCACCGGACGTTGACCCCTCACCGGACGTCGACCCCTCACCGGAGGGCGACCCGTCACCGGGCGCGGGCCCGTCACCGGGCGCGGGCCCACCACCAGGCGCGGGTCCGTCACCGGCCGACGGCTCCTCACCGGGCGCGGCCAGCTTCACCCCCACCGTCCGCACGGTGTGCAGATACCGGGGCCGCTGCGCGGTCTCCCCCAGCTTCCGGCGCAGCCAGGACAGATGGACGTCGACGGTCTTGTCGGCGCCGCCGAGCGGCTGCTGCCACACCTCGGCGAGCAGCTCACGGCGGGAGACGACCTGCCCCTGCCGCCGCGCCAGATAGCACAGCAGGTCGAACTCGCGCGGGGTCAGATCCAGCCGTTCCCCGTCGAGCGTGACCTCGCGCGCCGAGGGCGCCACGAGCAGCCCGCCGACCCGCACGGTCGGCTCGGGCTCGTCCGGCTCGCCCTTGCCCAGCCGCCGCAGGACGGCCTTGATCCGGGCCTCCAGCTGGCCCGAGCCGAAGGGTTTGACGATGTAGTCGTCGGCCCCGTCCTCCAGCGCCGCGACGATCTGCGGCTCGTCGTCCCGTGCCGTCGCCACGATGACGGGGACGTCGCTGACCGAGCGCAGCATCCGCAGCACCTGGCCGCCGTCCACATCGGGCAGCCCGAGGTCGAGCACCACGAGATCGGGGCGGTGCGTGACGGCGGCGTCGAGTCCGGCCATCCCGGCGGAGGCCGTCGCCACGGCATGACCGCGCTCGCGCAGGGCTCGCACGAGCGCCGCGCGCAGCTGCGGGTCGTCCTCGACGACAAGAAGGTGTGCCATACACGTACATTAGCCGTGGGCTCGCGGGATCCGCTCCGGCAGGTCGCCGGCGCCGGGTGCGCACCCGTTCCCGTACGGCTTGTACCGGCGACGTGCCTCGGCTGTCCACCCCGCACGGCCCGCAGGGGCGCCCGTGGGCGGTCCGCTACCCGGCCCTTAACGCGGCGTTAGGGAAGCCCACGGCAGACTGCCGGGTATGCAGGGCACCAGCGACGGCAGCACGGCCGACGACGGAACGGGCCGCGGGGCCTCCGGCTCCCCCGGCTCCCCGGGCGCTCCGGGCACCCCCGACTCCCCGGGCACTCCGGCCTCACCGGCCTCACCGGTCCCACCGGCCGCTCCCGGCTCCCCGGACGGCCCCGGCGGCGCGTCCGGCCAGGGGCGCCGCTTCCGTCTGCGCGGCCCGCGCACCCCCGAGGGCGGCCGCCGGATGGCCGCCGTGGCGTGGGTGTGCGCGGTGGCGGCCGCCTTCCTGCTCGGCGCGTGGTCGTTCGCACAGGTCGACCAGGGCGACCGGTACCAGCGGCTGGACCCGCTGGACGAGGCGAGCGTCCACCACGAACTGGCCCAGAGCCGCAAGCGCACCGGCGCCGGCCCGGACGCCTCCCTGCCCCCGGGCTCCACGGACCCCTCCGGCGGCTCGCACTCCACCGCCACCGCACCGTCCGACGACGATCACGACGATCACGACGATCACGACGGTGACGATGATGACGACGACGATGACGACGAGCACGACGACCACGACGAGCACGGCGACCACGACGAGGACGACGAGGACGGCGGAGGCGCCGGCTCCGGCGACGCCTCGGCGGGCGGACCGGCCCACGTCAGCACGGTCCGCTTCCCGGAGGGCCTCGGCACCGCCGTCGCCGAGTGCCGCAGCGGCACCCGCACCGTCACCCTGCTGAGCTGGTCCCCGGCCCAGGGCTACAGCGCGGACGACGTCGAGCCCGGCCCCACCCGCACCGCGACCGTCGAGCTGGAGCGCGCCTCGGACGACTCCGACGACGGCGACGACCGCACCGTCGCGGTCGAGTGCGTCCACGGCAAGCCGCACACCTCGCTGCACAAGGACTCCGACGACGACGGGGACGACGAGGACGACTGATCCCGGGCTGCCCCGCTGCCCCGCTGCCGGGCTGCCTGTCTGCCTGTCTGTCCGGCGACCCGACGGCTGACCCCCGGCCGGAGCCCGCCCGATCCCCGAGGGCCGATCCCCTGCTGGAGCCCGCCCGATCCCCGACGGCCGACCCCTGGCCGGAGCCCGCTGCGCAGGCCCCACCACGGCAGCGCGGGCCCGTAAACGATCATGGTCGCGGACCGGATGGACAGAGCAACTACCCTGGCGGGGTCCCACCCCGCCGCGCCCGCTCCGGTCCCGCAGGTGTCCCGCCCGGGCCGGTGGGCGAGGCGCCGCGCGACGGCGGCGAGGCGCCGCGAGAGCCGACGAGTCGCCGTGCGAACCGCCTGAGATACGCCGTGAGAGCCGTGAGACAGAGCGAGACACCGCGAGACACCGTGATACGAGGTAACACTGTGACGACGCACCATCCCTCCTCGACCTCCTCCGCCGCCCCCGCCCCGCAGGGCCCGGCCCCGGACCCGGCCGCCGGCCGGGCGGTGCACGCGGCGGACCGTGCGCACGTGTTCCACTCCTGGTCGGCCCAGGGGCAGATCGACCCGCTCGCCGTCGCCGGGGCCGAGGGCTCGTACTTCTGGGACTACGAGGGCAATCGCTATCTCGACTTCGCCAGCGGCCTCGTCTTCACCAACATCGGCTACCAGCACCCGAAGGTCGTCGCGGCGGTCCAGGAGCAGGCGGCGCAACTGTGCACGTTCGCCCCGGCGTTCGCGATCGAGGCCCGCTCCGAGGCGGCCCGGCTGATCGCCGAGCGGACCCCGGGCGACCTGGACAAGATCTTCTTCACCAACGGCGGCGCCGACGCCGTCGAGCACGCCCTGCGGATGGCCCGGGTGCACACCGGCCGCCCGAAGGTGCTGTCGACGTACCGCTCGTACCACGGCGGCACCCAGCAGGCCATCAACGTGACGGGGGATCCCCGGCGTTGGGCCTCCGACACGGGCACGGCCGGCACCGTCCACTTCGACGGTCCGCACCTGTACCGCTCGCCGTTCTGGTCGCGGACCGAGGAGCAGGAGTGCGCGCGGGCGCTGGAGCACCTGGAGCGGACGATCCAGATGGAGGGCCCGGCCACGGTCGCGGCCGTCATCCTGGAGACGGTGCCGGGGACCGCCGGGATCATGATGCCGCCGGCCGGTTACCTCGCCGGTGTGCGCGAACTGTGCGACCGGTACGGCATCGTCTTCATCCTGGACGAGGTGATGGCCGGCTTCGGCCGCACCGGCACCTGGTTCGCGGCGGACCTCTACGACGTCGTCCCGGACCTGATGACCTTCGCCAAGGGCGTCAACTCCGGCTATGTGCCGCTCGGCGGCGTCGCCATCTCGCAGAAGATCGCCGAGACCTTCGACCAGCGCCCCTACCCGGGCGGACTGACCTACTCCGGCCACCCGTTGGCCTGCGGGGCCGCCGTCGCCACGCTGCGCACGATGGCCGAGGAGGGCATCGTCGAGCACGCGGCGCACATCGGTGAGACGGTGCTCGGCCCCGGGCTGCGGGAGCTGGCCGAGCGGCACCCGTCGGTGGGCGAGGTGCGCGGCGTCGGGGTGTTCTGGGCGCTGGACCTGGTGCGGGACCGTACGACGCGCGAGCCGCTGGTGCCGTACAACGCGAGCGGCAAGGACAACGCGCCCATGGCCGAGTTCGCCGCGGCGGCCAAGCGCGCGGGCCTGTGGCCGTTCGTCAACATGAACCGCACGCACGTCGTGCCGCCCTGCACCATCACCGAGGCCGAGGCGAAGGAGGGCCTGGCCGCCCTGGACGAGGCGCTGTCGGCCGCCGACGCGCACACCGCCGAGGCCGGTGGCGAGGGCACGGGCGCGTGATCCGCCGCAGCACCCTGCGCTCGCAGATCGCCTCCGCGCTGCGTGACGAGATCCTCGCCGGACGGCTGGCCACGGGGCGGCCGTTCACGGTCAAGGAGATCGCCGAGCAGTACGGCGTCTCCGCGACCCCGGTCCGCGAGGCGCTGGTCGATCTCGCGGCGCAGGGGCTGCTGGACATCGAGCAGCACCGCGGGTTCCGGGTCCGCGAGTACACGCTCCAGGACTACCGCGAGATGTGCGACGCACGCCGCCTCGTCGTCGACAGCCTCTTCCGGGACGACGGGCCCGGGCCCCGGTCCGGCGCCGACGCCGGTGCCGGTTCCGGTTCCGAGGCCGGAGACGATGCCGGGGGCGCTGCGGGTGCCGGGTCCTCCGGCGGGGCCCGGACCGGGCCGCTGTCGGCCGTCGACCCGGCCGCGCTGGCGTCCGTGCGTCGCCGGGCCGACGCCGCACAGCGCGCCGCCCGGGCCGGGGACCTCGATGTCCTGATCGCCTACGACCTGCGGTTCTGGCGGGAGTTGAGCGGCCTGCTCGGCAACTCCCACATCTGCGACTTCCTGGACCGGCTGCGCGTCCAGTGCTGGGTGTACGCCGTCCCGCAGCTTCGCGCGAGGCCCCGGCTGTGCGGGCGCCTGTGGGCCGGCCACGGCGCGCTGCTGGACGCGGTCGAGGCGGGGGACGGCGCGGCGGCCCGGGAGATCATCGCCTCCTACGACGCCCACGCGCTCGCGCAGGTCGAGGAGGCGGCGGGGGAGGTGCGGGGACGGCCGGACGAGGGGCCGGAGGGTCCGTGAGGGCGAACATGGAGCGAGCGAGCGAGCGAGCGCGGCCGGGGCCGGGGGCGCGGGCCGGGGCCGAGGGCGCGGGCCGGGACCGGGGGCGCGGGCCGGGGCCGAGGGCACGACGAAGAATTGACTCAGTCCAAACTTCTGGTTAGCTTCGAGGGTGCCGGTGGTCGTGCCGGGTCCGCGCAGCCGTGGGCCGGTGCGCACACCACCGTCCGGGCGCACCGGCGCGCCCGGCCGTCCCCCACCGTTCCCCCTCCTCCAGGGAGTCCCGCCCCCCATGAAGTGCTACGACTGCGATCTGGCCGGCCGGAGCGACTCGACGGCCGTCGGCGTGTGCGCCCGCTGCGGCCTCGTCGTCTGCCGCGACCACGGAAAGGTCTCGCAGACCCTCGTCCATCTGCGGCGCGGCCCCGGCCGGTCGACCAGCGACGTGCCGGCCCGCCGCCTGCTGTGCGGAACCTGCCATGGCGCCGAACACCCGGCCTGAACCGCACGGCACCCACCGCGCCCCCGGCCGGCGCCCCGAACGGCCCTTCTTGACCAGGTCAATTCTCGCCTCTTACAGTGCGCCGGACCGCTTCCGGGTATTGCCTGGTGTCCGACCGCGAGGGAAGTGACGCGCCATGGATCAGGCGGCCGACCTGCTCAGGGCCAAGGGCCTGCGGAACACGGCACAGCGGCGCGCCGTGCTGACCGCACTGCACGGACACGCGCACTCCACGGCGGCCGAGCTGGAGCGCCGGATCGGCATCGGCACCGCCGGAGCCGCCTCGTCCGGCCTCTCCCGCCAGGGCCTCTACAACGTGCTCGACGACCTCACCAGGGCGGAGCTGATCCGCTGCATCGAGCCCGCCGGCTCGCCCGCGCGCTACGAGCTGCGCGTCGGGGACAACCACCACCATCTGGTCTGCCGCGGCTGCGGCCGTATCGAGGATGTCGATTGCAGCGTCGGCCGGGCGCCCTGCCTGGATCCCACCGAGTACAAGGGGTTCACCGTCGACGAGGCGGAGATCACCTGGTGGGGCCTGTGCGCCCGCTGCGCCGAAGACTCCGCCTCCGTATAGGCCGTGCGGGCCGTGCAGGTCGTGCAGGGCGCGTAGGTACGGGAGCGCCGGGGCCTGCCCGGAGGCCGGCCGGAGCTGGTCAACCGGGGGTCGGCCGACCGTAGCCGGACCGGACCCGGCCGGAAATCTCCGTTTCCGACCGGGACCGTCCGCCAGTCGGCCACAACTGTCCGGAGCCGTCCGGGGATTCGGGCAGGGCGCCGGTCCGGCGTCACGTGCAGCACGGGCCGCACGCGGGCAGAACACGGGAGTCCGCCCGGGCGAAGCCCGCACTACGCTGGAGCGCCCTGCGCGGCCCGACGCACAGGACCCCGACCCGGACATTGGAGCGCCTCTTGGCCTGCGACCTCTGGCTCGTCCCCCTCGTCGATGTGCTGTGCCACAGCCCCGACAACCCGCTCGCCGACGAACTCGCCGTCTACGACCGTGCCCTGACCGAGGCGGGCCTGCCCACCGTCCCCGTCTTCGGCTACATGCCCGGCCTCTCCGGCGACGTCGCCCCCGTCGCCGGCTTCGACTACGAGGCCCTGCACTATCTGCGCCGCGCCTATCTGCTGCTGGCCAGCGGCCTGGAGCTGACGCCGGTGGGCGAACTCGGCGGGGACTACGAGCAGTTGCTGGAGATGTTCGAGCAGACCGCGCGCGGCTCCCACCTGGTGTGGCACTACGACCACGCCGGCTCCTACGTCCCCGTCGACTTCACCGCGCCGCTGGCCGGTGAGGCCCTGCTGGAGAACGGCGGCGGCCCGCTCGGCTCCAGCCACGGTCTGCTGCGCGAACTCCACGCCATCGGGCCGCACCTCGGCATCGACCCCGACAACCCGCCCCCCGCACCCGCCGCCCCGCTGCGCCCCACCGATCTGGACGAGCCCGCCGCCTCGGCCGCCATCGGCTACGAGGACGGCACGCCCTACGGCAGGGAGCGCCATGTCTGGCTCAGCCTCCACGCGGCGGCGACCCGGAGCCTGGCCCAGGGCTCGATGATCGTCTTCGGCTGACCCGGCCGCCCCCCCCCGGACCCCGCCCGGCCCGACGCTCAGCCGCCCGGCGGCCGTTGACGCGGCATGTGCGGGCGCGGGCCGGCGGGCGGCAGCGGGTGGCGGCCCGGCGCGGGCCGGCCGGAGCCCGCCCGGTGCGGTCCGGGCCGGCCGGGGGTGTGCAGATGCAGCGGAACCGATCCGGGTCCGGTGCGGAACTCCACCATCCAGCCCGTCGTCTCGCCGCGCACCAGCTCCGAGACGTCCTCCGAGAAGCGCCGCAGCAGTCCGAGGGCCCGCTCGGCCGCGTCCCCGGCCGAGCCGTCCGTGGGGCCGAGCACCTCCCGGATGCGCTCGGCGGCCCACGCGTACCGCAGCGCCTCCAGCCGCCGCTGCACCGCCTGCGCCGCCGCCACCGACCGCATCCAGCCGGAGGTCAGCCCGAGCCACCGGTCGGCCAGCAGACACACCACGGCGAGCAGCAGGCCCAGATATCCGGCGGCCCCCACCGGGCCGAGCGCCGCCGCCCGGTCGTCCGGCGGTCCGCCCGCCAGCCCGGCGGTCTCCAGCAGCGGCAGCGCCGCACCCGCCGCTGCCCCCGCCGCCGTCCCCGCGCGCAGCACCCGGGCCCAGCGCCGCTTGCGTGCCCGGTCGGCCAGGTACCACTCGACGAGCGCCAACGCCTCCTCCTCGACCCAGTGGTACAGCTCTTCGAGGCGTTCGGCGGGCTCCTCCCAGTCCCCGGACGGAAATCCCCGGCCCAGCAGATCCGGCTGTCTCACCCGCACTCCCTCAGCAGACTCCGGCCCCCTTCCTACTGTCCGAATCGGGACGAAAGCGCGGATCACCGGTTTTTCCATCCGGAAGTGGTGCCCCGACCCCGGTCCGCGCCGGTTCGCGCCGGTCCGTGCCCGTCCACGCCCGCCCGCGCCCGTCCACCCCCGTCCGCGCTCGTCCGCGCTTGTCCGCACAGGGGCCCGCGCCCCCGGCGCCCCTCCCGCGTATGTCACCCGTCGGTGCGCGCCCCCGGGCTCCCGGACCGCGTTCGGCCGTCCGTGGACCAGGCTCTAGGCTGAGCGGTGTGAGGATCCTGGTCATTGGCGGCGGTGCCCGCGAACACGCCCTGTGCCGCTCGCTCTCGCTCGACCCCGAGGTCACCGCTGTGCACTGCGCGCCCGGCAACGCCGGGATCGCCGAGGTGGCCACGCTGCACTCCGTGGACGCGCTGGACGGCCCGGCCGTCGCCGCGCTCGCCGCCAGTGACGAGGTCCGCGCCGACCTCGTCGTCGTCGGCCCCGAGGCGCCCCTCGTCGCGGGTGTCGCCGACACCCTGCGCGAGCGCGGCGTCCCCGTCTTCGGCCCGTCGGCCGAGGCGGCCCGGCTGGAGGGGTCCAAGGCGTTCGCGAAGGACGTCATGGCCGAGGCGGGCGTGCCCACGGCGCGCAGCTATGTGTGCACCACCGCGCAGGAGGCCGATGCCGCCCTCGACGCCTTCGGCCCGCCCTACGTCGTCAAGGACGACGGGCTGGCGGCCGGCAAGGGCGTCGTGGTCACCGACGACCTCGCGCAGGCCCGCGCGCACGCCCGCGCCTGCGACGGCACCGTCGTCGTCGAGGAGTTCCTCGACGGGCCCGAGGTGTCCCTGTTCGCGGTGACCGACGGCGAGACCGTCGTCCCGCTGAGCCCCGCGCAGGACTTCAAGCGCGCCCACGACGGCGACGAGGGCCCCAACACCGGTGGCATGGGCGCCTATTCGCCGCTCCCGTGGGCCGACCCGAAGCTCGTCGACGAGGTGACGGAGACGGTTCTGGAGCCCACCGTGCGCGAACTGCGCCGCCGCGGCACCCCGTTCTCCGGACTGCTGTACGCGGGGCTCGCGCTCACCTCGCGCGGGGTGCGCGTCATCGAGTTCAACGCCCGCTTCGGCGACCCGGAGACCCAGGTCGTCCTCGCCCGGCTGCGCACCCCGCTCTCCGGCCTGCTGTACGCGGCGGCCACCGGCACCCTCGCGGACGTGGCGCCGCTGCGCTGGAGCGAGGACGCCGCGGTGACCGTCGTCGTCGCCGCCGAGGGCTACCCGGCCGCTCCGCGCAAGGGCGATGTGATCGAGGGGCTCGACGAGGTCGCCGCGCACGCCCCGCACGCGTACGTGCTGCACGCCGGAACGGCCGCCGCCGACGACGGGACCGTCCGCAGCGCGGGCGGGCGCGTGCTGTCGGTCACCGCGACCGGCGAGGACCTCCCCGCGGCGCGGGAGCGGGTGTACGCCGCCGTGGAGCGGATCCGGCTGGCCGGCTCCCACCACCGGCGGGACATCGCCGCGCTCTGACCCCCGCACGCTCCGCAACGCCGGGCCCGGCGCCCCCGCTCGCGGAAGGGCGGAGGGAGACGCATAACCGGCGCGGAGGCGTGAAGCAAGAGCTCTCCCCAAAGCCATTCCATCGAGTGACCGGTCTCGCCTACGGCTGACGCCCGCGCAGGGCACAACTAGGGTGCCGCACATGCTGCGTGGCGTCCGTTCCGTCGTCCGGCGCAGCGCGCATTGCGGCCTCGTGGCGCGGTGCCACAGTGGGTGGAAAGCCGGAGAGCCCGGCGGATACCCGTACCTGACCGGGGGTGAGACGTGATCGGTGCCGGCCGGCGGACGGCGCCTTCCGCGCGCGGCCATGCCCTCGCGGTGCTCCGGGTCCGCAGCACCGCACTCGGCCTCGCCCTGCTGCCCGCTGCGGCCGCCGTGATCCTGTGGACCGGCCGTGCGACGGGCCATCTGCCCGCATCCGGCGGCTGGGACACGGCGCGTTGGGTGGTGACGGGGCTCGCGGTGCTGGCGCTGGCGTACGCCGGGCTGGTGGCCACCGTCGTCGTACGGGCACGGCCCGCCGTCTCGCCCACCGTCCCGCTCGACGAGTCCGCGGCGCCGGACCTGTACGGCCTCGTCCGGGACCTCGCGGAGCGGCTCGACGTCCCGGCGCCGTCCGCGCTGGCGCTCACCCCGGACTGCGACAGCTGGCTGGAGGACCGCACCCACCCCGCCCAGGCCAGGGGCGCGCAGGGCCCCGCCGGGGGGCGTGCGCGGTTGCGGCGGGGCGCGCGCTCGCAGGCGCCGGTGCTGGTCATCGGCTCGCCGTTCCTGTGGTGGATGCGGGTCGCCGAGCTGCGGGCCCTGCTCGCGCCGGTCGTCGCCGGCACGGGGCCCTCGGCGCACCCCGACATAGCGGCGGCACGCCGCTGGGTGCGCGGCCTGGACGCGGCCTGCGCCGTCGCGGAGCGTGCCGCGGCCCGGCGGCGGACCCCGCGGGCCGACGGGCGTGGGCCGCTCCGGCCCGGGTGCGCCCGGCTCGTCGGCCCGTGTGTGCGGCTGATGCTGCGGGCGGTGGGCCCGCACGCGACGGAGATGGAGCGGGGCGTCGCCGCCGCGGCCGCCGAGCGGGCGCAGAACGTCGACTACGGGCTGCGGGTCGTCGCGCAGGAGCAGGTCGGGCTCGCCTACGCGGGCTGGGACCGGCTGCTGACGCGGGTGGCACTGCCGGCCTGGCGGCTCGGCCTGTGGCCGACGCGGCTGGACGCCGGGGTGGTCTCGGCGCTGACGGAGCTGTCCCGGCGCGACCGGCTGGCCGAGGGCTTCACCTCCCGGCTGGGCGAGCGTCCGGCCTGCGATCTGCTGGAGGAGCCCGGCGCGGTGGACGCCGAGGTCTCGCTGCTCGCGGCCCGGCTGTTCCTGGGCTCGCGGCCGCCGCCGCTGCCGGGGGCCCGCGCGGGCGACCCGGCCCCGGACTGGGCGCCGGTGGAGTGGCCGGCGTACCCGGAGGAGGTCGTCGACCGCATCTGGCGCACCGAGGCGGCCCGCCTGTTCGAGGCCCTGGACAGCACGGCGGATCCGGCGTCCGGTGAGGAGCCGGCCCGTGCGCCGGAGCCCGGCTCGGCGCAGGACGGCCCGGAGCTGTACCGGCCGACGCTCGCCCGGGTGCTCGGCCGTTTCGCGGCCCCCGGCGGCAGTGAGCTGCTGGCGGCGCACATCACCGCGCAGGTGGCGCGCGCCGAGGCGGCGGGCGCCGGCGGGATGCCGGGCGCCCCGCCCCCGCATCCCGGCCACCCGGGCACCGTGCCCGCCGCCGGCTCGGGCGACGCGCTCCCCGCCCCCTCCCCGATGGGGCTCCCGCTGCGGCCGCCGCGCGGCGGTACGGAACTGCTGGTCGAGCACGTCGTCGCGACCGTCTGCTGCGCCGCCGTCGACACCGCGGGCGCCGTGCCCGGCCTGGACTGGCTGGACGGCCCCACGCTCCAGGTCGGCGGGGAGCGCTGCGGCGAACTGTCCCGCCTCGTCCGGGCGTTGGTCGAGGAGGGGGACGGCCGCGGTCTGGAGGAGTGGCTCGGCTCGGTGGGTGTCCGGGCGGACAAGCCCGTGCGTCTCGTCTGAAGATCCTCTCCAGGCATTTCGCGACGAAGGGTGACCAGACGCTTGCGTTATGTGATGTGCTGTCTGTCGTCAGCAGAGCGTCACACGGTGTGCGACGGCGGACGTGGATGCCGGGGAGGGAGCAGAAGGTGGGGACGGAGAGGACCGGGGGCCGGCAGCACGCACCTCACGCACCGCGGCCCGGACAGATGCGGCGCTGGGAGTCCGGCGCCCTCGCACACGCCGTCAACGACCCGTTCGGCCAGGGCCCGTTGCCCTGGCTGCGGGTGAGCGAGACGTACTTCGACAACGGCCGCCTGGTGCCCTGGTACATCGACTGCGTCGACCCGGCGCCGGGCCAGACCTCCCGCACGCCGGAGCTGATCCGGGAGGCGGCCGGCGGGCGCCCCGTCGTCCGCGGCGTCCCCGAGCCCCGTACCCGGCGGTGCAGCAGCGCACCGCCCACGGCGGACGACGTGCGCTGCCAGATCAAGGGCTTCGCCTCGGTCCCCGGCGGTACGCCGCCCGGCGAGTCGATCGACTTCCGGATCACCGTGAACCCGCCGCAGCCGTTCAGCGTGGACGTCTACCGCATCGGGCACTACGGCGGCGCCGGAGCCACCAAGATCACCACCAGCCCCCGGCTGTCGGGCATCATGCAGCCCGAACCGCTCACCGCCGACCGCACGGTCTCCTGCCACCACTGGTGGCTCTCCTGGCGGTTGCAGATCCCCGAGTACTGGAGCACCGGCGCCTACGTCGCCGTCCTCACCACCCTCGACGGGCACCGCTCGCACATCCCCTTCACCGTCCGCGACCGCGACCCGGCGGACCTGCTGCTGGTGCTGCCCGATGTGACCTGGCAGGCGTACAACCTCTTCCCGGAGGACGGGCACACCGGCGCCAGCCTGTACCACGCCTGGGACGGCGAGGGCCGGCTGCTGGGTGAGAGCGAGGCGGCCACGACCGTCTGCTTCGACCGCCCCTACGCCGGCTCGGGCCTGCCCCTGCACGTCGGCCACGCCTACGACTTCATCCGCTGGGCCGAGCGCTACGGCTACGACCTCGCCTACGCCGACACCCGCGATCTGCACGCCGGCCGCATCGACCCGACCCGCTACCGGGGCCTGGTCTTCCCCGGGCACGACGAGTACTGGTCCGTGCCGATGCGCCGGGCCGTCGAGAAGGCGCGGGACGCCGGCACCTCGCTGGTCTTCCTCTCCGCCAACACCATGTACTGGCAGGTCGAGTTGGACGCCCTGCCCTCCGGGGCCCCCGACCGGCTGCTCACCTGCCGGAAACGCCGCGGCCCCGGCAGGCCCGCGCTCTGGCGCGAACAGGGCGAGCCGGAGCAGACCCTGCTGGGCATCCAGTACACGGGCCAGGTGGCCGAGCCCTCCCCGCTGGTCGTCCGCAACGCCGACCACTGGCTGTGGGAGGCGACCGGCGCCGGCGAGGCCGACGAACTGCCCGGCCTGGTCGCCGGTGAGGCCGACCGCTACTTCCCGCGCACGCTCCTGCCCGAGTACACCTCGCGGATCCTGCTCGCCCACTCCCCGTACCAGGACCGCGCCGGCGCCCGCCGCCACCAGGAGACGTCCCTGTACCGCGCCCCGTCCGGCGCCTACGTGTTCGCCTCCGGTACCTTCGCCTGGTCCCCGGCCCTGGACCGCCCCGGGTATGTGGACGCGTGCGTCCAGCGGGCGACGGCCAACCTGCTGGACCGCATCTGCAAGCGGGACTGAGCGCGCGGTTTTCCGTTATCGGCCCCCGGGCCGTGTGGTCTCCCCCGGTGCCGGCCCTTGCCGGCCGACGCTCAGACGTATCCGACGTACCGGAACGTGTCGGATGTACCGGACGCAGAAGGGGAGCCACAGGTGCCGCCAGAGATACCCACCGGCCCGGGGCACGACAGCGAGCTGGTCGAGGCCGCCCGCCGCGGGAACCCCCGCGCACGCGAGGAGTTGGCCAGGGCGTATCTGCCGCTCGTCCACTCCCTCGTCGGACGGGCGCTGAACGGGCACAGCGACGTCGACGACATCGTGCAGGAGACGATGATGCGCGCGCTCGGCGGGCTGCACACCCTCCGCGACCCCGCGCGCTTCCGCTCCTGGCTGGTCGCCATCGCCATGAACCAGGTACGCCGCCACCAGCAGGACCGCGCCGCCGCCCCCGGCCTCCAGGACGCGCACGAACTGGCCGACCCCGGCGCCGACTTCGTCGACCTCACCATCCTGCGCCTCAACCTCCAGGGCCAGCGCCGCGAGGTCGCCGAGGCCACCCGCTGGCTCGACGAGGACGACCGCTCGCTGCTCTCGCTGTGGTGGCTGGAATCCGCCGGCGAACTCACCCGCGCCGAGGTCGCCGAGGCCCTCGGGCTCGGCCGGCAGCACACCGCCGTCCGCGTCCAGCGCATGAAGGAACGCCTGGAGACCTCGCGCCTCATCGTGCGCGCCCTGGCCACCGGGCCCCGCTGCGGCGCCCTGGCCGACACCCTCGGCATCTGGGACGGCGCCCCCTCCCCGCTGTGGCGCAAACGCATCGCCCGGCATCTGCGCTCCTGCCCGGAGTGCGACCCGGCGCAGGCCGGCGCGGCAGGCATGCTGCCGCCCGAGCGGCTGCTGCGCGGGCTCGGGATCGTCCCCGTCGGCGCCGCCCTCGCCGCCGCGGTCCGCGCCCCCGCCCCCGACGGCCTCACCACGACGGGCGCCCAGGCGACCCACCCGTCCGCCGCCGCCCCCGGGCCCCCGCCCGCGCCCTCGCCTCCGTCCCCCTCCCCGTCACCGTCCCCCTCCCCGTCACCGTCCCCGCTCGCCCACGGCAGCCGCACCCGGGAACTGCGGCACCGCCGAATACGCCGGCACCGCCGCGCCGTGACGGCCGCGGCGGTGCTCCTGCTGCCGCTGGGCGTCCTGGGCGGTATGACGCTGCTGCCCGACGGGGCCGACGAGGAGACGAAGGTGGCCACCCGGCCCGCGAGCCCCCTCCCGACCACGGAACCGCCGTCGTCCACCGCCCCCTCGCCCGACGAGAAGACGCACAAGCCGAGCAAGCCGCCCGAGAAGAAGAAGGACAGCGAGCCGTCGAAGCGGCCCTCGCCCACGCACACCACCGCACGCCCGACCCCCACCCAGCGCCCCTCGGCACCCGCCTCCCGGCCGGCTGCCCCGGACGGCCCGGACTCCGGCGGCGGCTCCGGCGGTCTCGCCCAGCAGGTGACACGGCTGGCGAACGCCGAACGCGCCAAGGCCGGCTGCGGCCCGCTCAGCCTCAACGACAAGCTGTCGACGGCCGGTCTGCGCCACTCCTCCGCCATGAAGGACCGCGGCTTCTTCGACCACACCGACCCCGACGGCGACGGCCCCGGCGAACGCATCACCGCGGCCGGCTACGACTGGTCCACCTACGGCGAGAACATCGCCCGGGGCCAGCGCACCCCGGAGCAGGTCATGGACTCCTGGATGAAGAGCCCCGGACACCGCGCCAACATCCTCAACTGCTCGTTCAAGGAGATCGGCGTCGGCCGGCAGGACGGCTCCGGCGGCCCCTGGTGGACGCAGGTGTTCGGCGCCCGCTGAGCCGCCCGTGCGGGCGTGGGGGAGAATCGGGGTCCGTCGTCCGTCGGCAGCCACGGGAGGAACTCCGTGTCCGGATTCGTCGAGAAGCCCGAGCCCGTGCAGGTGCCCGGCCTGGTGCACCTGCACACGGGCAAGGTGCGCGACCTGTACCAGAACGAGGCCGGGGACCTGGTGATGGTCGCCAGCGACCGCATCTCGGCCTACGACTGGGTGCTGCCGACCGAGATCCCGGACAAGGGCCGCGTCCTGACGAAGCTGTCCCTGTGGTGGTTCGAGCAGCTCGTCGACATCCTGCCGAACCACGTCCTCAGCACCGAGCTGCCCCCGGGCGCCCCCGCCGACTGGGAGGGCCGCACCACGGTGTGCAAGGCGCTGCGCATGCTCCCCGTCGAGTGCGTGGCCCGCGGCTACCTCGCCGGCTCGGGCCTCAAGGAGTACGAGGAGTCCCGGACCGTGTGCGGCCTCGCCCTCCCGGAGGGGCTGGAGGACGGCTCGGAGCTGCCCGGCCCGATCTTCACCCCCGCCACCAAGGCCGAGGTCGGCGAGCACGACGAGAACGTCGCCTACGAGGAGGTCGCCCGCCGCGTCGGCCCCGAGACCGCCGCCGAGCTGCGCCAAGCCACCCTCGCCGCCTACGACAGGGCCCGCGACATCGCCCGCGAGCGCGGCATCATCCTGGCCGACACCAAGTTCGAGTTCGGCCACACCTCCGACGAGAACCCCGTCCTCACCCTCGCCGACGAGGCGCTCACCCCCGACTCCTCCCGCTTCTGGCCCGCCGACTCCTGGCAGCCCGGCCGTCCCCAGCCCTCCTTCGACAAGCAGTACATCCGCGACTGGCTCACCTCGCCCGCCGCGGCCTGGGACCGCACCGGCACCCAGCCGCCGCCCCCGCTGCCGCCCGAGGTCGTCGAGGCCACCCGCTCCCGCTACATCGAGGCGTACGAACGGCTCACCGGCACCCCTTGGAGCTGACCCCGGCGCCCGGCCGAAACGGGCCGGTCCCGGCGCGTCCCGGCCGGGCCCCGCTGTGTCCGGCTGGATCCCGCGCACGGAATCCGCACCGCGTGGGTACCGTCCCTCCATGACCACATGGGGCAAAAGGGACGACATGCTGGTGCACGAGCACGAACCGTTCAACGCGGAGCCACCCCGCGCCGCCCTCCGGCAGGGCGGCCCCACACCGCTGGACACCTTCTACGTCCGCAACCACGGGCCCGTACCCGAAGCCGACCCCGCCACCTGGCGGCTCACCGTCGACGGGCTCGTCCACCGGCCGCTGGAGCTGAGCCTGGAGGACCTGCGCACCCGCTTCGAGGAGACCGAGGTGGAGGCCACCCTCCAGTGCGCAGGCAACCGCCGCGCCGGGCTCATGGAAGTCCGCGACATCCCCGGCGAGGCCCCCTGGGGACCCGGCGCCACCTCCACCGCGCGCTGGGCGGGCGTCCGCCTGGCCGACGTCCTCGACGCCGCCGGGCTGCGGCCCGACGCCGCCCACATCGCCTTCGCCGCCCCGGACGTCTCACCCGTCGCCGACCCGCCGCAGCCCTTCGGCGGCTCCGTACCCGCCGACAAGGCACGCTCCGGCGAGGTGCTGCTGGCCTGGTCCATGAACGGCGCGCCGCTGCCGCCCGTGCACGGCGCACCGCTGCGCGCCGTCGTCCCCGGCTGGATCGGCGCCCGCAGCGTCAAATGGCTCCGGCGCATCACCGCGCAGGAACACCCCTCGCGCAACTGGTTCCAGGCCACCGCCTACCGGCTGCTGCCCGCCGGCGCCGACCCCGGCCGGGCCGGCCCCGGCGACGGCATCTCCCTCGGGCCCGTCGCCCTCAACTGCGACATCCTCCACCCGGCCCCGGGCGCCCGGCTGCCCTCCGGCCCGACCCGGATCAGCGGCTACGCCCTGGCCGGCGAGGACCGCGCCGTCGCCCGCGTCGACGTCTCCGCCGACGGCGGCCGCAGCTGGACACAGGCGAGGCTCGGCCCCGGAGCCGGCCGGTGGACCTGGCAGCCCTGGCACACGGACCTCGACCTGCCGGCCGGGCCCGTGGAGATCATCGCCCGCGCCTGGGACACCACGGGCGCCACCCAGCCCGAGTCACCGCGCCACCTGTGGAACCCCAAGGGCTACGCCAACAACTCCTGGGCCCGGCTGCACCTGACCTGCGACTGACCCGCGGCCCCGCGCGCACGGAAAAGGCCCCGGTCCGAAGACCGGGGCCTGTGCGAAGAGCGGACGACGAGGCTCGAACTCGCGACCTCAACCTTGGCAAGGTTGCGCTCTACCAACTGAGCTACGTCCGCATCACCGGAACCGTCCGGACACCCGTCCGACCCCTGGCACGCGGTCCAGTATAACCGCCCGCAGCAGGGGTCAGATCCAGCCCCGCTCCCGGGCCATCCGCACCGCCGCGTGCCGGTTGCCCGCGCCGAGCTTCGCGGTGGCCGCCGACAGGTAGTTGCGCACGGTCCCCTGCGTCAAGGCCGCCTTACGGGCGATCTCCGCCACCGGCGCCCCGTCGGCGGCCAGCTCCAGCAGCTCCGCCTCCCGCGCCGACAGCGGCGAATCCCCCGCGCTGATGGCGTCGGCCGCCAGCTCCGGGTCCACATGCCGCCCGCCCTCGTGCACGGTGCGGATGATCTGTGCGAGCTGCTCGGCGGACAGCGTCTTCGGCACGAAGCCGCGCACCCCGGCGGAGAGCGCCCGCTTCAGATGCCCGGGCCGCCCGTGACCGGTGACGATCAGCGTCCGGCAGCCCGGCACCTCGTCCCGCAGCCCGGCCGCCACCCGCACACCGTCGGCGCCGGGCATCTGGAGGTCCAGCACGGCGACATCGGGCCGGTGCGCCCGCGCCATGGCCAGCGCCTCCGGCCCCGAGGCGGCCTCCGCGACGATCTCCAGATCGTCCTCCAGCGCGAGCAGCGCGGCCAGCGCACCCCGGATGAGGTGCTCGTCGTCGGCCAGCAGCACCCGAATCGGCCCAGAACTCACCCTTCTCCTCCCGCCTCCGGCCCCCCGGACCGGCCGTCCTCCGCGCCCACCCGCACACGACCACCGGCCCCGACCTCGCCGATCCCGCCACGGACAGGGCTGCCCCCGGCTCCCGGCGGGCCACCGCCGTCACCTCGTCCAGGCCCGCTGTCGGCCCCGGAAGGGCTGCCGCCGTCGCCTCGTTCGGGCCCGCCCTCGGCGCCCGCCGGGCTACCGCCGTCGTCTCCGGCAGGGTTCCCGTCCCCGTCCCCGCCGTCGGCCGGGCTGCCGTCGTCCGGGTCAGGGCCGCCCCCGGCCCCCGCCACGCGGTCGTCGGCACCGGTCAGCGGGATCCGGGCGTGCAGCCGGAACAGTTCCGGCTCGTCCGTACCGCCGTGGCCCCGCACCCGCTCGGCGCTCAGCGTCCCGCCGAGTGAGGCGAGCCGTTCCCGCAGCCCGGGCAGTCCTGTCCCGGGACGGCCGGGGGCGCCGCGCAGCCCGTCGTTCTCCATCACCAGCACGGCGGCCCGGACGCCCTCCGCCGCGCCCGTCCCGCCGTCCGGCTCCGTGCACGCCCGCACCGCGCACCGGGTGGCGTCGGCGTGCCGCAGCACATTGGTGGCGCCCTCGCGGACGACCCAGCCGAGCGCGGTCCGCACCTCGTGCGGGATCCCGTCGAGCGCCGGGGACGCCTCGACGCGGCAGTCCACGCCGGCGGCCCGCAGGATGCCGCGCGCCCCGGCCAGCTCCGTCGCCAGCCCCACCTCGCGGTAGCCGCGCACGACCTCCCGCACCTCGTTCTGCGACTGCCGGGCCAGCCGCTGCACCTCGACCATCTGGTCGACGGCGGAGGCGGAGCCGCGCCGCGCCAACTGCGTGGCCAGTTCGCTCTTGAGCGCGATGGCCGACAGATTGCGGCCCATCACATCGTGCAGATCCCGGCTGAACCGCAGCCGCTCCTCGGCCACCGCGAGCCGCGCCTGGGTCTGCTTGGCCTCGTCCAGCCCCCGGACGACGGCGATGTACCAGCCGGTGGAGCGCGGCGTGAACACGCTGCACGCCGTGATCACGACGTCGATGAACAGCACGGCGCTCAGGTTCGCCGGGGGCATGCCGCACAGCGCGAACAGCGCCCCCAGCGCGGCGCAGCACCCCAGCAGCACGGCCAGGGCCCGGCGCACCGGTACCAGCAGCGCGTACAGCCCGACGGGCCCGGGGACGAGCGCGAAGAGCGCGAGCCCGGCGAACGGTCCGTCCCGCAGCCCGCCGAGCGCGATGACGCCGGCCAGCAGCCCCACGGCGGCACCGCTGGCGACGGCCATCACCGCCAGCAGCCGCACCGGTGCCCGCTCGTCCCGCTCCAGGTAGTACGTCAGCGCGCTGTCCAGCCCGCGCGCGGAGAGCACGCACAGCACCAGCCCCAGCCCGATCACGCCGAGGGCGAGCCAGGCCCGGGCGGCTCCGTCCTGTACGGCGACGAGCATCTGCGGCGCCCCGCCGAAGAAGAAGATCCACGGCGTGGCCTTCAGCATCCAGCGCGAGGAGACCTCCGCCTGCTCCGTCCTGCTGCGCTGCCGCCACGTGTGCCACGTGCCCCTGCCCCAGCGGATCATCCCCGTCTCCGTTCTCGCCCCCGGCCTGCTCCCGACGGTAGCCGAGCCCCCGCCGGCGCTCGCCGCCCGCGCCCCGGCCACCGGGCACACGGCGGCGCGTCCCCGGCGTTCCCGGGCGCCCCGGCCGTCCCCGGCGTGCGAGGCGTCCGAGGCGCCCCGGCCGTCACCGGCGCGGCTCCCAGCGGAAGTACCGCCTCACGAGGAACCAGGAGAGCGCGATCCAGGCGAGCGCGATGCCCAGCGCACGCAGCGTCCCGGCCCCGGACAGCTGCTCGGTCCACGCGCTGCGCAGCAGCTCCATCACCGGCGTCAGCGGCAGCCACTCGCAGACGGCGGCCAGCTTGTCGGGGAAGACCTCCAGGGGGACGAAGACCCCGGAGCCGGCGAAGGTGACGAGCATCAGCGGCATCGGCGTCAGCTGTGCCATCTCGCTGGACTTGGTGACGGCCGTCGAGGCGGCGGCGAGCACGGCCGACAGCGCCAGCCCCAGCAGCACGGAGACGACCAGCAGATCCGGCCGGGCCGGCGCCCCCGCGTCCAGGACGACGGCGCCGCCGCCGAGCAGCAGCACGCACTGGGCGACGCCGATGACGACGGCCGGCAGCGCGCAGGCGCCGAGGATCTCCGCATCGGTGGCCTCACCGGTGCGCAGCCGCTTGAGCACCAGCTCCTCGCGCCGTGCGACGTACACCCCGATGAGGTTGCTGTAGACGGCGAACAGCAGCACCATGCCGACCGATCCGGGCAGCACGGTCGTGGCCACCGACAGCCCGGTGCCGGACAGATCGGCCTGCTGCGCCGCGCTCCTGATGCTGAACGTCAGCATGATCGGCACCAGGACGGCCATGACCAGCGCCGTCCGGTTGCGCAGCAGCAGCGTCAGCTCGGCTCGCCCCAGCGCACCGATCCGCTGCGGCGACAGCCGCGCCGCCCGGAACGGCCCCGGGGCCGGCGGAGTGCCCGGCGTCCCCGGCGTGCCCGCCCGCTGTGTCGTGGTCGGCGTGCTCATGCCCGTACCCCCGTCTTCTCGTTGCTGTTCCCGTGCCCGGCCCGGCGCCCGGCCGAGGCGGGGTCCGCGAAGCCCGCGGTGCCCGCGTCGTCTCCCCACCCGGCGCGCAGATGGCCCTCTTCCGCGATCTCCAGGAACGCCTCCTCCAGGGAGGCGGACCGCGCGTGCAGGCCCTCCAGCGCGACGCCGGTGTCCCGCGCCCACAGCAGCAGCCCGGTGAGGTCCTCTTGGAGCGTGTGCGTGCGCCGGGCGACCTTCTGCCCGTCGGCCGCGCCCCGCCAGTCCTCCGGCAGCCGCTCGGCCGGGACGCCGGCGGGCAGCCGGAAGGTGATCCTGGACGGCCGGGAGGCGGCGACCTGTTCGGCGGTGCCCGCGGCCACGATCCGCCCGGCCTGCATGATCGCCAGCCGGTCGGAGAGCTGCTCGGCCTCCTCCAGATAGTGCGTCGTCAGCAGGACGGTGGTCCCCTCGGACCGCAGTCGGCGCACCAACGAGGCGGTGTCCCGGCGCCCTTCGGGATCCATCCCGGTGGTCGGCTCGTCCAGGAACAGCACCTCGGGACGTCCGATGAGCGCGAGCGCCAGATCGAGCCGCCGCCGCTCCCCGCCGGAGAGCTGTTTGACGCGCACGTCCCGCCGCGCACCCAGACCGACCAGTTCCAGCGCCTCGGCCGGCGGACGGGCGTCGCTGGTGACGCCCGCCCACATCCGCGCCGTCTCCGCCACCGTCAGCTCCGAGGGGAAGCCGCCCTCCTGGAGCATCACGCCGGTGCGCGGCCGCACGGCGGTGCGCTGGGTGTACGGGTCGAGCCCGAGCACCCGCACGCTGCCCCCGGTGGCCGGCGCGAGCCCCTCCAGCACCTCCACCGTGGAGGTCTTGCCCGCCCCGTTGGTGCCGAGGAGCGCGAAGATCTCTCCCTCCCGTACGGAGAAGGAGATGCCGCGGACGGCCTCGAATCCCTCTCCCTTGCTGTCCGCCGAGTAGCGGCGCCTGAGCCCTTCGACCTCGATCGCATCCATGCCGTCCAGGCTCACCGACCCCCGCGGCACCCGGCAGTGCGGCACGTCATCGGTGTCCATGACGAATGTCATGCGGTGTCGGGCGGTGGGCTGCGGCCGTCGTGCGTGCGCGGACGCGGCGAGCGGCGCGGAACACGAAGAAGGCCCCGGTCCGAAGACCGGGGCCTTTGTGAAGAGCGGACGACGAGGCTCGAACTCGCGACCTCAACCTTGGCAAGGTTGCGCTCTACCAACTGAGCTACGTCCGCATTGCCTCCACTCGGCTCTCACCGAGTGGCGCGACCCATATCCTACCTGATCGTTCACGACCGTCGGCCGGATACAGAAGAGCGGGTGACAGGAATCGCACACTGCGCCTCCCTCTTGGAAAGAGGGCGCTCTACTACTGAGCTACACCCGCGCGCTCCGTGAGGTTTCCCGGGGGTTCCCCTCGCGGCGTGCTCTGAACTTTAGCCGATCACCCGGGGTGGATGGCAAGTCGAGTGCGGAACGGGGGAGAACCGGGGGTGATCCGGGGTCAGTGGGCGGCCTTGAAGGCGTCGTAGACCTTCTTCGGGATACGGCCGCGGGCCGGCACCTCCATGCCGTTGGACTCGGCCCAGGCGCGCACCGCGCGGGGATCCGGCTCCACGGAGGTCCGGTGGTACGCCTTGCCCGACTTCGTCCGCTTACGCCCGGCTTCCACGAAAGGTGCCAGGTCTTCGCGCAGGCGCTTGGCATTGTCCGTATTCAGGTCGATCTCGTAGAACTTCCCGTCGAGGCCGAAGGAGACCGTCTCCGCCGCTTCTCCGCCGTCGATGTCATCGGAGAGTGTGACGACCACGCGCTGTGCCACGGATATCGGTCCTTCCTTCAGGATCACGAAAGGGATCACCGCATTTCCGCCGGCGGCAGGTGTTGTTGCCCGTGCGCCTGCGACGGTGAGCCCGGATAGGGGGCGTTTTTTGTTCTGCCGCGCTGCGTATACGCAGGTACCGCGCCGCTGCGCGATTGCCGGCGCCGGGTAATTCACGGCCCGGTTCCGACGGCAATAGTGACCCTACTTTTTCTGCCGCCGTTTTCCCAGTGCTTCACGAAGTCGCTACCGGGTCCGCGATATCAACGCGCGTAGATCACGGGGCCGGGTACGCTGGCCGCGCAGCCGCCTGCCAAGCACATAGGAGTACCCGTGGCCCGCGTCGTGGTCGACGTCATGCTGAAGCCGGAGATCCTCGACCCCCAGGGACAGGCGGTGCAACGCGCACTGCCACGCCTGGGTTTCGAGGGGATCGCCGATGTCCGTCAGGGCAAGCGCTTCGAACTGGAAGTGGAGGGGCCCGTCGACGCGGCGGCCCTGCGCAGGATCCATGAGCTCGCGGAAACCTTCCTGGCCAACACGGTGATCGAGGACTTCACCGTGCGCGTCGAGGAGCCCGCGGTGTCCGAGGAGGCCCCGGCGTGACCGGCACCACCGGCACCGCTGCCACCAGCGCTCCCACCGGCCCCGCCCGCACCGCCGGCCGGCTCGGCCGTATCGGTGTGGTCACCTTCCCCGGTTCGCTCGACGACCGTGACGCGCGCCGTGCGATCCGTATCGCCGGCGGTGAACCCGTCGCGCTGTGGCACCGGGACAAGGATCTGCACCAGGTCGACGCCGTCGTGCTGCCCGGTGGATTCTCCTACGGGGACTATCTGCGGTGCGGCGCCATTGCCCGTTTCTCGCCGGTCATGCAGACGATCGTCGAACAGGCGAAGCAGGGAATGCCGGTGCTGGGCATCTGCAATGGCTTCCAGGTCCTGTGCGAATCCCATCTGCTTCCCGGCGCGTTGACACGCAACGACCATCTGCGGTTCATCTGCCGCGACCAGCGGCTGCGGGTGGAGAACAACCGCACCGCATGGACGACGGACTACACCGAGGGCCAGGAGATCACCGTTCCGCTGAAGAACGGCGAGGGCGGTTACGTCGCCGACGAGCGCACCCTGGACGCCCTGGAGGCCGAGGGCCGCGTCGTCTTCCGCTACACGGCCGGACCGGGGACGCCGGAGGAGCAGGCCAACCCCAACGGATCCCGCCGGGACATCGCCGGCATCACCAACGAGGCCGGGAACGTGGTCGGCCTCATGCCGCACCCCGAGCACGCCGTCGAGTCGCTGACCGGCCCGACGACGGACGGCCTCGGATTCTTCACCTCGGCCCTCGCGAGGCTGGTCGCATGAGCGGCGCACCGGCACCGACGACGGCCCGGCCGCACGGGCCCGCACACCCCGCGTCCCGGCGTGGTTCGGGCGGAGCAGTTCACCAGGAGACCGCAGCATGACTTCCCAGAGCCTGGACACCGTCGAGCACGCGGAGCGGACCCCGGGCACCGAGCTCCCCTGGGCCGAACTCGGCCTGAAGGAGGACGAGTACGCCCGCATCCGCGAGATCCTCGGCCGGCGGCCGACCGGCGCCGAGCTGGCGATGTACTCGGTGATGTGGTCCGAGCACTGCTCCTACAAGAGCAGCAAGGTCCATCTGCGGCAGTTCGGCGAGAAGGCGCCCACCGAGGGCCCCGGTGCCGAGGCCATGCTCGTCGGCATCGGCGAGCAGGCGGGCGTCGTGGACGTCGGCCAGGGCTACGCCGTCACCTTCAAGGTCGAGTCGCACAACCACCCCTCGTACGTGGAGCCGTACCAGGGCGCCGCGACCGGTATCGGCGGCATCGTGCGGGACATCATCGCGATGGGCGCCCGGCCCGTCGCCGTCATGGACCCGCTGCGGTTCGGCGCCGCCGACCACCCGGACACCCGGCGGGTGCTGCCCGGCGTCGTCGCCGGGATCGGCGGCTACGGCAACTGCCTGGGCCTGCCCAACATCGGCGGCGAGGTCGTCTTCGACGCCTGCTACCAGGGAAACCCCCTGGTCAACGCCTTGTGCGTGGGCGTCATGAAGCACGAGGACATCCACCTGGCGAAGGCCGCCGGCACCGGCAACAAGGTCGTCCTCTACGGGGCGCGGACGGGCGGTGACGGCATCGGCGGCGCCTCCATCCTGGCGTCCGAGACCTTCGACGCGGCGGCCGACGGCGACTCGGGTACGGGCCGGCCCAGCAAGCGCCCCGCCGTCCAGGTCGGCGACCCCTTCCAGGAGAAGCTGCTCATCGAGTGCACCCTGGAGGCGTTCCACGCCGGCCTCGTCGTCGGCATCCAGGACCTCGGGGCGGCCGGACTCTCCTGCGCCACCAGCGAGTTGGCGTCCAACGGCTCGGGCGGCATGCGCGTCGAGCTGGACGACGTGCCCCTGCGCGACTCCTCGCTCTCGCCGGAGGAGATCCTCATGAGCGAGTCCCAGGAGCGCATGTGCGCCGTCGTCGAGCCGGGCAACGTCGAGCGCTTCCTGGAGATCTGCGAGAAGTGGGAGGTCACCGCGACCGTCGTCGGTGAGGTCACCGACGGCGACCGGCTGGAGATCTTCTGGCACGGCGAGAAGATCGTCGACGTCGACCCGCGCACGGTCGCCCACGAGGGCCCCGTCTACGAGCGCCCCTACGCCCGCCCCGACTGGCAGGACGCGCTCCAGGCCGACGACCCGGGCAGGCTGCCCCGCCCGGCGGACGGCAAGGAACTGCGGGCCGCCGCACTGGCGTTGCTCTCCTCGCCCAACCAGGCCGGCAAGTCCTGGATCACCGACCAGTACGACCGCTACGTGCTCGGGGAGACCGTCCTCGCACAGCCCGAGGACAGCGGCATGATCCGGATCGACGAGGAGTCGGGGCTCGGCGTCGCCGTCGCCACCGACGGCAACGGCCGCTACGCCAAGCTCGACCCGTACGAGGGAGCGCGGCTGGCGCTCGCCGAGGCGTACCGCAACGTCGCCGCGACCGGCGCGCGCCCGCTGGCGGTCACCGACTGCCTCAACTTCGGCTCGCCCGAGGACCCGGCCGCCATGTGGCAGTTCGCCGAGTCCTGCCGCGGCCTCGCGGACGGCTGCCGCGAGCTGGGCACGCCCGTGACCGGCGGGAACGTCTCCCTCTACAACCAGACGGGGGAGGCCGCCATCCACCCGACGCCGGTGGTCGGCGTGCTCGGCGTCATCGACGACGTCACCCGCCGCACCCCCATGGCGTTCGCCGACGAGGGCCATCTGATCTATCTGCTGGGCGAGACGGCGGAGGAACTGGGCGGCTCCGCCTGGTCGCAGGTCGCGCACGACCACCTCGGCGGCCGGCCCCCCAGGGTGGACCTGGAGCGGGAGCGGCTGCTGGGCGAGATCCTCATCGCCGCCTCCCGGGACGGCATGGCGGACGCCGCGCACGACCTCTCCGACGGCGGACTGATCCAGGCGCTCGCCGAGTCCTGCCTCAAGGGCGGCAAGGGCGCACGGATCGTCGTGCCCGATGGGACGGACCCGTTCGTGTTCCTCTTCTCCGAGTCGCAGGGGCGCGCCCTCGTCGCCATCCCGCGCAGCGAGGAGGTCCGCTTCACCGACATGTGCGCGGCGCGCGGCATGCCGGCCGAACGGATCGGCGTGGTGGACGGCGAAGAGCTGGACATCCAGGGCCAGTTCACCCTCCCCCTCACCGAACTCCGCGAGGCCCACGAACGCACCCTCCCGGAACTCTTCGGCTGACGACCCGCCCCCTTCCCCGCCGCCGGACGGGGAAGGGGGCGGACAGAAAGCCCGTCCGGCGCTTGAGGACGAGCGCCCTGGCGCGACGTCTGAACGGAAACGGCAACGGCGGCGCACGACGCCCGCCCGGACGGCAGGGGGAACGGCGGCGCAGACAGGGGCGCACACAGGGGCGGAGGCAGGTCGACCGGGCAGCACACACGGAGTACACACCCCCGGCCCGAGCGCCCAGCGGCTACTCTCGCGCGTATGCAGCCGGCGAACCGCAAACCCGCAGGAAAAGACAGGAAGCCCCGCACTTACGACCCAGCCCGCGTCCGCAAGGCCCTCGTCGCGCAGGTCGAATCCGTCGCCGACGCGGCCCACCGGCTGCCGGCGGACCAGCGCTCCCTCCCCTCGGGCCTCCCCGGCTGGGACGTCCACCATCTGCTGGTGCACATCGCCCTACAGATCGACGCGGTGCCGCGCACCCTGAGCGGCCCGGAGGCGCGGGCCAAGGCGCCGGAGGTGTCCCTGTCCGGCTGGGTGCTGGGCAACGCGGACTTCGCCGCCGAGCAGGACGAGGAGACCCGTACGGAGGCGGCCCGCTGGCCGGACGGGGCCGAGCTGATCGACCGCGCCGTGGCCGATCTGGAGCCGGTGATCGAGGCCGCGGTGAGCGAGGAACTGCTGGTGCCGCGCGCCATGGGCGCGATGCGCATGCTCGACTTCACCCTCACACGCCTGGTCGAACTGGTCGTGCACAGCGACGACCTGGCCCGCGCGACGGGCCTGCGCGTCGGCCTCGACCGGCAGGCGCTGGCCACCACGGTGCGGATGCTGGCGGACGCGCTGGCGGTGCGGGCCCCGGGCGGCGCGGTCGAGGTACGCGTCCCGCCGTTCGCCGTCGTCCAGGCCGTGGAGGGGCCGCGGCACACCCGCGGCACCCCGCCCAACGTCGTGGAGACCGATCCGCTCACCTGGATCCGCCTGGCCACCGGCCGGACGAGCTGGGCGCAGGTACGGGAGAACGCCCAGCTGACGGCGTCCGGCGAGCGCGCCGACCTCTCCGGATGGCTGCCCGTCCTGCGCTGAGCGCCGGGCCTCAGCCGCCGGTCAGGTCGCCCCGCGCCCGCGGCGCAGGCGCGGCGCGCACGGCCCGGCCGCCGGGAGATGGGCGGAAGCTCACAGCTCCCCGGTTCGGAGCAGCGAGGCACCTGTCCTAGACTCGATGGCGTGCCACGTGGTGACGGACGACTCAACCACGACCTTCTCCCCGGTGAGAAAGGCCCCCAGGACGCCTGCGGCGTCTTCGGTGTCTGGGCTCCGGGCGAAGAGGTCGCCAAGCTCACGTATTTCGGTCTGTACGCCCTGCAACACCGCGGTCAGGAGTCCGCGGGTATCGCAGTGAGCAACGGATCCCAGATCCTCGTCTTCAAGGACATGGGCCTCGTCTCGCAGGTTTTCGACGAGACGTCCCTCGGCTCGCTCCGCGGTCACATCGCGGTGGGCCACGCCCGCTACTCGACGACCGGCGCCTCGGTCTGGGAGAACGCCCAGCCCACCTTCCGCGCCACCGCCCACGGCTCGATCGCCCTGGGCCACAACGGCAACCTGGTCAACACGGCGGAGCTGGCCGAACTCGTCGCCAAGCTGGCGGTGAACGGAAACGGCCGCGCCACCCAGGTCGCCGCCACCAACGACACCGACCTGGTCACGGCCCTGCTGGCGGGCCAGACCGACGAGGACGGCCGCCCGCTCACCGTCGAGGAGGCCGCCCCGCGGGTGCTCCCGCAGGCCAAGGGCGCGTTCTCGATGGTCTTCATGGACGAGAACACGCTGTACGCGGCGCGTGACGCCCAGGGCATCCGCCCGCTGGTGCTCGGCCGGCTGGAGCGCGGCTGGGTCGTCGCCAGCGAGACGTCGGCGCTGGACATCGTCGGCGCGAGCGTCATCCGCGAGGTCGAGCCGGGCGAGCTGATCGCCATCGACGAGAACGGGCTCCGCTCCAGCCGCTTCGCTG
This sequence comes from Streptomyces cacaoi, assembly GCF_006539165.1. GTDB lineage: Bacteria > Actinomycetota > Actinomycetes > Streptomycetales > Streptomycetaceae > Streptomyces > Streptomyces cacaoi. The sequence continues at coordinate 26,520 of NZ_BJMM01000045.1, read as the reverse complement.
AAGCAAAGCCCCGGGGCTGTGTCTTCGAGTACGTCTACCTCGCACGCCCGGACACCGACATCGCCGGCCGGAACGTGTACCTCTCCCGCGTCGAGATGGGCCGCAGGCTCGCCGCCGAGGCTCCGGCCGAGGCGGACCTGGTCATAGCGACGCCGGAGTCGGGCACTCCGGCGGCGATCGGCTACGCGGAGGCCAGCGGCATCCCGTACGGCAGCGGGCTGGTGAAGAACAGCTACGTCGGCCGCACCTTCATCCAGCCGTCGCAGACGATCCGGCAGCTCGGTATCCGGCTGAAGCTCAACCCGCTCAAGGAAGTCATCCGCGGCAAGCGGCTGGTCGTCGTCGACGACTCGATCGTGCGCGGCAACACCCAGCGCGCCCTGGTGCGCATGCTCCGCGAGGCCGGGGCCGCCGAGGTGCACGTACGGATCTCCTCGCCACCCATCAAGTGGCCGTGCTTCTTCGGCATCGACTTCGCCACCCGCGCCGAGCTGATCGCCAACGGGCTGTCCGTCGAGGAGATCGGCACCTCGCTCGGAGCGGACTCGCTGTCGTACATCTCCATCGACGGAATGATCGAGTCCACGACGATCGCCAAGCCCGATCTGTGCCGGGCCTGCTTTGACGGCGAGTACCCGATGGAGCTGCCCGACCCGGAGTACCTGGGCAAGAACCTGCTGGAGACCGAGACGGCCACCGATGTGGACGGCGTCGACACCCTCGCCGCCGGCGTGGGCGCCTCGGACGCCCTCAAGCGCCCGTAGCTCCGGCTGTGTCCCCCGCCGCCACGAGCGAACGGGGCTTCCCCCTGCGCACCGTGCCGCAGGGAGGGCACGACCGCCCCGTACCGGCCCGCACCCAAGGACGCGAAACGCACTCATGACCAGCAATCTTCCCGGCGCCAGCTACGCAGCAGCAGGCGTGGACATCGAAGCAGGCGACCGCGCCGTCACCCTGATGAAGGACTGGGTCAAGAAGACCCGGCGCCCCGAGTCGATCGGTGCGCTGGGCGGCTTCGCCGGCCTGTTCGACGTCTCCCGCCTCAAGCAGTACGAGCGTCCCCTGCTGGCCTCGGCGACGGACGGCGTCGGCACGAAGGTCGCCCTGGCCCAGCGGATGGACCTGCACGACACCATCGGCCACGACCTGGTCGCGATGGTCGTCGACGATCTGGTGGTGTGCGGCGCCGAGCCGCTGTTCATGACGGACTACATCTGCGTCGGCAAGGTCGTCCCCGAGCGCGTCGCGCAGATCGTCAAGGGCATCGCCGAGGGCTGTGTACTGGCAGGCTGCGCCCTGGTCGGCGGCGAGACGGCCGAGCACCCGGGCCTGCTCGGGCCCGACGAGTACGACGTGGCGGGCGCCGGCACCGGCGTCGTCGAGGCGGACGCCGTGCTGGGCCCGGATCGCATCCGTACGGGCGACGCGGTGATCGCCATGGCCTCGTCGGGCCTTCACTCGAACGGGTACTCGCTGGTGCGCCACGTCGTCTTCGACCGCGCCGGCTGGGCCCTGGACAGGGAGATCCCGGAGTTCGGCCGCAGCCTCGGCGAGGAACTCCTGGAGCCCACCAGGATCTACGCGCTGGACTGCCTGGAGCTGACCCGCAGGACGCAGGTGCACGCCTTCTCGCACATCACCGGCGGTGGGCTGGCGAGCAACCTGGCCCGGGTGATCCCGGACGGGCTGCACGCCACCGTGGACCGCGCCACCTGGACGCCGGGCCCGGTCTTCGACGTGGTGGCCGGCGCCGGGGACGTCGCCCGCGACGAGCTGGAGAAGACGCTCAACATGGGTGTCGGCATGATCGCCGTCGTCCCGCAGGACGCGGTGCCGGACGCCCTGGCACTGCTCACGGAGCGTGGCGTCGACGCCTGGGTCGCCGGAGAGATCACCGACCGGGGTGAGCGCGCCGAGGCGGTCACCCTGACCGGGGACCATGCGCGCTGAGGCACACCGCCGACCGTGCCGGACACGGCAGGACCCGGCCCGGCGGATGCCGGACCGGGTCACTGTGGGTGAACGTCAAGCGCGACGTCGGTTCGACTGCGGGTCGGACGGTGCGGATGACTCCGCGTCGTCCTCCTCCTCGTCGGTGTTGTACAGATCCGCGTACCGTGCGTACGGGTCGTCGTCCAGCTCATCGTCCTCGAAGCGCTCGCCGTTCGGCGACTGGTTCGACGTCGATGCGCCCAGCTCCTCGGCCAGGCGCGCAAGGTCCGTCCCACCGCTGTTGTACTTCAGCTGGCGGGCGACCTTCGTCTGCTTGGCCTTGGCCCGGCCGCGCCCCATGGCTCGACCCCCTCAACGACGGGGCTCGACGGCCCCAGAGTCTTGACACGCGTTCATGGTTCCAACGGCCCCTCGGTGAGGGGCCTGCACTCAGGGCTTCAACGGTACCTGCTTCCGCGGCCGTACGGTACGTCGCCCGCACGACACGGACGCCGTCCGACGCGCCCGTCGACCTTGCTGGTGCAGGTCTGTCGTCGATTTTACCTTCCTGTAGCGGATCGGGCCGCCGAGGGGTCGTGAGACGGCTCTCACGTGCTCGTCCGGCGGCCCTCCCGTCACTCTCCGGGTGCCCGTCGCGAGCTCTCGGTCACCTGCCGATGCGTTGTTCGGCGAGCCGGTCGGCGGCCGCCGCCGGCGGGATGCCGTCGGCCTCCGCGCGCTCGAATATGGCGAGCGCCGTATCGAAGATCTTCGCTGCCTTTGCTTTCGCACGTGCGAAGTCGAAACCGCGGAGCTCGTCCGCGACCTGGATGACGCCGCCGGAGTTCACGACGTAGTCCGGGGCGTAGAGGATGCCGCGCTCGGCGAGGTCCTTCTCCACGCCCGGGTGCGCCAGCTGGTTGTTGGCCGCGCCGCAGACCGCCCGCGCGGTCAGCGCCGGGACGGTCTCGTCGTTCAGTGCGCCGCCGAGCGCGCACGGAGCGTACAGATCCAGCCCCGCTGTGCGGATGAGCGTGCCGGTGTCGGGCACCGCCGTGACCTCGGGGTGCGCGTCCAGCACCCGGCGTACCGAGGCCGCGCGCACATCCGTGACCAGCACCCGGGCGCCGTCCTGAAGCAGGTGCTCCACGAGGTGGTGGCCGACCTTGCCGACGCCGGAGACGCCGACGGTGCGGCCGTGCAGCGTCGGCGCTCCCCACAGCCGCTGGGCCGCGGCCCGCATGCCCTGGAAGACGCCGTACGCGGTGAGCACGGAGGAGTCCCCGGCGCCGCCGTTGCCCGGGGAGCGGCCGGTCGTCCAGCGGCACTCCTCGGCCACCACGTCCATGTCCTGGACGTAGGTGCCCACGTCGCACGCGGTGACGTACCGGCCGCCCAGCGAGGCGACGAACCGGCCGTAGGCGCGCAGCAGGGCCTCGGTCTTGAGCGTCTCCGGGTCGCCGATGATCACGGCCTTGCCGCCGCCGTGGTCGAGTCCGGCGAGCGCGTTCTTGTACGACATCCCGCGGGAGAGCGCCAGCGCGTCGCGGAGGGCGGCCTCCTCGGGGTCGGGCGCGTCGGCGTACGCGTGGAAGCGGGTGCCGCCGAGCGCGGGGCCGAGGGCGGTGGAGTGGAGGGCGATGACGGCCTTGAGACCGGTGGTCCGGTCCTGGGAGAGCACGACCTGCTCGTGGCCGCCCTGGTCGGAGTGGAAGAGGGTCCGTACGAATCCGCCGGCCGACGGGTCGTCGGCCGGTGCCGACGCCTCGGGTGAAGCGTGTACGTCGGTCACTGTGGTGACTCCTGAAATCGCATCGGAAGCCCGCCGCGGTACGGCACCGCTTGTGGCGGGGAGCTGCCGGGCGGGCCGGTCGCCCTGAAGCGTACGACCTGCGGCTCTCGGGCACGTTGCGATCGCATCATCAGGGTAGTCAACTGTCTTTCGGACATGACCGCACAGGCTGTGGAGGACGCCGTGCACAATGCCGTGGAGTTGGAGGAAACGCGTGGCTGAGTCAGGGCCGGCCCTCGTCCCGTACGCCGCGTACCTGCGGATCTACGAGCCCTTGGCGGCGTTCCCGGAGCCCGAGCGGTCGCACTGGATCGCGTACGCGAAGCAGTCGCGCTTTCCCACGGCGCAGGACGAAGTGCGACGCGCGCTGCGGGACTTGCTGCCCGTGCCGCCGGTCGTCGTCCCCGAGCGGGAGAGCGCCGAGGCGTTCGTGACCGAGGTGGACGGTGTGACGTGCGTGTGCCCGTGGCGGACGCGGCTGCGCAGCTGGCAGGCGCTCACGGCGCTCACCCAGGCCGCCAAGGACCAGGAGCTGGCGCTGCCGCAGCCCGTGCTGGACGCGGCGCTGCCGCCGGTGGTGCGGCGGCAGGCGGCGGCCGACTACGAACGGTGGCGGGAGCGCAACCCCGATGCGCGGCCCTGGATCCGGACGGCGCTGTGGCATGTGCCCGTGCGGTGGTTCGTTCTCTTCTCCGACGAAGAAAGGGAGTTTGCCAAGCCGGAAACGGGTGAGGAGAGCGGACAGCAGTTCGTCCTTCGCTATCGCGCGCCCATGGTCCAGGCGAGGCGCCGTCTCGCCCGCGGGCTCAAGGTGCTGCGCGACGAGCTGGAGGAAGGGCCGCTCATCGAGGGTCTGGTCGATGTGGGCCGCTGGCTGGAGGAGTTCCATCCGCGGTCCCTCGTCGAACTGGACTACGGCGGGCTGGCCCACGCGATCCCCGAGGAGCAGCTCGCGGGGGACCACTCTGCCGCGGACGTGGCGGACGGTCTGGCCGCGCTGCGCGAGGGCGACGGCGAGCGTGCCGGCGCCGCGTACGAGCGGCTGACGGAGCGCTGGCGTGCGGTCCGTGAGTTGCAGTTCGCGAGCTGAGCGCGGCTCGGCGGCGCGGCTTCGCGAGGGGACGTTCCGGACGGGGCGGCCGTTCAGGACCTTCGTCCCGAACCGGGTCTTTGCCTCAAGCGTGATGGATCGCACTTAAAAGGGGTCTTGCTCTCAGACCTGTCCCTCGTGTCAAAATAGGACAAGGAGCTCGGAGGGGGTTCCTTCCGTCCAACTGTGGGTGGAAACATCGGTATTGCGCTGCTTGGTAGGGCTGATGACGTCTGATCCCGCTGTGACTGATCGTCACGGTGGCGTGACTGTCCGTTATGACACGGTCCATCGGCTTCCGCCGAGGTTGAACACCTGAGAGGGCAATTCCATCGGTTTGGCCGTCGTCGCTGGACAGATGGTGTAGTTGTAGTGCCGAGGACAAGCCGTTCGTCCTATAACCGACTCGGCTCGCGTGCGCCATATCGGGCAACGCGGGTCAAGGTGCAGAATTTAGAGGAAAGAACCGTGATGGTTCGGTTCTCCCGAGGAGGCCGCTCATGACCGCTCGCACCCCTGAAGCCGAGGCGCTTTTGACCCCGGCTGAGGTTGCCACGATGTTCCGCGTGGACCCCAAGACGGTCACGCGCTGGGCGAAGGCGGGCAAGCTCACGTCCATCCGCACGCTCGGCGGTCACCGCCGCTACCGCGAGGCGGAGGTCCGGGCTCTGCTCGCGGGCATCCCGCAGCAGCGCACCGAAGCCTGACCAGGCGAAACAACTGAAGAACAGGGCTCTTTCGGGGCGCCACCCCCATGGTCGTCCCCGGAACCGGGCCCGCTGAGCACCTACGACGGGCAGCTGCCCCAACGGTTCCCTGTCGTCGATCGCGTCGGACTCCGCCGGGTCCGGCGCGATCTTTTTGTGCCCGCGCGCCCGGTGGCGGCCCGGCTCCGCAGCGGCCGACTGCGGGCCGTACGGGGGTCGTTGGGCGGCCCTGCGCGAGGCTGAGCGAGTCGGTTCGGCTTCGTGGGATCGCGTCCGCATGGCGTCGCCCGTGGCGGGGGACGTTCCCGGAGAGGGGCGCCGCGCAGGCCGGCCGAGGGCCGGGACGGCAGGTGCAATTGCACATATTAAATTGACGCCAGCTGAGGGGCCCTCAAGTTCCTCGTCGGTACGGTCGAGTTGAGTGACACCTGCCACAGGTGAGCGCTCTTGTGAGCGGCAACCGCCGTGCGGTATTGGGCAGAAGGCGACACCGGGTGCGCCGCCGGGCGCGTCGGTCCGGCTCAACGGCGTTGTGTACAGGGGGCCTTGGCGTCCGCGTCGCCGCGTCGCGGTGCCGTGCCGTCGCGGTTCTCCAATCCGCGGCCTTCCGGTCCGCGGTCTTCCGGTCCCGCGGTGTTGCGGTGTCGCGGTAGCGGCGGCTCGGGGGCGGCTCCGGGGCGGCACGGGGCCCGTGTCACGCCGTCACGGCGCCGTGGGGCTCTCGCCGGTCGTCGGTTCGCCGGACTCCATCGCCAGGCGCAACAGCCGGTGGCAGACCGGGCAGTGGCGGGCGGCGTGCGGGACACGGGTCGCGGCCGACAGATGAGCGCGCAGCAGCGCCCTCGTCTCGTGCCGCCTCGGGTTTCCGGGAGCTGTCGTCATATGCCGCACCTCCTGTGCGTAGACGTACCCGCGGTCCGGGGCCGCGTCAACCGCGAGGGGACGAGTCCGCTTGGGCCGGCCGGGGGAGGGCGGCGGAAGGTGAGCACGAAGAAGGCCCGCGACGGGTATCGCGGGCCTTCTTCCTCGGGCGGTCCTGACGGGATTTGAACCCGCGGCCTCCACCTTGACAGGGTGGCGAGCACTCCAAACTGCTCCACAGGACCTTGCTGCTGCGCGCTCGGCGCGAGACGAGACTCTACCGCAGGTCAGGGGCGCAAAGCGAACTCGCTCCGGGTGACCGGACGACTACGGAGCGGCGGCGTCCACCGCCTTCCTGATCCGCTTGTCGGAGACCGGATACGCGGTGCCCAGCGCGTGCGCGAAGTAGCTGACCCGCAGCTCCTCGACCATCCAGCGCACCTCGCGCGCGGCCTGCGGCACGGGGCGGCCGGGCGGGTACTGCTCCAGCAGCCACAGGTACTCGTCCCACATCTCCCGCACCTTCGCCATGCGGGTGCGGTCCCGCTCGACGTGGTGCGGGAGCTGCTGGAGCCTGCGGTCCGCGGCGATCAGATAGCGCAGCAGATCGGGCAGCCGGCCCGCGCCGTGCTCGGTGACGAAGCCGGGTGCGATCAGCCGGTCGAGCTGGGCGCGGACATCGGCGACGGACTCGGCCAGCACCGGGCTCGTCGTCGCGCGCAGCCGGTCCTCGACCGCGTGCCAGGCCGCCATCACCTCCCGGACCTGGTGGACGGTGCGCACGGTCGCGTCCACGAGATCGGCCCGTACGGCGTCGAACAGCTTGCGGAAGGACTCCTCGTCCCAGGCCGGGCCGCCGTGCGCGGCGATCAGCCGGTCCGTCGTCGCCGCCACGCAGTCCTCGAACAGCGCCTGGACGCTGCCGTGCGGCGACCGGGAGAGCACCAGTTTCTGCCGGTTGTCGAGCTTCGTCTGTGCGAACTTGGCCGGATCGGAGGGGAGATTGAGCAGGATGAGGCGGCGGGTGCCGCGCCACATGGCCTGCCGCTGCTCCGCCTCGGAGTCGTAGAGGCGCACGGCGACCGAGCCGCCCTCGTCCGTCAGCGCCGGATAGGCGCGCACGGGCTGGCCCGCGCGCCGGGTCTCGAAGGTGCGCGGCAGGCTGCCGAGCGTCCAGCTGGTGAGGCCCGTGCGCTGGAGGGAGCTGTCCTGCGCCGCTCCGGCGGCCGTGCCGGCCTGCGAACCGGCGTCGGGGGCCGCCGCCTTGGCCTTGCGGGACCTGGCACGGGACGAGGAGTCGAACGCCCGGTTGAGCGCCGCCTGTGTCTGGGACTTCAGCCGGTACTGGAGCTCCTGGAGGTCCTTGCTCTCGGCGAGCTTCCTGCGGCGTTCGTCGACCACCCGGAAGGTGATCTTCAGATGCTCGGGGACCTTGTCGAGGTCGAAGTCCTCTGCGGACAGCGGGACTCCGACCATGCGTTGCAGCTCGCGCGCCAGCGTCTGCGGCAGCGGCTCCTGGCGGGGCTCGACGGTCTCGATGAAGCGCTTGGCGTGGTTCGGCGCCGGGACGTAGTGCCGCCGGATCGCCTTGGGCAGCGAGCGGATCAGCTCGGTGACCAGATCCTCGCGCAGGCCGGGGATCTGCCAGTCGAAGGCGGCGGTCTGCGGCGAGACCTGGTTGAGGACCTGGAGCGGGATGTGGACGGTGACGCCGTCGGCGTCCGTCCCGGGCTCGAACTGGTAGGTCACCGGCAGGACGAGGCCGTCCAGCCGCCACACGTCCGGGTAGTCGTCCTTGGAGACGTCGCCGGCCCGCTCGTTGATGAGCATCGACTTCTCGAAGCTCAGCAGATCGGGCTCGGTGCGCCGCTTCTTCTTCCACCAGGAGTCGAAGTGCGCCCCGGAGACGATGTGTTCGGGCAGGCGCTGGTCGTAGAAGTCGTAGAGCGTCTCGTCGTCCACCAGGATGTCGCGGCGGCGGGCGCGGTGCTCCAGGTCCTCGACCTCGTCGAGCAGCTTGCGGTTGTCGTGGAAGAACTGGTGGTGGGTGCGCCAGTCGCCCTCGACCAGGGCGTTGCGGATGAAAAGGTCCCGCGAGGTCTCCGGGTCGATACGGCCGTAGTTGACCTTGCGCTGCGCGACGATCGGCACGCCGTAGAGCGTCACCCGCTCGAACGCCATCACCGCCGCCTGCTTCTGCTCCCAGTGCGGCTCGCTGTAGGTGCGCTTGACCAGATGGCCGGCGAGCGGCTCGATCCACTCCGGCTCGATCCGGGCGTTGACCCGCGCCCACAGCCGCGAGGTCTCCACCAGCTCGGCCGACATGATCCACCGCGGTGGCTTCTTGAACAGCGAGGAGCCGGGGAAGACCGCGAACTTGGCGCTGCGCGCGCCCAAGTACTCGTTCTTCTCGGTGTCCTTGAGCCCGATGTGCGACAACAGCCCGGCCAGCAGCGACTGATGGACGGCGTCCGCCGACGCCTCCTGCTCGTTCAGCCGGATCTTCATGCCCCGCGCCACCTGGCGCAGCTGTGCGTAGATGTCCTGCCACTCGCGTATGCGCAGGTAGTTGAGGTACTCGGCCTTGCACAGCCGGCGGAAGGCCGAGGAGGACAGCTCCCGCTGCTGCTCGCGCACATACCGCCACAGATGGAGGTAGGACAGGAAGTCGCTGCTCTCCTCCTTGAAGCGGGCGTGCTGCTGATCGGCCTGCTGCTGCTTGTCGGCGGGGCGTTCGCGCGGGTCCTGGATGGACAGCGCCGCGGCGATCACCATCACCTCGTGCACACAGCCGTTGCGGTCCGCCTCCAGCACCATCCGGCCCAGCCGGGGGTCGACCGGCAGCTGGGCGAGGCTGCGGCCGAGCCGGGTCAGCCGCCGGGTACGCGACTCCGGCTTGCTCTCCAGCGCACCCAGCTCCTCCAGCAGCTGCACACCGGCCTTGATGCTGCGGTGGTCCGGCGGGTCGACGAACGGGAATCTCTCGATCTCGCCCAGGCCCGCCGCCGTCATCTGGAGGATGACCGACGCCAGATTGGTGCGCAGGATCTCCGGATCGGTGAACTCCGGCCGGGAGAGGAAGTCCTCCTCCGAGTACAGCCGGATGCAGATGCCGTCCGAGGTACGCCCCGAGCGGCCCTTGCGCTGGTTCGCGCTGGCCTGGCTGACGGGCTCGATCGGCAGCCGCTGCACCTTCGTGCGGTGGCTGTAGCGGGAGATCCGGGCCGTGCCCGGGTCGATGACGTACTTGATGCCCGGCACCGTCAGCGACGTCTCCGCGACGTTCGTGGCCAGCACGACGCGGCGGGTGCCCGGATGCGGCTGGAAGACGCGGTGCTGCTCGGCGTTGGAGAGCCGGGCGTAGAGCGGGAGCACCTCCGTGGGCGTCGAGCCCGGGCGGTTGCCCTCGCGGGTGAACTTCTTCTCCAGCGCGTCCGCCGTGTCCCGGATCTCCCGCTCGCCGGAGAGGAACACCAGGATGTCGCCCGGGCCTTCGGCACGCAGCTCGTCGACGGCTTCGCCGATCGCGGTGACCTGGTCGCGGTCCTCGCGCGCTGCGGCCTGCTCGTCGCCGTCCTCCGCCTCGACCGTCAGCGGCCGGTAGCGCACCTCCACCGGGTAGGTGCGGCCGCTGACCTCGACGATGGGGGCGCCCGGGCTCGACCCGTCCGCCCCGTCCTCATCCGCGGTGCTGCCGTCCGCGGTGCTGCCGTCCGCGGCGCTGCCGTTCACGGTGGCGAAGGCGGCGAAGTGCCGGGAGAAGCGCTCCGGATCGATCGTCGCGGAGGTGATGATCACCTTGAGGTCGGGGCGCCGGGGCAGCAGCTGGGCGAGATAGCCCAGCAGGAAGTCGATGTTGAGGCTGCGCTCGTGCGCCTCGTCGATGATGAGCGTGTCGTACTGGCGCAGCTCGCGGTCCTGTTGGATCTCCGCCAGCAGGATGCCGTCGGTCATCAGCTTGACCAGCGTGGTGTCCTTCACCTGGTCGGTGAACCGGACCTTCCAGCCGACGGTCTCGCCCAGCTGCGAGCCCAGCTCGTGCGCCACCCGCTCCGCGACCGTACGGGCCGCGATCCGGCGGGGCTGGGTGTGGCCGATCGTGCCCAGGATGCCCCGGCCCAGCTCCATGCAGATCTTCGGGATCTGCGTCGTCTTGCCGGAGCCCGTCTCGCCCGCGACGATCACCACCTGGTGATCGCGCACGGCGGCCAGGATCTCGTCCTTCTTCCGGCTGACCGGCAACTGCTCGGGATAGGTGATCCGCGGCACCGACTCACGGCGCAGCCCCGCGCGCAGCTCGGACGCGTCCATCGCCTCGGCGATCTCGGCGAGCACGGCCGCACGCGCCTCGGGCTTGCGGATCTTGCGGGCGCCGGCCAGCCGGCGCGACAGCCGGTGCTGGTCGGCCAGCATCAGCTCAGGGATACGGGCCGCCAGATCGGCGGCAGCAGGCGGGGTGGAAGTCGACATACCTCGTCCAGGATCGCACCCCGGCGAAGAGCCTGGCGAACCAATTGGGGCGGTTCGTTAGGCTGGCGTGCATGACTGGTGGCGGACCTCACGTGGCGCGGCGGACCCGTGCCGCCGTGCTGCCGGTCCGCGCCCGCCTCGGCCCCGTGGGGCCCGTGGGCGCCGTGTGCGTCCTCGTATTGGGCGTACTCCTCGCTCTGTGCGGTCAGCAGGCCGGTGCGGTGGGGGCCGTGTCCTCCGCCGGTGCTGCCGGGACCGCGCACTTGGCCGGTACTGCCGGGACCACGCACCCGGGCGGCGCTGCCGCTTCCGGGCCCGTCGGCTCGCCCCGGGGGGACGGGCCCGTCGGCTCGTCCCGGGTGAACGGGCCCGTCGGCTCGTCCTGGACGAACGGGTCCGTCGGCTCGTCCTCCGGCAACGGGTCCGTCGCAGGGAAGTCCGGGGAACGGAGTCCGGAGGCTGCCCGGGCGCACGCGGACGGGGTGCGCCCCGGCGCGCAGGCCGCCGGGGGCGCCGCGGCAGGCCCGGCGGTGCGGACCGCGCCGGCGCACGCCGACGCCGACCGCGGCGACAACGGCTCGCCCAGCTGCCACAAGTCCCGAGGCGGACCGGAAGGCGGCCTCCCGGCGGCGCCGTCCAGCGGGACACAGCAGGTGCTGCCCCTCGCCCTCCCCGCGTGCCTGACCCCCGACTCGCACGCCGCGCTCGGCATGGCGCACGCCCGGCCGCCCGTGCGCGGCCCCGCCCCCGCCACGCCGCCGAGCCCCGTCGAACTCTCCGTCCTGCGCGTGTAGATGCGCCGGACGGCACACCCGTGTGCCGTTCCGCGCCGCATCCGTCCAGGACACCGAGAAGGAGTTCGTCCTTGCTGCCGCTCGCGCTGCGTGCGGTGGCCCGCTGGCCCGCCTCCCGCTGGGGCGCGTCCGCAGGCGCCGCCGTGCTGACCTTCCTCGCCGTCGGGCTGCCCACGGCCGTCGTCCCCAACCCGCTGTTCAGCCGCTCCGTGCCGACACCCTGGTGGGGCTACCCGTCGCTGGCGCTCACCGCCGTACTGGCCGGTCTGCTCCTGGCGACCTACGTCCGCCGTGCGCCTGCCGGACCGGACGCCGCCGGGCCCGGCGACGCCTCGGCTCCCGCCGGGACGGGCCCCGGGGACGGATCCGCCGGGGGCGTGGACGGTGCCGAGGGGCGCCGGTCCTCCCGGGCGGGTGCCGTCGGCGCCGTACTGGGTTTCTTCGCCGTCGGCTGCCCCGTGTGCAACAAGCTGGTGCTGCTCGCGCTCGGCACCTCGGGTGCGCTCAGCATCTGGCAGCCGTTGCAGCCGCTGCTCGCCGTGGTGTCCGTGGCGCTGCTCGCCGTCGCGACCGTGCGGCGGCTCGCCGGCGAGGTCGCCTGCCCGGTGGCCCGCGCCTGACACCGAGCCGCGCGCCGGCCGGCCCGGCCGTACCGCGCCCCACCCCCTCTCGTCTCTTCCACCCTCGTTCGACCAGGAGTTCCCCCATGTCATCGTCCTCCGCTTCCGGGCCCGACGGCTCCGCCGAGAAGGCCGAGAAGGCCGAGAAGGCCGAGAACGCCAAGAACGCCAAGAACGCCAAGAAGACCAAGCCCGCCGGCGGCACCAAGAACCCCGACGGCGCCATGAATGCCAAGAACGGCAGGAATGCCAAGAACGGCAGGTCCGCGGCCTCGTCGAAGAGTGCGGCAAAGCCCCGCAAGGGCGTGATCATCGGTGTGCTCGTGGCGGTCGTCGCGCTGCTGGCCGGATGGGTCTCGCAGGCCGTCGTGTCCGGAGGCGGATCCGGCGACGGATCGAGCTCCTCCGCTTCCGGGAACGCCACCGTCGAGGGCCGCCCCGACGATTCCCCCGCCGGGGACCCGGCGCTGCTCGCGCTGGCCCGCAGGGACGGCGACGACCCCTACGCCCGGGGCGACAAGGACGCGCCCGTCGTCATGATCGAGTACGCCGACTTCGGCTGCTCCTTCTGCGGCAAGTTCGCCCGGGACACCGAGCCGAAGCTGGAGAAGAAGTACATCGACAAGGGCCTGCTGCGGGTCGAGTGGCGCAACTTCCCCGTCTTCGGCAAGGGGTCCGAGCGGGCCGCGCTCGCGGGCATCGCCGCCGGCCGGCAGGGCAGGTTCTGGGAGTTCTACCGGACCGTCTACGCCGACAAGGGCAACGAGAAGAACGCCTTCACCGACGACCATCTGCACGAGATCGCCGAGCAGGCCGGAGTGAAGGACCTGGACCGCTTCGACCGCGACCGCGCGAGCGACGACGCCAAGAAGCTGCTGGACAAGGACCGCAACGAGGCGTACGGGCTGGGCGCGAGCGCCACGCCCGCCTTCCTCGTCAACGGTGAGCCCATCGCCGGCGCCCAGCCCGACGAGGTCTTCACGGACGCCATCGAACGGGCCGCGGCCGCCGCGAAGAAGAAGGGTTCCGGCGGTGAGGGCACCGGCACGGCGGACGGCAAGGCCGACGGCGACGGCAAGGGCGACGGCAAGGGTGGCGAGAAGGCGGACGGCAAGGAGGGCGACTGATGGACGTCGGGTACCTCGCCGCCTTCCTCGGCGGTCTGCTCGCGCTGCTCAGCCCGTGCAGCGCCCTGCTGCTCCCCGCCTTCTTCGCCTACTCGATCGACTCGGCCGGCCGGCTGCTGGCCCGCACCGGGATCTTCTACCTGGGGCTGGCGACGACCCTGGTGCCGCTCGGAGCCGCCGGTTCGTTCGCCGGCCGGCTCTTCTACGGCCACCGCGACCTGCTCGTCTCCCTCGGCGGATGGCTGATCATCGCGCTCGGCGTGGCGCAGATCCTCGGCATGGGCTTCGCCTCGCGCCGCCTCCAGGAGACCTCCGGCCGGATCCGGCCCACGACCGCGCTGTCCGTCTACGCGCTCGGCGCCGTCTACGGCCTGGCCGGGTTCTGCGCCGGACCGATCCTCGGCAGCGTGCTGACCGTCGCGGCGGTGAGCGGCAACCCCGTGTACGGCGGGGTGCTGCTCGCGGTGTACGGGCTGGGCATGGCGGTGCCGCTGTTCCTGCTGGCGCTGCTGTGGGAACGCTTCGACCTGGGACGTCGCCGCTGGCTCCGCGGCCGGGAGCTGACCCTCGGCAGGTTGCGCCTGCACACGACGTCTTTGCTGTCCGGCCTGTTCTTCGTGCTGCTGGGCGTGCTCTTCCTCGCCTTCGACGGTGCGGCCGCACTGCCCGGGCTGCTCGACGTGGACAGCGCCTTCAGCGCCGAGAACTGGGCCAAACGCCTCGGCGACGCCGTACCGGACACGGCCCTCGTACCGGCGCTCGTCCTCGTCGCCGCCGCCGCGCTCCTCGTCCACCGGCTGCGCAGCCGTCGCCATGACCGGGACGCGGACGCCGAGGGGGCGGCCGACGCTCTCCCGGACGGCGAACCGACCGAACCGGCCGAGGCGGCTGAACCGATCGAACCGGCCGAGGCGGCTGAACCGGCCGAAGCGGCCGAAGTGGTCGAGTCGGCGGAATCGGCTGAAGCGGACGGCGCAGTCCCGGTGTCCGGGGTGTCCGGTGCATCCGGGGTGCCCGAAGGGCGTGGGGAAGCCGGGCGCAGGGGAGCCGGAGGGGCACGGAAGACGGACGTGCAGGAGAAATGAGCAAAATGCGCGCTTAGTGTGTTTTGCATGAGCGAGCAGCACGAGCCGCACGGACACCCCGGCCCGCCCGAGCAGCGCGGGCCGCACGGTGCGCACGGCCGTCCGTCGAGCGCGGGGGAGAAGTGGCGGGCCTTCAAGGACTCGCCCTTCTTCCCCGCCTCGGTGCTCGTGCTGATCCTCGCGGCCGCCGCCGGGCTCTTCGCCGGCTCGTACACGTACGCGATGGCCAATCCGACCCCGCACAACGTGCCCGTCGGCGTCGTCGGCAAGCCGCACAGCTCCCAGGAGCGCGAGAAGTTCGTGCTCGGTATGGAGAAGGCGCTCGGCTCCTCCCTGGAGCTGCGCCACTTCCGCACCCGTGACCAGGCGGAACAGGCCGTCGAGGCACAGCAGATCTTCGCGATCATGCGGGTCGAGCAGCCCAAGGGCGTCGAGCTGGACGTGTCCAGCGCCTCGGGCGCCTCGGTCGCGCAGCTGTTCCAGCAGGCGGGCCCGCAGGTCGGCAAGAAGATCGACGTGCCGGTGCAGGTGCGGGACCTCAAGCCGCTCAACAAGGGCGATCCGCGCGGCCTGGCGATCTTCTACATCTCGCTGGCCGCCGTCATCATCGGCTTCGTCGGCGCCATTCAGCTCAGCGTCCACGCCCGCGCGCTCAACCCGCCCGAGCGGATCGCCTTCACCGTGGCCTACGCCTTGCTCGGCGGCTTCGTCATCGCCGCCGTCGTCGACTGGGGGCTGCACACCCTGCGGCTGCCCTTCGTGCAGTCCTGGATGATCCTCGCCCTCACGCTCTTCACCAGCGGCATGGTCTTCACCATGTTCAACACCCTCTTCGGCCGCTGGGCCATGATCCCCACCTGGGGACTGATGGTGCTGCTCGGCAACCCCTCCTCGGGCGGGGCCGTCTCCTGGCCGCTGCTGCCGTCCGTGCTCGGCGAGATCGGCCGCTGGCTGCCGCCCGGAGCCTCCGTCAACGCCCAGCACACGGCCGTCTACTTCCCCGACCACCAACTGATCCAGCCGTACCTGGTGCTGGCGGCCTGGGCCCTCGTCTCCTGCACCGTCTTCTGGATCTGGCGCCACCGCCACCCCGGCGGCCGGGCCCCGCGCGCCACCGGCGGCCCGGCCCACGCGGCGGCACCCGGCGGATGAGCGGATCCACCGGAACACCCGCCGCACATGCAGAAGGCCCCGTCCCTCGCGGGCGGGGCCTTCGACATGCACTGTGGCTGGGGCCGGGGTCGAACCGGCGACCTTCCGCTTTTCAGGCGGACGCTCGTACCAACTGAGCTACCCAGCCGCGCACCCTCGGGACGGTGTGCTTCCCAAGGAGAGCGGTCCTGACGGGATTTGAACCCGCGGCCTCCACCTTGACAGGGTGGCGAGCACTCCAAACTGCTCCACAGGACCAAGCTGTTGCGCGAGAACCAGTCTCGCACAGTGCGCCGTGTGCTCCCGGTCCTCCGGGGGCTTCCCGGCGGGGGTTGACGTCGCCGGAAAAGAGTAACAGACCCCGGGGTGTGCCGGGAAAACGCCGGCTCACGGCCCCCGGGTGCCCTCACCGTCCCCGGCTGCGTCCTCGGCCGCGCCGGCTTCTTCGGGGGGTGCGAGGGGCAGCGGGGAGCCCTCGGGGCGCATGGCCGCGTCGGTGCCGCCGTCCACGTACAGGACCGTCCCCGTGGTGAAGCGGGCCTGCGGGCGGAGGAACTGGTGCACCCAGAAGGCGACGTCCTCCGGCTGCCCGAAGACGCCGAGCGGGATGGGCGTCGGAAAGTTGTCCGGGTCGGTGTCCGGCGGGATGGCGGAGCGGACGGACGGGCTGAGGACGGCGCCCGGTGCGACGGCGTTCAGCAGCAGCCCCTCGCGGGCCCACTCCGCGGTGACGGCGGTGCGCCGTACCCACAGCGACAGGGCCAGCTTCGACGAGGCGTAGGCGGTGATGCTGGGTGCGCTCTCGGCGATCTCCTCGGGCAGCTCGATGTGCCGGCCGCGGGCCCGCTCCAGGGCGGCCTCCTCGTCGCCGGTCAGCACCGTGCGCACCAGCGTCTCGTCGATCAGCGGCGCGGTGCCCGCCGAGTTGGACGAGACGACGACGGCGCGGCCCTCCCCGCCCGCCGCCAGCTCGCGGCGCAGCCCCTCCAGCACGGCGACCGGGGCGAAGTAGTTCACCGCGAGCACCTTGCCCGGGTCGTCCAGGTGCGCCCCGGCGCCCGCGACGGCGGCGATGCCGTCCAGGTGCCCGCCGCGCAGGGCCGTGCGGATCCCGGTGACGGCGTCGGCGCGGCCCTGCGGGGTGCTGAGGTCGGCTCGGACGGTGGTCTCCAGCACGTCGACGCCGATGACGGTGTGCCCCTCGTCCTCCAGCAGATGCGTCGTGGCGGCGCCGATACCGGAGGCGGATCCGGTGACGACATAGGTGCCCATCGCTGACTCCCTCCGGCCGCTGCGGGCCCGATGCCGGAAGCGGGTCCGGTGACTCGCGCCGGGGCGGGGCCGTGCGGCGGTGCGGTGCGTGCGTGCGGGTGCGGTGCGGGGACGCCGGATCGAACGGTGGAGGCAGCCGTATCGGCGGTAGGCCGCCGTATCGGCAGTAAAACACGGGGTCGGGGGAGCAACCACCCGGGAGCGGGGGCGCTCGGGGGCGGGGGCCCGGCCGTCGCGGCGGTCACGGTATGTGCTCACGGGCTTCGGCCGGAGGGGCGAGTGGGCCGTTGCGCAGCTCGGTGGTGAGGCCGTTGGCGTCGAGCGCGGGCTGAGGGAGAGCACGCGAGGGGCGAGGCCGGCCGGTCGAGGCGAGGGGCGTGGTCAGGCCCCTTCCGTCTGCGGTTCTCCGGTGCGTTCCGTCTGCGGATCCCCGGTGCGGCGCGCGGCTGCGAGGCCGTCGGCCAGCCGGAGCAGGTCGGCGGAGAGGGGGGAGCCGGCGCTCCACACCGCCTCGAAGGACAGCTCGACCTCCCGTCCCGCGTCCACGAGCGGGCGGTGCGGGGTGTCGGGCGCGGACAGTTTGGAGCGCGGAACCAGGGCGGAGCCGAGGCCCAGCCGCGCCCAGTCCTGCAACACGCTGTAGCCGGCGGCCTCGCCGGGGTAGGTGCGCAGCGGCAGTTCGTGTGCCTGGAAGAGGCGGTGGGTGAAGGTCGTCAGGCCGCAGGTGTCGGGGACGAGGATGAACTGCTCGTCGCCGACCTCGGGGAGTTCCACCGGGGCCCCGCTCTGCCGGTCCTCGGGTCCGACGACCACCATCGGCTCGACGTCGATGACGCGGTGCTCGAAGCGCGGCATCGCGGCCACGGCGGGGATGAGGATGATGTCGGTCCCGCCGGTGCGCAGCCCGTGGCGCAGGTCTTCCATGTCGGCCTCGCGCAGCACCAGGTCCGGGGCCTCGGGCAGGTGGCGGACCAGGGCGAAGGCGCGGGCGACCAGCTCGGAGGCGATCAGCGGCGAGACCCCCATGCGGATCCTTCGCCGCCCGGGTGCGGTCAGCCGCCCGGCCTCGGCCGCGACCGCGTCCAGCGCCGCCACGGCGGAGGAGATCAGCGGCAGCATCCGTGCGCCGAAGGCGGTGGGGGCCACCCCGCGCGGGGAGCGCTCGAAGAGCTTCCCGCCCAGCCGTTCCTCCAGCTTGGCGATCCCGTTCGACAGCGCCGGCTGCGTCACCCCGTACGCCTTGGCCGCGGCACTGAAGGACTTGGCCTCGGCGACCGCCCGCGCGTAGCGCAGCCCCTCGGTGCTGAGCCGCTCGGTCATAGCCGTTCCTTGTTCCCGCTTCCCTCGCCCTGGCCTGTCCGGCGCCTGTGGCCTGTCCGGACGGTGAGGCGCTGTCCCTTCACCATAACGAGCGGCTATGTGGGCCGGGTGCGGGCGCCTGTGCTGCGGGGAGTGACGGAACGTGACCGCTGCCGGTGCGGCTGCCGTCGGCGGCGCGGACCGGCGCCGGTGCGGGCGGGAACGCGGGTCCGCACCGGCGCCGGGGCCGGGCCCGGTCAGAAGGTGGTGCCGGTCGGTTCAGGTGCCGGGGCGCAGCAGCCGGAGGCGCTCTCCGGTGGGCTGTCCTCGAAGGCGGTCAGCGCGCAGTAGCAGGAGGCGGCGACGGGGACGTCGGCGCCGGCCACGGCGATGTCCCGCTGGAAGGCGAGGGCGCGGGCCTCCTCGTGGCGGCCCAGCTGTGTGAGGCAGGTGTGCAGGCCGTGCAGGCTCCAGACGTTGCCGGGGTGGGTGCGCCAGCGGGCGAGGGTGTCGTCCAGGCCGAGATCGGCGCGGTGTACCGCGGCGGCCTCCTCGGTGCGGCCCTGTTCGTGCAGGAGGGCGGCGTAGGCGTGGCGGACCGGCTGGAGCCAGGCGACGGGGTCGGTGTAGGGGAGGGCGTCCTCGAAGGCGATGGCGCGGCGCAGGTCCGCGAAGGCTCGGTCGTACTCGTCCTTGCGGTAGGCGATCTCGCCGTCCAGCATCGCGCCCGCGACGCGGAGCACGTCGACCTCGCGGGACGGGGTGGCGTTCAGCCTGGTCTCGGGCACGCGGGCGGCGGCTGCCGTGAACTCCTCGCGGGCGGCGTCGGCTTCGGCGGTACGGCCGAGTGCCGCATGAGCGATGCCGTGCGCGTAGTGCACCATCGCGGTGGTGGAGCAGTACAGCTCCTGGTCCCGGGGCACGTCCAGCGCGACAGCCTCCTCCCAGCGGCCGAAGCGGATCAGGACGTGCGGCAGCACGGTGCGGAAGCTCTCGCACAGGTCCGCCATCGGGGGGCTCTCGACCCGCAGCACCTCGGGCGTGAGGAGTGCGTCGAGCCGGTGTGCGGCGTGCAGCGCTTCCTGCGAACGACCGGACATCATCGCGCCGAAGGCCAGGTAGCACAGGTTGTGGGCGCGGTAGACGAAGTACCGGCCGACGGTCTTCTCCCGCGCGAAGTAGGCGTCGTCCGCGGCCGCCGCGGCCTGGTTGGATTCGACGACGCGGCGGTAGTCGCCGCAGGCGGCGTCGATGTGGGTGGCCATGTGCACCATGTGCGAGGCGTCCGGGACCAGATGGCGCAGCCTGCCGGCGGCGGGGACGGCGCGCTCCGGGTGCGCCGACATGTCCATCAGGTGGATGTACAGGTGGTTCAGGCCCGGGTGCCGCGCGCCCTCGGGCCGGGCGAGTGCCTCCAGCAGGACCCGCTCGGCCTCCAGCGTGCCGTAGCCGGTCGGCTCGCCCGTGTCCAGGTCCCACAGGGCACGCGGGCTGACGCACAGCAGGGCGTCGGCGAACAGCGCTGCCACGTCCGGGTCGTGCGGGTGCGCCTCGTGGACCGGGCGCATGGCCTCCGCGTAGGCCAGGTCGAAGGCGCGGAAGTCCTCCGGGTCCTGCGGGGGCGCGCCGGTGGGGAAGCGTGCGCGGAGCGCTTCGGCGAGCCCGCGCTCCGGTTCCGAGGAGGCGGTCGCGCGCGCCCGGTCCAGCGCGGCGCGGCCGTAGGCGAGGGTGTCGCCGAGGTCGACGGGGTCGAAGGTCTTCCAGGGCTTGTTGTAGTTGGGGCCCTTCGCGTAGGCGGCGCCCCAGTGCGCGGCCGAGCAGTCCGGGTCGTGCGCGGCGGCCTGCTCGAAGCAGCGCACCGCCTCGTCGTGGTTGAAGGAGTAGGACCACACCAGGCCGCGGTCGAACCACCGTTGGGCCTGTGCGGATGCCGTCGCCACGGGGCGGCTGTGCGGGCCGAGGTCGTAGGGGTGGTCAGGCACGGGATCGCGTCCCCTTTCGCTCGACGGAACCGATGCCGGTCATGCCCGGTTCGGGAGGCGCGGCCACCCTAGGGGCCGGGCCCTGCGCCCAGTAGAGGATCTCCGGTGATACGGCCATAACGGGACGTCATATGGCGGTGCGCACGCGCGTCCACCGCGCGGCCGTCATCCGCCCCGGGGCGCGGAGGCAACCGTCGGAGGCGGTTCGCGGAGACGGGCGACCGGCGTGCGCCGGGAATGTTCGCGGAGACGGGCGACCGGCGTGCGCCGGGAAGGCGAACGCGCCGGAGCGGCATAAGCGTTCCGTATGGCCGCATTCATCCGGCTCTTCTACCGGTCGCCGCGGGTGCTTCCTACGGTGGCCGGCGCATGCGGGCCGCGGGGATGCGGCGTGCACGGCATCCGGAATCCCTTCCGCTGCCGTGTGACGGGCGGCCCCGCGCCTCACGCAAAGAAATCCGCCGCCGAAGAAGGAGAACAGTATGAGCGACGTGCGTGTCACCCCGTGGCAGGAGGACACCTTCCCCGCCCCGCCGGCCGGTCTGCTGGCAGAGATGCGGGGGCGCCGGCCCGGCGGCGAACTGATCGGTATCGACCGGGTGCTTCTGCGGAGCTTCCCCCTGGCCACCGGCTGGAACGCGCTGCTGGGCCGCGTCCGCGCCGCATTCGAACTGGACCTGGAACACCGGGAACTGATCATGTTGAGGGTGGCGGTGCTGAACCGCGCGGACTTCGAATGGAACGTGCACCACCCGGCCTACCTGGAAGCCGGCGGCACCGAGGAGAAGGCCCGCGCCCTCGAAGCGGAGCACGTGGACGGCAGCGTGTTCGACGAGGAGGAGCGCGCCCTCCTCGCGCTCACCGACCGGTCCACCCGGCAGGTGGAGGTGGACGGCGAGGTCATCGAACAGCTGAAGGCGCTCTTCGGCGAGGCCCGGACCGTGGAGGCGGTCGCCACGGTCGCCGCCTACAACATGGTGTCCCGCTTCCTCGTCGCACTGGCGGTCTGACGGTCACAGCCCCTCAGCCGCGCTCCCGGCGGGCCCCGGCGCCGGACCCGTGGCGGAACGGCTCGCGGAGGGCGTAGCCGACGAACAGGGCGAAGGCGCCGAGCAGGCCGCCGCCGAGGCGGCTGAAGCCGGTGGCCCAGTGGTCGGTGAGCAGGACCGCGCTGATCGCCAGGGCCGCGGCGTAGCCCGAGAAGGAGAGGTAGGTGCTGGTGAGCGGCCAGAAAGGACGGCGGTTCCGGGCGGGGTCGCGGTAGGTGCGGACGGCGCAGAAGCCGACGACCAGGAGCCACGCGCCGCCGAGCACTGCGAGCTGCCGTCCGGACAGCGGCCGGCCGGCGAGTAGCCGGGGGAGGTCGTCCTGGTAGTGCTCCCACTGGCTGGGCCGGGCGCGGAGGGATTCCCGGGAGTCCTGGCCTGTGTAGGCGCCCGGACCGGTGTCGCCGGGGGCGTGGACGACGGTGATCCGTTCTCCGCTGATACGCCCGTCCCCGTCGCTCATGGTGCGGACGGTGGCGGTGTCGCTGTGTCCGTCGTCGCCGCGGAGCCGTACCCCCAGGAGCTGGGTCGCGGCGTACTGGTGGCTGGTCTCGGCGCCCTTGCTGACGGTGTGGTGGCGCTTCACGAGGCGGGTCGTCTCGATGGGGACCTCGGCGACGACCGCGCCCGCCGCGCGGAGCCGTTCGAGCTGCGGGTCGATCGTCACGTCGCTGAGGGGCAGGAAGAGCACCATGCCGGCTCCCCAGCCGACCAGACCGACCACGCCGACGACCGAACGGGCCCGGCCGGGGCCGGGGGCGGTCCCGGGCGCGGACCGCTCCAGCTCGTACGGGCTGATCGGGCCGGTCGCCACCCGGTGGACGAGGAGCACCAGCAGCACCAGGCCCGCGAGGGCCGGACACCCCGCTGTCAGGGCGACCCGCCGGCCGGGGCCGGGCCCGGCCAGCCATATCAGGAGGGCGGCCACGGCGGTCACCGGGACGACCATGGCGAGGCGGGTCAGCGCGGACGCCCGGAGGACGGCGCGGCTGAGGCGGTCCGCCCGCGCGGGGTCCCGGGTGCGGTACCAGGCAGGGGCCAACGCCCGGTCGAGGAAGAGGAACGGGTGGTAGGAGAACGCGGCCACCAGGGCGACGGCGCCGGGGACCGCCAGCAGGCCGCGCGGCGCGCCCTCGGTGCAGAGGCCGCCGCTGAGCAGCAACACCAGGGCGTAGCAGCCGATGCCCTGCCACGGCAGCAGCAGCGGCCACGCCATGTACGACGTCCAGGAGCCGACGCGCCGGGCCGGGTCCACGGGAGCCCGGGGCCCGCCGACGGGGTCGCCCTCCGCCCCGGGGGAGCGGTCCGGCGGGAAGAGCGCCCGGGCCCGTACCGCCCGGCCGCCGTCGAGGACCAGCACGGCGGCGCAGTTCCCGCGCGGCGGCCCGTCCAGGGTGAAGTCCCGCTTCGTCCGCAGCGGATCCCAACAGAAGCCAGAGGTTCCGCCCGTTCAGAGCGGCGGACATGTGCTCGGGTTCCACCCGGGGAACGCGCAGGTCGATCTGGAGCCCGTCGTGCGCTACGAGACGGCCGTTCCGGAGGGTGACCCGAAGCGCCCGGGCCCGGCCCGGCAGGACCGGGTGGACCGTTCCCTCCGCGTTGAGCGTGCAGAGCAGCACGATCACGGCGAGGGCGGCGCCCCACAGCCACAGCTCCCCGTCCGAGTGCAGCCGCCCCTGCTCCTCCGGGTTGCCGACGCCCACGAACCAGAAGCTGACGAGCCAACCGGCCAGCCCCGTGCAGTGGATCCCGGCGAGCAGCCGCCACCCCGCCTCCCGGGGCACCCGGCGAGGCAGCGGCGGTGGCGGCGCGTCCCCCGACGACCCCGAGGGCTCCGACGACCCCGAGGGCTCCGACGAACCTGTCAGTACGGTTTCCAGCACCCCGGCGGGCCGCCACACGCCGCGCAGGAGGCGGTAGCCCGTCAGCACCGCCAGGCCGAGGACGGCCACCCCCACGCAGAGCATCAAGAGCCCGAAGCGCCGGTCCCGGTCGCCCTCGAAGGCCCACACCCCCATGGCGACGATCGAGGAGAGCGGCACGATCACCAGGAAGACCGCCGGCGCGGGCGCCTCCCGTGCGGCGATGCGCTCTGCTCTCGTCGCGCAGGCCATCACGTCCCCCGTCCCCCGCCGGCGACCGCCCTGATCAGGGGATTCTACGAGGGGCGCGGGGGACGCCGAGGGGGCCGGTGCGGCGGTGAGCACGCTCTCGCGGGGCCCACCACATGCAAGTTGCCCTCGGTCGCGTGAACCGAGGGCAACTCCGGACTGCCTCACAAGTGACACCGAGTGAGGAGCTGGACACTCATAGTCGAGCCGTGTCCAGCTGTCTTCAGATGTGTGTGCCCCCAACGGGATTCGAACCCGTGCTACCGCCTTGAAAGGGCGGCGTCCTGGGCCACTAGACGATGAGGGCGAGGGCCCGTCCGTCCGCGCTGTGAGCAGCGGGACAGAGGATCCCCGGCAGCATATGGGATGCCGAAGCCGTTCGCCAAAACGGTTTTCGGGTGGTCGGCTCGGCGGCCGTCCGGCCGCCTTCCGTCGTGGCCTCCGTCGCCCGCCTTCGTCACGATCCGTGGTCGTGCGTCACTCTCCGCCGGGCGAGGGCGCCGGTGTGGACGAGGGCGGCGAAGGGGGCGAAGAGGGCGGAGCTGAGGAAGACGAGGGTGTCGCAGTCGGGGGAGAGGAAGGGGTCGGGGTGGTGGTGGGGAGGTGGTCCTTGACGTCCTGGGGGAGGTGGCGGGAGACCTCCGCCTTCGACAGGCCCACCCCGCCCAGGGTGATCTCGTCCCACGCCTGGAGCTTGTGTGATTCCCGGTCGAGGTAGAGCACGGACGCCTGGACCTTGTCGGGCTTCTCCTTCTCGACGGCGCGCAGTCCGCTGCCGCCCGTCGAGCCCTGGATCATCAGCCGGGTGCCGCCGGGCAGCAGTTCGGTGCTGCGGTTGTGGGTGTGCCCGGCCAGGACGAGCGGGGTGAGCCCGTCGGTCTCCTTGGCCAGCACCGGGTTGTGCGCGACGGCGATGTCGACGGGCTCGCCCCGCTCGCGCTGCTCCCGCAGGGTCCGGGCGAGCTTGCGGCCCTCGGCGCGCTCGGCCGGGTCGCCCTGTGCCTCGACCGAGCGGTCCGGTGTGAACTGCGGGTCGCCCCAGCCGGAGATGCGCAGTCCGGCGACGTCCACCGGTTCGCCCTTGTCGGCCACGTACACCCCGGAGCCGCCCTTGCCGCCGCCCGGCTTCCCCTTGGCCGGGGTGCGCTCGCCCAGCTTCTCGACGGCCTGCTGCGTGGTGCGCGAGTCGTGGTTGCCGCGTACCC
Organism: Streptomyces cacaoi; assembly: GCF_006539165.1. GTDB lineage: Bacteria > Actinomycetota > Actinomycetes > Streptomycetales > Streptomycetaceae > Streptomyces > Streptomyces cacaoi. The sequence continues at coordinate 1,975 of NZ_BJMM01000045.1, read as the reverse complement.
AGACGTAGGGCGCGCCCAGTTCCTTGACGGGGTCGAGGAAGCCGTTCTCGGCCGAGGTGCCGTGGTCCATGGTGTCGCCGGTGTCGATGATCACGTCGATGTCGTACTGGTCGACGAGGGACCGGATGATGTGCCAGGCGGCCGGGTTGAGATGGATGTCGGAGACGTGCAGAACGCGCATCGTGCTCGGATCGGGCTGGTAGGCGGGCAGCGTCGAAGCCGTGTCGTACAGCTTCGTCACATTTGTCACCAGCCGTGCCAACTCCTGCTGGTAGACGTCGAATTCGGTGGCGATGCTGCGTGCCGTGCCGACCACCTGGGGAGCGCTCGCCAGCAGCCCGGAGAACTTCGGCTCCAGTATCGACTTCGGGTTCCAGGTCGCCGCCGCCGAGGCGGCCGAGGCGGCGAGCAGCGCCAGCGCCAGCCCGCCGGCGGCCAGCGCCCGGCGCGGGCGGCGGTAGACGACGAGCCCCAGCGCGCACGCCCCGGAGGCCATGGCCACGACCGTGCGTACCCCGAGCCCCACGGTGCCCGCGGCCACATCGTCCGCGACCTCCTCCCGGAGCCCCTCGATCCGCTCCGGGTGGTCGACGAGCGCGGAGGCCCGCTCCTGGTCGAGCTGGTCGACGTCCACGTCCAACCGCAGCGGCGCGTAGTGGCTCTCCAGCTCCAGCGCGCCCAGCGGCGAGACATTGATCTTCGTGCCGCCGGTGACGGACGGCCGCAGCGTCATCGTCGTGTCGACGGGCCCCACCGGCGTCCGCACATGGCCGACGGCCAGCAGCCCCAGCCAGGCGCCGAACAGGGCGACGAGGACGAGTCCGAGAGCGCGGCGCCACGGGTGCGCTGTCCGCCGGCCCGCCGCCGACGGGAGCGACGGGCCGGTGGGCGGCGCCCCGCCGGTGCTGCGCGCTCCCGCAGCGTGCCGACGTGCCCCGGACGCCCCCGGTACCCGGTGGCGGACCGCCGTGGCGAGCCTTCGGGCCCGCACCGCCACGGCACGGAACGGCTTCGCGGCTTCGCTGGCCATGCAGGGCGGTATGCCCCTGGTGCCGGGCCTCCATGCCGGAATCTCCCGGAAGCGGGTGGTCCGCCGGGCGGGGTCGGTGGCGGGTTCCGGTGCGGGGCCGGTGCGGGGTCGTGGCGGTCCGGGCGTGCCCGGGGCAGGGGCGCGGCGGGTGCGGTGGTGCGGTCCCCGCGGTGGTGGTGCGGCCGCCGCGGTGGTGGTGCCCGTCCCCGCGGTAGTGGTGCGCGGCTCCCTGGCCGACAATGAACGCGTGCTGGAGATGACGCGCGAGGAGTTCGAGGAACTGGTCGCCCAGGCGCTCGACCGTATCCCGCCCGAGTTGACCCGACTCATGGACAACGTCGCGGTGTTCGTCGAGGACGAGCCCCCCGCCGACGATCCCGAACTGCTCGGCCTCTACGAGGGCACACCGCTCACCGAACGCGGCGAGTGGTACGCGGGCGTCCTCCCCGACCGCATCACGATCTACCGCGGGCCGACGCTGCGGATGGTCGCGCGGGAGAACGGGGGCCGTGAACTGGCCGTCGAGGAGATCGAGATCACCGTCGTCCACGAGATCGCCCACCACTTCGGCATCGACGACGCCCGCCTCCACACCCTCGGCTACGGCTAGCCGATCCCGGCGCCCTCCACCTTTGTTTCCCGCCCCCCGCCCATGGTTCGTGCGGGGCGACAGCGCGGGCGGCGACGGAGACCAGCCCCGGCGCCTCGACCTTTGTTTCCCGCCCCCCAGGGACCGGGCGGGACGACGGCGCGGGCGGGGCGACGGAGACCAGCCCCGACACCCCAACCTTCAATCCCCACCCCCACCCGCGGGGCGGTGGTGGGGCGACGGAGACCAGCCCCGGTACCCCAACCTTCGTTCTCCACCCCCACCCGCGGGGCGGTGGTGGGGCGACGGAGACCAGCCCCGGTACCCCAACCTTCGTTCTCCACCCCCACCCACGG
>NZ_BJMM01000044.1 GCF_006539165.1 Streptomyces cacaoi | reverse complement strand
TCCGCCGCCGGCGGGCGCGGCCACGCCCGGCTCGGCGCCCGCCGGTCCGTCGTCGCCGGCTTCCTGACCACCGCCGCCGGCTTCGCCACCCTGGCGGCGCTCACCCCCACCAGCCCGTATGCGCTCCTCGCGACCGGTCTGGCGCTCGCCGGGCTCGGCACCGGTTTCGCCGGCCCCTCCACCACGAGCACCGTGCTGAGCGCCGTACCGCCCCGGCGGGCCGGCATGGGCTCCGCGCTCAACGACACCCATCAACAGCTCGGCACCGCCCTCGGCATCGCGGGCCTGGGCGCGCTCCAGTCCGCGCTGGAGCGGGGCGCCCCGGCGGCGGCCGACGCCGCGCACCGGACCACCGGGGCGCTCACCGTCACCTTCCTCACGGCCGCGGCCTGCGCCGCCGCCGGAGCCCTCACCGCCGCCCTGACCCTGCGCCGCACCTGACCCGGGCCCCACCCGACGACCTGCCCGACGACCTGCCGGACACCTGGCCAGGGGGCCTGCCCGGGCCCGGTCCCGCGCCCGTCCACAGCGCGGAACGCGGGCGAGGCCGCGCCGGCGCGGCCGATAGGATTCAGGGCATGGCGGCCACTGGATCTGAGCAGGCGGGGCCGACGGCGTACTACGTCTCGACCCCCATCTACTACGTGAACGACGCTCCCCACCTGGGCCACGCCTATACGACCGTCGCAGGCGACGTGCTCACACGCTGGCACCGTCAGCGTGGCGAGAAGGTGTGGTACCTCACCGGCACGGACGAGCACGGTCAGAAGATCATGCGCACCGCGGAAGCCAACGGGGTCTCCCCGCAGGAGTGGTGCGACAAGCTCGTCGAGGAGGCGTGGAAGCCCCTCTGGGAGCACCTGAACATCGCGAACGACGACTTCATCCGCACGACGGAGCGGCGGCACACGGACCGCGTCCAGGAGTTCGTCCAGGATCTGTACGACCGGGGCGAGATCTACCAGGGCGGCTACGAGGGCCCCTACTGCGTGCCGTGCGAGGAGTACAAGACGTACGGCGAACTCCTCGACGGCGAAGGGGAGTTCGAGGGGCAGAAGCTGTGTCCCATCCACAAGAAGCCGGTGGAGATGCTCCAGGAGGAGAACTACTTCTTCAAGCTCTCCGCCTACGGCCCGAAGCTGCTGGAGCACTACGAGGCCAACCCGGACTTCATCCAGCCCGAATCCGCGCGCAACGAGGTCGTGCAGTTCGTCCGCCAGGGCCTGGAGGACCTGTCGATCTCCCGCTCGACGTTCGACTGGGGCGTCAAGATCCCCTGGGACGACAAGCACGTCATCTACGTGTGGATCGACGCCCTGCTCAACTACGCGACGGCCGTCGGCTACGGCTCCGACCGCCGCCGGTTCGACGAGACGTTCCCGGCGGACGTGCACCTCGTCGGAAAGGACATCCTCCGCTTCCACGCGGTGATCTGGCCGGCGATGCTCATGGCGAACGGGCTGCCGCTGCCCCGGCGCATCGCCGCCAACGGCTGGCTGATGGTCGGCGGCGAGAAGATGTCCAAGTCGAACCTGACGGGCATCTCACCGCAGGAGCTGACCGGCCACTTCGGCGTCGACGCCTACCGCTGGTACTTCCTGCGCGCCATCGCCTTCGGCCAGGACGGCTCCTTCTCCTGGGAGGACTTCTCCGCCCGCTACACCAGCGAGCTGGCGAACGACTACGGCAACCTCGCCTCCCGCGTCGCCGCCATGGTGAACAAGTACTTCGACGGCAAGCTGCCCGCGTCCGCGGCGCACGGCGAGGCCGAGCAGGCCGTCGTGGACGGGCTGGCCGGCGCCGTCCGCGAGGCCGACCGCAGGATCGGCGAGGAACTCGACTTCGCCGGCGGCATCGCCGCGATCTTCGACTTCATCAAGCAGGTCAACGGCTATCTGACGGAGCAGGCTCCGTGGAAGGTCGCCAAGGACACCTCCCCCGAGGCCCAGGCGCGGCTCGCGACGATCCTGTACACGGCCGCCGAGTCCCTGCGCGCCTGTGCGGTGCTGCTCAACCCGGTCATGCCCGAGACCAGCGCCAAGCTCTGGGACAGCCTCGGCGCCGAACCGTCCCTCGGCGCCCTCGCCGACCAGCGCATCTCCGAGGCCGCCGACTGGGGCCGCCTCCCGGCAGGTTCGACCGTCACCAAGGGCGCGGTCCTCTTCCCCCGCCTCGAAGAGAAGTAGGCCCCCGCGAACCCCGCACCCGCCGAGCCCCGCCCTCCCCGGGCGGGGCTCGCTCACGTTCGCTGCGGTGCGGTGCCTCGGGACGACAAGGTGGCAACCCGGTGATCGCACCGGACTTCACACGAAAGGGTGGACCCGAAACACACCTCGGGCCCGGAACGGGTCAACATTCCGGGCCCGAGGGGGAGTTGGGGTCAGCCGGGGATGCGGCCGAGGCTGGTCACCAGGATCCGTACGACGGCGTCCTCGATGACGTACAGGATCCGGTAGTCACCGACGTGCAGCCGTCTGATGTCCGTCCCGCCGAAGGCGAAGGAGCCGCGCGGGCGGGGGTTCTCACCGAGCAGATCGACGGCCTCGTACACCGCCTTGAGGCCCTGCGGGTCCTCCTGGAGGAAGCGGACGGCCGCATTCGTGGCCCGCGGCTGCCAGATGATCTCGTATGCCACTACCGCAGCCCCAGCATCCTTCCCACCTCTTCGTGGGAAGTGCCCGCCTCCAGCGTCCCCTCGGCCTTGCGGCGCTCGTACTCGGCGAGCGCCAGTGCGTCTTCGAAATCCTCTATGACCTGCGGCGACACCAGCAGCGCGGCCACGTGGCCGTGGTCGGTGAGGGCGATGGTCTCCCGCGAGTGCGCCGCCCGCCGCACGAGGTCACCGAGCTGGGACCGGGCGGCGCTGATGGCAATCTCCGTCATGGTTCACATGATGACTCAACATACATCTTGTGGTCAATTTGCCGGAGCCGTCGGCTCGGGCGGGGCTCCGGACACACCTCGGGCCCGGAACGGGTCAACGTTCCGGGCCCGAGGGGGAGTTGATTCAGGACTGCTTCACCTGCGGGGGCTTGCGGAGCGAGAGGTGGAGTTCGCGCAGGCGGGCGTCGTCGACCTCGCTGGGGGCGCCCATCAGCAGGTCCTGGGCGTTGCCGTTGAGCGGGAAGGCGATCGTCTCGCGGATGTTGGGCTCGTCGGCCAGCAGCATCACGATGCGGTCGATGCCGGGCGCGATGCCGCCGTGCGGCGGGGCGCCGAAGCGGAAGGCGCGGAGCATGCCGCCGAAGTCCCGCTCGACGTCCTCCCGGCTGTAGCCGGCGAGGGCGAACGCCTCGAACATGACCTCCGGCTCGTGGTTCCGGATGGCGCCCGAGGACAGCTCGACGCCGTTGCAGACGATGTCGTACTGCCACGCGAGGATCTCCAGCGGGTCCTTGGTGCGCAGCGCCTCCAGGCCGCCCTGGGGCATGGAGAACGGGTTGTGCGAGAAGCCGATCTCGCCGGTGTCCTCGTCCTTCTCGTACATCGGGAAGTCGACGATCCAGCAGAAGCGGAAGACGTTCTCCTCGAAGTGCCCGGCCCGCTTGGCGGCCTCGACCCGAACCGCGCCCATGATCTTCGAGACCTCGTCGAACTCGCCGGCGCCGAAGAACACCGCGTGCCCCGGCTTGAGTTCGAGCGCCTCGGTCAGCGCGCGGACGTCGTCCTCGGTGAGGAACTTGGCGATCGGGCCGGTGAGCGCGCCGTCGTCGCCGACGCGCACCCAGGCCAGGCCCTTGGCGCCCTGCTCGACGGCGAATTCGCCCAGGGAGTCGAAGAACTTGCGGGGCTGGGCCGCGGTGTCGGGCACGGCGAGGGCGCGTACGTGCTTGCCGGCGAACGCCTTGAAGTCCGAGCCCTCGAAGACGTCGGAGACGTCGGCCAGTTCGAGGCGGGCGCGCAGGTCCGGCTTGTCGGAGCCGTACTTGACCATGGCCTCGCGGAACGGGATCCGGGGGAACGGCGAGGTGACCTCGCGGCCCTCGCCCAGCTCCTGGAACAGCTCGGTCATCAGCGTCTCGATGACCTCGAAGACGTCCTCCTGCTCGACGAAGCTCATCTCCATGTCGAGCTGGTAGAACTCGCCCGGCGAGCGGTCGGCGCGGGCGTCCTCGTCCCGGAAGCAGGGCGCGATCTGGAAGTAGCGGTCGAAGCCGGCGATCATCAGCAGCTGCTTGAACTGCTGCGGCGCCTGCGGAAGGGCGTAGAACCGGCCGGCGTGCAGCCGGGAGGGGACCAGGAAGTCCCGGGCGCCCTCGGGCGAGGTGGCGGACAGGATGGGCGTGGCCATCTCGTTGAAGCCCTGGGCCACCATCTTTTCGCGGATCTTGGCGATGACCTGCGAGCGCAGCATGACGTTGCGGTGCATGCGCTCGCGGCGCAGGTCGAGGAAGCGGTACTCCAGGCGCTTCTCCTCGTTCACCCCGTCCTCGGTGTTGATCGTGAACGGGACCTGCTCGGCGCCGCCGATGACCTCCACCTGGGAGACCTCGACCTCGATCTCACCGGTGGGCAGCTCGGGGTTGATGTTCTCGTCGCCGCGCGCGGTGACCTTGCCGTCGACGCGCAGCACCGTCTCCTTCGAGAGCGAGCCGAGCTGTTCGCTGATCTCGCTGGACTCGTCACGCACGACGAGCTGGACGATGCCGTAGTGATCCCGCAGATCGATGAAGAGGATGCCGCCCAGGTTCCGGCGATTGTGCAGCCAGCCGCTCAGCCGGACGTCCTTGCCGACGTCCGAGGCGCGAAGCTCGCCGCAGGTGTGGGACCGGTACCGATGCATCATTCATCCAAGTCGTTCGGCTCAGGGGTCACAGAGGATCGCCCTTCAGCGTACCGCCCTCGAAGGAAGCCGCAGGACTCGTTTCCAGAACCAGAAGATGTCCGCATAAAGTGGTGCAATGCGCACCGATGATGTCCTGTCGGCCCTGGGTGCGGGGCTCTGGACCTGGGACAACGCCACGGGTCGCGTGACTCTCGACGCTCAGGCCGCTCACCTTCTCGGCCTCGCGGACGACGGCCTCGTCGACGGTGGCCCCGGGTCCGGTGGACCCGTCCGTGAGGTGTCCGGCACCGAGAGCAACGACGAGGGCACCCGCACCGTTTCGCCGAAGCCCACTCCCGGGGACGACGACGCGTGGCCGTACGCCTACCCGGCCGGAACCGTCCGCTCGCGCCTGCACGCGGTGGACTACATCGGCTTCCAGGGGAGCGTCACGCTGGCGCTGTCCGAGGAGACCACCGCCGAGATACTGCTGCGCGTCGTCGACCAGGACGGCGCGGTGATGCGCACCGTGCGCTGCATCGTCCACCCGCGCGACCCCGAGCACCCCGAGACAACGGTCCGTCCGGCACCGGTGGTCGGGCTGATCTACGAGGCCCCCGACTCGGGCACACTGCGGCCGGCACCGAAGACGCCGCAGCAGGAGGAGGACGAGGCCGCGGCCGAGCGCGACTGGCGCCGCAATCGCGAGGCGTTCCTCCTGGACACCGGGCGGGCCCTGGCCGAGGCGTACACCACGACCGAGGTGCTGCGGGTCGCCACGTCGCTGGCCATGCCCGGCTTCAGCCCCGACGCGCTGGCCGTCTTCTGTCTCTACCGCAACCAGCTCACCGTCTACGGCGCCCCGCACGGCAGCGCCGTCGCCGGTCTCGGCGGTGTTCCCACCCTCGGTTCGGGCGGCGCACGGGTGCGGCTGTCCGACGACGACCCCGCCGCCGAGGTCGTGCGCACCGGCCGCCCGATCTATCTGCTCAGCCCGCAGGAGTACGCCGCGCGCTTCCCCGAGGCCCGGCCCGCCGAGGCCCAACCGGGCGCCACCGCCTGGTCGTTCCTGCCGCTGCGGGTGGCCGGGCGCACCATCGGCGTGTGGATGGCGGCCTTCGCCCGGCCGGTGCCGTTCAGCCCGGACGAGCGCGCGGTGCTCACCACGGTGGCCCGGATGCTCGCCCAGTCGCTCTCGCGGGCCATGCTCAACGAGTCCGAGCGGGAGCTGTCGGCCGGGCTCCAGCGCACCATGCGTCCGGCGCGCAAGCCCGTCATCGCCGGCATGGAGCTGGCGGCGCGCTACATCCCGACCGGCGGCGGCCTCCAGATCGGCGGGGACTGGTACGACGTCATCCCGCTGCCGTCCGGCCGTACGGCGCTGGTGATCGGCGATGTGCAGGGCCACGACGTGCGCGCCGCCGGGATCATGGGCCAACTCCGGGTCGCCGTACGGGCGTACGCCTCCGAGGGGCACCGGCCGGACGCGGTGCTCGCCCGTGCCTCCCGGTTCCTGCACGGCATGAGCGGCGGCGACCCGGCCACGGCCTCGGCGCCTCCGTCCGAGCCGGCCGACGAGACCACCGCGCCCCCGGTGCCCGATCTCCCGACCGCGCTGCCCACCGCCGAGGACGACCCGGAGCGCTCCGACCCGCGCTTCGCCACCTGTCTGTACATCGAGGTCGATCCGGCCACCGGCGTCCTGGACGTGGCCCGCGCGGGCCATCCGGATCCGGCGGTGCAGATGCCGGACGGCCCGATGCTGGTGCGGCCCACGGCGGGCGGCCTCCCGCTGGGTGTCGAGCCGGACGCCGACTATCCGACGACCCGGCTCGTGCTGGAGCCCGGCGAGCGGCTGCTCATGTGCACCGACGGCCTCATCGAGACCGGCGGCCACGATCTGGAGACCGGCTGGGAGCGGGTCAGGGAGATCGTCGCCGAGCACGGGGACGCCGATCTGGAGGAGCTGGCCGACCATCTCGTCCAGATCGTGCACGAGCGCGAACGCCCGGAGGAGCAGCACCACCGGCCCGCGGGCCCGCTGCTGGACAGGCACGAGGACGACATCGCCCTGCTGTTGCTCTCCCCCAGCCCGTCCGCCGGTCCGCAGGGTCCGCCGGGCACCGTCGCCACCGCGGCGCGGCGCACGATGCTGACGATCGCGCAGGCCGAGCCGGACCGCATCGCCGAGGCCCGGCACCGGCTGCACGATCTGCTGCACGACTGGGCCGACCCGGAACAGGTCGACGGCGCGGTGCTGATGCTGTCGGAGATGCTCACCAACGTCCTGGTGCACACCGACGGCGACGCCCAGCTGCACGCGCAGATCATCTGCCCCCACGAGGCGGGGCCGGAGGGCATCGAGGCCGGGCCCCGCGTCCTGCGCGTCCGGGTCGCCGACACCAGCGACGAACTGCCGCACCGCCGCAGCCCGGGCGAGCTGGCGTCCTCGGGCCGCGGTCTGATGCTGCTGGGCATGCTGGCCGACCGGTGGGGCGTCGAGCCGCGCGGCGAGGGCAAGTTGATCTGGTTCGAGATCACCGAGACGAACCCGGAGAAGAACGAGGGCGGGGACGACGCGGTGACGGAGACGGGCGTCGGCGCCGGGCCCGGGCGCCGCGGGGCACAGGGCCCGTAGGCGTGCTCCACGGGTGGGGCGGGAGGGGCGGGCCCGGGCAGGGGCGGGGCAGGACGGCGGCGACGGGAGGACGCCGGGGAGGGATACGGCGGGTGCTGCTGCGGGTGCTGCGGGGTCAGCCGTACATGCGCCGCATCGCGTAGTCCACCATCTCCTCGACGGCCTTGGCGTCGAAGACGACCCGGTGCTCGCCCTCCATGTCGAGCACGAACCCGTAGCCCGAGGGCAGCAGGTCCAGCACCTCGGCCCCGGTGATCACGAAGTACTTGGACTCCTTGCCGGCGTAGGCGCGCAGTTCCTTGAGCGTGCTGAACATGGGGATGACCGGCTGCTGGGTGTTGTGCAGCGCGAGGAAGCCGGGGGTGTCACCGCGCGGGCAGTACACCTTGGAGTTGGAGAAGATCCCCTGGAAGTCCTCGGAGGACATCGAGCCCGTGGTGAAGGCGCGGATGGCCTCCTGGAGGGACGGCGGCGAGGGCTCCGGGTAGAGCGGCTGCTGCTGGGCGTGCTGCTGCGGCCCGGGCTGACCGTACGGCGCCCCCTGCTGCGCTCCGTACGGTGGCGGAGGCGGGGCCTGCTGGTGGTGGCCCTGCTGACCGGGGTGCCCGGCGTGGGGGTAGCCGTGCCCCTGGCCTGCGGAGGCGCCGGTCTGGTCGTAGCCGTACATACGTCAGAGCGTAACGAGTCACAGAACCCGGGTGAGGGGTTGCTTGTTATTACCGGCGGGTAGCATCATCGGTGGGAACTACTGACAAGTACGAGCGAGCCGATACGGAGCCGTCGCCATGGGGCATTACAAGTCGAATCTCCGCGACATCGAGTTCAACCTCTTCGAGGTCCTCGGGCGTGACACGGTGTACGGCACCGGACCGTTCGCCGAGATGGACGTCGAGACCGCCAAGAACGTGCTGAGCGAGATCGCCCGGCTCGCGGAGAACGAGCTGGCGGCCTCCTACGAGGAAGGCGACCGCACGCCCCCGGTGTTCGACCCGGAGACCAGCACGGCGCCGGTCCCCGCCGCCTTCAAGAAGAGCTACCAGGCGTACATGGACGCCGAGTGGTGGCGGCTGGGCATCCCGGAGGAGATCGGCGGCACCACCGCGCCGCGCTCTTTGCTGTGGGGCTTCGCCGAGACGATCCTGGGCGCCAACCCGGCCGTGTGGATGTACGCCTCCGGCCCGGCCTTCGCCGGTGTGCTGCACGAGGAGGGCACCGAGGAGCAGCACCGCATCGCCGAGCACATGGCCGAGAAGCAGTGGGGCTCCACGATGGTGCTCACCGAGCCGGACGCCGGCTCCGACGTGGGCGCCGGCCGCACCAAGGCCGTCAAGCAGGAGGACGGCTCCTGGCACATCGAGGGCGTGAAGCGGTTCATCACCTCCGGTGAGCACGACATGTCCGAGAACATCGTCCACTTCGTGCTCGCCCGGCCCGAGGGCCACGGCCCGGGCACCAAGGGGCTGTCGCTGTTCATCGTCCCGAAGTACGACTTCGACTGGGAGACCGGTGAGCTGGGCGAGCGCAACGGCGTCTACGCCACCAACGTCGAGCACAAGATGGGCCTGAAGGTCTCCAACACCTGCGAGATGACCTTCGGCGCCAACCGGCCCGCGAAGGGCTGGCTGCTCGGTGAGAAGCACGACGGCATCCGGCAGATGTTCAAGATCATCGAGTTCGCCCGGATGATGGTCGGCACGAAGGCGATCGCCACCCTGTCCACCGGCTACCTCAATGCCCTGGAGTACGCCAAGGACCGCGTGCAGGGCGCCGATCTGGCGCAGTTCACCGACAAGACCGCGCCCCGCGTCACCATCACCCACCACCCGGACGTGCGCCGCTCGCTGCTGACGCAGAAGGCGTACGCCGAGGGCATGCGCGCGCTGGTGCTCTACACCGCCGCCGTCCAGGACGAGGTCATCGTCAAGGAGCACAACGGCGAGGACGCCTCCGCCGCGCGCCGGCTGAACGATCTGCTGCTGCCGATCGTCAAGGGCTACGGCTCGGAGAAGTCCTACGAGCAGCTGGCGCAGTCGCTCCAGACGCTGGGCGGCTCCGGGTACCTCCAGGAGTACCCGATCGAGCAGTACATCCGGGACTCCAAGATCGACACCCTCTACGAGGGCACCACCGCGATCCAGGGCCAGGACTTCTTCTTCCGCAAGGTCGTCCGCGATCAGGGGCAGGCGCTCACCGCGCTCTCCGAGGAGATCAAGAAGTTCCTCGCCGAGGCGCAGGGCGGCGAGGAGCTGGCCCCGGCACGGGAGCAGCTCGCCAAGGCCGCCGGGGAGCTGGAGGCCATCGTCGGCACCATGCTCACCGACCTGGCCGCCACCGAGCAGGACGTGAAGTCCATCTACAAGGTGGGGCTCAACACCACCCGGTTCCTGATGGCCTCCGGTGACGTCGTCGTCGGCTACCTGCTGCTGCGGGGCGCCGCCGTGGCCGCCGGGAAGCTGGCGTCCGCGTCCGCGAAGGACGTGCCGTTCTACCAGGGCAAGATCGCGGCGGCGAAGTTCTTCGCGTCCTCGGTGCTGCCGATGGTCACCGTCCAGCGGGAGATGGCCGACTCCGTCGACCTGTCCGTCATGGAGCTGGACGAAGCGGCGTTCTGACGTACCGCCGCGACCGTGGGCGGGGCCCTTCCCCCTCGGGGCCCCGCCCACCGCGCATGCCGCCGTACGGCCCCGCCGGTGTGGGTGTTTGGGCCGTCTTGGGCCGCCGTATGGTGGGGGTATGAGCGATGCCAAGGTGTTCGGGGACGGCCATACCGATGGCCTGATGTCCTTTCTCTCCGCCAGCCCTTCGCCCTACCACGCGGTGGTGAACGCGGCGGCGCTGCTGGAGAAGGCGGGCTTCCGTCAGGTGCGGGAGACCGACGCCTGGGACGCCGCGGCGGGCGGCAGGTACGTGCTGCGCGGCGGCGCGCTCATCGCCTGGTACGTGCCGGAGGGTGCCGACGCCGCGACGCCGTTCCGGATCGTGGGCGCCCACACCGACTCGCCCAATCTGCGGGTCAAGCCCGTGCCGGACACCGGCGCGCAGGGCTGGCGGCAGATCGCCGTCGAGGTGTACGGCGGCACGCTGCTCAACACCTGGCTCGACCGTGATCTCGGCCTCAGCGGCCGGCTCACCCTGCGGGACCGCTCCACGCGGCTGGTGAACGTCGACCGGCCGCTGCTGCGGGTGCCGCAGCTGGCCATCCACCTCGACCGGCAGGTCAACGACGGGCTCAAGCTGGAGCGGCAGCGGCACATGACGCCCGTGTGGGGCCTGGGGCAGCCGCGTGAGGGCGATCTGATGGCCTTCCTCGCCGAGGAGGAGGGGCTGGCACCGGAGGACGTCACCGGCTGGGACCTGATGGTGCACAGCGTCGAGCCGCCCGCCCGGCTCGGCCGGGACAGGGAGTTCGTCGCCGGTCCCCGGATGGACGATCTGCTGTCCGTGCACGCCGGCGCCCAGGCCCTCGCGGCCGTCGCCGAGGGCTCGGCGCAGCCGGGCTGCATCCCGGTGCTCGCCGCCTTCGACCACGAGGAGAACGGCAGCCAGTCGGACACCGGCGCGCAGGGCCCGCTGCTGGGCACCGTGCTGGAGCGCTCGGTGTTCGCGCGCGGCGGGAGCCAGGAGGACCGGGCGCGGGCCTGGGCCGGCACCGTGTGCCTCTCCTCCGACACCGGGCACGCCGTCCACCCCAACTACGTGGAGCGGCACGAGCCGGGGCACCACCCGATGCCCAACGGCGGGCCGATCCTCAAGGTCAACGTCAACCAGCGCTATTCGACGGACGGTTCGGGCCGGGCGCTGTTCGCCGAGGTGTGCGAGCGGGCCGGGGTGCCCTGGCAGAGCTTCGTCTCGCACAACGACATGCCGTGCGGGACGACGATCGGGCCCATCACGGCGGCCCGGCACGGCATCACCACCGTCGACATCGGGGTGGCGATCCTCTCCATGCACTCCGCGCGGGAGCTGTGCGGCGCCAAGGACCCGTATCTGCTGGCCAATTGCCTCCGGGAGTTCCTGGCGGAGTGAGCCGGTGCCGGGCATGGGCGCCCGGCGCCGGGGGTACCCGCGACCGGTCAGCGAACCGGTCCGGGCAGCCACCTCGCTCCGGGCCGGGGACCCGGTCCGAGCGGCCCGCGGCCCGCGTACGGGCCGCCCGGCCGCCCTTGGAGGCATCACTCATGGGCATCGTCGTCTGTATCGGCATGATGGCCGCGGGCGCGATCCTGACCCTCGCGGTCGACTGGGACGTCAGCGGCTTCAACCTCGACGTGGCAGGGATCGTGCTGCTTCTCGTCGGCATCATCGGGCTGTGCTCGTACATCAGCATCCTCAAGCGGCGGCGTGTGCAGCCGCCGTCCCCCGGTGCGCCGGTGATCGAGGAAGTCAACAAGCACCACTGGGAATGATCCCGGGCCCGGCTCCCGCCGGTGTGCCCGGCGTCTGATCACCGTCCGGCCGGCGCGGTGCCGCCGTCTCCCGGCCGCTGTGCGCATACCTCCGTCGCCCCGGCGTAGACCTTCGGCTGACGCGCCGCCGGTCCCGCGCCGCCCACACTCGTGAGCGGAACGGCCCGGGACGGACGGGCGGACAGGCGGACAGGAGGGGCCCGACGGATGGAGCGGGAGAGCGGCGCCGGGCGGAAGGCGCACGGCCCGAGGGAGGCGATCGGCGCGGACGGCGCGATCGGCGCGGACGGCGGGCGGGAGACCGTGGTGGCGCAGGGCGCCTGGTTCGTCCCGGTGTTCACCGTCGCCGGCGGCGCGGCCGGCTTTCTGGCGAAGCTGCTCGCGCAGTGGCTGGTGACGCTGCCCTGGGCGCCGCTGAAGGGCCCCGCCGAGCTGCTCTCCTCGGCGCCGGAGCCGTGGCGCACGCTCGGGGCCGTCGCCCTCGGTGCGGTGGCCGGGCTCGTCCTGGCGCTGATCGGGCTGCACGAGTCGCTCACCGTCCGCGTCCGCGACGACGCCGTGGCGCTCACGGTCGAGGACGAGCACCGCACCGTGCCGCGCGACCGGATCGCGCTCGCCTTCCTCGACGGCAAGCAGCTCGTCCTCCAGGCGCCCGACGGCTCGGAGCCCGCGCGGGAGAAGTGCGACCTGGACGCCGGCCGGCTCGCCCGCGCCTTCGCCGCGCACGGCTACCGGTGGGCCGACGAGGACCCGCACGGGGACGCCTTCCGCCGCTGGGTCCCCGGCACCCCCGGCCTGCCGCCCGGCGCCGACGCCCTGCTGCGGGCCCGCGCCCGCGCGCTGGAGCAGAGCGGGGGCGCCGGGGATGTGCGGGAGCTGCGCGAGGAGTTGGGCAGGTCGGGCGTCGTCGTACGGGACACGAAGAAGCGGCAGTACTGGCGGCTCGCGCCTCCTGTGGAGTGAGGGGGCCGGGGCGCGCAGGTGCGCGGACTCACAAGCGCGCGGGTGCGTGCGCGGTGTGTGCCGGGTGGATGTCACGTTTCGGGGTGGGGGCTCCGTCGTAGGGGTGCGGGCGGCGCGGCGACGGCGGCGGCGCCCGGCAGGCACCGCCCGGGCCGTCCCGGGCCCGCACACCAGCGAGGAGCGCACCATGCCCCAACTGACCGTCGTCGGCGGCGGGTTCGCCGGACTCGTGGCGGCGCTGTCGGCCGCGGAGGCCGGCGCGGACGTCACCCTGTACGAGGCGCACCGCGCGCTCGGGGGCCGGGCCCGGACCGCCGACGGCCCCTACCGGACGAACGACGGGCCGCACGCCCTCTACTCCGGTGGCCCGCACCGGAGTTGGCTGCGGCGGCGCGGGCTGCTGCGCCCGGTGGCCTCGGTGCCGCCGGGCGAGGGGCTGCGGGCGCGGTACCGCCGGGGCGGGGACGGCGGGGTGCTGCGCCGGACGCCGCCCCTGGGCCTGCTGCGGCTGCGCCGGGCGACGGGCGCGCCCGTGGGGATGCCGTATCTGGAGTGGGCGGCCCGGCAGACGGACGAGGCGACGGCGCGGGCCGCCGCGCACTTCGCCGCCGTGGCCACGTTCCACCACGCGCCGGGCGAGCTGTCGGCGGCGTTCACCCACGAACGGATGCGCCGCGCCTCGGCGTTGCCGCCGGAGGCGCGCTACCCGCGGGGCGGCTGGGGCCCGCTCGTCGGACGCATGGCCCGGCTGGCGCGGGAGCGCGGGGTGCGGATCGAGACCTCGGCGCGCGTCGACCGGCTCGACGAGGCGCTGCGCCGGGGCCCCGTCGTCGTCGCCACCTCGCTGGACGCGGCGCGTGGGCTGCTGGGCGACGACGCGCTGCGCTGGCCGAGCGGCCGGACGGCGCTGCTGGACGTGGCGCTGGAGCGGCGGCGCGGTGACGCGTTCCTGATCTCCGATCTGGAGGCGCCGGGCTGGGTCGAGCGGTTCACCGCGGTGGACCGCACGCTGGCGCCGGAGGGCAGCTCGCTGGTGCAGGCGCAGTTCCCGATGTTCCCGGGCGAGAGCCGCGCGGACGCCGTCCGCCGCGGGGAGCACCTGCTCGACCTGGGGTTTCCCGACTGGCGCTGCCGGGTGCTGCACCGCCGGGAGGCCACGGCGGACGGCCGCACCGGCGCCGTCGACGAGCCCGGCACGAGCTGGCGTGACCGCCCGCGGATCGACCGGGGCGAGGGCGTCTTCCTCGCCGGGGACCAGGTCGCGGCGCCCGGCGTGCTCAGCGAGGTCTCCTTCACCAGCGCGTGCCGCGCCGTCCGGCTGGCCCTGGCGCACGCCTCCCGCCCGGCGCCGGCCTGAGCCGGGCTGCCGCACGGCCCGGCGCCCCGACGGGGGTGGGGCGCCGGGCGGCGCTCCGGCGACGGAACGCCGCGGGCCCCGCACCGACCCGGGTCGGTGCGGGGCCCTTCGAGAGCGGGGTGCGCCCCGCGGGGTCAGCAGTGGTTGGGGACCCCGGCGTGCTTGTCGCCCTTGAAGTAGACGGCGGGGACGTAGCCGGCGCCGCCCTTGTTGAGGGCGATCTTGATCCACACGTTGTTGGTGACGCCGTTGTCGGTGACGGTGGCGCCCTCGGTCCAGCACAGCGCCGGGTAGGTGTAGCCGGGCCGGACCTCGCTGAGCATCCTCTTGTCGCTGAAGTTCGGGTGCCGCAGGACGCCGGCGGTGTCGTACGCCTTGACGTTGGTGGTCTTGGCGACGGCGGCGGCCGGGGCACCGGTGACGGCGGAGGCACCGGAGGCGCCGGTGACGGCGGCTCCCGCGAACCCGGCGACGGCGAGTGCGGTGGCGGCGATGCGGAGCTTGGTGCGCATGATCGTCCTTCCGTTGGGTCGGCGGAGCGCGTCCCCCGTATGAGCCGCGCTCCGTGGACTCCACTCAACCGCCGCCGCGGGCCCGCCGGTACCTGTGATCTCTCAGGGGCGTACGGGCGCGCGACGGTGGCGCGGAAGGCGTTGACCAGCGCCGGAGCCGCTCAGCGGGCCGGCACGCGCAGGTCCGCGCCCACCCGGTCCGGGGTGTGCGGCAGGGTGCGGTGGCGGACGCCGGTGGCGTGGTGGAGGGCGTTGGTGAAGGCGGCCGCGGTGCCGACGATGCCGATCTCGCCGATGCCCTTGCCGCCCACAGGGGTGAGGTGCGGGTCCTCCTCGGCGAGCCAGTGGGCCTCGAACTGCTCGGGGACGTCGGCGCAGGACGGCACGTGGTAGCTCGCCAGGTCCGTCTCGACGAAGCCGCCGGTGGCCCGGTCGATGCTGCTGTGCTCGGTGAGCGCCATACCGAGGCCCATCGTCATGCCGCCCAGGAACTGGGAGCGGGCCAGGCGGGCGTTGAGGATCCGGCCGGCGGCGAAGACACCGAGCAGCCGCCGGGTGCGGACCTCGCCGGTGACGGTGTCGGCCTGCACCTCGGCGAAGACCGCGCCGAACGCGTGCCGGGCGTAGTCCTCGCGGGCCTGGACGTCGGCGGTGGTGTCGACGGTGGCGACGCTGCTGCCCGAGGTGCGCAGTTCGGTGCAGGCCGCGTGCACCGCCCAGCCCCAGGAGGCGGTGCCGGAGGAGCCGCCGGCCAGCGGCGCGTCGGGCAGATCGCTGTTGCCGATGTCGATACGGACGGCCTGCGGCCCGACGCCGAGCGCCTCGGCGGCGACCTGGGCGAGCACGGTGCGCGCTCCGGTGCCGATGTCGGTGGCGTTGATCCGGACGTGGAAGGTGCCGTCGTCGCGGGCCTCGGCGGTGGCGGTGGAGGGCGCCAGGAGCGCCGGGTAGGTGGAGGCGGCGACGCCGGTGCCGATCAGCAGGTCGCCGGAGCGCCGGACGCCGGGGCGCGGGTCGCGGTCGGCCCAGCCGAAGAGCCGGGCGCCCTCGCGCAGGCAGTCGGCGAGGCGGCGGCTGCTGAACGGCTTACCGGTCTGCGGCTCGACGTCGGGTTCGTTGCGCAGCCGCAACTCGATGGGGTCCATGCCGAGTTCGACGGCGAGTTCGTCCATGGCGGCCTCCAGCGCGTACATGCCGGGGGCCTCGCCGGGTGCGCGCATCCAGGACGGGGTGGGCACGTCGAGCGCGGCGACCCGGTGCCGGGTGCGGCTCGCGGTGGAGGCGTACATGGTGCGGGCCGGCACCGCGGCCTGTTCCACGAACTCCTTGACGGTGGAGGTGTGGGTGACGACGTCGTGATCGACGGCGGTCAGCCGTCCCTCGGCGTCGGCGCCGAGGCGTACCCGCTGGAGGGTGGGCGCCCGGTGCCCGGTGACGAACGGCAGGTGGCGGCGGGGCAGCACGACCTTGACGGGCCGGCCGGTGTGCCGGGAGGCCATGGCGGCGAGCACGACGTGCGGGCGCGGGGTGCCCTTGTTGCCGAAGCCGCCGCCGACGTGTTCGGAGACGACGGTGACCCGCGCGGTGTCGAGGGAGAACAGCGCGGCGAGGGTGTCGCGCACCGGGGTGGCGCCCTGGCTGGAGTCGTGGGCGACCAGCCGGGCGCCCTCCGGCCCCTCGGTCCATTCGGCGGTGGCGGCGTGCGGCTCCATGGGGTGGTTGTGCAGCGGGGGGATGGCGTACAGGACGTCGACGGTGTGGTGGGCGGCGGCCAGCTCGCTCTCGACGTCGCCGCGCGACGTGGCGCCCGCCGCACCGCCGTTGGCCTCGTCCGGCTGGTACAGCCCCGGGTGGTCGTCGTGGATGCGTACGTCGTGCGGTTCCTCGGCGTACTCGATGCGCACGGCCTCGGCCATGGCCTGGGCCGTCTCGGGGGTCTCGGCGACGGCGAGCGCGACGTGCCAGCCGCGGTGCGGCACCCACTCGTCCTGGAGCACGTCGAGGGTGGCGTCGTCGGGTTCGGTGATGCGGGGCGCGTTCTCGTGGGTGAGGACGGCGAGCGCGCCCTCCATGGCCAGGGCGTCCGTGGCGTCGATCCCGGTGATCCGGCCGCGGGCGACGGTCGCGGGGACGGGCCGGCCGTAGGCGCAGCCGGGCGGGGTCCATTCGGCGGCGTAGCGGGCGCTGCCCTCGGTCTTGTCCCAGCCCTCCAGGCGGGGGACGCCCGCGCCGAGCACGGTGAGCGGGGCCGAGCCGTCGGGTCCGCCGGGGCCCTGGGGGCCTTCGGGGCCTGCCGGGACTTCGTGGTCGTTCACTGCGTCGTCCTCCTCACGCCCGCTGCGGGCTGGTCCCGTCCGCGCCGCCCTCGGCGAGCGCGGTGAGCATGTGCACGGCCAGGCTGCGGGCCAGCGACACCTTGAAGGCGTTGCCCGACAGCGGCCTGGCCGCGGCGAGTTCGGCCTCGACGGCCCGGCTGCACGCCTCGGTGGTGAGCGGCGCCCCCGTCAGCAGTTCCTCGGCGGTCCTGGCCCGCCACGGCCGGTGCGCGAGCCCGCCGAAGGCGAGCGCGACATGCCGCACCGTCCCGTCCTGTGCCCGGGCGAGGACGACGGCGACGGAGGCGAGCGCGAAGGCGTAGCTGGCGCGCTCGCGTGCCTTGCGGTAGGCGGAGCGCGCCCCGGCGGGCGGGGGCGGCACGGTGACGGAGACGATCAGTTCGCCGGGCCGCAGCACGGTGTCCTGGTGCGGGTCGTCGCCGGGCAGCCGGTGGAAGTCGGCGGCGGGCACCGTGCGGCGCCCCTCTGGGCCGAGGAGTTCGACCTCGGCGTCGAGCGCGGCGAGCGCGACGGCCATGTCGGAGGGGTGGGTGGCGACGCAGTCGTCGGAGTGGCCGAGGACGGCCATGTCGCGGTGCGAGCCGTGCAGCGCGGAGCAGCCGCTGCCGGGTTCGCGCTTGTTGCAGGGCACCGAGGTGTCCTGGAAGTAGGGGCAGCGGGTGCGCTGGAGGAGGTTGCCGCCGGTGGTGGCGGCGTTGCGCAGCTGCCCGGAGGCGCCGGCCAGCAGGGCCTGGGAGAGCACGGGGTGGTCGCGGCGCACGGCGGGGTGTGCGGCGAGGTCGCTGTTGCGTACTGCGGCGCCGACGCGCAGTCCGCCGTCGACGGTGTGCTCGACGCGGTCCAGCGGCAGCCCGCTGACGTCGATGAGGTGTTCGGGGCGTTCCACGCCGAGCTTCATCAGGTCGACGAGGTTGGTGCCGCCGGCCAGATAGCGGGCGCCGGGCCGGGCCGCGTAGGAGGAGACGGCCTGTTCGGGGGTGGCGGCACGCTCGTAGGTGAAGGGTTTCACCGGGCCACCTCCCCGGCGTCCGCCGGCCTGCCGGCATCGGTGGAGGTCCCGGTGGAGGTCCCGGTGCCGTCGGCGCCGACGGCACCGGCGACGTCCTCGACGGCCTCCACGATGTGCACATAGGCCCCGCACCGGCACAGGTTCCCGCTCATGCGCTCGCGGATCTCCGCCCGGCTCAGCCCGGCCGGCCCGGTGGGCTCCGCGCCGGGCGGGGTGACGTACGAGGGGAACCCGGCCTCCGCCTCGGCGAGCATGCCGACGGCCGAACACAGCTGGCCCGGTGTGCAGTAGCCGCACTGGAAGGCGTCCCGGTTCCGGAACGCCTCCTGGAGCGGGTGCGAGGCGCGGGCCCCGTCCTGCCCGGCGAGGCCGTCCTGCCCGGCGAGCCCCTCGACGGTGGTGATCCGCGCCCCGTCCTGGGTGACGGCCAGCAGCAGGCAGCTGTTCAGCCGCCGCCCCTCGACGAGGACCGTGCAGGCGCCGCACTGGCCGTGGTCGCAGCCCTTCTTGGTGCCGGTCAGCCCGAGCCGCTCGCGCAACACGTCCAGCAGGGACGCGCGGTGGTCGGCGGTGACGGTGTGGGCGGTGCCGTTGACGAGGAGGGTGAGCGGGGACTCCAGCGAGGTCGCGGAGTTGGTGGGGGCCTGGGACGTGGGCCGTCCGGCCGCCGGTGCGGCGGTGGCGCCCGGGGGGTCTGCGGGGTTCGGTCGGGCTGACGATGCGTTCTCCACGGTGGCCTGCCTGCCTCTCTCGCTTGCTCTGCTGTGCCTCGGTCCGACTCGGTGCGGCTCGCTCCGGCTCGCTGTGGTGCGCTCCGGCTCGCGCTGACTCGCTCCGACTCGGCCGCGGTGGGGCCCTGCCGCCTCGGGCCGGGCCCGGTCCCGGTTCGGTTCCGGCCCGATCCCGGCTCGGTTCCGGCTCGGTTCCGGCTCGTCGGGCGGGGTCAGCCGCGTTCCAGCACGCCGCGGAGGAACGCGGCCTGTCCCACGTGCTGGAGGTCGTCGGCGAGCACACTGACCAGCCGGACGCCGAGCGAGACGGGCGGGTCCCAGGCGTCGTCGATGATCCGGTCCAGCGTCCGGTCCTCCAGCCCGCGCACGAAGGTGAGCGTCTGCGCGTGGACGTCGTCGAAGTAGCCGAGCAGCAGGTCCGGATCGTCCACCCGGACCGCCGCCACCTGTTCCGGGCCGTGCCCGAACCCGGTGGCGTCCGGCGGAAGGGCCAGGCCGAAGCGGTCGCGCCAGCCCTCGGCGTGCCAGACCTGCTCCAGTCCGGCGGCGTCGGCGATGTGGTCGTCCTGGACCCGGGTGAGGTGCCAGATGAGCCAGGCGACGGAGTTGGCGCCCTCGTCCAGCCGGGTGTTGAGGTGGCGGGGGTCGATGCCGTCGAGCGCGTCGTGGACCTCTCCGCTGACGCGCTCGTATCCGTCCACCAGCACCGCTGTGGTGTCCATCGTCCGGTTTGTCCCTTCTTCCGGTTTTACGGCTGACCTTACGGCCGCCCGGCGCGGGCGGCATGCGGCGCACACCCTCGCGGGGCGCACGCCCTCGCGGGGCGCACACGAGCGGCGTGGGCCCGCCCGCGGACGCGGGGGCCCGGACACGGCGCGTACCCGGCCGCGCTCACAGGAAGCTGACGTTCTGGGCCAGCGCCAGCTCGGACCCGTAGTTGACGGTGTTCGTGGCCCGCCGCATATAGGCCCGCCACGCGTCCGAACCCGACTCCCGGCCCCCGCCGGTGTCCTTCTCCCCGCCGAACGCGCCGCCGATCTCCGCGCCCGACGTGCCGATGTTGACGTTGGCGATACCGCAGTCCGAGCCCTCGGCCGACAGGAAGACCTCCGCCTCGCGCTGATCCCGGGTGAAGATCGCGGAGGAGAGCCCCTGCGGGACGTCGTTGTGCAGCGCGATCGCCTGCTCCAGACCGTCGTACTCCAGGACGTACAGCAGCGGCGCGAAGGTCTCCTCGCGCACCACCGCCGTCTGTCCCGGCATCCGCACCAGCGCCGGCTGCGCGTACGCCGCCTCCGGCGCCCGGTCCGCCAGCACCCGGCCGCCGCCCGCCAGCACCGCGCCGCCCTCCGCCCGCGCCCGGCCCAGCCCGTCCCGCATCCGCTCCAGCGCCGACATCCGGATCAGCGGGCCGACGAGGGTCCCCTCCGCGAAGGGGTCGCCGACCGGCAGGCCGCGGTAGGCGGCGGTGAGCCGCTCGGCCACCTCGTCGGCCACGTCCCGGTGCACGAGGAGCCGGCGCAGGCTGGTGCACCGCTGCCCCGCCGTACCGGCCGCGGCGAAGACGATCGCCCGCACGGCCAGGTCCAGATCGGCCGACGGCGCGACGATCGCCGCGTTGTTGCCGCCCAGCTCCAGCAGGCTGCGCCCCAGCCGGGCGGCCACCCGGGGCCCGACCTCCCGGCCCATCCGCGTCGATCCCGTCGCGCTCAGCAGCGCCACCCGCGGATCGTCGACCAGCGCCGCGCCCACCCCGCGTCCGCCCAGCAGCAGCTGATGCACCTCCGGCGGGGCGCCCACGTCCCGGGCCGCCCGCCGCAGCAGCCCGTGGCAGGCCACCGACGTCAGCGGCGTCACCTCCGAGGGCTTCCACACCACCGGATCCCCGCACACCAGCGCGACCGCCGTGTTCCACGACCACACCGCGCACGGGAAGTTGAACGCGGAGACGACCCCGACCACACCCAGCGGATGCCAGCTCTCCGCCAGCCGGTGCCCC
This sequence comes from Streptomyces cacaoi, assembly GCF_006539165.1. Lineage (GTDB taxonomy): Bacteria > Actinomycetota > Actinomycetes > Streptomycetales > Streptomycetaceae > Streptomyces > Streptomyces cacaoi. The sequence continues at coordinate 34,927 of NZ_BJMM01000044.1, read as the reverse complement.
GGCCGTTCGGAGGCGATCGTCCGGCCGTAGAGCTGGCGGGACAGCCCGACGGCGAAGTCGCAGACGTCGATCATCTCCTGGACCTCGCCGAGCGCCTCCGAACGGATCTTCCCCGCCTCGGCCGTGACGAGGTCCGCCACGTCCTCCTTGTGCGCACGCAGCAGATCGCCCAGCCGGCGCACCAGCTCGCCGCGGCGCGGCGGCGGCGTCGCGCGCCAGCCGGGGAACGCCTCGTGCGCCGCGGCCACCGCGGCGTCCACCTCGGCGGCGTCCGCGGCGAGGAGCGTGCACAGCGGTTCGCCCGTCACCGGGGTCAGCGCGGTCAGCCCGGTGCCGCCCGGCACCTCCACGCCCATCCGGCCGAGCGCGGCCAGCACCCGCTCACACAGCCACTCGGTCGTCGGAATCCCGGCACCCGCCCCGGTCCCGGCCCCGGCCGCGCTGCCGGCGGCGTCCGCCCCGGCGCCCGCGGCGTTCCCGTTCTCGTCGGTGCGGTCGGTGCGCTCGGTGTAGTGGGTGCGGTCGGTGCGCTCGGCGTCGTCGGCGTGGCCGGTGCGCTCGGTGTGGTCGTCGTGGTCGGCGTGCACGGCGGCTCCTCCTCGGTTCTCGGTGTCCGGGTTGCGGAAAACGGCCGGCGGAAACCCGGCGGGCCGTCCTCGCCCCTGTCCCTGTCCCCGTTTCCGTCCGGTCCCGTCCCGCCCCGCCCCGATTCCGCTCCCGCTCCCGCGTTCCCGTCCCCGTTCCGGGTCCGCCGCGTACCGGGTCAGATCGGTACGACGAGCCGTGGTTTGCCCTGTTCCGCGGTGTATTCGAGGGTCTGCCAGGTGGCGGAGCCGCGGCTGGTGCCCACGGGGAAGGCGATCGTCATGTCCGTGTGGTCGACCAGCCGGCGGTTGCGGGCCGCGTACGCGTCCGCGTCCACGGGCGAGGCGCCCAGCTCGACGATCTGCGCGATCCGCTCCCTGGCCCGGTCCACCAGCCGTCGCGCGTCCAGCGGCTCGTCGTGCAGCGTGCCCGGCAGCACGACGGTCAGCTCCGCGTCCGTCCGCTCGGCCAGCCACTCCAGCGCGAGCCCGCCGACGCCCCGCATCCCGCCGAGGTGGAAGTGCCCGCCGGGAGCGAAGGGCGCCAGATACCGCTCGAACAGTGCGGCGTAGTGCGCGAAGGGGCGGTGCTCGGTCGTTCGGCTGCCGGTCACGGCCATGGAGCGGGTCACGATCACCTCTGGTGTGCATCGCCTCGGAGCGTCCCGGCGCGCCCCGCCCGTGTCTGCCCGGTGCCGCCGTGTGTCCCCACGGCCCGGGCGCGCCCTGCTGCCTCCCTGGTCGGCGTGGGTCGCACCCGTGCGCCCCGCCACCGGACACCCTTCCCGCGCGCCACCCCGCTCACGCGCGCTCCGCCCGTCCACGGGACCGCACCCGCGCCCCGGGTCACCGGCACGGCGCCCGGCGGCGCCCGACATCATCTTCCGTATGACCGAGGACACCAGGGAGGGGACGGCGCCGGTGCAGGCGCTCGTCGTCGTCGATGTGCAGACCGCCTTCGTCTCCGGCGCCGAGGCGGTGCCGGACGCCCGGCGGATACGGGAGAACACCGCCCTTCTGCGGGAGCGGGCCCACCGGGCGGGGGCGCTCGTCGTCCAGTTGCAGAACGACGGGGAGCCGGGCGCGCCCGACGAGCCCGGCACCCCGGGGTGGCGGCTGCATCTGCCGCCCGCCGAGGGCGAGTACGTGCTGCGCAAGACCGTGGACGACGGCTTCGAGGAGACGGATCTGCGCGAGCGGCTGGACGCGGCGGGCGTCCGGGCCCTCGCGGTCTGCGGCGTGCTGTCGGAGATGTGTGTGAGCGCGACGGCACGCACCGCGCTGCGGCTGGGCTACCGCGTCGTCCTGCCGCACGACGCGCACGCCACCTACGACGTGCCGGCGGCCGAGGACATCAGCGGCGTCGTGCCCGCGGCGATGGCGGCGCGGGCCGCCGAGTGGGCGCTCGGGGACGAGATCGAGATCGTGCCGTTCGCCCGGGACGTGCGCTTCACCGCCGGCTGACCCGCGGGGAGCCGGACCGTCCGTCATCTGCCGGGGCCCGTTCCGTCGGCGGCGTCACAGCCCGGGTGCGCCCCAGACCGGGAACCAGCGGGAGAGGTCCTGCTCGATGGGCAGATCGTCCGCGAGTAGGGCCCGCACCTGGAGCTCCAGCCCGTTGTCCCGCTTCTCGCCGCCCCCGGGCAGCGGGGCGAACGGATAGAACGTGCCCCGCTTGTAGAGGTAGATCAACGCGAGCGACCGCGCCCGCCCGTCCTCGCCGGAGCCCCCGGAGCTGCCGGAACCGCCGGAACCCCCGGAGCCGCCGGAGGCCCCGGCCTCCCCGGAACCGCCGGAGGCGTCGGAACCGCCCGCGTCCCCGGGCCGTCCCCCCGGCCCGGACGTGTCCCGCTGCGCGAAGTCCACCAGCGAGCACAGCAGTTGGGGCCCGAAGCCGCCCTCCACGAGCAGCGTGTTCACCGCGTGCAGATCGCTGACCAGCTCCGCCACCTCGTGCGGGCCGTGCCGTGCGGTCAGCCAGGTGTAGCCGTAGTCGTCCCGCCCGAACTCGACGGGGATGCCGCCGCGCTCGGTGTCCGCGTCCAGCAGCGCCCGCACCTCCTGCCGGAGCCGTTCGAAGGCGCCGCCCTCGACGCTGGCGAAGCACACGGCGCCCACCCCGGTGGGCACGAACGCCGCGCCCGCCTCCAGCGTGACCGCGGCCGACGGCAGCGCGAACAGCTGGTCGAGGTCCGGCCGCTTCGGCTTGCTGCGGCCGAGCAGCGTGTCCAGGAAACCCACGGTCATCCCCTCGTCGTCGGTGGCCGCCGGATCACCGGCCCGGCGCCGTCACACCGTCCCCGGGTGCTCAGCCCTGCTGCCCGAGCTGCCCGGAGATCCGGCCGAGCTGGTCCAGGCGCTTCTGGAGCGGCGGGTGCGAGGACAGCAGCCCCGCGAGGCTCTCCCCGGAGAGCGCCGGGACGAAGAAGAACGCGTTGTACGGCTCGGCCTGGCGCAGATCCCGGGTGGGGATCCGGGCCATGTCCCCGCTGATCTTCGTCAGCGCGGAGGCGAGCGTGGACGGGCGGCCCGTCAGCAGGGCGCCGGCCCGGTCGGCGGACAGCTCCCGGTACCGGGACAGCAGCCGGGTCAGCAGAAAGCTGATGACGTAGACGAGCGCGCTGACCAGCGGAATCAGCATCAGCAGCAGTCCCGCCCCGTTGTTGTCGTTGCGTCCCACCGAGCGCCCGATGCCGCCCCACAGCGCGACCCTGGTCATGATTCCGGCCAGCACGCCGAGGAACGACGCGATCGTCATGACCGCCACGTCACGGTGGGCCACATGGGACAGCTCGTGCGAGAGCACGCCCTCCAGCTCGTCCGTCTCCAGCCGCCGCAGCAGTCCCGTCGTCGCGCACACCATGGAGTTCTGCTGGTTGCGCCCGGTGGCGAACGCGTTGGGGACGTCGCTGTCCGCGATCGCCACCTTCGGCTTGGGCATGTCCGCCAGCGCGCACAGCCGGTCGACGGCCCCGTGCAGCTCGGGCGCCTGCTGCGGGGAGACCTCCCGCGCGCCCATGCTGAAGGCCGCGATCCGGTCGCTGAACCAGAACTGCGCGACGAACATCCCGCCCGCGACGACCAGCACGATCGGCCACGCCTTGCCCAGGAGCGCCACCAGGACGCCGACGAAGACGACGTAGAGCAGTCCGATGAAGAACATCGTGGTGACCATGCGCGTGGTCAGCCCCCGGTCGGGGACGTAGCGCGTATGCCGGCCGGCCATCGATCCGCTCCCTTCCTGCCTCGGAGCACCCCCGTACCTGCACCCCCGCCCGCACCTCCGATTGTCCCGCTTCTCCCCATTTCCCCCCGAGTCCCCACGGCCGCGGACCCGAACCCCCGTCCGAGAACACCCCGACCGCACGGGCCGTACTACCGACAGCACGGGCCGTACCGACAGCACGGCGGGCCACACCGACGGCACCGACTGCACCGGCCACACCGGCCACACCGGCCAACCGACAGCACCGACAGCACCGACAGCACCGGCAGCACCAACAGCACCCCGGAGCACCCGTCGGCAGCACCGGCCGTGCACCCGGGGTACTCCCTCGTGCGCCGTCCGTGCTTCGGCTGCCCCCGGCCCCGCCCCCGATCTCGCACGCCTGTTCAGGCATATGCGGGAAGATGGTGCCTGTGACTCATCCGTCTGAACCCACCGCTCGCACCACCCCCGCCGGCACCGCCACCGTCCCCACCGGCACGGCCGTCCCCACCGGCCCGGCCGCCGCGCGTCCCCGGCTGATCGCGACCGACCTCGACGGCACCCTGCTGCGCGACGACAAGAGCGTCTCCGCGCGCACCATCAGCGCCCTGGCCGCCGCCGAGGCGGCCGGCATCGAGGTGTTCTTCGTCACCGGGCGCCCCGCCCGCTGGATGGGCGTCGTCAGCGACCATGTGCACGGCCACGGGCTGGCGATCTGCGCCAACGGCGCCGCCGTCGTCGATCTGCACAGCAGCGGCTCCGGCCGGCACCGCATCGTCGAGACCCGGCCGCTGGAGCGGCGGGACGCGCTGGAGATCGTGCACGCGCTGCGCGCCGCGGCACCCGGGGTGAGCTTCGCCGTCGAACGCACCGGGGGCATCCACTACGAGCCCGAGTACCCCTCCTTCCCGCTCGACCCGGGCGCCTCGTTCGCCCCGGCCGATGTGCTGCTGACCGACGCCACGGACCCCGCCTACGCCCAGCCCGTCCTCAAGCTGCTGGCACACCACCCCACCCGGGACCCGGACGAGTTCCTGGCGCTCGGCCGGAAGGTCGGCGGGGCGCACGGCGAGTTCACCCGGTCCAGCCACAGCGCGCTGCTGGAGATATCCGGGCGCGGCGTCAGCAAGGCCAGCACCCTGGCGCGGGCCTGCGCGGAGCGCGGCATCACCGCCGAGGAGGTCGTGGCGTTCGGCGACATGCCCAACGACCTGGCGATGCTGGCCTGGGCGGGCCGCTCGTACGCCATGGCCAACGCCCACCCGGAGGTCCTGCTGGCGACCACCGGCCGCACCCTCACCAACGAGGAGGACGGCGTGGCCACCGTCATCGAGACCTTCCTGCCCGGCTGATCCCGGCCGGGCTAGGGCTAGGGCTAGGGCTCTGGCCCGGGCTCGGGCTCGGGCTCGGGCTCGGGCGAAGGCTCTGACCCGGTCGAAGGCTCAGGTCCGGGCTCAGGCCCGGGCCGGGGCCGCGGTGGCCGGGCCCGGGAGCGCGGCGGACGCGGGCAGCGCGGGGCCGAAGTCGCCCTGCCCGTGGTGGCCGGTCTCGCGTTCCCGGGCGAGCAGCGCGGCGAACGGGCCGTCGGCCGCGACGAGTTCACCCCAGGCACCGCGTTCGACGACGCGCCCGCCGTCCAGCACGATCACCTCGTCCACCGCGTCCAGCCCCTGGAGCCGGTGGGTGATGAGCACGGTGGTGCGTCCCTCGGTCGCGGCGAGGAGGTCGGTGGACAGCGCGTCGGCGGTCGGCAGGTCGAGATGTTCGGCGGGCTCGTCCAGGACGAGGACGGGGAAGTCGGCGAGCAGGGCCCGGGCGAGGGCGAGCCGCTGGCGCTGTCCCCCCGACAGCCGGGCTCCGTGCTCGCCGACCATGGTGTCGAGCCCGTCCGGCAGCCCGGCCACCCAGGTGTCCAGCCGGGCCGCGGCGAGCGCGGACCACAGCCCGGCCTCGTCGGTGTCCGGCCGGGCCAGCCGCAGATTCTCCCGCAGGGAGCTGTCGAACAGGTGGGCGTCCTGGGCGCAGAGCCCGACGTACCGGCGCACCTCGTCCGGGTCGGCACCGGCCGCCGGCGCGCCGGCGAGGGTGTAGGAGCCGGAACCGCCGGAGGCCGGATCCGGGTCCAGGAACCGCAGCATCGCGTGGGCGAGCGTCGTCTTGCCGGATCCCGAGGCGCCGACGACCGCGACCCGGCGGCCGGGGACCAGCTCCAGATCGAGGTCGCGCAGGGCCGGCGGCGCGGCCGGGTCCGCGTCCGGGTACCGCACGGTGAGCCCGCTGAGCCGCAGCGGGAACGGCGCGTCGGAGGGCAGCGGACGGGGCTCCTCCGGCTCGGTCACCGGCACCGGCGCGTCCAGCACCTCGTACACCCGCTCGGCCGCGCCCCGCACCCGCTGCCGGAACTGCACGGCCTGCGGCAGCGGCGTGACGGCCTCGAACGTGGCCAGCGGGGTGAGCACGACGGTGGCCAGCAGCAGCCCGTCCAGCACCCCGTCGACCGTGGCCCGCGCACCGAGCCAGGCGGCGGCGGTGACCGTGAGCCCGGAGGCGAGCGTGCCCAGGCCGGCGGCGAGCGCGGTGCGCGCGGCCGACCGCCCGGCGATCCGGGTCAGCTCGGCGTCCGCCTCGGCGACCTGCCGCCGACGGCTCTCCAGGGCGCCGGTGACCGGGAGTTCACCGCTCGCGGTGCCGGCGAGCAGATCGACGGTGCGGACGGCGAGCCGGGAGCGAGCGGGCGCCAGCCGCCGCTCGGTGCGCCGGGAGAGCCGCCCGGTGAGCACCGGCACAAGGACCCCGGCGACGACGAGGCCCAGCGCCAGCGCCGCCCCGGCGAGCGGCAGCAGCCACGCGGTGAAGGCGACGGCGGCGAGGCCCACGGTCGCCGCGACGGCCACCGGCATCAGCCAGCGCAGGAACAGATCCTGCAACGCGTCGACGTCGGCGACGAGCCGGGTGAGCAGATCCCCGCGCCGGGTACGCCCCAGCCCGGCGGGCGCCAGCCGCTCCAGCCGCCGGTACACCGACACCCGCAGACCGGCCAGCACCCGCAGCGCGACATCGTGCGAGACGAGGCGCTCGGCGTACCGGAAGACGGCGCGGCCGATACCGAACGCGCGGGTCGCGGTGACGGCCACCATCAGATACAGGATCGGCGGCTGCTGTGCCGCCCGCGAGATCAGCCAGCCCGAGGTGGCCATCAGACCGACGGCGCTGAGAAGGGCGAGCGCACCGAGCGCCAGCGCGAGCGAGAACTTCCGCCGCAGCCCGCGCGCTTCGGCCCGCACCCGGACCAACGGTCCGCGCCCGGCCCCACCCCGGCGCAGCCCCCGCCGCATCCCCTCTCCGGAACCGGCACCGGCACCGGCCGGGCGGCCCGTCACCTCGGCACCGGAAACACCGGAAACACCGGAAGCACCGGAAGACGCGGGCACGGCACCCCCGGCGGCGGAAGCGGCGCCCCCGGCATCCCCCGCGTCTCCGGCGTCCCCGGCCTCCCCGGCGCTCTCGGCCGCGGAGCCGGACACCTCCCGGCCCGGCACCGCGGCAGCAGCAACGGAAACGGAGGCGGAGCCCGACGCAGGCGCGGAACCCGGCGCAGGCACGGAACCCGACACAGGCGCGGAACCCGGCACGGAGGCGGAACCCGGTGCGGAAGCGGAACCCGGCGCGGAGGCCGGGCCGTCGAGGGTCAGGATCTCGTCGGCGGCCTCCAGCAGGGCAGGGCGGTGGCTGACGAGGAGCACCGTGCGTCCGGCGGCGAGCCTGCGGACGGCGGAGGCGACCTCGGCCTCGGTGGCCCCGTCCAGCGCGGCCGTCGGTTCGTCGAGCAGCAGCAGCGGACGGTCGGCGAGGAAGGCACGAGCGAGCGCGACCCGGCGGCGCTGCCCGGCGGACAGCCCGGCGCCGCCTTCCCCGAGCACCCGCCCGGGCTCCAAGTCGGGCGCGGCGGCGTCCGCGAGCGCCCGGGCGACGGCCGCGTCGTCGGCGTCCGGCCGGGCGAGCCGGACGTTGTCGGCGACGGTGCCGGCGAACAGATAGGGGTGCTGGGGCACCCAGGCGATCTGCTCGTGCCAGCGGGCGAGGCCGAGGGTCTCCAGCGGGATGCCGCCGACGAGGACCCGGCCGCGGGTGGGCCGGGTGAAGCCGAGGAGGACGGACAGCAGCGTCGTCTTTCCGCCGCCGGACGGCCCGGTGAGCGCGACGGTGGTGCCGGGGCGCAGCACGAGATCGGTGGCGGGCAGCGAGTCCGCCGTCCGGCCCGCGTGCCGCACGGCGACCCCGTCGAGCCGGATCGCCGCGCGCCGCAGCTCGGGCACGGGCCGTCCGCCGTCCGGCCCCGGCCCGTTCAGTGGGGTCTCCAGGACGGCGAAGACCTCCTCGGCGGCGGACAGCCCCTCGGCCGCGGCGTGGTAGTGGGTGCCGACCTGGCGCAGCGGAAGGTATGCCTCCGGCGCGAGGACGAGCACCATCAGCCCGGTGTGGAGGTCGAGTTCACCGCGTACGAGCCGGGTGCCGATGGCGACGGCGACGATCGCCACGGAGATCGTCGCGAGCAGTTCCAGCGCGAACGAGGAGAGGAACGCGAGCCGCAGGGTGCGCAGGGTGGCGCGCCGGTAGTCCGCCGTGATGGCCCGGATGTTCTCCGCCTGCGCCTTGGCCCGGCCGAACACCTTGAGGGTCGGCAGCCCGGCGACGACGTCGAGGAAGTGCCCGGCGAGCCGCCCCAGCAGCCGCCACTGGCGGTCCATCCTCGACCGGGTGGCCCAGCCGATGAGCGCCATGAACAGCGGGATCAGCGGCAGCGTCACCACGATGATCGCGGCCGAGACCCAGTCGGCGGTGACGATCCGGGCGAGCACCGCCACGGGGACGACGACGGCGAGCCCGAGCTGCGGCAGATAGCGCGCGAAGTAGTCGTCGAGCGCGTCGATGCCGCGGGTGGCCAGGGTGGTCAGCTCACCGGTGCGCTGCGTGGTGAGGAAGCCGGGCCCCAGCGTGGTGGCGCGCTCCAGCAGCTGCCGCCGCAGCTGGGACTTGACCGAGGCGCCGCACCGGTGCGCGGCCAGCTCCGTCAGCCAGGACACCAGGGCCCGCGCCACCGCGACGGCGCCGAGCAGCAGCACGGCCCGCTCGTCGAACCGCCCGTGGCGGTAGGCCGCGACGACGATGTCGGCGATGAGCATCGCCTGCGCGACGACCAGCCCGGCACCGGCCAGACCGAGCCCCACGGACGCGGCGAGGAAGACGCGGGTGGTGCGCGCGTAGGTCATCAGCCGTGGGTCGACGGGCTTCATGCGCGCTCTCCCTTCGGGTGGTACGGCGCCGCCGGTGGCGGGGGCAGCGGGACGGTGGTGACGGGACGGCCGGCGGGCGGCGGGCTCAGTGACCGCCGGAGGCGGCCAGCGACTTGGTGCCGATCCGCTTGCGGAACACCCAGTAGGTCCAGCCCTGGTAGAGCAGGACGACGGGGGTGGCGATGGCCGCGCACCAGGTCATGATCTTCAGCGTGTACGGCGTGGAGGCGGCGTTGGTGACCGTCAGGCTCCACTTCTCGTCCAGCGTCGAGGGCATCACGTCGGGGAAGAGCGCGAGGAAGAGCATGGCCACCGCGGCGACGACGGTCACCCCGGAGAAGGTGAAGGCCCAGCCCTCGCGCCCGGCGAGGTTGGCGGCGAGCGCGGCCACCAGCGCGGCGACGGCGATGCCGAGCGCGATCCAGCTGGCCGTGTTGCCCCGGTCCGCCTGGGTCCACAGCAGGAACCCGGCGGCGAGCACCCCGGCCACCAGCCCGAGCACCCCGGCCATCCGGCGCGCCCGCTGCCGGATGTCACCGAGCGTCTTGAGCGCGGTGAAGACGGCGCCGTGGAAGGTGAAGAGCGTCAGCGTGACGAGCCCGCCGAGCAGCGCGTACGGGTTGAACAGGTCACCGAGGTTCCCGGCGTACTCCATGTGCGCGTCGATCCGCACGCCGCGGACGATGTTCCCGAACACCACGCCCCACAGGAAGGCGACGAGCACCGAGGTGCAGAAGATCGCGTTCTCCCAGCGGTTCTGCCAGCTCTCCTCCGGCCGCTTGGCGCGGTACTCGAAGGCGACGCCCCGCACGATCAGGCACAGCAGGATGACCAGGAACGGCAGGTAGAACCCGGAGAAGAGGGTGGCGTACCACTCGGGGAAGGCCGCGAAGGTGGCCCCGCCGGCGGACAGCAGCCACACCTCGTTGCCGTCCCAGACGGGCCCGATGGTGTTGATGAGCACCCGCCGCTCGGCCCGGTCCCGGGCGAGCAGCCGGGTGAGGACGCCGACTCCGAAGTCGAAGCCCTCCAGGAAGAAGTAGCCGATCCACAGGACGGCGATGAGGACGAACCAGACGTCGTGGAGTTGCACCGCGAGTCCCCTCCCTCAGTACGAGAAGGCCATGGGCCGGTCGGGATCGGTGTCGCCACCGATCTTCGTGGGCGGGTTGAGGTCGGCCTCCGTCAGCTCGGGCGGCCCGGCCTTGACGTACTTGACCAGCAGCTTCACCTCGACGACGGCGAGGATCGCGTAGAGCGAGGTGAAGGCGATCAGCGAGGTGAGCACCTCGCCCTGGGAGACGCCGGGGGAGACGGCCGAGGCGGTCGGCAGCACCCCGTAGACGACCCACGGCTGGCGTCCCGTCTCGGTGAAGATCCAGCCCCAGGAGTTGGCGATCAGTGGGAAGCCCAGCGTGAGGACGCCGAGCCGCCAGTACCAGGTGGACAGCCGCCCGCCCAGCTCCCGGTCCCGGGTGAGGGCCAGCCGTGGCACCTCGTCCTCGCCGGTGCGCAGCCGCTCGCCGAGCCACAGCCGCCTGCGGGTCAGATACAGCCCGACGACACCGAGCCCGAACGAGGCCATCCCGAAGCCGATCATCCAGCGGAACGACCAGTAGGCGACGGGGATGTTCGGCCGGTAGTCGTCCAGCCCGACGGTGTCCTTGTACTCCTTCTTCAGCTGGGCGTTGGTGTCGTTGATGCCGGGGACGGCCTCGTAGAAGTTGTCGTGCGCGAGGAACGAGAGCACCCCGGGCACCTCGATGGCGACCTTGTTGTGCCCCTTGTCGACGTCCCCGTAGGAGAAGACGGAGAACGGAGCCGGCGCCTGGGTCTCCCACAGCGCCTCGGCGGAGGCCATCTTCATGGGCTGCTGCTGGTACATGACCTTGCCGAGCCGGTCGCCGCTGATGACGACCAGCATCCCGGCGATCACCATCGTGACCAGCCCGAGCCGCAGCGAGCTGCGCATCACCGGTATGTGCTTCTTGCGCAGCAGGTGGTAGGCGGCGATGCCGACCATGAACGCGGCACCAGTGAGGAAGGCGGCGGTGAGCGTGTGGAAGAACTGCGCGAGCGCGGTGTTCTGGAACAGGATGCCGAAGAAGTCGGTCATCTCCGCGCGCCCGGTCTTCTCGTCGAGCTTGTACCCGACCGGGTGCTGCATCCAGGAGTTGGCGGCCAGGATGAAGTAGGCGGAGGCCACGGTCCCGATCGCGACCAGCCATATCGTCGCCAGGTGCAGCTTCTTGGGCAGCTTGTCCCGGCCGAAGATCCACAGGCCGATGAAGGTCGACTCCATGAAGAAGGCGATCAGCGCCTCGAAGGCCAGCGGCGCTCCGAAGATGTCGCCGACGAAGCGCGAGTAGCTCGACCAGTTCATGCCGAACTGGAACTCCTGCACGATGCCGGTGACCACACCCATGGCGATGTTGATCAGGAAGAGTTTGCCCCAGAACCGGGTCGCCTTGAGGTACTTCTCCTTGTTCGTCCGCACCCAGGCGGTCTGGAGGATCGCGGTCAGCGTCGACAGCGAGATCGTCAGCGGGACGAACAGGAAGTGGTAGACGGTCGTGATGCCGAATTGCCAGCGCGCCAGCGTCTCGGGCGCCAGAGCCAGGTCCACGGTGCTCTCTCCTTCGGGTGGACGCCGTGATCACCGGACGCCCGCGGCTCCGTTCCGCTATGCCCCGGTAAGGACGGGAACGCGAGTGCGGTCGTGAATGCGTTCACATTCACAAGCATTATGCCGCGCCCCCATTTCCGACATGTCACCGGGGGGGGACCCCCGCCGCGCGGAGGCCCCCGGCCGACACCCGCGATCAGGCCCCGGCCACCGGGTCCCGGGTCTCCGGAACCCGGGACCGAAGGCCCTGGCGGACGGCGCTGCCTAGGAGGAGGCGAGCTGCTTCCGGAAGCCGGCCGCGACCCCGAGGAAGAGATCGTTCGCCTCGGTCTCCGCGACGGACACCCGCACGCCCTCCCCGGGGAACGGCCGGACGACGACGCCCGCCTGCTCCGCGGCGGCGGCGAACTCGCCCGTCCGCTCCCCCAGCCGCAGCCACACGAAGTTCGCCTGCGACTCCTGCACGGTCCACCCCTGCGCCCGCAGCTGACCGACGACCCGGCTGCGCTCGGCCACCAGCGCCGACACCCGCTCCAGCAGCGCGTCCTCGCTGCGCAGCGAGGCCACCGCGGCCTCCTGTGCGAGCTGGCTCACCCCGAACGGCACGGCCGTCTTGCGCAGCGCGTCGGCCACCGGCTCGTGCGCGACGGCGAACCCGACCCGCAGCCCGGCCAGCCCGTACGCCTTGGAGAAGGTGCGCAGCACACACACGTTGGGCCGGTCCCGGTAGTGGTCGAGCCCGTCCACCACCCGCTCGTCCCGGACGAACTCGCGGTACGCCTCGTCGAGGACGACCAGCACGTCCCGCGGCACCCGGTCCAGGAACCGCTCCAGCGCCTCGCCCGGGATGGCGACCCCGGTGGGGTTGTTGGGATTGCAGACGAAGACGAGACGGGTGCGCTCGGTGACGGCGTCCGCCATCGCGTCCAGGTCGTGCTCCTCGGTGTCGGTCAGCGGCACCTGCACGGCGCGGGCGCCGGAGATCCGGGTGACGATCGGGTACGCCTCGAAGGACCGCCACGCGTAGACGACCTCGTCGCCCGGCCCGGCCGTGGCCTGGACCAGCTGCTGCGCGATACCCACCGAGCCCGTACCGGTCGCCAGATGCGCGGCGGGCACCCCGAAGCGCTCGGACAGCTCGGCGATCAGCCCGGAGCAGCCCAGGTCCGGGTAGCGGTTCATGGCCGCGGCAGCGGCGGTGGCCGCCTCCAGCACACCGGGGAGCGGCGGATAGGGGTTCTCGTTGGAGGACAGCTTGTAGGAGGTGGCGCCGCCCGCCGCGGGACGGCCCGGCTTGTAGGTGGGGATGTCGGCCAGCGCGGCGCGCAGCCGGGGGCCGGGCACCGCCTTCCCCCGCGCGTTCGACGCCTCCGCCACGGCACCCGCCGCGTCGTCGGTGCGTACCCCGCCGCCCTGCTCGCTGCGCTCGCTCACCGCTGCTCCTCCTCGGGTGTCCCGTCACTGCCGCCGGTCCGGGCGGCCCGGTGCCCGGCACCGGGCCGCGCCGACCGGCGGCCGCCAATACTGCTCACCATAAGAGGATTGGGCCGCCCGGCGTACGGTGCCGACGGGTCGTGCGCCTGCCGGGGCCGCGCGCTGGTGGCGGGCGCGGCGGCGCGCATCACTCGTCACGGTGACTTGGTCCCCGCCTTCCACTGTCCCCGATCCGGCCGGGAACCGTGCCGACGCCCACCCCGCACCGGGCGTTCTGCCCTGCGCTGTCTGCGGTTTCCATGGTCGTCACGGCCTGTCGCTCATGCAGAATCGTGCCTGCTCGCCCCGGTTCCACGTCCCCTTCCCGGTTCCGGCAGCGGGCCTACGATCGGGTCGCCATGACAGCAGCAGAGAAGCATCAGGCGAGCGGGACACCGGCCGCCCGCCCCACGGCGCCCGCCGGCCCGGCGGGGGCCGCCCCGGGCGAGAGGTGCCCCGGGCCCCGCGGCGGCTCCACCCGGCGCGGACGGGCCGGGATCCGGGACGTCGCCGCGGCGGCCGGCGTCTCGATCACGACTGTCTCCGACGCCCTCAACGGCAAGGGCCGGCTACCGGACGCCACGCGGCGGCACGTCCGCGAGGTCGCCGAGCGGCTGGGCTACCGGCCGTCGGCCGCGGCCCGCACCCTGCGCACCGGCAAGTCCGGGCTGATCGGCCTGACGGTCACCACCTACGGCGAAGAACCGTTCACCTTCACGGAGTTCGCGTACTTCGCCGAGATGGCCCGGGCCGCCACCTCGGCCGCGCTGGCCCGCGGCTACGCGCTGGTGATCCTGCCCGCCCCGGCCCGGCACAGCCCGTTCGACGTGTGGTCGAACGTGGCGCTCGACGGCACCGTCGTCATCGACCCCTCCGACCAGGACCCGGTCGTCAGCGAGCTGGTGCGCTCGGGCATCCCCGTGGTCTCCGACGGCCGGCCCAGCGGCGCCCTGCCCGTCACCGCCTGGGTGGACAACGACCACGAGGAGGCCGTCCACGCGCTGCTCGACCACCTCGCCGAGTCCGGCGCCCGCCGCATCGGCCTGCTGACCGGCACCAGCACCGACACCTACACCCGGCTGTCCACCCGCGCGTATCTGCGCTGGTGCGAGAACGCCGGGCAGGACCCGGTGTACGAGGCGTACCCGGCGCACGACCCGTGCGCGGGCGCCGTCGCCGCCGACCGGCTGCTGGCCCGCCCGGACCGCCCCGACGCCGTCTACGGCCTCTTCGACCCCAACGGCACCGATCTGCTGGCCGCCGCCCGCCGCTACGGACTGCGGGTCCCGGAGGACCTGCTGCTGGTGTGCTGTAGCGAGTCGACGGTGTACGAGACGACGGAGCCGCCGATCACCACGCTCTCCCTGAAGCCGGGCCGCATCGGCAACACCGTCATCCAGCTGCTGATCGACGCCATCGAGGGCATCGGCCCGCCCCGGCCCGTGCAGCAGGTGATGCCCACGGATCTGCTGGTGCGCACGTCCTCGCTGCGCCCCTCGCCCCGCACCACCGTCGCCGCACCGCGCAGGCCGGGCCCGGGCTGACGGAGCGGTACGCGGTCGTCGGCAGGCGTACACAGCCGTAGGCAGCCGTAGGCAGGCGTACACAGTCGTGCGCGGCCGGAGCGGCCACCGGCCGGACGGCGCACGGTCCGGGGATTCCGTTCGGTACGAGAGCGGAGAATTGCGGAGGAATGCGCGCCCCGTTCGGCCACGGCGCCAAATGCGGGCCCCCAGGTGCGTCACAAGCCGCGATCTGCGTTCCTATGATTGGGGGCACCTCCCGGCGAAGGCCGGGAAGGACGACACCGGGACCAGCTCCCCGCCTGGGTATGCGTCGGGGGGCTCCGGGCCGTCGGACCAACGGCCGGGAGTTTCCGAGGGCCGGCGGGCCCGGACGAGCGGTGGGAGGTCTCGGTGCACGGCGGCGGCGCAATGGTGGAGGGGTCGATGACTCAGGGGGCCGGTCAGGGACCCGACGTATGGCACGGCGGGGAGACGACGTACGGGGTGGGGACCGGCGCGGGTGTGCCCGCCGACGCCCGGCAGCAGTCCCCGGCGCCGCCACCACCGGGCGGCCCGGGCCCCGGCGTTCCGGTCCCGGAGACCCCGCCGCTCACCGGCCGGGAGGCCGCACATCCGCCCGGTTCCGCACCGCCCCCGCCGATGCCGGCGGGGCCCGCCGCGCCCGGGCAGCCCGCTGCCCCGCCGCCCGTACCGCCGCCCGCGCCCGCGCCGGTGCAGCCGCCCGCGGGCACGGGCGCACCGCGCACGCCGCCGGCGGACGAGGGACTGCCGGAGGCGTACACACCGACCGAGCGTGACCTGCCGGTGCTCACCGGCGGGGCGCCCGAGGTGCGGGAGCCGACGATGGTCGATGTGCCGGCCACCTCGGCGGCCCGGAACGACGGCGACGGCCCGCTCTACGTCGTCGGCGACGTGCACGGCTATCTGGACGAACTCCGCGAGGCGCTGCGGAGGTTCGGCATCATCGACGCGGACGACCGCTGGATCGCGGGCAACGCGCGCCTGTGGTTCCTGGGGGACTTCACCGACCGCGGCCCGGACGGCGTCGGCGTCATCGAGCTGGTCATGCAGCTGTCCGCGGAGGCCGCGGCGGCCGGCGGCTACTGCAAGGCCCTGATGGGCAACCACGAGCTGCTGCTGCTCGGGGCGAAGCGGTTCGGCGACCAGCCGGTCAACTCCGGCGCCGGCACGGCCTCGTTCCAGGCCGCGTGGCTGCTCAACGGCGGCCAGCGCACCGACATGGAGCGGCTACGCGACCACCATCTGCAATGGATGTCCCGGCTGGACGCGCTCGCGCTCGCGGACGGCCATCTCCTGCTGCACTCGGACGCCACCTGCTACCTGGACTACGGCGCCACCATCGAGGACGTCAACGACGCCATCACCGAGGCACTCCAGCGTAACGACGCGGAGGAGACCTGGGATCTGTTCCGCAAGTTCACCAAGCGGTTCGCCTTCCGGGACGAGGAGGCGGGCCCCGGCGCGGTGCGGGAGATGCTCGACACCTTCGGCGGCAAACGCCTCGTGCACGGGCACAGCCCGATCCCGTATCTGCTGGGCGAGGTGGGCAGCGAGGACGGCACGGACGACGAGGAGCGGTCGCCGCGCATCGAGGGCCCGCACGTCTACGCGGACGGCCTCGCGGTGGCCATGGACGGCGGCGTGACCATGGCCGGGAAGCTGCTGATCGCCCAACTGCCCCTCGTCCCCTGACGCCTGCGGTCCCGGCCGACGTGCGCTGACGTGCGCTGATATGCGCTGACGTGCGCGCCGTGCCGCCCGCCGTCCCTCCGCGACGGGCGGCCGGACGCGCTCATCGATGCAGTCGGGGGCGCGCGGGTGTGCTCTCACGCGCCTTCTGATTCAGGGGCCGATTCCCGGGCATGCGTTTCCCAGAAGTGATCGACCGGGGAACGCCACCGGGGGGCCGGCACGGAAACTCTCTGTCAGTCGAGGGGCGCGGCGCTCTACCATCGGCGGTGCCCTGACGAGTTCTCCGACAGCGTCGGCCGCGCCGGCGACGGCTGCGCCGACACCGCTGCCCACCGGCCCGCCCCGCTCTCGACCGGTCGCCGTGAGGCCCTACGGAGCATCGGGGGATGCACATGAACAGCGCTCCGCACCTGTTGCAGGAAGACCGTCCCGAGTTCGAGCGGATCCTCGACGAGGCCCTGCGTACCGCTTCCCGCCGCCCCGGACTCTCCGCCGTCGGCCACCGCCTGACCGTCGACGAGCTGCGCACGAGGGCGCTCGGCGCCACCACCGCGATCGCCGCCCGCGCGGAGACGGAGTACCGCGCGTTCGTCCGGCTGCGCGCCGAGTTGCGCCGCCCCGGGAACGCGCCCTCGGTCCTCGACGGCGCCTCCACGCGGACCTCCCGCGCCGCCGGGGCTGCCGAGGCCGCGGGGGTCGCGGGGACAGGCAGCACGGGCAGCACGGACAGCGTCTCCGGAGCGGATTCCGGCGCCGCCGGGGGCCCTTCCGGTGGCGGGTCCGACGGCGCCGCCGGCGCGGAGGGGGCCGACGGGCGCACCGGCGGGGTGTTCGCGGGCGGCGAGGGGCTGCTGGCCGAGGCGTCCGGTGCGGGGCTGATGGCGATGGTCTCGGTCCTCGTGCCGGTGCTGGCCGGCACGGCGGCCGTCATCTTTCTGCTGCTGGGGTACGCGCTGCACCTGGTCACGCCCGAGCCCGCCGCAGCGGGGCCGATCCGCACCGTCGGCTGGATCTTCGCCGGGCTCGCGGCCGCTGCCGTCCTCATCGCCATGGCCGGACTCCTGCTGACCGCGCTGCGCAACGGGTCGAGCGCCGTGCGCGCCCCTCGCGGCGGCGGGCCACCGGGCCGCAGGCCGGGTGCGGGTGGCGGCGCACCCCTGCACGACGGCGGGCTCGCGGCGGAGGTCGACCGGGCGCGGGAGGCGTGGCGGGCCGCCCTGCTGGAGCGCGGCGTCGTGCCGTTCCTGCGGGAGGCGCTCGCCGATCCGCGTGGGGCCGGGCCGGAGCCGTCCGGCCAACTGACCGGTGAGTGGGCGACATTGGGCTATTCGCACCCGGGCTTCTCCAGCCGGCCCGCCACCGAGGTCTTCGACCAGGAGGAGACCCGGCCGCGCTACTCCAGCCCCGACTTCTCCCGCCCGGGCCACGGCCTCCAGGAGAGCGGACGGACGGAGAGCGGACGCCCGGAGCGGCGGCCGGAGGGCGGGCGGCCCGATCACGAGGGCCCCGCGGCCCCCTGACCGGCGGGCGGTCAGCCGCCGGCCGCCACGTCCAGGGCGTGCCGGACGTCGGTGACGAGGTCGGCGGCGTCCTCGACACCGGCGGACAGCCGGATGAACCCCTCGGGCACCTCGTCCCCGCCCCAGCGGGCGCGGCGCTCGGCCGTGGAGCGGACCCCGCCGAAGCTGGTGGCCTGGCCGACCAGCCGCAGGGCCGCGAGGAACCGCTCGGCGTGCGCGCGGTCCGGCAGGGTGAACGAGACGAGACAGCCGTAGCGGGTCATCTGGCGCACGGCCGTCGCGTGCGCCGGGTCGCCGGGCAGCCCGGGGTGGCGCACGTCGCGGACCTCGGGGCGCGCGGTGAGGGCCTCGGCGAGGGCGAGGGCGTTGCCGGCCTGCCGCCGGGCCCGCAGCTCCAGGGTGGCCAGCGAACGGTGCGCGAGCCAGGTCTCCATGGGCCCCGGGATCGCACCGACCGTCTTGCGCCAGGCCCGCACGGAGCCGGCCAGCTCCGGATCGCGGCAGGCCACATAGCCGAGGAGGACATCGCCGTGCCCGGTCAGCCCCTTGGTGCCGCTGGCGACGGAGAGGTCGGCGCCGAGGTGCAGCGGACGCTGTCCGAGCGGTGTCGCCAGGGTGTTGTCGACGGCGACGAGCGCGCCCTCGGCGTGGGCCGCGTCGGCGAGGCGGGCGATGTCGCACACGTCCAGGGACGGATTGCAGGGCGTCTCCAGCCACAGCAGCTTCGCCCCGCTCAGCTCGGCGAGCTGGGCGTCGGCGGCGGTCGGCGCGGTACGCACCCGGACGCCGTGCTCCTCCAGGCGGGTGCGGAGCGCGGCCAGCAGGTTGTAGCCGTCGGCGGGCAGCACCGCCACGTCCCCGGGGCGCAGCCGGGAGAGCAGGACGGCGGAGATGGCGCCCATGCCGGAGGAGAAGCTGATCACCTCGGTGTCCGGGTCGCCGGGCGTCTCCAGTTCGGCGAGGGCGCGCTCCAGCCGGGACCAGGTGGGGTTGGCGTCGCGGCCGTAGACGTAGCCGTCCAGGGCGGCGTCGTCCGGCAGGTGGTAGTGCGCAGCGAAGACGGGGCCGGGCAGCGGCGGCTCGTAGGGCTCGTCGGCGGGCAGCCCGGCGCGGACGACACGGGTGCCGTCGGCGTCGTTGGCCGGGCCGTAGTCGAGACCGGGGCCGGTCAGCGGGTGCTCGTCCGGTGCCGTCATGCTCTCGCCCTCCGTCGTGCGCGCGGCCGCGCGGGCCGTCAGCCGAGCGCCGCGCGGGCGGCGGCGCCGCTCTGAGCACCGTAACCGCCGCCGAACAGGACGGCATGTGCCAGCAGATGCTGGAGCTGGTGCAGCGGGACCCGGGCGGCGCGGCCGGGGACGGGGCGCACCTCCTCGTACGCGGCGAGGATCCGGGGCAGTTCGGGGCAGCCGAACAGTTCGAGCATGCCGAGGTCGGTCTCCGGGTGGCCGCCCTGGGCCGCCGGGTCGATGAGCCGGGCGTGCCCGTCCGCGGCCCAGTGCACATTGCCGGACCACAGATCGCCGTGGATGACGGCGGGCGGCTGCGGCGGGCCGGAGACGGCCGGGTCGTCCAGTCGGTCGCAGAGCGTCTCGACGGCGCGGGCGTCGGCGGGGGCGATCCGGGAGCTGTCGACGGCCGCGCGCAGCAGCGGCAGCAGCCGGTGTTCCACGTGAAACGACGGCCACCGGGCGGGGTCCGTGACCGGCTCGGCCGGCGAACCGAGGGGCAGCGGGCCCAGATAGCAGGGCTCGCCGGGTGTGCCGTACGAGGGCGCGGAGGACGCGTGCAGCGCGGCCAGTTCCCGGCCGAACCGCTCGGCCTGCGCGGGATCGGGCCGGCCCGGTTCGACCCACTCCAGGACGAGCACGTCCGGCTCGGCCGCGAACACCTCGGGCACGGCGACCGCACCGGTGGCGCCCAGCCGCGCCAGGCCGGCCGCCTCGGCGGCGAAGAAGTCGCCGGGCGCGGTGCGCAGCGCCTTCGCGAAGACGGTGCGGCCGGCGCCCTCGGCGAAGGTGAGGCCGATCCGGTAGGCGTCGCAGATGTCGCCGCCGCGCACCGGTTCGGCGCGGGCGCCGGCCGCACCGAGCAGCCGGGCCGTCCGGGCGGCCACCACGTCGGGTCCGTGGTCCCCGGCGGTGCCGCCCGGCCCGCGCGTACCGGCGGCGCTCACCGGCCGCCTTCCGGGGCGCCGGCCGCGCGTGCCTGCGCGCCGCCGGGGCCGGCCGCGTCGACCGCCGCCGCCACCTCGTCGAGCAGGCCGGGGACGGCGGCCTCCACCAGCTCCAGGCAGAGATCGAAGCCGCGCGGGCCGCCGTAGTACGGGTCGGGGACGTCCAGTCCGCCCGGCCCGGTGCCCGGGGCGTCCGGGTCGTACGAGCGCAGCAGGCGCACCTTGGCCTCCTCCGTGCTGTTGCGGGCCAGGGCGCGCAGTTCCCTCGCGTGGCCCTCGTCCAGCGCGATCACCAGGTCGAACTCCTCGAACCAGGAGGGCTCGAACTGCCGGGCCACATGGTCGAGCGGGCAGCCGGCGGCGTCCAGCACCGCCATGGTGCGCGGATCGGCGGGCTCGCCGACGTGCCAGCTGCCGGTGCCGGCGCTCGCGGTCTCCACCAGGCCGTCCAGGCCCGCGTCCCGCACCTGGGCGCGGAAGACGGCCTCGGCCATGGGCGAGCGGCAGATGTTGCCGCTGCACACGAAACAGACGCGGTACATCCGTTCCCTTTCTCGCGGTCCGGGGCCCGCGCGCGGCGGTGCCCCGGACGGCGCGCTTCGGTCAGTTCCGGTCCCGGTCCAGCGCCAGGTTCAGGGCCCACGAGACGATCGAGATGATCAGGCCGCCAAGCACCGCCGTACCGAAGCCCTCGACATGGAAGCTCAGATCCAGCTTGCCCGCGACCCACGAGGTGAGCAGCAGCATCAGAGCGTTGATCACCAGGGTGAACAGCCCCAGCGTGAGCACCAGCAGCGGCAGCGAGAACAGCTTGACCACCGGCTTGACCACGACGTTGACCACGCCGAAGATCAGCGCCACGACGATCAGCGTGAGCGTCTTCCTGCCCCCGTCGTCGCCGGTCAGCGCGATGTCGCCGAGCAGCCATGTGGCCACGGCCAGCGCCGCGGCATTGGCCAGCGTCTTGATGAGGAAGTGCGTCATTCTGAGATCGTCGCAGAAGTCCGGGCGGTCGTCACAAGGCCGAGGGCGGAGCCGGGCGGGCCAGGGGGACACCGTCGCTCACCGGCGTGCGGAAGAATCGAGGGGCGGGGCACGGAGACCCGTGCAGGACCGTGCAGATCCGCGCAGGGCCGTACAGGCCGTGGAGAGAAGGGGCGGAACGTGACCGGGAAGGCGGCGCAGCGGTGAAGGTGTTCAAGCTGGACGAACTGGAGGCCGAGCGCCATGCGAACGAGGGCGCCTACCTGCGGTTCCTCAGCGAGCGGAACATGTCGGCCGGGCTGTACGCGCTCGACCGGGGCAGCCCGGACCCGCAGCAGCCGCACCCGCAGGACGAGATCTACTTCGTGGTCAGCGGGCGCGCCTCCCTCACCGTGGGCGACGAGACGACGGAGGTGGCCCGCGGCAGCGTCGCCTACGTCCCCGCGGGGACGGCGCACCGCTTCCACCACATCTCGGAGGACCTCCGCGTCCTCGTCGTCTTCTCGCCGCCGGAAGGCTGAGCCTTCTCGTCACCGGAAGGCCCGACCCGGGTGCTCCCACCCGCGGAGGGCCGAGGCCGCGCGGGCGTCAGGGTTGTGTCGGGGTCGGGTTCAGGGGAGGACCGGGGCCGCGGCCTCCCCGCCGGCTTGCCGGGTTGCCTAGCATCGAACGCACAGATCCCCCTGTCCCCGCGCATCCCGCGGGGCCGAACTCGGAAGACGGAGCACCTCATGGACGTGAAACGCACCTTCGCCGGCCTGCCGTGGTGGGTGACGTGGGTCGCCATACCGGTGATCGCGCTCGTCGTCTTCGGCAGCCTGATCGCGCACATCGTCGGCTTCCTGGTCGGCCTGCTGTTCAAGATCCTGATCTTCGCCGCGCTCGTCGGCGGCATCATCTACCTGGTCCGCCGGTTCACTTCGGCTTCCTCCTCCTCCCGCGGCGACTGGTGAGCCGGTCGCCGGCGGCGCGTCCCGCCGGCACCCGTGCGGCGGGGGCCGGCGCCCCGGACGGAACGCCCGGCCGTGCGGCGGCCGTTCGGGGCCGGGAGCGGTCGGCCGAGACGACCAGCGCGGCCAGCAGCGTCGTCACCGGCACCGAGGCCACCAGGCCGATCGAGCCGACCAGCGTCCGCACGATCTCCTCGGCCACGACCTCGCTCGTCGCCACCGACGTCACCTCGCTGCGCGCGATCGAGAAGAGCAGCAGCAGCGGAAGCGCGGCCCCCGCATAGGCCAGCACCAGCGTGTTGACGACCGAGGCGATGTGGTCGCGGCCGATCCGCATCGCGGAACGGTAGATCTTGCGCCAACTCGCCCCCGGATCGGCCTCCTTCAGCTCCCACACGGCCGACGTCTGCGTC
This sequence comes from Streptomyces cacaoi, assembly GCF_006539165.1. Lineage (GTDB taxonomy): Bacteria > Actinomycetota > Actinomycetes > Streptomycetales > Streptomycetaceae > Streptomyces > Streptomyces cacaoi. The sequence continues at coordinate 12,463 of NZ_BJMM01000044.1, read as the reverse complement.
ACCGTCACATCGTCGAGCACACCCAGTGAACCGATCAGCACGCCCGCCAGCAGCAGGCCCTGGATCTCGATGTCCGGGTAGAGGCCGTGCACCAGGCCCGTCTGGTCGTCGGTGTTGCCGGTCAGCTTCGCCCAGCCGATGAACAGCGACCCGAGCAGTCCGATCAGCAGCAGCGAGACGAGGGTGCCGAGCACGGCGACGGACGTCCGCGCGGACAGCCCGTGGCACAGATAGAGCGACGCCAGCATGATGGCGCTGCCCCCCACCACCGCCACCACCAGCGGGTTCGAGCCCTGGAGTATCGCCGGCAGGATGAACAGCGTCAGCACCGCGAAGCTGATCACCAGCCCGACCAGCGCCAGCACCCCGCGCAGCCGCCCCACCAGCACCACCACCAGCGCGAACACCGCAGCCAGCAGCACCATCGGCACATCACGGCCGGCGTCGATCACGCTGTACTGGAGCTTGCGCGGCGCCTTCTCGGCGTACGCCGCGACGACCTCCTGGCCCACCGTGAACGTCCGGGTGGCGTCCGGGGTGACCACCTCGGTGAACGTGTGCCCCGCGTCCTTGCCCTCGGCGATCTCCACGGTGGCCTTCTGACAGCCCCGCCCGCCGTCTCCACCGTCTCCGCCGCCGCCCGGCTGCGCACCGCCGGCCGCGCCGCCTCCCATGCCGCCGCCGCCCGAACCCGTGGACGGCTGGCGCACATTGACGTCGGAACAGTCCACCGCGGCCAGCGCCGTCACCTTCGCGTGCACGGTCGGCCGGTCGAAGCCGACGCCGGTCGGATCGTGCCCGTGCCCCGGTGCGCCGCCGGGCCACAGGGCCACCAGGCCCACCAGCACCGCCAGCGCGAACGGGATGAGCACCGCGCCGATCACCGTCCGCAGATGGGCGGAGACCGGGGCCGGCGGGCCGTGGGCGTGGCTGTGCCCGTGGCCGTGCGCGGCGGCGGGATCGTGCCCGGCCGCAGGGCCGTCTCCCGTGGCGGGGCCCGGCCCGGCGGAGGGGGCGTCGGCCGGGTACGGGCGGGGCTCGGGGCCGGGTGCATGCGAGTGGGTCACCGCCCGATCATCGCAAGAACGCCCCGGGCGGGGTGTTCACCCGGGCCTGTGTGCCGTTAGCGTAGAGGCGCCTTTGCACATCGCGGGAGCTCCGAGCACGGGGCTGAGAGGGCGCTGACCTCCGTGGACGACCACGGAAACGGCTGCGCCGACCGCCGAACCTGGTACCGGGTAATGCCGGCGTAGGGAGTGGGTCTCATGACCACGCAGGATGCGCGCACGTCTGCCGCGACGACCACGACCGACGGCGCGATCGGTTCGCACAAGGACTACCTCGAAGGAGCGCGCCCGGACATCCGCGTCCCCGTCCGGCGCGTCCACCTCACCAACGGCCGGGACGTGACGCTGTACGACACCTCGGGCCCGTACACCGACCCGGCCGTCACCACCGACGTACGGCGCGGTCTCGCCCCGCTGCGCGAGAACTGGATCATCCAGCGCGGGGACACCGAGGAGTACGCGGGACGCGAGCTGCGCCCCGAGGACGACGGCCTCAAACACACCGCGCCGCGCGGCGGACGGCTCCAGGGTGCGGCAGGCGATCTGGCCGGGCTCGACGCCGTCTTCCCCGGCCGGCCCCGCCAGCCCCGGCGCAGCCGCGACGGGCGCTCCGTCACCCAGCTCGGCTACGCCAAGCGCGGTGAGATCACACCCGAGATGGAGTTCGTCGCCGTCCGCGAGAAGCTCGAACCGGCCTTCGTCCGGGACGAGATCGCCGCCGGGCGCGCGGTGCTCCCGGCCAACGTCAACCACCCGGAGACCGAGCCGATGGTCATCGGCCGGAACTTCCTGGTGAAGGTGAACGCCAACATCGGCAACTCGGCCGTCACCTCCTCCATCGAGGAGGAGGTCGAGAAGATGACCTGGGCGACCCGCTGGGGCGCCGACACCGTCATGGACCTCTCGACCGGCCGCAACATCCACACCACCCGCGAGTGGGTGCTGCGCAACTCGCCCGTGCCCATCGGCACCGTGCCGCTCTACCAGGCGCTGGAGAAGGTCGACGGCAAGGCGGAGGAGCTCAGTTGGGAGGTGTACAAAGACACCGTCATCGAACAGTGCGAACAGGGCGTCGACTACATGACGGTGCACGCCGGCGTCCTGCTGCGCTACGTCCCGCTGACCGCCCGCCGCAAGACCGGCATCGTCTCCCGCGGCGGCTCGATCATGGCCGCCTGGTGCCTGGCACACCACCAGGAGAGCTTCCTCTACACGCACTTCGGCGAGCTGTGCGAGATCCTGCGCGCCTACGACGTGACGTTCTCGCTCGGCGACGGGCTGCGCCCCGGCTGTATCGCCGACGCCAACGACGCGGCGCAGATGGCCGAGCTGGACACCCTGGGCGAGCTGAACCGCATCGCCCGCGAGCACGACGTCCAGACCATGATCGAGGGGCCCGGGCACGTCCCGATGCACAAGATCAAGGAGAACATCGACCGCCAGCAGGAGGTCTGCGACGAGGCGCCCTTCTACACCCTCGGCCCGCTGACCACCGACATCGCCCCCGCCTACGACCACATCACCAGCGGCATCGGCGCCGCGATGATCGGCTGGTGGGGCACGGCGATGCTCTGCTACGTCACCCCGAAGGAACATCTGGGCCTGCCCGACAAGGACGACGTCAAGACCGGCGTCATCACCTACAAGATCGCCGCGCACGCCGCCGACCTGGCCAAGGGCCACCCCGGCGCCCAGGACTGGGACGACGCCCTGTCCGACGCCCGCTTCGAGTTCCGCTGGGAGGACCAGTTCAACCTGGCCCTCGACCCGGAGACGGCTCGCGCCTTCCACGACGAGACCCTCCCGGCCGAACCGGCCAAGACGGCCCACTTCTGCTCCATGTGCGGCCCGAAGTTCTGCTCGATGAAGATCTCCCACGAGATCCGGGAACAGCACGGCGACGCCCTCACCCCCGACGAGGTGGCCGCCGGCATGGCCGAAAAATCCCGCGAGTTCGCCGCCTCCGGCAACCGCGTCTACCTCCCGGTCACCAACTGACCACCCACCGGCCGGCGACCGACGGCCGGCCGACCGCCCTCTGACCCCGCGCCCGGGCCCCGACGGACCCGGGACCGACCACGCACCGCCACGCTTCCGGGGCGGCGGCCGACTCCCGGCTACCGCCCCGGAAGCACATACACGTACGCACCCCCGGCATCCGTACCGCACTGCCGGAAACAGCGATGCCGCAACAGCAGCCGCAACGCGGCCAGCACCCGCGCCTGCGACAGCCCCGTCCGGGCCGCCACCTCCCCCGGACACACCCGGGCCTCCCCGCGCGCGGCGAGCTGTGCCGCCACCAGCAGCGCGACGGGCCACACATCGGCCGTGATCGCCAGGTTCCGCCGCTGCCACAGGGCGACCAGCCCCTCGGCCGTCACACCCGCCCCGCCCTGCCCCGGCTCAGGCTCCGGCTCCGAGTCGGTGGCCGGCGCCCCGGCCGGGACCGCTTCCGGCCCCCGGCGCCCCGGCTCCGCCATCCGCTCCACGCCCTCGGCGATCCGCCGCAACAACGCCAACGACTCCCCGCGGAACCGCCGTTCGTCCTCCTGTGCGGCGATCCACTGCTCGTCCAGCCGCAGATTGTGCTGCTCCAGCCGCACGATCGCCTCCGCGACCTGCCGCGGCATGGGATGGACGACGGACCTCCCCACCCCCGGCTCCCCTCCCGCAACCGCTCCCGGCTCCAGCCCCGGACCCGCCCCCGGTCCTGCTGCCGGCTCCGCCGCCGCTTCGCCCGGCGGCAGCGCGGGCCCCCGCTCCGGAAGGCGGTACACACCCTCCCGCTGCACGGTGACGACCACCTCGCTCACCCACCTCTTGAACGGCTCCGCCTCCGGTTTGGTGCAGCCGTTCACCAGCCGCACCAGACCGTGGACGTTCACCATGCGCATAGCCTTTTGCAGCCTCCGACCAGCCAGTTTGCGCAGGGCGTCTGCTCCATAGACGCCTTCTGCAAGCTCCTGCAAACTGGTGCTGCACTCGCTGGGCACATGCCACGCCAGCGCCTGCCGGGTGTTCGCGTAGCCGAGGTGTACGGCCACGTCCACGGCCGGGAACCAGTGGGTGCCGTCCGGCAGGGTCAGTCGGCGGACGCGGGCCTGGGTCGCTCCGTACACGAAGTCGTCGATGGCGATGGCGTCCTGTCGCTCGGTCATGAGCTCACCTCCGGAACCCACACAAGCAACCGAAGGCTCGAACGCATAGGTGATTAACGATCGTTAACCCGGACGAGTGACAGCGCGCAGGCCGTGGACAGCAGAAAGGGCGGTTCGTGGCTCCCCCCTCGTGCCACGAACCGCCCGGCGCTTCCTGTGAAGAAGCGTGCACACAAGGTTAGTTGACCGAGCGTCAGTGGCCAATCACAGTATTGGCCATTTGTCCGCGAAACGTTGAGCCCTGGACCACAGCGGAGGCCGTTCCGGACCGCCTCGTCCGGGTTTGGCCCCGGGGGCGGCGGGCCAGACCTCCTGCATGTCCGACGCACCATCCGAGGGCCCGCACCGCACACACGACGAGAGCGACGGGACCGGCGAGTCCATCGAGCCCGGCGAGCGCGGAGTCCCCCGCGAACTCCCCGTGATCAAGCGCACCGCCCGCGCCATCCTGTTCGACGAGGCCCCGCACCCCGGCAGAGGGCCGGGACATCTGATCGTCATCAAGCGCACCAAACCCGGCGAGGCCCCGTACTGGATCACACCCGGCGGCGGTGTGGAGCCCGGTGTCGACCGCAGTGTCATCGAGGCTCTGCACCGCGAGGTGGACGAGGAGTTGGGCGCGAAGGTCACCGACGTCGTGCCGGCCTTCGTCGACACCGTGCGGGACCCGCGCGAGACCCCGGGCGGGGTGAAGGTCCAGCACTTCTTCGTGTGCCGGCTGGTCACCATGGAGCCCGGGCTGCGGCACGGCCCCGAGGTGGAGTCCCCGTGCGGCGACTACGAGATCGTCCGCCTGCCCTTCACCCCGGAGGGCCTGACCCGGGTGAACCTCGTCCCGCCGACCCTGCGTTCCTACCTGGCGGCCAACATCGAGGGCATCCCCTCCCTGCTGGCGCACGACCTCGGCTGAGGGACACCGCCGGCCGGTGCCGGGCCCGGACGCCTCGGGGTGTGCTCAGCCGAACCAGCCCTGGAACGCCTGCTGTTCGGGCTCCTCGTGGTGGGTGGCGCCCCTGCGCTGGGCCTCGGCGAGCGCCTGCTCGGCCTGCTGGAGCCAGTCGAGCCCGCCCTGGCGGCCGGGCCCGGGCTGCTGCGGTGCGATCCCGGTCTGCTGCGGTGCGGATGCTGTCCGCTCGTGGCCGGACTGTGGCCGGTCGGGCCCCGGCCGCCCGTGGCCGTGCTGCTCCGGCGCGGGTCCGCCGGGGGTGCCGGCGCCGTACCCGGACGCGGTACGGCTCCCGTCGGCCACCGGGTCCGGGGCCGGGGCCGGGGCCTGTGGCACACCGCCGCCGCTCCACGCTGTCCCCGGCTCCGGTGTGGACGGCGCGGACGAAGCGCGCGAGACGACGGGGGGCACGGGCGGCACGGGCGGTGCGGGTGGCCCGGAGGGTGCCGGGGGACCGGACGGTGCCGGGGGACCGGACGGTGCCGGGGCGTCGAACGGCGTAGACATCGTTGAGGGTGCTGCGGGTGCCGAGGCCGCCGAGGGTGCTGTCGGTGCCGGGGGCGCGGGTGTCGGCGAAGGTGCGGCAGGGGGTGCCGCGGGTGCCGGTCCGGGTGGGACGGAAGCGCCGGGGAAGTCGGGCAGGGACGCCAGGTCCGGCCCCGGGAGCGACGCGAGGTCCGGGCCGGCGAGCGGGGCGGGGTCCGGCACGGGGTCGCCGGTGGGGGGTTCCTGGTCGGCGGCCGCGACGGGCGTGAGGTCCCGGGTCCGGTCCCCGGCCGCACCGGGTGTGGGGCCCGTGTTCTCGTCCGCGGCGGCGACGGGCGCGAGGTCCCTGCCCCGGGCGCCGACCGGGTCGGGCACAGGGCCGGGCGCCCGGCCCGGCACGGTGTCCGGGGCGGGGCCGGGGGAGGTGGGAGACGGGTCGGGGGATGCGGGGGACGGGCCCGGGAGGACGGGTGACGGATCGGGGGAGGGGGCGGAGGGCCGGGCGGTGGGGGGTGCGGAGGGCGGTGTGGCGGAGAGGGGCGTGCGGTGGCCTTCACGGACCGCACGGGCCGCGCCGAAGAAGTCCCCGCCCTTGCGCTTGTAGTCGTCCGTGCCCCAGTCCCGCGCGGACCGCCGGGGCGCCTTCTGCATCTGGGGTATGTGCTTGGCGCAGTGGATGTACGCCTCCTCGACCGTGATGCGCACCCACAGCACGGCCCGCCTGCCGGGCACGGGGTCCTCGGGCAGGTCGGGGGTGACGGCGCGCAGGTCGGCGTCCTCCACCAGTTCGGCCCGGCCGTTGATGTGCAGGCCGATCCGGGCCATCAGGAAGTCGACGAGCAGGATGCCCAGTTGGGGGTTCTCCTCGATGTTGCCGAGGCTGGCGTGCACGCCGTTGCCCCGGTACTCGGGGAAGACCAGCGTGCGGTCGTCGAGGACGCGCAGGAATCCGGGCGGTCCGGCGCGGAAGGTGCTGTCGCAGGAGCCGTGCCGGTCGGCGGTGGCGAGGAAGAACATCTCCTGGCGGGCGACGAACTCCTGCATCCGCGGGTTGAGATGGTCGAGGACCTGTTCGTCGTAGAACCGGTCGGCGCGTTCGGTGGTGCCGAGCCGCTGCTGGAGCCGGTGTTCGCCGTCGCTGCCGGGCCGGTGACGCCCCGGCAGCCCCTCCGCTCCCGGCACCCCGTCCGTTCCCGGCCCCGCTCCGTATCCGGACACACCGTCCGGCCCGGCCCCGGTCCCGACATCGGACACACCACCCCGCCCGGCTGCGGTCCCGGACGCGCCGCCCGGCCCCGCTCCGTACGCGGAAGCCCCGCCCGGCTCTTCCGCGTACCCGGCTCCGCCGCCCGGCTCCGCCGCGTGTCCGTATGCGCTGTTCGACGCCACGCCGATGTCCCCACTTCCATACCGTCGTCGGCTTGTTCCCGTGTCCCCCTCGGGTCTCCCCCGTCACCGCCGGCGTCCCCGCGGCCCCCGGTCCCCTGTGTACCGGACGGGCGCGGCGGCCCCGGTGGCCCCCGTGTGTCTCCCCCGTACCGCGCGGCGCCGGGCCTTCCCCCCGGGCGCGCGGTGCCGGACGCCGTCGTCCGGGCCGGGCGGTCTACGCCCCCGTCGCCACCAGTTCCTCCAGGGAGTCGTGGCGGATGCGGTGGGTGGGGATGCCGAGCCCCACCAGTGTCCGGACGCCGCTTTTGATCATTCCTGGGGGTCCGGACAGATAGCCGTCCCAGGCGGACCAGGGCCCGTGCGCGCGCACCGCGTCGGGCAGCCGGCCGGTCAGCGCGTCACCGGTGGCGCTGCCCGCGGCGACGACGGGACGGACGGCGAGCCAGTCGTGGCTGCGGGCCAGGCCCAGCAGGGTGTCCAGGTCGTAGAGGTCCTCGCCTCGCCTGGCGCCGTAGAAGACCTCGACGGGCCGGTGCGTCCCGTGCCGGGCCACGTCCTCGACGAGCGCCTTGATGGGGGCGATCCCGGTGCCGCCGCCCAGGCACAGCAGCCCGCTGCCGGCGTCGTGGTCGACGGTCATGGAGCCGGTGGGCGGGCCCAGGCGCAGCACGTCGCCGGGGCGGGCGCGCTGCACCAGCGCGGTGGAGACCCAGCCGGCCGGGACGGCGCGGACATGGAAGGTCAGCAGCCCGTCGGGCCGGGGCGCCGACGCGAACGAGTAGTTCCGCCACACCCGCGGCCACCAGGGCGTCTCCACCGCCGTGTACTGCCCGGCCCGGAACGGGTAGGGCTGGTCGGTGCGGACGGTGATGACCGCGATGTCGGGGGTGCGGCGCTCGTGCGCGACCACCTCCGCCTGCCACCAGGCGGGCGCGTGCAGGCTGTCCTCGGCCGCCGCGTCGATCATGATCTGCGAGATCGCGGTGTAGGCCCGCACCCACGCCGCCTCGGTGCGCGGGCCCCAGCTCTGCGGCGCGTACTGGGCGAGGGTGGCCATCAGGCACTCGCCGATCGCCGGGTAGTGCGCGGCCTGTGTTCCGTACTTGCGGTGGCCGCGGCCCAGTTCGGCCAGGAACGCGGTGAGCCGCGGCCCGTCGTCGTACAGCCGGACCGCGTTGAGCAGCGCGCGGAAGAGCCGGTCGCGCTGGGTGTCCATGGACGCGGGGAACAGCTCGCGCAGGTGTGGGTACTGGACGAACAGCAGGGCGTAGAAGTACGCGACGGCCGCGTCCGGTGTCTGCTCCAGCTCCGCCATGGTGGCGCGGATCAGCTCCGTGTCGGAGTGGGCGACCGCATCCGTCCGCCCTGCGGCGTCCGGCTGTGCGCCGTCCTCCGGGCGGCCGCCGTGCGGGGCCGCCGTACCGGGCGCCGGTGCGGCCTCCCGGGGCGCGGGGGTGAACCAGCCCCGCTCGCCTATGTCGTCGACGGACGGGCCGTCGTTGCCCGACATGGTCGTCATCTCGCCTCGCCTCGTACGTCTTCGGACGATGTGCGCGTCCGTGTCACGGACGTTCCGGTATCCGGCCCCCGAGACACCGAGCGAGGAAACCCAGCAGTAGTCCGTGCGGCACGATGCGGGACCGACCATACCGTCAGGGCATCACTCCACAACCCCGGTCCTTGGTTCCGCAGACTTTTCTGTGATTCCGAAGGTTCCGGTATTCCGTGCACCCGGGACGAATTACTCTCGGTCGGGGACCAGCGCGCACGCCTCGCCCAGATCGCGTCCCGTGTAACCGTGTGTGGCGAGATCGTGCAGGTGAGCATCGCCGTTGACGGCCACGGACACCGGTACGGCGGCGAAGAGTTCGGCATCGGAGAGCGAGTCGCCGTAGGCGACGCAGTCCTGGAGCGAGATCCCGAATTCTGCACAGAGTTTCCGCGCGATCTTCACCTTCGCCGCCGGAGTGAGAATGCCGGCCGGGTCGATGGGGTGCCGGGGATAGCCCTTCAAGATCGTTTCCGGTCCGGCGGCGACCACCGCGGACGCCGTGGGGACCTCCGGCCAGCGGGAGCCGTGCGCGGCGTCCGCGCCCCACGCCAGCAGCCGGTGCACGAAGAAGTCCGGCGACAGGGAGATCACCGCACAGCGCTCGCCCTTCGCCCGCAGCTCCGTCCAGGTCCGGCGGATGCCCGCGAGCCACGGCGCGCCCTCGAAGGCCGCGGTCACCACCTCGTCCGTCAGCTCCGCCCACAGGGCGCAGGCGCGCTCGGCGAACTGCGGCGGCGTCAGCCGGCGCTCCGCGAAGGCCGCTTCCAGCTCGCGGATCTCCCGCTCCACACCGAGCTGTTGGGAGATCTCGATGGGCGCGGCCGAGCCGTACATCAGCGTGCCGTCGAGATCGAACAGATGCAGCCGGGGCCGCCGTTCCCGGATCCGGTCCTCGTCGCGGTCATCGCGGTCGTTGCGGTCGTCGCCGTCCGGATGTCGCGGGGTGGGTATCGCAGCGGCCATACGCCCGATCGTACGGGCGGAGCGGGCGGCACGGCAGGGACCCGCACCACCGGGGACCGGACCGCCGAGGGGCTTGAGAGGGCCGCGCGGCAAGGGCGTACGCTCCCCGGGTGACCACCGGATCCGCTGACACCCCGCCGGACGAGCTGACCGTCCGGCGCGCGACGGGCGACGACGTGCCCGACATCGTCGCCATGCTCGCCGACGACCCGCTCGGTGCCGCACGCGAGAACCCCGCCGACCTCGGCCCGTACCGCGCGGCGTTCGCGCGTATCGACGAGGACCCGAACCAGCACCTGGTCGTGGCGGCCCTCGACGGGAAGACGGTCGGCACCCTGCACCTGACCGTCATCCCCGGCCTGTCCCGGCGCGGCGCCACCCGGGCGCTCATCGAGGCCGTCCGCGTGCACGGCGACGCACGCGGCAGCGGCCTGGGGACGCGCCTGATCGAATGGGCGGTGGCCGAGGCACGGCGGCTGGGCTGCGTCCTGGTCCAGCTCACCTCCGACGCCACCCGCATCGACGCCCACCGCTTCTACGAACGGCTCGGCTTCGAGGCGTCCCACCTGGGCTTCAAGATGCAGCTCGACTAGGCCGAGCGCCGGACAGGGCTCCGGCCCGGTCGAAGCGACCCACCGGGCACCGGCCTGCCCCGGGTCCGGGCCCGGACGGCACCGCCGCACCGCAACCCCGCGATACCCCGGCACCGAGGCACCGCAAGGCGCCGAACCGCCCGGCACGTCCGCGGGCGCGCCCGACCGCCCGCCCCGCGGCGCTGCGCCGCGGCCTCGCTGTTCACACCCGGGCGACACGTTCCAGCACGCCGAGGAACGCCGTGCGCTCCTGCGCGGAGAGCCCTTCCAGGAGTGCCTCGTTGGCCTCCCGGGCCGCCGCTGAGCAGCGGTCCAGGAGACGGCGGCCGGACGGGGTGAGACGGACGGCGTTCTTGCGGCGGTCCCGGGGATCGGGCTCGCGGCGTACATGGCCGTCGGCCTGGAGGTCGTTGAGGATGCCGACCACGTCCTTGGGGTCGAGCACGATGCTGCGCGCCAACTCCGCCTGGGCGACGGGCTCGTGGTCGGCGACGGCGGCCAGCACCACGTGGTGCCACATCCGCACGCCTTCCCGTGCCAGCTCCGCCGCCACCAGCTCGCGGCCGCGGGCGGCGGCCCGGCCCAGCAGCCAGCTGGGCAGTGTGCGGATGAGGGTCGGGGCGGGGGGAGCGTCGGCCATGGGCACAGCGTATCGGGAAAACGTTGGTGTTCCCCACGGTCTGGTATACCGTGGGGAACACCAACGAACTGGCGCCCGCACCTCGCGCTCTCCGTGGGCTTCCCGCGCCCACCCACCGCAGGGCGTCCGCCTGACCGGGCGCTCGTCCACCTGCCGCGCCCGCCCGACCGCCCGCTTCCCCACCCAGGAGCCTCATGCGCCGCATCCGTCATCGCCACGGCACCCTCACCGTCCAGCACGTGCCCACCCCCGCTCCGGGGCCGGGCGAACTCCTCGTCCGCACCGAGGCGATAGGTGTGACCCTGCCCGTCGTCCGCAAGCTCGCACCGCACGGCGGGGCCGCCGACGGACCTGTCGACGAGGTTGTCGACGAGGGCGACGACGGGGCCGGGCCGGAGCCCCTGGGCGGGGAGGTGGCCGGCGTCGTCGAGGCGGTCGGGCCCGACGTCGCCGAGGCCACCGGGTTCGCCCCGGGGGACCGGGTCACCGGACTGTGCTTCGGGGACGCGTACTCCGACGCCGCCCTCCTGCACACCGCGATGGCCTCGGCCGTACCGGACCACGCCACCGCGCACGACGCCGTCGCCCTGGTGCGCGGCGGCCTGGTGGCCCTGGGCGCGCTGGAGGCCGCACACCCCCGGCCCGGAGAGACCGCGCTCGTCACCGCGGCGGCCTCCGGGGCCGGCCATCTCGCGCTCCAGCTCGCCCGCCTGCGCGGAGGCGCGGGCCACATCGTCGCGGCTGTCGGCGACCCGGCCGCCAAGGGCGACTTCCTGCGCGCCCTGGGCGCGGACGCCGTCGTGGGCTACGGCGACACCGACTGGGGCCCGCCCGCCGACTACGCGCTCGACGCCGTCGGCGGCGCGCTCCTCGGCCCGTTGGTGCGCGGCCTCACCGACGGCGGACGCCTCGTCGCCTACAGCTCCGGCGGCGGCACGCTCGCCGCACACGAGCTGCTCGCCGGCGCCAAATCCGTGACCGGTTTCCAGATCGGCCGGGTGGCCCGCGAGCGCCCCGCGCTCTACGCGGCCTGGCGCGAGGAGCTGTGGCGACTGCACGCCGCGGGAGAGCTGCGCCCCGCCGTGGCCGCCGCCTTCCCGCTCGCCGAAGCCGCACACGCCCATGCCCTGATCCGGGCCCGCGGCAACCTCGGCAAGGTCGTCCTGGAACCGTGACCCACCGGGCGCGGCCCGACGCGCCCGGGCCGTGCGCTCCGGCTGGCCCTCCGGGAGGAAGGGCCGCCGTCGGCCATCAGTTCACGGCGACCGCCGGGTATCGCCGCGGCCGACCCGCACGCGGGCCACCGGGCCGCCGCCGACGCCAACACGCTCCTCGCCCGCACCACTCCGCCCCCGCAGCTGCACCGCGACGACTGCGACGACTGCGACAACCGGCAGTGCCCACCACCGTGCCCGCAGAGCCGGATGATCCCCTCGCTCACAACGTCGGCCCTGTTCCGCGTTCCGCGCTCCCTGCGCCCTGCTCCGCGTTTCACGTGAAACGCACACCGCACACCGCACACCGAGGCCCGACGCCCGCGGACCGCGGAACACAGCCCCCGCAGCGAAGAACACGGAGCCGGGAACGCGGCACGACGCCGACGCCGCCACCGAGGCCGCCGCCGACGACGACGAGGCGGGGAGCGCGGACAGACCTCTCCGCGCTCCCC
>NZ_BJMM01000043.1 GCF_006539165.1 Streptomyces cacaoi | reverse complement strand
GGAGCTCAGAGCTTCGCTCTGGAGTAGGGGCGAGCTAACCAGACGAGCCGCACAAACCAGGCGCGCCCCCACCACAGCAGGGGGCCCAACTCACGGCCGACAAAACCCAAAAGAGGCAAGGCCACCCCAGGCCAGACCGAGGCCACCAGGGCCCAGCCGCACCAAGAAACGTCAGGCCCGCCGCCCCAAGGCATCCCGCACGGCCGACTCACTCCGCCCCACAACAGCCGTCCCGTCATCAGCGGTGATGATCGGCCGCTGCACCATCTCGGGATGCGCGGCGAGAGCCGCGATCCACCGCTCCCGACTCCCCTCGTCCCGCGGCCACTCCGCGACACCCAGCTCCCGGGCCACCGCTTCCCCGGTACGGGTGATGTCCCACGGCTCCAGCCCCAACCGCCGCAGCACGTCCCGGAGTTCGGCGGCATCGGGCGGCTCCTCCAGATAGCGCCGCACCGTGTAGTCGACGCCTTCGGCGTCCAGCAGCCGCACCGCGCTGCGGCACTTCGAACAGGCGGGGTTCACCCAGATCTCCATGGCGACACGGTAACGCCGGTGCCCCGGAAAGGGCCCGGGCCCGGCCCCGCGGCAGCGAGGGCCGGGCCCGGCCGGAAAGAAGGACGGGAACGGTCTCAGACGAGGGCCGCGACCTTCTCCCGGTACTGCCGCACCGCCGCGGCGTCCCGGTACGGCTCCAGCCGCCGCTCGAAGTCCCGCACGTACTCGTGCGCCCGCACGGACCGCATCTCGGCCGCGTGCTGTGCGGCCTCGGCCCCCAGCACGCACGCCTGCTCGATCTCGCCGAGCCCGAGCCGGGCCGAGGCGAGCACGATCCGGCAGAACAGCCGGCTGCGGGCGAACCCCGCGCCTCTCAGCTGGAGGGAGCGCTCTGCGTGCTGCGCGGCGGCACGGTACTGCTGGAGGTCGCGGTGGCAGTGCCCGAACTCGTCGGCGAGCTGGGCCTCGTCGAAGAACCGCGCCCACTGGGGGACGTCCTCGCCGGGCCGGGACGCCTCCAGCGCCCGCTCGGCACGCGCGAGGGAGGCGGCGCAGGCCCGCACCTCGCCGAGCACGCCGTGCCCGCGCGCCTCGGCGGCGTGCAGCAGCGCCTGGACGACGGGCTGCGCCGATGTGCCGATGCCCTGCTGGGCCACCCGCGCCAGTTGGACGGCCTCCCGCCCGTGGCCGAGGTAGACGGCCTGCCGGCTCATCGTCACCAGGACGTAGGAGCCGAACGCCCGGTCGCCCGCGGCCTGGGTGAGCCGCAGTGCCTGCACGAAGTACCGCTGGGCGAGGCCGTGCGCGGCGATGTCGTACGACGTCCAGCCGGCGAGCCGGGTCAGATCGGCGGCGGCACCGAACAGCCGCCGGCCGAGCTGTTCGCCGTAGACGCCGCGCAGCATGGGCTCGCACTCGTGCTCCAGGTACCGCACGAGCGCCTGCCGGGCGTGCCCGCCGCCGTAGGCGTGGTCGAGCGCCCGGAACAGTTCGCACACCGAGCGCAGCGCCGCGACGTCGCCGCCGGTGACGCGCTGGCCCGGCCCCCGCTCGACGCGTTCGAGGCGCGCGGCGGGCAGCGACGGCCTGCCGCCGGGCCCGGGCACGGGCGAGCCGATGCCGCCGCCGAGGCCGGCGCCGGTGGCCCGGCCCTGCGCGGGGACCCGGGTGGCGGCCGGGTGGACGGGGCCGGGCGCCGGCGGGCCGGTCCGCCCGTCGATGCCGGGCTGGAGGGACGGTCCGGAGGCACCGGGACCGCCGGGCGTCGTGTCCGGTTCGGGGCTGCGCGCGACCTTCTCGTCGGCGCGGCCGATCAGCCAGTCCCGGCTGGGCACGACCAGCCCCGCCGGGGTGAACGCGATCTTGCGCAGTTCGGCATGGCTGCCGGAGTCCTTGCGCCACAGTCCGCTGACGATGTCCACGGCCTCGGCCGGGGTCGCGGCGAACTCCAGCCCCGCGTACACGGGGGCGCACGCGTCCAGGCCGAGGTCCTGTGCGGTCAGCCGGCGGCCGAGGCGGCGGGTGAACACCTCGGCGATGAGTGCGGGCGTGGTGCCGCGGGGCTGCTGGCCGCGCAGCCACCGCGTCACGGAGGTCTTGTCGTAGCGCAGGTCGAGGCCGTGTTCCAGGCCGAGCTGGTCCACCCGCCGGGCCAGCCCCGCGTTGGAGAAGCCGGCCTCGGCGATCAGCGCGGCGAGCTGGCGGTTGGGGATGCGCTGCTGGGAGGACTGGTTCGCCGAGCCCACGCCGTGGGCGCTGCTCCCAGATCGTTCCATCGTCATCAGGTTTACGGTCTCCTGCCCTCGCGGCTTACGGCAGACGCCGGGGCGCCCTGCTGGAACGGCGCGAATGTAACGGTCCTTTGAGGTGGCCTCGCCCGCTTCGTCATGTATTCATTCGTACGTGTGAGGAGACGGCCGCCCTCGGTGGTGTCGAGGTCCGGCCGTAGAGTGGCCGGGGCGCGATTCGAACCCGCGAGTGAGCGGGCGAGCGGAGGAGGAACGGCATGGGGCAGCCCACGGCGACCGGGCGGACCACGGACGAGCTGCGGTTCGTCCATCTGGGCTTCGGCGCCGACGCCGTCGAGTACACACAGGCGTGGCAGGAGCAGCGCACGGTGCACGCCGCGCGCTTCGCCGACGAGATCCCCGACACCTGTCTGCTGCTGGAGCACCCCGCCGTCTACACCGCCGGCCGGCGCACCGAGGACGACGAGCGCCCGCTGGACGGCACCCCGGTCGTCGACGTGGACCGCGGCGGCAAGATCACCTGGCACGGCCCCGGGCAGCTGGTCGGGTACCCCATCCTGAAGCTGCCGCGGCCGGTGGACGTCGTCGCCCATGTGCGCCGCATGGAGGAGGCCCTCATCCGGGCCTGCGCCGAGCTGGGCCTGGAGACGAGCCGGGTGGAGGGCCGCAGCGGGGTCTGGGTGCTGGGCGACGCCGTGGCGGGCACCGCCGGGGACGCCGCGGGGAACGCGGTGCCCGGGTCCGCCGGCCCGGGCGGCGACGGTCTCGCGCTCGATCTGGCCCCGCAGCTGACGCCGGAGGCCCGCGCGGCGAGCGAGGAGTACGACCCGCGGCTGCGCGGCCCCGAGTACGCCCCGTCGAACGCGGGCCAGCGCGGCGAGGACCGGAAGCTGGCGGCGATCGGGGTGCGCGTGGCCAAGGGCGTCACGATGCACGGCTTCGCCCTCAACTGCTGCCCCGACAACACCTGGTTCGACCGCATCGTCCCCTGCGGCATCCGGGACGCGGGCGTCACCTCGCTCTCCAACGAGCTGGGCAGGAATGTTCCGGTCGCCGAGGTGATTCCCCTTGTCGAGAAGCATCTGCGCGAGGTGCTGGGTTCCGCGGAGCCCCTGCCCCGCGCGGTCTGAGCCCATCCGGGCCCCCGGGCCCGTAGACGTGAAGGCGTAGGCTGGCCCTCGCCGACGATTCGAAAGTACGTAGGGAGCCGGACGTGTCCGCTGTCGCACCCGACGGTCGCAAGATGCTCCGCCTGGAGGTCCGCAACAGCCAGACCCCCATCGAGCGCAAGCCCGAGTGGATCAAGACCCGGGCGAAAATGGGCCCCGAGTACAACGCCCTCCAGAAGCTGGTCAAGGACGAGGGCCTGCACACGGTCTGCCAGGAGGCCGGCTGTCCCAACATCTTCGAGTGCTGGGAGGACCGCGAGGCGACCTTCCTCATCGGCGGCGAGCAGTGCACCCGGCGCTGCGACTTCTGCCAGATCGACACCGGCAAGCCGGCCGAGCTGGACGTCGACGAGCCCCGCCGCGTCGCCGAGTCCGTCCGGACGATGGAGCTGCGCTACGCCACCATCACCGGCGTCGCCCGGGACGACCTGGAGGACGGCGGCGCCTGGCTGTACGCCGAGACCGTCCGGCAGATCCACGGCCTGATGCCCGACACCGGCGTCGAGCTGCTCATCCCGGACTTCAACGCCGAGCCCGACCAGCTCGCCGAGGTCTTCTCCTCCCGCCCCGAGGTGCTGGCGCACAACGTGGAGACCGTGCCGCGGATCTTCAAGCGCATCCGCCCCGGCTTCCGCTACGAGCGCTCCCTGGAGGTCCTCACCCGGGCCCGCGAGGCCGGGCTGGTCGTGAAGTCCAACCTCATCCTCGGCCTGGGCGAGACCCGCGAGGAGATCAGCGAGGCCCTGCGGGACCTCCACGAGGCCGGCACCGAGCTGATCACCATCACGCAGTACCTGCGCCCCAGCCCCCGGCACCACCCGGTGGAGCGCTGGGTCAAGCCGCAGGAGTTCGTCGAGCTCCAGCAGGAGGCCGAAGAGATCGGCTACGCCGGCGTCATGTCCGGCCCGCTCGTCCGCTCCTCCTACCGCGCGGGCCGGCTGTACAAGCAGGCGGTCGAGGCCCGCGAGGGCGCGACCAGCGCGGCCTGAGCCGGGCGCACCCGCGCCGCCGGGCGGCACCCGCGCCGGGTGCCGCCCCTGGAGCCGGATCACTGTCGTAGGGGGGAACGTGCGGACCGCTCGTCGCGCACTCGTCGGTCTCGAACAGCTGCTCAGGAACCCGGGCGCGGGCACCGCGCGGCGCAACGCGTGGCGGGCCGTCCAGGAGGACCGGGCCCGCGCCCGCGCCCGCCGCGAGGCCCAGGCAGCACTGGACGCCGCCCTCCGCCCGCAGCCCTCCGGCAAGGCCACCTGACGCGCCGCCACGGGGTGCTCCGAGCCGAGGGCGCCGAGGACCGTGCGTCATGCCGCGCACGGGGGCTCGGGCCGGCCGCTAGGCCCCGCGGTGCAGCCGCCACAGGGGTGCCGCGTCGCGGGACGGCGGCCCTGCCAGCAGTCGGGTGCGCAGGGCGCCGAACGCCTCCTGGTCCAGCCGGAGTTCCTCGCGGATACGGCGGCTGGTCACATGGTCGAGGCCCTGCTCGGCGGTCCGCCGTTCCCAGGCGAGGAACGCGTCCCAGCTCCCCGCGCTTCCGGCGTTCCCGGCGCTCCTGCCGACCCCGTCACCGCCGCCGCCCGGCCGCCCCATCTCGCGGGCCCGCCGGCGTTCCCGTTCGATCTCGGAGAAGCCGCACACCCGCACGCTCGTCTCCTCCGCCTCGGCCAGATCGGCGGCGTCCGCCAGCGCCCGCGCCAGCGGGTTGAGCCGCAGCGCCCGCTCCAGCGGGAGCCGGTGGACGTGTGCGCACCCGTCGGTGAGGGTGACGGGCCGCTGGGTGTCCCGGGTGCCGCACACCCCGCGCACCCCGCGTGCCGCGGCGACGAGCAGCGCGCTCGCCTCGGACGGGTGCCAGGCGAACACGGAGTCGACCACCTCGGTGTGCCCGGCCGTCAGCGTGAACGCGGGCTCCCCGAGCCGGGGCAGCAGCACCTCGCGCGGCACCTCGGAGTCCAGCCCGGGCCCCGCCACGTACACCTCGGCGGGGGCACCGACGCGGGCGCAGGCGGCCAGCACGAGCGCGTCACCGAGCGGGCTGCGCAGGGTCGGTTCGGTGCCGTCGGTGAGGATGTCGCCGCCGACGTCCACGATGTCGACGCGGTCGGCCGCACAGTGCTCCAGCGCCTCCGCGATCTGCCGGGCCAGCCCGGGCGTTCCGGTGTGCGGGTCCAGGAGCCCCAGCCCGGGCCGGAGATCGGCCGCCAGCCGGGGCAGCGAGGAGCCCGCGGGAGGGCGCGCGGCCGACCGCGGGGTCACGAGGCGGAGCAGGTCGCCGGCCGGCACCGTACCGGTGAAGTCCCGGTGTCCGCGGGGCCCGGGCACCGGGTCGACGACCAGCCGTTCCCAGGCGTAGGTGAGGACGAGGGCGGGGGAGTCGGGGCCGTGGAGAGCGGCGTGCACGGCCGCCGCTGTGATGGCGTCACCGCCGCCGCCGGCCGCGATCAGAAGTCGCTTCATAACCTTCAGGACTGCCCGGATTCCGGGGTGCGCCACCCTCGCGCGGGCATGTGCCGGAAATTCATGCGGGGCAAGTATGCGAAGCAACCAATTCCAGGGGCTGTTGCCGCGCAATCTTTGGGCTTTTGCGGCAGAGAAAGCGAGGCGGTTCGTTCCTACCGTGGTTCCTCCGGGCGCGATTTCGGTTTCGAAGGGACCTCCATGGCGACCTCTGTACCCGTCCAGCTCTCCCCCCGGCGGCCGATCGCGCCGGACACCCCGTACGAGCAGTACGTTTACGCGTACCCGCACCAGAAGGCGTACCGGCTGCTGGAGAACGGCCCGCTGCTCAGCGAACTGTGGTCCCGTGAACGGCTGGACGCGCTCTCGCTCTACGCGCACATTCCGTTCTGCGAAATGCGCTGCGGATTCTGCAACCTCTTCACCCGCACCGGCGCACCCGAGGACATCACCCGTGCATTTCTGGCCACATTGAGGCGGCAGGCCGAGGTGACGCGGGAGGCCCTGGAAGCCAAAGGCGACCCGGTCCGTTTCACCCTCGCTGCTTTCGGCGGCGGCACACCGACCTATCTGACCGCCGAGGAACTGGACGAACTCTGCGGAATCTGCGAGACGGTCATGGGCGCCGATCTGCGGGCCGTCCCCTTCTCCGTGGAGACCTCACCCGCCACCGCCACCGCCGACCGGCTCGCCGTACTGGCCGAACACGGCGCCACCCGGCTCAGCATCGGTGTGCAGAGCTTCGTCGACGAGGAGGCCAGGGCCGCGGTCCGCCCGCAGAAGCGCGCCGAGGTCGACGCGGCGCTCGACAGGCTGAAAGAGGCCGGCTTCCCCGTCCTCAACATCGACCTCATCTACGGCATCGACGGCCAGACCCGGCGCTCCTTCCGGACGTCGCTGAACGCCGCCCTCAGCTGGCAGCCGGAGGAGATCTACCTCTACCCGCTCTACGTACGCCCCCTCACCGGGCTGAGCACCCGGCACGACAAGGGCAGGCAGGAGTGGGACGAGCAGCGCCTCGACCTCTACCGCTTCGGCCGCGACCATCTCCTCGCCGCGGGCTACCGGCAGACCTCGCTGCGCGTCTTCCAGCGCATCGGCTCCGCCGCCGACACCGGCTCCCCGCAGGCGGGCCCCGACGGCGCCGGGGACAGCATCAGCGAGTACAACCAGCAGGCCGGCATGGTCGGACTCGGCGTCGGCGCACGCTCGTTCACCGAGACCCTGCACTACACGACGGACTACGCCGTCGCCGTGCCCGAGGTCCGGCGCATCATCGACGAGTACATCGCCACCCCCACCGAGGCGTTCCGGCGCGCCCAGTGGGCGTTCGAGATGGACGACGACGAACGGCGCCGGATGTTCGTCCTCCAGGCCCTGCTGGAGGCCGAGGGCATGCCCGTCGCCGCCTACCGCGACCGCTTCGGCACCGCACCCGTGGACGACTTCCCCGAGCAGTTCCGCGTGCTCGCCGAGCGCGGCTGGCTGCACCGGGGCCCCGACGCGGACGACGCCCGCGCCGGGACCACCGGCCTCGACCGGCTCGACGTCCTGCGGCTCACTCCCGAGGGGATGGCGTGGGCGGACGCGGTGGGCCCGGTGTTCTTCTCCGAGCGGGTACGGCACGCCCTGGCGCACTACCAGGACCGCTGACCACCCCGCCGCCACCCACACCGGCACCGCGGACCCCGTCGACCCCGCCCGACCCGTCGATCCCGACCGGCCCGTCGACCCCGTCGATCCCGACCGTCCCGTCGACCCCGCCCGTCCTGTCCGTCCTGTCCGTCCCGTCCGTTCCCCCGGCCCCGTCCCGCGCGGCGGCCGGCCCGTCGGTCCCTGCCCGCTCCCGGGCGGGCAGGGACACCACCACCAGCCCGCCCAGCAGCAGCGCGGCACCGCACGACGCCGCGACGCCGAGCCGTTCCCCCAGCAGCACGAAGCCGAGCACGGCCGCGACCAGCGGCTCGGCCAGGCTCAGCGTTCCGGCGGTCGCCGCGGTCACCCGGGCCACTCCCCGCGTGAACAGCAGATAGCCCAGCGCCGTCGTCCCCAGCGCCAGCCAGCCCACCAGCACCAGCGCCCTCGGCTCACCGAGCCCGCCGGGCGCGGCCAGCAGCCACGGGGAGACGACGGCACCCGCGCACAGCACGCTCACCGGCGCGGCGGCCGCCGTATCGGCGCCGCGCCGCGCGAGCTGCTTGGTGGTCGCGATGTACGTGCCGAAGCTGCACCCCGCGACGATCCCGAACAGCACCCCGGGCACCTCGGCCCGCGCCCCCTCGCCGGGCATCAGAAGCAGGGCGACGCCCCCGACCGCGCACACCGTGCCGACCCACCAGGCCGCCCCGCCCCGCTCACCGTCCAGCAGCCGCGCCCACACCCCGGAGACGATCGGCACCGTCCCGAAGGTCACGGCGGTCGCCAGCGCGGCGCCCGTCCGGTCCACGGACTCCAGGAAACACGCCTGGAACCCGGCCGTGACCAGGACGCTCACCACCATCCAGCCCCGCACACCGGGCCGCCACAGCGACTGCAGGCCCGGGGCACGCACCGTGAACAGCCCGAGCACCAGCCCGCCCAGCAGCATCCGGCAGGCGCCCAGACTCACCGGCGCCACATCCGTGTCGGCCAGCAGCTGCGCGGGCCCGACCGTCCCCCAGAGCACCGCAGCCGCCAGCAGGGACACCATCCCGCTCGCCATACGCTTCCGATCCGACCTGCCGGGCAGGATCCGCAGAACGGCCCGACTGCGGCGGAACACCCGGCGCTACCTGACTGGTGACCGTAACGTTCCGTACACGCGTGCCCCCATAGGGGAAAGGCACCAAGTTCCGTGCCCACCGCAGCGGGTGAGCGGTGCCATCCCACGAACCGGACGCTTCGGGCACCACCCGGCCGCGGGACCGCGCACCGGGAGCCACCCGTAAACTTCCTCCCATGGCGAGGAAGGACAACACCGAGAATCCTGGGCGGCTCAAGCAGATCGCCCAGACGTACACGATGACCCGGCGCGTGGACCGGAAGATCGGTTGGATCCTGGCCGGCGTGGGGCTCGTCACCTTCGGTGTACTCCTCGCGATCGGCTTCCTGATCGGTCACCCCGTCTACCTGGGCATCCTGGGCGTCCTCCTGGGGCTGCTGGCCTGTGCGATCGTCTTCGGACGCCGCGCCGAGCGGGCCGCCTTCGGGCAGATGGAGGGCCAGATGGGCGCCGCGGCGGCGGTGCTGGAGAACTTCGGCCGCGGCTGGCACGTCACCCCGGCGGTGGCGATGAACCGCAGCCAGGACGTCGTCCACCGCGCGGTGGGCAAGGCGGGCATCGTGCTCGTGGGGGAGGGCAACCCGAACCGGCTGAAGAGCCTGCTCGCCGCCGAGAAGAAGAAGATGGCCCGCGTCGTCGGTGACGTTCCCGTGCACGACATGATCGTCGGCAACGGCGAGGGCCAGGTCCCGCTCAAGAAGCTGCGGACGACGATGATGAAGCTGCCGCGGGTGCTCCAGGGCGCGCAGGTCACGCAGGTCAACGACCGGCTGCGGGCGCTCGGCGACCTGATGAGCAACATGCCGATCCCGAAGGGGCCGATGCCGAAGGGCATGCGCCCCCCGAAGGGCCCCAGCGGCCGCTGAACCACCCGGCGGCCACCGGCTCGCGGACTCCGAACGGGCCCGGACATGCGGACTCCGGACGGGCCCGGGCTCGCGGACTCCGTACGGGCCCGGACGTGCGGACGCAGAACAGGCGGACATGCGTGAGGGCCGCACCCACCGCGGGTGCGGCCCTCACGCACGTCCGGGCCCCGGCCGGATCCGGAGGCCGGAACGGCTGCATCCGGCCGGGGGCCCGAACCGAGGCTAGATCCGGACCTGGACGGAGCCGGAGAGCTGATCGTGCAGGCCCCGGTTGTCGCGGTCCCAGATGAGCGCCGGGACGGCGACGCCCAGCAGCACCGTACGGACGAGCGTCCGCCACACCGGCAGCTTGCCGAGCCCGTGGAGCGAGACGACGCGCAGCCCCAGCAGACGCTTCCCCGGCGTCGCCCCGACGGTGCCGACCGTCAGCAGGCTCATCACCAGGAAGACGACCAGCGCCCAGTTGTTCGTCCCCTCCAGCTTCCGCCCGGCCAGCAGACCGAAGGCGATGAGGGCCGAGATCCCCCAGTCGATGAACAGCGCGCCCACACGGCGGCCGAAGGGTGCGATGGAGCCGGGGCCTTCTTCCGGGAGACCCAGCCGCTCGCCGCGATAGCCGAAGTCGGTACCCGCCTTCTCGGCCATTCCCTCGGCAGCGGCCCGCGGGCCGGACAGCCACGATCCGATTGCTTCCCTCTTGTCCACCCGTCCACGGTATCGCGGCCCCACCGCCCGGCCCCGGCCGCCTGCCGCCGCCCGGCCGGAACCTCGCCAACCACGACGTTTCCGCAGGTCAGCATGGGGCCGGTGGGGCGGCGGCCCGGCCACCGAGAACTCCCGGAGTCTCCCGGGTGGCCGGGCCGCCGGTTAACATCGGCGAAACAAATGGGTCATGCTTGAGAAATGGCCCCTGCCTATGGTCGGTCCCAGGCGCACCACGGGTGAGCGCCACGGAGCAACCCCGTCCCGAGGCGGCGGGACTAGGAGGAGTTCGATGTTCCAGAACGCCGACGAGGCCAAGAAATACATCGCGGACAACGACGTCAAGTTCATCGACGTCCGCTTCTGCGACCTGCCGGGCGTCATGCAGCACTTCGCCATCCCGGCCGAGATCTTCGACCCGGCCGAGAGCCTGATGTTCGACGGCTCCTCCATCCGCGGCTTCCAGGCCATCCACGAATCCGACATGGCACTGGTCCCCGACCTGTCCACCGCCCGCCCGGACCCCTTCCGCTCCGAGAAGCACCTCAACATCAACTTCTTCATCCACGACCCGATCACCGGCGAGCAGTACAGCCGCGACCCGCGGAACGTGGCCAGGAAGGCCGAGGCATACCTGGAGTCCTCCGGCATCGCCGACACCGCCTTCTTCGGACCCGAGGCCGAGTTCTACGTCTTCGACGACGTCCGCTTCGAGACCAAGGCGAACGCCGGCTACTACCACATCGACTCCGAGGCCGGAGCGTGGAACACCGGCGCCATCGAGGACGGCGGCAACCGCGGCTACAAGGTCCGCTACAAGGGCGGCTACTTCCCCGCCCCGCCCGTCGACCACTTCGCCGACCTGCGCGCCGAGATCTCCCTCGAACTGTCCCGCGCCGGCCTCCAGGTCGAGCGCCAGCACCACGAGGTGGGCACCGCCGGCCAGGCGGAGATCAACTACAAGTTCAACACCCTGCTGGCCGCCGCCGACGACCTGATGCTCTTCAAGTACATCGTCAAGAACACGGCCTGGCGCAACGGCAAGACCGCCACCTTCATGCCCAAGCCGATCTTCGGCGACAACGGCTCCGGCATGCACGTCCACCAGTCCCTGTGGCAGAACGGAGCCCCGCTCTTCCACGACGAGCAGGGCTACGCGGGCCTCTCCGACACGGCCCGCTACTACATCGGCGGCATCCTGCGGCACGCCCCCTCGCTGCTCGCCTTCACCAACCCGACGGTGAACTCCTACCACCGCCTGGTCCCCGGCTTCGAGGCCCCGGTGAACCTCGTCTACTCCCAGCGCAACCGCTCCGCCGCCATGCGCATCCCGATCACCGGCTCCAACCCGAAGGCCAAGCGCGTCGAGTTCCGCGCCCCCGACCCCTCCTCCAACCCGTACCTGGCCTTCGCCGCCCTCCTGCTGGCCGGCCTGGACGGCATCAAGAACAAGATCGAGCCGGCCGAGCCCATCGACAAGGACCTCTACGAGCTGCCCCCCGAGGAGCACGCCGACGTCGCCCAGGTCCCCACCTCGCTCCCCGCCGTCCTCGACGCCCTCGAAGAGGACAACGAATACCTCCAGGCCGGCGGCGTCTTCACCTCCGACCTGATCGAAACCTGGATCGACTACAAACGCACCAACGAAATCGCCCCCATGCAGCTCCGCCCGCACCCGCACGAGTTCGAGCTGTACTTCGACATCTGATTCGAGGCTTTTCTTCGAAGGCCGCCGCCCTGTATTGGGGTGGCGGCCTTCGGTGTGAGGGATCCCTGCGAGAGGCAGGCGGAGTCATGCCGTGGGCGGTTCGGGGACGCGCCAAGTGATGTGGAATCGCTCGTCGTCGGGAAGCCTGAGTGGCCCGGCCGGACTGATCTGCTTGATCAGGTAGCCGCACACCATGTGTTGCGCCTCCTCCGACACTTCGTCCCAGGTCTCCGGAGTCACGGTCATCACTTCGCGCATCAAGCTCAGGTCCGACTCGTTCTCCAGCATCTTCGCCCGGTCGTCCCGGTCCATGGTTTCGTCCGCGTGCATCGCGCGGATCGACTGCGCGAGGAGGTTGGGCTCGCGACTTAGTCGCCGGAGACTTTCCTGGCAGCCGTATTGGAAGGCGGCATATGCCTCCATGGCTTCCCGGTCGGGGTTGCGGTAGCCAAACGGCGCGCCCTCGTCTGCCCCGACGTAGTCGCCTTTCAACGTGTGCAACAGGATGCGCAACGTATGTTCGGCGCCATGCTCCTCAATGTGCCGCACCATCGCATGAACCCATTGATCCTCGGACACCAGCGGCTCGTGGGGAGCGGCGAGCGAAGGATGGATCTCGATGGCGCTGAAGGGATTGATCAACACCCCCATGATCATCTCCGGGGTGAACGTGCCGTCCTCACCTCCCCAACCGCCGTGAACCAGTTCTTGGAAGGACTTGAGCGCGCCGGCTTCCCCTTCGCGGATCGCTCGCCAGAGGGGGAGGAACCTGCCCGTCTCGGCCTCCTCGCTCCGGGGTGGGCTGCATAGACCTGCCAGGACCATGACGATGTCGTGGACGGTTTCCCAACGTGGAACGCGTAACCCGCTGACGGCGGACCGCACACTCTCGTGGCTGGCTGCCGACAGCCGATCATCGCGGCCACGGATGAGTTTGCTCACCTTCCGAAAGCTCAACAGGCCCGCCGCACGGTGCAGTTCCTGGAGCGCCTCGACCAGTTCCCGGTGTGGGCCGACCGGTTCGGGTGGCGTGGTAGGGGCAGCCAAATCCGGTTCCTCCTGGTCGGTGCGTCAAGTTTTGTCAGCACCCTAGGAGCTGCAAACCGACGACGAGTCAGCTTTCGGCAAGTATGCCGCCCGGCTGGCAAACCGTGACTTACGGCCAAATGACGGGGCGAGCATGGGAAAGGCGCTGCTGGAGCGCCGCCACCCGAGGAGCTGCCCTGTGCACATCCCTGCCTACGCGCGCGACACCATCCGCGCCGCCTTGCCCAGCATCCCCACATCTCGCCAGGTGGGGGCCCTGGACTGCTGTCTGTGTGATGCCACGTTCGGTGAGGACCTAGCTGCCGTACCGCTCGGCCCGACCCCGACATCGGGACTGTTCGGGTGTCGTCCCTGTCTGACCCGGCTGGTTGTCCAAGCGAGACGCACCAGAGACCTCGCTCGGGCCCGGGGCGCCGAGCAGGCGCGAGCAGAGTCTGCTGCTTGGCTATCAGCGCGTACACAGCACCTGTCTCGTCTTGACGGCGTGCGGCACGCTGCGGAGGCCGTGGCCGAGCTGGCACAAGACGATGATGTGGAGGCGTTGAGGATCGCCTGGCTGCTGATCTCGCTGGAATCGGCATACACATGGGTCCCGGAGATGCCTGAACCGCCTGCCTCTGTGGATCGCGAAGATCCAGGGCTGAAGGACGGAGCGTTCCGCCTCGACTTGGCCATGATGACGGCGAGGGAGGCGGTAGCGGAGCGGCTCGCCTACCACGTGCTCAACGAGGCCCAACCCGCGGAGCCGGAGATGTGCGCGGAGTTCGAGTGCCCGGAAGGCTGCACCGGGCGCCATGATTCCTCACACATCGACTGCGGGCCGGACGCTGTTTTCGACGATCTGACGGAGCACGGAATCGCCGTGGAGCGGCCGGGGCCCACCCCTCTGTCACCACGGGTGGAAGCTCTGTCGGAGAAGTCGGCGATCGAAGCGAAGCGCCCAGCACTGCCGGATGTCGAGGAGTACGCTTCCGCCGTTCTGGCGCGCTTCGGCCTTGATCCAGGTGACACAGAGGAACTGGTGAATGTCGCGGCGGTCGGTTTGGTCGCCGACACCTGGCGTGACGGGCTGCTGGACTGTGTCGACGTGGCCGATGACCGGCCCAGCCAGGGGGAAGTCTTGGCACAGAGCGTCGACCTGCACCGCAGGGCCCGAGCGGCGTTGATGGCCGCACGGAACCTCGGTCCTGAGGCACTGCTTGCGTTCGTGGCCGTCGCTTCCGACTTGGATCTTCCGTGGGCCGGCGGCTCGTGCTTCAGGCTGGGGATGGTATCCGGGCCTGTGGCGGAGTTCGTCCAGAACATCGACGACCAGGTCTGGCTCACCGCTGAGGTGATGCGTGAACAAGGCTGGCGTGCGGCTCTGTTGCACAGAGCCGCCTCGGCTGTGTGCAAAGCCCCTACCCACTTCGGGATGCCCGGCTGGACCGAAACCGTTGCTTCGGCGATGGAGTGTCTCGCCGTGCTGGACCGTTCGAGCGCTCCCGACACGTTGGAGGATCTCGCGGCAGTCGAGGCTGCACTGCTCGAATCCCCCGATCGGTTGGGGGCAGATGCCCTCGACTGGATCTCGTACCGGTTCCGACTCGGTTAGTGCTGTGCCAGGCCGGTCCGCGCGACAGCCCATTGCGCAAAGAATCCGGCATCGATGGACCCCCTCGATGTATTTGGATTCACGAAAATCGGCGGAGCCACGGTTTCGAGAAATTGCAGAGTTCGAGAACAGTTTGTCCAGTTGGCCGCCGATGCCACCGCATGTGTTGTCGGAAACAACACTGATGTCAGAATCAGTCACTTGGTCCCATACCGGTCCGCGTCGGCGTGCTACGGCCCAGCAGAAGGCAGAGACAGCATCATGAAGTGGGACGACTTGACCTTGGTCATCCTTGCCGTGTTCGGTTGCTTCACGTTACTGCTGACGCAGATCAGCGAAGTCCTTTCGAAGCTGCCGCAGATCATCCGCGCTTGGCGGCAGGTGCGACGGGAACTGAGCAACGGTATCGAGTCCAACCCGCCGAGCGCCTTGGGAAGCTCCTCGCGCCCGGGCGCGCCTGCGGTGGACTCCTGCGGTGGGGAGAATCACAACCCGGAAGGTCCGGAAGCGCGACGAGAAGAGCACGGACCCAGTCAAAACGACTGAGCAGGCTCCCTTTTGGGACGACCAGACAGCCGATTGACTTCGCCTGGACATGCATCCGCTGCGCACCGGTACCGAGTCCCGGCGTCGCACAGCCAGGTCGGCAGAGTTCCTGGGCCGTACTTCGATGTCCAATCCCCTCATGAGGCGGACGCTGTTTCGCCGGCCTGGGTCGTCAGAACGACAGAGCGGGTGGCCGTTCCTGTTCGGGATGGCCATCCGCTCTGTTCTGTGCCGGATCCGGCCTCCCTGTGATCGGCGAGCCTCGGCCGGCTGATCCGGTTTCGCATCGGATTGCCTGCCCCGGATGGTCGACCGACGGTACGGAGGTTGGGACCGGCTGCCACGGTGTGGCCTACGACTGTTGGCCGCCCCGTAGCAGGGGCGGGCTGAGCAGCCAGGCGGTACCCCGGCGGTAGAGGGCGGCTGGGCGTCCTGTGGGAGGCAGTCGTTGTTCTCCCGTCGGTTGGACGAATCCCGGTGTGTTGAGCACCTTGCGACGGAAGTTGCTCGGGTCGAGCACCTGCCCCCAGATCACCTCGTAGACCTTACGGAGCTCACTCAGGGTGAATGAGTCTCCGCAAAATGCTGTGGCGACAGCCGTGTACTCGAGTTTCGTGCGGACCTCTTCCAAGGCGTCGGAAAGGATTTCCGCGTGGTCGAACGCCAACGCTTGTGCGTCGCTTTGCAGTTGGGCGACCGGGGCCCAGTAGGCACGCTCGGCGTCGGTGCCGCCCACGGGCGCGGGGAGGTCGGGCCCCAGCGCCAGGTAGGCGATCGTGACCACCCTTCCTCGGGGGTCGCGTCGAGGCTCCCCGTAGGCGCCCAACTGCTCCAGGTGCAGTCGCCTGCCGTCGATCCCTGCTTCCTCCCAGAGTTCACGCAGGGCCCCTTCGCGCAGGGTCTCGTCCTTCTGGATGTATCCGCCGGGCAGGGCGGGCCGGCCCAGGAAGGGTTCCACCCCGCGTTCGACCAGGAGGACCATCAATTGGCCCTCCCGGACCGTGAAGATCGTCAGGTCCGCCGTCACCCACGACGCTTCCACCTCTGTGGAGTGCTTCAGCCACTCGTCCACCGGAACCCCTAAAGGTCATGTTGACTTAAACGCTTGCGACACTTATGGTCACGTCAACCTTAAGCTTGCGAGGCGGGGGGCAGCGTGATGACTTCCGATGCGCCGGTACCAGCCGTGGAAGCGGTCGAGGAAACCACTGCTGCCACGCGTCACTTATGCGCCGGGGTGCACGTGGATGAACGGTTCCGTGACCTCGTGATCGACGAGGTGTGCACCGCTCCACATCGCAGGGTTGCTCCCTCCTACGGGTTCGACATCGTTCCGGTGATGCGTCACGCCTGGCGCGCCGCGACGCTGAATGTGCTGCTCCGTGTCGCGGTGATCGGAGCCACGGTGGTTCCCGCTCTCGCGGGGGCGTTACCTGCCACCATTCTGGTCACCTGCGGACTGGCCCTCCTGTGGCTGCTTCATGTTGCCGTTCTGCTGCGTAGGGCAGAGTCGGAACCGAGGCTCAAACGGGGTTCCAAGCGACGCGGACTGGGATCCGCACGAGAGCACCGAAGCCTGATGGCTCTGCTGATCACCTGGAAACATGCGGGTCGACTCAAGTACTCGGAGAAGATACGCGCGTACAGGAAGATCGGAACTCTCGCCCTCGCTCTGGTGGTCACCGGACTGATCGTCGCGGTTCTCTATCCGGCCCAGGCTTTCCCGGCCCTCTGCTCGGCAGGGGCGATCGTGGCCTCATGCCTCACTGTCGGCGCTGTACGACAGATGACGCTGAACCACATATTGCGCGCACCGCACCTCAGGCCGAGGCGATTGTCTGCACGGCAGCGCGTGGCGGACGCACAGCAGAGGCACATCTGCGCTGTCTACCAGCGCCCGAGACATTGTGAGGACGAGGACGACCTCACCAGGTTCACGCTCTTCGGGGACGAGTCACCGTTCATCGGGGCCGGTGAACTGGTCTACCACTGGAACCCCCCGATATGTATCCAGTTGCTGCGCCCTGGGAGCGACGAGGCCCCGTTGCACGAGTGTGAGCATCCTGTACCTCCCTTCCAGGCCCATGAGTTGGTCGAGTACCTGCGGGAGGCGGTTCGGCAACTGGACACCGACAACGGGGAGGTCCGTCTTCCCACGCACGTCCGGGACCGCATCTATGTGGCGGAGACCGATGTGGCGGCCGACCGCGGGCTCTTCCCCGCGCATATCGATGAGAAGGACCTGCATGCCATCATCGATACGCCGGGGTCCAAACAGCACCACTTTCTGGAGATCAGTACTCCTGTGGAAGGCGCGGAGTTCGTCGCGACCGTTCTGCTGCGAGTCAGCTTGCAGGGGCGGACCTTGAGCATCTCCACAGCAGCGTGCGTCCTTGCACACACACCGAGATCATTCCAATACGCGGAGGAGTTCGGCCACAACGGAGCAATCGCTGTGGTTTGGGCAGCGCTGCGGGAAATGGTCGCTCTCCCCAAGGAGATCCCGCGCTCATGGCGGATCATCCGCTACCTCTATGCGCTGGGAAAATCCGTTCTCCTGCCCTGCGATCTCACCATGTCGCCGATCCGTAACGTCCTGATCGGCACCCGGGTCAGCATCAGGGAGAAGGCTGCCCAGGCGTGGTCCAAGATCCAGCTGGAGAAGAGCGACATCCTGGGCCGGATGAAGACCATCGAGCGGCGGTTGCTGAGGGCCGCGAGCGACTTCCTGGCAGCCAATGATGTGGACAACTCCGAGTTCAATGACCGAGCACTCAAAATCATCAACAGTGGAATCTTCAACTTCGGCGACAACAACACCTTCAGTAACAACGCGGTAGGTGACGGAGCTCAGTCGGGCGGTGCGGCGAATCAGCCGGCAGGTCAGAGCAGCCAAGGCAGTGGAGGAAGCAGATGACGATCAATCGAGGCATCATCAGCCGTGGAGACGGCAACAGCTTCAGCAACAACGCCATCGGTGAACGAGCTCAGGTGTCCGCGGGTGCACCGGCGGAAGAGCCCATTCTTCGCCCCAGTGAGAAGGAGGAACCGGCCTGGGACATCGGAGTGGTCACGATCCTCAGCGAGGAACTCCAGGCTGTACGGGACGAATTGAAGCTGGAGCGTCACAAGGAGAGCAGCGGGCTGTACTTCTACAGGGGCAGCTACACGACACCGGATGCGACGGTTCGCGTGGTGGCCACACAGAGCCAAAGCCAGGGACAACGGTCGGCGATGGGTGCGCTGGAGAACCTCCGACGCCACTACAACCCACGAGTGTGGGCCTTGGTCGGCGTGGGCGGCGGGATCCACGATGAACACGCTCGCGTGGGCAATGTCATCGTTTCGACCGACGTCGTCTACTACGAGAACCGCAAGATCAACGGAGGCGGGGAGGTTCGGCGCCGAGGGGAGCACCGACAAGCGCCCGCGCCGGTCGTCCACGCCGTGAACGCCTATTTCGCGGACAATGGGACCCCCGCGAGCATCTACGGGCAGGACCCGTCGTACGCGTCGGAGTCGTACGCCGTCTACCCGGGGGTGATCGGGTCCGGCGAAGCCGTGATCGCAGACCGGGAAAGTGATATTCGGCAGTACCTCACGGGCTACCACGAGAAGGTCCTTGCGGTCGATATGGAAGCCGGCGGACTGAGTCAGTACTGGCAGGAGAACTCGGTCCATGGTGCGGTCAACCCGGGCTGGATTGTGGTTCGTGGTGTATCGGACAACGCGGACGAGCAAAAGGGCCACGGCTATCACGGGCTCGCGGCACGTAACGCCGCGTACGTGCTGCGGCAGCTGGTGGCCTACCTCTGCTGATCAGAGCGTCCGGTTCTCTCGTGGACGTCAGAGACAGGAGACAGTACATATGACTGCTTTCCTCCTCGGGGTTCTCAGCTCCCTGGCAGCCAGCGGTGTCCTGCTTGTTCTCGGGTTCCTGCGCGGCTCGCGCCCCTTGTGGTGGCTGGTGGCGGCCTGTTCCTGGTGCACGGGAACCGGGCTCGGCCGCGTGTATCGCCAGCAGTCCTCCGCCGAACGGGACATTGCGCGAGAGCTGGGCCGTGCTCGGTGGATCAAGGTCCTGGCCGGGCGTGGAAACGTCCTCACCCGTGAGGCGTTCTCCGCGCTGTGGTCAGGCGAACTTCCCCTGGAATCGGTGCAGATCCTCTTGCCCGACCCTCGTATTCGCGCCGACTCGTGGCTGGACCGGCGCTCGCACGACGTGTGCCGGTTCGATCCCGGATTCACCCCGGATCTACTCAGGAGCCAGGTGCGGACGAACTTCGACTACCTGGAGCACGCAGCGCGCGCACAACGCAACGTCGAACTCCACAGCTTCAATTTGCCCAACACCTGCCGGATCATCGCGACTGACCGCGCCGCCTACATCACCTTCTACAGCAGCTCGGCCCACGGCAGGAACTCTCCCTGCCTGTACGCGCGAGCGCCGGGTCTCCTGTACAGCTTCGCCCTTCAGCAGTTCGGTTCGGCCTGGTCGGACAGTTCGCCTGTGCCTGCGGCGCGCTAGTGCCCGCCTCGTGGGGACGCGCCCTGCCTCGGAGCCCCGACCCGGGCTCCGGTCGGCAGCGGCGCGGCCCCCTGCCCCGCCCAAGCCCCCCCCCTGTGCCAAGCTGCCCCGGTCGTGCAGTGTCGCGGGTCGGGGAGTCGTGTCCGGGGGGGCGACGGCACGGGGATATCGGCGAGTTTTCGGGGGTGGAGAGTGATGGGTGTGTGGAAGTCGCGGCAGGGCGAGCGGGGTTCGGATGTGTGGGGGTTCGAGGTGGTGCGGCGGGGTTATGAGTGCGGGGAAGTGGATGAGCGGATACGTGGGCTCGTTGAGGAGCGGGATCGGGCGCTGGCTCGTATTGCCGTGCTGGAGAGGCGTATTGAGGAGTTGTATCTGGGCGGGGCCGAGGTGTCGGGGTGTGCGGGTGGGGCCGCTGCCGCCGGTGGTTTTCGGGAGGGGGCGGGGGATTCCGGCTCGGGAGATGGAGGTGTTGTCGGCGTCGGTGTGGAGAGCGGGGCGCGTCCGGCCGTTGCTTTCCGTATAGCGCGGCGGGGTTACGACCGGAAGCAGGTGGACGAGCGGATTCAGCGGCTCGTCACCGAGTGCGAGGGCGCCGCGGCGCGGATCGACGTACTGGTGCGGCGCGTCGAGGAGTTGGACGGGGGCGCGCCCGGCGAGTGAGCTGGGGAGCGGTGGGGGTTGTGCCCGGCGGTGGTTCTTGGTCGCCGGGTACGGGTGGGGTGGTGGTCAGCGCCGTTTCTTGGTCTTTCGCTTCTGGACCGGGGTCCAATCGCCCCGGTGGTCCTGGCAGCGGGAGTAGCCGATCATTGCCGGCCGCTGACAGGGCCTACCGGTCGTTGTGCGCGTCGATCCGCACTTGACTTGTTTTCCCATTCGCCCTCCGATTTCCGGGCCTGCCGGTCGGTGGGCATTTTCCTGGAATGTGGTGATCGAAGTCCCGGGGGTGGAGCGACATCGGCTGGTTCCGTGCCCGTCCCGGCTGGTCTCAGCCGGTCTCAGTCGGTCTCAGCTGATCCCGGCTGAGCTTGGCTCGGCCCGGCCGGTTCCGGTTGGTTCCGGTCGGTCCTCTGTTGCAGGGGTGAGCCGGGCTGCGGGTGGTGTCGGGGGAGACGGGGCGAGGGGTGCTCATTCGGGTCTCTGTGCGAGCGGGTGGGCGGGGCGGGTTAGCATATGAGCGCCGCCTAGCTCGAAAGATAGATCACTGTGACTGTCAACGACGACGTGTTCACCAACTGGAAGACCCGCGAGGAGATCGCGGAGTCGATGATCCCGCTCATCGGGAGACTGCACCGGGAGCGGGACGTCACGGTCCTGCTGCACAGCCGTTCCCTGGTGAACAAGTCGGTGGTGAGCATCCTCAAGACCCACCGGTTCGCCCGGCAGATCGCCGGTGAGGAGCTGTCCGTCACCGAGACGCTGCCGTTTCTCCAGGCCCTCACCGCGCTCGATCTCGGCCCGTCCCAGATCGACATCGGCATGCTCGCCGCGACGTACCGGGACGATGAACGCGGCCTGTCCGTCGAGGAGTTCACCGCCGAGGCCGTGGCCGGCGCCACCGGGGCCAACAAGATCGACCGGCGGGAGCCGCGCGATGTCGTCCTGTACGGCTTCGGCCGGATCGGACGGCTCCTCGCCCGGCTGCTCATCGAGAAGGCCGGGTCCGGCAACGGCCTGCGCCTGCGGGCGATCGTCGTCCGCAAGGGCGCGGGGGAGACGGGCGAGGACCTGGTCAAGCGGGCGTCGCTGCTGCGCCGGGACTCCATACACGGGCAGTTCCAGGGCACCATCACGGTGGACGAGGCGAACGGCCGGATCGTCGCCAACGGCAACGAGATCCAGGTGATCTACTCCGACGACCCGACGACGGTGGACTACACGGCGTACGGGATCAAGAACGCCGTCCTCATCGACAACACGGGCAAGTGGCGCGACCGGGAGGGGCTCTCGAAGCACCTGCGGCCGGGCGTCGAGAAGGTCGTGCTGACCGCGCCGGGCAAGGGCGATGTGCCCAACGTCGTGCACGGCGTCAACCACGACATGATCAAGCCGGACGAGCAGATCATCTCGTGTGCGTCCTGCACGACCAACGCGATCGTCCCGCCGCTGAAGGCGATGGCGGACGAGTACGGGGTCGTGCGCGGGCACGTCGAGACCGTCCACTCGTTCACCAACGACCAGAACCTGCTGGACAATTACCACAAGTCCGAACGGCGGGGGCGCTCGGCGCCGCTCAACATGGTCATCACCGAGACGGGTGCCGCGTCCGCCGTCGCGAAGGCGCTGCCCGACCTCGGGGCGAAGATCACCGGCAGCTCGATCCGGGTGCCGGTGCCGGACGTCTCGATCGCCATCCTCAATCTGCAACTCGGCCGCGAGGCGAGCCGCCAGGAGGTGCTGGACCACCTCCGCGAGGTCTCGCTGACCTCGCCGCTGAAGCGCCAGATCGACTTCATCTCCGCGCCCGACGCCGTCTCCAGCGACTTCATCGGCTCGCGCCACGCCTCGATCGTGGACGCCGGCGCCACGAAGGTCGACGGCGACAACGCGATCCTCTACCTCTGGTACGACAACGAGTTCGGCTACTCGTGCCAGGTCATCCGCGTCGTCCAGTACGTGTCCGGCGCGGAGTACCCGACGTATCCGGCGCCTGCCCCGGTGGTGGTCTGAGCCGCGGGGTCGGTCCCGTCCCGTCCGCTGCGGCCCCCCGCTTCCTTCGGGAGATGCGGGAGAGGGGCCGCAGCGCCTTCGTCCGGAAGGGCTCGTCGGCCGCTTCCGGTGTGCGGGAGGTGGCGCGCCGGGCCGGGGCGTGCCCGGGCCGAGGGGGTGCCCGGGTCGCGGCGTTGACGGCCCGAACAGAATGGGGGGATGGGTGACTTACAGGTCTCGCAGTGGAGGCGCTACGGGCACGACCGGCTCTATGTGAACCTCCCCGAGGGCCGGAGCGTCGCGTGGTTCGACCGCAGGACAGGGGAGTTGCGCGTCCTGGACGAGGGATACCGGGACGGTGTGCTGGAGGTGCTCCGACCCCACCTGCTGCCCGGCACCACGGCGCGCAGCGGTACGGACCGGCCGGACCCCGCGTCCTCGGGTGCCACGCCGGGTGCTCCGGTTCCGGTTCCGGCTCCGGTCGGCGCACCGCCGGTGGCCGGTCCGGGGCGCCCGCCGACGGGGGCCGGGGCGCGCGGGCCGGGGGCCGATCTGGCGGCCAACAGGCCGGGGGAGGCCCTGCGGCGGAAGCTGGACGAGCTGTTGCCCGGCCCCTTCGACCGGGTCCTGGCCGCGCTGCTCGGTAAGCGCTCCTCCGCGTACAGCTGGCGCAGAGGGCTGGCGGGCGAGCGCAGGGTCGGGGCGGACCTGGAGGGATTCGCGGCGGCGGGCTGGCGGGTGCTCCACTCCGTGCCGCTGGCGGGTGATGTGGACATCGACCACCTGCTGATCGGGCCCGCGGGGGTCTTCACCGTCAACACGAAGTTCCATCGGGGGGCCCGGATCTGGGTGGGCGACGAGGCCGTGAAGATCGGCCGCGATTCCTACCCGTACGTCCGCCGAAGCCGCGCCGAGGCCCGGCGCGCGGGGGAGATCCTGACGCGGGCGTGCGGTTTCGCCGTCGAGGCGCGTCCCGTCCTGGCCTTCGTCGGGGCGGACCGTCTGACGGTGGTGCCCTCCCTGCGTGATGTGCACGTGCTTCTGCGGCGGGAGCTTCCCCGTCTGACGCGGCTGCCGTCCGTCTGGCGGCCCGAGACGGTCGAGGCGGTCCACGCGTGTGCGCGCAACCCCCGGACGTGGCCCGGAGGTTGAGAGCCGGCCGGCGGCGTGGCCGTGCGGGCCGCGAACACCGGTCTGCCCGTATCGGACCCCGGGCAATGGTGATTCACCCCCGCGGCGGTTCGCCCCAGTCCTGTTCCAGGGCTGTGCGCAGGGCCGTCACCGTTTCGGTGCCGAGGCGGTCGGCCAGGTGGGATTCCAGGGTGGCGAGGGCGTGTACGGCCTGGTGGTGGGCGTGGTCGCCGGTGGGGGTGCGGCGCAGCAGCCAGCGGCGGCCCGAGGTGGGGTCGGGGGTCTGTTCCAGGAGTCCGGCGGTGATCAGGCTGTGGGCGGTCTGGTGTGCGGACTGGCGGGTGACGCCGGTGCGGCGGGCGAGTTCGGCGACGGTCGTGCCGGTGTCGTCGAGGGCGGCGAAGAGCTGGGTCTGTGCCGGGGTGAGGGGGGTGGTGCCGGCGGCTTCGAGGGCCGCGGGGAGCGCCTGGTCGAACCAGCGCCGGGCCTCGCCGAGGAGTTGGGGGAGGGGGCGGCGGTCGGCGGGCATCGGGTTCCTCCCGGGGTCGGTGGGCCGGGCCTCGGTCCTGTGGGGGTGTGACGGCCCGGTCTTCGGCGGGGCTGGTGCGACGGCTCGGTTCTCGGTGGGGCCGGTGTGACGGTTTGCTTCTCGGCGGGGCCGGTGTGGCGGTCCGTTCTTGGTGGGGCTGGTGTGGGGCTGGTGCGGGGCGGGGCGGGCGCGGTGTCGTGGGTGTGTGGGTCGGGGGCCGGGTGCGGGTGCGGGTTGCTCGGGTGGTGCGGGGCGTGTCAGGGTGCCTGACATTATCTGCTGATGCCGGACGGTGTTCGGAGACCGCATGACCATCGAGTACGCCACCCGCTACCGGCGGGCCTCGCACATCCCCGCCGAACCGGGCAAGCCCTACTTCGTCCAGAAGGGCGAGGGGGACCGCGCCCATCTGTTCGGCGACCTGATCACCGTCTACGCGGGCGGCGAGCAGACCGAGAACACCTTCAACTTCTTCACCGTCGAGGGGCCCAAGGGCGACATCATCCCGGCCCATGTGCACGAGGACACCCACGAGGTCTTCTACATCACGCACGGCGCGGTGCGGCTGTTCGTCGAGGACACCCGGGGCGAGCAGCAGGAGCGGCTGCTGACCGCGGGGGACTTCGGGTTCGTGCCGAAGAACTGTACGCACGCGTACCGGATGGAGCGGCACCACAGTCAGGTCGTCGGGGTCGCGGCCGGGCCGGGCGGCACCTTCGAGCGGTTCTTCGAGAACCTCGGGGAGCCCACCGAGCGGCACGGCCTGCCGGCCGAGCCGGTGGTGCCCGAGCCGGAGCGGTTCGCCACCGTGCCCCAGCGGTTCGATGTGCGGTTCCTGCCCGACCACGAGTGGAGGACGCGGTGACCGACGCCGGACTGCTCCGGGTGATCGGTGCGCCGCACCCCGATGTGGCGCCGCTGCCGCCGGCCGCGCCGGGCGGGCAGGGGGTGCGGGTGCTGCGCGGTGTGCCCTACGGCACCGTCGACGGCGGCCGTCCGCTGGAGCTGGACCTGTGGCTGCCCGCGCCGGAGCCGGGTGGCGGTCCCGTGCCGGTGGTGCTCTTCGTGCACGGCGGCGCCTGGCGGCGCGGCCACAGGGGCGACATGGGGCTGCGCACCCGCGGCTGGGAGCCGGGGCCGTTCGCCCGGATCGCCGCGGCGGGCCTGGCCGTCGCGAGCGTCGACCACCGGCTGAGCGGTGAGGCCCGGTTCCCCGCCCCGCTGGAGGATCTGCGGACCGCCCTCGGCTGGCTCGCGCTGCGGGCCGACGAGCTCGGCACCGATCCGGGGCGCACGGTGGTGTGGGGCGAGTCGGCCGGCGGGCACCTGGCGTCGCTGCTCGCCCTGACCGAGGAGACGCGGCCGCTTCGCGGTGCCGTCGTCTGGTACGGGCCCAGCGATCTGACCACGGCACGCGGGAGTTACGTGCCCGAGGACCCCACGTCGCCGGAGGCGCTGCTCCTGGGGGACGCCCCGGCGGTGCTTCCCGGGCGTGCGCGGGAGGCGAGCCCCCTCGCGCGGGTGCGGGCCGGGGCGCCGCCGTTCCTGCTCGTGCACGGCGAGGCGGACACCATGGTCGCGCCCGAGCACAGCGTCGAGTTGGCGGCCCGGCTGACGGAGGCGGGGGTTCCGGCGGAGCTGCGGCTGGTTCCGGGCGCGGACCACGTCTGGTACGGGGCGTCCGAGGAGCAGGTCGAGGAGGTCTTCGCGGCGTCGCTGCGCTTCGCCCACGACGCCGTCGGCTGACCCCGCCCCTCCGGCGCCCTGGTGACCCTGGTGACCCTGGCGGGCCTGGCAGCCCTGGTGGTCTCGGTGGTCCCGGTGCTCCTGCTGCCCGGCGCCTTGGCGTTCTGCCCCTCCGGCCCTCCGGCGCCCGACGCCCTGCTGCCCCGGCTGCTCGGCCCCTCCGGCTGCCCGGCGCCCCGGCGCCCGGCGTCCCGGCGGTCCGGTGTCGGCCCTCCGGCTGTCTGGCGCCCGGCGTCCTGGTGCCCCGGCTGCCCGGCTGCCCGGCGGTCCGGCCCCCCCCGAGGGCGCGGTGCCCCCCCGCTCCGACGGTCCGGCATTCCGTTCTCCGGCTGCCCGGCGCTCGGCTTCCCGGTGCCCCGGCTGTCCGGCGTTCGGCTCTCCGGCACCCCGGCGTTCCGGTTCTCCGACGGTCCGGCGTACGGGGTGCTCGGTGCTCCAAGCCTCTGGCGGCCCGGCGCCCTGAGCCCCGGCGGTCCGGCGTTCCGGTCCTCCAACGGCCCGGCGCCCGGCGCCCTGGTGCCCCTGCTGCCCGGCCCCTCCGGCGGCCCGGCGTACAGCGTCCCGGCGTCCCGGCGTCCCGGCCCTCCGACCCGCTCGGCCCCCCCGGGCCCCCGGGCCCCGGCGCCCCCCCCGCGCCGCGGCTGCGTGCCGTATCGCGGCGGCGTCCCGTCCCCGGCCCCGCGGCCCCGCGGCCCCGCTCAGCCGTCGGGCAGCAGCCGGGCCGAGACGCAGGGGTCGTCGTCGCGGTAGCCGAGGCGGGTGTAGAGGCGCTCGGCCGGGGTGTTGCCGGCGAGTTGCCACAGGGTGCAGAAGCCGTGTCGGCGGACGGCGTGCCGGGTGAGCCAGGTGGTCAGGGCCGCGCCGAGGCCCTGGCCGCGCTGCCGGGTGTCGGTGGCGACGGACACCATGAGCGGCGCGCCGCTGTCGCGCAGGCTGCTGAGGGCGCCGCAGGCGACGAGCCGGCCGTCCTCGCCGCGGATGCCCGCCCACAGGCTGACGCTGCCGGAGCCGGGGCCCGTGGAGTGGCCGGGGCTGTGGACGGCGAGGAAGTCGCGCAGTTCGGTGTGGTGCGTGGTGTCGAGCGCGACGACGCGGTCCTCACCGCTGTGCGGGGGCGGCTCCTCCAGGGTCCAGCGGAAGATCCACCCGGTCGTCCCGGCCGTCGGCAGATACCGGCCGACGAGGTCCTCGGTGCCGCGCGGGCCGGTGAACTCCCGTACCTGGCCGGGGAGTTGCCAGGCGGCGCGCAGGACGAGTCCGGCGGCGGCCGCGGGGGCGCCGACGCTCCACACATGGCCGCGGGGCGCGTCGAGCCAGGCGACCGCGCCGTCGCCGGACCAGCTGATCCGGTCGGCGGGCCGTTGCCGGGCGGCGCCGAACCGCAGCAGGGCGGAGCCGGGCCGGGACTCCAGGCCGTGGGCGAAGAGGTCGGCGGCTCGGGAGACCTGGGGGGCCGGGGAGACCTGGGGAACGGGGTGCGTTGCCTGCATCACTCTCAAGAAGGCGCTCGGTGGGACGTGTTGGACGGAGGGGCGTATTGCGCGGACGTATGCGACATGTACGCAGTATGTGCGGACGGATGCGGATATGTACTGCTGGATTCGGCGCGTACCGCGTTCCGGGCGCGCGGAGAGCGCGGCCGTTCGCGGTCGCTGTGTGGGAGGGGATCCCCGGTGGCGGCTGCGCACGACGGCGCGCCCGGCCGACCGGGACGGTCCACTGTCGCACACCTGACCGGCCCCGACGCAAATACGGAAACTGTGGTCCTCGCCATGCTCGGGCCCCGGTGTCCGACGTGCTCCGGAGCCGTCGCGTGCCGCAGTGCGGGACCCGGCGTACGCCGTGCCCCGGACCCGGCACCGCCATGCTCCGACGCCGGCCCTTGCGTGCGGGGAACCGGCGGCTGAACACTCCCCCAAGCCCCGTGCACGGCACGGTGGTTGGCCCCCGGCACGGCCCGTGCGCGCGGGCGTACGCGGGAGGCGGGGCAGCACATGCGGGACATCGGGCCGGGGTAGGCTCCCGCGCGCAGGGCGATCTTCGAACGCGGGTGCCCCCGGGGCCCGCGGGGAGCGGACGCCGGGGGCCGGACAGGGGAGGATCCGCATGGGTGCTGGTGCGTACGGAGCGGGCGGGCAGGGGCTGCCGGCGGCGTTCCTGGCCGCGGGATCGTCGTCGTTCATGGACTTCCTCCGGGCGCAGGCGCCGGAGCTGCTGCCGGGCGGCCGGGCGCCGGCCGGGGGCGTGCCGGCGGGCTTCGAGGCGCCGCACGGCACGACCGTGATCGCCGCCTCGTACCGGGACGGCGTGCTGGTCGCCGGGGACCGCCGGGTCACCATGGGCAACGTCATCGCCCACCGCGAGTCGGAGAAGGTCCAGCCGGGCGACGAGCACTCCGCCGTCGCCTTCGCGGGCACCGTCGGCCCCGCCCTGGAGATGATCCGGCTCTTCCAGCTGGAGCTGGAGCACTACGAGAAGGTCGAGGGCGCCCCGCTCTCCCTGGAGGGCAAGGCGAACCGGCTGACCACCCTGATCCGCGGCAACCTGGAGATGGCCATGCAGGGCCTGGCGGTCGTCCCCCTGTTCGCGGGGTTCGACCCCGACCGGGGGCAGGGGCGGATCTGGTCCTTCGATGTGACCGGCGGCCGCACCGAGGAGCGGGACTTCGCGGTGAGCGGCTCCGGCTCGCCGTACGCGCGGGGCGCGCTGAAGAAGCTGTACCGGCCGGGCATGGCCGAGCGCGAGCTGGTCACGGCGGTGGTGCAGGCGCTGTACGACGCGGCCGACGACGACACGGCGACGGGCGGCCCCGACCCGGTCCGCCAGGTGTATCCGCTGGTCGCGCTCGTCACCCGGGACGGCTACCGCAGGGTGGCCGACCAGGAGGTCGCCGCGGTCGCCGGGGAGGTCCTCGACGGGCGTGCCGCCGCGCCGGACGGCCCGCGCGCCCCGGTCGTCTGACCCGCGTCGGGGTCGTCGCGGGCGACGGGGGTTGGCTTCGGGTGCCGGTCGGCGACCGGATATCTTGATATCGAGACGACCTCGACGTGAAGCGGAGTACCGGTGACTGACTCGACCATCATCTATACGCACACCGATGAGGCCCCGGCCCTGGCGACGTACTCGTTCCTGCCCGTGGTCCAGGCGTACGCCTCGACGGCCGGCGTCGCCGTCGAGACCCGGGACATCTCCCTGGCCGGCCGGATCATCGCGAGCTTCCCGGAGCGTCTGAAGGAGGACCAGCGCATCGAGGACGCGCTGGCCCAGCTCGGCGAGCTGGCCAAGACGCCCGAGGCCAACATCATCAAGCTGCCGAACATCTCGGCGTCCATCCCGCAGCTGAAGGCCGCCATCGCCGAGCTCCAGGAGCAGGGCTACGCGCTGCCGGACTACCCGGACGAGCCGAAGACCGACGAGGAGCGCGAGATCCGCGCCCGCTACGACAAGGTCAAGGGCAGCGCCGTCAACCCGGTGCTGCGCGAGGGCAACTCCGACCGCCGTGCCCCCGCCTCCGTCAAGAACTACGCCAAGGCCAACCCGCACCGCATGGGCGCCTGGTCGGCCGACTCGAAGACGAACGTCGCGCACATGGACGGCGACGACTTCCGCTCCACCGAGAAGTCCGTCGTCGTGCCCGCCGACGGCTCCCTGCGCATCGAGCTGCACGGCGACGACGGCTCCACCACGGTGCTGCGCGAGTCGGTGCCGGTGCTGGCCGGTGAGGTCGTGGACGCCTCCGTGATGCGCGTGGCCGCGCTGCGCGAGTTCCTCACCGCGCAGGTCGCCCGCGCCAAGGCCGAGGGCGTGCTGTTCTCCGTGCACCTCAAGGCGACGATGATGAAGGTCTCCGACCCGATCATCTTCGGGCACGTGGTGCGCGCCTTCTTCCCGCAGACCTTCGCCAAGTACGGCGACGCGCTGGCCGCCGCCGGGCTCACCCCCAACGACGGCCTGGGCGGCATCTTCAAGGGCCTGGAGTCGCTGCCGAACGGCGCGGAGATCAAGGAGTCCTTCGACGCCGAGCTGGCCGCGGGCCCGGACCTGGCCATGGTCGACAGCCACCGCGGCATCAGCAACCTGCACGTGCCCAGCGACGTCATCGTCGACGCCTCCATGCCGGCCATGATCCGCACCTCCGGGCACATGTGGAACAAGGACGACCAGGAGCAGGACGCGCTCGCCGTCATCCCGGACAGCAGCTACGCCGGCATCTACCAGGCCGTCATCGAGGACTGCAAGGCCAACGGCGCCTTCGACCCCTCGACCATGGGCTCCGTCCCCAACGTGGGCCTCATGGCGCAGAAGGCCGAGGAGTACGGCAGCCACGACAAGACGTTCGAGATCCCGGTCACCGGCACCGTACGGGTCACCGACGCGGACGGGCAGCTCGTGCTGGAGCAGGCCGTCGGCGAGGGCGACATCTTCCGGATGTGCCAGACCAAGGACGTGCCGATCCGCGACTGGGTCAAGCTCGCCGTCTCCCGCGCCCGCGCCACCGGCGACCCGGCCGTCTTCTGGCTGGACGAGGACCGCGCGCACGACGCCAACCTCATCGCCAAGGTCGAGCAGTACCTGCCCGAGCACGACACCGAGGGCCTGCGCATCGAGATCATGTCGCCGGTCGAGGCGACGAAGCTGTCGCTGGAGCGCATCCGCCGCGGCGAGAACACCATCTCCGTCACCGGCAACGTGCTGCGCGACTACCTGACCGACCTGTTCCCCATCCTGGAGCTGGGCACCAGCGCCAAGATGCTCTCCATCGTCCCGCTGATCAACGGCGGCGGCCTGTTCGAGACCGGCGCCGGCGGCTCGGCGCCCAAGCACGTGCAGCAGCTGGTCAAGGAGAACTACCTGCGCTGGGACAGCCTGGGCGAGTTCCTCGCGCTGGCCGTCAGCTTCGAGCACCTCGCGCAGAAGACCGGCAACGCCCGCGCGCAGGTCCTGGCCGACACCCTGGACCGCGCCACCGGCACCCTGCTCGCGGAGAACAAGTCGCCCAGCCGCAAGCTCGGCAGCATCGACAACCGCGGCAGCCACTTCTACCTCGCCCTGTACTGGGCCCAGGAGCTGGCCCGGCAGACCGAGGACGCGCAGCTCGCCGAGGCGTTCCAGGGGCTCGCCGGGACGCTGTCCGAGAAGGAGCAGACCATCGTCGACGAGCTGATCGGCGTGCAGGGTTCCCCGGCGGACATCGGCGGCTACTACCAGCCCTCGCCCGCCAAGGCCGACGCGGTGATGCGCCCGTCGAAGACCCTCAACGAGGCCCTCGCCTCCCTGAGCTGACCCTCCTCTTTCTCGGGTCACGCTCTGCCCTCCGCCCTCCCGCCCTCCCGTCGCCCCACCCTCCGCCCCTGGCGGAGGGCCAGCGACGGGAGGGCGGAGGCGTTTCGAGTCCCCCGGCATCACCTCACGCCTCGTGTCGAGCCGTGCCTTCGCGCCTCGCCTCGCCTGGGGCCTCGCCTGGCGCCGGAGCGCCACCTCACCGCCTTCCGACCCCCCTGCGCCGCCCGCGAGTTGACCTTCGGGTCGCCGCGCCCGTACGCCGACCCGGAAGTGCCCGGGATGTGCCCCGGCTCGGCCCGTCCCGGCCCCGGGGCGGGTGCGAGACTGCTGCGTATGCCCACGGTTCACGCCCTGCTCGTCGGCATCGACGACTATCCGGCCCGTTCCCTGCCCCGCCTGGCGGGCTGCCGCAACGACATCCGCGCGGCCGGGGAGTGGCTGCGGGCCCGCACCGCGGCGCGCGGCACCGGGCTGCGGCTGCGGGAGCTGGTCGACGGTGCGGCCACCGTCGAGGCCGTCGTGGCGGGCCTCACCGGGCATTTCGGCGGCGCAGCGGAGGGCGACACCGCGCTGCTGTGGTTCTCCGGGCACGGCACCGACCTGCCCGCGAGCGGACCGGACGAGCTGCTCAAGGAGCCCACCGGGCGCTGCCAGGCACTGGTC
Source organism: Streptomyces cacaoi (assembly GCF_006539165.1). Classification (GTDB taxonomy): domain Bacteria; phylum Actinomycetota; class Actinomycetes; order Streptomycetales; family Streptomycetaceae; genus Streptomyces; species Streptomyces cacaoi. The sequence continues at coordinate 24,064 of NZ_BJMM01000043.1, read as the reverse complement.
TGCGCCGACGGGACGCTGCCGGACAAGCGGCTGGGCGCGCTCCTCGAAGCCGTCGCGGCCCGGGGCGTGCACACCGTCGCCGTCCTGGACTGCTGCTACGCGGGCGGCGGGACCCGCGAGGTGCTGCCCGTGCGGTACGCGCCGCCCGCGCCCGGCTGGGCCCGCGCCGCCGCCCGCGACCTGGCCGCGCTGCCCGGGCACCCGGGCCCGCAGCGGCATCTGCTGCTGGCCGCGGGCCGTCTGGACCAGTTGGCGCACGAGGACGAGTTCGACGGACGGACGCGGGGCCTGTTCAGCCATGCGCTGCTGGACGTCCTCGGCAACGGGGCCTACGACGGGGCGAGTTCACGCGAGGTGATGGCCGCGACGCACGCGCGGGTGCAGCGCGGCAGCACCGCCCAGCACCCGGTCCTGCTCCCGCAGCGTCCGGGCGGCCCCGCCGATGCGCCGCTGCTGGGCGGAGCGGGCGCCGGCCCCCGCGCCCCGCATCTGCTGCGCCTGGGCGTGGACGGCTGGGAGATCGACGCGGGCGCCGCACACGGCCTCGTCGGCAGGGGAGGCACGGGAGACACGGAGGCCGTGGGTGCCGTGGGGGCCGGCGGAACCTGCTTCGCCGTCGTCGGTGCGGAGCCCGCCGCCTCCGGGGCCGATCAGGCTCCCGGGCCCGCTGCCGCCCCGGGGCCCGCCGCTGCCTCGTCGACGGCTGCCGTTCCGGCGACGGCTTCCGTTCCGGCGACGGCGGCTGTTTCGGGGGCCGTTCCGGGGGCCGTGTCCGGGGCCGCGGCCGGTCGGCGGACCCTGCGTGCCCACGAGATACGCGCCGACCGCACCCTCGTACGCCCGGAGGGCTGGGAGCCCGACCCCGAGCGCACCTACCCGGTCACGCTCAGCGCGCTCGCCCTGCCGCCCGCCGAGGTGACCGTCGAACCCGCCGCGGGTCCGGCCGGGGCCGGGGACGGTCGGCCGGTGCGTCTCCTGCGGGAGGCGCTGGCGCACGCGGGCCCGGGCGGCGGGCCCTCCCCGCTGCTGGCCGTGGCGTCCGGCGCCGGGGAGGCGGCCGTACCGCGGCAACTCCCCGCTCAGGGACGGCTGTTGCTGCGGGTGCTGGTACGCGAGGGCAGCGCGGAGGTGGTGCGCCGTGACGGCAGCGCCTTCGTCCCCCCGCTGCCGCTGGCCACCGCGGACGACGCCGCGCGGGTCGCCGCCTGCCTCGTCCACCTCGTCCAGTGGGACCGGATCCGCTGTCTGGACAACCCGCTCTCCGCGCTCGGCTCCCCGGTGCGGGTGGAGATCGCACCGGCCGACGACCGCACCGCACCGCCCCGTCCCGGAGACGGCGTCCGCGAACTCGTCTGCCCCTACACCCGGACCGCGCACGGCTACCGGCCCCCGCGGCTGCACATACAGCTGCACAACCGCACCCACCGGAAGCTGTGGTGTGTGCTCCTCGACCTCACCGACAGCTACCGCAGCCACGCGATGCTCTTCCCCGGCGACTTCATCGGCCCCCGGGGCACCGGGCACGCGCTGGACGGAGCGCCCGTCGAGCTGTCCCTGCCCGCGGGCCGGGAACCGCGCCCCGGTGCCGGGGCCCGCGACTGGCTCAAACTCGTCGTGGCCGAGGGCGAGTTGAACACCCTTCCCTTCCTCCTGGACGCCTGGGACCCGGGCGTGCCCGCGGGACGTTCCGCCGCCCGGCAGGCCCCGGACGGTGTGCTGCGGCTCGCACCGCCCCCGCCGGCGGCCCGGGGCCGGGACCTCGGCCCCGTCGGCTCGGCCGGCGCGAGCGGTTCCGAAGGCACCGTCGGCTCCTGGGGCTCCGCGGTGGACGACCCCGGCCCGGGCGACTGGACGGCCACCACCCTCTCCCTGCGGACCCTCGTGCCCTGAGCGGCCCGTCGTCCAAAGCGGGCTGCGGCACCACCGCCGGGCGGGACCGCCGTCACTGCCCGAGGTGCGTGAACCCCGCCCAGGCCGCCGGGTCGGCCGGTGCGCCGGCACGGGCGTGCCGGGCCAGCGCGGGCGGCATCCCCGGCGGCGGCGTCCGGTGCGGATCCAGCATCCACAACTGCGCGGCGCGCAGGGCCCGTCCGGGGGAGTGGCCCTCGTGGCGGAGATACCAGTGCGTCATGTACATCAGTGCGGACGTCGTGTCGTCCGGCACCGGCCACAGCGTGCCGATCACCGAGCGCGCCGCCGCCGTCAGGAACGCCGTGGAGAGGGTGTACGCCTCGTTGCTGCCGCGCACCGAGATGTGGCTGCGGCAGGCCGCCAGCACCACCAGGCCGATACCGGCCCCGGCCGCGTCCCGCATCCCGCCGGACGCCTCCGTCAGCTCCTCCGCCGCCAACGCGCCGCCGTGCAGGGCGAGATGGGCCGAGTGCCGGGAGCCCGCGGCCACCGTCGCATGGCAGGCCAGATGCAGCACGGCCCCCGGGTCGCGCTGCGCCCGCAGCCAGTCGAGCACCTCGGCCGGGGTGCCGGCGCCGTGCCGGGCCCTGGCCGCCCGGCGGCCCAGATAGCGGGCGCCCGGGTACAGCCGCCGCTGAATGGCGTCGGCCTCGTGCCCCGCGTGCCGCAGATCCCCCGTCGGATCGCCGACGAACAGGGCCGCGCCGTCCGGGCGGACGGGCTCGCGCCCCGCCACCTCGCACAGCAGACGGGCCGAGGCCGCATACGAGATCTCGCACTCCTGCACCGCGTAGCGGCGGCCGCCGCGCCCGTCCGGCGTCCACGCCGCATGCCACGGCACCACCCCGAGCGCCCCCATCGGGACGAGCACCAGCTTGGCCACCCGCCCGTGTCCACGCGCCGGGCCGCCGCCCCGCGGGCCCGGCAGCCGGTCCAGCAGCGGGCCCATCGCCGCCTGCCAGGCCCAGGAGCACAGCCGGTCCAGCCGCTCCTCCCACGGGCCCCGCCCGGTGCCCGGGTGCGGCTGCCCGGTGGCGCCGACCGGGCCGAGGTCGCGGACGGCTCCGGCGGCCGTCCCGTACGCGCGCAGCGGTTCGGCGTCCTCGCGCAGCGCGGGCAGCGGCACGGCGTCGACGCGGCCCCGCGCCGTCACCGTCACCGCGGCGCCCCCGCCGTCCTCGGACGCCGGTACGAGATACACCAGCGCGTCCGCGCCCGTCGCACGCAGCGCCTGCCCGATCCGGCGCGGCGCGGGCGGGTCGAGCAGCAGCCGCCGGGCCGGCACGTGGGCCCCGGTGCCGTCGGCGGTCAGCGCCTCGAACACCTGCCGGCGCAGCCGGCTGTCGGGGCCGTCCGGCCCGTCCTCGGCGCCCGCCGCCCCCGCGGCCCCGGCAGCGGCAACAGCGTCGCGCCACCGTGCCGCCAGCTCCGTGCGGCCGGCCGCGTCCAGCATCTGTGGCACCGACGCCGAGGTCAGGGCAGCGTGCAGCACCAGCCCGCGGCAGGCGTCCAGCGCCCGCACCGCCTCGTCCGGCGCGCCGTCCGTCAGACACCAGGCCGCCACCTCGAACGCCCCGGCCGTCGCCGACCCCGCCGCCTCGGCGGCGTGCGCCGTGCCGGACTGGAGGAGCGTCGAGAGGACGTGGCCGCGCAGGGCGTCCAGACCGCTGCGCCGGGCGCGCCGCCGGTCGCCCGGGCCGCCGCGGGCCCGGTAGGCCCGGCCCAGCCCCAGCGCGATGTTCGACCACAGCCGGTGCGCGGGCCCGCCGGCCCGCTCGGCGGTGCGCTCCAGCAGCTCCGTGCCCTCCGTGAGCCGCGCCGCCCGGCGCCGGGGGTGCGTCGCGGCGTCGCTGAGGGCGCAGAGAAGGCCGCCCAGGGTGCCCGCGTAGCGCAGCCAGTCGTCGGTGTCCTCCGCCACCAGGTCCATCGCCTCGCGCAGCAGTTCCGTCGCGGCCTCGATCGCCGGCACGTCGTGCTGGAGCAGCGCGTGCCCGGCCCGGGTCAGACCGGCCGAGCCCAGCACCCAGGCCCGCTGCCCGCGGGGCAACCGTTCGGCCCCGCGCCGCAGTTCGCCGACATCCGGCCGGCCCGGCGGCAGCGGGTACGCCGGCTGCCCCGCCGCGCGGGCGAGCGTGTCCCGCTCCAGCACCAGGTTCTCCAGCGACACCCACAGCTCCAGCCGGGACGGGTCCTCCGGCTTCATCTCCCGCAGCACGTCCGCCAGTTCGGCCAGCGCCCGGTCGGCGCCCGCCAGATCCCCGGTGCGCGCGGCCCGCGCACCGGCCATACCGGCGCTCTGCGCCGCCAGCACCCGGGTGTGGTACGGGCTGAGGAAGCCCTGGTCGCTCAGTCGGCGCGCGGCCGCGACGCCCGCGTCCACGTCGTCCCGGCCGCCGGACATCTGGCCGCGCAGCATCGCGGCCGTCGCCTCCAGATACTCCAACTCCGCGTCTGAGCAACCCAGTTCGCGTGCCCGCCGCAGATGGTGGCCGAGCGCGTCCAGTCGCAGTCGGGCGCCGGAGGTGTCCTCCATCAGCAGCGCGGCCGCCGCCATCGTGTGCGCCCGCGCGCGCCAGGCGTCGTCCTTGTGCGGGCACGAGACCGCCGAGTCGATCAGGGTGTCGATCTGCTCCCGAGGGATGTGGCCGTCCCGCCCACCGAGGAACGCGCGCTGCGTCAGGAGCAGCAGCGCCCCGTCCGCCCGGCGTGCGCTGCCCGGCTCCTCGGCCTGCCACTCGGCGTACGTCCGCTCGAAGCCGTCGCGCAGCAATGTGCTGCCGAGGCCCGCCACTTCGCTGAGCGTGGCGTTGCCCGGCTCGTTCGTACGGAAGTCGAAATACGCTTCGCCCTGAAGGAACCTCTCGCGGAACACGGCCATCGACTCCCGGAGCTGCTTCCACGCCTCCTCCGGATCGGCCGCACCGTCTCGCCCGCCGGGGCTCTCGGTCCCGCCCGGTCCTGTGCCTTCCCCCTCCGGCCGGACGCCGTGCGAAGCGCACTCCTGCTCGGCCCACAGCCGCAGCAGCCGCGCCGCGTGCCACATCTCCTGGTCCACGTCCGCCGCCTCGGCCGCCTCCAGGACACGGCCGGTGCCCAGCAGCACGTCGCGGAGCCGGGCCGGGTCGCGGTCCGCCTGGTAGCGGGTCTGCTGGAGCGTGGCGAGCGTCAGCCCCGGACGCCACGCCGGACCGTCCCGCTCCGCCCGCCGGCTGACGACGGTGTGCCGCAGCAGCTCCAGCGCGCGCTCCCGGCCCGCGTCGTCGTCCCGCCCCGCCGCGCACTCGTACAGCAGCTTGGCGAACTGTTCGAGGAAGCCGGGCGGGAACTGCTCCAGCGCGTCCGGCAGGGCCAGCAGCTCCTCGATCTCCTGCTCGGCCACCGCCGCCTGCTCCGCGTCGCGGTCCTCCAGGCTCAGACCGCCGCGCAGACAGGCGGCCCGCGCCCGGGCGTCCAGCAGCCACTCGGGCTCGGCGCCGTCCGGCACGGACTCCACCGCACAGTCCAACGCGTGCTGCGCCGCGCGGAGTTCGTCCTTGTCCGCGCCGATCATCCCGGCGAGCATCAGGGCCCGGCCCAGCCCGTAGTGCGTCACCGCGCCGTCCATGCCGGGCACCCCGTCCTCGGCCGCCTGCCGGAGCGCCCGCCAGTGCTCGGCCGAGGCCCGGAAGTCCGCCGGGTCCCGGGACACCGTCCCCTGCTCGTGGTGCAGATCCGCCAGCTCGCCGTGCAGCGCGAGGGCGCGCGTCCCGTCGGGGTCGGGGCCGAGCTGCTCCAGCGCCGCGTACAGCTCGGCCGTCCGCTGGTCCCGGCCGCCGACCGCCGGTCCGGCGCCGGGTGCGACTTCGTCCATGTCCGGTTCTCCTGGGGGCTGTTCGGCTGTTCGGCTGTGTCCTGCCGTTCGGCTGTGCTGCCGCTGTGGTGCTGTGCTGCTGCGCTGCTGCGTTGCTGTGCTGCTTCGCTGTTCTGCGTCCGGTTGTCCCGCTCCTGCCGGTCCGGTACGGCGGTCGCTGGGGACGCTCGGCCGGGTCGGTCGGCACGGGTCGGCCGCCGGGTGGTCCGGTCGCCGGGTGGTCCGGCCGTCGGGTGGTCCGGCTGCCGGGCGGGTCGGTTGCCGAGGTCTGTCGTGGTGCGGGTCGGCTGCTGTGACGGCCGGTCGCCGAGCGGTCCTGCCCTTGTGCGTCCCGTCCTTGTGCGGTCCGGCCGTTGTGCGGGGCGAGCCTGGCGCGGCGCGGCCCTTGCGCGGTCCGGTCCTCGTGCGGGTCAGTCGCTTGGCGGGACGGCGGCCCCGTACGGGGCGAGGAGCCCGTTGAGCCGGCGGGTGCCGTCCGGGGTGTCCAGGTCGACCGGCTCGGGCCCGGCGTCCTCCAGCACCGGATCGGGGCAGCGGTCGGCGAACAGCACCAGGGCGTGGTCGGCGGGCTCGCGCTTCGACGGCCAGATGAAGCCCTGCGCCGCCGGGTCGGCCTGCGCACGGATCCAGTGCCCCCAGTCGCGGGTGTACGGGTAGTCCACCGGGTCGGCCTGCACCAGCCACGCGTCCTGTCCCACGGCCGCCAGATCGCGGCCGGACAGCAGCGGCACGAGGCGCAGCTCCGTCGCCGTCCGCAGGAACGAGAACCGGCGGCCCCGTACGGCCGCGCGCTGCACCAGCCGGGGGCCTCCCTCGGGCGCGAACGGCACGGAGCGCAACAGGCTCTCGCACACCGCGGCTTCCTCCGTCAGCCCCGCGTACAGGTAGCCGTAGCCGTCGCTGTGCGTCGTGGCGTCGAACCGGCCGCCGCCGTAGAGGCACGGGGTGCGCCGGGTGTTGAACGCGGCGGGGGAGCGTGCTGCCGAGTGCACCCGGTAGAGCGGGGTGCCGGCTGGCAGCGACAGCAGACGGGGCGTGCCCGGCAGGGACCGAGGCGGCCGTGCCTTCATCGCACCCCCGCCAGGACAGCTCCTCGGGCCTCCGCCCGGGCCGCTTCTCGTGCCTCTGCCGAGGTTGTTTCCTGTGACCTTGCCGGGGTTGCTTCCCGTGTCTTTGCCCGGGTTGCTTTCTGTGTCCTTGCCGGGGTTGCTTCCCGCGTCTCTGCTCGGGTTGCTTCCTGCGCCCCTGCCCGGGTCGCTTCCCGCGCCCTTGTCAAGAGCGCTTTCCGCGTCCTCGCCGGGACCGCTCCCCGCGCCCCCGCCACCCCTTGCGGCCCGCGGACCGCTCCCTGCGCCCCCGCCGCTCCCTGCGCCCCCGCCGCTCCCTGCGGCCCACCCGCACCTGACGGTCCCCCGGCACACAACGGCCTTGCCACGCCCGCCCCTTCCCCGTGCACCTGCTCCGCGCCCGGCCATTCCGCGCACGCCACTCCCATGCGCGCCAACCCCGTGCCTGTTCTGCCCTCGCCCGGTCTGCTCGCGCCCGGTCTCCCCCGCCTGACGGCGCTCCCATGCGCGGCGGCGGTTCTCCCGTGCGGGACGGGCCCCGGCCACCGGAGGGGTCACCCGTGCTGTACGGGCTTTCCGCGTGGCGCGGCGTTCCGGCGCGCGACGGTGGCCCTCCCGTGCCGGACGCGCTCGCTGTACCGGGCGGGCTCGCTGTGCCGGACGGATTTCCCGCGCAGAACGGCCTTTCCGCACGAGACCGCGTTCCCGCGTACGGCGACGGCTCGCGCGCGACCGGCAGCTGTGCCGTGTGCGACGGAACTCCCGCGTACGACGGGCCCCCGGCGGCCGACCGCGGCAGCGCGTCCTCCCACGACGGTGTCGGGTCCGCCTCCCGTGGCACGTCCGGCAGCGGTCTCACACGTCCTCCAGCAGAAAGCGCGCGGCGTCCACCAGCCGCGGATCGTGCGCGGTGCCCGCCAGCCGGGCCGGTATCTCGCCCTCCAGCCAGGCGTTGCCCGCCAGCCACCAGTCGGCCGCGCCCCACGGGTCCCGCTCGGCGTCGAGCAGTTCGTTGACCGTCAGCACGACGGGCAGCGGCGGGCCCAGTCCTCCCTCGAACTGGAAGGCGGGCCACCGTGGTTCGCCCCGCCGCCCGCGCAGCCTGATCAGCCGCGGGTCGGGCTCCTGCCCGCCGGACCGGTCACCCCGCCGGTCACCCCGCCGATCACCGGGACGCTCACCGGCCGCGGACCGGACCGGGCTCTCTCCGCCGCCATCGGCCCGACCGCCACGCGACGGGCCGTCCGCCGTCGCCCCGCCGGAGGCCGGATCGACGTCGGGGGCGAGAGAGGAGCGGTCGGCCGGCACATCGGCGACCGGGGCACAAGCGGTGCCGTGGGATGGCTGACCGGTGCCCGGTCCGTCAGCGGTGCCGTGGGCAGGCTCACCGCCGGCAAGCCCGTCAGCGGTGTCGTCGGCAGGCTCACCGGTGGCCGGGGGACCCGCGGCGCCGAGGGCCAGTTCGTTGGCGGTGAGGGAGTCGGCCGCCAGCAGCCGTTCCCTGACCGGGCCCAGCACGGGGCCCACCATCCCGTGCCCGTCGAGGACGAGCACGGCCAGATCGTCCGCGCGGAAACCCTCGAACTCCTGCTCAGCCGACGGCACTTCGGCGAATCGGCCGCCGCCGGTGCCGCCGTCCGGCGCGGGCACCCCGCCCGGCAGCAGCAGCGCCAGCCGTTCCGCGGCGCGCCGTGCCGCCGCGTCCCGGCGTTCGCTGCCCGCCGGGGCGTCCCGCAGTTCGTCCAGCGCGCGCAGCAGGACGGCGTCGTCGACGCCCGCCTCGTCCGGGACCCCGGGCCCCGCCGAGGGCAGTCGCGTGCGCAGCCGCTGCCACCGTGCGGCGGCGTGTGCCAGCACACCGTAGGGGTTCACCCGTGCTCCTTCCTTCCCGTGACGACCGGGGCGCCGTCGGGCGGCGGGCCGCCCGTCAGCAGCCGTTCGACGAGGCCGGCGCGCTCCGGATGCCGCACGACCAGATGGACGTCCCACCCGCTGCCCCGGGCCAGTTCCGCCTCGACGGCCGTCCACACGGCGCCGAGGCTCTCCGCGTACGGCAGCCCTCCCCGGCCGGAGCCCAGCAGCGGGAAGCACACCGACCGCAACGGCGGCGCGAACCCGTCCCGCTCCGCGGCGAGCAGCGCGAACACCCGGGTCACCGCGCGGGTCACATCGGCCGGCAGCACGTCGTAGTCGTTGGTCCCGGCACGCGGCACGGTGACCGCCGCGTGGTACAGCCGCCGGATCCCCTGGTCCGCCAGGGCGCCCGGACCGGTCGGTGCGACGGTGCCGGGCAGGGCCGCCCGGCCCGTGACCCCGTGCCGGGCGGCCCACCCCCGTAGCTCGTCGTGGATCCGGTCCTCGACGAGCCCGCCGGCCGCGTCACGCAGCGCTCCCGCCCTCCGCAGTGACGCGGCCACCGAAGCCTTGAACGGCTCCGGCAGCGCGAAGTGCACATTGACCGGCGAGACGATCACATCGACGTCGCGCAGCAGATCGACCGGGTGGACGTGCAGCGTCACCGGCACCCGGCGCCCCGCCACCACCACCCCCAGCCTCCGGTGGGTCGGCCGCGTACCCGTGGCGCCCCATCCGGAGCGGGCCGGGGCGGGCGCCCCCGTGTACCGCCCGCCGTCCGGCCCCTCCTACCCCCCCGTACCGGACCGCCCCACCCCCGCGGATGCGGCCCGGCGCGTCTCCTGCCCGGCCTCTCGCCCCGGCTCCCGCGCCTGCTGCTGCGCTGCCTCCCGTGCCGGCTCCCGCACGCCCTCCTCGGCCAGCCGCAGGATCTCCTCCGCGACCTGGCCCAGCACCATCAACTCCTGGTGCTTGCGGAACCGTTCGACGCTGACGCCGTACAGCCTCGCCGCCCTGCGGCGCCGGTCGGCCGGTGGCCAGTCCCGGGTGCCCTGGGCCAGGCCGAGGCTGAACTCCGCCGCTTCCTGGAGCGTGCCAGCGTCGGTCCGCGCGACGGCCGCCCGCAGCAGCCGCTCGACGGCGCCGGGCCCCGGGACACCGCCCGGATCCGCCCGCGCCGCGCACACCCGCGCGAGGGAGGGCAGCTCCAGCTCCCGCAGCCGTACCAGGCCGACTCGCCGTATCGCCTTCACCTCCCCGAGAATTGACGCGTAGTCATACATGGGGCTGTCAGGCATGCCCGACAGCTTTTCACCGGCCCGACACACCCGACAAGCCGCTTCGTGCGCCTTCCATGCCACCACGCACCCCGGTCGCGGACGGGCGCCCCCGGGTCGCTTCGTGGTCGCCCCGGCAGCCCCGGCGGCCGGACGGACCCGGGAAACGGAAGAGGGCCGCTCCGTGGGGAGCGGCCCGGTGGGGTGCGGCCGGAGAGAGGCGCGCCTGCCGTGCCCGGGGCGGGCCGCCCCGCACCCAGCGGCCCGGCCCCCGGCGCGCCCCGCCCGTCCGGCCCCTCACCGCAGGAACGTGTGCCCCCTCAGCCCCCTGCGCACAGCCCGTTCTCCCAGGCCCAGGCGGCGATTTCGACGCGGTTGCGGGCGGTGAGTTTGCGTTGGATGCTCGCCAGGTGGGTCTTGATCGTGGAGAGGGAGACGTGGAGTTCGGCGGCGAGTTCCTCGTTGGTGCGGCCGCGGGCGACGCGGCCGACGACGTCGAGTTCCCGCTGGGTGAGCGGTTCGACCAGCCGCTGGGCGGCCGGTGCCGCCGCGGTGACGGGGCGGGCGTCGGCGTCGGGTGCCATGTGCCGCAGCAGCCGCACCGTGATCGAGGGGGAGATCAGGGAGGTGCCGGCCGCCGCGGCGCGGACCGCCTCGGCGAGCAGGGCCGGTGAGCCGTCCTTGAGGAGGAAGCCGCAGGCGCCGTTGCGCAGGGCGCGGTAGACGTACTCGTCCAGGTCGAAGGTGGTGGCGATGAGGACGTTGAGCGGGTCCGGTACGTCGCCGCCGGCCAGGAGGCGGGTGGCTTCCAGGCCGTCCAGCTCCGGCATGCGGATGTCCAGCAGGCACACGTCGGGGCGCAGCCGGCGGGCCTCCTCGACGGCGGTGACGCCGTCGGCGGCCTCGGCCACGACCTCCATGTCGGGCTGCGAGGCGAGGATCATGCGGAACGCGGAGCGGACCATCTCCTGGTCGTCGGCGATCAGTAGCCGGATCGTCATGGCGTTCACGGTCGCAGACCCGCACGGGGCGCGTCCCCGTGGGGTGCGGCGGTCAGCGGCAGTTCGGCGCCGACGGTCCAGCCGGCACCGGCCCGCCGGCCGGCGGTGAGCCGCCCGCCGAGGGCCTCGACGCGCTCGGCGAGGCCGGTGAGGCCGAACCCGCTCTCCTTCCCGGCGCGGCGGGCCGCGGCGTCGGCGGCGCGGACGTCCCGCTCGGGCACGTCGGCGTCCGGTCCCGCGCCCGCGCCGTCGTCGGTGACCGACACCCGCAGCAGGGGCCATGGCCCGTCGTCGGCCTTCCGCACGTCGACCGTCACACAGGTCGTCTCCCGCGCGTGTTTGCGGATGTTGGTGAGGGCCTCGCGCACCACGTGGTGGGCGACGGCGGTGACCTCGGCCGGTACCGTGCCGTCCGCGTCGGCCAGCCGGGGGTCGAGCGCGAGGGTGGCGGGCGGCCCCGCCGCGGAGAAGTCGGCGGTGAGGGCGCGGAGCCCGTCGAGTCCGCGGTCGGCGGGGGCCGTCCTGCCGGTGTCGCGCAGCACCGTCACCATGCCCCGCATGGACTCCATGGCCTGCGAACCGGCCCGTTCGATGCCGGCCAGGCTCCGGTCCAGCTCCTCGGGCCCCGGCGCCATCCCGGCGGCCGTGGTGAACCGTACCGCCTTCGTCTGCGCGACGATGGCGGTGACGTGGTGCGCCACGAAGTCGTGCAACTCCCGTGCGTACTCCAGCCGTTGGGCCTGGAGCCCGGCCTCGTGCTCGCGGGCCCGCAGCGTGTCCAGGAGCCGCAGGCACAGTCCGAGCACCACCATCAGGGCCCCGGCGAACAGCGCGGCCGCCGCGGTGATCCCGCCGGTGACGCTGTACTGCGAGGGCTCCAGCCGCAGGAACAGCGAACCGGCGGCGAGGGTCGCACCGGCGGCGAGCGCCGCGGCGCGGGGCAGCGGCTGCTGCCACAGGGCGCGGGCCACGAGCAGCAGCAGCGCCACCGCCTCCACGAAGCCGAAGGTGTGCTCGGGCCTGTGCGCCAGCCGGGTGCCGACGAGCGTCACGAGGAACGACACCGGCACGGCGGTGGCGGCGACGGCGGTGAACCGGTCGCGGGGCGCGTACAGCGCCGCCAGCGGCACCCCGCCCGACACCAGCCAGCACCCGAACAGCTGCCAGGAGCCCGCGTCGACGGCCTCCAGGACGAGCAGGGTGAGCGGGACGACGGCGCTCAGCAGGAACAACAGCTGCTGCCGGCGGGGGCGGTGACCGGACAAGGACTTCATGGCGTCCCACGCTAAGTGCGCGCCGCACCCGGCACCTCGTCCGATCGGCCGACCCGTCGCACGCCGCCGACTCGGCGTTCCGGCTGATCCGCGGCCCGCCCCGGGCGACCAGGATGGACACCGGTCCGGCGGCCACCGGCACAGCCCCACGCCGGTGGCCGCCGGGCTCTCCGCACGGCCGGCGCCGGGCCCTGCCCGCGGCACCGCCCGGTCGCCGTCCACGGTCCACGGCCCGTCGCCCCCGGCTCGTCGTCCACGGTCCGTCCGTCGTCCACGGCCCACCGCCCGGTGCGCGCACTCCGACGACGGGCGCCGGATCCCATGGGCACGCGCCGGACCCCGTGGACCCGCGCCGGATCCCGTGGACCCGCGCCGGACCCGCACCGGGTCCGGTGGGCCCGTGCCGGACCCGCAGACCCGCAGACCCGTCGACCCGCAGACCCGTCGACCGACGAACCGACAGCCGATCGAGGCCGAGGCCCCCATGCTCCGTACCGCCCTTCGTAACCTGCGCCGCCACAAGCTGCGGTTCGCGCTGCCCGCGCTCGCCGTGCTGCTCGGTGTGGCCTGCGTCAGCGGCTCGCTGCTCTACAGCGGGGCCGTCCGCTCGGCGATGACCGAGTCGTGGACGGCGTCCCGGCCCGATGTGTCCGTCGAGGTCCGTCCCGCCGAGTCGGCCGGCCCGCCGGGCACCGGCTCCGACGGGCCCCGGATCGACGAGAAGCTGCGGCAGCGGCTGGCCCGGCTGCCGGGCGCGTCGGCCGCCCGCGGCACCCTGGAGGGCGGCGCGTTCCTCGTCGGGCCGGACGGGCAGCTGGTCGGCTCCCGCGCGCACGCGGCCGGTGCCGCCTATGTGCCGGGCCGCGGCGGCGCCGACCCCCGCTATCCGCTCGCGGTGGGCCGCGGCCCGCGCGACGCCGGGGAGATCGCCGTCGACGCGGCCTCCGCCCGGCGCACCGGCTACCACATCGGGGACCGGGTGCGCGTCGTCGTGGCCGGGAAGGTGCACCGGGTGCGGCTGGTCGGTGTGTTCACCGCGCACGATCCGCGGCTCGCCGCCGGCGGCACGCTCACCGCGTTCGACCGGGCGACGGCCGCCGGGCACTTCGCGCCGGCGCCCGGCCGCTACTCCTCCGTCACGCTGACGGCCCGCTCCGGCACGCCCCCGACGGAGCTGGCCGACAGCGTGCGGCGGCAGCTGCCGCGCGGGCTGGAGACCGTCACCAGGACCGAGCTGGACGCGGAGGCGGCCGAGAGCCCGGACAGCCGGAAGCTGTCCCAACTGCTGCTCGGCTTCGCCGGTATCGCCCTGATCGTCTCGACGTTCCTGGTCGGCAACACCTTCACCATGCTGGGCGCGGCCCGCGCCCGCGAGTACGCGCTGCTGCGGGCGGTCGGCGCCACCCGGCGGTATGTGCAGCGGCTGGTGCTGACGGAGGCGGTGCTGGTCGGCGCGGTCGCCTCGGTCGCCGGATACCTGCTCGGCATCGGGGTCGCCCACGCGCTGGGCGGGTTCTTCGACGCCGCGGCCGGTGGCGTGGAGGCGTCCGTCCGGCCGGGCCTGCTGGAGCCCACGCCGCTGCTCGCCGCGTTCGGCGTCGGCATCGGCGTCACCGCCCTGGCCGCCCATCTGCCGGCGCGGCGGGCCGCGTCCGTGCCGCCCGTCGCCGCGCTGCGCACCGCCGAGCCGCCGGCCCCGGCCTCGCTGCGCCGCCGGCAGCTGCTGGGCGCCGGCGTCACCGCGCTCGGCGGGCTGACGCTGAAGGCCGCGGCCGGCTCCCCGGACCCGATGGGGCTGCTGCTGCCGGCGGTGCCGCTGCTGCTGATGGGTGTCGCGCTGCTCACGCCGCTGCTGGCGACGGGCGTGACCCGGGTGCTGCGGGCACCGCTGCGGTGGCTCGCCGGGGTCCGCGGCACCCTCGCGCTGGCCAATGTGCGCCGCAACCCGCGCCGTACGGCGGCGACCACCACGGCGCTGACGGTCGGCCTGTCGCTGGTGGCCGCGGTCACGGTGACCGTGGCCTCGCTCGGCGCCATGGCACGCGACGAGGCGGAGCGGGACATGCCGACCGAACTGCGCATCACCGCCGTCGACTTCGGGGAGATCGGTGACGACGTGGCCCCGCGTGTCGCGCGGCTGCCGGACGCACGGGCGGTGACGCCGGTCACCGGGACGGCCATCGAGACCGGCGGCGACGGGCACGGTGACGGCGGTGGCGACGGCGGCGAGGGCGGGGGAGAAGTGCTGTCGGCCGTGGCCGTCGACGCGGACGCGGTGCCCCGGATCCCGGCCCTGCACGTGCGCTCCGGCTCCCTGGAGCGGCTCGGCGCCGGAGGTGTCGCCGTCACCCGGGAGGCGGCGCGCGAGCACGGCTGGCACGTGGGCGATCGGATCACCGGCCGGTTCGCCGACGGCCGGGGGCGGGTGGACCGCCGCGTCGTGGCCGTCTACGACGGGCCGGAGGCCCTCACCCCGGCCCTGCTGCCCAGCGACGCGCTGCCGGCCCGCTCCGGCACCGAGGCCCGGGAGGCGGCGCCCGTCGAGTCCGTCCTGGTGACGCCGCGGCAGGGCCGGGCCGACGGCCTCAAGCGGGAGATCCGGCACACGCTGGACAACCCGGCGCTGCTCGTCCAGGACCGGGCCGATGTGGGGCGGGAGGCCGCCGACGGCTTCTCCTCGCTGTTGCGGACGATGTACGCGATGCTCAGCGTCACGGTGCTGATCGGCGCCCTGGGCGTGGCCAACACCATGGGCATGGCCGTGCACGAACGGGTGCGGGAGACGGGCCTGTTGCGGGCCGTCGGGCTCGACCGGGGCGGGGTGCGGGCCGTGCTGGTGCTGGAGTCGCTCGTCATCTCCCTGCTGGGCGCCGCGCTGGGGCTGGTGACCGGGGGCGTGGTCGGCGCGGCCGTGGTCGGGGGCCAGGAGGGCGCGGTGCTCACCGTGCCGTGGGGCACGATGCTGCTGCTGTTCGCCGGCTCGGCGGCGCTCGGCGTCGTCGCCTCCCTGATCCCGTCCCACCGCGCCGCCGCCGTCCCCCTCCGGACGGCGATCGGCGCGGACGGCGAGTAGGCGCCGGGGGCCGGGGCCCGACGCGCCCCGGCCGACGGGGTGTCCGGCGCGGCCGTCGGGTCCGGCAGGGTCCGGCAGGTCCGGAGGTCAGGCTGCCGGGCGGTGGCGGGCGCGGTGGGTGCGGACGAGGTCCGCGTAGCGGCGTCCGCTGCTCTTCACCGTGCGGCGCTGGGTGGCGTAGTCGACGTGGACGAGACCGAAGCGCTGCGCGTAGCCGTACGCCCACTCGAAGTTGTCCAGCAGGGACCAGGCGAAGTACCCGGCGAGGGGCACGCCCCGCTCGACGGCGCGGGCGCAGGCCGCCAGATGCTCCTCCAGATAGCGGGTGCGTTCCGGGTCGTGCACCTGCCCGTCGGGGCCGACGGTGTCCGGGTAGGCCGCCCCGTTCTCGGTGACGAGGATGCGGCGGGCGCCGTAGTCCTCGGTCATCCGCAGCAGGGTGCGGGTCAGCCCCTCGGCGTGCACCTCCCAGTCCATGCCGGTCAGCCGGGCCCCGGCGGGCGGTGCGGCGGGCCGGGCGTGCGGGAGCGGCCCGCGGGGGTCGTCGTGGGTGACGCTGCGGAAGTAGTAGTTGAGCCCGAGCCAGTCCAGCGGGGCGGCGACGGTCTCCAGGTCGTCGGCGCGGACGGGCGGCTCCGTGCCGTACAGCCGGACCATGTCCTCCGGGTAGCCGCGCCCGTGCAGCGGGTCCATCCACCAGCGGTTGGTGTGCCCGTCGGCGCGGCGGGCGGCGGCGACGTCGGCGTCGCTGTCGCTGCCGGGCTCGCAGTGGGTGAGGTTGTTGACGATGCCGATCCGGGCGCCGGGCACGGCGGCGCGCAGCGCCTGGACGGCCAGGCCGTGGCCGAGGTGCAGATGGAACGCGGCGCGGACGGCCGCTGCCATGTCGGTGCTGCCGGGCGCCATCCGCCCCTCGTAGTGGCCGATCCAGGCGGAGCACAGCGGCTCGTTGAGCGTCGCCCAGTGGGTGACGCGGTCGCCGAGGCGGTCGGCGACGAGCGCCGCGTAGGCCGCGAAGTGCTCGGCGGTGTCCCGGTGCGGCCAGCCGCCGCGGTCCTGGAGCGCCTGCGGCAGGTCCCAGTGGTAGAGCGTCGGCCAGGGGGTGATGCCCGCCTCCAGCAGGGCGTCGGTGAGCCGGTCGTAGAAGGCGAGGCCGGGCTCGTTGACGGGCCCGTCGCCGTGCGGGAGGACGCGGGGCCAGGCGAGCGAGAACCGGTAGGCGCCGACGCCGAGTTCGCGCAGCAGGCCGAGGTCCTCACGCCAGCGGTGGTAGTGGTCGCAGGCCACGTCGCCGGTGTCGCCGCCGGCCACCCTGCCCGGCAGCCGGCTGAAGGTGTCCCAGATGGAGGGCCCGCGCCCGTCCTCGGCGACGGCTCCCTCGATCTGGTAGGCGGAGGTGGCCGCGCCCCAGACGAAGTCCTCGGGCAGGGCGCGGAGTCGCTCGGCGACCGGGTCGGCGGCGGGGCGGTCGGGGTGCGGCGTGTGGGGCACGGGCGTCCTTTCCGTGTGTGCGCCGGGCCGGCCCGGGCGCGGGCCGCCGGCGGACCTTCGGCACAGCGGGGTCATTTGACGGAGCCGGCGGTGAGCCCCGCGACGAGATAGCGCTGGAGCAGCAGGAACCCGGCGACGACGGGCACGCTGACGACGAGCGAGGCGGCCATGACCTGGTTCCAGTACACCTGGGTCTGGGTGGAGTAGCCCTGGAGGCCGATGGAGAGGGTGCGGGTCGCGTCGTTGGTCATGACGGACGCGAACAGCACCTCGCCCCAGGCGGTCATGAAGGCGTACACGGCGACGGCGACGATGCCGGGCGCGGCCGCCGGCACCAGCACCCGGAACAGCGCACCGAGCGCCCCGCACCCGTCGACCTGTGCGGCCTCGTCCAGATCGCGGGGGATGGAGTCGAAGTAGCCGGCCAGCATCCAGATGGACAGCGGCAGCGTGAACGTCAGATAGGTGAGGATCAGCGCGCCGCGCGAGCCGTACAGGGCGATGCCGGTGGCGTTGCCGAGGTTGACGTACAGCAGGAACAGCGGCAGCAGGAACAGGATGCCGGGGAACATCTGGGTGGACAGCACGGTGACGGTGAACAGCCGCCGCCCCCGGAACCGGTACCGGCTGACGGCGTAGCCGGCGAAGACCGCGATGACGACGGAGCAGACCGTCGCACTGGCCGCCACGATCAGGGAGTTGAGGAAGTAGTGGCCCAGCGGGACGGTCCGCCAGATGTCGATGTACGGCCGGAAGGTCAGCTCGCTGGGGAACCAGTGGAAGGCGCCGGTGACGTCCTCCAGCGGCTTCAGCGAGCTGCTGAGCATCGCGTACAGCGGCACGGCGGCGAACACGGCCAGCAGCGTCAGCAGGATCCGCCGGGTCCACACGAAGGAGCGCGGGGGAGCGGTGGGCCCGGGCGGTGTGCGACGGCCCCGGCGCGCGGGACGCGCGGGCCCGCCCGGCCGCGCGGGCGCGGGGGCGCCGCCGGGCCGTGGCCCGCCGTCGACGAGGGTGGGGGCGCTATCGGCCACGGGGACGGCTCCTCTCTCGGGTCAGCAGCAGATAGCACGCCGTCACCACCAGCAGGAACAGCAGCAGAAGCACCGACATCGCGGATCCGGCGCCGAAGTCCCAGGTGGCGAACGAGGACTGGTAGATGTGCAGCGAGATCAGATCGGCCGACTCCGGCGCCGACTTGCCGAACAGCACGAACGGCACGTTGAAGTCGTTGAACGTCCACAGGAACAGCACGAGCAGCAGCACCATGTTGACGGGCCGCAGCGCGGGCAGCGTCACATGCCGGATCTGCCGCCAGATCCCGGCGCCGTCCAGCGCCGACGCCTCGTAGACGTCCCGGGGGATGTTCTGGAGGGCGGCCGTCAGCATCAGGAACGCGAACGGCCAGGTGCGCCACACCGAGACGACGACCAGCGCGAGGAAGCTGTTGTCGCCCACCAGCCAGAACGGCGGTTCGTCGACGAGGCCGAGCTGGTCGTGCAGCACGTGGTTGACCAGCCCGCCCTCCCGCTGGAGCAGGAACGACCAGGTGATGACGGCCGCGTACACCGGCAGCGCGTACGGCGTCAGGAACAGCGCGCGCAGTGCCGCCCGCCCCCGGAAGGCGTCCTGCATGAGGATCGCCGCCGTCACCCCCAGCAGCCAGGCGAGCCCGACGGCGAGCACGGTGAACGCGCAGGTGATGCCGAAGGAGCGGAGCAGCGCCTCGCCGACGGGCGCGTCGAAGTCCACGGCGATCCGGAAGTTGCCGAGCCCGGCCCACGGCGCGGAGCCCCAGTTGCGGATGTACTCCTGCGTGAGGTCCTTGAAGGCCATCACGATCCCGGTGACCATCGGCGCGATGTGCACGATCAACTCCAGGACCAGCGCCGGGACCAGCAGCAGGTAGGGCATCCCGGCACGCCGGATCCGCTCGGTGCGGGTGCTCATACCGGGCGGCTCACTTCCGCATCTTCTGCTGGGCCTCGCCCAGCCGCTGCCGCACCGATTCCTCGGTGACGGACCGGCCGGCCGCCGCGTCCGCGAACAGCTCCTTCATCGCCGTGCCGACGAGCGTCTCGAACTTGGACTCGTCGGGCACCTGCGGCAGCGGCGCCGAGCTGTCGGCGAGCACCGCACGCATCACCTTCTCGTCCTCGTCCCGCGGCGGGGCCTGCTGGGCGCGCAGCACCGGCGAGATGGAGCCGTAGGTGTCGTTGAGCTTCTTCTGCTCGGCCGTCGAGGTCATGAACTTCACGAACTCCAGGGCGCCGTCACGGTTGTCGGTGTCCTTGAAGACGGCCAGATTGATGCCGGCGACCATCGAATTGACCGCCCGCTGCCCGCCGTCGGACGCCGACCGCACCGGCACCGGCGCCACTCCCCATTCGCCGTCCTTCATGCCGTTGGCCAGCAGCTGGGAGCGCGCCGCCTGCCACAGCAGCATCCCGGCCTTCCCCTTGGCGAAGTCCCGCACGGACTGCCGGGCCGCGTACTCGGCGTTGCCCTTGGCGGCGATCCGGTCCCCGGCGACGAAGTCCACGTACTGCTTGACGGCCTTGACGTTGCCGGGGGAGTCGAAGGTCGGGTTCCCCTTCGCGTCGAAGAAGTCCGAGCCGTGCTGCTTGGCGAACACGAAGGCGTGGTGGGAGTTCTCCACCGGGTCGCCGCCCTCGACGGCGAGGCCGTACCGCCCGTCGCCGGTGAGCTTCTTGCCCGCGGCCACCAGCTCCTTCCACGTCTTCGGCGGGCCGTCGATGCCGGCCTGCTCGAAGCGCTTCTTGTGGTAGTAGAGCGCGTAGGTCAGCGAGTACAGCGGCACGGCCACCGGGGTCTCGCCCCGCTGCCCGGTGGCGGCGAACGCGGACGGGCTGAACCGCTTCTTGCCGCCCGTCTTCGCCAGCGCCTCGTCGTCCAGGGGCAGCAGCGCCCCGCTCTTCTGGAGCGAGGACGACCAGGTGTTGCCGATGTTCAGCACATCCGGGCCCTCACCGGAGGACGCCGCCGCCAGGATCCGGTCCAGAAGGTTCGACCACGGGATGACCTCCAGCTTGACCTTGATCCCGGTCCGCTTCTCGAACTTCTCCAGCTCCGGCCCCAGCACCTTCTTGTCGTGCTCCAGGCTCGACCCCTGGTTGCTCGCCCAGTAGGTCAGCTCCTTCGGCTTGCTGTTGCTGGCACCGCCGCCCGTGGTGGTACCCCCGCCGCAGCCGGTGGCCAGCGCGACGGTCAGTGCGGTGGTGAGCGCGGCGGCTGCCGCCGTACGGAATCTGCGCATGGTCGTTGAGGCCCCTCCTGGGAGGCGAGCATTAAGGCTCTGAAGGCGAACACGGTCGACCGGGCACTTAACTTGCGGCGTGAGTTAAGTAATGAAAGAAGAGGCCGTCAAGACGTCGTGCAGGGAAGAGTTGCCAACGGAGCGCCGGGCAGCGGCCCCCGAGCCCGGCGCGAGAGGGGGAGCACATGCCCGAGCGCAACCGGCGGACCGTGCGTGACCTGCGGCGCACCAACCGCGCCACACTCCTGCGCCATCTGTACTTCCACGGCCCGCTCAGCAGGCAGGAGTTGGGCACCGCCACCGGGCTCAGCTCGGCCTCCGTCAGCAACGTCACCGCCGAACTCCTCGCCGACGGGCTGCTGGAGGAGGCCGGTTCCGTCGGCTCCGACGGGGGCCGGCCGCGCACCCTGCTGCGGGTCGCGCCCGGCGCCGGGGAACTCATCGGCGTCGACGTCGGCGAGACCCGGGTACGCGTCGAACTCTTCGACGTGACCCTGACCCGACGCGCCCACGCCGAGTACCCGTTGCGGGACCGCGGGCACGACCTCGCCCACGTCGTCCGCCTCGTCGCCGAGGGGCTCGACACGGTCCGCGCGGCCGGGGCGGCGCGGCGCCCCGGACCCCCGCCGCCGCTGGGGCTGCTCGGCGTCGGCCTCGGCGTCCCCGGCATCGTCGAGGACCGGCCCGAGCGCGGCGGCGCCGTCGTGCACGGGCAGACCGTCGGCTGGGACGCGGCGCCCCTGGAGGCCCTGCTGCGCGCGGAGACCCGGCTGCCCTCCGGCACCCCGCTGCTGATCTCCAACGGCGCCCGCACCCTCGGCCAGGCCGAGACCTGGTTCGGCGCCGGCCGCGGCGCCCGCGACGCCGTCGTCGTCCTCCTCGGCTCGGGCCTCGGCGCCGGCGTCATCACCGACGGCAGCGCCTACGGGCCCGCCTCCCGCGGCGCCGGGGAATGGGGCCACACCACGGTCCGCCTCGACGGCCGCCGCTGCCGGTGCGGCGCCGCCGGCTGCCTGGAGGCGTACGTCGGCGCCACCGCCGTCCTGGAACGGTGGCGCGAGGCCGGAGGCGGCCCGGTGGGCGGAGCCGCCGGGGACGGTGGGGGTGGCGAGGAGCGGCCGGAGAGCCAGGGGAGCCGGGCAGGGGAGAAGGGCCAGGGAGGCGCCGGAGCCGGCGGGAGCGGCGGGGAAGGCGAGAAGGGGGCCCTTGCCGCGCTGCTCGCCGCCGCCGACGGCGACGATCCCGTCGCCACCGCCGTCCTCGACGAGACCGCCGCCTGCCTGGGCGCCGGACTGGCCGACCTCGTCAACCTCTTCAGCCCCGAGCGCATCGTGCTCTCCGGCTGGGCGGGCCTGCTGCTCGGCCCCCGCCTGCTGCTCGCCGTCCGCGCCGCCGCCCGGGCCCGGGCCCTGCACCATCCCTGGGCCCGCACCCGGATCGCCCTCGGCGACCTCGGCCCCGACGCGGTCACCGTGGGCGCCGCCACGCTCCCCCTGACGCGCTTCCTGGACGATCCCCCACGGCCGACGGCGGCTCCGCGCGGTGGCGCCGACGGCGACGGGGCGGCGACGCCACGTGACGGCGACGGGACGGAGGGCGGACCGGCAGCCGGATCGGCAGGCGGTCCGGCAGGCGGTCCGGCGGGCGGGGCATAGGCGGTCACGGAGGGTGTGGGGAGGTCCGCTCCGGAGGTGCGGCGTCCCGGTCGGGAGGTGCGGCGGAGGTCTCGTGCTGGAGCGGCACGGGTGCCGCGCCCTTCCCCCGGGTGCGGTCCATCTCCTTCCACTCGGGGCGGAGCGCGGCCAGGTTCGTCGTCAGGAAGTAGGCGGCCCCGCACACGACCAGCACGGGGGCCAGGCCGAGCGAGGTGACGGCGGCGCCCGCGGCCAGCCCGCCGAGCGGGATCCCTGTCCAGGCCAGCGAGTCGCCGAGCGCCTTGACCCGGCCCAGCAGGGGGCGCGGTACCCGCTCGAAGGAGATCGCGCCGAGGATCGGATTGACGAAGCCGGCGCCGAATCCGCCGATGGCGAAGACGCCCAGCACCGCCCACAGCGGCAGATCGGTGGCCAGCACCAGGAACCGCGGCGCCCCGGCGAACAGGAAGGCGACGAAGAAGACCAGCCGCCGCGGCAGACGGTGGGCGAAGGTCGCGGCCAGGAAGCTGCCGCCGATCGCCAGCACCCCCTGGGCGGCGTTGACCTGCCCGATCGCGGCGGGCCCGTGCCCGGAGTCGTGCGCCCACACCGGCAGCAGCACGGACATGAACGCGGCGTCCAGGAAGTTCGTGAGGCCGATGACGGTGATGACGGTCAGCAGCAGCGGATCCTGCCGCAGAAAGGCGAACCCCTCCCCGAACCGCCGCCAGTAACCGGCCTGCCCCGGCTGCCCCGCCCGGTCCGCGCCCACGGCTCCCGGCGATGTGGCCGTGGCCGTGGCCGTGGACGTCGACGGGGACGGGGGCACGGGACGGCCCGTGCCGCGCGGCAGGAAGACCGCGATGATCAGCGACCCGAGCGCGAAGCAGGCCGCGTTGACCGTCAGGCCCGTCAGCGGGCCCGCCGCGGCGACGAGCGCCCCACCGGCGGCCGGACCGACGGTCGAGGCGAGCCGCTCGATGATCCCTTCCATCCCGGTGGCCCGCTCCAGCGGTATCCGGCCGCGGTCGGCCACCTCCGGGACCATGATCTGCTTGGCCGAGTCCCCGGGCCCGCGGGCGGCCCCGATGAGGCAGACAAGCCCGAGCAGCACCGGATACGACAGCTGCCCCAGGGTGTGCAGCAGCGGCACGGCCGCGGCGGCACCGGCGCTGACCAGGTCCGTCGTCCAGGAGACGACGCGCGGCCCGGCCCGGTCCACCAGCGGCCCCGCGAACGCCTTGACCAGCACGTAGGGCGCCATCTCGAAGAAGGCCACGACCCCCGTCTGGGCGGCGCTGCCCGAGGTCACCAGCACGAACCACGGTATGGAGATCGCCGATATCCGCGTGCCCGTCAGGGAGACGGCGATGGCCGCGAGCAGCCCCGCGACCGGCCGGAACGAACGCCGACCGGGCGCCGGCCGGGTACTCCCCGTCACGACTCACCGCCGGGGTGCGCACCTTCGTCCTCGTCCCGCTCCCCGTCCGCTTCCGGCCGGCCGGCCGGATCGGGCAGCAGATAGGAGACGAGGGTGACGGGCTCGGCGTCCGCGGGCGCGCCCGGCGCCTGGCCCGGGGTGTCCTTCCGGTACCGCCCGACGACCTCGCGCAGCTCGGTGCGGAGCGCGGCCGCCTCGTCCGGGGTGAGGCGCAGCCGGAAGTCGCTGAAGTCCGCCACGTCCTGCCAGGCGCGCGGCATCGTCGGGAACCCGTTCACGGCCCGCTGGATCAGCAGGGTGTCCGTGGCGGCGACCGACCGCAGATAGGCGTCCGTCGCCTCGGGGTCCTGCTCGATCATGGCCGAGCAGTCCATCCGGGTCTCCTGGTGCGCGGCCCGCCACCAGCGCTCCCGCCCGTTCCCGCGCTCCCGGTCCTCGGCGACGAAGCCGGCGGCGTCGAGCTGGCGCAGGTGGTAGCTGGTCACCCCCGTGTTGAGGTTCAGCCGCAGGGCGAGCTGTGTCGCCGTGGCCGGGCCGTGCATCCGCAGCAGGCCCAGCAGTTGCACCCGCACCGGGTGCGCGAGGGCACGCAGCCCCCTGGTGTCCAGGGTGACGGCCTCGGCGTTCCGGTCCGCCGGATCCCCGGACCCGGTGGGCGGGGCCGAGGGGCCGGACCCGGAGGATGGGGCGGATGGGGAGGACGGGGAGGTCGGGGCGACGCTGGCTTCCTCGGGCATGCGCGGCAGCCTAAACTCCACAGGTCTCTTTGCAAAGACTCCTGTGTGGTTCCCCTCGGTCGATGCCGGGACGGCAGGCCGACAGCACAGAGCCCCGGCCCCCGCGGTGTGCGGGGACCGGGGCGGTGCGGCTCATGCCCGGTGCGGTGCCGGTTTCGGATGTGGTCTCGGGCGCGG
>NZ_BJMM01000042.1 GCF_006539165.1 Streptomyces cacaoi | reverse complement strand
CCCCCACACCGGGCAGCACACTCGTCTCGGCGGCGGCCCCCACACCCGGACCAGCCGTCTCCCCCACACCGGGCAGCACACTCGTCTCGGCGGCGGCTCCGGCGACCGGCCCGGCGGCGGCCTCCGCGCGGGGCAGCACATCCGTGCGCGCCAGGCTCGGCAGGGGAGCCGTCTCCGCCACATCCGGACGCACGCCCGCGCCGATATCGGCCTCGGCACCAGCACCCGCACCCGGGACGCTCGGCAGTACGGCTGTCTCCGTCGCGTCCGGGTGTGTGTCCGTGTCCGCGGGCGCCGGGCGCGCCGAGGGTCCCGCAGCGGACGTGGACTCAGGAGAGGACGGAGAGGGTGGAGAGGGCGGGGAGGGCGTCGGCTCGGTGGTGTCCGGGGCGGTGCGGGCGCGGGCCGTGCCCCAGGTGACCGGGCCCATCGCGGTGGACGGCGGCGCGGCAGCGGCCCGGGGCGCCGACGCGCGGCCGGTACCGGTCACGGCGCGGGCGTCGTACGCGACCGTCTCGTCCCCCGAAGAGCCGCCGCCAGCCCGGGACTTGCTGCCGCCCGGGGCCCCGTGGTCGTCGGCCCCGTCGCTGCGCGGGCCGTACGAGGCGGCGCGCCATCCCGCCATGTGCTGTGCCGTGCCACCGCCCGCGCCGCAGCCGTCCCGACCGGACAGGCCGTCGGGAACATCGCCGCCGTCGCGGCCACCTCGGCCGTCGCGGCCATCTCGGCCATCTCGGCCATCTCGGCCATCGCGGCTGTCACAGCCGTCAGTTCGTCCAGGCATATCTCCCGTGCCCGCTCACCGCGGGCCGGTCACACCCCCTCCCACCGAACGCGCAATCTAGCGCATCAATCACCCCAAAGATCTACCGTGTCCTTTCTTGTCCGCAGGTGACGGGTTGCGACGAGTCCGAACTCGCCTCCGGGACGCCGTTCTCCGGCCCGCGCTCCACCGTGCGCCGGGGGGGGAGCCTTCACGGGCGGCGCGGCAGCAGGCGCACGCTCAGCAACGCGCCGACGAGCAGGACGACGACGCCCAGCAGTACCGGCAACAGCCGTCCGCCGACCGGAAGTTCGAGATGAGCGGCGTACACCCCACCCAGCACCCCGGTACCGAGGGCTCCGGCCACGTGCTGCACGGTGTTCAGCACCCCGGAGGCCGTCCCCGCCGCGCTCGCCGGAACCTCGCGCAGCCCGAGACCGAGCACGGGCGCCACCACGCACCTTATGCCGCAGCCGGCGACGAACAGGCCCGGCGCCGGTCCGTACCAGGCGTCCCCCGCGAGGTGCAGCCCCCAGGCCGACGCCGGCACGCCGAGCAGCATGGCCGCCGTCCCGACGGCGAGGACCCGCCGGCCGAACCGTGGCACGAGCCGCGACGAGGCCGGAACCGACGTCAGCGGGATGCCGACGGCCCACGGCAGGACGGCGAACGCGGCCTGCACCGGCGTCCAGCCGCGCTCCCCCTGGAGGTACAGGGCCAGTGTCAGGAACAGCGCGAAGACGGCGGCGTGGACGAGCGCGGTGACCTGGAGCGCGCCCCGGAAGCTGCGGAAGCGCAGCAGCCGCGGGTCCACCAGCGGCGCACGCCCGCGCCGGGCACGCCGTCCCTGGTGGACGGCGAACCCGGTCAGCGCCGCGGCACCGCCGGCGAGCGAGACGGCGGTCCACAGCAGGCGGTCGGCTGCGCTTCCCCACAGCAGCGGAGCGCTGAGCAGGGCGATCCCGGAGCCGAGCAGCGCGCTGCCCATACCGTCGACCCCGCCGGAGAACGGGCCGTCGCCCGGCACCGCGCTCCCGCCCGGCACCGCACACTCGCCCCGCACTCCGCCCGGTACCCACCGCAGCCCGGCCAGGACGAGGGCGCCCACCGGGATGTTCAGCGCGAACACCGCTCGCCAGCCGAGGCCGAGGACGTCCACGCGGGTCACGAGCGCGCCCAGCACGGGCCCCGCGACGGTGGCCGCACCGGCGACCCCCGCGAACACGCTGAGCGCGCGCCCCCGTTCGCGCGTCGGGTACAGCAGCTGCACGACCGTCAGCGTCTGCGGTACGAGCACGGCCCCGGCGGCCCCCTGCGCCAGCCGCGCGGCGATCAGCGGGCCGGGCCCCGGTGCGGCCGCGCACAGCGCCGAGGCCGCCACGAACCCGGCCGTGCCGAGGCCGAGCACCCTGCGCGGGCCGAAGAGGTCGCCGAGCCGGCCGCCGAGTGTCAGCAGCGAGCCGAGCGCCAGCGTGTACGCCGAGGCGATCGCGGCGGCAGCGCCGTCCCCGGCGGCCAGGTCCCGCTGTACGACGGGCAGGACGATGTTGGCCACCGTCCCGTCCACGAGGTCCATCGTCGCCGCCGTCACGACGACACAGAGCGCGAGTGCGCGCCTGTCCATGAGCTCCACCTTTCGAGGAGAGGTCTTCTCGAAAGGGGGCGGCCGCCGGCGGAAGGCCGAGGCCACCCGCGTTCCAACGCGGAAGGCACGCCCGGGGTTCCCGCCTCGGCCGGGCCCGGCCGAGACCCGCGCGGGGTGTCGTCCCGTACCGCCGGGCGTCGTCACGTACAGCCGGGCGTCGTCACGACGCCGCCGGAGGTCGTCACGTACCGCCGAGGTGTCCGCGGGTGCCGCCGGGGTGTCGGCGGGTGCACCCCGGCGGGGTGCCGGCCGCCCCGGCGGAACGCCTGCTGGACACCTCGTGCGCGCCGGGCGCCCTCCGTAGCGTCGCCGGGGACGAGAGCCGATGCCGCGACGCGGCACCGACAAGGACCGACAAGGGGGGAAGCGCAGTGCGCACCACCACGGGAGAGCGGCGCCGCGGCGCCCGCGGACGGCGAACGGCCCTGCTGGGCACCGCCTCGGCCCTGACGGCCGTCACCGCCGTCACCGCCCTGGCGACGACGGCCCCGGGGCAGCCGGCGGGCCGGGCCACCACCGCGTCCGCCGACGGGGGCGTTCCGGTACGGGAGTTGGACCGCGCCGCGCGCGATCTGGCCGAGCCGGGCCCGAACGGCGGCCTGCGGGAGCTGGCGCGGGCGGCGGACGGCGCGAAGGTCGTCGGCCTCGGGGAGGCGACGCACAGCTCACGGGAGTTCTTCACCACGAAGCAGCGGGTGTTCGCGCACCTGGTCAAACACCGGGGCTTCCGGACGTTCGCGCTGGAGAGCAGCTGGAGCACGGGCCGGCTGCTCAACGACTACGTGCTGCACGGCAGGGGCGATCCGCGGGCGATCATGTCCCGCGAGTTCCAGTACAACTACCGCTTCTGGAACACCCGGGAGTACCTGGACCTGGTGCGCTGGATGCGCGCGTACAACGAGGCGCACCCGGACCCGGCCGACAAGCTCCGTTTCCTGGGCAACGATCTGGGCTTCACGGGCAGCGAGTTGTACGACGCGGTCGTCGCGCACGCCCGGAAGCGCGACCCGGCGCTCGCCGCCCGGCTGGAGCGGCTCTACCGGGGGCTGCGTCCGGCGCCCGGCACGGGCACGCGGAAGTTCTCCGAGGACTGGCTGGGCGCGTCGAAGAGCGTGCGCGAGGACCGCGCCGCGCGGGCGGCCGAGGCGCTGGAGCTGCTGAAGCGGCACGGGGGCGCGGGCGCACGCGGTTCGGCGCAGGCGTGGGCGGTGCAGCACGCCCGAGCGATCCGGCAGACGGCGTACGCGTTCTCCCTGGACGTGCAGGACGAGCGGGAGTTCGCCCGGCAGATGCGCTTCCGGGACCGGTCCATGGCGCGCAACACGGTCTGGTGGAACGAGAACGTGGGGGACACGATCGTGCTGTCCTCGCACAACTCGCACATCACCTACGTCGCCGAGGACCCCGCCCGCTTCCCCGAGCCGGTGGGCAGCTTTCTGCGCGAGATGCTCGGCCGGGACTTCGTCAGCGTGGGCACCACCTTCGACAGCGGTTCCTTCAACGCCCGCGAGGAGGACTTCGGTGGGCCGGTGCGCCGCTTCGCCGTCGGGCCCGCGCGCCCCGGCACGGTGGAGTCCGGCCTGGAGCGGGTGCGCCACGAGGACTATGTGCTGGACCTGCGCAAGGCACCGCCGAAGGCGCGCGCCTGGCTGGAGCGGGAGCATCCGCTCGTGCACAACATCGGCCTGACGTTCCCGGTGAAGACGCACCGGGTGTCGCTCGCCGCGTCCTACGACGTGGTGCTGCACTTCAGCCGGGTGCACGCGGCGCGACTCCTGCCCTGAACCGGCGTCCGGCCGGGCGCACGCGGCGCAACTCCTGCTCTGAACCGGCGTCCGGTCGAGTGCACGCGGCGCAGCGCCTGCCCCTGAACCGGCGTCCGGCCGGGCGGGCGGGCGGGGCCGCCGCCGCGGGTCAGTCGTCCGGCGCGGCCGGGCCGGTGCCGCCCGTGAGGGCGTCCCAGGCGTGCATGGCGGAGTCGGCGACGCGGAGCAGCGCCTCCCGGGAGGCGCCGTCCCGGGCGCGGATGGACAGGCCGAACAGCACGGTGCCGTAGAAGTCGGCGAGTTGTCCGGTGTCGGTGCCGGCGGGCAGATCGCCGTCGGCGACGCCGCGTTCCAGCCGGGCGCGGATGCTGCGCAGGGTGTCCGCCCGGGTGTCGGCGAGGAGTTGGCGCACGCTCTCGTTCTCGGCGGCGCAGGTGGTGGCGGCGAGGACGATCATGCAGCCGGGCGGCCTGCCGTCCTCGGTGTAGCCGCAGGCGTTCTCGCGCAGCATCCGCCCGACGGCCTCCCGCGCCGTCGGGCCCCCGTCCAGCGCGGTGCCGGTGAGGGCGCCGTCGGTGCGGGTGTACAGCTCGACGGCCTCCCGGAAGAGGCCCTCCTTGGAGCCGAACGCGGCGTACAGGCTGGGGGGTTTGAGCCCGGTGGCCGAGGTGAGGTCGGCCAAGGAGGTCGACTCGTAGCCCCGTTCCCAGAACATCCGCATGGCCTGCTGGAGCACGGCGTCCCGGTCGAAGCTGCGGGGCCGTCCGCGCGGCGTCATCGGCACACCTCTCTCCCGGTGCTCCCGGGTCTCTCCCGGCGTTCCCGGGCTCGGCGACCTCCGGCGTCCCGGGCTCCCCGGCCCTCGGCACCGGTTTTTTAGTGGTCGCTACTGAACTCTCTTGACGCCGCAGGATACTCCGTGCCGTAATTATTTAGCGATCGCTATACAAACGGTGCACCGCACAGCCCGGTGCGCCCGGCACCACGGACCAGAAGGAGACAGCCAGATGACCCGGACGCCCCTGCCCCTCGACGGCAAGGCCGCACTCGTCACCGGCGGCAGCCGGGGAATCGGCGCCGCCGTGGCCCGCAGGCTCGCGGCCGACGGCGCCGACGTCGCGCTCACGTACGCCGCGTCCCGCAGCCGCGCCGAGGAAGTCGCCGAGGACATCCGCGCGCTGGGCCGCAGGGCGCTGACGATCCGCGCCGACAGCGCGGACGCACACGATCCGGTGACGGCCGTCGACCGGGCCGCCGCCGAGTTCGGCCGGCTCGACATCCTCGTCAACAACGCGGGCATCTTCCCCAGCGGCCCGCTGGAGGAGGTCACGGTCGAGGAGATCGACCGCACGCTCGCCATCCATGTGCGCGCCGCGCTGCTGGGCACCAAGGCGGCCGTCCGGCACATGACGGCGGGCGGCCGCGTCATCAGCATCGGCAGCAACCTCGCCGACCACGCCACGATGCCCGGCATCACCCTCTACTCCGCCTCCAAGGCCGCGCTCAACGGGCTCACCCGGGGCCTCGCCCGCGATCTGGGGCCCCGCGGCATCACCGCGAACCTCGTGCACCCCGGCTCGACGGACACCGAGATGAACCCCGCCGACGGGGGTGAGGGCGCCGACTTCCAGCGCTCGCTGACAGCGCTCGGCCGCTACGGCACGGCGGACGGCATCGCCCACACCGTCGCGCACCTGGCGAGCCCGGACGCCGGCAACATCACCGGCACGTCCGTCCTCGTGGACGCCGGAACCAACGCCTGACACCCCGCCCGCCCGGCCACCGGCCCCGGCACCGCCCCCCCCGGAGGGCGGAAAGCACGCTCACGGCGCGCCACCGGCCGCCGTACGATCGAAGGGCCGGGGCCGGACGGACCGGCCCGCGCAGCGAGGGGGCCAGGTGAACGACGAGCACGGCAGCATCGAGGGCACGGTCACCGCGGTCAGCAGCGACAGCGGGCACGGATTCACCAAACCGAACCGGGAGAGCGTCCGGCTGCTGACCGGGCTCGGCGTCGAGGGTGACGCACACGCCGGCGTCACCGTCCAGCACCGCTCCCGGGTACGCCGGGACCCCACACAGCCGAATCTGCGCCAAGTGCACCTGCTCCAGGCGGAGTTGTTCGACGAGGTGGCGGCGCACGGCCACCGGGTGGCGCCCGGCGACCTGGGCGAGAACATCACCACGGCCGGCATCGACCTGCTGGAGCTGCCGGAGGGCACCCTGCTGCACCTCGGCGACGAGGCCGTCGTGCGGATCACCGGGCTGCGCAACCCCTGCTACCAGATCGACCGCTTCAGCAAGGGCCTGCTCAAGGAGGTCGTCGGCCGCGACACGGAGGGCGGCCCGGTCCGCAAGGCAGGCGTCATGGGCGTCGTCCAGCAGGGCGGCGTCGTCCGCCCCGGCGATCCGGTCAAGGCCGAGCTGCCGACGGGCCCGCACCGCCCGCTGGAGCGGGTCTGACCCGACCGGCCGCCGTCACTCCGGCCGCGCCAGCCCCGCGACGAGGAGCCGGACGGCGCGGCGCGCGTCGTAGCGGGGATCCTGGTCGTCGCCGATGCACAGGTTCCCCACGGCGCGCAGGAGTTCGTAGGCGCTCAGCCGCTCACGGATCTCACCGGAGGCGACCGCGGCGTCGAGCAGCTCGGCGCACACCGGCACCAGGCGGTCGAGGAACGAGGCGTGCAGCGCCTCGAAACCCGCGCTGTCCGGCCGGAGCACGGCGGCGAGCCCGTGCTTGGTGACCAGGAAGTCGGCGAAGAGGTCGATCCACCGCCCCAGCGCGGCGTGCGGGGTGGGGCCGCTCGCCAGCAGGGCCGGGCCCGCCTCGGCGCAGGACTCGATCTGGTGCCGGTAGACGGCGACGACGAGATCGGCGCGGGTCGGGAAGTGGCGGTAGATCGTGCCCATGCCGACCCCGGCCTCCGCCGCGATGTCCCGCACCGGCGCCTCCACCCCGGAGGCCACGAAGACCGCGGCCGCCGCGTCCAGCAGCGCCTTCTCGTTGCGCCGGGCGTCCGCCCGCCGGGCACGGACCTGTCCGCCCGCGCCCCCGTCGCCGCCGCTCACCGCACCGCTCCCTCCGCTGCCCCGCCCCGGCCCGCTCCCCGGGACTCAATCGGAGCCGGGCTCCGCTTGGTCATGATGCCAGAGCCCCGGCGCCCCGCCCGCCGACGGGACGGCACCGACGAGGGCGGGACGGCACCGTCGAACGCGCCCGGACCCGCCGGCGCCCGACCGCCGCTCAGCCACCGGCCCGCAGCAGCGCCGCGTCCCGCTCCGGCAGCCAGGAGCCAGGAGGGCGCACACACCAGCCCTCCCGGGTGCCCAGCGCGCGGGCCGCCTCCGTCAGGACGCGCAGGCCCGGGTGGCGCAGGCCGCGCCGCCACACCAGGGAGACCGGGGAGAGCGGCACCGGCTCGGCCAGCGGACGCAGCACCATGCCGGGCACGCCGATGAACACCTCCGTGGCCAGCACCGACCAGCCGCGCGCCCGCACGACACGGCTGAACTCCTGCTCGCCCTCCAGCTTCGGGAAGGGGCCGGCCAGCCGGATGCCGCGGCCCTCGAAGAGCGTGCGCGCGTAGTCCGTCCACTCCTCGGTGTCCGGGTTGCCGGCGCCCGCGTACAGGGTCTCGCCGGCCAGCGCGGCCAGCGGCACCGTCTCGCGCTGCGCCAGCGGATGCCCGCCGGGCAGCAGCACCGCCACCCGCTCGTACCGCACCAGCCGGTGGCTCAGGCCGGCCCGGACATCCCGGGGCAGCCCCGCGTACCGGCCGAACGCGGCGTCCAGCCGCCCGGCGTGGATCTCGGCGGCGGCGCCCGTCAGACCGGAGCGGTAGCGGGCGACGAACTCCAGCTCCGGCGCCGCCGCACGCGCCGCGTCCAGCACCCGCTGACCGGTGGAGACGGGCGCGGCGGCGTCGACGGCCAGCGGGCGTCCGCCGTCCCCGGCCGGCCCCGGCGGGCCGAACTCCTCGCCGAGCGCGGCATAGGCGGCCAGTACCCGGCGCGCGTGCGGGAGCAGCCGCTCCCCCTCGGCCGTGAGCACCACCCGGCGGGTGCTGCGGACGAACAGCTCGGCACGCAGCTCCCGCTCCAGCGTCCGGATGTCCCTGCTGAGCGCCTGCTGGGCCACGTACAGCCGGCCGGCGGCCCGGGTGAAGTGCAGCTCCTCGGCGACGGCGACGAACGCGCGCAGCAGCCGCGGGGCGGGAGAGACATCGCTCGGCATCGGGCGAACATAGGCCGGGGCCCGGCGATTCACAACAGCCGTGCGTGAAAGGGGCGTTCACAGGTGTTGGACCGTGCCCACGCACCGCCCGGAAGCTGAGGCCATGCCTTTGCCCCCGAGCACACCCCGCTACCACCGCCCCGGCGACGCCCCGGGCACGCGTCCCTCTTCCGGCAACTCCCCCGGCAACTCTCCCGGCGACTCCTCTGGTGACTCCCCCGGCGGCCCGTTCCTCGCGCTGGCCGGGTCGGTCCTCGTCGCGGCCTGGCCCCGGCGGCGCGGCGGACGCGAGCCCGCACGCGGGCGCCGGCGCGGGCGGCGCGGCCGGCTCCGGTGGCCGGGGCGCGCACCCGCCCCGGGGACGGATCACAGCCGGGGCGAGTAGTGCTGCGGCAGCCCCCGCCGGCCGGCGGGCGGAAGGTTGCGTGCCGGGGTCTCCACCGGCGGGGCGTCCGGCGCCCGGCGTCCCCGGGCCCGCTCCCAGCCGGCCCGGGCCCTCGGGTGGTAGCGCCACGCGGGCGGGACGAGCCGCCAGCACCGGTGCACGGCCCGGCCGATCCGGCGCAGCCTGCGCTCGTCCCGCACCGTCCACACATAGCCCAGCCGGTGCCGTACGGCGGGCGGGAAGAAACCGACCGTGAACCATTCGAAGGCCCGCGCCTGCCGCCCGCGCACGGCCCGCCACACCGCGTCCGGCAGCAGCCGCAGCGCGGGCGGCTTCGGCAGCCGCCGCATGTCCAGGACGTCGCGGGTGGGCCGGTTGTCCTCCAGCACCTCGGCGGCCATCCGGTCCCAGTAGCGCTGGAACTCCTCCCAACTGCCCGGCACCGGGCGCATGCTCATGCCGTAGAGCCGCCACCACTGCACGTGCTCGTCGAACAGCCGGCGTTTGGCGGCCTCGTCGAGCCCGGGCCCGAGCCGGTCGGCGATCAGCAGCGTGAGCACGAAGAACGTGGCGTGCGCCCAGTAGAAGGTGTCCGGGTCCAGCGCGTGGTACGGGCGGCCCCGCTCGTCGACGCCCTTGACGGCGTCGTGGTAGCCGCGCACCTCGCGGGCGGTGCGGGCCGCGCGGGGCCCGTCGTAGACGACGCCGCCGATGGGGTAGAGCGAACGGAAGAGCCGCTGCCAGCGCTCCTCGAAGAACCGCGAGTGCCCGGCCACCCCGGCACCGAGCCCGGGGTGCATGTTCTGCATGGCGCCGGCCCACGGCGCGAGCAGCACCCCGCGCCAGTCGCCGAAGTACCGCCAGGTCAGGGAGGAGGGCCCGAGCGGCTCGGGAGCCTCGTCCTGCGAGGGCATACGCGTGCTCCTTCCGCTGCGCACCGGACGGCACCGCACCCGCCGTGCGCGCCCGCCCCACAGAAGGGGACATATGTCCGGTTTCCTGCCCCGGCAGGATAGATGCACGAGCCGCCGAAAACAGCCCCCGGACCCCGTCCGCGGAGAGGACAAGGCAGGGCAGGGCAGGGACGCAGCGGGACGGGGCAGGAGCAGGCAGGGCCGGGCGGGGCCCGCTAGGAGGCGCTGGAGCTCGCGCTCGACGCCGCGGCGGCATTGCGGCTGTCGAGCGCCTTCTTCAGCCCGGTCACGGCCGGACCGCCCCGCTTCGTCAGCTCCTTGATCCGCTTCCGATTGCGGTGCCGCACCTGCCAGTTCAGCTCCGGGGCCAGCTTGCCCAGCGCGGCCATCGCCGCCAGCGCCGCCTCGGCACGGGGCACCTGCTCGACGGGCGTCGAGGACTCCAGCGTCTCCAGCGCCTCGGCCCGCAACCGGCCCGGCAGCCCGGGCTCGCGCAGCACCACGCGGTCGCGCCGCAGTGCCCGCCGCTCGACCCGGATCTCCCCCGCCGTCACCAACTGCTCCTCCAGCGACTGGAGTGTCTGCCGCCGCGCCCTCGCCACGAGCGTGCGCCACCGCCGGGGCCTGCCGTGCTCGGCCAGCCCCCTGAGCACCGCGTCCAGCACCGGGTCCCCGGTGCGCCGGTCCCCCACCGGCCGCGCCTTGCCGTCCGCATCGCTCAGACAGCCCCGCTCGGCCAACTCCACGAGCACCGCGGCCCGGACGGCGTATCCCAGAGTGTCGCCCCACGCCCGCCGCTCCTTGTCGGGATTGCAGGCGAGCAGGAAGATCCGGGCGGGCAGGCTGTCGGTCACTCGTTCCATGGCCACATCCCAGCACGCGGCCGACAGCGGGCGCACCCGGTGTGCGGGCTTCCGCCTGTGCACGAAGCCTGCACAAGGAGTCCGCGCAGCAAAAAGGCCCTGCCCGGCGGGATCCGCCGGGCAGGGCCTCAACATGGGCGGTGCCGTACGGCACCTGATGGTGGAGATGGCGGGAATCGAACCCGCGTCCAACGAAGCAGAAGCAGGGCTTCTCCGAGCGCAGTCCGCTGCGATTTTCTCGGCCCCGGAGATCACACGGACAAGTCTCCGACGGGCCCAGTCACTGTGTGATGTCCCGGCAGACCCCGTGACCGGGTCTACGCGGTGAGTTCCCTTAGCTGATGCCAGGAACCGGGGCGGGAACTACCCCGGGCTGACACTTCGCAGGTCGCTGCTCAGGCAGCGAGGGCGAAGGAATCGCGCTTCTGATTGGCGATTATTTTTTTGCGGCACGTGGTTAACGAGATCATTGCCGCGTTCCTCGGCTCGCTTCCCCTACTTCGACATTCGCTGTCGAAACCGATCATCCCCATGTTGAGTTGACAAACTGCCCGCCCTCTCGGGCGTAGCCACAGCTCATGGTAAGCGAACACCGCGCACCCGCGCCAACCCTTTCGATCGGGCCGCCACCGGGCCGCCGGACTCCGCTCCCACGGTCCGCACCCCCTTCAACCCCGGAGCGCCCCGGGGTATTCCCGCGCTGTCCCGGGCCGGACCACCGGCCGGAGCGCGGGGCGAAACCCCCGGTCAGGCGCGGGCGGCGGCGCGCTGCCGGCGGCGGGCCGCGGACATCGCCCGGTCCGCGTCGCGCCGGTCCTGCTTCTCCCGCAGGGCCTGCCGCTTGTCGTACTCCTTCTTGCCCTTGGCCAGCGCGATCTCGACCTTGGCCCGGCCCCGGTAGAAGTACAGCTGGAGGGGGACCAGCGTGTGGCCCGTCTCCTGCGTCTTGCCGATCAGCTTGTCGATCTCGGCACGGTGCAGCAGCAGCTTGCGCTTGCGGCGGGCCGCGTGGTTGGTCCAGGTGCCCTGCGCGTACTCCGGGATGTGCACGTTGTGCAGCCAGACCTCGTTGCCGTCGATCTGGGCGAAGCCGTCCACCAGCGAGGCGCGGCCCTGGCGCAGCGACTTGACCTCGGTACCGGTCAGCACGATGCCGCACTCGTAGGTGTCGAGGATGAGGTAGTCGTGCCGGGCCCGCTTGTTCTGGGCGACGAGCTTGCGGGCGTCCTTGTCGTCCTTGGCCTTGGCCTTCTTCGCCGTGGCCCGAGTCGTCTTCATCTTCGCCATAACCAGGCCATTCTCCCACTAGGAGGGGGGTTCGAGGCCACTCAATACCGTCCTCGCCCGTTCCGTCGCCCCGTCCCGGGAGTCCACCGAGAGATCCGGCGCGATACCCCGACCCTCGACGTCGCGACCCGACGGAGTCGTGTAGTGACCGACGGTCAGCTCCGCCACCGAGCCGTCCCGCTGCCTGCGGGGCATCTGCACCGAGCCCTTGCCGAAGGTGTGCGAGCCGACCACCACGGCACGGCCCCGGTCCTGGAGCGCCCCGGTGAGCAGCTCGGCCGCGCTCATCGTGCCCCCGTCGACCAGGACGACGACGGGCAGTTCGTCGTCGCCCTTGCCGCGCGGCGCGTACAGCGCGCGCTGGGTGCCCTCGTCGTCGTAGGTGGCGACCAGACCGCCGTCCAGGAAGGCCGACGCGGCGGTGACGGCCTCGTCCACCAGGCCGCCGGCGTTGCCGCGCAGATCCAGCAGGACGCCGGAGCCCTCGGGCACCCGCTCCGCCACCGCCTTGCGCACCTGTTCGCCCGCGCCCCTGGTGAAGGCCGCGACCTTGATCCGGGTGACCCCGGGGCCGAGCCGGTCGACGGTGACCGCGTCCGTGTCCAGCCGGGCACGGCGCAGCGTCGTGTGCCAGCTGCCCTCCGCGCCCGACGGGCCGTTGCGGGACAGCTCCAGGGTGACGGACGAGCCGGGCCCGTCCGCGCCGGGCGTCCCGCGCAGCAGGGCCACCACATCGGTCACCGGCATCCCCGTGACCGGCCGGTCGCCCACCGCCCTGAGCCGGTCCCCGGCCCGCACCCCGGCCCGCGCCGCCGGGCTGCCGGGCTCGACGTGGTCGACCTCGACGGCGCGCGGCGGGCGTCCGCCGTGCCCGGCGCCGTTCTTGCCGTCGCCCCCGGTGTGCTTGCCGTCCCCGCCGTGCCGCGCGGCGGCGCGCACCTCGCGGACGGAGATGCCGACACCGACGTAACTGCCGTCGAGGGCCTGCCGCAGCCCCTCGTACTCCCGCGCCGAGTACGCCGCCGACCAGCGGTCGCCGCTGCGGCTGACGAGTTCGTGTGCGGCGTCCCGGCCGCGCTCCGGCTCCGGCACCCGGCCGGTGCCGCCCTGCGGCGCGGTGCCGGAGGGGCCGGGCGCGGTGCGGGAGTCGGCGTTCCGGGCGTCGGCTGCCGGGCGGCGCGGCGCCGTCTCGCCACCGAAGGCGCCCGTGGCGGCCCCGGTCGCCAGCACTCCGGCGAAGACCAACGACAGTGCCGCTCCGCGCCGCAGTCGGCGCGGGCGCGTCTCGGTGAACCACTGGCCCGGCATGGTCGGGAGTGTAGGACAGACGCGGGCGCCGTACGGGACGTCGGCCCAACGGCGCCCGCCTGCCCGCTCAGACCTTCAGATACTTGCGCAGTGTGAAGAAGGCCGCGACGGCCGGCATGAGGACGCCGACGGCGATGATGAGCGGCAGCACCTTCACGACCGCGTCCCAGCCGATGAAGTTGATCAGGACGATCTTCTCCTGGAGCCAGTTGTTGATCAGGAAGTACTTGCCGCCGATCAGCAGCACACAGGCGAAGCCGGCGCCGATCAGGCCCGCGATGGCCGCCTCCAGGATGAACGGCATCTGGATGTAGAAACTGGAGGCGCCGACCAGCCGCATGATGCCCGTCTCCCTGCGCCTGCTGAACGCCGACACACGCACGGTGTTGACGATCAGCAGCAGCGCGACGACGAGCATCAGCGCCATCACACACAGCGCCGCGATGTTCATGCCGTTGAGCAGGTTGAACAGGTTCTCCAGCAGGCTGCGTTGGTCCTGCACCTCCTGAACGCCCTGCCGGCCGGAGAACGCCGTCTGCAACACCCGGTACTTGGTGGGGTCCTTGAGCTTGACGCGGTAGGACTCCTGCATCTGGTCCGGCGTCAGGGAGTCGGCCAGGGGCGAGTCCTTGAACTGCTCCTTGTAGTGCTTGTACGCGTCGTCGGCCGACTCGTGGTAGACGCGCTCGACCACGTCGAGCTTGTCCAGGTCGGTCTTGATCTCCTTCTTCTGCTGCGCGGTGACGGCGCCCTTGGCGCAATTGGGGTCGGAGGACGCGTCGTTCTTGTTGCACAGGTAGATGGAGACCTGGACCTTGTCGTACCAGTAGCCCTTCATGGTGCTCACCTGCTCCCGGGCGAGCAGCGAGCCGCCGGCCAGCGCGAGCGACAGGGCGACGGAAACGATGACCGCGAAGGTCATCGTGAGATTGCGACGGAGACCGACGCCGATCTCCGACAGTACGAACTGGGCGCGCATGGCGTCCTTTCTGCGCAGGGGGACGGAGGACGGGCGGGCTCAGTGCTGGTAGCCGTAGACGCCGCGCGACTGGTCGCGCACGAGGCGGCCCATCTCCAGTTCGACCACGCGCTTGCGCATCTGGTCGACGATCTGCTGGTCGTGCGTGGCCATGACGACCGTCGTGCCGGTGCGGTTGATGCGGTCGAGCAACTTCATGATGCCGACGGAGGTCTGGGGGTCGAGGTTGCCCGTCGGCTCGTCGGCGATCAGCAGCATGGGACGGTTGGCGAACGCCCGCGCGATGGCCACCCGCTGCTGCTCACCACCGGACAACTCGCCCGGCATCCGGTCGTCCTTGCCGCCCAGACCCACCAGGTCGAGCACCTCCGGCACCGTCTTGCGGATCTGCCCGCGCGACTTGCCGATGACCTCCAGCGCGAACGCGACGTTCTCCCCGACCGTCTTGTTGGCCAGCAGCCGGAAGTCCTGGAAGACGGTGCCCAACTGGCGCCGCATGTGCGGAACCTTCCAGTTGGACAGGCGGGCCAGATCCTTGCCGAGGACGTGCACCTGCCCGTGGGAGGCGCGCTCCTCGCGGAGGATGAGGCGCAGGAAGGTGGACTTTCCGGAGCCGGAGGAGCCCACCAGGAAGACGAACTCGCCCCGGCCGATCTCCAGCGAGACCTCGCGGAGGGCAGGGCGGTTCTGCTTGGGGTAGGACTTGGAGACGTTGTCGAATCGGATCACGGATACACCACGTCGACCTGGGTAGGGGCAGCGGAAGCCGCGGAGCGGCCCCCTGTCGGTGTCGAGACCATACGCGAAGCCGTCGGTGCCGCGCAGTCGGGCTCTGCCCTTGGTCCGGTGTCGCCGGGTATGCGCCCCGCCCGCCCCCGGAGTCCGACGGCCGCGCCCCGCCCGTGCGGGCGGTTTCGACCGCGGCGCAGGGCGGCATCAACCGGGCAACTCCACGCCGACGGCGGCCGGACGGCCGGCCCGCGCCCCGAGCGCGGCCGGGCGCCCGCTTCCCACCAGGAGGTTTCTGCGCGGCGGGCGCACACCTGGCACAGTGGAGACGAGCACCCCTGGGGAAGGCATCACTCCCGGGTGGGCGCGAGAAGGAGGAGTTCGCATGACATGCGATCGACTGGTGTGTGCCAACTGCGCGGGGCCCGTGAGCGAAGGGCGTTGCGCGGTGTGCCGCGCCCACCGCGAGCGCCTGCACCGTGCGTCCCCGCTGGCCGGCCTGTCGCCCACGGCGCTGATCGGGCTGCTGCTGACGCTGGTCGCGGTCGCGCTGGTCGCCCAGCGCTTCGCCACCCTCTGACGACCGGCCCGCCGGCGACCGCACCCCGGTCCGGCAGTCGGAAGACGGCCGGACGACGGCCAGGGCACGTCCGAGGGGGGACATCCGGTCACCGAGGGGGCACAGCGCGCAACTGACGCCGCCCGCCGACGAGATACCGCATCACACGCACGAGTGCGTTCCGTACGGCTGCCGCGCCGCCCGTGCGCGGTCACGGAACGCCGGAGGGCCGGAACATCGGGTGATGTTCCGGCCCTCCGCGCTGTGCGGTTGTCGTTGTCGCTCCTGCCCGGGTACGCCTCCGGCGTCCGGTGTCAGGCCGCCGTACGGCGGTTGATCACGCGGGGCATCAGCCGGAAGCCGATACCGCCGGCGATCATCGTGGCCGCGCCGACCAGCAGGAAGGTCGTCTCGCCGGAACCGGTCTCGGCCAGCTCCTGCTTCGGCTGCTCGGGCTTGCTGTCGACGACGGGCTGGCTGCCGGCGCTGTCCGGGTTGGTGCCGCCCTCGCAGTTCACCGTCGAGTCGTCCAGCTCGCAGGTGTCGTCGTCACCGCCGCCGGAACCGCCGATGGTCGCGGGCTCCTGGCCGCCGCCGGTGTCGCCACCGCCGCTGCCGCCGTTCCCGCCGGAGTGGCCGCCGTTACCGCCGTTGCCACCGTTGCCGTTGCCGCCGTTGTCGGCACCGCCGTCGTTGCCACCGGCACCGTTGCCGCCGTTGCCGTTGCCACCGTTGTCGGCGCCACCGTCGTTGCCACCGGCACCGTTACCGCCGTTGCCGTTGCCACCGTTGTCGGCACCGCCGTCGTTGCCACCGTCGGCACCGCCGTCGTCACCGCCGATACCGCCGATACCGCCGATACCGCCGTCGTCACCGCCGGACACGGTGCCGCCCGTGCCGCCGTCGTCGCCACCGGTGTCGCCACCGCTGGAGCCGCCGTCGTCACCGCCGGTGTCACCACCGATGACGCCGCCGTCGTCGCCGCCGCCGATGGTGCTGCTGCCGCCGTCGTCGCCGCCCGAGTCGCCGCCGCCGAACAGGCCGCCGAACAGACCCTCGTCCTTGGCCTCGGCCTTGGCGGAGACGTCGCCGCCGCTCTTGGCGTTGCTGACGTCCGTCTCGCCCAGGCCCGCGGCCTGGGCGGCGCCGGCCGCGGTGAGCGAAGCGCCGGCGGCGAAGACCGCGCCGGCGGCTATGCGCGCCACACGCAGCCGCGTCTTAGAAGTGGTCATCTGCCAACTACCCCCAGTAGCTGTACTCGTCAATGGGGCAGC
This sequence comes from Streptomyces cacaoi, assembly GCF_006539165.1. Taxonomy (GTDB): domain Bacteria; phylum Actinomycetota; class Actinomycetes; order Streptomycetales; family Streptomycetaceae; genus Streptomyces; species Streptomyces cacaoi. The sequence continues at coordinate 46,240 of NZ_BJMM01000042.1, read as the reverse complement.
CGTGTACGGGAGCGCGCTGGAGCACCGGGCTTCCTTGAGGCGAACCTTTGCTTCCCCACCCCGGGCCACTGTCGATCATCACCGGGGCGGCTCTCCGCCCCTTCCGTGCGCCCCTGAAACAGGCATGCCGAGCGAACAGCTTTCCCCAGCGCTCACAGACCCGTCAAGCGAGGTCAGCGCGGAATGTCCGTATTGACACCGGGAGTTCGGAGTGCGGGGGTGCCGCGCGGTGCTACGCGTCCTGCTCCTGCCGCTTGCGCCAGCGGATCCCGGCCTCCAGGAAGCCGTCGATGTCGCCGTCCAGCACGGCCTGGGGGTTACCGACCTCGTGCTCGGTACGCAGGTCCTTGACCATCTGGTACGGGTGCAGCACGTACGAACGCATCTGGCTGCCCCAGGAGTTGCCGCCGTCGCCCTTGAGCGCGTCCATCTTGGCCTGCTCCTCGGCCCTGCGGTGGGCGAGCAGCCGGGCCTGCATGACGCGCATCGCGGCGGCCCGGTTCTGGATCTGCGACTTCTCGTTCTGGCAGGAGACGACGATGCCGGTCGGCAGGTGCGTCATCCGCACCGCCGAGTCCGTGGTGTTCACCGACTGGCCGCCCGGCCCCGAGGACCGGAAGACGTCGATGCGCAGCTCGTTCTCGGGGATGTCGATGTGGTCGACCTGCTCGACGACGGGCAGCACCTCGACGCCCGCGAAGGACGTCTGCCGGCGGCCCTGGTTGTCGAACGGCGAGATGCGCACCAGCCGGTGCGTGCCCTGCTCGACGGAGAGCGTGCCGTAGGCGTACGGCGCCTTCACCGTGAACGTCGCGGACTTGATGCCCGCCTCCTCCGCGTACGAGGTGTCGAAGACCTCGGTGGGGTAGCCCCGGCGCTCGGCCCAGCGCAGATACATGCGCATCAGCTGCTCGGCGAAGTCCGCCGCGTCCACACCGCCGGCCTCGGCGCGGACGCTGACGACGGCCTCGCGCGGGTCGTACTCGCCGGAGAGCAGCGTGCGCACCTCCAGCTCGTCCACGGCCTTGCGCACCGACTCCAGCTCGGCGAACGCCTCGGTGCGGGTGTCCTCGTCGCCCTCGCTCTCGGCCAGCTCGAACAGGACGCCGACATCGTCGATACGGCCCCGCAGTTCCTCGGCCCGGCGCAGCTGGCCCTGGAGGTAGGACAGCTTGCTCGTGACCTGCTGGGCGTTCTCCACGTCGTCCCACAGGTCGGGGGCGGCTGCCTGTTCCTCAAGCGCGGCGATGTCCGACCGCATCTTGTCCAGGTCCAGGACGGCCTCGATCGACTCCATGGTGGAGGAGAGGGACTTCAGCTCTTCGGATACATCGACGACTGCCACGCTCCCCAGCCTAACGTCCTGCCGGGCGGCGGTTACCGCGCCGGGGAACCCGGAAACCGGCGGTGACGGCGTCAGCGCGACGAGTATTCGGCGGCGGGCGAGGGCTGCGAACCCGTCTCCTCGTCGGAGGAGGCCAGCCAGCCGCCGACGGCCACGACGAGGGCCACCAGCACGGCAGCCGCGCCCACCTTCAGCCGCCGCCGCTGCACCGGGACCGGCACACCGGAGCGGTTGCGCGCCGACCCCGCCCGCGGCTCGCCCGAGGCGCGCGGCGCCCGCGCGGTGCCGTGCGCGCCCCCGGCCAGCTCGTCGGCGCCGGGCACCCGCATGCTCGTGTGGGTGTCCCGGTTGGCGTCGGGACCGGCACCGCCGTGCACCAGCGGCACCGCGCCCGCCGGGGGCCCCTCGGCGGAGGCGGCGTGCGCGCCCGTCACCGCGGCGGCGTCGGCTCCCGCCGCACCGGACCGCTCGGCCGCCGCGTCCGGCTGCTCCGCCTCGTAGCCGTCCTCGGACTGCTCGTCGATGTCCAGCGGCGGTATACCGGCGACGGCCGGCAGCAGTTCGCGCAGCCGGGCCGCCAGCTCGGGCGCGCGCAGCCGCGAGGCCGGCGCCTTGGCCAGGCACTGGTGGATCAGCTGCCACAGCTCGTCGGGGATGCCGGGCAGCGGCGCGACGGACTCCGTCACGTGCCGGCGCAGCACGGCTCCGGGGTGGCCGCCGCCGAACGGGGTGAAACCGGCGAGGAGTTCGTAGAGCACGGTGGCCAGCGCGTAGATGTCCACGGCGGCACGCGGCGGAAGGCCCTCCACGATCTCGGGTGCCAGATAGTCGGGCGTGCCGATGATCGAGGTGGCGCGGGTGCGGCTCGGGGAGTCGATCAGCTTGGCGACGCCGAAGTCGGTCAGGAGCGCGGGCGGCGCCCCGCCCGGGCCCTCCATGCTGAGCGCGTCCAGCAGCACGTTCTCCGGCTTGACGTCACGGTGCACGATGCCGGCGGCGTGCGCGGCGGCCAGCGCCTCCGCGACATCGGCGGCAATGGCGACGGCCGCCTCGGGCGCCAGCCTGCGCTCGTGTTCGAGGCGGGTGCGCAGATCGGTGCCGCGTACCAGCTGCATGACGAGAGCGAGATCGTTGCCGTCGACCACCAGGTCGTGGACGCCCACGATGCGCGGGTGGTCGAGCCCGAGCAGCGCGCTGCGCTCCTGGACGAACCGCTCGGCGAGATCCTGGTCGCTGGCGAGATCCTCGCGCAGCAGCTTGAGCGCGACGGGACCGTCCGGACCCTCCCCGAGCCACACCGTGCCGGCACTTCCGCGCCCCAGGATCCGGTGCGCGGTGTAGCGACTGCCGATCTTCCGTGCCATCAGTCTCCTCGCGGGGGTCAGCGACGTCGACACCCTGTGCAGGCTCCTCACCGCCCCTGCGGGCGGCCGGGCAGCACACGCGTCCGCCCGCCGGCCGGCGGCTCCCGTTTCCGGGCAGGGAAGAACCTGGGGGATTCTCACCGCCCGCGGTCACGCCGAACCGTGCCGACAAAGCTACGCGGCGACACACGCGCAGTGCGCCCGGGATGCGACGAAGCGTCACTTCTGTAGGGGAAATCCCTCGGAACAAGTCGACAAATCACCGTGCCGACCACCGGGGACGGGCGCACGAGCGCCCGGAGAGCGACGCGGCGGAGGCGCCGGGGACACCGGGAAGCCCGGCGGCCCGGCCCCCGCCGCGGCTCAGTTGCCGAGCTTTCCGATCAGGTCCCCGATCTTGCCGACGAGATCCGTCGCGGAGTCCCAGAAGCTCTTGCCCTGCGCCCACCACTCGGGCACCGGCGTGAAGTTCCACACCAGCACACAGATCACGACCAGGATCAGGATCATGAACAGGCAGCCCTTGAGGCAGCCGAGACCCGGGATCCGCATCGGGTTGGCGCTGCGCCGGCGCGGCTCACGCGGCTCACGCGGCTCCCGTCGCGGCGGGGGCTCCCGGCGGGGCGGCTCCCGGCGCGGCGGAGGCTGCGGCTCGTACTGCTGCGGGGGCGGCGGCTGCATCGGCGGGCGCTGCGGCTGCTGCCCGTACGGAGCGCCGGGGCCACCGGGAGCGCCGTACTGCTGCTGCCCGTACGGGGGCTGCTGCGGCGGGGGCGGGCCCGGGCGGCGCTGGGGGCGGCGGCGCAGCGGATCGAGGGACGGGTCCATGGGCTGGACCTGCGTCTGCTCGTTGCGGTCCCGGGCGGCCTGCATCTGGCCCTCCCAGGGGTGCGGGCCCTCGGGCTGCTGCTGCCCGCCCTGCGGCGGCCCGCCCGGCATCGGCGGCATGACCTGCGTCGGATCGGCGTTCCCGCCGGGACCCTGACCGCCCTGGCCTCCCTGGCCGCCCTGGCCGCCTTGACCGCCCTGGGTGCCGGTGGTCGGCAGCACGTTCGTCTCGGCGGACGGGTCGTACCCGGCAGCGGCCGCGCCCGCGGCGGCACCGGCGGCGGCGCCCGCGGCACCGGCGGCGGCCGCACCCGCGGCGCCCCGGTGCGGCAGCACCTGGGTGGGATCTGCATTCCCGGCGTGCCCGGCGTTCCCGGCGTTCCCCGCTGCCTGGCCGTCCGCGCCGGTGCCGGGCACCGGTGCGGGCGTCGGGTCCGGCGCGAGGAGCGCGGCGACGCCCATCGCGGCGCTCGCCGCCTCCGGGCTCGCCCCCGCGCCGATGCCGTTCGCGACGGTGCGCAGCGCACGGGCGAGGTTGACGGCGCTGGGCCGCTCCTCCGGCTGCTTGCGCAGACAGCGCTCGATGACCGTCCACAGCGGCTCGGGAAGGCCGCCGGGGCGCTCCGGCTCCTGGGCGAGGTGCTGGTGCAGCACGGCGAGCGCGCTGTCACCGCTGAACGGCGGGCGCCCGGTGACCAGTTCGTACAGCATGATCCCCGCGCCGTAGATGTCCACGGCGGAGGTCTGCGGCCTGCCCTCGGCGGATTCCGGGGCGACATAGGCGGGGGTGCCGACGAACTCCTGGGTGCGGGTGAGGCCCGGGGAGTCGGCGAGGCGCGCGATGCCGAAGTCGGTCAGCATCGGCCGCATGCCGTTCTCGTCCTCGGTGAGCAGGACGTTCGCGGGCTTCAGATCGCGGTGGACGACGCCGTCCGCGTGGCTGGCCGCGAGCGCGTCGGCGACCTGCGCGGTGACCAGAGCGGCCGCGACCGGCGTGAACGGGCCGTTCTCGCGCAGATAGCGGTGCAGATCCGGGCCGTCGATCAGATCCATGACCAGCGCGAGCAGATCGCCCTCGACGACCAGATCGCGGGTCCTGACGATGTTGTGGTGGGTCAGCCGCAGCAGGACCGAGCGCTCCCGCAGGAAACGCATCACCACGTCGGCGTCGTTCGCCAGCTCCTCCTTGAGGACCTTGATGGCGACGGTCTCGCCCGGCTGCCCGGCCACGGCCGCCTCGGCGCCCGCCGTCTCCCGCTGGCGGGCACGCCAGACGGTGCCCGTGGCGCCGCGTCCGAGCGGCTCTTCGAGCAGGTACTTGCTGCCTACCGGCCGCACGTCATGCGCTCCCTGGTCTCGTACTGCAATCCCGCCCACAATAGTGCCGCGCCGCGGCGGCCCGCCCCGGCCGAGGATGCTGCTGAGGCAGGCGGGAACCGGGCGGCTCCGGGGAAGACGCGGTGCGCCTCCCGATGGTTGCGGCACCGGCCGTCCGTACGGAGCCGAGCTTCCCGGAGCGGACAGGAAATGATCAATCCCCGAGTGCCATCTGATACTTGTCCGAATCCTTCTGCCCCCGCGCGCTCACTCCATGACTCGTTGCGGAGAATTCCCGTGCGGTGACGGACGGTCCGGGTGCGCTCACGGAGAGCGGGGCAGGAGGGACGGGTGGCGCCGGTGGTGTGTGACGGGCCCCGGGGACTCAAGATCATTAGGGTGGTCGTCCGGCGGGCGCGTGACCGACAGCGGTGTCGACGCGGTCGGTGACTGTCGGCCGCGGGTGCGAGTATGCATCCTGCATCAGCACAGCAGCAGTGGACGAGTGAGCGTGCCGAGGCGAGCGCGCGGCGGGTGGGCGGCCCGCCGGGCACGGGGCACGGACGGGACTGGAGGGGCCGATGCAGATCCGGCTGACTGTCGCTCTGCCGCCGCGCGGCGGCCGGGGCGCCGGCGACGCGAGAGATGCCGCGGGCCCGCATCCACCCCGGCACAGCGCCGGACCGCCGCCGCCCACCTCGGCGAACGTCCTGGTCACGGCCCCCGCCGGCACGGTGCTCGCGGCGGTGACCGGCGCCCTCGCCTCCTCGGCAGCCGCAGCCCTCGCCGCGGGCCCGGCCCCGTCCACCGGGTCCCCCGGGTCCTCCGGGGCCGCCGGATCCACGGCGTCCACGGCCGCCACCGCCGCGTCCCCCGCCTCGCCCCCTTCCCCCGCTCCCGCCTCCGGACCGCACGAGGGCCGGGGCCCGCAGTCCGGTGCCGGCCGCGCCCCGGGGGCCGCCGGCGGTGAAGGCCAGCAGGAGCCCGTCGTCGTCTACGCGGGCACCCGGCGGCTGGATCCGCACCGCCAGATCATCGGCGAACCCCCGCTGCTGGACGGCGCCGTGATCTCGCTGCACGCGCCCGTCACCCCGGCCGCGCTGCCGGCGCACGGCGCCGCGGTCTCCGCCTACGGCTCGGCCAAGGCACGGCTGCACGTGGTCGCCGGGCCGGACGCGGGCGGCATCCATCTGCTCCAGGGCGGCAAGGTCCTGCTCGGCCGCTCCGCCGACGCCGACGTCCCGCTGGACGACCCGGACGTCTCACGGCTGCACTGCTCGGTCACCGTCACCGACGGCGGGACGGTCACCGTCGCCGACATCGGCTCGACGAACGGAACGGCGCTCGACGGCGCACCCGTCGGCACCCAGCCCGTCCTCTTCCGGCCCGGCTCGACGCTGCGGATCGGCGAGAGCGCCGTCCGCCTGGAGGCCACCGGCGCACCCGCGCCGGACGCCCACGGCGCGCCCGCCGTTCCCGCGCCCCCGCCGCTGGCGCTGCCGACGGAGCCCGACGGCGAGGGCCGGCTGCGGGTCCGCCGCACGGCGCAGGAGGCGGCGCGCCCGGCCGGGGAGCAGGGCACGCGCGGCGTGCCCCCGGTCCCGCCGGACGCGGCAGCGGCGCCGCCCGGTCACCCGGCGCAGGACGCCGGCGGGCACGCGTACGCGCCCGCAGGACCGTTCCCCGGCGCCGACGGGACGCACGGCGCGGGCGTCGCACCCCAGGCACCCCAGGCATCCCAGGCACCGCCGCCCCGGCTGCCCGGCGGGCCCGGCACCGACCGGCGCCGGGCGCGCGGGCTGAGCGCCTGGGCACGCCGGTTCACCGGAGCGCGCGGCGAGGAGGAGTCCGCCGCGTACGAGCAGGGCTCCGCCGCGGCGCCGGAGGGCCCGTACGCGGCGGGCCGCGCCGCGGGCGGCGTCGACGGCGCGGCACACGACGCGGCGGCCGAGCACACCCCGGGCGCACCGCAGCCGGGCCCCGGCCGGCCCGGCGCCGTGCCGCATCCGGCGCCCTACGGCCCCGGCGGGTACGGCCCCGGCGAGCGCACGGCGCGCGGAACCGGCGAGGCCGCCGCCCGGTGGCCGGACCCGGCGGCCGTCCTGCTGACGGCGCTGGGGCCGGGGCCCCGGCTGTGGGAGCGGGACGCCGCGCACCCGGACGCGCTGACGGTGCGGCTCGGCAGCGCGCACCGCGCCGACGGGCACGGCGAGCCCGTGACGGTCGATCTGCGGCAGGCGGGCGCACTGGGACTGGCGGGGCCGCGGGCCCGGCTGGCGGGGCTGGCCCGTTCCGTGGTGGCGCAGCTGGCGGCGCTGCACGGGCCGAGCAGCCTGGAGATCGTGCTGCTGGCGGCCGACCGGTCGCGGACCCCGCAGGCGCACGCCGAGGAGTGGTCCTGGCTGGGCTGGCTGCCCCATCTGCGCCCGGCGCACGGGCAGGACTGCACGCTGCTGACGGCGCACGACCGCGACCAGGCGGCGGCGCGGACCGCCGAGCTGCTCCGGCGGCTGGAGGCCCGCGAGACGGCGCCGAACCCGGCCGCGGCCGAGCCGGACCACCACGTCCTGGTCGTCGTCGACGGCGACCCGGGCTCCGCCGGGCTGCGGGAGAACGTGACGCGGCTGGCACGGGAGGGCGCGGCGGCCGGTGTCCATGTGCTGTGTCTCGCCGAGACGCCGGCGGCCAGCCCGGCCTCGCCCGTGGCGGCCACCGTCGAGGCGGCGAACGCCACCTGCCCGGCCTTCGCCGAGTGCGGCGCGCTGGCGCTGCTGAGCGGGGACGTGGCGACGGCGGTCCGGGTGCTGTACCGGGCCCCGCACACCCCGCACGGCCCGGCGTCGGCGGCGCCGCCGCAGGTCCCGGCGCCCGGCGCCGAGAGCGGCACGGCGGGCTGGAACGCGGCCGAGGAGCGGACGGTGTTCGGCTCCGGCACGGCCGACTTCACGGCGCCCACCGGGCCGGTGGCCGCGGTGGACGCGGTGTCCGCCGCGTGGGCCGAGCGGTTCGCCCGCTCGCTGGCGCCGCTGCGCGAGCCGGAGGAGGAGGGCACGCGCGCCGGGACGCGGCCCGCGGTGACGCTGCCGCGCGGCTGCCGTCTGCTCGACGAGCTGGGGCTGGCGCGGGCCACCCCGGCGGCACTCCTGGCCCGCTGGTCGGAGCGGAACGGCCCGGCCGGGCGGGTACCGCTGGTGCTGGGCGCCGGGCCGCACGGCCCGCTGGAGGCGGATCTGGCGGACGTGAGCGGCGGGACCGGCGGGACCGGTGGGGCCGGTGGGGCCGGTGGGGCCGGTGTCCCGCCGGTCACGGGCTCCGGGGCGGACGCGGGGCCCGGCGCGGGAGCGTCGTCCGGGACGCCGGGGCACGCGCTGGTCAGCGGCGGTCCCGGCACGGGCAAGACGGAGCTGCTGCGTGCGCTGACGGCCTCGCTCGCGGCGGGGGAACGGCCGGACCGGCTGGCGCTCGTCCTCGTGGACGGCGGCGGCCCCGAGGCCGGGGACGGGCTGCGGGCGTGCACCGAACTCCCGCACGTCACCGGCCACTTGACCGCCGGTGACCCGGTGCGGATGCGGGAGTTCGCGCAGGCACTCAGCGCCGAGCTGAAGCGGCGCGCCGAGCTGATCGGCGATCAGAGCGACTACGAGGAGTACATGGGCCTCGCGGCCCGGCCCGGCGGCCGGGTGGTGGCCCAGCGCCGCCCCGCCGAGCGCCCGGCGCACGCCGTGGTGGCGGCGGAGGCCGCCCAGGAGCGGGCCGAGGCGCGGGTGCAGGAGCGGGCCGACGGCGGCGGGCAGGCGCGGCAGGGCGCGGCGCACGCCGAGGAGCGGGGCGGGCTGGACACCCTGCCGCCGCAGGCACCGCGCGAGCCGGCGGACGGGCCGGCGCGTGTGCCCGGGACGGGGCAGGAGCCCACCGCCGGGGTGCCCGCGTCCGCACCGGACCCGACGCCCGGGCAGGGCGCCGACTCCGGCACCGGCAGCGGCGCAGGCGCCGGAGACGGCTCGGGCTCCGGCTCCGTGCGGGGCACCGGCAGCGGCTCGGCTCCCGGGCGGGAGCCCGCGCCGGGCTCCGTCCCCGGCTCAACCCCCGGACGGGAGACGGCGCGAGGCCCCGCCGGCGGCCCCGGCCGGGAATCCACGCAGGGCTCCGCCCCCGGCTCCGCCCCCGGCTCCGGCTCCGGCTCCGGCTCCGGCTCCGGCTCGGGCCACGGGTCCGGGCGGGGTTCCGGTTCCAGGCGGGAATCCGCGCCGGGCTCCGTCCCCGGTTCCGGGGCCGAGGAGTGGCGTGGGCCCGGTGTGCAGGGGCAGCGGGGCTCCGGGGCGGAGGGGGCGCGTGTCCCCGCCGGGCGGGAGCAGGGCGGTTCCGGTGCGCCGGAAGCGCGTCCGGCCGGGGCGCCGGAGCAGCGCGTCGGGTCGCACGGCGCGGCTCCGGGCGGCCGGGGTGTGCCCGGCGCGGAGGGCGCGGCCGGGCGTGCGCCGAAGCAGCCGGGAGCGGGCGCCGGGCGGGGCGGGCCGGGCGAGGGCGCGGCCGGTGGGCAGGCGGGCCCCCGCGAGTGGGGGGAGCAGGCCGAACCGGATGTCACCCGCCGCACGCTGCGGCTGCGCCGGCGCGACGGAGAGGAGCGGGGCGGTACGGACGGGCGTGCGCTGAGCGCGTTCGCGCTGCCGGGCGGGGACGAGGACGCGCTGCCCCGGCTGGCCGTCGTCGTCGACGACTTCGACACGCTCGTCGCCCCCGCGCTCGGCAACCCGGGCCGTCCGGCGGCCGGTTCGGTCGTCCGGGCGCTGGAGGCGGTGGCCCGCTCCGGGGCGCGGCTCGGGGTGCATCTGATCGCCGCGACGGGCCGGGCCGAGCGCACCGAGGCCACGGCGGTCGCCCAAGGGGCCGCGCTGCACGCCCGGTTGACGGGCACGACGGACGACGGGCAGGAGCAGGTGCCGGGCCGGGGCGCCCTCACCGTCGCGGGATCGGCCGTGCCGCCGGTGCCGTTCCAGGCGGGGCGGGTCACCGGGCGGATCCCGCGGACGGCGACGCTGCGTCCGACCGTCGTCCCGCTGGACTGGTCGCGTGCCGGGGATCCGCCGGCGCGGCGGCCGGTGCGGGAGCTGGGCAACGGGCCCACGGATCTGGCGCTGCTGGCGAGCGCCGTGGCCCGTGCGGCACAGCAGGTGTCCCGTTCCTCGTAGGGCGGCACGGGGTGCGCCGTACCGCTCCGGCACGTCGGCCCCCTGCCGCCCCAACTCCCCGCGCTGCCCCGGGAGTTCGCGGGTGAGGCCGTCGCCGGGCCGGGTCCGGGTCACGGACTGATCAAGATCTCGGCGGGCGGCGACACGGTGTTGCCAGGACCACACGCGCGGGCGTACAAACTTCCGCACAGACGGTGAGGGCGCGCTGTCGCTCCGCTGTCCGTTCCGCGCCGCCTTCCGCGGTGCGGGGGTCCGGGGCCGGGCGCCCCGGAGGTCCGCGGGCCTGGTGGGCACCGCGGGCCGCGCGGGGTTCTTCGGGGGAAGGAGACGGCGTGTCCACGCGTACGGCGCGCGCTGCGCGCAGGGCTCTCGCGCTCGCTGCCACGTTCGCGCTCACCCTCGCCGCCTCGGGCTGCGCGGCCGAGGACGAGGGCAGCGCCTGGGCGAAGGCGCACGAGCCGACCGTCGAACTGCCGCGGCTGCACGGCCAGAAGCTCCAGGTGGCGGCCGTGTGGACGGGCAACGAGCAGCAGAACTTCCGCAAGGTGCTGGACGAGTTCGAGCGGCGCACGGGCGCGAAGGTGGAGTTCGTGCCCACCGGGGACAACGTCGCCACCTATGTCGGCTCGAAGATCGAGGGCGGCGCCCCGCCGGACATCGTGATGATGCCGCAGGTGGGTGTGTTGCGGCAGTTCGCACAGCGCGGCCGGCTCAAGCCGCTGGGCGAGCAGGCGCTGGCGGAGACGAAGAAGAACTTCAGCAAGGGATGGCGCGATCTCGGCTCGTACGAGGGCACGCCGTACTGCATCTACTACAAGGCCGCGAACAAGTCGCTGATCTGGTACAACACCACGGCCTTCGAGGACGCCGGGGTCGGCGAGGCGAAGACCTGGAAGGACTTCCTGCGCGACGCGCGGACGCTCTCCGACTCCGGGGTGGACCCGGTCTCGATCGGCGGCGGCGACGGCTGGGTGCTCACCGACTGGTTCGAGAACATCTATCTGTCCCAGGCCGGGCCCGAGAAGTACGACCAGCTGGCGGAGCACCGCATCAAGTGGACGGATCCCTCGGTCGCCCGCGCGCTGCGCACCTTCGGCCAACTGCTGCGCGAGAAGCACCTGTTGACGGGCGGCAATCAGGGCGCGCTCCAGACGGACTTCCCCAAGTCGGTCACGCAGGTGTTCGGTGACATCGCCGCGCCGGAGGGCGGCCTGGTGTTCGGCGCGGACTTCGCCGGTATCAACATCGAGGGCGACACCAAGGCCCGGATCGGCGAGGACGCACAGGTCTATCCGTTCCCGGAGGTCGACGGGCCGCGGCCGGTCGTCACGGCGGGCGACGCGGCCTGTCTGCTCAAGCAGAACAAGGGGGCGCAGGCGCTGGCCACCTATCTCGCCTCGCCCGACGCGGCCGGTATCTGGGCGGCCGAGGGCGGCTTCGTCACACCGAACAAGTCGCTGGAGCTGTCCGCCTATCCGAACCAGCCGCAGCGCGAGATCGCCAAGGCCCTGGTGGGCGCGGGCGACGACTTCCGCTTCGACATGTCGGACCAGGCCCCGGCGGCGTTCGGAGGCACCAAGGGCCAGGGCGAGTGGAAGGCGTTGCAGGACTTCCTGCGGAAGCCGTCGGACGTCGAGGGCGCCCAGCGCGCGCTGGAGGCCGCCGCGTCCAAGGCGTACGAGAAGCAGTGAGGACGAGGGGCGGGGGCGCCCGCCGGGCGTGGTGACGCCCCCGGCCCTCGGCACCGGCGCCGGCCGCGGCCGGTGCGGGCGCCGCCGACGGCCCGGGGCCCGCTCGCCGGACAGCTCCCGGTACGGGCACGGGACGGAACACCGGACGGGCCCCGGAACGGGTCCACGGACGGACCCGCGGACGGGCCCGGGATCGGACCCGGGAACGGCCGGGACCGGATCCACCGAGCAGGATCGAGGCAGGGGAGACCAGCGTCATGGCGACGACAGCGACGGTCCCGCACGCGGCGGGCGGTGGCCCGGATCCGACGGCACGGCCGCCGAAGGCCGGGCGCACCGGCGTGCTGCGCCGCCGGCCCTGGCTGGCGGCCGTCTTCCTGCTGCCGGCGCTGGTGCTGCTCGGCGCGCTCGTCGTCTACCCCATCGGCTACTCGGTGTACCGCAGCCTCATGGACGCGGACGGCTCGGGGTTCGCCGGGCTGGACAACTTCCGGGCGATCTTCACCGACGACGAGACACTGACGGCCTTCCGCAACAACCTGGTGTGGGTGGTGCTGGCCCCGGCGCTGTGCACCGCGCTGGGGCTGATCTTCGCGGTGCTGACCGAACGGGTGCGCTGGGGAACGGCGTTCAAGATGCTGGTCTTCATGCCGATGGCCGTCTCCATGCTGGCCTCCGGCATCATCTTCCGGCTCGTCTACGAGCAGGACCCGGACCGCGGCATCGCCAACGCGGCCTGGACGACGGTGCACGACACCTTCGCCGAGACCTCGCCCTGGCCCGACGCCCGGCCCCGGCAGGACGCCCCGCTGCGCTCCTCGGGCCACGGCGACTGGACGACGCGGGACATCGCGCGGGCCGGTGACCCGGTGGCGCTGCCGCTGGTCGGCATCCCGCCGAAGCAGGCCGCCGGGGAGCAGCCCGCGGCACGGCCGGCACCGGGCGGGAACGGCGAGGTCACCGGCGTCGTCTGGCTGGACTTCGTCAAGGGCGGGCGCAGCGAGCACGGCGTCGTCGACCAGCGGGAGAAGGCGCTCAGCGGCGTCACGGTGGAGGCGGTGAAGGACGGCCGGAAGGTCGCGAGCACCACGACGCGCGCCGACGGCACGTTCACGCTGCCGGCCGCGGCCGACGGTGCCCGGCTGCGGCTGCCCGCCACGAACTTCGCCGCGCCCTACAACGGCGTCGACTGGCTCGGTCCGGCACTGGTGACGCCCGCCATCATCGGCTCTTACGTGTGGATGTGGGCCGGCTTCGCGATGGTGCTGATCGCGGCGGGGCTGGCCGGGGTGCCGCGCGAACTGCTGGAGCAGGCCCGGGTGGACGGCGCGAGCGAGTGGAAGGTGTTCCGCCGGATCACCGTTCCGCTGCTGGCGCCGGTGCTCGGGGTCGTCGTCGTCACGCTGATGATCAACGTGCTGAAGATCTTCGATCTCGTCTACATCATCGCGCCGGGCGCGACCCAGAAGGACGCCAACGTCCTGGCGCTCCAGCTGTATCTGAAGTCCTTCGGCGGCAGCGCCGACCAGGGCGTGGGCAGCGCGATCGCCGTCGTGCTGCTGCTGCTCGTGGTGCCGGTGATGGTCGTCAACATCCGCCGTCTGCGGAGGGAGTCGCGCCGATGACCACGGCGACCGCACCGGGCGGTGCCCCGGAGAAGCCCGCGCCCGCGGCGCCCGGGCCGGCCGCGCCGTCGCTCGCCTCCCGGATCGCCGGGCTCACCGGGCACTGGGCGGTGCGGCTGGCGCTCGTCGTCATCGGGCTGGTGTGGCTGCTGCCGACGGCGGGGCTGCTCAGCTCCTCGCTGCGCGACCCGGCGGACATCTCCGTCTCCGGCTGGTGGAAGATCTTCGACCTGAACGGCAGCTTCCCCTGGATCATCGACCGCTCCCAGCTGACCTGGTCCAACTACGAAGCGCTGTTCGCCAACGAGCAGGTGATGGACTCCCTGCTGACCACCGTGCTGATCACGGTGCCGGCGACCGCGCTCGTCGTCATCGTCGGTGCGCTGGCCGGATACGCGTTCGCGTGGATGGAGTTCCCCGGCCGCGACTGGTGGTTCCTGGGGGTCGTGGGGCTGCTGGTGGTGCCGGTGCAGGTGGCGCTGATCCCCGTCGCCAAGCTGTTCGGCGCGCTGGGGATCTTCGAGACGACGACGGGTGTGGTGCTCTTCCACACCGCCTTCGGGCTGCCGTTCGCCATCTTCCTGCTGCGCAACTTCTTCGCCGAGATCCCGCGGGAACTGCTGGAGGCCGCCCGGCTCGACGGGGCGGGCGAGCTGCGGCTGTTCACCCGCGTCATCCTGCCGCTGGGCGGCCCGGCCATCGCCTCGCTGGGCATCTTCCAGTTCCTGTGGGTGTGGAACGACATGCTCGTCGCGCTGATCTTCGCCGACTCGACGAACCCGCCGATCACGGTGGCGCTCCAGCAGCAGGTGCGGCAGTTCGGCAACAACATCGACGTCCTGGCGCCCGGCGCGTTCGTCTCGATGCTGGTGCCGCTGGCCGTCTTCTTCGCCTTCCAGCGGCAGTTCGTCTCCGGTGTGATGGCGGGAGCCGTCAAGTAGCCCCGGGCGCACGGGCGTTCGCCTCCGCGCCGTCGCCGGCCGGCGCGCGGGCGGCCCCGCCCCCGCGCCCGACCCGGAAGACGAACGTCCGGGTCCCCCAGAAGCGCAGGGCCGTCGCCAGGGCCATCCCCACCCCGGCGCCCGCGACGAGATCGGCCCGCGCCGAGGTCAGCCCCAGCCCGTGCCGGGAGATCCCGAGGCAGGCCAACTGCACGGCCGCGCCCGCGAGATTGACCAGCACGAAGACGACGACCCGGCGCAGTCGCCCGCCCGCCGCCCGCCCGCGCATCCGGTACGGGCCGCACGCGTTGCCGGTGTACGCGACGGCGCAGCCCGCGACGAACGACAGCGCCTTGGCGGCCATCGGGTCGAGCGGCCCGCGCAGCCACAGGAACAGCCCGACGTCGGTGAGGTAGGCGCAGAGCCCGACGACGGCGAAGCCGCCCAGCTCGGCGCCGAACTCCCGGGCGCGCACGCCCGGCGTCCCGCGCCCGCGCGTCCGGGCACGCGCCCGCGGGCTCACAACCCCGCGACCGACAGCCCGTACAGCAGCCCCCAGCACAGGGCGGTCACCGCGAGCGGCCGGTCCTTGAGCACGACGTCCTCCGGCGCCCCGGCCGCACCCCGGTCGGCGAACACGGCGTAGCGCAGCACCGCGAGGATCAGCGGCACCATCGACAGCTGCCGGCACAGCGAGGCGGCGTCCCCGGCCCGCCCCTCCAGCGCCCACAGGCAGTAGGTCAGCACGGCCACCCCGGCGGCCAACTGCCACACGAAGCGCAGATAGCCGACGGTGTACTCGCGCAGCAGCGTGCGGGTCCCGCCCTCGCCCTCGCCCATCAGCAGGGCCTCGGAGTACCGCTTGGCGGCCACCATGAACAGCGCGCCGAACCCGGCCGTCAGCAGGAACCAGCGCGAGAGCGGAATGCCCAGCGCCAGCCCGCCGCACATCGCCCGCATCACGAACCCGGCGGTCACCACGGCGAGGTCGACGACGAGCACCCGCTTGAGCAGTACGCAGTAGGCGATCTGCACGAGGACGTAGCCGCCGATCAGCGCGGCCGTCGCGGCGTTGCACAGCCACGCGGCGCCGGCGACGGCGGCCGGCGCGAGCAGCCCGCCCACGGCGTAGGCGACGGGCACCGGCACGGTACCGGCGGCCACCGGACGGCGGCACTTGTGCGGGTGCGCCCGGTCGGCGGGGGCGTCCCGGGCGTCGTTGAGCAGATAGACGGCCGCGGCGGCGGCCGTGAACAGCACGAAGACCAGGGCGAGTTGGAGCACCGTACGGCCGGAGCCGAGCTGCCCGGCGGCGGCCGGCGCGGCGACGACCAGCAGGTTCTTGATCCACTGCCGGGGGCGCGCGGTCAGCAGCAGCCCACCGGCCAGACTCCCGGCGAAGCCCGCCGGCCGCTCCGGACAGGCCGGCACCAACTGGCGTACGGCCGCCGCCTCCTCCCCGGCCGACTGCCCCGCCAACGTGACCCGCTCGCTCACCGCCACCTCCCGTCGACGGCCGCCGCGTCCCCGACCGCCGGGCCGGGAGGCAGCGGGCCGGAGGGCGCCGGACGGGAAGCCGCCGGATGAAGGCCCCCCGGACGGGAGACCGCCGGGCGGAAGGCCGCGGGCGCGCGGGCCGGTACGGACGCCGCTCCGTCGGCGGTGGCTGGGGCGTCGGCGGTGGCCGTGGCGTCGGCGGCCCGGGCGCCGGAGGCTCCGACGGCGGCGGCCCCGGCGTCGGCGGTCCCGACATCGGGGGTCCCGACGCCAGCGGTCCCGACATCGGTGGACCCGGCATCAGCAGTCCTGGCACCGGCGCTCCCGACGTCGGCCGTCCCGACCTCGGTAGTCCGAGCGCCGGTGGGCCCGACCTCGGCGGCCACGGCGCCGGCGATCCCAACGGCAGCGGGCCCAGCGTCGGCAGTCCTGGCACCGGCAGTACCGGCGGCAGCGACCCCGACACCAGCAGACCCGGCATCAGCGGCCCCGACGCCCACAGTTCCGACGGCAGCCGCCCCGGCGTCGGCGGTCCCGGCCGGGAGCAACCGGTTGCCCAGGTGGGCCGTCAACGCGCCGAGCGCCGCGCCGGCGAGGACGTCCGAGGGGTAGTGGACGCCCGCGACCAGACGGGAGACGCAGACGAGTGCGGCGAGTGCGGGCAGTGCGGTGGCGGGGGCGCCGGGGCGTACCCGGGCGAGTGCGACGGCGGCGGCGCCGGCCGAGGCGGCGTGGGCGCTGGGGAACGAGTACCGGCCCGCGGTGTGCACCAGGGGCGGGCGGCCGGGCAGGCCGGGCCGGGGCCGGCGTACGACCCGCTTGAGCCCCATCCCCGCCAGATGTGCCGCGGCCACCTGCCCGGTGCCGCGCAGCCACCCGGCCCGCCGGTCGCGGTCGGCGAGCGCCGCCGCGCCCCCGGCCAGCAGCCAGACGGCGGCGTGCTCACCGCTCCAGGACAGGGCCCGCGCGGCACCGGCCACCCGGGGTTCCCGCGCACAGTCCCCCAGCGCGGCCAGCAGCCGCCCTTCCCACCGTCGCATCGCTGTCGCTGCCACACGACGACTGTCCCGGCCGTCCCGCGACCGCCCGTCGACCATACGATCCGACACTCGGCCTTTCACCCTTTCAGCGACATTCAGGGTGTGGCCGTACAGAGCGCGCAACGCAGGGCGATACCCGGCGATACGGTCACGCTCATGTCCGTTTCGCACCAGCAGAGCCCCCGCGGCCCGGCCCGCACCGCGCCGCTGCCGGAGCCCCAACGCCCCAGCGAACAGGCCGGGTTGAGCGAGCCCGAACGGGGCCGCACCCGGCTGCTGACCGGGTGGGGCCGCACCGCGCCCACCGGTGCCCGTGTCCACCGCCCCCGCACCGTCGAGGAGGCCGTCGCCGCCGTCGACGCCGTACGGGAGCGGGGAGCGCGCGGCAGCATCCCGCGCGGGCTGGGCCGCGCCTACGGGGACGCGGCGCAGAACGCGGGCGGCACCGTGCTGGACGCCACCGGGCTGGACCGGATCCGGGCCATCGATCTGGAGGCGTCCACCGTGACCTGCGAGGCGGGCGTCAGCCTGCACCGGCTGATGGAGGTGCTGCTGCCGCTGGGCCGCTTCGTGCCGGTCACCCCCGGGACCCGGTACGTGACGGTCGGCGGCGCGGTCGGCGCGGACATCCACGGCAAGAACCACCATGTCTCCGGCTCCTTCAGCCGGCACGTGGTCTCCCTGGAGCTGCTCACCGCCGACGGCCGCGTCCGCACCCTCGCCCCGGGCGACCCGCTGTTCGACGCGACGGCCGGCGGCATGGGCCTCACCGGCCTGGTGCTGAGCGTCACGCTGCGGCTCCTGCCGGTGGAGACCTCCTGGATGACCGTCGACACCGAACGCCTGCCCGACCTGGACACCCTGCTGTCGCGGATGACCGAGAGCGACCACCGCTACCGCTACTCCGTCGCCTGGATCGATCTGCTGGCCCGCGGCCCGGCCGCCGGCCGCGCCGTGCTCACCCGCGGCGACCACGCCCCGCCCGCCGCCCTCCCCCGGCACGCCCGCCGCGCCCCCCTCGCCTTCCGGCCGCCCCGGCTGCCGCCCGCGCCCCGCGGACTGCCGAGCGGACTGCTGCGCACCAGCACCGTCGGCGCCTTCAACCGGCTCTGGTACCACAAGGCCCCGCGCAGCCGGACGGGCGAGCCGCAGCGCCTCGCGTCGTTCTTCCACCCGCTCGACGGGGTCGGACACTGGAACCGGATCTACGGCAGCGCCGGCTTCGTCCAGTGGCAGTGCGTCGTCGGACACGAGCACGACGACGCGCTGCGCCGTATCGTGCAGCGCATCTCCCGCCGCTCGTGCCCCTCGTTCCTCGCCGTGCTCAAGCGCTTCGGCGCGGCCGACCCCGGCTGGCTCTCCTTCCCCCGCCCCGGCTGGACCCTGGCCCTGGACCTGCCCGCCGGGCTGCCCGGGCTCGGCGCCTTCCTCGACACGCTCGACGAGGAGGTCGCCGCCGTCCAGGGTCGCCTCTACCTCGCCAAGGACGCCCGGATGCGGCCGGAGCTGCTGCCCGTCATGTACCCGGAGCTGGAGCGGTTCCGGGCCCTGCGCGCCGAGCTGGACCCGCACGGGGTCTTCACCTCCGACCTCGCCCGCCGCCTGGGCATCTAGCCCCGACCGGAATCGATCCGGAAACCCCGCACACCACAGGAGTCACCCATGAAGGACGCCTTCGGCACCCCGCAGTCCCTGCTCGTCCTCGGCGGCACCTCCGAGATCGCGCTCGCCACCGTCCGCCGCCTGCTCACCCGCCGCACCCGCACGGTCTGGCTGGCCGGCCGGCCCTCGCCGCGGCTGGACGAGGCCGCCGAGCAGCTGCGCGCCCGGGCCGCCGAGCAGGGCGCCGAGGCACGCGTGCACACCGTCCCGTTCGACGCGCTCGCCCCGGACGACCACGAGGAGGTGCTGGGCAAGGTCTTCGCCGAGGGCGACATCGATCTGGTGCTGCTGGCCTTCGGCGTCCTGGGCGACCAGCAGCGGGACGAGGCGGACCCGCGCGCCGCCGAACGGCTCGCCCGGACGAACTACGCGGGGGCCGTCTCCAGCTCTCTTGTGTGCGCCCGCGCGCTGCGCACCCAGGGGCACGGCTCCCTGGTGGTGCTCTCCTCGGTGGCGGCCGAGCGCCCCCGCCGGGCCAACTTCCTGTACGGGTCCAGCAAGGCGGGCCTGGACGCGTTCGCGCACGGGCTCGGCGACGCGCTGCACGGCACCGGCGTCCATGTGCTGGTGGTCCGGCCGGGCTTCGTCGCGACGCGGATGACCGAGGGGATGGAGCCGGCGCCGTTCGCCACCACGCCGGAGGCGGTGGCGGAAGCCGTCGCGCACGGGGTGCGGCGCCGGGCGCGGACGGTGTGGGTGCCGGGCGTGCTGCGTCCGGTGATGAGCGTGCTGCGGCACCTGCCGCACGCCGTCTTCCGCCGTCTGCCCGGCTGACGCGGGGCGGGGACCGTGTAGCCACGGGACGTTTGTGGGATATGTAGGACAAATCGCACTAACTGTCCGTTGTCACGACGACCCGTGGAACTGCCGTGCCTCGTTTCAGTGTGATCGTCCCCGTCCACCGGGTGCAGGCGTATCTGCACGAGTGCCTGGACTCCGTGCTGGCCCAGTCCTTCACCGACTTCGAAGTGATCGCCGTCGACGACCACTCCCCCGACGCCAGCGGCGCGATCCTGGACGCCTACGCGGCAGCCGACCCGCGGATCACCGTCGTGCACCTGGAGCGGAACATCGGCCTGGGCCCGGCACGCAACACCGGAACGGCCCGGGCGCGCGGCGACTACCTGCTCTTCCTCGACAGCGACGACACCCTCGTACCGGGCGCGCTGCGGGCGATCGCCGAACGGCTGGAGCACACCGGCGACCCGGACCTCCTGCTCTTCGGCCACGCCCGCACCTACTGGGACGGCCGCGTCGTACGGGACGAGTACCACGGGCTGCTCGCCCCCGGCTCCGGGCCCGAGGTGTGCACGCTGGCCGAACGGCCCGAACTGCTGCGCGCCTCCGCGTTCCCGTGGAACAAGACCTACCGCCGCGACTTCGTGCGCCGCGAACGGCTCACCTTCCCGCCCGGCTGGTACGAGGACACCCCCTGGACGTTCCCCGCGCTGATGACGGCCAGGTCGCTGGCCACGCTCGACCGGGTGTGCGTGCACTACCGCCAGCGCCGGGCCGGCAGCATCCTGTCGACGACCAGCCGCCGGCACTTCGACGTCTTCGCCCAGTACGACCGGCTCTTCGGCTTCCTCGACGCACGGCCGGAGCTGGAGCGCTGGCGCGGCGCGCTCTACGGCCGGATGGCCGACCACTTCGCCGTCATCCACGCCAGCGCCGTCCGACTGCCGCCCACCGCCCGCGCCGTCTTCTTCCGCCGGGCCCGCGCCCACTGCCGCCGCTACCGCACCCCGGCGGGCGCCCTGACCCCGCGTGCCTCGGCGCGGCTGCGGCTGCGCCGGGCGCTCGTCCGGCTCGGCGCGCACCGGGTCTTCCGCGCCTTCGCCCGGGCCGGCGCCGTCCACCGGCCGCTCCTGGTGCGGCTGCGCACCGCGCGCCGTCGGGCCCGCACGGCCGTGCTGCGGCTCCACCACGGGCTCCAGCGGCTGCGGCCGCTCGACGCCCGGCTCGCCGTCTTCTCCGCGTACTGGAACCGCGGCTACTCCTGCAACCCGGCCGCGATCGAGGCGAAGGTGCGCGAACTCGCCCCGCACATCCGGACGGTGTGGGTCTGCCCGGAGCGGTACGCGCACACGCTGCCGCCCGGGGTGCGCCGGCTGGAGCCCGGCTCGGCCGGGCACTGGGGCGCGCTGGCCCGGGCCCGGTTCCTGGTGAGCAACGTCAATCTGCCGCACGGCCACCGCAAACGGCCCGGCCAGACCCTGCTCCAGACCCACCACGGCACACCCCTCAAGCACATGGGCCTCGACCTGCGTACCTACCCGGCGGGCGCCGACGGGATGGACTTCCGGCGGCTGCTGGAGCACACCGACCGCTGGGATCTGAGCCTGTCCGCCAATCCGCACTCCACCCTGGTCTGGGAGCGCGCCTACCCCTCCCCGTACACCACGCTGGAGTTCGGCTATCCGCGCAACGACGTCTTCCAGCACGCCACGGCGGCCGACGTGCTGCGCATCCGCGCCGCGCTGGGCGTCCCCGAGACGGCGACGGCCGTGCTGTACGCGCCCACCCACCGCGACTACCGGCGCGGCTGGCTGCCCGACCTCGACCTCGCCCGGCTCGCCCGCGACCTCGGGCCCGGCTTCGTCCTGCTGGTGCGGCCGCACTACTTCCACGCCGACCCGGCCGGGCCCGCCACCGGGTCCCCGCCCGCCGAGGAGCTGCCCGAGGGCCTGCTGGACGTCTCCGCGCACCCGTCCGTCGAGGAACTGTGCCTGGCCGCCGACGTCCTGGTCACGGACTACTCCTCCCTGATGTTCGACTACGCCAACCTGGACCGGCCGCTCGTGCTGCACGTGCCCGACTGGGAGGCGTACCGGGCCGCGCGCGGCACCTACTTCGACATCACGGCGGCCCCGCCCGGGCCCGTGGTGCGCACCACCGACGAGCTCACCGAGCTGCTCGCCTCCGGCGCACACGCCGCCCCGCACACCCGGGAGCTGCGGGCCGCCTTCCGGGAGCGGTTCTGCCCCTGGGACGACGGCCACGCGGCAGAACGCGTGGTGCGCCATGTCTTCCTCGGCGAACCCGTCTCCGCGCTGCCCACGCCCGTACCGCCCACGGAACGGCACCCGGCGCCCGCCGCCTGCCCGGCGCACCGGCACGGAGCGACGGCGCAGCCGCCCGCCGAGGAGAGCGCGGGCACCCGGCAGCCGCCGCCCGCCGAGCCGCAGCCCCCGTCCGCGGCCCCGGTGCCCACGAGCTGACACCCGCCCCCGGCCACCCGGCGAAAGCCCCGCCCCCACCGGCGAAAGCCCCAGCCCCGACCAGCCCCGACCGGAGGAACGTGGTCATGCCCCGCTTCAGCGTCGTCGTCCCGGTGTACGAGGTGCAGGGCTATCTGCGGGCCTGCCTCGACTCGGTGCTCGGGCAGTCGTTCACCGATCTGGAGGTCGTCGCCGTCGACGACCGCTCGCCCGACCACAGCGGCCGCATCCTCGACGAGTACGCCCGGCGCGACCCCCGGGTGAAGGTGC
Organism: Streptomyces cacaoi; assembly: GCF_006539165.1. Taxonomy (GTDB): domain Bacteria; phylum Actinomycetota; class Actinomycetes; order Streptomycetales; family Streptomycetaceae; genus Streptomyces; species Streptomyces cacaoi. Next base: position 24,253 of record NZ_BJMM01000042.1, on the reverse strand, counting down.
TCCACCTGCCGCGGAACGTCGGGCTGGGCCGGGCGCGGAACGCCGGGGTCGAACAGGCGCGCGGCGACTATCTGCTGTTCCTCGACAGCGACGACACCTATCTGCCCGGCGCGCTCGCCGCCGTCGACCGGCGGCTGACCGCCTGCGGCGACCCGGAGCTGCTGGTCTTCGACCACCAGCGCTCCTACTGGACGGGCCGGACCGAGCCCAGTTCCTTCGCCGCCCAGCTCGCCGCCACCGGGACGGCCACCAGTACCGTCGCCGAACGGCCCGAGCTGCTCACCCTCTTCCACGTCGCCTGGAACAAGGCGTACCGGCGGGACTTCTACCAGCGCGAGGGGCTCCGCTTCGCGCCGGGCCTGTACGAGGACGCGCCGGTCTCGCACGCGGCGATGGTCACCGCCCGCTCCATCGGCTGCCTCTCCCGGATCTGCGTCGACTACCGGCAGCGCCACCGGGGCGCCATCACTTCCACCCCGGGCCGCCGGCACTTCGACATCTTCGGGCAGTACGCCTCGCTGTTCGCCTTCCTCGACGGCCGCCCCGACCTCGACCGGTACCGGCCGCTGCTGTTCGAACGGATGGTGGCGCACCTGCTGTTCTGCGTCCGCCGCCGCGACCGCGTCCGCCTCGCCGACCGGCCCGCCTTCTTCCGCGAGGCCGCCCGCCTCTACCGCGCCCACCTGCCGCCCGGCTACCGCCCCGCGCCGCGCGCCGCCCGGGACACAGCCCTGCTCGCCCGGCACGCCTACCCGCTGTTCGCGGCCCGCGAGGCGGTCCGCCGCACCGCCGGAGCGCTGCGCCGCGCCCAGGGCCCCGCCCGCGCGAAGCTCGCGGCGCCGGTGCACCGCGCCTACTACGCCTGGCAGCGCCGGCTCCCGCTGGACCGTGACCTGGCCGTCTACTCCGCCTACTGGAACCGTGGCGTGGCCTGCAACCCGGCCGCCATCGAGGCCACGGCGCGCGAACTGGCCCCGCACCTCCACCCGGTGTGGATCGTGCGCCGCGCGGCCGTGCCGACGCTGCCGCCCGGCACCGACCACGTGGTGCCCCGCACCCTGCGCTACTGGAAGGTGCTCGCCCGCGCCACCTGGTTCGTCAACAACGTCAACTTCCCCGACCACCTGGTGCGCCGCCCCGGCCAACGCCACCTGATGACCCACCACGGCACGCCGCTGAAGACCATGGGCCTCGACCAGCTGCCCCACCCGGCGGCGGCCAACGGCACGGACTTCGCCCGCATGCTGGAGCGGGCCGGACGCTGGGACTACAGCCTCACCTCCAACCCGCACTCGGCCGAGGTGTGGCACCGCGCCTTTCCCTGCTCCTACGAGGACCTCCCCTACGGCTATCCGCGCAACGACCGCTACACCACGGCCACCGCGGCCGACGTCGTCTCCGCCCGGGAACGCCTCGGCCTGCCGCCCGGCCGCATCGCGCTGCTGTACGCGCCGACCCTGCGCGACTACCGCACCGACTACGTCCCCGACCTCGATCTGGAGGAGCTGGCGGAACAGCTCGGCGAGCGCTTCGTCCTGCTGGTGCGCACGCACTACTTCTACGGACGCCGGCGCCATCTGCGGGAGCTGCACGCACGGGGCGTCATCCGGGACGTCTCCCGGCACCCCTCGATCGAGGAGCTGTGCCTGGCGGCGGACGCGCTCGTCACCGACTACTCGTCCCTGATGTTCGACTTCGCCTGCCTGGATCGCCCCCTCGTCGTCCACGCACCCGACTGGGACGCCTACCGCGCCGCCCGCGGCGTCTGCTTCGATCTGCTCTCCGGCCGGCCCGGCGACACCCCGGGCCCCGTCACCCGCACCACGGAGCAGCTGGCCGCGGTCTTCCGCACCGGGGCGTGGCACGGCGCCGAGTCCGCCGCGCTGCGCGCCGCCTTCCGGGAGCGGTTCTGCCCCTGGGACGACGGCCACGCGGCCGAACGCGTCGTACGCCGCGTCTTCCTCGGCGAGGACCCGGCCGCGCTCCCGCCCGTCGTACCGCTCGCGGAACGCCGCCCGGCCCCGTCCCCGGCGGCGGCCTTCGCCCGTACGGCCGCCCGTACGACGGCCACGGACCACCCGGCCGACCTCCGGGACGACCGCCCGGACGACCTCCCGGGTGCCGTCCCCCACGAACTCCCGGACGCCGTCTCGCGCGAACTCCCGCACGAGGACGCGTCACCGGCCACCGGACCGGAGCAGGAGACCGCGGACGGCCCCGCGGCCGTCACCCCGGACGGCACCGCGGCCGTCACCCCGGACGGCACCGCGACCGTCACCGCGGACGGCACCGCAGCCGGAACCGCGGACGGCGCCACGGACGGCCCTCCCGCAGGCACGGCGGCGGGCGGCGCCGACGGTGACGGCCCGCAGCCGGCGACGCCCGCGTCCGCGCCCGAGCCGCTCAACTGACGCCCGTCAGCCGCCTGTTCGGCGCAGGGCCCGGTTCACCGACGCCGCAGCCGTCCCGCCCACGGGTCCTCCCCGCCGGCCGGCAGCCCCCGCCCGACCGGCGCCAGCAGCCAGCGCACCAGCGCCGAGCGGCCGGGCTCGCGTTCCGGGCGGCCGCCGGGGCGGTCGGCCGGGTGGGCGCACAGCGCCTCCACCTCGCCGCGCCAGGCCAGCTCCAGGACGCGCCTGCGGTGCTCGTCCAGCTCCTCCAGCACCCCGTCGCCGTGCGCCCCGATCAGCCGGGCCGCGCCCGCGCACACCCGCTCGCGCACCTGGGGGGAGAGCCGGGCGAAGTCGGGCCCGAACAGCTGGTACAGCTCGACGTGGAAGTGCCGCCGGTGGAAGCCGTCCCGCAGCGGCCCGGGCTCCAGCAGCCGGCACACCGAGTCGAACAGCCGCTCCGCGCAGGCGAGTCGGGTCTCCGGGCAGGCCCGGAAGGTGATGTTGCCGGAGTCCTTCCGGCGCACCGCGTAGTACAGCTCCTGTTCGGCCAGCACGGAGATCCGCCGGGCCCGCACACACGCCTCCAGGACGAACGGCTGGTCGCTGAAGGCCGGCATCGTCTCGTCGTAGCGGATGCGGTGCTCCTCGATCAGGGAGCGCCGGAACAGCTTGGTGTTCGACAGCGCCCACGGCAGCCCGTCGCCCAGCAGCCGGATGGCGGGCGCGCTGGCGCGGAACACCCCCTCGGGAACGGTCCGTTCACCGACGGCGGCCATCTTGCACAGCAGCACGTCCGACTCCCAGGCGTCCGCCCGCTCCACCATCCGCTCCAGCGCCTGGGGTGCGAGATGGTCGTCGGCGCCGAGGAAGAAGACGTACCGCCCGCGGGCCAGTGCCAGGCCCCGGTTGCTGGGCGCCGCGGGGCCGCCGGAGTTGGGCTGGCGCACCACGGTGAACAGATACGGGTAGCGGGTGGCGAACCGGGCGATCTCCTTGCTGCCGCCGTCGGTCGAGCCGTCGTCGACGACGAGGACCTCCATCCGCCGGTGCCCGATGGTCTGGGCGACCAGCGACTCCAGACAGCGCGTCAGATACGGCATCGTGTTGTAGACGGCGACGACGACGCTCACATCGGGCACCCGCGCCCCGCCGTGCGCCCCGCGCGCGCCCGCGGGGGAGCTGGCGCCCGCCGCCTGCGCGGACCTCGGCCTCGATCCGCTCATCGCCTGCCCGCCCCGTCCCCGATGACGATGCGCCGCACCCCGGCCCACAGCGCCGGATCGGTCACCCGCCGCCCGTCGACCAGGACCCGCACCCCGGGCAGCCGGTCGGCGCCCAGCCGCCGGTACTCCTCGTGGTCGGACTGGACGACGGCCGCCGTCACCGGCTGCCCGGCGTGCGGCGGCAGCCCCAGGTCCGCCAGCTCGCGGGCCGTGTACAGCGGATCGGAGACCCACACCCGGGCGCCCCGCTCCCGCAGCGCCCGGACGGTGGGGAACACCCCGGAGAACGCCGTCTCCTTCACCCCACCCCGGTAGGCCGCGCCCAGCACCAGCACATCGGCGCCGGCCAGTTCGCCGTACGCCTCGGCCAGCAGGTCCACGGCGTGCTCGGGCATTCCGGCGTTGGTCTCCCGCGCGGCGCGGACGACGGCCGCCTCCGGGTCGTTCCACAGGTACATCCGCGGATAGACGGGGATGCAGTGGCCGCCGACGGCGATGCCCGGCCGGTGGATGTGGCTGTAGGGCTGGGTGTTGCAGGCGTCGATGACGGCGTCGACATCGATGCCGGCGCGGTCGGCGAACCGTGCGAACTGGTTGGCCAGCGCGATGTTGACGTCCCGGTACGTGGTCTCCGCCAGCTTCGCCAGCTCGGCGGCCTCGGCCGAGCCCAGGTCCCACACCCCGTTGGGCCGCGGCAGATCGTCCCGCTCGTCGAAGTCCAGTACGGACTCGTAGAAGCGCACCCCGTCCTTCGCGGACGCCGGGCCGACGCCGCCCACCAGCTTCGGGTAGCGGCGCAGATCGGCGAAGACCCGGCCGGTGAACACCCGCTCCGGGCTGAAGACGAGGGAGAAGTCCCGCTCGGCCGCCAGCCCGGAGCCCTCCTCCAGCATCGGCGCCCACCGCTCCCGGGTCGTGCCGACCGGCAGCGTCGTCTCGTAGCTGACCAGCGTGCCCGGCCGCAGCCCCGCCGCGACCGAGCGGGTGGCGGCGTCCATCCAGCCGAAGTCCGGCTCCCCCCGCTCGTCGACGAAGAGCGGAACGACGAGCACCACGGCGTCCGCCTGCCCGACGGCCGCCGTGGTGTCCGTGGTGGCCGTCAGCCGCCCGGCGGCTACCGCCTCCGACAGCTTTCCGGCCAGCCCCTCCTCACCGGGGAAGGGCTCCACCCCGTCGTTCACGCAGGCGACCACGCCCGCGTCCACGTCGGCCCCGGTCACCCGGTGCCCCTTCGCCGCGAACTGCACGGCCAGCGGCAGCCCGATCTTCCCGAGCGCCACGACACAGATCCGCATACCCCTCGTCTCCTTCTTCCCGGTGGTCCCCGTCCGTTGCCGTGCGCAGCAGCCGGCCGTAGAGCCGGTCGAGCTCGCGGGCCTGTGCCTCCCAGGTCCACCGCTCCAGCAGCCCCGGCCTGTCGTACGCCGCGCGGTAGCGGCCGGGGTGGGCGAGCACCGCGCGGACGGCACGCACGTAGTCGGCCGTGTCCTGTGCCCGGAAGACCTCGCCCTGCCCGGTCTCCCGCGTGGTGGCCGCCATCGTCCGCACGTCGCTGACGACCAGCGGGAGCCGGGCGTGCGCGTACTCGAAGAACTTGGTGATCAGGGCGATCTCGTGGTTGGTCCAGTGGTGGATCGGGATGGCGCCCGCGTCGGCCTCCGACAGGAACGGCACCACCTGGTCGTAGGGCACGTACGGCAGCACGTGCAGCCGCTCGGCCACCCCCAGCCGCTCCGCGCGCTCCCGCAGCCCGCGCACATACGGCGCCGTCGGGGAGCCGACCACCAGCGCCGTGTGCACGCCCGGCAGCTGCGGCAGCGCCTCGACCATCGTGTCCAGCCCGCGCTGCGGCGCCGCCGAACCGCTGTAGACGACCAGCGGGACGTCCGGCCCCACCCCGCACAGCGCCCGCAGCCCGGGCGCCTGCGCCCCGGACGTCTCCGCGGCGCCCGGGGTCTCCTCCGCCCCGGCCGCGTCCTGCGCCCCGGGGGCCTGGGGAACACCGGTCCCGGGCCCGGCGGCCGGACGGTCCCGGGTCAGCTGTGCCTCGGGCGCGTTGAGCACGACCGTCGGCTCCTCGGCCAGGCCGTGCGTCTCGCGCAGCAGCCGCGCCAGCCCCGCCGAGACCGTCACCGTGGCGTCCGCGTACGGCACGTACTCGCGCTCGTGCGCCATGTGCGCGGGCAGCCAGCGCACATCGTTCCGCCACGGCCGCACCCCCGGCAGGAACTCGTGCGCGTCCCACACCAGCGCGACCTCGCGGCCCGCGGCGCGGGCCCGCACCTTCGCGCGGGCGCCGACGCCCAGCATGCGGAAGTCGTTGGCGTGGATGAGATCCGGCCGCAGCTCGTCCAGCACATGGCCGTACGCCAGCTCGAAGTCGTACAGATTCGGCCACAGCATCCGCCAGCTGCGGTCGCCCAGCAGCCGCTGCCAGAGCGCCACGGCCGCCCGGTCCCGCAGCGTGCCGGCGGCGCGGGCCGCCACCGCCGCGTCCAACTGCCGTCTGCGCAGGCCCACCCAGCCGGAAGCGGCCTTCGCCACCGCGCGCGGCACGGTCAGCCGCGCGCTCCCCCACCACCGCACCGCCCGCGCCCCGCGAACACCCCCCGCGCCCCCGGCCGCCACCTCGGCACGCCGGGTGCGCAGCTCGTCCCGCCACGCCTTCACCCGCTGTGCCCGGTACCGCGCCGTCGGGCCGGGGCGGTAGGCCAACGGCCGGGTCAGCAGCGGGCGTCGGGCCGTGCGCGGTGGATGCGCCAGCGGTGTCGGCACGGGCAGCAGCCGCACCGTCGCGCCGCCGAGGTGCCAGGAGCGGGGGCGGCCGTCCGGCGAGCAGCCCAGCAGGGTGACGTCCCAGCCGGCCGCCGCCGCCGAACGCGCCGTCTTCTGGACCCGGGAATCCGCGCTCACGCCGTTGCACACGAGCATGACCACGCGGCCGCGGTGGGGTCTGTCGTCCGAGGCGGAATCCGCTGCCGGTCCGGGCGTCGATTCACGGTCGAATCCCATGGGCCACCCCTTTCCGTCGCCCCCGCACGAGACTATCCGCGCATTACCGGACCGGCATGGGCTCTCACGGGTATTCACCCGCGCAGCGTTTGGGCCGTGCGGGATCCGAGTGAGCCGCGGGAGAATTGTTCCTCCGCTCTCCCGTTCTCTTCGAATTCCTCTTACCCGCCCTTCGGACGGGGCCCGCCATTCCCGCGCCGCCGGCCTTTCGGCACACCGCACGGGCGGCATTCCGCCGGCGGCCCCGAGGAGCACGGCGGGTCAGGTGAGAAAGGCGTCGAGAGCGCGGGCCGTGTGGCGGCCGTCGTGGTACGCGCGGACGTAGGCGAGGGACTCCTGGCCCGTCGCGGCGGCCATGGCCCGGTCGTCGAGGAGGTTCTCCAGGGCCGTGTGCAGCGTCCCAGCCGTGGCGTTGACGATCGGGGGCACGGCCCCCACGGCCTTGTGCACCCGCTCGTCGACGAAGGCCACGACGGGCTTGCCCGCCGCCATGCCCTCGCAGGCGAACGTCCCGTAGGTGCCGACGGCGAACTGGTCGACGACGATGTCCGCGCCCTGCACCAGTTCCCGCATACCGGCCCACGGCAGCCCCTCGGCGAGCCGGAACTCGATGGCGCCGCGCCGGTCCAGCTCCTCCAGGACGGGCAGGATCCGCTCGGTCCCCTTCGTCCAGCGCCGGGAGGGCGCGTGCACCACGACGGGCCGGGGCCGCTCCATGACGGCCCGGTCGCAGGCCCAGGCGTCCACGTCGACGACGAGCGGCGCCCACTGCGCGCCGGGCAGGTCGTCGAGCAGGTCCGGGGTGGTGGCGAACAGCGGGAGCCCGCTCTCGGCGGCGACGCGCCGGTTGCGGGCGCTGTTGCGGACCAGGACGGCGAGGGTGTCCTCCGGCGCGGCGTGGAAGAGGGAGTCGGGGTAGCGCTCGCGGTGGCGCTCCGGGTCGCGGACGTCGCTGCCGTGCGCGAGCAGCGCGACCTCGATGCCGGCGCCGCGCAGCGCGGGCAGATCGTCCTCGATGTGGCGGCCGTTGAGCCAGCCGAAGGCGGGTGTGAACGCGTCGGCGAGGTAGTGGGTGTAGGAGCCGAGCACCCGGTTGACGCGGTCGAGCTTGGCCTCGCGGGCGCCGAGCTGGCCGCGCGGGATCTTCACATCGGCGGGGTAGCCGTTCAGCGGGCTGCCGCTGGTGTGCATGGTGACCTCGACGGACACGTCCGTGCGGGCCCGGCACAGGGCACGGGCGAAGCCGGACAGCTGCCCGGCGTGGTTGGCGCAGCCCATGCCGAGCCGCACCCGGGACTGCCCGGGCCTGCCCTGCGCGGGGACGGGCCGCCAGTCCGGCACGGTGACCCCGGGCCTGCGGCGCTCCTGGCGGTCCCGGCGCTCGGCGCTGCCGGGCCAGGGCACCTCGCGGGGGACGAGCCGGTGCGCCGCGGAGGCGGAGCCGTCCGGCGCGGGCAGCAGGGCGGCGAACCGCGCGAGCAGCGGGGCCGACTGCTGTTCCCAGGAGAGCGTGTGCAGCAGCTGCCCGGAGATGTTCGCGGCCAGCTCGGCCCGGCGGTCGAGGGCCTGCTGGACGGCGGCCGCGAGGGCGGTGGCCTCGCCCGCCGCGTGGACGACGCCGACGCCGTGCTCCTGGAGGAAGGTGCGGGCGGTCCGCAGATCGCTGCTGACGACGGGCAGCCCGGCGTGCAGATACTCGGGCACGGCCGCCGGCAGCACGACCTCCCGGTCGGGTGCGTGGCGCCCGCAGACGAGGCCGAGGTCGGCGGAGGAGAGGTGGTCGGGCACCTGGGCGTGCGGCACGCGCGGCGCGACGTGCACCCGGTCGGCGGTGCCGGACCTGGCCGCGCCGTCCAGCAGGGCCCGCAGCGTGGCGTCCTGCGGGTCGGCGCCGACGAGCGCGAGGTGCACCCCCGGCAGCACGCCCAGCGCCTCGACGGCGGTCTCCACACCCCGCCCGGCACCGACCGGGCCGTGGTGGACGAGCAGCGGCACCTCGTCGGCCAGGCCGCACACGGAGCGCACGGTGGGGCAGGTGTGCCGGGCGACGCCGACGGTGCCGCGCACCGGTGCGTCGCCGACGACCAGCGGCGCGGAGGAGAGCGCGTGCCGCTGCCACAGCAGCCGGGCCAGCTCGTCGGAGGGGGCGACGACGGCGTCGGCCAGGCCGGCGAACTCGTCCTCGACGGCGGGCAGGGCCCCGGCCCGGCCGGGGTCGGGCCAGGTGGTGCCGGCGACGTAGGTGCGCGCGTCGTACACCCAGGCGGTGCGCAGGCCGCGGGCGCGCAGCCGGGCCGCGCTGCGGGCGACGGCGGCGACGGCGGTGACCCCGCAGGCGTACAGGACGTCGGGGCGCAGCTCCTCGACGACGGGCCCGTAGGCGAGGTCCAGATCGAGCAGCGCGGGCCAGTCGGTGCGCCAGTTCCCCGTCGGGCGGGCGGAGTTGCGGCCGCGGGCGCCGGGCAGCCAGTCGGCGCGGTAGAGGCGCAGGACGGCGCGGTGGAGGCGGCGGCGTACCCGCACCCGGGCCCGCAGCGGCGCGGTGCGCAGCAGGGCGAGCGGGGCCAAGGCGGCGGAGCGGCGGGCGGCGAGCGCGCCGATGCGGGCGGTGTGCTCGCGCACCCAGGCCGCGTGCGCCGCCTCCGCACGCGCGAGCGGCCGTTCGTCGTGCAGGCCCCAGCGGGTGAGCAGGGCGTGCGGGCCGCGCGGCGCGGTCGCGCGCAGCCGGGCCTGCTCCTGCATCTCGGTGCCCACCGGCACCTTGACGACCGCCGCACCGCCCAGCGTCCGCTCCTCCCTGCGGCGGGAGGAGGAACGGCCGATCAGGGTGACGTCCCAGCCCGCGCGGACGGCTGCCACGGCGGTGCGCTCGGCCCTGGCGTCGTCCTGGAGGGGCCCGCCGACGACGACGGCGAGCCTCGGACGGGTGCCGCAATTCTCCATGGAAATTTCTCCTGGACGCTCCGCGCTGCGCCCCGGGCGCGCGCTGATTCCTGTTACCGGTGCCTCACCATGACAGGGCGTCTCAGGGGCCGGGAAAGGAACACCCCGGCTCAGCGCAGGAATTCATCCAGGACCGCGGCCGTGTAGCCGCCGTCGTGATAGGTGCGCACATATTCCACGGATTGCCGTGCGGTGCGCCGGGCGAATTCCCGGTCGTCCAGAAGGGATTCCAGTGCGCTGCGCAGGGTGCGCGGAGTGGCGCCGACGACGGGCGGTTCGATGCCGGCGGCGCGGTGCACCTGCTCGTCCAGGTAGGCGACGACGGGGCGGCCCGCCGCCATGCCTTCGCAGGCGAACGTCCCGTAGGTGCCGACGGCGAACTGGTCGACGACGATGTCGGCGTCCTGCACGAGTTCCCGCACCCTCTCCCAGGGCACCCCGGTCGCCAGCCGGAATTCGATGTGGCCGCGCCGGTCCAGCTCCTCCAGCACCGGGACCACCCGCTCGGTGCCCTTCGTCCAGCGCTTCGACGGGGCGTGCACGACGACGGGGCGGCAGCGTTCCATCGCGGGCAGCTCGCTCTCCCAGGACGCGACGTCGACGACGAGCGGGGCCCAGCGGGCGCCCGGCAGATCGTCGAGCAGGTCCGGGGTGGTGACGAACTGCGGCAGTCCGCACTCGGCGGCGAACCGGCGGTTGCGGGCGCTCTTCCGGGTGAGCGCGGCGAGCACGGACTCGTCGGCCGCGTGGTAGTGGGAGTGCGGATAGCGGGCCATGTGCCGCTCGGGGTCGCGCACGTCGCTGCCGTGCGCGAGGAGGGCGACCTTGATCCCGGCGGCCCGCAGCGCCGGCAGGTCGTCGCGGATGTGGCCGCCGTTGAGCCGGCCCAGCGCGGGGGTGAAGGAGTCGGACAGGTAGTGCGTGCAGGAGCCGAGCACCCGGCGGGCGCGCTCCAGCTGGTGGCCCAGCTCCGCGGCGCGTTCCGCGGGGGTGTGCACATCGGCGGGGTAGCGCACGCTCTGCTCGTGGGTGTGCATGACGACCTCGGCGGAGAGGTCCGCCCGCCGTTCGCTCAGGGCGCGCGCGAACTGGGCGAGCTGGCCCGCCGAGTTGGCGCAGCCCAGCCCGAGCCGTACGGGTGTGCTGGTCAGCGGGCGCCAGCCGCCGGGTGCGGTGCAGGTGTCCCCGGCGCCGGCGGGCTCCGCCGCCCGGCCGGCACCGGGGCGTTCGGCCGCCGACCAGGGCACGTCGCGCGGCACGAGCCGGCCGGCGGCGCGCGGCCCGGCCAGCTCCTCGTACAGGTGCAGCAGCCCGTCCGACTGGTGCTCCCAGGACAGCTCGCGGAGCAGTTCGTCCGTGATGTGCCCGGCGAGGGTGTCGCGCCGGGCGAGCGCGCGGCGGACGGCGGCGACGAAGGAGCGCGGCTGCTCGGCGACGAACACCTCGCCCACGCCGGTGCGTTCGACGAAGGCCCGCAGGGTGCGGACCCCGCTGGTGACCATCGGCAGCCCGGCGTGCAGATACTCGGCGGCCTTGGTGGGCAGCGAGATCTCGCAGTTGGGCACGTGCCGGAAGCAGATCAGGCCGAGGTCGGCCGAGGAGAGGTAGTCGGGCACCTGTTCCTGCGGCACATAGGGCACCACGTGCACCCGTTCGCGCACCCCGAGCCGCTCGGCCAGCGCCAGCAGGGCCTGGAGGGTGGCGTTCGGCTTGCTGCCCGCGACCAGCGCCAGATGGGCCCGGTGCAGCCCGACGAGGCCCTCGACGGCGACGTCCAGCCCCCGCTCGGGCCCGATCCACCCGGCGTACACCAGCAGCGGCACATCCCCCTCCAGCCCGCACACGTCCCGCACACCGGCGCGTTCGCCGGCCGCGGCGCCGCGTACCGCCGCGCGCACGGGCGCGTTGGCGACGACGAGCGGGGACCGCCGCAGCCCGTACTGCTCGCGCAGCAGCGCCGCCAGCTCGTCGGAGACGGTGACGACCGCGCCGGCGCGGCGGATGAAGGCGTCCTCGGCGGCGGGGAACGCGGCACGGCGCAGCGCGTCGGGCCACTCGATGCCGCGGACGTACTCGTGCGCGTCGTACAGCCAGGCGGTGCGGTGCCCCCGGGCCCGCAGCCGGGCGGCGCTGCGCGCGGCGATGGGCAGCATGGCGATGTCGTTGGCGTGCAGCACATCGGGGCGCAGCTCCTCGATGACCGGGCCGAACGCCAGGTCGAAGTCGAGAAGTTCGGGCCAGTCGCGCCGCCAGTCGCCGGTGGGCCGCGGCTCGGCGGCGTGCCGGCGCTCCCACTGGTAGAGCCTGCCGCGGCCCTTGTGCGCGTACCGGCGCAGCCGCACCCAGCCCTTGAGCGCCTCCCGCGCCACGGCCGTCCGCACCCCGGAAGGGCGTTCGGCGAGCCAGCCGACGCGGGTGGTGTGCTCGCGCACCCAGGCGGCGTGCACCGAGCGGGCCCGCAGCCAGGCGCCGTCGTCGGGCAGCCCCCACTGGGTGAGCCGGCTGCGCAGCCGGGAGCGGCGGCGGGCGGCGCTCGCCGCGGCACGCATGTGCCCGGAGACGGGCACCTTGACCACGCGGACCGGGCCGAGGACGGACTCCTCCCGCTTCCGGGAGGGGCTGCGGCCGACGAGCGTCACGTCCCAGCCGGCCCGGGCGGCGGCGAGCGCCGTCTTCTGCACCCGGGAGTCCCCGGTGACCGGGTTGCCCACGACGACGACCAGCCGGGGCCGGCCGACGGCGCCGTCCCCCTCCCCGCCGGAGGTGGGCCGCGGGCGCTCCGCCGGAGCCTGCGGCAGCGGGTCGGCCGGGGGCTGCACATGGACCAGCGGGGCGCGGGGAGCGTCGGTCTCCTGCTGCGGACGCCCGCTCACGGGCTGTTCCGGGGCGCTCATGTCGTCTGCTCCGCGACCCGGCCGTGCGCTCCCGGCGCCGGTGGCGCCCCGGACGGCAGGACGGTGGCGGTGACGCCGGAAGCGGGCCCGTCGGGCTCCGCCGTGCCGGGCAGCGCCGGCAGCCCGGTGCCGCCGACGTCGGCCATCAGGCGTGCCGACTCCAGGACGGCGGTCGAGACCTCGACCGTCCGCAGGCCCTCGCGCGCGGTGACGATGCCGCCGGCGGCGCCGCGCACCGCGTCCCGGAACCGCTCGTGCTCGACGGCGAGCGGCTCCCGCTTGGGGAAGGCGTACCGCACGGTGTCCCCCTCGGCAACGCCGCGGAAGGCCCGCAGCGCCTCCCACTCGGTGGCCACGGCGCCGTTGGCGTGGAAGGTCAGATCGGCCGTGAGGGTGTCGGCGACGAAGCAGCCGCGCTCGCCCGTGACGGCGCAGAACCGCTCCTTGAGCGGGCTGAGCCAGTTCACCAGGTGGCTGACCATCGTCCCGTCCGCCAGGGAGCCGACGACGGCCACCATGTCCTCGTGGTCACGGCCGGATTTGGAGACGGTGCGCGCGGAGAGCGTCGCGTAGCCCTGCCCCGTGATCCAGCTCGTCAGGTCGATGTCGTGGGTCGCCAGGTCCTTGACGACACCGACGTCGGCGATCCGGTGCGGGAAGGGCCCCTGGCGCCGGGTGACGACCTGGAAGACCTCGCCCAGCTCGCCCGCCTCCAGCCGGGCCCGCAGCTGCTGGAGCGCCGGGTTGAACCGCTCGATGTGCCCGACACCGGCGACCAGCCCCCGCGCCTCGAACGCCTCCGCGAGCCGGCGTGCCGCCTCCGCCGTGTGCGCCAGCGGCTTCTCGATCAGCGCGCACACCCCGGCCTCGGCCAGCCGCAGCCCCACGTCCTCGTGGAGCGCCGTCGGGCAGGCGACGACCGCGTAGTCGACGCCGAGCGCGAGCAGTTCGCCGACGTCCCGCAGCACGGGGACCCCGCCGGGGCCGGGCCGCCCGTCGGCCGCGGCCTCGACGGCCGGATCGACGGCGGCCACGAACTCGACCCCGTCCAGCGCGGCGAGGATCCGCGCGTGGTTGCGCCCCATGGCGCCCAGCCCGACGAGCCCGGCACGCAGCGGTGCGGCCGGCTGCTCGCCGGGCCGGCCGTGCGGGCCGGGGTGTGCGGATGTCGTCGCGGTCATCGGATCACCTCCGCTGTGCCGGGGGCGGCGGCCGGTTCCCCGGGCCGCTCCCCGGGGACCGGCTCGGCCGTGGCGGTCACGTCCCGTGCGGCGCGCACGATGCGCACCAGGTCGTCCCCGGTGAGCGCCGGATGCACCGGGAGCGAGAGCACCTCGGCCGCGGCCCGGTCGGTGACGGGCAGATCGGCACCCAGCGAGGCGTACGGCTTGAGCCGGTGGATCGGCGTCGGGTAGTAGACGGCGCTGCCCACCCCGGCGGCCTCCAGCCCGGCCCGCACCCGCTCCCGCGCCTCGGCGCCGCCGGGCACCCGCACCGTGTACTGGTGGTAGACGTGCCGGGCGCCGGCCGCGACGGGCGGGGTGACCAGGCCCGCGAGCCCGCGCAGCCCCTCGTCCAGCACGGCCGCGTGCGCCCGGCGCCGCTCCGTCCGCTCCGCCAGCCGCGTCAGCTGCACCCGGCCGACGGCCGCCGCCACATCCGTCATCCGCATGTTGGCGCCGACGATCTCGTTCTCGTAGCGCTGCTCCATGCCCTGGTTGCGCAGCAGCCGCAGCGTGCGCGCGTGCGCCTGGTCGGGGACGACGACCATGCCGCCCTCCAGGGACTGCATGTTCTTCGTCGGATAGAAGCTGAAGCAGGCCGCGTCCCCGAAGGCGCCCACCGGGCGGTCGTCCAGGGCGGCGGCGTGCGCCTGGCAGGCGTCCTCGACCACGGCCAGCCCGTGCCGCCGCGCCAGCTGCGTCAGCCGGTCCATCGCCGCCGGATGCCCGTACAGATGGACGGGCATCAGCGCGGCGGTACGCGGACCGACCGCGCCGGCGGCCGCGTCCGGGTCGAGGCAGAAGGTGTCCGGGTCGATCTCCGCGAACACCGGCTCGGCCCCGGCCAGCCGCACGGCGTTGGCGCTGGCCGCGAACGAGAAGGACGGGACGACGACCTCGTCCCCCGGCCCGATGCCCAGCGCCAGCAGCGCCAGATGCAGCGCCGAGGTCCCGGAGTTGACGGCGACGCAGGAGCGGTCCGCCACCAGCGCGCCGAACTCGCCCTCGAAGGCCGCCACCTCCGGCCCCTGCACGACCCGGCCGCCGCGCAGCACACGTACCGCTGCGGCGATCTCCTCGTCCCCGAGCTGCGGTTTCGCAGCCGGAATCATCTCTTCACGCGGCCCTTGCATGCGGACGCCCCTCGGGTCTCCGGCCAGTTACGCCCCTATGTGGTCCCGTTCCGGGCCGCCCGCTTGCAGTCCGGGCCTACGATTCGCCCGTACCGCCCACACCGGTGCGGCCGTGCGGGGGACACCGGGGTCACGGCACGCAGCGCTCAGGGCCGGGCGTCGCGGAGCGTGACGGAGCCGTCGGGCGCCTCCGCCTCCTCGTAGCGCTCCCCCGTGCGCGGGCACTCCCAGCTCCCGGGCCCCCGCGCGCGCAGCCGCTCCCCGCTGCGGCCCACCCAGCCGATCCGGCGCGCGGGGACGCCCACGACCAGCGCGAAGTCCGGCACGTCCGCGGTGACCACCGCACCGGCCGCGACCATCGCCCACCGCCCGATCCGCACCGGCGCCACACACACCGCACGCGCCCCCAGCGAGGCACCACGGCCCACCCGGACCCCCACCGGCTCCCAGTCCCCGGCACGCTTGGGAGAGCCGTCCGCCGCCACCGCGCGCGGGTTGCGGTCGTTGGTGAGCACGACGGCGGGCCCGATGAACACGCCCTCGCCCAGCTGCGCCGGCTCGTAGACCAGCGCGTGGTTCTGCACCTTCGACCGGGCCCCGACCCGCACACCCGTGCCGATGTACGCGCCCCGGCCGATCACGCACTCCTCCCCCAGCACCGCGTCCTCCCGGATCTGCGCCAGCTCCCACACGGTGGTCCCGTCCCCCACGGCCGCCCGCTCGGAGACCTGCGCGCCGGGCAGCACCCGGGCCGGTCGGAGGGAACCGGGGAACGAACGGGACAGGGGGCCGGTGCGGTCCTGGACCTCCGCCGTACCGCGGACGCCGGGGGCGTCGGGGATCTCCGGGGTCTCGGGCGTGGTCGTCATGCGCGCCTCGCTCTCCGCGCTCTGTGCGCTGGTACTCGCCGTACTCCTGCGGCCGGTCCGCTGCTCCGCTGCCCGGGCCCGGCCCCGGTGCCCGGCGCCCGCTGCGTGCTGTGTGCCGCGTGCGCCGCGCACCCGTTCCGAGCATGGACGGCCGGGCGGGCGCGCGCGGCCCGGGGCGTGCGCCTGGCCGGGTGCGCGTCCCCCGCGGGGGTGAGCCGGGCACGGGCCGCGCGCCGGTGGGCGAGGGGCCCGTACGCACCGGGCGAAGGTGGGCGCCATGGACGACCTGGCCCGAACGGAAGAGCTTCCCGTCCCCCAACCCACCCGCGCCGCACGGCCGTTCGGCCTGCCGGGCACGCTGGTGCAACGCTGGAACGCGCTGGCGATCACCGCCTGCGGCGCGACCGTCCTCGTCCTCGGCCACCGGCACCGCTGGACCAACGACGACGCGCTGATCTACACCCGCGCGGTCCGCCAGATCCTCGCGGGCAACGGCCCCGTCTTCAACGTCGGTGAGCGTGCCGAGTCCTCCACCGGAACCCTGTGGCAGTGGCTCCTGGCCGCCGGCGGCACCGTCCCCGGCATCACCGACCCGCTGCGGCTGGCCGTCGCGCTGGGCCTGGTGCTGACCGTCGCCGGATATCTGCTCGCGCTGGACGGCACCCGCCGACTGATCCGGCTGCACCGCCCGTCCGGCGCGCTGCTGCCGTTCGGGGTGCTGCTCCTGCTGCCGCTCTGCGCCACCTGGGACTACGCCACCTCGGGGCTGGAGACGGGGCTCTCGTTCGCCTGGCTCGGCGGCTCCTGGTGGCTTCTGGTCCGCGCCCGCGCCGGGCTCGACGACACCGCCGTGCGCCGCCGTCCGCCCCTGGCGCTGACCGCGTTCGTCTTCGGCCTCGCACCCCTCGTCCGGCCCGATCTGGCCCCCGCTGGCCTGCTGTTCCTCGCCGCCCTGTGGCTGATGCGCCGGCCCGCGGGACCGTCCCCCGACCCCTCCGCGGCCGGACGGGGCCGCACCGCGCGCACGGCGCTCGGCTGGATCTGCGCGGCCGGCGCGCTCCCCGTCGGCTACGAGATCTTCCGCGCCGGGTACTACGGCGTCCTCGTCCCGCTCCCGGCCCTCGCCAAGGAGGCCGCCGGCACACAGTGGGGCTACGGCTGGGACTACCTGCTCAACACACTGCTCCCGTACGCCCTGTGGATCCCGCTGGCGCTGGTGGCCGCCCACGTCTTCCACACGGTCCGCACAGCACGCGCAGCACGCACGGCGGGCACCGCCCACGCGGCGGGCACCGCCCGGTCAGCGCACCCGGCCCGGCGGACGAGCGCGGCCGGGGAGGCGGGCGCGGCGCTCGGTCTCCCGGCTGCCGCGGGTCGGCGCGGCCCCCGGGACGCCGCACGCCACGCGGACGCCGTCCTGATCGCCGCGCCCGTGGTGGCGGGCCTGCTGTCGGCGTTCTTCGTCGTCAAGATCGGCGGCGACTTCATGCACGGCCGGATGGTCCTGCCGGCCCTCTTCCTCCTGCTGCTGCCGCTCTTCCTGATCCCCTACGGCCGCGCCGGCGCCCTGCTGACCGTGGCCGTCACCGTGTGGGGCGCCGTCTGCCTCGCCCTGCTGCGGCCGCCGCTGGACATGCCGGGCCGCCGCATCGTCTACGACTCGCACACCGTCTACGCCCGCAGCCTCGGCGCACACCCCGTCACCCAGTCCGCGCACACCGAGCGGCCCCGGCCCTTCACCTCGGCCGTGCGCCGCACCCTGCACGACGGCACCCGCGGCCTGGTGCTGCGGCTGCCGAACGACAAGGGCTACCCGGTGCTGCCGCTCGCCCCGCACGTGCCGGGGCCGGCCGCCGGAGCCGAGGCCCGGCTGGGCAACGCCGGGGCCGTGCTGCCCCTGGACGCCCGGGCCGTCGATCTGCTCGGCCTCGCCAACCCGCTGGGCGCCCACACCCTGCCCACCCACGACCGCAAGGCCGGACACGAGAAGCCCCTCGACCGCGCCTGGGTGCTCGCCGACCTCACCGCACCCGGCACGCCCGTCCCGTACGGGGTCGACCCGCGCCGCGTCGCCGCCGCCCGGCACGCGCTCACCTGCGGGCCGCTGCCCGAACTCCTCGCCTCCGTACGGGAACCGATGAGCCCGGGCCGCTTCGTCGACAACCTCACCGGCGCCTGGGAACGCACCCGGCTGCGCATCCCCGCCGACCCGCTGGAGGCCGAACGCGCCCTCTGCCGCTGACGCACCGGCGCCCGCTCCTGCCGCCCGGCGCCGCCGACCGCCCGGCCCGCCGCCCGTCAGCGCCCCGGACTCCGGCCGTCGCGCAGCCGCACCAGGGCCCGTGTGACCACCGGCGGCAGCAGCTCACGCGCGAGCGCACGCGGGCGGGGCACCCGCGGCCGGCCGACCGTGGACGGGGCGGCGTCGGACGGGCCGCCGGCCGGTGCGTGCCGCGACTCCGGCACCGGCGGCGGGTCGGCCTTGCGCGCGCCGACCAGCAACAGCCGCCGGTCCGCGACCTCCTGCCACTGCAACCAGCACTTGCCGCGCTCCCGCAGCGCCGTGTGCAGCGCGTCCTGCCAGGGCTCCGCCTCGCCCCAGGTGCCGTAGAACTTGTGCCCGGAGACGCAGACCGGCCGCAGCCCGCTCTCCAGCACCGCCTGCCAGGTCGCACACGCCACCCCCGGCGTGTGCTCGGAGCGGTAGTCGTCCAGCACGACGATCCCGCCGGGCCGCAGCGCCTGCCGGGCCGCCGCGATGTCGCCGCGCACGTGCTCGTACAGATGCGAGGCGTCGACGTGCACGAACCGGCAGCTGGCGGGCTCGACCTCGCGCGGGACCACCGACGTGGGCGCCTGCACGATGCGCGGCAACTCGTCGTGGAAGGCGAGGAAGTTGGATTCGAACGCGCGCCGGGTGAGCGTGGCGTAGGAGCCGCGCATCTCCCGCCCGTTGGCCTCGTCGGGCGCCTCGGAGTCGAACAGGTCGCACACCGTGAAGCGCTCGTCCGGCTCCAGGTAGGAGCGCATCATCACGGCGCTCTTGCCCATGTAGGCGCCCATCTCCAGCAGATCGCCGCGCTCGCGCAACTGCCGCTGCCGCCGCAGGAACCAGTCGAACAGGATGACGTCGGTGCGGTAGAACCAGCCGGGGACGTCGTAGAAGGAGCGGGGCTCCGGCAGGTGCTCGCCGGGCCGGTCCGCGTCCGCGGCTGAGGTCGCTGCGGTGCTCATGGGGAGTGGGTCTCCTCTGCTGACACGTGGCGTTCGAGGGGCCTGGAGCCCTGTATAGGCCCCTCGAACAGACCGGCGCACTCCCTGAGCGGACGCGTGGGGAGACCTTCCGCGCGCCGCCGTCGCCCGGCTACCGGATGTTCAGCCCGCGTTGTGTGCCCGGCGGGGCGCGGGGCCCGGGCCGGACGGCGCGCGCTCGTCCCGCTCCGCCGCCCTGCGGATGCCCAGCCGCAGCCCGCGCAGCCGGTAGGGCTCGACGAGCGGCCACAGCACCCGCCGGACGGGAGGCGCACACAGCAGCACGGCGACGAGCCCGGCCAGCACCGTCGTTCCCGCCACCGCCAGCGCCCCGCCGGCCTTCACCGGCTCGTATCCGCCGAGCCCCTCCACCGTCTTGACCAGCAGCCCGTGCAGCAGGAACGGGTAGAGCGTGCAGGCGCCGAGCGCCGTGAAGCCGGTCCGCCGGGAGGGGACGAGGGCGAGGAAGGCGGCGATGAGCACGGCGCTGACGCCGAACAGCGCGATCCGCATCCCGGCGTACACCAGCGGCTGCACGCCCAGATCGGCGCTGCCCGCGTCCATCAGCAGCCAGTGCCGGCTCACCCGCGGCGCCACCCACCAGGCCCCTGCGCCGCCGGCGACCATCACCGGGAGCGCCCAGCGGCGCGCCGCCGGGTTGCGCAGCGGACGCAGATGCTCGGGCCGCAGCCGCAGCCCGAGCACGAACCAGGGCAGCAGCATCAGGACGCGCGGCAGCGCGAGTTCACCGCCGAGGTCGGTGAAGCCGGCCAGCACGGAGACGGCCGCGGCGATCGCCACCGGCCTGCGCACGGCCCGCCACAGCGGCACCGACAGCCGCCAGAGGAAGAGCGCCACCAGAAACCAGCACAGATAGCGCGGGACGCTCGGGGTGAACCGGAAGGGCTGGTCCCAGAAGAGCGTGTAGACGCCGGAGTAGGCGGCCTCGAACAGGAGGTACGGCAGCAGGATCCGGCCGAGCAGCGACCGCACCTGCTCGGGCCGCCCGTCGAATCCGCGGGACAGATACCCGCACAGCAGCACCAGGCCCGGCATGTGGATGGCGTACACGAGCAGGAAGGCGGCCTTGACGGCCGGCATCCCCTCGGTCTTCGCGTCGACGACGGGGATCCAGTTGTGCCCCATCACGACCAGGACGGTCAGCAGGAACTTCGCGTTGTCGAGGAACGGGTCGCGACCCTGCGCCCCGGTGGCCGAGGAGCCGTTAGGGCGCCGCGCCCGTGCGGCCCCGGCCCCGGCCGGCGCGGTGCCCGGCCGTTCCGGTGCGGCGGGCCCGGCCGCCCGCGCGGCCCCGGAACCTTCCACTCCGGCCGTCCCCACTCCGCCGGGCCGCCGCTCCCACGCGGGCGCGAGCGAGGGCGGAGCGAACGGCGCCGCGCCGGCCTCCGAGAGATAGGAGAAGCGGGCTGCGGCATCGGGCGAGGGAGCGGAAGCCCCGGTCGCCGCTCGGGTATCGGTCGAAGGTTCCCAGGCCATCACGCCGTCCTCGGCTCACTCGTTCCGGGCGAGCGCCGCGTGACCGCTGCCCGTGCGGGGCCGGGCCGGCGTGCCGCCCGGCCCGGCTCGGTCGGTGGTCTCGAAAACCATTGATCAGACAGTAGGCGCGGTTTTCCACAGGCCGGGCGCGGCATGCCGCCGCTGCGCCGAACGAAGGACAGAACCCGTCATAGCGGTACAGACCGGACAGCAACCGAGCACATACTCCTTCGGACCCTTCTCCCGGCTGACTCCCGGCTGTCCGCCGCTGAGCGGGCGCGATGCCGCACCGCACGGCAGGCCGCCGCCGGACCGCTCCCCTACACCACCCGCACCGGCCGCACCACCGCATACGACAGCCGACCGGCCGTGCAGGAAAAACGGCAGAAAAGCGACACGGAAACGACACGACAGCGACACCACAGCGATAGAACAGCGACAGAAAGCAGCCCTCGATGAAGATCGTGTTCCTGCTGGACAATGCCTACGGAATCGGCGGGACGATCAGGTCGACGGTCAATCTCTCCCGGGCGCTGGCCGACCGTCACCAGGTCGAGGTCGTCAGTCTGCGCAGGGCCCGCGAGGAGCCGGCGCTCACCTTCGACCCGCGCGTCACCCTGACCTCTCTGATCGACCTGCGCCGCTCCTCCCCCGGATACGACGGGGACGACCCGCTCCACCAGCGCCCCAGCGAACGGTTCACCGAGGGCGCCGACCACCTCCGGCGGGGCATCTCGACCCGCCTCGTGGACGTCCGCGTCCGCGAACTGCTGAGCACCCTGCGGGCCGACGTCGTCATCGGCACCCGGCCGAAGGTCAACGACTACCTCGCCGCCTACGGCACCGGCTCCTATCTGCGCATCGGCCAGGAACATCTGACCCACGCGATGCACAACCCGCACATCCGCACCCACCAGGACGCGGCGATCCGGCACCTGGACGCCTTCGTCACCGTCTCCTACGCGGACGCCGCCGACTACCGCGCCGCCCTGCCGGACACCACCACGCACATCACCTGCGTCCCGAACGCCGTGCCGCAGACGCCGGTCGAGCCCTCCGACGGCCGGGCGCGGCTCGTCGTGGCGGCCGGGCGGCTGATCAAGGTCAAGCGGTACGACCGGCTGCTGCGGGCCTTCGCACTCGTCGCGCGCGAGCACCCGGAGTGGTCGCTGCGGCTGTACGGGCGCGGACCGCAGCACGCGGCGCTGCGCGCGCTGATCAACGAACTCGGCCTCTACGACCGGGCGTTCCTCATGGGCGCGCACTCCCCGATCGAGACGGAGTGGGCCAAGGGCGCCGTGGCCGCCGTCTCCTCCGACGCCGAGTCCTTCGGGATGACGCTGGTGGAGGCGATGCACTGCGGCGTCCCGGTGGTCAGCACGGACTGCCGCTACGGCCCGGGGGAGATCATCGCCAACGGGCAGGACGGGCTGCTCTCCCCGCTCGGCGACGACGAACAGACGAACATCCGTGCCTACGCCGACGCGCTGCTCCAGCTCATCGAGGACCCGCGGCTGCGGCACCGGATGGGACAGGCCGCCCTGGAGAAGGCCGAGCGGTACGCGCCCCGGCGGATCGCGGGCGAGTACGAGGAACTGATCGAACAGCTGCTCAGGGCGCGCGCGGCCGCCGGCACCCTGGGCGCCCCGAACGCCCCCGCACCGACCGCCGACGCCCCGCTCATGCCGCCGGGCGCGGCCGGTGCGAGCGGTGCGGCGGCGCCCGCGGGTGCGGCGAACGCCGCCGGTGCCGCGGGGGCGGCCGGTGCGGGGAGGGCTTCCGCCGCCGCGCGGGCCGCCGCAGGGAACGCCACCGCCGGGAACGCCGCTGCCGAAGCGGCGGCCACCGCGGAGACCGCGGCGTCCGGCAAGGCCGCCGGACAGACCTCCGGCGCCCCCGGCACGCGGTCGTCCGCGCGGGGTTCCGGGACAGCGGAGGGGCGCGCGGGCGGGGCGGCCGTCCCGCGCCCGCGGATGTCCCTGCGCCGGCTGGCCGCGCCGGTGCTGCGGCCCGTCGTCCGCCGGGTGCGGGCGTGGCGGAAGGCACGCGGCGGCGCGTTCGCACGTCCGACGGCCTGGGTGCGCGTCGCCGACGACGGCTCGCTCGTGGTGCGGCTGCGTGCCGAACGGCTGCCCCGGCAGCGCTCGGCCCTGGTGCTGACCGCCCGGCACCGGGAGGGCGAACCGGCCGTCCGCTTCCCGCTCCCGGCCCGCGACCAGGCCGCGGACGGCTGGACGGAGGTCCGCGTCCCGCGCTCGGGCACCCATCTCGCCGAGGCACGCTGGGACGCCTACGTCGAGCGCGCCTCCGACGGCAAGCGCCGCCGCGTCCGTGCCGAACTCGTGGAGACCGCACGGCTGTTGACCCTGCCCGCGCCGATCGGCCCGGGCGGCGCCCTCACCCCGTGGACGCCGTACACGACCAGTGACGGCTATCTCGCGGTCCGCGCCTGGCGCCGCGCCGGGCACGCCGAGGTCACCTCCATCGCGCTGGACGCCCGCGGCTACACCCTGCGTGCCGCGCTGTACGGCGAGGCGGCGCACGCGTCCCTGCTGGCGGGCCGTACCGAACCGGCGGGCGGCCCGGCGCTCGTGGCGGTACCGCGCGGCAAGAACGCCGAGCGGCGCGCGTTCGAGCTGCCGGGCAGGTTCGGCGGGAGCCCGTCCCCGGCGCGGGAGCGGGCGCTGGGCGAGCTTCCCGGGGAGTTCGGCCCGGACAACGGCGTGATCGGGCCGGGGCCGACGGCGGACGGGACCGGACGGCCCCCGGCGGCAGCGGACGAGACCGGAGCGCCGCCCGCCGCCGGAGACGAGGTCGTCGTCGAGCTGCCGTACGAACTGCCGGCCGCCTTCGCCGAGGGGGCCGGCAAGGGCGTCTGGGACCTGTGGCTCAGACCCGGCGAGGGGCTCGCGCCGGTGCGGATGGGCCGGCTGCTGGGCGACCTTCCCGACCGCAAGAAGACCGATGTCACCCCGCGGGCCCGGCTGGGCGGCAGCGATCTCGCCGTCCAGCTGTACTTCTCGGTCAACAACAACCTCGTGCTCACGCTGCACACGGTGCCGCAGGAACAGCCGGGCGCCACCGGTGCACGCCCTGAGCAGGAGCAGTCGCGGACGGCGGCGGCCGGCACAGGAGGCGGCCGGGCCGGGAGCTGACCCCGCCCGGGGGGGCGAGGCCGAGGCCCGGGTCAGGCGAGCGGCTCGCGGGCTTCCGCGCGCCGCTGCCGGGCCTCCGCCTGGGCGGCGAGCGCACGGACGGCCCGGCCGAACCGCACCAGCGACGGGGGCTCGGCCGGGCCGAGCAGGCGCACCTTCAGGGCCGCGCGCGCCGGCGCGAGCGGGTCGGGCCCGGGGGCGCGGACGGTACGCAGCAGCCCGGGCACCCCGGCGCCGTCCGGGCCCAGGACCGTCGCGGCGCGGACGGTGGGAAACGCCGCGCGGAACTCCTCCTCCGTCATGCCGCTGGTGTTGGCCACGGCGTACGGCTTCTCGCTGCTGAGGTGGTCGGAGACGACGGAGGAGACATCCGAGATCAGCAGGTCGGCCTGGTTGAAGCAGCTGAACAGCGAGGGGCGCGGGCCGGTGACGACTCGGTGCGCGCCGGGCGGTGCACCGGCCCAGTAGGCCGCTTCCCAGGCGCGCACCGCTTCCTCCCTGGCCGCGGCCCTGCCCGGCTCCGGCGGCCCCTGCCTGAGCATCAGTTCGACCTCGTCGGCGCCCTCCCCCGGGCCGGCGAGCGCGTCCAGCCGGCGGGCCGCACGCTCCAGCGCGGCCCGGGCGTCCGGATCGGCCGCCTGCGCGTTCCGCCCGGCGTC
>NZ_BJMM01000041.1 GCF_006539165.1 Streptomyces cacaoi | reverse complement strand
CCCCCCCGTCAGCCCGTCGTCAGGACCAGCTTTCCGGTGGTTCGCCCCTGCTCGCCCGACTCGTGGGCCCGGGCCGCCTGCTCCAGCGGGAACACCGCCTCGATGTGCGGGCGCAGCCGCCCCTCGTCCGCGAGCCGGGCCAGCTCCGTCATCCCGTGGTGGTCGTGCTGGACGAGCAGATCCTTCGCCCGCACGCCCAGTTCGGCCGGGCGGGTGCCGAGCGCCTGCGCGCTGCCGGGCAGGATCGTCACCAGGGTCCCGCCGCGCCGCAGCGGCGTCAGCGAGCGCCGGGTGTTCTCGCCGCCCAGGGTGTCCAGCACGATGTCGACCTCCCCGGCGGCCTCGGCCGGATCGGTCGTGCGGTAGTCCACCGGCTCGTCCACACCGATGCCGCGCAGGAACGCGTGCTTGCCCTCGCTCGCCGTGCCGACGACATGGGCGCCGCGCGCCTTGGCGATCTGCACGGCCAAATGCCCGACACCGCCGGCCGCCGCGTGGATCAGCACCCGGTGCCCCTGGCGCACCTGCGCCGTCTCCACCAGCGCCTGCCACGCGGTGAGCCCCGCGAGCGGCACGGCCCCGGCCTCGACGACGTCCAGCGCGTCCGGCTTCTTCGCGAAGGCGCGGGCCGGCGCCACGGCGAACTCCGCGTGCGCGCCCGCCCCGTACGGGTACGGCAGCATCCCGAAGACCTCGTCGCCCGGCTCGAAGAGGGTGACGCCCAGGCCGATCTCCTCCACCGTGCCGCACAGGTCCCAGCCCAGCACGAAGGGCGGCGAGCCGAGGAACATCCCCTCGCCGCGGTGCTTCCAGTCGGTGGGGTTGAGCCCGGAGGCACGCATCCGCACCAGCACCTCGCCGGGGCCCGGGGCGGGGCGCTCGACGGTGATCTCGTGCAGGACGTCCGGACCACCGAGGGTGTCCTGGCTGATGGCGCGCATGGTGGGCCGGTCCCGGCCGGCGCCGGTGTCGCTGTTCATGCACACCAGCCTGCTCACCCGCCCGGCCCGGGGCAACGCGGGGACCGCCGTCCGGCACCCCGACGACGGCGGCGCCACCGGGCCGCGACGGCGCCCCCGCACGGCGCCCGGTCGACGCCACCGCACGGCGGCCGCTTCACGGCGTCCCCGTCACCAACCGGGCGAACCGGCGGGCGAGCGCGCGCCAGACGGGGGCCGCGACCGGGTCGTCCCGCAGCGCGCGGCGGTGCACGGCCGCGTGGTCCAGGCCGTGTGCGGCGAGCGCGTCCGGGTCCCAGGCGCGCAGCCGCTCCGGGTCCGCCTCGGGGTGGAACTGGACGCCCCACGCGCGCCGGCCGACGCGGAACGCCTGGTAGGGGCAGTGCGCGCTCTCCATCAGCCAGACGGCTTCCGGCGGCAGCCGGGTGACGGCGTCCACGTGGTGCTCGATGGCGGTCACCCGGCCCGGCAGCCGGCCGAACAGCGGATCGGTGGCGGCCTCGGGCCGCACCGTCAGCTCGGTGCTGCCGATCTCCGGACGGCCGTGGCGCGCCGCCACCTCGCCGCCCGCCACCTGCGCCAGGAGCTGCCCGCCCAGACAGATGCCGAACACCGGGGTGCCCGCCGTGAGCGCCTCCGCGACCAGGGCCCGGGTCCTGGGCAGCCAGGGCGCGCGGGCGTCCTCGTCGGGCAGATAGCCGCCGCCGAGGACGACGAGCGCCTCGTGCCGCAGCCTTGGCGGCAGCCCCTCGCCGTCGCAGGCCCGTACCACGTCGGGAGTCAGCCCGTCGGCGGCCAGCCACCGGCCCAGCCGGCCCGGACCGCCCCGCGCCGCGCTCTGCACCATCAGCACCCCGGCCATCGGCACCTCCCTTTCCGCCGCCGGCCCGTCCGGCGGCTCCCTGTCCCTCGCGGGAGCCTTCCCGCCGGCCGCGGCCCCGTCCAGGGCGCGCGGGCCGACGCGTGCACCGGTCCGGACGCCCGTGCCCGGCGGAAGAGGCCCGGGACGCCCGTGCCCGAGAGGAGGGCCCGGGATCCTGTGCCCGACGGGAGGGAAGGGGCGGGTGTGACGCACGGAACAGACAGGTTCAGACAGGTGCGCCTACGGTGTGGACATGTCCGAACAG
Organism: Streptomyces cacaoi; assembly: GCF_006539165.1. Lineage (GTDB taxonomy): Bacteria > Actinomycetota > Actinomycetes > Streptomycetales > Streptomycetaceae > Streptomyces > Streptomyces cacaoi. Next base: position 61,425 of record NZ_BJMM01000041.1, on the reverse strand, counting down.
GCGCGCAAGCATCAGCGGATCGCCCGCATACTGGGCCGCGAGATCCGGACCGGCACCTGGCCGGCCGGCAGCCGACTGCCCGGCGAGCACGCGCTGACCCAGCAGTTCTCGGTCAGCCGCTCCACCGTCCGGGAGGCCCTGCGCTCCCTGGCCGACGAGGGGCTCGTCCGCACCCACCCGGGGATCGGCTCCTTCGTCAGCTTCGACGGCACCCCGCTGGACAACCGGCACGGCTGGCAGCAGTCCCTCACCGAGCGGGGCGTCTCCCCCGCGACCACCGTGCTGCGCCTGGAGACCGTCCGGGAGCCCGCGCTGGCCCTGCGACTCGGCCTGGACTCCCCCGAGTTCCTGGCCGTCGACCGGATGCGCACCCTCGCGGACGGCGTACGGCTCTCCCTGGAGTACAGCCGGGTACCGCTGCGCCCCGGCCTGGAGGACGTCCCCGCCACCGGCCTCGTCGACGGCTCGCTCACCGCGACCCTCGCCGCCGCCGGACTCGTCGTCGCCTCCGGTGAACAGCGGGCCACCGCGGTACCGCTCGCCGAGGACGAGGCGGCCCGGCTGCACCGCCCGGCGGGCACCTCGTTCCTGCGCGTGACACGCATCGGCCGCGCGCCCTCGGGGGCCGTCCTCGAACACGTCGTCAGCCTGCTGGACCCCGAACGCTTCGAGCTGCGCACCCGGTTCGGCGAACCCGGACACGGCGGAGCGGACGCCCCGCCCGGCACGCCTCCCCGCTGAGGCGGCCCCCGGCCCCGGCCGGAGGCACCCGGCGCCCGACGGACGCCGGCACCCGCACAAGGAAAACGGAAACCCGCACATGAACGACCCCCGCACCGACCGCGCCGCCGGCGCCCTCTACGGCCTCGCCCTGGGCGACGCGCTCGGGATGCCGACCCAGATCATGTCGCGCGCGGCCATCGCCGCCCGCTTCGGCCGGGTCACCGGCTTCGAGGCCGGACCGCCCGACAACCCCGTCGCCGCCGGGCTGCCCGCCGGCTCCGTCACCGACGACACCGACCAGGCCCTCATCGTCGGCCGGCTGCTGGCCGGCTCCGGCGGGCACATCGACCCCTCCCGGCTCGCCGCCGAACTGCTGGAGTGGGAGGCCGGGATGCGGGCCAAGGGCTCGCTCGACCTGCTCGGCCCCTCGACGAAGGCGGCGCTGGACGCAGTCGGCCGCGGCGTCCCCGTCACCGAGACGGGCCGCACCGGCACGACGAACGGCGCCGCGATGCGCGTCACCCCGGTCGGAGTGGCCTTCCCCGTACGGCCGTTGGACGCCTTCCTCGACAAGGTCGTGGAGTCCTGCCAGGTGACCCACGACACCACCCTCGGTGTCGCGGGCGCCGCCGCCGTCGCCGCCGCGGTCAGCGCGGCCGTCGACGGCGCGGACCTGCCCGCCGCCATGGACGCCGCCGAACAGGCGGCCCGCGCGGGCGCCGCCCGCGGCCACTGGGCGGCCGGCGCGGACATCGCGGCCCGGATCCGCTGGGCACGCGGCACCGTCGCCGGTGTGCCGGAGGCCGAGGCGACGGACCTGATCAGCGAACTGATCGGCACCAGCGTCGCCGGCCAGGAGTCGATACCCGCCGCGTTCGCCGTGCTGGAGCTGGCCGGTGACGACCCGTGGCGGGCCTGTCTGCTGGCGGCCAACCTCGGCGGCGACTGCGACACGATCGGCGCCATGGCCGGCGCGGTCGCCGGCGCCGTCACCGGCCTCGGCGGACTCCCGGCGGACGCCGTCGCGACGCTGCGCACCGTCAACGGACTCGACCTGGAGCCGCTGGCCGAGCGCCTCCTGGCCCTGCGGCGGGCCGTCTGAGCCCCCGCACCCGACACCTCCGGGGAGCGCCCGCACCGGGACGGCTCCCCGCCCTTCCGCCTCGTGAGGAGGTATGGCCATGGCTGACTCGAAGGTGAGTGAGCAGGTCGGAGCCGTGGAGACCCGCGGTATCGAACCCGTGCCGGACAGCGAACGGCACGGCCACGCGAGCCAGATGTTCTGGACCTGGTTCGCCGCCAACATCTCGCTGCTGGGGCTGCCGCTCGGCGCGACGCTCGTGGCGTTCCGCGGGCTGAACATCTGGCAGGCGGTGCTCGTCGCGATCATCGGGGCCTTCGGCTCCTTCGCGCTCGTCGGCGCGCTGAGCATCGCGGGCAAGCGCGGCGGCGCGCCCGCGCTGACGCTCTCCCGCGCCGTGTTCGGCCGCCGCGGCAACACCGGGCCGACGCTGGTGACCTGGATCAGCCGGGTCGGCTGGGAGACGGTCAACACCACGACGGCCGCCTACGCGCTGCTGTCGCTGCTGGGCATCGTCTTCGGCGTGCACCGCAACACCGTGCTGACGCTGGTGTGTCTGCTGGTGTTCATCGGCTGCACGCTGCTGATCAGCGGACTCGGCCACGCCACGATCATGTGGATCAACCGGTGGGCCACGTATGTCTTCGGCCTGCTGAACCTGGTCGTCATGGGCTTCCTGGTGGCCACCGTCGACTGGGCGAAGGTCGTGCACGCCTCGCCCGCGCCGCTCAGCGCCGTCGTCGCCGGCGTCGGTGTGATCGCCGCCGGAACCGGTATCGGCTGGGCCAACGCCGGTGCCGACTACGCCCGTTACCTGCCGCGGAAGATACCCGGCGGCCGGCTCGTGCTGGCCTCCGCGTGGGGCGCCGGCATCCCGCTCGTGCTGCTGATCTCGCTCGGCTCGCTGCTGTCCGCCGGCGACACCTCGCTGGCCTCGGCCTCCGACCCGGTCTCGGCCATCGACGCCATGCTGCCGTCCTGGATGTCCGTGCCCTATCTGATCGCGGCCTTCGGCGGACTGCTGCTCTCCAACCACCTGTCGGTGTACTCGGCCGGGCTGACCCTGGTCACCCTGGGCGTGCGGGCCAAGCGCACGGTCGCCGTCGGCATCGACATCGTCATCACCTTCGCCGGCGGCATCTACTTCATGCTCGTCGCCAAGGACTTCTACGGCCCGTTCACCACGTTCCTCACCATCCTCGCCGTGCCCATCACGGCCTGGGTGGGCGTGTTCGCCGTCGACATGCTGCGCCGGCGCTCCTACGACGCCGGTGCCCTGATGCGGCCCGGACGCTCCGGCCGGTACTGGTACAACGGCGGCTTCGCCTGGTCGGCCTGTGTGTCCTGGGCGGTGGCCATCGTCGTCGGCCTGCTGCTGACCGAGGCCAAGACCAGCGACACCGACGTGTGGTTCTCCGGCCCGTTCGCACACAGCTGGCTCGGCGCCAACGGGCTCGGCTGGGTGGTGACCTTCGCCGTCGCCGCCGTCGCCTACCTCCTGCTGCTGCCCCTGGACCGGGCGGTCCGCACGGAAGCGGCCCTGCCGCCCGCCACGGACACCGCGCACGGGGACGGCACCGGGAACGCGGACGCCCCCGAGGTCACCGGCCCCCGCCCGACCGCCGACGCCCCCGCGCCCGGCGACGGAGCCGCACCCGCCGGGGCCGCCGCACCGGAGTCGGCCGCCGCCGCACCCTCCGCACACCCCGAGCCGAGGACCCGCTCATGAGCACCACCGAACCGGCCGCAGGGCCCCGCACCCGGCTCGTCCTGGCGGGCAGCGTCATCGTCGACATGGTGCTGCGCGTGCCCCGACTCCCGGAGCGCGGCGGCGACATGCTCGCGACCGGCGCGCAGCAGACCGCCGGCGGCGGCTTCAACGTCCTGGCGGCGGCCCGCAGACTCGGCCTGCCCGCCCTCTACGCGGGCGGCCACGGCACCGGGCCGTTCGGCGACCTCGTGCGCACCGCGCTGGAGCACGAGGGCGTCGAGGCCGTCCTGCCGCCCCGCACCGACCGGGACACCGGCTACTGCGTCGCCCTCGTCGACTCCGGTGCCGAACGCACCTTCGTCACGGCCCCGGGCGCCGAGGGCGCGCTCAGCGACGAGGACGTCCGGCGCACGGCGGCGCGGCTGCGGCCCGGCGACACCGTCCAGATGTCCGGCTACTCGCTGGCCTACCCGGAGGCCGCCGACCGGCTGACGGACCTGGTGGCGCTGCTGCCGGACGAGGTGACGCTGTGCTTCGACCCGGGTCCGCTCGTCGCCGACATCCCCGAGGACCGGCTGCGTACCGTCCTCGACCGGGTGGACTGGCTCAGCTGCAACCGCCGCGAGGCGGGCCTGCTGACGGGCCTGGACGACGGGGCGGCCGCGGCCCGCGCCCTGGCGGACCGGCTGCGCCCCGGCGCGGGCGTGCTCGTGCGGGGCGACGCGGACGGCTGCTGGCTGGTGGACGGCGACGGGCCGGCCGTACGGGTGCCCGGCCGGCCCGTGACGGCCGTCGACAGCAACGGCGCGGGCGACGCGCACGTCGGCGCCTTCCTGTCCCTGCTGGGCCACGGCGCCACCCCGGCGGAGGCGGCGCGCGGCGCCAACGTCGCGGCGTCCGTCGCGGTCACCGAGCCCGGCCCGGCGACCGGCCCGACGACGGCCGAACTCCTCGCCGTGCTGGGCCCGGACGACCCGCTGACGGCGCTGCTGGAGCGGCCCGGAACCGTCTGAGGCGCCCGGCGGCCCGCCCGGGAGGCTCCCCGGCGGGCCGTCCGGACGGACTCGGGGCGGGGCTCAGACCGCCTCGGCCACGACGACCGACGACAGGGACGGTGTCGGCACGACGTGGTCGAGGCGGAAGCCGGAGCGGGCCAGCAGGTCCCGGAACTCCCCGGCGGTCCGCTCGCGGCCCCGGACGAGCATCAGCATGATGATGTCCACCGCGAACGCGGGGTGCGCACTGCCGTCCTCCGGCAGCACCGCGTCGACGACGAGCAGCCGCGTGCCCGGCTCCACGGCCGCACGCAGCACCCCGAGGATGCGCACACAGTCCTCGTCCGGCCAGTCGTGCAGGACGTTCTTGAGCAGATAGACGTCCCCGCCCCGGGGCACGGCCGTGAAGAAGTCGCCGTCCTCGGCCCGCCAACGGCCCGTCAGCGCCTCGTCGTCCAGCAGATGCCCGGCGACCGTCCCCGGCCGGTCGAAGAGCACACCGGTCAGCCCGGGGAAGCGGACGAGCACCTCGCGCAGCAGCCCGCCCCGGCCGCCGCCGACGTCCACGACCGTGCCGCTCGCGGGAAACGGACAGCTCTCGGCGATGTCCGCGTTCGACGTGCCGGGCCGGGAGGTCATCGCCGCGTCGAACAGACCGCTCTTGACCGGAGCGTCGGCCAGGTAGTCGAAGAAGGGCACGCCGAACGCGGCGTCGAAGCCGGGTTCGCCGCTGCGCAGCGTCCCGGGCAGGGCGGCGGCCGACCGGTGGAACATCTCGTCGGTGAACATCAGCACCGGCGCCCGCTGGGAGCCGGGCACATCGGACCGCAGCGCGGCACCGCTCTCCGTCAGCCCGAAGACGCTCTCCCCGCGCTGTTCGTCGTCGCTCTCGTGGGATACGGGGGATGCGGGGGATACGCGGGATTCAGGGGATGCGGGCGGTGCGGGGAATTCACGGAAGAGGCCGCGGGCGGCCAGCAGCCGCAGGACCCGGCGCAGGGGCTCGACCCTGGTGCCGGAGCGCGCGGCGAGTTCCCCGGCGGTGAGCGGGCCGTCGGCCAGGAGGTCCGGTATGCCGTGCAGCACCACGGCACGCAGCACCGAGGCATGGATGTGGCCGTACATCAGGTCGTACAGCGGCGACGGGAAGCGGGGTGCGGCACGGTCGTCCTGCCGGGCGTCCGGGGCGGTGGCCATGGGGTCACTCCTGTCGTCACGGGGTGCGGGACGACGGCCATTCTCTGCCGCCGTCGCAGGTCGCGCGCGGTTTCCCGGGATTCGCCGGGCGGCAGGCGGGCCCCGCGGGGAAACCGGACGCGGTGTGCTGGTTCCGTCCGGCCGGATCGGGGAACCGGTGCACGGACCGGCGGGCGCGAACCGACGCGAAGGAGGCGGGCAGCATGGCGAACGGAGGCTCCCGGGGGCGGAGGTCCGGCCGGGCACGGTCCGGCGGCACCGCACTGGCCGGGCCGCTCCGGGACGTGGCGGGGGACGCGGGCCACACCGGACATCCGCCGCGCATGGGCTTCTTCACCGACACCTCGGTCTGCATCGGCTGCAAGGCGTGCGAGGTGGCCTGCAAGGAGTGGAACGCGGTCCCCGGCACCGGCCTCGGCCTGACCGGGATGAGCTACGACAACACCGGGGGCCTGGGCGCGGACACCTGGCGCCATGTGGCCTTCGTCGAGCAGCGCAAACCGCTCGGCGGCCAGGAGACCGGCGCCGGGCACGACGGCACGGACGTCTTCGAGGCGGCACGGCGGCTCGGCACCGACGCGGCGTCACCCGGCCCGGGTGCCACGGCTCCCACGGCAGCGGCAGCCCCGCCGGCCGCGCCCGCCGGGGAGCCCCCGCCCGCCCCGGACGGCCGGACGGAGCTGCGCTGGCTGATGTCGTCCGACGTGTGCAAGCACTGCACGCACGCCGCCTGTCTGGACGTGTGCCCCACGGGTTCGCTCTTCCGCACCGAGTTCGGCACCGTCGTCGTCCAGGAGGACGTGTGCAACGGCTGCGGGTACTGCGTGCCGGCCTGCCCGTACGGCGTCATCGACCAGCGCGCGGGCGACGGCCGCGCCTGGAAGTGCACCCTGTGCTACGACCGGCTGGGCGCGGGCATGGAACCGGCCTGCGCCAAGGCGTGCCCCACCGACTCCATCCAGTTCGGCCCGGTGGACGAGCTGCGCGAGCGCGCACGGCAGCGGGTGGCCCGGCTGCACGCCGCCGGGGTCACCGAGGCCCGGCTGTACGGCGCGGACGAGGACGACGGGGTCGGCGGGGACGGTGCGTTCTTCCTGCTGCTGGACGAGCCGGAGGTGTACGGGCTGCCGCCGGATCCCGTCGTCACCACCCGCGATCTGCCGAACATGTGGCGGCACGCGGCGGCCGGGGCGCTGACCCTGGTGGCCCTGGCCGCCGCCGGCTTCGCGGGGGCCCGGAGGTCCCGGCCGTGAGCGGGCCGGGAGACGCGGGCCGCGGGGGCGGGACGGACGGAACGGACGGGACGGACGGAGCAGGCGGGGCGCGCGCCGGGCGGCGCCGTGGTGCGCGGGGTGAGCAGCCCGTCGTGCCGCGGGCCGAGTTCCGGGAGTTCTCGTCCTACTACGGCAGGCCGGTGCTCAAGCGGCCGACGTGGCAGGCCACCGACATCGCGGGCTATCTGTGGCTGGGCGGCCTGGCCGGCGCCTCCTCGCTGGCCGGTGCCGGGGCGCACGCGACGGGGCGGCGGCAGACGGCCCGGGTGCTCAAGTCGGGCGCGGCGGGTGCGATCTCGCTCTCGCTGGCGGCGCTCGTGCACGACCTGGGCCGGCCCGCGCGCTTCCTCAACATGCTGCGCGTCGTCAAACCGACCTCGCCGATGAACCTCGGCTCGTGGCTGCTGGCCGGCTACGCGCCGCTCACCTTCGCCGCCGCCGCGAGCGAGCTGTCCGGCAGGCTGGCCCGGGCGGGCGCCGCCGCCACCGCCTCGGCCGCCGTGCTGGGCCCGGCCGTCACCACGTACACGGCCGTCCTCCTCGCGGACACGGCCGTGCCGTCCTGGCACGAGGGCTACCGCGAACTCCCCTTCGTCTTCGCCGGGTCGGCGGCGACGGCCGCCGCCGGCCTGGGTCTGCTGGCCGCTCCCTGCGCCGTGTCCGGTCCGATGCGGCGGCTGGCCGGGGCGGGCGCGGCGCTGGAGGCGGTGGCGCTGCGGCGGATGAAGCGGCGCATGGGGCTGGTGGCCGAGCCGTACGAGCGGGGCAGCGCCGGCAGGCTGATGCGCACGGCGCAGACGCTCGGCCTCGGCGGCGCCGCGCTGGCCCTCACCGCCGGACGGCGCAGCCGGGCGGCCGCCGCCGTCTCGGGGGTGGCGCTGCTGACCGGTTCGGCGCTGCTGCGCTTCGGCGTCTTCCACGCGGGTGTCGCCTCCGCGGAGGATCCCCGGTACACGGTGCTGCCGCAGCGGGAACGGATGGCGGCCCGCGGTGACGGGACGAGCGGGCGGAGCCCGGCGGCCGGTCCCGGCGGGGCGGGCGGCCCGGGCGGCGGAACCGGCCGCCGGGGCGCAGACTGAGACGGCGCGACGGACGAGGACGAGCAGGGCGGGAAGACCGAGCGGGACGGGCAGGACCGAGCAGGCCGAGCACACGACGGAGCCGAGCACACCGACGGAGCCGAGGAAGGAGCGTGCCATGGGCGTACGGACGTGGATCACCTCGTGGCCCGTCTACCGGCAGCTGACGGGCGAGGATCCGCTGGGCCGGGGCGCGGCGGCGAAGAGCCCGCACAGCGACCGGCTCACGGCCCGGGTGGACACGGCGGACGAGGTCGTCAAGTCCGTCTGTCCGTACTGCGCCGTCGGCTGCGGCCAGAACGTGTACGTCCAGGACGGCCGGGTGACGCAGATCGAGGGCGACCCGGACTCCCCCGTCTCCCGCGGCCGGCTGTGCCCGAAGGGCTCGGCGAGCCTCCAGTTGACGACCGGGCCGGCCCGTGAGCAGCAGGTGCTGTACCGGCGCCCGTACGGCACCGAGTGGGAGCGGCTGGACCTCGACACGGCCATGGACATGATCGCGGACCGGACCGTCGCGGCACGCCGGTCCGGCTGGCAGTGGGAGGTGGACGGGGTCCGGACGCGGCGGACCCTGGGCGTCGCGAGCCTGGGCGGTGCCACCCTCGACAACGAGGAGAACTACCTCATCAAGAAGCTGTTCACCGCGTTGGGAGCGGTGCAGGTGGAGAACCAGGCCCGCGTTTGACACTCCTCCACGGTTCCCGGTCTGGGAACCTCGTTCGGCCGCGGCGGCGCCACCACGTTCCAGCAGGATCTCCAGCACTCCGACTGCATCGTGATCCAGGGCTCGAACATGGCCGAGTGCCACCCGGTGGGCTTCCAGTGGGTGATGGAGGCCAAGGCGCGCGGCGCCACGATCGTGCACGTCGACCCGCGGTTCACCCGGACCAGCGCGCTCGCCGACGTCCACGTCCCGCTCCGCGCGGGCAGCGACATCGCGTTCCTGGGCGGCCTCATCAACCATGTCCTGCGCACCGGCGCGTACTTCAGGGACTACGTCGTCGCCTACACCAACGCGCCGGTGATCCTGTGCGAGGACTTCCGGGACACCGAGGACCTCGACGGTGTCTTCTCCGGCCTGGACGCCGCCGAGGGCACCTACGACAAGAGCAGCTGGCAGTACGCGGGCATGGACGTGCAGGCGGCGTCCGGCGAGCGCGACCAGCAGTACCACCGGCGGGTGTCCGAGGCCGCGGGCGGTGAGACGCACGGCTCGGGCGGCCCGGCGCTCGGCGGCAAGGAGCCCGAACTGGACGAGACGCTGACGCATCCGCGCTGCGTCTTCCAGGTGCTCAAACGCCACTACGCGCGCTACACACCGGAGAGGGTCGAGGAGATCTGCGGGGTGCCGAAGGAGCTGTTCCAGCAGGTGTGCGAGCTGGTGACGGCGCACTCCGGGCGGGAGCGTACGACGGCGTTCGCGTACGCCGTCGGCTGGACGCAGCACACGGTGGGCGTCCAGTACATCCGGGCGGCTTCCGTGCTCCAGAGCCTGCTGGGCAACATCGGCCGACCCGGCGGCGGCATCCTCGCGCTGCGCGGCCACGCCTCCATCCAGGGCTCCACGGACATCCCCACGCTGTTCAACCTGCTGCCCGGCTACATCCCGATGCCGCACGCACACAAACAGCAGGACCTGGACGCGTTCGTCCGCGGCGAGGCCCCCGAGCGCGGCTACTGGGGCAACATGCGCTCCTATGTGGTGAGCCTGCTCAAGGCGTACTGGGGCGAGGCCGCGACGCTCGGCAACGACTTCTGCTTCGACCATCTGCCGCGGCTGACCGGCTCGCACAGCACCTACGAGACGGTGCGCGCCCAGCTGGACGGGGTGTGCCGGGGCTACTTCCTGCTGGGCGAGAACCCGGCGGTCGGCTCGGCGAACGCGAAGATGCAGCGGCTGGGCATGGCGGCGCTGGACTGGCTCGTCGTCCGCGACTTCTCCCTCATCGAGTCCGCCACCTGGTGGCGGGACGGCCCGGAGATCGAGAGCGGGGAGCTGCGCACCGAGGACATCGGCACCGAGGTCTTCTTCCTCCCGGCCGCCGCGCACACCGAGAAGGACGGCAGCTTCACCAACACCCAGCGCATGCTCCAGTGGCACCACCAGGCGGTGGATCCGCCCGGCGACGCCCGCAGCGACCTGTGGTTCACCTACCACCTGGGGCTGCGCATCAGGGCACGGCTGGCCGGCTCGACGGACCCGATGGACCGGCCCGTCACCGACCTGACCTGGGACTACCCGACGCACGGCCGGTACGCGGAGCCGTCCGCCGAGGCGGTGCTCGCCGAGATCAACGGCACCGACGCCACGGGCGCGCCGCTCTCCTCCTACGAGCAGCTCGCCGACGACGGCTCCACCTCCTGCGGCTGCTGGATCTACTGCGGCGTCCGCGCGGACGGCGTCAACCAGGCCGCGCGGCGGCGGCCCGGCCAGGAGCAGAGCTGGGTGGCGCCGGAGTGGGGCTGGGCCTGGCCCGCCAACCGCCGGGTCCTGTACAACCGTGCCTCGGCCGATCCGGAGGGCCGCCCCTGGAGCGCACGCAAGGCCCTGGTGTGGTGGGACGCGGACAGCGGCCGCTGGACGGGCCACGACGTGCCGGACTTCGCGGCCGGCAAGGCGCCCGGTCACCGTCCGCCGCGGGACGCCACCGGCCCGGACGCGCTCTCCGGCACGGACGCCTTCATCATGCAGGCGGACGGCAGAGCCTGGCTGTACGCGCCGGCGGGGCTGACCGACGGGCCGCTGCCCACCCACTACGAGCCGCAGGAGTCCCCGTTCACCAACCCGCTGCACGGGCGTCAACGCAACCCGGTGCGCCATCTCCTGCCGCCCCACCCGGACGACCGCTACCACCCCAGCGGCACCGAACCGGGCGCGGGCGTCTTCCCGTACGTGGCCACCACCTACCGGCTGACGGAGCACCACACGGCGGGCGGCATGTCGCGCTGGCAGCCGTATCTCGCGGAGCTGCAACCGGAGTTCTTCTGCGAGGTCTCCCCCGAGCTGGCCGCCGAGCGGAACCTGCGGCACACCGGCTGGGCGACGATCGTCGCCGCCCGCGGGGTGATCGAGGCGCGGGTGCTGATCACCGACCGCATGGCGCCGCTCACCGTGCAGGGCCGGGTGCTGCACCAGGTGGGGCTGCCGTACCACTGGGGCCCGAACGGCTACAGCGTCGGCGACGCCGCCAACGAGCTGACCCATCTGGTGCTGGACCCGAACACCCATATCCAGGAGGCCAAGGCGATCACCTGCGACATCGTGCCGGGCCGGCGGCCGCGCGGCCCGGCGGCGGTGGAGCTGGTGCGCTCCTACCGGCGCCGGGCCGGTATCGACGCGGGGACGGGCCGGGAGGTGTGAGCCGTCCCCGGGCCGCTCACCGGACGAGGACGGCGGCCTCCTGACGGGGGATCAGCTCGCCGATCACCGGCGCGCCCGGCACCTCGCCGGCCACGAGCAGCCCGCCGGAGGTCTGGGCGTCCGCGAGCAGCAGCCGGGTCTCCTCGTCCGCCGTGCCGAACCGCGTGTACGGCGCGACCCACTCCAGGTTGCGCCGGGTGCCGCCGCTGACGAAGCCCTTGGCCACGGCGTCCCGTGCGCCCTCCAGGTACGGCACGGCCGCCGCGTCGACGACGGCGGTCACCCCCGAGGCCCGGGCGAGCTTGTACAGGTGTCCGAGCAGCCCGAAGCCCGTCACATCGGTGGCGCAGCGGGCCCCGGCGGCGACGGCCGCCTCGGCGGCCTCCCGGTTGAGCCGCGTCATGGCCTCGACGGCGTGCGGAAAGCGCTCACCGGTCGCCTTGTGCCGGTTGTTCAGCACACCGGTGCCCAGCGGCTTGGTCAGCGACAGCGGTGTGCCGGGGGTGCCGGCGTCGTTGCGCAGCAGCGCCGCCGGGTCGACGACGCCGGTGACCGCCATGCCGTACTTGGGTTCCGGGTCGTCGACGCTGTGCCCGCCGCCCACGTGGCAGCCGGCCTCCGCCGCGGTGTCCAGGCCGCCGCGCAGCACCTCCCGGGCGTACGCGAACGGCAGCACCTCCCGGGGCCAGGCCAGCAGATTGACGGCGACGACCGGCCGGCCGCCCATCGCGTACACGTCGGAGAGGGCGTTGGCGGCGGCGATCCGCCCCCAGTCGTAGGGGTCGTCGACGACGGGTGTGAAGAAGTCCGCCGTGGCGACCACCGCCGTACGCGCCGTCGTGCCCGGGCCTGCGCCCAGGTCGACGACGGCGGCGTCGTCCCCCGTGCCGAGGCCGACCAGCAGCCCGTCGGCGGACGGTGTCCCGTCGCCCAACCCCCGTAGCACGTCCTCCAGTTCACCGGGCGGGATCTTGCAGGCGCAGCCCCCGCCGTGTCCGTAGCGGGTGAGCCGGACTCCGGATGCGCGGCGTGCCGGATGCTCGTCCATGGTCCTCCTTGGTTTGATGAGTGGCCGCCCGGGTAACCGGTGCCGCAGCCGGGCGTCACGCCCGGAGGCGAGGAGGCGTGTGGGTGCCTGGTGGCCCTCCCGGTCTTCAAAACCGAGGTGTCCGACGCTCTCGGACAGGCGGGTTCGATTCCCGTCCGCCTCCGCCGACTTCCCCCCGCCGGGTCCGTGCCCGGGCCGTTTCCGGCCGCGCCGCCTGTCAGTAGTCGCCGGAGGCGTCGGCGCCGCCGTCGGCCAACGCCGTGTCCCGGGCCTCCTGCTTGTCGGCGCGCACCCGCTGGAGGTGCAGATGGCGGGAGAAGCGGATCAGCGGGCGGATGAGGAGCTGGACGCTGCCGAGCAGGAAGCACCAGGTGCCGGGCGTCGCCCACGCGGTGGAGAAGAACAGGACGCTGCCGACGATGAACCACACGGCGATCAGCACGTCGTTGAGGATGCTCGCGGCCTCGTACCGCCGGCGGACCACCAGTTCCTCGTGGTGGATGCGGATGACCAGCGACCTGGGTTCCCTCTGCTCGTCCATGGCGCCACCGTAGGCACGGTGCCGCTGCCGGGCGGCGCAGGCGCACAGCCGGTGCGGCCGTGCCGCGCGGGGCCGGGCTCAGTCCGCGCTCCCCGGGCAGCGGCGCAGGGCCGGGTCGAGCCGGACGGTGCGGCCGGTGCGGTCGAGGTGTTCGAGGAGCGGCACGGTGACCCGGCGGGTGGTGCCGAGCGCCTGCCGGGCCTGGCTCGCGGTGAACGGCTGGGGCAGCCGGGCGAGGAGCGCGGCGGCGGCCTCGTCGGCGCCGGGCAGCAGCACGATGCCGTCCGCCACCTTCAGCAGCGCGCCGGCCGCCTCGGCGGCGGCGAGCGCCGACCGGTCCAGGCCGAGGGCGCGCAGCCGGCCGGCGTCGGGCGCGCGGTAGGGCGCCGCGGCCAGCTCGCGGCGGACGGCGTCGACGGCGGTGCGCAGCCGGTCGGGCAGGGCGGGGCGGCCGACGGTGCCGTAGAGGCGGCCGTCCCGGTTCTCCAGGCGGGGGCCCGGCGCGCGGGCGAGCGCGTCGACGAGGGCGCGGTCGGGCAGGTCGAGGGCGTGCCGGGCGGCGCCGGTGGGCAGCCCCGGGTCCAACGGGTGTGCGGTGGCGTGCTGTTCGACGGCCTCGACGAGCCGGGCACGCAGCCGCCGCCAGTGGCCGGGGTCGGCGAGCCACTCACCGGCGACGGGCGGCGCGGGCGGCGCGGCACCCATGGCGACGAGTTCGGCGCGGTGCACCAGCAGGCGGCGGCGCAGCTCGTCCGCGCCGTCGGGGACGCCGGTGAGGCCCGTCAGCTCCCGGGCCCGGGCCGCGGCCGCGCCGCGGCGGCGCAGCGGGGGCGGCCGGACGTCGAGGACGGTGACGCCGACCGGGTCGCGGTAGCGGCCCGGGTCGCGCAGGACGGCCCGGTCGCCGATGCGCAGCGGGAGCGCGCGGGCCAGTCGGAGCCGCGCGGTGTCGCCGCCGAGGGGACGCACCCGGGCGGGCACGGCGGCCGAGCCGGTGTGCAGGACGAGTTCGCGGGGCAGCGCGCGGGACGGCTCACGGGACGGCTCCCGGGCGGACTTGTGCGCTCGGGCCTCGGGCGGGCGGCCGGGCGGCCCGTCGTCCGGCGGGGCGTCGGCGCCGCGCAGCCGGACGTCGAGCGTGTCGGTCAGCAGCCAGCGGTCCGGGGTGAGGAGCGCGTCGCCGCGCCGGGCCGTACCGGCGGCCGGGCCGTGCAGATTGACCGCGACGCGGGCGAGCCCGCCGACCTCCCGGCGCTCCTCGTTCAGCGACTGCAACTGCCTCACCCGCACCGGGGCCTCACCCCGGGTGAGCAGCAGCCGGTCGCCGGTGCGCAGCGTGCCGCCGGCGAGGGTGCCGGTGACGACGGTGCCGTGCCCGCGCACCGTGAACGACCGGTCCACCCACAGCCGGACGTCGGCCGCCGGGTCGGGCGCCGGCAGGGCGGCGACCAGCCGGGCGAGGGCGGCGCGCAGCGCCCCGGTGCCGGTGCCGGCCGTCGCGCTGACCGTCACGCTCGGCACCTCGCCCAGCGAGGAGCGGCGCAGGTGCGCCAGGGCCTCGTCCCGGGTGGCGCGCAGGGTGTGCGGCGCGGCGAGGTCGCTGCGGGTGACGGCGAGGAGGCCGTGCCGCACGCCGAGCGCGTCGAGCACGGCGAGGTGCTCCGACGACTGCGCCTGCCAGCCCTGGTCGGCGGCGACGACGAACAGCACGCCGGGCACGGGCCCGACCCCGGCGAGCATGTTGTGCACGAACCGCTCGTGGCCGGGTACGTCGACGAAGGCCACCGGCGGCTGCTCGGGGGCGAGCCGTGTCCAGCCGAAGCCCAGATCGAGGGTGAGGCCGCGGCGCCGCTCCTCGGCCCAGCGGTCCGGCTCCATCCCGGTCAACGCCCGTACCAGCGTGGACTTTCCGTGGTCGACGTGGCCCGCCGTGGCCAGGACGTGCACGCCGTCACCTCCCCGCCGCCGCGCGTACGGCACGCAGCAGCGTCTCGTCGTCGGCGTCCGGCACCGCGCGCAGGTCGAGCAGACAGCGGCCGGCCTCCAGCCGCCCCATGACGGGGGGCTCCCCGGTGCGCAGCGCTCGCGCGAGACCGGCCGGCAGGGCCAGCGCCGCGCTGGGCAGGACGACGCCGGGAGCGCCGCCCCCGCCGACGGTGGCCTCGCTGTCGACGGCCGCCGCGTCGACGCCGTCGGCGCGCAGCCGCCCGGCCAGCCGCCCGGCGCGCTCGCGCAGCGCCGCCGGGTCCCGGTGCAGGGCCGTGTGCGTGGGCGTCGACGGGCCGCGGACGGTGGCCTCCAGCGCGGCGAGCGTCAGCTTGTCGACGCGCAGGGCGCGGGCGAGCGGATGCCGGGCCAGCCGCCGCACCGTCGTCTCCTCGCCGAGGAGCAGCCCGCACTGCGGCCCGCCGAGCAGCTTGTCGCCGCTGGCTGTCACCACGGCGGCGCCCGCCCGCAGCCATCCGGCCGCGTCCGGCTCGGCGGGCAGTGCCGGGTCGGGGGCGAGCAGCCCGGAGCCGATGTCGGCGACGACGGGCACGCCGAGCGCCGCGAGCTGCGCCACGGAGGCGGAGCGGGTGAAGCCCTCGACGCGGAAGTTGGACGGATGGACCTTGAGGACGAAGCCGGTGTCCGGGCCGACGGCCGCGGCGTAGTCCTCGGCCGTGGTCCGGTTGGTGGTGCCGACCTCGCGCAGCCGCGCGCCGGTGGACTCCAGCAGGTCGGGCAGCCGGAACCCGTCGCCGATCTCCACCATCTCGCCGCGGCTGATCACGATCTCCTTGCCCGCCGCGAGGGCCGTGGCGGCCAGCACGAGGGCGGCGGCGCCGTTGTTCACCACGTGCGCCGCCTGCGCCTGCGGCACCCGCTCCAGCAGCGCCGCCAGAGCCGAGGCGCCCCGCCGGGCCCGGCCACCGGTCGCCAGGTCCAGTTCGACGTCGGTGCAGCCGCCGGCCTCCCGCACGGCGTCGCGCGCGGCGGCCGACAGGGGCGCCCGGCCGAGGTTGGTGTGCAGCAGGACGCCGGTGGCGTTCAGCACGGGACGCAGCTGTGCGGCCGTGCGCGGCAGCGCGGCCACCGCGGCGTCGGCGACGTCCGCCGCGGCGATCTCCCCTGCCCTGGCCCGCTGTTGGGCCTGCGCGACCGCCTGTTTGACCAGCCGGGGCCCCAGTCGGCGTGCCCCCTCGACCAGGCGCGGGTCGCGCAGCAGCACGTCCGTCCCGGCGATCTCCCGCCGGGGGTCCGGCGCCTGCGCGCGGTCGCCGGGGTGTGGGCGCGTCGGTGTGCCGTGGTGTTCCAAGTCCTGCCCTCCTGACGGCTGTCCCCCCGCGTGGACGCGCGACTGCGGAGCCGCGGTGGCCGAAGTCCCCGCGTACCCCGGTGCGGCCCCCGCACACGGCCGCACCGGCCATCACAGGTGGTGCATGACGAGCGCGCACACCGCGGTGACCAGCCCGCCGAGCAGGACGGCGACGGCGAGGCACATCCGGCGCCGCAACTCGGCGCAGGCGGCGTCCGCTTCGGCACGCGCCCGGGCCGCGGCCTCCGCGGCGCCGCGCTCGGCCTGCCGGGCGAGCAGCACCCGCTCGGTGACGTACAGGCGGACGACGCGCTCGCGCTGCCGCGGCGTGAGCCAGGGCATCTGCGCGGCGAAGGAGTCGGCGTCGGCGCGTGCACCGGCCGGGACGGGGCCGGACGGCCGCACCCCCGCCGGTGCGCGGTTCCCGGCCGGGTCGCGCAGCCCGGTCGTGCTGTGCGGCTCACTCGTCATCCCGGCCCCCCAGCGGCGGTGCGACGCCCTTGCCCTCCTCGACGACGTCGCGGCGGCCGACGTTCTCCGCGGCCTCCACATCGGTGATCAGGGGGTGGTGCAGATCGAACGCGGGGGACTCGGAGCGCACCCGCGGCATGGTGCAGAAGTTGTGCCGCGGCGGCGGGCACGAGGTCGCCCACTCCAGGGAACGGCCGTAGCCCCAGGGGTCGTCGGTGCCGACGGGCGCGGCGTGCTTCGCCGTCCGCCACACGTTGTACAG
The DNA here is from genome assembly GCF_006539165.1 of Streptomyces cacaoi. Classification (GTDB taxonomy): domain Bacteria; phylum Actinomycetota; class Actinomycetes; order Streptomycetales; family Streptomycetaceae; genus Streptomyces; species Streptomyces cacaoi. Next base: position 44,384 of record NZ_BJMM01000041.1, on the reverse strand, counting down.
GAACGGCAGGGTGGACAGGCCCAGCAGGAAGGCGCCGATCGAGGAGAGGGTGTTGAGGGCGGTGAAGCCGTCGGCCGCCAGATAGTCCGCGTAGCGGCGCGGCATGCCCTCGGCGCCGAGCCAGTGCTGGACGAGGAAGGTGGTGTGGAAGCCGGTGAAGAGCGTCCAGAAGTGGATCTTGCCGAGGCGTTCGTCGAGCAATCGGCCCGTCATCTTCGGCCACCAGAAGTAGAACCCCGCGAAGGTCGCGAACACGATGGTGCCGAACAGGACGTAGTGGAAGTGCGCGACGACGAAGTAGGAGTCGTGCACATGGAAGTCGAGCGGCGGCGAGGCGAGCAGGACGCCGGTGAGGCCGCCGAAGAGGAAGGTGACGAGGAAGCCCACCGACCACAGCATCGGCGTCTCGAAGGAGAGGGAGCCGTTCCACATCGTCCCGATCCAGTTGAAGAACTTCACCCCGGTCGGCACGGCGATGAGGAAGGACATGAAGGAGAAGAACGGCAGGAGCACCGCCCCGGTGGCGAACATGTGGTGCGCCCAGACCGTCACCGACAGCCCCGTGATGGCGATGGTGGCGCCGATCAGCCCGACGTAGCCGAAGATCGGGGTGCGGGAGAAGACCGGGATGATCTCGGTGACGACGCCGAAGAACGGCAGCGCCACGATGTAGACCTCGGGGTGGCCGAAGAACCAGAACAGGTGCTGCCACAGCAGCGGACCGCCGTTGGCCGCGTCGAAGATGTGCGAGCCGAAGATCCGGTCCGAGGCCAGGGCCAGCAGCGCGCCCGCCAGCACCGGGAAGGCCATCAGCACCAGGACCGAGGTGAGCAGGATGTTCCAGGTGAAGATCGGCACCCGGAACATCGTCATGCCGGGCGCCCGCATGCACACGATCGTCGCGATGAAGTTGACCGCGCCCAGGATGGTGCCGAACCCGGACAGGGCGAGGCCCATCACCCACAGGTTGCCGCCGGTGCCGGGGGTGCGTTCGGCTCCGCTGAGCGGCGCGTAGGCGGTCCAGCCGAAGTCGGCGGAGCCGCCGGGTGTCAGCAGGCCGCCGAGGACGATCAGCCCGCCGAAGAGGAAGAGCCAGTAGGAGAGCATGTTCAGCCGGGGGAAGGCCACATCGGGCGCCCCGATCTGGAGGGGCATGACCGCGTTCGCGAAGCCGGCGAAGGTGGGGGTGGCGAACAGCAGCAGCATGATGGTGCCGTGCAGGGTGAACGCCTGGTTGTACTGCTCCGGGGAGAGGATCTGGAGGCCGGGCCTGGCCAGTTCGGCACGCAGGCCCATGGCCATGAGGCCGCCGACGAGGAAGAAGCCGAACGACGTCACCAGGTACAGGTGACCGATCTTCTTGTGGTCCGTCGTCGTCAGCCAGTTCACGACGGCACGGCCGTGGCCCCGGCTCTGCTGCGGAACGGGAGATGCGGGCTCGGTGCCCGCCTGGGTCGTCGCCATTGCGGTCCTTCGGTGTGCTCGCGGTGCCCGGCGCCGTCGGGGACGCCGGGCGAAGGTCGGCAGGCCGTCGGCCGTCCCACGGGTGCCGCACGGCGGAGGTCCCATCGTGCTGAGCGGCGCCGGAGGGGGCATCCAGGACGCGCGGTGCGCAGGAGTGAACCGGCCGCCGCCCGCGTACGCCCGCCCGGCCCGGGGCACCCGCACACGAGGCCGCCCCGGGTGGCCGGTGTGCCGGAGCGAGCGGGGGCGGACTTCCGGTGCGGGGGGCCGGGCGATGGCGCACACTGAGGGCGCAGACCTTCATGGCCGTGGAGGTGACGCGGTGGAGAGCGACCGAGGCCGAGCAGGCAGTCGCCGCAGTGTGCCGGGCGTACCCGGCGTGCTGAGGCGGCTGCGTCGCGTGGCCGGCGGCCGCTGGAGCGCGCGGGGCCGGGCCCGCCACCGGCTCGAATGGCTGAACGAGGCGGGCAATCGCATCGGGGCGACGCTGGATCTGCGGGCCACCGCCCAGGAGTACGCGGACTACGCCGTGCCCGGCCTCTCCGACCTCGCCGCCGTCGATCTGCTGGAGTCCGTCCTGCGCGGCGAGGAGGGCGAGCGGCGCAGCGGCGGGGAGCTGCCGGAGCTGCGTGCGATGGCCGCGGCCGGCAGCGCGCGGCATCCGATGGTGCAGCCGACCCCGGCCGGGCGGCTCTCGCACGTGCCCACGATGGCGATGCGCTGCCTGCGCGAGCGCGAGCCCATCGTCGTGCGCCGGATCCGGCCCGGCCAGTTCCGGGAGATCGCGCCGACGCCGGAGGCCGCCGAGAAGCTGCGCCGCGCGGGAGCACACAGCTATCTGGTCGTGCCGCTGGTGGCGCGGGGGGTGCTGCTGGGGGTCAGCGACTTCATGCGGGTCGGCAGCTCACCCGCCTTCACCCGGACGGATCTGGCGCTCGCCGTCGAGCTGGCCACGAAGGCGGCGATCTCCATCGACAACGCGCGGCTGTACGGCCGGGAGCGCGACCGTGTGGTGTCGCTCCAGCGCAGCCTGCTGCCGCGCGGTATGCCGCCGACGCCCGGGCTGGAGACGACGACCTGCTACGTCGCCGCGTACGAGGCGGCGGGCGTCGGCGGGGACTGGTTCGATGTGATCCCGCTGCCGGGCGGCCGTACGGCGGTGCTGGTCGGTGACGTCATGGCGCACGGGCTGAGCGCGGCGGCGGCGACGGGGCGGCTGCGGGCCGTCGCCCGCTCGCTGCTGGCGCTGGACATCGCACCGGAGCGGGTACTGGCCCGCCTCGACCTGGCCGCCCGCGATCTGGAGGAGGACCAGGTCGCGAGCTGTGTGTGCGCCGTGCACGACCCGGCGGAGCACAGCTGGACGCTGAGCCGGGCGGGGCTGCCGGCGCCGCTGATGCTGCACGGCGACGGGACGGCCGCCTATCTGGATGTGCCGGCGGGCGCCCCGCTGGGCTCCGGGGTGCTGCCCTACGACGCGGTGCGGGTGGCGGCCGAACCGGAGAGCCGGCTGATCCTGTTCACCGACGGCCTGGTGAAGACCCGGTCGGACTCCTGGGACGCGCAGCTGGAGCGGCTGCGCGAGGCGGTGGCGCGGCTGGCGCCGGAGGGGCCGGACGCGGACGCGGTCAACGAGGTCAGCCCGGCGCCCGTCCCCCGGCTGGACGAGACGGCGCTGCTCGTCTCGGCCGCGGCCCCGGCGGGCGAGGGGCCGGATGTGCAGGTGTGGTCGCTGCCCGCGGACGGCACGGCCCCGGGTATCGCGCGCCGACTGGTGCGCGAGCAGTTGGAGGCGTGGGAGCTGCCGGATCTGGCGGACGCGACGGAGCTGGTCACCAGCGAGCTGGTCGGCAACGCGCTGCGCCACGGCGGCGGGCCCGGGCAGCTGCGGCTGCTGCGGCACGACCGGCTGGTGACGGAGGTGACCGACAGCGGCCCCGACCTGCCGCAGGTGCAGCGCACGAGCGACGAGGACGAGGGCGGCCGGGGCCTCCAGGTCGTCAACATGCTGTGCCGCAGCTGGGGTTCGTGCAAGACACCCGACGGGAAGCTGGTGTGGGCCGAGCAGGATCTGCCCGGCGTCCACGCGGGCAGCTCGCCCGCCACCGAGTGGAGCGCCCCGCCGGACTGAGCGGCGGCCGCCGGGCGCCGGCCCGGCCCGGCGGTGCGTCCGTCGGGCCCGTGCGGCGGTGTGCCGTCGTCGGGTCCCGCCGGTGGTGTGCCGCCCGTCAGGCCCGCTGCGGCGCGGGGGCACGGACGAGCGGTGCCGACGGGTCGGCGCACAGGGCGGCGAGCCGGTCCTCGACGGCGGTGACGACGCGGCGGGCGGTCGCCGTGTCGCAGTAGGCGCGGGCGTGCACCAGCTCCCCGGTGATGCCGGCCGGGCCGCCGTCCGGTGCGCGCTCCTCGCGCAGCTGGAGCAGCAGATCGATGTCGGTGTGGGTGACCGGCAGCGTGCGGGTGCGGGCGGTGAGGCCGCCCGGCCAGGTGTCCGTCCCGGCGGCCCCGGTGCGCAGATAGGAGACCGCGGCGGTGAACAGCGAGCGCCCCTCGCGTGCGCTGTGCCGGGCCAGTTCCTCCAGCACCTCCTCGTAGGGGTGTTCCTGGTGCGCGTGCGCCTGGAGGAGCACCTCCCTGACCCGGTCGACGAGTTGGCCGCCGCTCGGGTCGCCCGCGGTGTCGGTGCGGACCACGACGGGCTGGACGACACAGCCGACGAGGCCGTCCATGTCCTCCTCGTCCCGTCCGCTCAGCGCGACGACGACGGGGATGTCAGGGCCGGCGCCGAGACCGGTGAGGGCGGCCGCGAACGCCGTGTGCAGCAGCATGTAGGGGCTGGCGGCACAGCGGCCGGCGGCCTCCTCCAGCAGCCGGTGCGCGTGCGGGCCGACGGTGAACGGCACGCTCCCGGCCGCACCCGGCGCGGCGTCGGGCTCGGGCCGGGCGCCGGGCAGCTCCAATCTGCCGGGCACACCGTCCAGTTGCGCCCGCCAGTAGCGCGCCTGCCGGGCGGCGGGACTGTCCGGAAGGCCCGGGTCGCCCAGGCGCCGCCGCTGCTCCAGCACATGGTCGGCGTACTGCGGCGCGGGGCGCTCCCAGTGGGGCGGGTGCCCGGCACGGCGGGCCGCGTAGGCGTGCCGCAGATCGGCGCGGAGCGGCGCCATGGAGGCGCCGTCGGCGGCCACATGGTGCAGGACGAGCAGCAGGACGTGGCGGTCCGGCGCCGCGGTCAGCAGCCGTGCGCGCAGCGGAAGCTGGGTCAACAGGTCGAAGGGCGCGGCGAGTTCGGCGGCCAGGGCGTCTGCGAGTCCGTCGTCCTCGACCTGTACGGCCCGGAAGTCCGGCGGCTGGGCGCCCGGCGGCAGGATGTGCTGTTCGGGGCCTTCGTCGCCGTACGGGAGGAGGGTGCGCAGCGACTCATGACGGTCGGCCAGATCGCCGACGGCCGCGCGCAGCGCCACCGGGTCGGGCTCGCCTTCGAGGTCGAGGGCGAGCGCCGTGAGGTAGGCGGGACGGTGTCCGCCCAGGTAGGTCGCGGTCCACATGGACTGCTGCGCCGGGGACAGCGGCAGCCGTGCGGGGCGCTCGGGCGCGGTCGGTGCGGTCGGTGCGGGTACGGGCCCCGGCGGGATTGCGCCGCCGGCGTTCGCTTCCGCCGCCGGCCCGTGCCCAAGTGCCGGATCCGCGGCGGGAGTTGCGGCGGGGCCGGGATGGGGGAGGCGCTGGTCGAGGGCGGTGACGGTGGGGGCCTCGAAGATGTCGCGTACCGAGACGGGGACGCGCAACGCGGTGCGCAGCCGGCCCGCCAGGCGGATGGCGGTCAGGGAGGTGCCGCCGAGCGCGAAGAAGTCGTCGTCGACGCCGACGGACGGCAGCCCCAGCGCGGCGGCGCAGGCGGCGGCCAGCACCTGCCGGCGCGGGGTGCGCGCCGTGCCGTGGCCGGACGGTCCGGGGGCGGCCGGTGCGGGCAGCGCCGCGCGGTCGACCTTGCCGTTGGCGTCGAGCGGAAGCGCGTCGACCGGGACCAGCGCGGCGGGCACCAGGTGCCGCGGAAGGCGGGCGCGCAGCCGGCCGCGCAGCCGCTCGGTGTCGACGGTGCCGTCGGCCGTGGTCACATAGCCGACCAGGGTGCGGCCGGCCGCGCCCTCGCCGTGCACGGTCACCCAGGCGCCGGTCACCCCGGGCGTGCGGCGCAGCGCGGCCTCGACCTCGCCGGGCTCGATGCGGTGCCCGGCGACCTTGATCTGACGGTCGGCGCGGCCCAGGAAGTGCAGCCGCCCGTCCGGGCCCCAGCGCCCCAGGTCACCGGTGCGGTACATGCGCTCGCCCGGGGCGCCGAACGGGTCGGCGACGAAGCGTTCGGCGGTGCGGGCCGCCGTGTCGTAGCCCTCGGCAAGCCCCTCCCCCGCCAGATGGATCTCCCCGGGCACGCCCGCGGGGACGGGCCGCAGCGCGCCGTCGAGCAGGACGACGCGGGTGCCGGCCACGGGCCCGCCGAGGGGCACCGCCCCGTCGTCGGGCGCGTCCTCGGGGATCTCGTGGCGCAGCGAGAACGTGGTGTTCTCGACGGGCCCGTACAGATTGGCGATCGGCAGCCGCGGGGCGTGCGCGCGGACCCGGGCGACGGCGGCGGGCGAGACGACGTCGCCGCCCGCGCCCAGCCTGCGCAGGCCACGGAGCGCGGCGGGCCGCTGCTCGGCGAGGACGTCGAACAGGCCCGCCGTCAGGAAGGCGGCGGTGACGCGGCCCTCGCGCAGGACCCGCGCGTAGTCGTCCACGTCGAGGCGGCCGGCCGGTGCGATCACCATCCGGCGGCCGGTCAGCAGCGGCATCCACAGTTCGTAGACGACGGCGTCCCACGCGTGCGGCGAGTGGAACAGGACCCGTTCGTGGTCCTCGTCCCGCCAGACGGGGTCGTGCGCACGCGCCAGCACGGCACGGTGCGAGAGCCGTACGCCCTTGGGTTCGCCGGTGGAGCCGGAGGTGAACACCACACAGGCGGCCAGTTCGGCGGGCAGGTCGAGGCGGAGGTCGGAGGTGTCCTCGGCGGATTCGGTGGTGCCCGGCGCCCCCGGTGCCCTCCCGACGGCGGTGTCCGGGGCTTCCGGGGCTTCCGGGGCTTCCGGGGCCGCCTGCCGGAGCGCGGCGGCGTCCAGGACGAGCCGGGCGCCGGTCAGTTCGCACAGCCGCTGCCTGCGTGCGGCGGGGAAGCCCGGGTGCAGCGGTACGCAGAGCGCGCCGAGCTTCGCCAGGGCGAGGAACGCGAGCGGGACCTCGGGCGAGCGGTCGAGCGCGACGGCGACCGGTGTCCCGGTCCGCACCCCGCGCCGGGCCAGCGCCCGGGCCAGCCGGTTGGCGCGGGCGTTGAGCGCGCCGTAGGTGACGGTGGTGCCCGCGTGGTGGAGCGCCGGGCGCGCGGGGTGTGCGGCGGCCCTGGACTCGAAGACGCGGGCCAGATCGGTGGCGGGCGGCAGGGGCGCGCCGTGGCCCCGGTGCAGCAGTTCGGCGCGGCGCGCGGCGGGCAACAGCCGTGCCTGCGCGGTGAGTTCGACGGCTCCGGGCCCGTCGGCGAGCGCGGCGCAGGCCGTGCGGAAGCCGTCCCACAGGTCGTCGGCCGTGCCGAACCAGGCCAGTGCGCCGGGGTCCACGCTCAGCCGGCAGTCGATCCGGCCGCCGCGGGGCAGCACGACCAGCGTCAGCGGATAGTGCGTGCCGTCGTGCACGCTGGTGCCCGCCACCCGGACGCCGGCGGCCGGCTCGGTCAACAGGCCCTCTTCGAGCGGGTAGTTCTCGAAGACGAGGGACGAGTCGAACAGGCCGCTCGCACCGGACGCCTCCTCGATGGCGGTGAGCCCGAGGTGCTGGTGGTCGAGAAGCTCGGCGCGGCGGGCGTGCACCCGGGCCGCCAGCGCGCGCAGCGGCTCCCCGGCGCGGGCACGCACCCGGACGGGGACGGTGTTGAGCAGCAGGCCCACGATCCGTTCGGCGTCGTCGAGCCCGGCGGGCCGCTGCGCGACGGTTGAGCCGAAGACGACGTCGTCCCGGCCGGTCAGATGTCCCAGCAGCAGCGCCCAGGCCGTCTCCACCAGGGAGTTGAGGGTGACGCCCCACTGTGCCGCGCGGCGGGTGAGCCCGGCGGTCAGCTCGTCCGGCAGCGTGAAGGTGTGCAGCGCGGCGCCGCCGTGCCCGTCCGGGCGGCCGGCCGCGCCGACCGTGGTGGGCTCGGCACCCGCCAGTTCGGCGCGCCAGGCCGCGCGGGCGGCGGCGGTGTCCCGGCCGGCCAGCCAGCGCGCGTACGGCGTGTAGGGGGCGGCCGGCTCCGGCGCACGGCCGTCGTAGAGGGCGAACAGCTCGCTCAGCACGAGCGCCACCGACCAGCCGTCCAGCAGGAGATGGTGGTGGGTGAACACCAGCCGCCAGCCGTGCTCGTCGGTGCGCAGCAGCGCGAAGCGCAGCAGCGGCGGCTGCTCCGGGTCGATACGGCGGCGCTCCGCCAGCTCCTCGTCGCGCAGCCGGGCATCCCGCGCCGCGTCCGTGAGGCCGGTCAGATCGACGGTGCGCCAGGGCAGCCGTACGCGGGCCGGGACGGCGTACAGCGGGCCGCCCGCGCCGTCGGTGGCGAACGCGCCGCCCAGGTGCGGGTGGCGGTGCAGCAGCTGCCGGGCCGCGGTGTGCAGCCGGTCGGGGTCGAGGGCGCCGGTCAGCGCGAGGGTGAGCTGGACGACGTAGGGGTCGTCCGGATGCTCACCGGAGGAGCCGTCGGGGCCGGCGTCCCGATGCGGTGCGGCGTCGAGGTGGCCGCTGTAGAGGGCGTGGAAGAGCAGCCCTTCCTGGAGGGGCGAGGCCGGGAGCAGCTCGGCGAGTTCGCCGTACCGCTCCTCCAGGGCCTCGATCCGTTCCTGGGCGGCGTCGGCGAGCGGGAAGTCCGAGGGTGTGGCGGCGCGGGTGCCGGGTGTGCCGTGGTGGGTGACGAGGGCGTCGAGCACCTCGCGCCAGGCGTCGGCGAGTTCGGTGACGGCGGCCTCGTCGAGCACTCCCTCCGGCCAGACCCACTCGGTGCGCAGACAGGGACCTTCGGGCCCCGGTTCGGCGAAGGCGTCCAGGGTGAGGACGTGGCCGAGGGGCTGCGCCGGGTCGGCCTCGCCGCGCAGGGAGCCGGGCAGCGGGCTCCACGCGGCGGGCTCGTCGGTGTCGAACCGGCCCAGATAGTTGAAGGCGAGCGGGGCGCGGGCGGCGCCGTGCCGGGCCGCGGCCGGGGCGGGCCGCGCTGCCGCGCGGAGCCGTTCCTTGGTGTGCTTCACGGCGCGGGCGAGCCCCGGGCCGGCCCCTGCCACGGCCGCGGCATCGTCGACGCGGGCGTCGAGCAGGACGGGGCGCAGTTCGGTGAACCAGCCGACGGTCCGGGAGAGGTCCAGCCGGGCGAGGCCGTCGTGTTCCGGCTGCCTGCCGTGGCCTTCGACGTCGACGAGCACCGGGCCGCGCGCGGTGTTGGCGCTCCACCGGTGCAGGGCGACGGAGAGCGCGGCGAGCAGCACGTCGGGCACACCGGCGCGGAAGGCGGACGGCACGGCGGCCAGCAGCCGCCGGGTGCGTTCCGCGTCGAGCGTCAGACGGTGGCGGCGGGCGGTGGCGACGGTGTCCAGCGCCGGGTCCAGGGCCCGTGCGCCGAGGCCGCCGCCGGGAGGTGCGGGCGGCGCCTGCGCGTGCTGTTCGGCGGCCGGGGCCTGTGCGATGTCCGGTGCCTGTGCGCCCTGTTCGCCGTCCGGGGCCTGTGCGCGCTGTTCGGCGTTCGGCGCCTGTGCGCGCTGTTCGGCGTTCGGGGCCTGTGCGATATCCGGCGCCTGTGCGCCCTGTTCGGCGGCCGGGGCCTGTCCGGCGTCCGGGTCTTGTGGGTTGCCCGGTGCCTGCGCGGTGTCCGGCGCCGGGGCGGTGGCTGCGTGCTCGGCGTGTACGGCGTGCTCGGCGTGTGCAGCATGTGCGGTGTGCTCGGCGTGTGCGGTGTGCTCGGCGTGTGCGGCATGTGCGGCATGTGCGGTGTGCTCGGCATGCGCGGTGTGCTCGGCGAGTGCGGCGTGCAGGGCGTGTGTCCACTGGCGGAGCGGTACCGGCACCGGGGCGAGTCGGGCGGGTTCGCCGCGGAGCGCCGCGGTGTACGCCTGCCGCAGGTCGGGCAGCAGGATCCGCCAGGAGACGCCGTCCACCGCGAAGTGGTGCACCACGAGCAGCAGCAGATCGCGCGCCCCGCGCAGCCACACCGCGCGGACGAGGTGGCCCGCGTCCGGGTCCAGCCGGCGGCGGGCCGCGCGGCGTTCCTCGTCGAGGAGGCGCGCGGGCACGTCGGTACCGGTGATCCCTTCGCGGGCGAGGTCGACGGTGGTGAGGCAGTCGGCGGCGCGGACGGCGCCCACCGGACGGATCTCGAAGGTCCAGCGTCCGCCGTCCGTTCCGGTCCGGCGCAGGCGCAGCGCGTCGTGGTGGTCGAGCAGTTGCTGGAGAGCGGTGTGCAGGGCGGTGCCGGACACCTCGTCCGGCAGCGGGCACACGAGCGACTGGGCGAAGCCGTCGGCCCGGCCGCCGAGCGAGGCCAGCCAGTCCATGACGGGGGTGGCCGGCAGCGGGCCCACGGCCTCGTGCGCGGGGGCGGCGTGCGGCGTCGGCTCCGCCGTCCGGCCGCCGGCGGCGCGGGCGAGGGCACGCGGGCTCTGTCGTGCGAACACGTCCTTGGGGCCGATGGGCACCCCGTTCGCCTGTGCGCGGGTGGCGAGTTGGACGGCGAGGATGCTGTCGCCGCCGAGGCTGAAGAAGTTGTCGTCCGGGGCGACGTGCGCCACGCCGAGCAGGGCGGCGAAGAGGGAGACCAGCACCTCTTCCGCGCCCGGAGCGCCGTCCGCGCCCGCCTCCGCCGCACGGGCGCGTCCGCCCGCCGCACCGGGGCGGGGGCCGCCGTCGGCGCGCGCCTCGGCGGGGCGTTCGGCTGGGCGTCCGGCGGGGTGTTCGGCACGCGGTTCGTCGGGGCCGCCGGTGCGGGTGCGCAGGGCCTGTTCCTCGACGGCCTCGTCGGCGCGCAGGGTCCGGTACGGGGTGTCCGGCGCGTCCAGCGCGGCCTCCACGAAGCGGCGGAGCGCGGCCACCAGCAGGGCCGCGGTGTCCCGGTCGAACATCCGGGTGCTGTACTCCAGACAGCCGTGCAGCCCGCGCCCGGGGTCCTCGGTGAGGTCGAACAGCAGGGGGAACTTCGCCGTGGTGCGCGGCAGTCGGAGCGCGGCGCACTCCAGGCCGGGCAGGGTGAGACGGGGTGCGCCGCCGGTGTGCAGGGTGAGCATCACCTGGAACAGCGGGTGCCGGCCCGGCGCCCGGGGCGGTGCGAGGGCTTCCACGACGCGCTCGAAGGGCGCCCGCTGGTGCGCGAACGCGGCGAGGTCGGCGGCCCGGACCCGGTCGAGCACCTCCGCGTAGCCGGGATCGCCGGACAGGTCGGTGCGCAGCGCGAGGGTCTGTGCGAAGAAGCCGACGAGTTCGTCCAGCGCGGGGTCCTCACGCCCCGCCGTCACGGTGCCGAGCACGAGGTCCGTGCCCGCGCCGAGCCGGCTGAGCAGGCAGGCGACGGCGGCGTGCAGGGCCATGAAGACGGTGGCGCCCCGCGCGGCGGCGAACCGGGCCAGCCGCTCGGCCAGTTCCGCGTCCCAGGCGAAGTCGACGGCGGCGCCCGGGTGCACCGCCTCCTCGGGGTGCGGCCGGTCGGCGGGCAGCGGGGTCTCGGCGGGCGCGCCCGCCAACGTGGCGCGCCAGTGGGCGAGTTCGGCGCCGAGCACACCGTCCGGGCCGGTGCCGTCGCCGAGGCGGGCGCGCTGCCACAGGGTGAAGTCGGCGTACTGGAGGGGCAGCGGCGGCCAGACGGGGGCGCGGCGGCCGACGGCGCGCGCGGCGTAGGCGGCGGACAGATCGCGGGTGAGCGGGCCGAGCGCGTGCTCGTCGGCGGCGATGTGGTGCAGCACGAGCAGCAGGACGTGGGTGCGCGGCCCGAGCGTGAACAGGGTGAGCCGCCAGGGCGGTTCGCTCTCCAGGTCGAAGGGCCGCCGGACGGCCTCGGCGAGCGCGTCGTCCAGCCCGGACCCGGTGGTCTCCGGCGTGTGCAGGGGGACGGCGGGCTCGTCGAGGATCCGCTGCCAGGGGGCGCCGCCGGTCGGCGGGAAGACCGTGCGCAGGCTCTCGTGCCGCTGCTGGACGTCGCGTACCGCGGCGTGGAGCGCGTCCCGGTCCAGCTCGCCGGTCAGGTGCGCCGCCAGCGGGATGTGGTAGGCGGGGCTGTGGCGCTCCAGCCGGTGCAGGAACCACAGGCTGCGCTGTGCGGAGGAGGCCGGGACGCGTTCGGGGCGGGGCACCGGCCCGGGGCGGTCGCCGTCGACGGCTGCCGCGCCGCCGAGGTGCGCGGCGAGCGCGGCGACGGTCGGATGCTCGAACACGTCGCGCACGGAGACGTCCACGGACAGCTCGGCGCGGGCCCGGGAGGCGAGCCGGGCCGCGAGCAGCGAGTCACCGCCCGACGCGAAGAAGCTCTGCTCGACGCCCACACCGGGTTCGCCGTCCGGGGCGGGGTCGGCCGGTTCCGGGGTGGCGGGGCTCCCGGCGGGGGCGGGGCTGTCGGCAGGGGCGGGGCTGTCGGCGGGGGCGGGGGTGAGGATCTCGGTGAAGAGGCGTTGCAGGGTTGTTTCCAGTGGGCCGTGCGGCGGGCGGCCGCCGGACGCGGGGTGGGCGGGGCGCAGGGCACGCAGGCTCCGCTCGTCGAGCTTGCCGTTGACCGTCAGCGGCAGCGCGTCGACGGTGAAGCACGCGGAGGGCACCAGATGGCCGGGCAGCGACCGGGCCAGCCGGGCACGCAGTCGGGGCGCGGGGGACGCCAGGCCCGTGGTGCGGTCCCCGCCGTCGGCGGTGTCGGGGACGGCGGTGTCGGGGACGGCGTAGGCCACCAGCCTGCGGTCCCCGGGGGCGTGTTCGGTCAGGACGACCGCGGCGTCGGCCACGCCGGGCAGCGCGGCGAGCGCGGCCTCCACCTCGCCGGGCTCGATGCGGTGCCCGCGGACCTTCACCTGCCGGTCGGCGCGCCCGAGGTACTCCAGGGCGCCCCGCGGGGTGCGCCGGGCCAGGTCCCCGCTGCGGTACATCCGGCTGCCGGGCGGGCCCGCCGGGTCGGCGACGAACCGGCCGGAGGTCAGCCCGGGCCGGCCGAGATAGCCCTGGGCGAGACCGGGGCCGGCCACGTACATCTCGCCCGGTACGCCCGGGGGCACGGGACGCAGCGCGGCGTCGAGCAGCCGCACCCGCAGATCCGGCAGCGGCCGGCCGATGCCGCTGCCGGCGGCGGTGGCCGCCGCGGCGTCCAGCGGCGCCCGGGTCACATGGACGGTGGTCTCGGTGATGCCGTACATGTTGACCAGGCGCGGTGCGTCGTCCGCGTGCCGCGTGTACCAGCCGGCCAGCCGCCACGGCTCCAGCGCCTCGCCGCCGAAGACGACGTACCGCAGGGCCAACCGGGCGCCCACGGACGGCCGTTCGGCGTCGGCGTCGGCGAGCTGGCCGAACGCGGAGGGCGTCTGGTTGAGGACGGTGACGCCCTCGGCGACGAGCAGATCGAGGAAGTCCCGGGGCGAGCGGGCGGTCTCCTCGGGGACGACGACGAGCCGGCCGCCGTACAGCAGCGCCCCCCACAGTTCCCATACGGAGAAGTCGAAGGCGTAGGAGTGGAAGAGCGTCCACACGTCGTCCGGGCCGAACCCGAACTGCCGCTCGGTGGCGGCGAACAGCCGGGTGATGTTCCGGTGGGGGACGAGGACGCCCTTGGGCACGCCCGTCGAGCCGGAGGTGTGGATGACGTAGGCCGGGCTGTCGGGCAGCGGGCCGCGGGGTTCCGCCTCGGCCGCCGCCCCGCCGCCGGCCGGTGCCGGTGTGCCGTCGGCCTCCAGCAGGAGCACGGGTGTGCCGTGTTCCTCGGCGACGGTGTGTGCCTCGGCGGCCTGCGGGCAGCCGAGGGTGAGCCGTGGCGCGGCGTCGGCGAGGATGCCGCGCAGCCGGCCGGCGGGGTAGCCGGGGTCGAGCGGCACATAGGCGGCGCCGGACCTGAGCACCCCGAGCAGGGCGACGACCAGGCCGGCGCCGCGCGGCAGGGCGACGGCGACCCGGTCGCCGGGGCCGATGCCGCGCCCGGCGAGCAGCCGTGCCACCCGCGCGGAACGGGCGTCCAGCGTGCGGTAGTCGAGCCGTACGGGGCCTGCCACGACGGCGACGGCGTCCGGGTGCTCGGCTGCCGTGCGGGCGAAGAGCGCGGGCACGGTCGCGGCCGGCGACGGGTGCGGCGGCGGCGGTTCCGCCGGAGCCGGCGGGGCCGCGGGCGCGCGGGAGGAGCCGAGCCGGCCGACGGGGGTGTCGGGCGGGGCCTCGGCGAGCGCGCACACGGTGTCGAGCAGCCGGTGCAGCTGCGCGTCGGCGTCCTGCGCGGTGCAGCGGGAGGCGGCCACGTCGAGGTCGACGCGCAGGCCGGGTTCGCCGTTGTGGTAGACGCCGACGGCGAGTTCCTCGCGGCGGCCCGGCGAGAGTTCGTGGACGGTGGCGGGCGCCCCGGCGAAGTCGAGCCCGGCGTCCAGCGTCATGGCGTTGAGCACCGGCCCGACGAGCTGCCGGCCGCCGTGCACGGCGGAGTGGTCGCGCAGCAGGTCCTCGTAGCGGTAGCGCTGGTGGCGCAGCGCGGTGAGGGTGCGGGCAGCGGCCGTGTGCACGAGGTCGCCGGTGCCGCCCGCCGGATCGACGTCCAGCCGCAGCGGAACGATGTTGGCCCAGGTGCCGAGGGCGTCCCGTGCGACGCGGCCGACGCGGGCCGGCACGCTCAGCCCGAGGACGGTGCGGCGGCTGCCGGTGTCGGCGTGCACGGCCACGGCGAGGGCCGCCGCGAACAGCGCGGGCCACCGCTGGCCGAGCCGCTCGGCCCCGGCCTCCAGCAACTCCCATCGCTCCGGGGCGAGTTGCGCGGTGCGGCGGATGTGGCCCGTGGCGCCGGCGGGCACCGGGCCGGTGGCGAGCTGCGGGGCCTCGTCGACACCGGCCAGCTCCCGCGCCCAGTGGTCGGCGTCCTGGCGGAACCGGTCGGAGGCGCGGTAGGAGGCGTCGAGGTCGAGCTGGGTCTCCAGCCGGTCGAAGACGGCCGGTTGCGGGGTGCGGCCCGCGCACAGCTCGGTGTAGACGTGGGCGACACGGCGGATGAAGGAGGCGACCGCGACGCCGTCGGCCACGATGTGGTGCACCTTGATGCCCCACACGTACGCGGGCGCGTCCGGCGTTCCGGTCCGCAGCAGACAGTGGTCGAAGACGGGTCCGGCGGACAGGTCGTAGGGGACGTCGAGCTCGGCTTCGAGGAAGCGGAGCGCCTCCTCGTGGGGTGCGGCGGCGCCGGAGAGGTCGTGCCGGTGCAGCGGCCAATCGTCCCCGTCCAGCAGCGTCTGCGTCACCTCCGCGGTGCCGCCGTCGGGGCCGCCGTCGGGGTCGCCGCGGCGGGCGGTACCGGCGGGGTCGAAGCGCACCCGCAGGCTCTCGCTGCCGGCGACGACCGTGCGCAGCGCCCGCTCGAACAGCTCCTCGTCCAGGGCTCCGTGCACCCGCACGTACTGGCCGCACACATAGCGCAGGCCCGTACGGTCGAGCTGGTGTCCGTACCAGATGCCGGCCTGGGCGGCCGTCAGCGGCATGGGCCGTCCGCTCACGTCAGCTCCCCTCGCCTTCCGGGTGCGCTCCGTCGGCCAGCAGCGCCGCGATCTCGGCGAGCGAGGCCGCGCTGCCCAGGTCGTTGTGCTGGTGGCGGCTGTCGTGGACGCGCAGTTCGCCCGTCACGTACGGGTCCCACAGCCGCGGTTCGAGCGCGGGGTGGTCCTCGTGCGGCCGTGCCCTGATGTGCAGCACGTCGCCGTGGAACGGCACCGGGTGGAAGTCCGGCGCGATCCGCAGGTTGTTCGCGTAGACGCCGCCCATGCCCAGCAGATGCTCCTCGGAGATGCCGGAAAGCAGGTTCTCGCCGCTCCGGACGATCCGCAGGAACCGTTCGGGGCTCAGCTCGCTCTCGTGCAGCCCGGGCGGGCGGATACCGGCGAAGTCGAGCAGCGCGCCGTACATCAGCCGCTCCTCGCTCACCCCGGTGTCCGGGAGCGCCGGCATGTCCGCCATGACGTAGGAGTCCAGCAGCACCAACTGCGCGACCTCGGCTCCCTGTTCCTGGAGCCGGGTGGCCATGGCGTGGGCGACCAGGCCGCCGAAGGACCAGCCGAGCAGATGGTAGGGGCCCTCCGGCTGGGCGCCGCGGATCTGTGCGACGTAGTCGTCGGCCATCTCCTCGACGCTGCCGGGCAGTTGCTCCCGCCCGTCCAGCCCGCGTGCCTGGAGCGCGTACAGGGCCTGCCCGGGCCGCAGCCGGTGTGCCATGGCCGAGTACATCCAGCCGACGCCGCCCGCCGGGTGCACACAGAACAGCGGCGGCGGGACGTCACCTCCGGACGCCCCGGAGGCCCCGGAGGCCCCGGACGCGCCCGGGGGACGCAGCGGCAGCAGGGTGTGGAACGCCGGGCGTTCCTGGGTGCCGCCGATCCGCTCGGCGAACGCGGCGACCGTCGGCGCCGCGAACACCGCCGCCGCGTCGATCTCGCCGCCCCAGATGTCCTCGATCCGGCGGGCCAGCCGGGTCGCCAGCAGCGAATGGCCGCCCATGTCGAAGAAGTTGTCGTCCACCCCGACGGCCGGCACCCCGAGTGTCTCGGCGAACACCGTGCACAGCTGCCGCTCCCGTACGGTGCGCGCCGCCCGCCCGGGGCCCTTTCCGGCGGCCCCCGGGTCGGGCAGCGCGGCGAGGTCGACCTTGCCGTTCGGGGTGCGCGGCAGCCGGGGCACGACGGTGACGGCCGCGGGGACGGCGTGCTGCGGCAGCACGGAGCGCAGCGACTCCTGGAGCACTCCGGGCAGCCGGGCGGCCCCGGCCGCTTCGGCGGGGTCGTGCGCCAGGGGGCCGTCGTCGCCGGGCGGCGGCTCGTACAGGTCGCGGTGGCGCCCGGTGTCGGCCGCCGAGCCGCGCGGTACGAGGACGGCGTCGAACTCGCCCACCGCGGCGCCCGGGACGAGCAGCGCCCGGTAGCCGGCGCGTGCGGCGGCGTCCTCGACGTCCTCGGGCCGTACCGCGTCCGGCCGCGGCACGGCGGCGAGCCGGCCGACGGCGCTCGCGGCCGATGCCTCCTCCACGGCCCGCCACAGGGCCAGTTCGGCTGCCGCGCGTCCCTCCGGGATCCCGCACACCCGCACCGTCCCGCCGGCCGGCGCGTACCGCAGCACGGACTCCAGACCGGCCGGTTCCCGTACCTCCCGGCCCCAGGTCAGCCGGACGGCGTCCCGGTGGGAGACGGCCGCGTCGGCGTCCTTGTGCAGCACCACGTCGTAGCGGTAGCGGGAGAGTTCGTTGTCGAACCCCGTCTTGAGCCGGATGTCGCAGCCGCCCCCGGCACCGAGGCGCTCGGCGCCGGTGCCCGCGAAGAACGCGGGCGCCAGGGCGAGTTCCTCGTCCAGCAGCGCCCGCCGGCCGGCCGCCGTCCGCACGCCGGGGACGGGCGCGGCGGGCGCGGCGGCCCCGCACTCCGCCGCCGTGTAGAGGCAGTCCAGCAGCCGGGCGTCGCGCACGTCGCCGACGAAGAGCGCCCCGCCGGGTGCGAGCAGATCGAGCGCGCCGGACAGCACCCTGCGCAGATGCGCGACAGAGGGGAGGTACTGCACGACGGAGTTGAGGACGATCGTGTCGAACTCGCCGCGCGGCAGGCCGGAGAAGTCGTGCGCGGCCTGCTGCCGGACCTCGACGCGGCCGGAGAGCCGGGGTGTCCGGGCGAGCCGGCCCAGGTGGGCGACGGCGGCCGGGGACAGATCGGTGGCCCAGTACGCCGTGCAGTGCGGGGCCAGCGCGGCGAGGATCAGCCCGCTGCCCGCGCCGATCTCCAGCACCCGGGCGGGGTTCAGCTCGCGGATCCGGGCCACGGTGGCGTCCCGCCAGGCGCGCATCTCCCGCCGTGGCAGCGGGGATCCGTCGTGGACGCTGTTCCAGCCGGTGAAGTCCTCGAAGAGCCCGGAGCCCGGCCCGTCGGCGCCCGCGTCGGCCCCCTCGGCTCCGGCCCCGCTCTCCGGTTCCCCGTCCGGTGTCTCGTCCGGTGCCTCGTCCGGTGCCCGCAGGGCCGCGTACGCGCCGTCGTAGAGGGAGCGCCAGTCGGCGAGCACGGCCTCCTCGCGCCGGAGTGCGGCCTCCTCACCGGCCTCACCGGCCTCACCGGCTTCCCTGCCGTCGTCGCCGCCCCCGCCGTTCCCGCCGCCCCCGCCGTCGCCACCGTCGCCGTCGGGCCACAGGGCGCCGGGGCGCGGGACGACATGGGCGACGAGCCGGGTGCCGCCCTCGCCCTGCCCGGCGGCACCGTCGGCGGCGTCGGCGGCTTCGGCAGCGGCGTCGGCGGCGTGGCCGGTGACGGCGGCCTCGGCCACCGCGGGGTGGCGCAGCAGCGCCGACTCGATCTCCCCGGGCTCCAGCCGGAAGCCGCGCACCTTGAGCTGCCGGTCGGCGCGGCCGGCGAACTCCAGCTGTCCCTCGGGGCTCCAGCGGGCCAGATCGCCGGTGCGGTACATCAGGGCGCCGTCGGCCGCGAACGGGTCGGCGACGAACCGGACGGCCGTCGTCGCCGGCTGCCCGTGGTAGCCGCGGGCCACGGCCGGCCCGGACACGTACAGCTCCCCCGTGCGTCCCGGTGCGACCGGCCGCAGGGCGCCGTCCAGCAGATGGACGGTGGCGTTGGCGACGGGGCGGCCGATGGGGGCCGCGGTGGTGAGCGGCTCGGAGACGGTCGCGACGACGGTCGTCTCGGTCGGCCCGTAGGCGTTGACCAGGGTGTGCCGCGCCGACCAGCGCTCCGCCAGCCGCGGCGGCAGCGCCTCGGCCGCCGCCCGCACGGCCGTTCCGGCCGGCAGATCGGCCTGCGGGTCCAGCACGGCGAGCACCGAGGGCGGCAGCGTGACCGCCGTGATCCGCTCCTCGTACGCCAGGCGCCGCAGCTCCCGGCCGGGCCGCAGCCGCTCGTCCGGCGCCACGACCAGCGCGCCGGGCGAGCACACGGCCTCCAGGATCTCCAGCACCCCGCCGTCGAAGGCCGGGGACAGGAAGTGCAGCACCCTGGCGCCCTCGTCCACCCGCTGCGCGGGCAGCGTGCTGTGCAGCACACCCGCCACGCCCCGGTGCGGTACGACCACGCCCTTGGGCCGGCCGGTGCTGCCGGAGGTGTGCACGACGTACGCCGCGTGGTCCGGCAGCAGCGGCACCGGCCGCTCCTCGTCCCGCACGGGACCGTCGGCGTGCGCGGCGATCCGCCGCGCGGTGTCCGGATCGTCCAGCACCAGCGGCTCGCCGCCGCCCGGCGGGAGGTGGCCGCGGTGCCGGGTGTCGGTCAGCACCAGGGCGGGAGCGGCGTCGTCGAGGGTCTGCCGCAGGCGCCCGGCCGGGTGGCGCACGTCCAGGGGGACGGCGGCGGCGCCGGCCTTCCACACGGCGAGCAGCGCGACGACCGACTCGGCCGAGCGGGGCAGCAGCACCGCGACGCGCTGCTCGGGACCGGCACCCCGGGCGAGCAGCTCGCGCGCCAACCGCCCTGCGCGCGCGTCGAGTTCGGCCTTGCTGACGACGGTGCCGCTGCCGTCGGCCAGATGCAGGGCGGGCGCCTCGGGTGCGCGCGCCGCCTGTTCCTCGGCGAGGGCCGGGACGGTGCGGGCCGCCACCCGCTCCCCCGCCGACCGGTGGGCGGCGAGGAACGCGTGCTCCTCGTCGTCCAGCAGATCCAGCAGGGACAGCCGGGTGCCGGGCTCGTCGAGGACGGCGCCGATCAGCCGCAGCAGCCGGCCCATGAGACGTTCGGCGCACTCCGCGTCGAAGACGTCCCGGCGGTGCAGGAGGTTGAGGTCGAGCCCGTCCTCGCGGGGCAGCGCCATCAGGCTCAGCGGGTAGTGCCCCGCCGACTCGCTGTACGCCGTGGTGACCCGTACGCCGGGCAGTGCGCTGCGCACCTGCTCGCCCGCCTGCGGGAAGTTCTCGAACACCATGGCCGTGTCGAAGAGTTCGCCCACACCGGCCGCGGCGTGGATGTCGGCGAGGCCGAGATGGTGGTGCGGCATGGTGCGGGCCTGTTCGCCCTGCACTCGGCGGATCAGCCCGTCGAGGGTCTCCGCCGGGGAGAACCGGACCCGCATCGGCACGGTGTTGATGAGGAAGCCGATGATCGACTCGACGCCGTCCAGCTCCGGGGACCGGCCGGAGACGGTGATGCCGAACACCACGTCCGTGCGGCCCGTCCACTCCGCCAGCAGCAGCGCCCAGCAGCACTGGAGCACGGTGTTGACGGTGACGCCGAGCCGTGCGGCGGCGGCCGTCAGCGCCGCGGTCTGCTCCGCCGGGAGCCGGTGGGTGCGCCGCGCGGGCCACTCGGCCGACAGATGGCTGCCGGGCGGCGCGAGCAGCGTCGGCTCCAGCGGGCCGGCCAGCACCTCGCTCCAGGCGCGGCGGGCCGCCTCCCGGTCGCGGCCGGCGAGCCACCGCAGATGGTCGGCGAACGGGACCGGCGGGGGCAGCTCCTCGCCCCGGTAGAGCGCGAACAGCTCGGGCAGCAGGAGCTGGTTGGACCAGCCGTCGACGAGGATGTGGTGAATGGCGGCCTGGAGCCGGAACCGCCGCTCGCCCAGCCGCAGCAGCGTGAAGCGCAGCAGGGGCGGCCGGGCCGGGTCGAAGCGGGTGGAGCGGGCCGCCTCGGCGCGCCGCGCGCACTCCGCCTCCTGCTCGGCCGGCGCGAGGTGGGACAGATCCGCCTCGGCGAACTCCGGTCCGCCGCCGGGCAGCACCTGGACGGTGCGGCCGGTGGACAGCCGCACGAAGCCGGCGCACAGATTGGGGTGGCGGCCGCACAGCTTCCGCAGGGCCTCGTGCAGGGCGGCCGGGTCGAGGTCGCCGGTCATGCCGAGGTCGAGCAGCATCACATAGGCGTCCTCGCCGTGCCGGTCGTACTGCCGGTGGAAGAGGAGGCCCTCCTGGAGCGGGGTGAGCGGCAGCACGTCCAGATGGCCGGGGTAGGCGGCGGCCAACTGCGCCTGCTCCCCCGCGTCGAGCGGGCTCGCCGGCAGAAGACCGCGCTCCGGCCGTCCGCCGTCGTCCTCCGGTACGGCGTCGGCGTGCTCCTGCCGTCCGCCGTCGTCCTGCCGTACCGCCTCGGCGTGCTGCTGTGCCTGCGGGGCGGGGTCGGTGTGCTGCTGCTCCCGCGGGGCGGGCCCGGTGTCCTTCCGGGCGGCGGCCTCGGTGCCGTCGTGCGGGCCGGGCGCGGGCGCGGTGTTCCGCGCGTCGTCGACCGTCCCTGCGGCGTCGTCACGCCCCGGACCGCCGGTGTCGGGCAGGACGGCGGGCGCGGGAGCCGGGTCCGGGGACGGAGACGGGGCCGGGGACGGAGAAGGACCTGGGGAAGGGGACTCGGACGGGTTCCCGGGCGGTTGCGCGGTGGTGGCCAGGCCGGCCGGTGTGGGGGTGACGAAGACGTCCTCCGGGGAGAGCAGCAGGCCCGAACGGCGCGCCCTGCGCACGAGTTTGACCGTCATGATGCTGTCCCCGCCCAGCGCGAAGAAGCTGTCGTCGGGCGCGACACCGGGCACACCGAGCACGTCGCTGAAGACCTCGCACAGGGTGCGGACCCGGTCCTCCGCGTCGTCGCGCGCGCCCGCCCCCTCGGCCGGGGAAGCGGCGGCGGGCCCGTGCGCGGCGCGCTCGCGCAGGGCACGCCGGTCGGTCTTGCCGCTCGGGGTGACCGGCAGCGCGTCCAGCACCTCCACCCGCTCGGGCACGAGCGGCGCGGGCAACTGCCGGCTCAGCGTGTCGCGCAGGGCCTGCGGGGCCGGGGCCGGGGCCGCCGCGCCGGGCGTGGGCTCGACGTAGGCGGTCAACCGGTGGTCGCCGTCCGCCGCTTCGGTGGCGACGACGGCCGCGGCGGCGATCCCGGGCAGCGCCGTCAGCCGTGCCTCGATCTCGCCGGGCTCGACGCGGTTCCCGTGCACCTTGACCTGGTCGTCGACGCGTCCGGCGAACTCCAGGACGCCGTCCGCGTTCCACCGGGCGAGGTCGCCGGTGCGGTACAGCCGGGCGCCGGGTTCGGCGGCGAACGGGTCGGCCACGAAGCGCCCGGCCGTCAGCGCCGGGCGGTGCGCGTAGCCGCGGGCGAGGCGGTCGCCCGCGAGGTACAGCTCGCCCGTGGTGCCGGGCGGTACGGGCCGCAGCCGCTCGTCCAGCACCCGGCAGTCCGTGCCGGTGACGGGTGTGCCGATCGGCGGGTCGCCCTCGGCGCCGGGTACGCACTCCCACGCGGTGGCGTAGACGGTGGCCTCCGTGGGCCCGTAGGCGTTCCACACCCGCGCGCCGGGCAGGCGTGCGTGGATGCCGCGCACGAGGTCGCCGGGAAGCGGCTCGCCGCAGAAGACGTAGGTGCCGGCCCGCTCGTCCACCCAGTCGGCCTGGCCGGCCCGCCGGTAGACCGAGGGGACGGTGTTGACCAGGCTGCCGCTCCAGTCGCCCCGGTCCAGCAGCGAGAACAGGTTGCGCACCAGCTCGACGGTGCCGCCGGCGAGGAGCGTGGCGAGCAGCTCCAGCAGGGAGATGTCGAAGCCGAGCGAGGTGGCGCCCAGCACCCGGGAGAAGGTGGCGTCGCCGAACATCTCGCGGGCCCAGTCGCTGAAGCCGACGACGTTGCGGTGCGGGACGACCACGCCCTTGGGCTGCCCGGTGGAACCGGAGGTGTAGATCACATAGGCGGCGTTCCCGGGCGCCGGCGGGCGCGGTACGGCCGGCCCGGATCCGGGTTCCGCCGCTCGCGTCCACGCGGGGCCGTCGGGCCCGTCCAGCGTCAGCGCGGCGGGGGCCGCCGCGGGCAGCCGGCCGGCGGCGCCGGAGGTCGTCACCACGGCGCGCGGCCGGGCGTCGGTGAGCAGGAACTCCACGCGGGCGGGCGGGTATTCGAGGTCGACGGGCAGATAGGCGGCGCCGGAGCGGAGCACACCGAGCACGGCGACGGCCGTCTCCACGCCGCGCTCCACCGCGACGGCGACGACGTCCTCCGGGCCCACCCCGCGCGCGGCCAGCGCACGGGCCACCTGCCCGGCGCGTGCGTCCAGTTCGCGGTAGGTCAGCCGGGTACGCCGGTCCAGCACGGCGACGGCGTCCGGGGCCTGCGCGACCCGGGCGGCGAACCGCGCGGTCACCGTCTCGCCGGGCCCGGCGGTGTCTCCGGGGCGCGCACCGGCCCCGGGCACGGGGGCGTCCGGTGCGGTGCCGTCGCCGTGCGCCGGTGCGGGCAGCGGCGCGGTGAGGAGGCGGGAGAGCGGCAGCCCGCCGCTGTCCTCGGCGGCGACGGCCTCCAGGAGCGCGAGGTAGTCGGCGGTGAACCGGGCCGCGGTCCGCTCGGTGAACAGGTCGGTGGCGAACTCCAGGCAGGCGGTCATGGACTCCTGCCCGGTGCGGTCCTCGGTCAGCAGCGTCAGATCGAACTTGGCCGTGCCCGCGGGCATGCCGCCGAAGAGGTTCTCCCGGGAGTGGTGGGCGTCGAAGAAGCCGACGGCCGCGCCGTCCATCTGCTGGACGGGCGGCAGCTCCTGGTGGACGTAGAAGACGTCGAAGAGGGGTGACCTGCTCGCGTCGCGCTCGGTCGTCAGCGCGCCGACGACCCGGTCGAAGGGCACCTCCTGGTGCTCCAGGCCCTCCAGCACCACGGTGCGGACCTGCTGGAGGAACGTGCTGAGCGCGGGGTCGCCGGACAGGTCGGCCCGCAGTGCGACGGTGCTGTTGAAGAAGCCGATGAGGCCCTGGAGTTCGGGCCGGGTACGGCCGGTCGTGGGCGTGCCGACGACGACGTCGTCCTGTCCGCTGTGCCGCGCCAGCAGCAGATGCAGGGCGCCCAGCAGCACCACGAACAGGGTGGCCGACTCGCGCACCGCGACCCGCCGCAGCCGCCGTACCAGGTGCGCCGGGACGGTGAACGGGTACAGCGCCCCGGCATAGCTCTTGCGGGCGGGCCGGGGGTGGTCGGTCGGCAGCCGCAGCGGCTGGACGCCCGCCAACTTCCGCTTCCAGTAGTCCAGTTCACCGTCGAGCGCGGACGAGGCGACCAGGGCGCGCTGCCAGGTGGCGTAGTCGCGGTACTGGACGGGCAGCGGCTCCAGCCGGGGCGCCCGGCCGGAGCGGCGGGCGGCGTACAGCTCGGGCAGCTCCCGTTGGAAGATCTTCGGGGATCCGCCGTCGTTGACGGCGTGGTGCATGGTCACCTGGAGGACGTGCTCCTCGGGCGCGATCCGCACGACCAGGACGCGCACGAGGGGGTCGCGCTCCAGGTCGAAGCGGAACCGGGCGGCGGAGCGCACGAGTTCGCGTGCCGCCTCCCGCGGGTCGGGCCGGCCGGAGACGTCCTCGTACCGGAAGAAGTCGCGCAACCGCGGCCGGATCCGCAGCACGGGGGCGCCGTCCTCCTCGACGAAGTTCGAGCGCAGCACCTCGTGCCGCTGGGCGAGGTCCTCCCACATGCCGCGCACGGCGTCCACGTCGAGGGTGCCGCGGACGTGGCTGACCATCGGCAGGTTGTACAGCGTGGTGTCGGGGTCCAACTGGTGGTGGAACCACATGCGTTCCTGGCCGAAGGAGAGCACCAGCTCCTGCTGGGGCAGCACGGGCGGCACGGCCGGGGCGGGCGGCTGCGACCGGGTGGCGATGAGCGTGGCGAGGTCGCGGACCCGGGGGTGTTCATAGGCGTCGACGAGCTTGGGCCGGAAGCCGAAGCGGGCCTCGACCCGGTCGACGAGCTGGAGCGCGATGATCGAGTTGCCGCCCAGCTCGAAGTAGTCGGCCTCGGGGCCGACCGGCTCGCGCGTCTGCAACAGCTCTTCCAGCACGGTGCACAGCCACGCGGTGGCGTCCTCGGCGGGCGAACCGGCCGCGCCCGACGGCCCGTTGCCACCGGCCACGCCGTGCGACGGACCGCCCTCGGTCGGCCTGCCGTACGGACCCGCGCCGGACGGCTCGGCGGCGGACGGGCCGCCGGGGAACGGCTCGGCGGCGGACGGGCCGTCGTAGGGCGCCGGGTGGCCGGCCGGTTCGGTGTCCGGCTCCGGTGCGCCCGGGGCCGGGCCGTGCACGGGTGATGCCGCCCGGTGCCCGCCCTCGGCCGGTGCGGGCTCCGCCGTGGGCGACGCCTCCGGCGCGGAACGGGGCTCCGGCGCGGCGGGACCGGACCCCGTCCCCGCGGTCGCGGCCCCTCCCGTCCCCTCTGCCCCTTCTGCCCCGGCGGTGGTCTCCGGGACCGTGTGCGTGTGCTCCCGCGCCCGGGCCGTGGGTTCCGGCTCCGCGTGCCCGGACTGCTGGGCGCCGCTCCTCGATTGCGGCCCCGTCGCCCCGAACTCCGGTGAGCCGGGCCGGAGTTGCGCCTCCCGGGGCGCGGAGGTCCGCTCCTGGGGTCCGGCCCAGCAGGGCACGGCGCGTACCGGGTGGCCCGGCAGGCGCAGCCGGCGCGGCGGCCGGGTGGGCGGCACCGGCAGATACGGCGCACCGGACCCGGGTTCGCCCGCGTCGGCGGCGGGGGCGGCCGGGGAGACCGCGTCCCAGTCGAGGGCGACCCCGCGGGACCAGAGCGCGCCCAGCACACCGAGGAGCCCTCCGGTGCGCGCCGTCAGCGGAACGATGTCGGCGCCGACACCCCTGGCCGCGGCGGCACGGTCGAGCGCCGGCCGCCACCCGTCGTCCCCGCTCGCGTCGACGAACACCACGGGCCCGGCGGCCAGCAGGGCGGCTGCCGCGCTCTCCGGCTCGGCTCGCGTGCCCCGGCCGGTCCCGCCGAGCGTGCCGGTGACACGGACCCCGCACCGCGCCAACTCCTCCGGCAGCGACGGGTGGTGGTCGTCGGGCCGGGCGTCGTCCGGCAGCAGTACCGCCACGCGCGGGGCACGCGGGGCGGCGCCGTGCGGGCCGTCGGCCGGGTCCCGGCGGAGCCAGGTGGCCTGCGCGGCGAGGCGGACGGCCAGCTCCTCGGTGTCGCGGGCGCGGACCGCGACGCGGTGGCCGTGGTGCTCGCGCCCGTGGTTGAGGGTGAAGGCGACATCGGCGAGGTCCTCGTCGCTGTCGCGCAGTACGGTGCCCAGCTCCTCGCACAGCACGGTCAGCGCCTCGCGGCTGCGCGCCGAGACGGTGACCAGGCGCGGCCTCCCCTCCCCCGGCTCGTCCGCCGGGACCGCCGGGACCTCGGCGGCGGTCCGCGCCGGCTGCCCGGCCGAGGGCTCGACGGCCGGGGGCTCGACGGGCGGCGGCTGCTGGACGACGCAGTGCGCGTTGATGCCGCCGAGGCTGAACGAGCTGACCCCGGCGAACCGCTCCCCGGCCGGCCAGGGCCGTAGCGCGGTGACGATGTCCAGGCCCAGTTCGGCGGGTTCGACACCGCCGGTGGCGCGGCGGAAGTGGAGATTCGGGTACAGCTCGGCGTGGTGCACACCGAGCAGGGCCTTGACCAGCCCGGCGATACCGGCCGCGTGGTCGAGGTGGCCGATGTTGGTCTTCACCGAGCCGAGGGGCAGCGGCTCGGGCCGTCCACCGAACGCCTCGGCCAGTCCCTCCAGTTCGACCGCGTCGCCCAGCGGGGTGCCGGAGCCGTGCCCCTCCAGATAGCCGGCGTGCGCCGGTTCCAGTCCGGCGGACCGCCAGGCCCGCGCGATCACCCGGGCCTGGGCGACCGCGCTGGGTGTGCTCATCGTCGAGGTGGCGCGGCCGTTGTGCTGGACGGCGCTGCCCCGGATCACGGCGAGGACGCGGGCGCCGTCCGCCCGGGCCCGGCCGACGGTGGTGAGCAGCAGCGCGGCGCCGCCCTCGCCGGGGGCCGTGCCGTCGGCGTCCGCGTCGAAGGCGCGGCAGCGTCCGCTGTCGGACACCAGCTCCGACATGCCGGCGGCCTCCCGCGCGGGCAGCCCGCCCGGGCGCAGGCTGACCCCGCCGGCGACGGCGTACTGCGCCTCGCCGAGGGCGAGTTCGCGGCAGGCGTGGTGCACGGCGATGAGGGAGCCGTTGCAGCCGGTGTCGACGGCGTAGCAGGGGCCGTGCAGGCCGAGGACGTGGGCGATGCGTGCGGGCACCCCGAACGGCATGTTGCCCAGGGCGCTGAGTGCGCCCGGCTCCTCGGCGGCGGCGTGGTAGGCGGAGGCGGCGGAGCTGAAGACGACGGCGGTGTCGCTCCGGCCGAGTTCCCGGGCCGCGTAACCGCCGTCCTCCAGCGCCTGGTGCGCGAGGAGCAGTGCGAGGCGCTGCTGGGGGTCCATCAGACAGGCTTCGCGGCGGGAGATCCGGAAGAGGTCGTGGTCGAAGGTGTGGATGTCCGCCAGGTGTCCCATGGGCAGACGGCTGCCGTCGGGGTCGAGCCCGGTGGCGGCCACCCGTTCGGCGGGCATGGGGCCGACGCTGTCGACGCCGTCGCGCAGGTTGCGCCGGAAGGCGTCCAGGCTGTCGGCGCCGGGGAAGCGCACCGCGATCCCGACGACGGCGACCGCGTCGTCGGGAACGGGCACACCCGGCGCGGGCCCGGCGGACGCGGACGTGTCGGGCGGTGCGGGGTGCGTACCGGTCACGGCTGCTCCTCGGCTGCTCGGCCTGCTCGTCGGTCGTGGTCCGGCTGTCCGGGCCCGTCGTCCCCCGCGGGGTCCGGGCCGGTGGCGGCGGCTGCCGGGGCGGGGTCCGCCGGGGCTGCGGGTGCGGCTTCGGCTTCGGCTTCGGTCAAGGCGGCGGCCGGGGCCGGGGCTTCGGGCGCGGTCGTGGCCGCGGTGGAGAGGGCCTCGGCCTGGGCCGGCACCGTGTCGAGGTCGAACAGCCGGCCGACGCGCACCGCGCCGGGCCATTCCCGCTGCATCGACAGATGGAGTTCGACGACGCGCCGCGAGTTGCCGCCGACGGAGAAGAAGCTGTCCTCCGGCCCGAAGTCGTCGTGCTGGAGGACCTTCTCCCACAGGCGTGCGACGGCCTGCTCCAGCGGGGTCCAGCCGTGCCCGGACGGCCCGGCGGTGCCGTCCGGGCCGTCCGCGGGCGCCGCACCGGTGTCCGGCAGCAGCGCCAGCAGGGCACGCTCGTCGGCCTTGCCGCTGGCGGCGAGCGGCATGTGTCCGACGGGGACGAGGAGTTCGGGCACGGCGTGCCCGCCGAGCCGCTCGGCGCACAGGTCCATCAGCTCGCGGGTGCCCGGCAGGGCGAGCGCGGCCTCGGCGGCCGTCCAGAACGCGACGAGCCGGGTGCCGCCGTGCCCGTCGGGCGCGCCCAGCACGGCCGCCTGGCGTACCGCGGGATGGGACTCCAACGCGCTCTCGACGGCGTGCCGTTCGACGCGGATGCCGCGCACCTTCAGCTGTCCGTCGACCCGGCCGCGGAAGCGGATGTCGCCGTTCTCGTCGACGAGGGCGAGATCCCCGGTGCGGTACATCCGGGCGCCGGGTTCGGGGGCGAACGGGTCGGCGACGAAGCACCGGGCGGTGCCGGCGGGGCGGGCCGCGTACCCCTGGGCGACCTGCGGGCCGCCGATGTACAGCTCGCCGACGGTCCCGGGCGGCGTGGGCACGAGCCGCTCGTCGAGCACATGGACGTGGGTGGTGCCGGTGGGCCGGCCGAGGGGCACGTCGCCGGCAGGGTCGACGGGGCCGCCGGTGTCCGCGGCGGCGCCGGAGCCGTCGGGATCCCCGGGGCGGCCGGGGCGCCGTCCGGTCACCGGGTGGCCCAGGACGGTGA
The DNA here is from genome assembly GCF_006539165.1 of Streptomyces cacaoi. Lineage (GTDB taxonomy): Bacteria > Actinomycetota > Actinomycetes > Streptomycetales > Streptomycetaceae > Streptomyces > Streptomyces cacaoi. The sequence continues at coordinate 16,054 of NZ_BJMM01000041.1, read as the reverse complement.
CGGTCGTCTCGGTGGGGCCGTACTCGTTGCGCAGCCGGGTGTCCGGCAGGACCGCGCGGTGCTGTGCCACGAGGGAGGGAGGGAACGCCTCGCCGGCCAGGATCACCTCGGACAGATGGCCGCGGGCCGGCGCGAGGTGTTCCAGCATCAGCCGGTAGTACGAGGGCGGGGCGGCGATCCGGGCGGCGCGGCGGTGCACGACGAGCGCGGCGGCGGCCTCGGGGTCGGGCAGCCCGCGGTGGTCGGGCAGGACGGCGGTGCCGCCGGAGCACAGCGCCAGGAACAGCAGCATGAGCGAGCCGTCCCAGGTGAACCGGCAGGGCGAGAAGGTGGTGAGGCCGGGCTCGTCGACCCGGTTGGCCACCATGTGGGCGAGGTTGTCGCGGCTGACGACGATGGCCTTGGGCTCGCCCGTCGAGCCGGAGGTGGTGATGGTGTAGGCGGGCAGGGCACCGTGCACCGGTTCCGGGGGCGGCGGCGGGGCGGACGCCGCGGGGTCCGGTGCGGGTCCGTCGGCCTCCAGCACGGCGAGGGGGCGGGGCGCGCCGGCCGCCAGTTCGCGGGCCGTGCGCGGCGCGGCGGGCACATCGGCGCCGTCGAGGACGAGTGCGGCGCAGTCGACGTCGCGCAGCAGCGCCGCGATGCGCTCGGGCGGGTGGCCGGGCTCCAGCACGCACCAGGCGACGCCGAGCCGCAGTGCGGCGGCCATGCCGACGAGCGTGCGCACGCTCTGCCGCAGATACAGCAGCACGGTCTGCCCGGGGCGCACACCGGCGGCGGCGAGCCGTGCCGCGAGCGCGGCCGCTGCCGTCTCGAACTCGCGGTAGGTGAGGGCCTCGTCACCGACGACGACGGCTGTCGTGCCGGGCTTCTCGCGGGTGCTGCGGAGGATCCCGGTGAGGACATCGGGGACGGCACACACGGTGCTCACCGCCTTCCGTGGAGAGGGAGGCCGGGGACACCGGCCGCGGGGCCGGCGCGCGCGGATGCGCGCCGCCGGGCGTGACCGTCAGCGGTCTTCGATCAGTTCACCCGGCTCCGGCAGGCCCTTCTTGCGCCGGACGAAGCGGGTGACGCGCTCGGCGGTGCGGAAGCTGTCCAGGTCCAGGTCCTCCACCTCGACCGTGAGCCCGAAGCGCTCCTCGACGAAGGTGACCAGTTCCAGGGCGAACAGCGAGTCGGCGAGTCCCTGCGCGAAGTAGTCGTCCCGCGGCCCGACGGGCTGTCCGAGCGCGTCGGCCAGGAAGCGGGTGATCTCCTCGGTGTCGACGTTCACGCCGCCGCCTCCCGGGGTGCGGGGCGGGCGCCGGACGCACCGGCGCCGGCCGGGTGTTCGGTGAGGGGGACGGTGCTTCTCGGTGCGGCTGTGTGCGACACATGACCTCCCGCGGGGGACCGGACAGCTTTCCCGATTCCAGTCGCCCCGGCCGGGCGGATCAATGTCTTTCGGCTGGGGCTGAAACGCCTTGCGCCGCCCGCGGGTTCACTCCCGCGGCAGGACGACGGCCTTGACGGCTGTCTCGTCCCGGGCGGCCACCGTCAGTGCGGCGGCGACGTCCGCGAGGCCGAACCGGTGGCTGACGAGCGGGTCGAGGGCGACGGCCCCGCCGGAGGCCAGGCCGATCGCGGCGGGCCAGGTGTCGGCGTAGCGGAAGGTGCCGGTGACCTCGATCTCGTACTGCTGCACGTGTGCGAGCGGCAGCGGGATCTCGTCGCCTCCCATGCCGACGAGGACGGCCCGCCCGGCCCGGCCGACGGTCCTGAGCGCCTCGCCCGTCACGGCGGCGACGCCGGAGCACTCCAGCAGCACGTCGGGGGTGAACCCGGCGTCCGCGCAGGTGGTGCGGCGGGCGTCGAGCGTGCCGGTCGCACCGAGCGCGGCGGCCAGTTCCAGGCGGTGCGGCCGGACGTCGGTGACGACGACCTCCGGGGCGCCGAACGCCCGGGCGCACTGGACGGCCAGCAGACCGACCGGTCCGGCGCCGGTGACCAACACCCGGGTGCCGGGCTCCACCCGGGCCTTGCGGCAGGCCCACACGGCGACGGACAGCGGTTCGATCAGGGCGGCCCGCTCCAGCGGCATGTCGTCGGGCACGGGGTGTGCGAAGCCCTCGTGCAGGGCGACGTACTCGCAGAAGGCGCCGTCGACGGGCGGGGTGGCGAAGAACCGCATTCCGGGGCAGAGGTTGTACCGCCCACGGCGGCACTGTGTGCAGGTGAAGCAGGGCACGCCCGGTTCGAGGGAGACCCGTTCGCCGACGCGGCGCGGGTCGGCCCCGGGCCCGTGTGCCACCACGGTGCCGGCCGCCTCGTGCCCGAGCACGAGGGGCTCACGGACGACGAAGTCGCCGATGCGCCCGTGCTCGTAGTAGTGGGTGTCGGAGCCGCAGGTGCCCACCGCCTCGACCCGGACGAGGAGTTCACGCGGCCCCGGCTCCGGCACGGGACGCCGCTCGACGGCGAGGTCCCGCACCCCGCGCAGCACGCTCGCACGCATGTCGGTGGGCAGTTCGGTCATGGTGCTGCTCCCTCTCCGTCTCCCCTTGTGCCTCTCAGTGCGCCCCGTGCGGCCGTCCGGGCCGGGCTCAGGTGATCAGCGGCAGGTAGACGGTGTCGACGATTTCCCGGATGTCCTGTGACGGCATCGGCTTCAGGTCCATGAGTACCTGGTGCCGGAGCAGGTCGTAGGGGAGACGGATGATGCGCGGGGTGAGTTTCGTGCCGTCGATCTCCCCGCGTGCCGCGGCGCGGTGCGCGACGGACTCGATCAGCGCCCAGCGGGTGTCGATCAGTGCGGCACGCAGCTCGGCCGGTGTGGTGCCCGTCTCCTCGAAGTAGGCGGCCAGCTGTGCGGTCATGGCAGCGGCGAACGCGGCGAACGCTCCGTTGAGCTGTTCGAGCAGGGAGATCGTGTCCTCGCGCACGGACCCGGTGTCGGGGTCGGTGAGCGGGAAGGCCTCGCTGGCGCGGACGATGGCGTCGCGGACGAGGACGTCCTTGGTCGCCCAGTGGCGGTTGACGACGGGCCGGCTGGTACCGGCGCGTTCGGCGACCGCGGCGAAGGTGAGCCCCGCGTATCCGCGTTCCCTCAGCTCGGCCCATGCGGCGTCGAGGAGCGCGGCCTGTAGCTCCGCGCCACGTCGGCGGCGGGGTGTGGAATCCGACCTTGCAAGATGCATGGAGGCATCTTATTGTCGCTGACGGGCCCGCGGCAAGCGGACCGGCGCCTTCCGGGTGCCGGGCAGGGCTGCCGCCGCCCGGCGCGGTGAGCGCCTACACGAAAGGGAACCTCATGAGCACCAACGCTGATGTACAGCAGTCCGCCCAGGTCACGGTCGATGTGCACACCATGGGCCGCAGTTACGACGAGTCCGCGGTCGACCGGTGGGAGCTGGAGGCCGCACGGCGGGCCCTGCGGAATCTGAAGGACGTGATCGACAGCCACACGCTGATGGATCTCCTCGGCGAACAGATCGACGCCGGCGACCGCTACCACAGGGAACTCGTCGCGGCCTCGGCCGGCACCTACCGCGCCTCACAGACCGCGTTCACCGTCCGCGGGCTCGGCGGCACCGAACTGGCCGACTGGTTCCGGGCGCAGGCCGGCACCGGCCGCTTCCAGGACAAGTCGCTGCTCCTCAACGCCCACCCCGAGCACTACGTGGAACCGCCCGCCTACACCGGCGGCATGGTGGAGACGATCGGCGGCCACCTCACCCGGTTCCGGGTCTCGGTGGCCCGGGAACTGCCCGCGGCGGTCGGCGCCCACCTCGACGCGTCCTACCCGGTGACGCTGATGAACGCGCTGCTCAGCCTGGACGACGGCACGCCCTTCGCGTACTGCCTGCACCAGGCGCGGGACACCGGGGCCGGCGCCGACGTGGTCGTACGCGTCGTCTATCCGTCCGCGGCGCCGGACGCGATGATCGAGGGGCACTGCCGGCATCTGGCCGTCGAGTTCCGCAGCTGGATCCGGAATGCGGCGGCAGCGGTCCACGGCACGGCGGCCGGCCCGTCGGGCACCCCGGCCGCCGCGCCCGCTCCCGGACGCTGATCCGAGCACGAGCGGGGCGTACCGCGGGCCCGCCGGACACGGGTGTGCCCGGCGGGCCCGCGGTACGGCCGGGGGTCAGGCGGGTGCGGCGATCCGGGCGAGCGTGTCGAGCGCTCCGGCCGCGTCCTCGCCGCTGGCGCGCAGCACGATCTCGTCACCGCGGCGGATGTTGAGCGTCAGCAGCGACAGCACGCTGCGGGCCGGTACGTGCCGCGCCTCCTGCCCCGCGTCGGCGCGGGCGACGGTCACCTCCGCCGCGGCCAGCGCCGCCGCCTGCGCGAAGGCGGCGGCCGGGCGGGCGTGCAGCCCGGCCTCCTCGGTCACCGTCAGCCGGCGTTCCACGATCCCCACGTGCTTCCTCTCCTCGTCGTCACGGTTTCCTGGTGCGTCCCGGTCCGCGCGGCTCACCCGGCGTCGGCGGCGGCGTGCCCCGCGGGGCCGGAGAGCAGTTCCGTCAGCCGGCGGGCCACCGTCTCCTCCTCGTCCGGGGTGAGCGGGCGGGGGTCGACGGCGAGCCGTCCGGTGGCGGCGTGGTGGTCGCGCAGGAACACCGGCGGGCTGCCGGCGGCCAGTTCGGCCGCGAGCGCGCCCGCGTCCCGCCCGGCGCCCGCCGGGTCGATCGTCAGCTCGGCCCGGTGGATGTCGCGGCCGGCCTCGTCCCGGACGACGCGGGCGGTGACGCCGGGCAGGCCGTCGAGCCGGGCGGCGAGCCGCGCCATCCGCTCGCGCTCCCGCGCCGGGCCCGACCCGTCGCCCGCGCCGCGGCGCTCCTCGTGCTCGCGGACGGCGCGCACCAGGCCGAGCACGGTCTCCTTGCCGACCTTCATCGGCCGGCCGATGCCCGCGTACTGCGCACGGCAGGCCGCCACCAGCCCGGCCGGCCCGCACACCAGCCCCGAGGTGGGGCCGCCGAGCGCCTTGCCGCCGCTGAAGACGACGAGGTCGGCGCCGCTGCCCGTCCAGGTGCGCAGCTCGGACTCGGCGGCGGCGTCGACGAGCACGGGGACGCCGTGTGCGCGGCCGACGGCGACCGTCTCGGCGAGCGACAGGCTGCCCTTCTGCACCGCGTGGTGCGACTGCACATACAGCAGCGCCGCGGTGCGCGGCCCGATCGCGCCCTCCAGATGTGCGCGCCGCACCCGGTTGACCGCGCCCGCCTCGACGGGGGTGCCGCCGCCGAGGGCGATCATCTGCCGTACGGGGGCGCCGAAGTGGACGGCGTGGCCCTTCTGGAGCACCACCTCGTGCGGCCGGTCGCCCGGGTCGGGCAGCGCCTCGATCCGGGCGGGGTCGGTGCCGGCGATCACCGCGGCGACGGCGAGGGCGATACCGGCGGCGGCGCCCGTGGTGGGACAGGCGTCCTCGGTGCCGGCGGCGCGCGCCAGTTCGCGTCCGGCGGCCGTCAGCAGCTCGTCCATCACGACGTGGCTGCGCGCGGCCTCGGCCATCGCGTCGACCACGCCGTCGCTGAGCCTGCTGCCGCCGAGTGCGGTCATCCTGCCGTTGGCGTTGAGCGCGGGCGCGAGGCCCAGTTCGGTGTAGAGCGTGCTCATGGTGCCTTCCTGGTGCGGGGGACGGCGGTGCGGTGCGGTCACTTTCCCGTCAGGGGGAAGAAGAGCCCGAAGAGCATGGCGCCGAGGATCGCGCCACCCGTCAGCGGTTTCTTCCACCAGTAGAAGAGGGCGGCGCCGAGCGTGGACCCCAGGCCGACGGGGATCGAGGCGGTGGCGGCGGCGATGATGACGAGCGGGCCGAGGTAGCGCCCCGCCGAGTTGCCGGCGCCCATCATGACGTCGGCGCCGAACGTGGAGGTGTTTCGCGAGGAGTTGACGGTGGCCCGGCGGATGACGAGGATCAGCGCGCCGATGGCGAAGCCGATGGCCGCCCCGGTGGGCAGCGCCAGCCAGAAGTGTTCGAGCGGCGCCGTCACCCCGGCGGCCAGCAGCATGGCGGGGACCCCGATGCCCACCCCGGTCTGGAGGGAGCCGCCGATGTCGAGGATGCCGACCATGGGCCCCTCGATGACCCGGGCGAACAGGAAGCCCGCGCCGAACGCGGCGGCGGCCCCGTAACTCCCGCTCTCCATACCGGCCTTGAGCATGGCCGTCACGGCGACGTCGCTGAACGTCCCGGTGCGGTAGACGTAGTACAGATGGGTGCCGGCGAAGATGCCGGCGGCCAGGGTGGCGACGAAAACGGGGAAGGCCCACTCCGACAGCCAGAAGCTGCCCTCGCCGGGGACCTTGGCCCCGCGCCCGGACGCGGCGGGCGCGGCGGCCTCCCCGGGGCCCTCGGGCACCGCCGCGGCGCCGTCGGCGGCGCCCGGTTCCGCGTGTGCCATGGTGTGCCTGCCTCTCAGTCCGTGGGTTCGGTGCCGGTGGCCCGGTGGAACTCCTCCAGCCAGCCGGGGGCGTCCACCTTCATCTGGTGCAGCAGCTGGAGGTCGACGCCGCGCAGCACGGCGCTGACGGCGAACAGCGCGACGACCGCGCCCACCAGGACCCGCGTCACCCGCGTCCGCCCCAGGTCGTCGAGCGCCTTGCCGACGACGATGCCGAGCACGATGCCCGGCACGGCGTTGCCCATGACGACGTGCGCGAGGCCGCCCAGCACGGTGCCCCAGCCGCCGGTGCGGCGGCCGGCGTCGACGGCGGCCATCCAGAAGACGATCGGCATGACGGGGTTGATCAGCCACTCGGAGGCCGGGCCGAGCACATCGGCGGCGACCTTCTGGAGCGAGTGCGGGATCGAGGCGGCCGTGGTGTTGAGCACCGAGACCAGCACCACCCCGACGCCCGCGCCGAAGAAGGCCATCCGGCGCGGATTGTGCAGCGTCTCGGCGAGGTCGCGGTTCCTGGCCATCGCCAGCGAGGCCGCCCAGTGCGGCACGATGCGGTGGTCCACGTCGGAGGTGAGGGCGCCGGTGCCGACGGCGCTGGCCCAGGCGTTGAAGAAGAACCCGAAGCCGAACGAGAAGTGCGCGACGGGGTCGTTCTCGCAGGCGTTCAGCTCTCCGAGCGTGCGGAACGCGCCCATGCCCTGCACCTTCGGCGCGTGGAACATCCGGGCCACACCGGCGGAGGCGCCGAAGCCGATGAGCGCGCCGATGACGGCGGACTCCAGCAGGATGGTGAGGGTCTGGTTCATGGCCGCCTCACCTCATGTGGAGCGCGTGCTGAAGCGGGGTGAGCCGTTCCTCGCGGAGGGTGAAGTCGAGCCCGTCCAGGTCGAGCGCCGCCACCCGCACCTCGATGCGCAGCGTCAGCTCGAAGCGGGAGCGGGTGCGGGCGAACAGCAGGCCCAGGAAGCGTTCCGTCCAGCGGTGCTCGACCGCGGAGACGACCTGGAGGTCGACCGGTTCGACCCGGTAGCAGACCCCGGTCGCCCGCTCCCCCGCGGCGCGCTGCACCTGGGCCATGGCGTCGGCGAACGCCTTGTGCCGGCTGGGCCCGGAGCCGGTCAGCCGCAGCACCTGGCGGGTGTGGTTCATGCCGACTCCCCCGTCCGCGCGGAACCCGCCCCGTCACCGGAACCGCCGGTGCCGAGTTTGGCCAGCAGCGCCGTGGCCACCGCGTAGCCCAGCTCCTCGCTGTCGAGGAAGCCGAACCCCAGGACGGTGCGGCCCTGTTGGACGGCGGTGACACCGGCCTGCGCCGAGCGCATCCCGAACTCGATGTCGTGCCCGTACTTGGCCTTCGCCGTGACGGCTCCGGCGCCGCCGCTGCCGCAGAAGGAGATGCCGAGCGCGGCGCCCTCCGCCTGCATCACATCGCCGACCTTCATATCGGCGCCCGGGCCCGGTATCAGCACCGGCTCGGCTCCGGCGGCCCGTACCCCGTCGGCGACGGACTGGCCCTTGCCCAGCCGGTGGCCGATCACGATCTTCACCGCGGTGGCTTCGCTCATGCTTGCGCTCCCCTTGTCGTCTCGGTGTCTCCTGGCCGCGCGCCGGACCCGGTGTGCCGGGCCACCGCGAAGTGCAGGGCGAGCAGCAGGACTTCGCTGTCGGGCGCGGTGTGTCCGCGCGGTGTGCAGTACGCGTCGACGAGCTGCCGGGCCGCGGTCAGCAGGGCGCCGGGCACCTCGGCGTACAGCTCGTCGGCGAGCGGGTCGAGCCGTTCGCCGTGCCGGACGCGGCGCACGAAGGCGAGCGCGTGCACGGCCACGGCCAGCTGCCGCTCCTCGTCGAGGACGAGGCCCTGCTGTGCGGCGTGCCGCCGGATGAGCGGCAGCAGTTCGGCGAGGTCGGCGCGGTCGGTGTCGGTCACCGGCTCCGAGCTGTCCGCCACGGCCTCGGCCACCCGCTCGGTCAGCGGCCCCTCCCCTCCACCGGCCGGTCCCCCGGTCCCGTCTCCGGCTGTGGTGCGGGCCGTCCGGCGGGTCATACGGCGGGCTCCGGGAGTCCGGGGCCGCCGGGGCGGCCGGCCAGGAGTGCGCCGCGGACCGTGAGGGAGCGGCCGCCCCGGCGGCGCTCGCCGGTCGCGTCGGTGAACGTGACGGGCTCCTCGGACAGGTGGAGCAGGGTGAGGTCGGCGACGGCCCCGGGCCGCAGGCTGCCCAGCCGTCCGTCCTCCTGGAGCACCCGGGCCGGGCGGCTGGTGGCGCAGGCGAGCACCTCCAGCAGCGGCATGCCGAGCGCGAGCAGCTTGCCGAGGGTGTCGGTGAGGGAGTGGACGGGCCCGTCGGCGTTGCGGCGGTGCAGATCGGTGCCAGCGGTGTGCGGGCGGACACCGGCGGCCAGCGCGCGTTCGGCGGTGCGGAAGGCGAAGCTGGAGCTGCCGTGTCCGACGTCGAGCAGGACGCCGCGCTCCAGGGCGTCCCAGACGGCCGGCAGGGGTTCGAAGCCGTCGCCGAAGAGCCCGCCGGGCTTGCCGTGGAAGGCGTGGGTGACCACGTCGCCGGCGCCGAGCAGGCCGAGGACGTCGGCGAGGGCCGGCGGTTCGTTGCCGACGTGCACCATGACGGGCAGCCCGTGCCGGGCGGCCAGCCGGGTGGCGGTGCGCAGCGGTGCGAGGCCGCTGTCGCCGAGCACGGAGCGGCTCATCCGCACCTTGAGTCCCCGTACGACGGCGCCCTCGCGCCGCAGCAGGGCGTCGGCCGTGTCGAGGTCGATGTCCCGTGGTCCGCCGGCGAGTTCGCTGTGGCCCTGTACGAGGCCGTGCCGGGAGATGTTGAGCCAGCTGCGCACCCGGGTGCGGGCGGCGCCGACGACGGTGCGGCGGAAGTCCGCCCAGTCGTCGCTGCCGCAGCTGCCCGCGTCGGCGACGGTGGTGACGCCCTGTTCGACGCCGACGGAGTCGGCGGGGACGCCGAGCCCGGTGCGGCCGGGGTAGACGTGGGTGTGGAGGTCGATGAGTCCGGGGGTGACCAACAGGCCGGTGGCGTCGAGGGTTTCGCGGCCCCGCAGCGTGCCGGGCGGTCCGGTGCGCGCGATCCTCCCGTCGCGCACCGCGAGGTCACCGGGCTCGATGGTGCCGCGTTCCGGGTCGGCCAACCGGCCGCCTGTCAACACGAGTTCGTCCATGGACTGCCGCCTTTCGCGGGCGCCCGCAACAGTGCACGATGCGTCCTCGGAACCTGGCTCCTCGGAACCCGGCGGAACCCGGCGCCCGGACGTGCCGGACAGGAACCGTTCCGTAGAATGGATTCGCGTTCCGAAGTACGGATCGATGGAAAGCTAACCGCACCAGTCCGGAGGGTCAATGGATCGCGAGAAGTCGGTGAACTCGGTCGCCAAGGCGCTGCGCGTCCTCCAGGCGGTCGCCCGTCCCGAACTCCCGCACCGCCTCGGGGAGATCGCCGCACACGCGGGGGTGCCCAAGGCCAGCACGCACCGGATCCTGGCCACCCTCGTCGAGGAGGGCTACGTCGTCGCCGACGGCGAGGGCCGCTACTCGGTCGGCTTCCAGCTGCACGCCCTGGCCGCCCAGGTGCTCTCCGACGACGCCGTCGGCATCGACGCCGTGCTCCGCGCCCTCCAGCAGCGGCTCGGCCAGGCCGTCCATCTCGCCGTGCTCAGCGGCGAGAGCGCCACCTACACGCACAAGGTCGACCCCGGACACGCCTACCGCATCGCCACGGAGATCGGGATGCCGCTGCCGCTGCACGCCAGCGCGGCCGGCAAGGCCCTGCTGGCCCATCTGCCCGAGGCCGAGGCGGAGGCGCTGCTCGACCGCGCGGGCCTGCCGGCGCGCACCCCGCACACGCTCACCGACCGCGCCGCGCTCCAGCGCGAACTCGACCGGGTACGCGAGGAAGGCCACGCGGCGGAGTACGAGGAGGCCGACGAGGCCATCTGCTCACTGGCCGCCCCCGTGCTCGACGCCGACGGCTACCCGCGTGGCGCCGTCTCCGTCTCCTCCCTCGTCTTCCTCGTCACCCGCGACCAGCTCCAGGAGTTCGCCCCGGCCGTACGCCAGGCCGCCCAGGAGGTCGCCCGGCGCCTGTGAACCCGCCGCGCCGGCTCCCCTCCCCCGCCCGGCCGTCGGCGTCGTCCGGCACGGCGTACCGCCCCTACCGCTGCGCCGCGAGCCACTCCTCGAACGTGGTCGGCGCGATCCGGGCGCCCTCGCCAGGCAGCAGCACCTCGCCCGCCATGTCCGGCCCGAACACACCCGACCAGGTCGGCACGAGCCGCACCTCCCGCCCGCGCGCCGCATGGGTCCGCCGGGCCATGTCCACCAGGTCCTGCGGCTCGGGGCCGGCGAGATCGAGGTGGGTGCCGCGGGGTTCGGCCACCGCGGTCTCGGCGAGCACCTCGGCCACATCCGCCGGAGCGACCGGCTGCACCAGCAGCGGCGCCAGCGAGGCGACCCCGTCCCGCTCGCCCCAGCCGGCCACCATCTCCGCGAAGTCGTGGAACTGCGTGGCCCGTACGACCGTCCAGGGCACCGGGCCCGCCGCCACGAGGCGCTCCTGTTCCCGCTTGCCCGCGTAGTGCGCGTTGCCCCCGACCCGGTCGACGCCGACGATCGACAGCAGCACGTGGTGCCGCACCCCGGCCCGCTCCTCGGCCGCCAGCAGACGGCGTGTGGCGCCTCCCAGGTAGGCCACCGTCTCGTCCGCACCGGCCGCCGGCATGCTGATGACGTCGACGACGGCCGCCACACCCGCCAGCGCGGCGTCCAGCCCCTCGCCCGTGCTGAGGTCCACACCGCCCGAGCGGCTCATCCGGACGACCTCGTGCCCGTCCCGTTCGAGCGCGGCGACCGTGAGCGCCCCGATGTTGCCCGTCGCACCGGCGACTGCGAGCCGCATGGCGTTCCCCTCTCCGTGGCTTTCCGCGACCGTATCCCGAACCGGCTCAGGACCCCCGTCCGAGCCGCACCGCAGCCTCGGTTCCACCGCCCGTCCGGCACCGTGGCACAGGGGCGGCCCGGGAGCGGCGCGCGGAGCAGCACGCGGCGCCGCACGGGGGACGGCGCCGGAAGCCGCACGTGGGGTGACGGGCGAGGCACAGGCGTGCTAGAGATACCAGCCCGATCCCTCTGCGTCCGGCGGGAGTTACGCATGTCATCCGCTGCCGAAGTCCACTTCGACCCCCTGGCGGACCCGCTGACCCAGCTCGACCGGCTGCTGGAGCACGAGTCCGGTGTGGTGCGCGCGGGCGCACCGGTGGACGCGCTGCTGGTGCTGCGGCGCGACCTCGTCCGCGAGGTGCTGCGGGACACGGACACCTACTCCTCGCGGGACGCGCTGGGCGGCCCCATGCCGGCGAGCGTGCCGCCGCGCGTCGCGGCCGAACTGCCGGAGTTCCTCCAGGAGCCGGTGACCGCCGTGGTGGACGCGGACGGGCCCGGACACCACCGGCTGCACGCCACCGTCCAGGCCGCGTACTCGCGGGCCCGCACCGGGACGCTGCGCCCGCTCCTGGTGCGGCGCGCCGGCGAACTGGCCGGGGAGATCGCCGAGCGGCGCGGCGGCGACCTGGTCGCGGATTTCGCCCAGCCGCTGACCGCCGCCGGCATGGCCGCCGCCATGGGCGTACCGCAGCAGGACGCGCCGCAGCTCGCCGCCTGGGCGATGTCACTGGCCCAGGTGCTGACCCCGACCGTCCCCGAGGAGGAGCGCGCCGCGGCGGCCGGCCGTCTGCACGGCTTCGCCGAGTGGGGCGGCGACCTCCTCGACCGGGCACCGGAGGGCTCCGCCGCGGCGATCTACGCGCGCGGCGCGGACGGACGCCAGGCGCTGCGCCGCGAGGACGCCCTGTACTGCCTGCTCACCCACTGGGTCGCCGGGACCGTCACCACGACGCACGGCATCACCACGGCAGCGCACCGGCTGCTGTGCGAACGCGCCCTGTGGCAGGAGGCGGCAGCCGACCCGGACACCTTCGCACCGCGGGCCTTCGACGAGGGCCTGCGCTGGGCGGCCCCGCACCGCGGCCTGGTGCGCACCGTCACCCGCCCGGCCACGCTGGGCGAAGTCCGCCTCGCCCCGGGCGACCAGGTACTGCCCATGCTCGCGGCGGCCAACCGCGACCCCGGCCACTGGGCCGAGCCCCGCCGCTTCGACCCCCACCGGGAGGCAGCGCACCACGACGCGTTCAGCTACGGCCCGCACGCCTGCGTCGGCGCCCATCTGGCCCGGCTCGAAGGGGAGATCGCGCTGCACACCCTGCTCACCGCCCTGCCGTCCCTCCGGCGGGACGGCGACGAGCCGCCCCTGCGCCCCGACTTCTTCTTCCACGGCCTGGCCCGGCTCCCCGTCACACTCACCGGGCCGGACCCCGCCGAAGCCTGACCCGGCCCCGTCCGAGCCCGGCGCGGCCCCTGGCCGGACACCGCACCGGCCCCGATGGACCGTCACGCCGACGCCAGCAGCAACCCGGCCGGATCTCAAGCCCTTTCCGTCCTGGCTGAAACCCGCGTCCCGAAAGCCCTGTTCACCCCGTCGCCACTCGTGAGCGCCCGTCACGCACGGCTACGCTGCTGAACAGGGAGGGGCCCCTCCGAGCGGCCCGTCCGACGGGTCCGCGTGTCCGCCGCGGCGCTCCCGCCCCGGGTGGCGGGCCGCCCCGGAGGCGTACCGCGGGCGCGGTGACCGACGTACTACGGAACAGGTGAATGACGTGCTCGTCAGCTCGCTAGTCAACGCCGGCCTGCTCCTGCTCCTGGGCGCCGCACTCTATGCGGCCCCGAGCCCGCTGCTGAACCCGAGGACCGTGCCGTTCGGTGTCCGCGTCCCACCGGAGCGGGCGGAGGACCCGCGGGTCGACGCGGAACGCCGGCGGTACCGGGCGCCGGTGCTGTGGGCCACCGTGGTCGGCACGGTGGCGGCGACGGGTCTGGGCGCACTGCTCGACAGCGTCGCGGCGGGAGTGGTGACGGGTCTTGTGCTGTGTGCCGTGGCCGCCGTGCTGTGGCTGCGCGCCCACCGCGCACTGTCCGAGGCGAAGGAGCGCGGCGACTGGTACGCGGGGCTGCGCCAGGGCGCGGTGGCCGACACCTCGCTGCGCACCGACCCGGTGCGGCTCCCCTGGGCGTGGTCCGTCCCGTCGTTCGTCGTCATCGCGGTGACGGCCGTGATCGGCGCGTTCGCCTACCCCGGGCTGCCGGACACGCTGGCGATGCCGGAGCGGTCCGGCGACGGCACCCGGTACCACGAGGTCGCCACGACGTTCTGGACGGCCTTCAGCATGGTCTTCGGGCAGATCCTCGGCACGGCCGCGCTGCTGGCCCTGGTGGCCGCCATGCTGCGCTCCCGCGCCGACCTGGACGCCTCCCGCCCGGCGGCGAGCTCCGCGCGGCACCGCCGGTTCCTCGCCCTGACCTCCCGCGCCCTGCTGGCGATCTCCGCCGTCGTCGACCTCATGCTCCTCGGCCTGTCGGGGATGCTGTGGACCGACAACCGTTCCACGCCCGTGCTGTTCACGGTGGTCGGGGTGCCGGCGCTGGTGACGCTCGGCATCGTGGTGCTGCTGGCCGTCCGGGTCGGCCCGGGCGGCGAACGCCTCCCCGAGGGCGCGGACTCCGAGAACACCGGCATGGTCCAGCGTGACGACGACCGCCACTGGCGCGCGGGCGGCACCGTCTACACCAACGGCGACGACCCCGCCGTTCTCGTGCCCCGCCGGGTCGGCATGGGCTGGACGTTGAACCTCGGCAATCCGCGGGCGCTCATCGGCTCGGTCGCCGTCCTGGTGCTGGTCCTCGGCGCCGCCGCGCTGGCGACCCTCGGCCTGCTCGGCTGACCCTTGCCGGATCACCGCCGGGCCCCGCAACACCCCCTGCTCGCACCAAGGCCCCCGCCGGAGAGGTTTCTCCCTCCCCGGCGGGGGCCTTCGCCTTGTCCGGCACCCGGGCCTCACGCCCGTGGCCCGGCACCCGGCGTCAGTCCGCGCCGCGCCCCTGCCCGGCCAGCGCGGTCAACTCCCGGGCCAGCGCGGCCACCAGCCGCTCCATCGTCGCCCGCTCGTACATCCCCGACGAGTACGACCACGTCAGGGTCAGCAGCTCGCCCTGCACCACCGCGCCGACGTCGATCAGATGAGGCCGCACCTCCGCCTCGCTGAAGTCCCGCCCCACGATGTCGAGTTCGCCCCGCAGCAGTCGGCCGCCGGCCTCCGCGACCCGACCACCCGACGGCTCGTCCACCGCACCGGCCACCGGAGCGCCGCCGCTGTCACCGCTGCCGTCACCCGCGACGTCGAAGCGGCCCAGATAGTTGAAGCTGATCAGCGGCTCCGGCGCGTCCGCGAGCGCCCGCCCCGGGGTCCCCGGCGCCGACAGAAGGCGCAGGGCACCGTAGCCGACCCCCTGGTCCGGTACCGCGCGCAGCGCCCGCTTCACGTCCTTCACGCACTGCCCGGGACCGGCGCCCCGCCGCGCCTCCAGGACCACGGGGTGGATCGAGGTGAACCAGCCCACCGTGCCGGACAGGTCGACGCCCTCGAACAGATCGGCGCGGCCGTGCCCCTCCACATGCACCAGCGTGCGTTCCCGGCCGGTCCAGTCCGCCAGGACGCGGGCCAGCGAGGCCAGCAGGACATCGTTGATCCGGCTGCGGAACCGCCCGGGCACCCGGTACAGCAGGGCCCGTGTCTGCTCCGCCGTCAGCGTGGCCACCACCATGTCCAGCTCGGCACCGGTGTTGGCCCCGTCCGGATGGTCGACGGGCAGTTCGGCCGCTGCCCCGTCGGTGACGGAACGCCAGTAGGCGATCTGGTCGTCGAAGCCGCCCCGCGCCACATGCTCGTTCAGCAGTTCCGCCCATCGGCGCACCGAGGTCGTCCCCGCCTCGGCACGCACCGGCGCGCCGGAGAGCGCCGCGGCGTAGGCGGCCTCCAGATCCTCCAAAAGGATCCGCCAGGACACACCGTCGACGACCAGGTGGTGCGCGACGATGCTCAGCCACGGCGGCTCACCGGCCGCGCGCCGCCCGTGCAGCACCCGCACCAGCGGCCCGCTCTCCAGCCGGAACCCGCTCTGCGTCCGGCGGAGCAACTCCTCCCAGTACGCCCGGGGTTCGGCGACGTCCCGCAGATCGTGACTGCTGAGGACGGCCTCCGGATCGCACTCCGCCCCGACCCGGCCGGCCCAGCGGGCACCGCCCCGCGCCTCGCCCTGTTCCTCGCCGCGTTCCTCGCCGTGTTCCTCGGCGTGTTCCTCGCCGGACGACGCGGGCACGGGCCCGGGCCCCGAACCGATGGCGGCCGACGGCGCAGCCGGTACGAAGGTCGCCCGCAGGACATCGTGCCGCCGCAGGACGGCGCCGACGGCCGCACGCAGCGCACCGGTGTCCGCCGCCGGGTCCAGCTCGAACGACATCGTCATGGAGAAGTGCTCGGGCGCCCGCGGGTGCGTGGCGAAGAACCACTCCCCCACCGGCGTCGGACGCAGCGGACCCGTCGCGTCCCCGGTGCCGCCCACCGGGCCGGTGTCCTCGGCCGCCGCCCGCTCCCCCTCCAGCTCGGCGGCCAGCCCGGCCACCGTCTGGCCCACGAAGACGTCCCGCGACGACAGGGCCAGCCCGGCCCTGCGAGCCCGTGAGACCACCTGG
>NZ_BJMM01000040.1 GCF_006539165.1 Streptomyces cacaoi | reverse complement strand
CCGGCGGCCCGCCGTCCGCCGCCGCGTGCGCCGCGGTCACCATCCGGCACAGCGCGGCCCAGCCGCGGGCGCCGTCGGCGGCGAGGAAGACGGCGCGGTGGGCCGGCTCGTCGACGAAGGCACCGCCCCGTACCGGGGTGCGCCGCCGCTTTCCCCCCTCCGGCGCGTCCCGGCCGGCGGGCGGCTCGACGGCCAGATCGACGCCGAACACCGGGCGCACCCCGAAGCGCGCACAGGACTTCGCGAACCGGACGGCCCCGGCGAGGGTGTCCCGGTCGGTCAGCGCGAGGGCCGCCATGCCGCGCTCGGCGGCCCGCTCGGCGAGCGTCTCGGGGTGGGAGGCCCCGTACCGCATCGAGAAGCCCGAGGCGGTACGAAGGTGTACGAAGTGCGCCGCATCCGGCATGTGCGTACACCTCCCATCGCCTCAGCCACCCCTCGGTTCTCCGGGCACCACCATAAACCAGCCATCGAACTTTTATTCGAAAACACCGGCCGACCGGACCCTTGCAGGTCGGCACCCCTCCCCCGCCTCCACAGCCCGGAGAACCGACACTTTTCCGCCAGCGGCCCGGTACCGCCGCACACGACGAGCGCCCCCGCCGCGGAACCGGCGGGGGCGCTGACGCCCGGAACTCGTACGGCGAAGGTCACAGCTCCCGGCGGAAGACGACACGGTCGAGCGAGGGCCCGTCGTAGTCGGGCACGGGCTCCGAGGCCGCGAACCCCAGGGCCGTGTGGAAGGCGATGGAGCGGGAGTTGACCGGCGAGGTGATGGCCTTCACCACCGTGCGCCCGTCCTCGCGGGCCCGCGCGAAGAACCGTTCGTACAGCTCCCGGCCCAGCCCCGTCCGGCGCAGCCCGGGCGCGACACCCGCGAAGTGGACATAGGCGTACTCGGGCTGCGAGGGGGACAGGAAGCCGATCAGAAAACCGCCGAGCGACCCGTCGGGCCGCTCGGCGATCAGGCTGGTGGCGAAGAAGTGGTCGACGAAGACCCGGGTGAGATCGCGGGACGCCGTACGCCCCCACCAGTCGTCG
Organism: Streptomyces cacaoi; assembly: GCF_006539165.1. Classification (GTDB taxonomy): domain Bacteria; phylum Actinomycetota; class Actinomycetes; order Streptomycetales; family Streptomycetaceae; genus Streptomyces; species Streptomyces cacaoi. The sequence continues at coordinate 63,096 of NZ_BJMM01000040.1, read as the reverse complement.
ACGACGGCGATGACGGAGTCGTAGTCCTCGGGCCGTGCGGTGCGGACCGTGTACGCGTCGCTCATGCACGGCAACGTACCGTCCCGGCCCGCCCGGACTCCACGGGGCCCCGCCCCGCGCAGGAGCCCCGGAGCGAGCGGCCGCCGGGCTCACATGTGGGTGCCGCCGTCGATCCGCAGCTCGGTGCCGGTGATGAAGGCGCCGTCGTCGGAGGCGAGCATCGCGATGGCGCCCGCGACGGTCTCCGGCCCCGCGAAGCCCTCGCCCAGCATCGGGGAGAGCTTGGCCAGCAGGCTGTAGTCGGTGTCCTCGGGCAGTCCGGGGTTGTGCGTCATGCCGGAGGAGATGGAGCCGGGCGCGACGCAGACCGCACGCAGCCCCTGCTTGCTGTACTCCGAGGCGATGGCGTGCGTGAACGACTGGATGCCGCCCTTGGTCGCCGCGTAGGCGGCCATGTACGGGTGCGCGAAACTCGCCGAGGTGGAGCTGAAGTTGACCACCACACCGGAGCCGCCCGCCAGCAGCGCGGGCAGCGCCTGCCGGGTGACCAGGAAGGTTCCGGTGAGGTTGACGCCGATGATCCGGTTCCAGAACTCCAGGGTCATGGTCTCGGTGTGCCGGGAGTCGAGTATTCCCGCGGCGTTGACCAGGACGTCCAGCCCGCCCAGCTCCTCGATCGCACCGCCGGCGTCCGTGCGCACGGACTCCTCGTCCGAGATGTCGACGGTGACCGTGCTCAGCCGCTCGGCCGTCTTCCCCGCCAGCTCGCGGGTGGCCGCCAGGCCCTCCTCGTTGACGTCGGCGGCGGCGACCCGGCCGCCCTCCTCCAGGAGGCGCAGCACGGTGGCGCGGCCGATGCCGGAGCCGGCGCCGGTGACAAGAATCCTGCGTCCGTCGAAGCGGTTCATGAGGCCCTCTTCTCCTTGTCCCGCGTGGTCTCGCGTACCGCCGTCCGACCTGGCCGTCCGCTGTCGGCCCTCGCGCCGGGGACGGCGGACGGGCCGCGGGAACCGCGGGGAATCGATCTGCTTCGATTTCAAGAGTACGCCTACATGGCACACCGTGCCATTACGACTTCTTGTGCCTTCTGTGATCCGGCTGACGTACTCTGCCCGCATGGCCGCCGCACCCACGCCCCGTCCGTCCCTGACCGAGCGCCGCAAGGCCGAGACCCAGTGGGAGATCGCCCGCCGCGCCGCCGAGCTGTTCTCGGAGCACGGCGCCGGGCAGGTCACGGCGGAGGGGATCGCGCAGGAGGCGGGCGTCTCGCTGCGCACCTTCTACCGCTACTTCCGCACCAAGGAGGAGGCCGTCGTCCCGCTGCTGGCCGGCGGGGTGCACCACTGGCTCACCGATCTGGCCGCGGCGCCCGCCGGGCTGTCCGTGCCGGAGGCACTGGAGCGCGCCGTCCGCGCGGCGCTCACGCCCCAGGGGGAGCACGAGAAGGAGCGCACCGAGGCCCTGTCGCGCACCCGGGGCCTGCTGCGGGCCGTCCCCGAAGATCCGGCGCTGCGCTCGGTGTGGCTGCGGGTGCACGCGGAGGCGGAGGAGTCCCTGGTCCCGGTGCTGGCCGAGCTGGCCGAACCGGACACCGACCCGCTGGAGCTGCGGCTGACGGCGACGGCCGCCAACGCGGCCATGCGGGTCGCGATGGAGACCTGGGCCGCGACCGACGCCGAGCCCGACGACGCCGAGCGGGGCCCGGCCGCGGTGGCCGTACGCTGTCTGCGGGGGCTGACAGCGGGCCTGCGGGTCCCCCGGGCACAGCAGCGGGGGTGACCCCGCGGGCGGGCCGGGCCTGTGACCGAAATCAAAGGACTGGCCCCCGTACCACCGGTCCCGCAGGGTAGGGGCCTGCCGGGACAAGCACAGACCAGTGCCGGGCACGGCCCGGCACGATCAGCAGAAGGAGCCCCATGAGGATCGGGATCGTCGGAGCCACGGGTCAGGTCGGCGGCGTCATGCGCGACATTCTGGCCGAGCGGAAATTCCCGGTCGACGAGCTGCGGCTGTTCGCCTCCGCGCGCTCGGCCGGGCGCACCCTCCCGTGGCAGGGCGGCGAGGTGACGGTCGAGGACGCGACGAGCGCCGACTACTCGGGGCTGGACATCGTCCTGTTCTCGGCGGGCGGCTCGACCTCGAAGGCCCTCGCGGAGAAGGTCGCCGCCCAGGGCCCGGTCGTCATCGACAACTCCTCGGCCTGGCGCATGGACCCCGACGTCCCGCTGGTCGTCTCCGAGGTGAACCCCGAGGCGGCCCGCAACCGCCCCAAGGGCATCATCGCCAACCCCAACTGCACCACCATGGCGGCCATGCCGGTGCTGCGCCCGCTGCACGCGGAGGCGGAGCTGACGGCGCTGGTCGTCTCGACCTACCAGGCGGTCTCGGGCAGCGGTCTGGCGGGCGTCGCCGAGCTGGACGGCCAGGTGCGCAAGGCCGTCGAGGGCGACGCGGCGCGGCTGACCTTCGACGGCGAGGCGGTGGACTTCCCCGAGCCGGACAAGTACGCGCGCCCGATCGCCTTCAATGTGCTGCCGATGGCCGGTTCCGTCGTCGACGACGGGCTGGACGAGACGGACGAGGAGCACAAGCTCCGCAACGAGAGCCGCAAGATCCTCGACATCCCGGGCCTGAAGGTGTCGGGCACCTGCGTCCGCGTGCCCGTCTTCACGGGCCACTCGCTCCAGGTCAACGCCCGCTTCGCGCGCCCCCTCCCGCCGCGGCGGGCCGCCGAGCTGCTGGCCGGCGCCCCGGGCGTGGAGCTGTCCGACATCCCCACCCCGCTCCAGGCCGCCGGCCGGGACGCCAGCTACGTCGGCCGGATCCGCGCCGACGAGACGGTGGACAACGGGCTCTCGCTCTTCCTCGCCAACGACAACCTGCGCAAGGGCGCCGCGCTGAACGCGGTGCAGATCGCGGAGCTGGTCGCGGCGGAGAAGTGACCGCCGCGCGGCCACGCGCGCACACCACGGAACCCCCGGACGCACGCCGCGTCCGGGGGTTCCGCTGTGGGGGGTGAGGGGGCCCGCCGCGGGGGCGGGCCCACTGCCGTCCCGTCCGGCCGCTCCGGCCGGAGCCCGGCTGCACGTCAGCACATCGGCAGGACGTCACCGGCCGGGCCCGGCCGGGTTCGGCCGGTATGCCCTGTGTCAGCCGATCTCGGCGCCCAGCGCGTCCAGCGCGGCGGGCACCGGCTGGAAGTAGGTCTCGCCACCGGAGGAGCAGTCACCGCTGCCGCCGGAGGTCAGGCCCAGCGCCTTGTCGCCGGCGAAGAGGGAGCCGCCGCTGTCGCCCGGCTCGGCGCACACGTCGGTCTGGATCAGCCCGTCGACGGTGCCCTCGGGGTAGCTGACCGAGGCGTCGACGGCCTTGACGGTGCCGTCGTGCACCTGGGTCGTGCTGCCGCTGCGGGTCACCTTCTGGCCGACCTCGGCGTCGGCGGCACCGGAGATGGCCTGGGTGCCACCGTCGTAGAGGTTGACCTCGCTCGGGTGGTCGACCTCGCCGGTGTACATCGCGATGCCGTAGTCGTTGCCCGGGAACTTGCCGTCGCCGCTCTCGGCGATCGGCTGGCCGCCCTGGCTGTCGGACCACGAGGAGACGGCGGTGGTGCAGTGACCGGCCGTCAGGAAGCCCGGCTTGCCGTCCTTGGTGACGTTGAAGCCGAGGGAGCAGCGCGAGCTGTCGCCCCAGATGGCGTCGCCACCGGCGATCTTGGTGGTGAACTTGCCGTTGGTGCGCTTCAGTTCGGCCTTGCCGTCCTGCTGCGCGACCTGCTTCTTGAGCTGCGCGAGCTTCGCGCCCTTGACCGTCTGGTCGGCCGTGACGACGACCTTGTTGGTCTTGACGTCGACCGCGCGGGACGTACCCACGACGTCCTTCTCGGTCAGCGCGTCCTTGACGGAGTTGAGCTGGGCCAGCGTGTGCTCGACGACTCTGGCCTGCGCGCCCGCCGCCTCGACCTGCGCCTTGGCGTCGCTGTTGGTGACGTTGACGACCAGCTTCTTCGCCTTGGCGTCGTAGAAGGCGCCGGCGTCACCCTTGATGTCCGAGGTGAGCTTCGAGGCGAGCTTGCCGGCCGACTGCTGCGAGAGCGTCTTGACCGTGGGGGATTCCTGTGCGGCGTTGGCGGTCGTGACGGTGAGGGTCCCGGCGGCGAGGGCTGCGACCGCAGCTCCCGCGATGGCCGCGCGCCGCTTGGTTATCCGACGGTGCTGTGACAACTTCGAACCTCCAGTGGGGGGTTGGGCCGCCCAGGAGCGGACGGTCCAGGAGGAAGGACGGACACGGACCTCCTACCCCGTAGGAAGTCGCGTCCATGCCAACTCGACGCGGCGAGTATGTCGAGCCCGCCCGCGGGGACACAAGACCCAGTTCACGTCAGCCGACCGGAAGTTCGGTCACCCCGTCCGTCGTCACCCCGGTCCCGCCCGTCGCACGTCGTCCCGCCATGTGGACACTCGGGGCGACGCACCGTGCCCCGGCCGTGAGGACTACACCTGTCCGATTATCGCCCCTCAGCGACCGGATTCCGGCCCCGGGCCGCCCCTCGGCCGTCCACCGCTCCCACCGGCTCCCGGACCCCCGCCCCTTTCTTCCTCCTCCTCCGGAACCCACTCCTCCCCGCTCTCCCCCGGCTCCCTCAACTCCCCGCGCAGTTCCTCCGGAAGCTCCGCCTCCACCTCACCGGGAGCCACCGCCCCCGGCACCCCGGCGCCCGGCACCCCGCCCTCCGGCGACCCGGCCTCCGGCGACCCGGCCTCCGGCGCCTCCGCCCCGGCGATGGACGCCTCCAGCCCCTCCTCCCCGGGCAACTCGGCCTCCGCGAGCCGGGATTCCGGCAGCTCGCCCTCCGACTCCCCTTCCGGCCCCTCCTCCCTCTCCGCCTCGCCCTCCGGCCGCACCCGCCGCGCACCCGGGGCCGGCCCGGCGCCCTCCTCGCGCGGCGGGTGCCCCTCCAGAAACCTCAGCAGCTCGACGGGGAAGGGCAGCACGAGCGTCGAGTTCTTCTCCGTGGCGACCGAGGCGACCGTCTGGAGCAGCCGCAGCTGCAAGGCGGCGGGCGACTGCCCCATCCGCTCCGCGGCCTCGGCGAGCTTCTCCGACGCCCGCAGCTCCGCGTCCGCGTTGATGACCCGGGCCCTGCGGTCGCGCTGCGCCTCGGCCTGCCGGGCCATCGACCGCTTCATGGTCTCCGGCAGCGACACGTCCTTGATCTCGACCCGGTCCACGGTCACACCCCAGTCGACGGCCGGACTGTCGATCATCAACTCCAGGCCCTGGTTGAGCTTCTCGCGGTTGGAGAGCAGATCGTCCAGCTCGCTCTTGCCGATGATCGAGCGCAGCGAGGTCTGCGCCATCTGACTCACCGCGAACCGGTAGTCCTCGACGTGCACGATGGCCTGCGCCGGATCGACGACCCGGAAGTAGACGACCGCGTCGACGCGCACCGTCACGTTGTCCCGGGTAATGCCCTCCTGCGCCGGCACGGGCGCGGTGACGATCTGCATATTGACCTTCTGGAGCCGGTCGACACCGGGCACGATCATCGTGAAGCCAGGGGTCCGCACCCCCTCCCGCAGCCGCCCCAGCCGGAAGACGAGCCCCCGCTCGTACTGCCGCACGATCCGCGCGCTCGCGAGGGCGTACAGGACGGCGAACGCGAGCACTGCGGCAATCACTTCGATGACCATGGGGAACCTCCTGCCGCGCGGAACCGCACGGCCGTCCGACGGGCTTCCGGGGAGCTGCGTCAACCACCCCTGAACCAGGAGATACCGGGCATCACGGGGCGAACGCGGCTCACGGTAACCCCGTACCGCACCGCTCCCCGGCCCGGCTCGCCCTGACCCCCGCTCACCACCCCCGCCCCGCCCCCGCGGCCCTCACCCGTCGGACCGGACGGCCCGCTCCCCGGCCGGGACCCCGAACGGCAACCGGTTCCCCGGCGGCGGGAAAGGACACAGGAAGTGGTCGGTGAACGCACACGGCGGCAGCACCAGCCGGTTGAAGTCCACCGTGACGGCCCCCGCCGCATCCGGGGCCCGGGTCTTCAGAAAGCGGAAGCGGTAACTGCCCTCGCTGCCCTCGACCCCGCTCGTCCGGTCCGCGAGCACCGCCCACAGCCCGCCGTCGTGCTCCACCGCCACCTGGAGCGCCGCCTCCTGCTCCTCGTGCCCCGGCGCCGTGAACGCCAACTCCCCGGAGAGCCCCAGCCCGCGCTCCCGTCCGTCCGCGTTGCCGACCAGCACGCTGCGCTCCCCCTCGCCGTAGGGACGGAACAGCCCCGCGCGCACCCACTCCTGGTCGTACGGGAAGACGTCGATCCCGGTGAAGCCCTCCCGGGCCGGCGCGGCCGGATCGAAGACCCGCACCGCCCACTGGCCGTCCCGCCGCAACAGCACCAGCCGGCGCTGCCCGTGCGCCGCACGCGAGGCGCCCGGATAACCCTCGTCGTCCTCCCCCAGCGCCGTCCTGCCGTCGAGCACCGCACCGTCGACGGTGACGCCCTCCTCCGCCGACGCCGCCAGCAGCACCTCGTCCGTGCCCGGGGTCAGCGACCAACTGCCGGGCAGCCCCTCGACACGTCCGCCCGTGCCCGCCTCGGCGAGCCAGTGAGTGCCCGTCACCGAGAGCGGCCCGTAGGGAGCTTGGACGGTGCGCTCCCGCCGCCGGCACCAGCTCTCCCACTCGCCCCTGTCGTACGCCGCGCCCGCCGGGCCCGCTGTCGTATCCGTCATACCGGTCAACCTACGAGCGGGCCGGATGCCCCCGACGGACGGGAAAGGGGCCGAGGGCGCTCACTCACTCGGATGTCGTCGGCGGCCACCCGTCCGGACGGAACGGGGCAATACGGCTCATCCGTCACACCGTCACCGCCCAGGCAGGGCAAGCTCCCTGATCGTGCGCCACATGTTCTGCACCAGTCCCGTCACGAATCCCCTGCGCGACGGGTATCCGCTTGGCGCATCATCAGCATCATGGACGACCATAGGGTTTGCGGACCCGACGCGGAGCGCTGAACGGAAGAACGTGTGGGAACCCGCGCAGAGGAGAGGAGGCGTCCATGGGATCGGTGCGCAAGGCGAGTGCCTGGCTGGGCCTCGTCGACGACAGCGAGATGCGTTACTACGACTATGCCGACGGGCCGGATGACGGGCCCGGAGGGCAGGAACCCGCAGACGCCGCGCGCGACCCGTGGGTCACCGACCCCCGGGTGCGGGTCACGGCCGAGACGGCCCAGGACCAAGGCACCAAGATCGCGACGGTCACCCCGGACTGCTTCCGGGACGCCCGCGGCATCGGCGAGCTGTTCCGGGACGGCGTCCCGGTCATCGTCAATCTGACCGCCATGGAGTCCGCCGACGCCAAGCGCGTCGTCGACTTCGCCGCGGGGCTCACCTTCGGGCTGCGCGGCTCCATCGAGCGGGTGGCGAACCGGGTGTTCCTGCTCACGCCTCCCGACTACAAGATCGTGAGCAACGAGGAGCGCCGGGAGCCCGGCGGCTTCTTCAACCAGAGCTGACGGAGGGGTGTGGGGCAGGTCCGGAACCTCCCCACACCCCTCCGCGGCGACGGCCACGGCCCGCCGCCCGGTCCACGTTCAGCCGCGGAAGGCGTCCAGGCCGGTCAGGGCCTTCCCCAGCACCAGCTGGTGCATCTCGACGGTGCCCTCGTAGGTGAGCACCGACTCCAGATTCGTGGCGTGCCGCATCACGGGATACTCCAGGGAGATCCCGTTCGCGCCCAGCACGGTGCGCGCCGTGCGGCAGATCTCCATCGCCTCCCGCACGTTGTTCAGCTTGCCGAAGCTCACCTGCTCGGGACGCAGCCGACCGGCGTCCATCCGCCGCCCCAGATGGTGCGCCAGCAGGATCCCCTTGTGCAGCTCGACCGCCATGTCGGCGAGCTTCGCCTGGGTCAGCTGGAAGCCGGCGACGGGACGGCCGAACTGCTCGCGTTCCTTCGCGTAGCCGAGCGCCGACTCGAAGCAGGAACGCGCCGCGCCCATCGCGCCCCACACGATCCCGTACCGGGCGTGGTTGAGGCAGCTGAGCGGGCCGCGCAGCCCGGACACCTCCGGCAGTACCGCGTCGGCGGGCAGCCGCACCTCGTCCAGCACCAGCTCGCTGGTGACCGAGGCACGCAGCGACCACTTGTGCTTGATCTCCGGCGCCGAGAAGCCGGGCGCGTCGGTGGGGACGACGAAGCCGCGGACGCCCTCGTCGGTGCGGGCCCAGACCACCGCGACGCCGGCCACCGAGCCGTTGGTGATCCACATCTTGCGGCCGGTCAGCACCCAGTCGCCGCCGTCGCGGCGGGCCCGGGTGCGCATCCCGGCCGGATCGGAGCCGTGGTCCGGCTCGGTCAGCCCGAAGCAGCCGATGACCTCGCCGGCGGCCATCGCCGGCAGCCACCGCTGCCGCTGCTCCTCGCTGCCGAACCGGTGGATCGCGTACATCGCGAGGGAGCCCTGCACGGAGACCAGCGAGCGGATGCCGGAGTCGGCGGCCTCCAGCTCCAGACAGGCGAGCCCGTACTGCACGGCGCTCGCACCGGCGCAGCCGTAGCCGGTCAGCGGCATGCCCAGCGCGCCGAGGGAGCCCAGCTCCCGGGCCAGCTCGCGGATGCCCGGCAGCTCCCCGTTCTCGTACCACTCGGCGATGTGCGGCAGGACGCGGTCGGCGGCCCAGGAGCGGACGGTGTCGCGGACGGCGCGGTCCTCGTCGCCGAGCAGGTCGTCGATCCCCAGCGGGTCGGACGCGTCGAACGCGGGCAGCGGGCTCATCGGGGCGCCTCCGGCGGTGGAACGATCACGGCAGTGCGCCTGACGCTACGACTGGGTAACGCCCCGCGACAAGAGCTGCCCCGAGCCGCCGTGCCCCTCCGGACCGGTGGGGCGCTCCGCGCCGTCCGGCTCCTGCGGCTGGCCGTCCATCCGGCGCGGCAGACGCAGCGCCGCCAGCGCACCGACCAGCAGCAGACCGGCGCTGACCAGCAGCGTCGCATGCAGCCCGGAGACGAACGCGCCGCGCGCCGCCTGCCGCAGGGCCTCGCCGGAGGGCCCGCCGTACTGCGCGGCGACCTCGTACGCCTCGCCCAGCGAGTGGCTGGCGTCGTCGCCCGCGGTACTGGGCAGCCCGGAGTCGCCCGCAGCGCCGCGCACGCCCGGCCCGTAGGCCGCGTTCATGACGCTGCCGAGCAGCGCGATGCCGATGCCGGCACCGAGCTGGTAGGCGGTCTCGCCGACGGCGGCGGCACCGCCGGACTGCTCCGGCGGCGCCTCGCTGAGCATCGACTCGTAACAGCCGAACAGCGTGGTCTCCAGGCCGAAGCCGAGCAGGACGAAGCCGCCGATCAGCAGGCCGGGGCGGTCCTCCTCGCCGACGCCGGTCAGACACAGCACGGCCAGCGCGGTGACGACGAAGCCCAGCGAGACCATCGCCCGGGGCCCCATCAGCGCCAGCAGCCGGGAGCCGGCCAGCCCGGCCGCGATCGCCGCGACGGACAGCGGCAGCAGCCGCATACCGGTCTGCAACGGGGAGAGCCCCAGCACGAGCTGGAGGTACTGGGCGGCGATCAGCGCGAGCCCGACGAGCGCCAGCACGGTCAGCACGATGCAGCCGACGGAGGTGCCGAAGCCGGCCCGGGTGAGGGTGCCGACGTCGACCAGCGGGTGCGGGCGGCGGCGCTGGCGGCGGACGAACCAGGCGATGAGCACGATCCCGGCCAGCAGCGGCAGCCAGGTGCCGACCGAGAGCAGCTCCCCGCTGCCCGCCCGCTTGACGCCGAAGATCGCCCCGCACAGCCCGGCGGCGGCCAGGACCGCGCCGAACACGTCCCAAGGCCCCTCGGCGTCGCTGACCGACTCCGGCAGCAGCCAGCGGCCGATCGGCAGGCTGGCCGCCATCAGCGGAATGTTGATCAGGAAGACCGCGCCCCACCAGAAGTGCTCCAGCAGCAGCCCGCCCACCAGCGGGCCGACCGCGGCGCCCACGGCGGCGACGGCGCTCCAGATGCCGACGGCCAGGGCCCGCTCGCGCCGGTCGGGGAAGACCTGCCGCAGGATCGAGAGCGTCGCGGGCATGATCATCGCGCCGCCGACGCCGAGCAGCGCGCGGGCACCGATGAGCACGGCGGCCGAGGGCGCGTACGCGGCGACCGCGGAGGCGACGGCGAACAGCGTGTACCCGAACAGCAGGACCCGTCGTCTGCCGACGCGGTCGCCGAGCGTGCCGAAGAGGATGAGGAGCGAGGCACACATCAGCGGATAGGCGTCGACGATCCACAGCAGCTGGATCGACCCGGGCCGCAGATCCTCGGTGACGGCGGGGACCGCGACGTGCAGCACCGTGGCGTCGATCGCCACCAGGAGCAGACTCGCGCACAGCACCGTGAGCACGACCCAGCGGTTGACGTGCGCGCCCCCGGAACGCCGGCCGGGTACGGGCGCGTCCGCCTGCTGCGACCCGGCAGTGGTCGTCCCGGACATCTACGCACCTCCTCTTGCTCTCGCACCCGCGGGCCGCATCGGGGGAGTGGGAGGCCGCGGGGAGTCCGGCGGCCGGAGCGGTGTTCGGCCCGGTTCACAGGGGGCGAGTGGGCGCTAGCGTACGCGAGTCGTCGGGGCGTCCGGCCCGGCCCCGTCACACGGAAGCGCAGTTCACCGGCCATATGTCCGATACCTCCCGGACTTCGGCGGAGGGGCTCGCCCCGCTTGTCCCGGGGCCGGTCCGGTGCCCAATAATCGGCCGGATGACCGGCTCCGCCTCGCCCCACGACGCGCCCCCCGCGACCGACCCCGGCCCGCCGTCCCCCGCGGACACCGGCCGGCCGGCCTGGCGCCGGGCCGCGCCCGCGCTGCTGGCGTACGCCGGGGTGCGGGCGCTCGGGCTGGTGGTGCTGGCCGTCTGGAGCGCGGCAGCCGGGAAGAGCGCACACCAGCTGCTGACGGCCCGGTGGGACTCGCTCTGGTACGCACGGGTCGCCGAGGGCTGGTACGGCTGGTCGGTCCGGCTGCCGGATGGCACGGTCCACTCGGACATGGCCTTCTTCCCGCTGCTGCCCGCGCTGGAGCGGGCCGGCTCGGAGCTGCTGCCGCTCTCCCCGGGCGAGGCCGGAGCCGCGGCCGGCTGGATCGCCTCGCTCGGCGCGGCCTGGGCGCTCTTCCTCGTCGGGGAGCGGCTCGGCGGACGCCGGGCCGGGATCTGCCTGGCCGTGCTGTGGGCGGCCGTGCCGGTCGGCATCGTGCAGTCGATGGCGTACAGCGAGGCGCTGTTCACCGCGCTCGCCGCTTGGGCGCTGTGGGCACGGATGAACGGCCGCTGGGTGTGGGCCGGGACGCTGGCCGCCCTCTCCGGACTGACCCGCCCGGTGGGCGCGGCCGTCGTCGCCGCGCTGTGGATCTCGGCCCTGTGGGAGTGGCGCCGCACCCGGAACCGGCCGGGGTGGCGCACGGTCGCGGGACTGCTGCTCGCCCCGCTGGGCTGGTTCGGCTACGTCGCCTGGGTCGGGGTGCGCACCGGCAGCGTCACCGGCTATCTGGACGTCCAGGGGCAGTGGGGCAACGGCTTCGACGGCGGCTGGGCCTTCGCGGGCTTCATCTGGCAGAACCTGACCGGTTCGGTGATCGGCGGGCTGGGTCTGCTCGCCGGGGTGGCACTGGTGATCTGGCTGTGCGTGCTGTGCGTACGACAGCGGCAGCCCGCGGAGTTGCTGGTGTACATGGGCGTCGTGGTGGTGCTGGCGCTGTGCGCCAAGGGCTATTTCGGCTCCAAGCCGCGCCTGCTGCTGCCGGCCTTCCCGCTGCTGCTGCCGCCCGCGGCCGCGCTCGCCCGCCGCTCCCCGCTGCGCGCCGGGATCGTGCTCGGCGCGCTGGCGGTGGCCTCGGCGGTGTACGGCGCCTGGTGGCTGAACGGCTCGGGCCCGCCGTGATGTTCACCACCCGCGTCCCGCGCCTCCGGGGGCCGGAATACGCGGCGGCGGCCAACAACGGCACGGAAATGGGGAAATCGTCTCGCGCACCGGGACGGCCTTTCGGACGAGTCGCCGCACCGCGGTAGGGAGACCGCCGTTGGGACGGCGTTATCCGGGCGGCCCCGGCAACCGCCGCAATGAGCGCAATGACGGTGTGGACTTCCGGTGCGGAATCGGTCGTGATAAACACCGGTCGCGGGCGCCGGAAGTGCATTTGTACATCACATCGCCATCACGAAGACGGCGCCATCGACGGACGCGGTCTTCACGCGCGGTAATCTCGATTGGGTGCGTACCGACCGAATCTTCTCCCGGCTGGAGCAGGAGCCGCACCGCCCGTGCCTCCCGCCCCCGCGGATGAGCCGAACGCGGCTCGGCCTGTTCGGCGTCACGGTCGCCTTCTATGTGGCGATCGTGGTCGCTGTCCTGGGCACGAGCTGGCTCGTGCGGCTCGACTGGCAGGTCATGCTCTTCCGTCCGTACAAGCAGTGGCCCGACATCCACGGCTTCCTGGACATGTTCGTCGTTCTCGGGCAACGAGGCCCCACGGCGGTGCTGGTGGCCGCCTGGCTGGGCTGGCGCTCCTGGCGTCAGCGCACCCTGCGCCCGCTGCTGGCACTGGGGTTCTCGCTCCTGCTGCTCAACGCCACGGTCGGCGCCGTCAAGATCGGCCTGGGGCGGCTCGGGCCGCACTACGCGACGGAGGTCGGCTCGGCCGAGCTCTTCGCCGGCGGCGATATATTCCCTTCGGGTCACACCGCCAACGCCGTGGTGACCTGGGGGATTCTCGCCTATCTGGCCACCACGCCGCGGGCCCGCCGGGTGCTGTCGATCGTCTCCGGCGTCTTCGCGCTCGGCGTCGGGGCCACCACCGTCTATCTGGGTACGCACTGGGTCAGCGACGTACTGCTGGGCTGGGCAGCGGGGTTGCTCATCCTGCTGGGGCTGCCGTGGTGCGAGCCGGCCATCGCACGCTCCGAAGCCTTCATCTTCGCGCTGCGTGAACGGTTCACCACCGAGGGCTCGTTGCTCGCCCCCAAGCCCGCCGGGACGACGGCCTCCTCCCGGCATCCGCTCGTTCCCCCGCGCTCGGCGAGCCCCGAGAGGACGGCCTCCGGCGCCGCGTATCCCCCGGCGCAGCGCACACCGGACGAGGCGCGGACGTCCGGTGACACGGTCGTCTCCCGCGCCACCGGCTCGGCCTCCCGGCACACGTGGGCCCCCAGCTCCCGGTACTGAACGGCCCGTCAGCGAGCGGCCCGTCCGGCCGGGCCGTCCGCCACCGGGTCCGCCACCGGGCCTTCCGCTCCGGCCACGGGACCGACCGGCCGCGGGACGGCCGGGAGCCGTGCCCTCCGCGCCCGCCGTGCGGCGGGCCGCCGGGAGCGGCCCCGGCGGCCGTGACCGCCGGGTTCAGCCCTTCCAGCAGCGCACGACCTCACCCGCGTCGACCGCGAGGTTCAGCCGGCCTGCCACGTACTCCATGGTGATCACCGCGTCCGGTGCGAGCCGGCGCACGGTGTGCCATCCCTGCTCGCGGGCGCGCTGTTCGGCGTCGTCCGCCGCGAGCCCCACATAGCGCGCGGGCTCGTCCTGTTCGCTCTGTCCTTCGGGGGATTCGGGTGCCATGCGCCCCACCGTAGGCCGCGGCTCCGCACCGCCGGAAGCCGCGCCGTCCGGGGCCGGCACGGCTCGCACACCCTGGCGTCCGCCGCGCTCCTGCCGCAGGCCCGCGGCAGTTCCACCGCGGTGCGGTTGCGCCCGTCGCATCCCGGTGTCCGGGGCGTACGGCAGCCCCGTCACACTTGTGTCACAACGCTCGGTGCACGACGCACGACCCGGGCCTCACTCTTCCGTGGCTTCCGGACGGCGTGAATTCGACGGTCGGACGGATTTCCCCCGGGCCCGTGAATTCCCCCTCGGCGGGCCCGGCGACGAAATGCGCGGCAGAATACCGGCGCCGCCCGAATTCCCCCTCAAGGCCGCCTTAAGAGAGCCGTAACAACGGCTGAACATCCGTCTGTTTCCGGCCGCGGTGCGCCAACTGCGGGGATCTGCCGGACCGTCCGTGATGCACCGCCCCGGGCACCCGGTACGCGAGGGAATTGGCGGGCCGTCCGCATCTCGTCGCACCGTGGGCCGGCGCCTCCCGGCGTCTCGGAGCGACGCCGGGTTCGCGCTCACGCGGACACGGGGTCGACGCGTACGGCCAGATCGTTGTTGAGCGTGTAGTACGGCGTCGCCGTGCACGGCTCCGGCTCCTCGGCACCGGGCGGCAGCTCGATGCGCTGGGCGGGGTAGGTGAATATCCGCTTCTTGTCCGGGATGTCGTCCAGGATCCTGGCGACCCGTACCGCGTCGACGCCCTCGGCCGGGCGCAGCCACAGGTCCCACAGCCGGTGCGCGGCCAGCGGTGGATACGGCAGCTCGGCCGTGAACTCCTCGCCGTCGACGGCGACCTCGACGTGCACCGTCCCGGCGGCACCGCCGGCGCGCCGGGGCCGGGCCTCCAGCCGGGCGCCGGTGTCGAGCCGGGCGCCGTGCAGCCGGCCGTTGAGCACGAGGCCGTTGTCGACCACCCGCAGGGTGCCGGCCTCGGCGTGCGGCCAGCGCTGCCAGGCGCGGACGCTGAGATTGCCGTGCTTGGTGGCGTACGGGATACGCACCCCCAGCCAGGTGCGTCCCTCGCGCGGTGTGCGGTCGACCAGCGAGCGCAGATCGTTGAGGCCCGGGGCGAGCCGGCGCGGCTCCTGGCCCTCCAGGGCGAGGAAGACGTTCCAGCGCCCCTCGGTCATCTGCACGGTGCTGGGCAGCGCGGCACGCAGGACGAGGCCGGTGCCCTCGCGCGCGGGCCGGGCGTCCTCGACGGGGGCGAGGGGCAGCCGTATCTCCTCCGTCTCGCCGGAGAGGTCCGGGCGCCGGCGCAGCAGCAGGCCGGGGGACTCCTGCCCGGCCGCGGCGTCGTCGGAGAGCCGGACGTCGAAGGTGAGCCCGCCGGCGATGTCCGCGGTGCAGTCGGCGGTGGGCCCGCGGCGGTCCTGGGAGGCGGTGGAGATGCGGGGCTCCTTTCGGGGCCGGTGCGGTGCGGTGGTGCTCGATGCGGCCGGCTGTGTGGCCACGGGGGTCCCGGTGATGCCGCTCATGCTGTCCGTCCTGACTGGAGAGCTCCGTGTGCGGTGTTCCTGAGTGCGTCCTTGACGGCGTACGCGCCGCTGAGCAGCGAGCCGCGGGTGCGGTGCAGACCGCGCCCGGTCCGGCCCGTCAGCTCCTGCATCAGCGACTCGTACCGGGCGCCCACGTGTGCGGGGTCGAAGCGCGCGGCGTCGGCGAGCGCGGCGCGGCCCATGCGCCGGCGCAGCTCGTCGTCGTTGATGAGCGTGAGCAGGGCCGAGGCGACGGCGTTCTCGTTGCCCGTCGGGACGAGGGTGCCGTCGACGCCGGACCGGATGATCTCGGCGGGGCCGTGCGGGCAGTCGGTCGCGACCACGGGCAGTCCGCAGCGCATGGCCTCGACGATGGTCATGCCGAACGACTCCAGGCTGGAGGTGACGGCGCCGATGGAGCCCTTGGCCCACTCGGGCTCGATCGGGTGCGTGGGCCCCATCAGGAAGACGTGGTTGTAGAGCTTCCGTTCGTCGATGAGGGCACGGAGCTTGTCGTGCTCGCGCCCGCCGCCGTATATCCGCAGCCGCCAGTCCGGACGCTCGGCGACGACCTGGGAGAAGGCCCGTATGAGCAGGTCGTACCGCTTGGCCGGGGCGAGCCGGCCGGCGGCGACGACCCACTTGCTGGTGCCGTCCGAGGGGCTGACGTCCGGCTCCGGCACGCTGTTGGGCACGGACTCGACGTGCACGCCGGGGAGCCGGAACAGCCGCCGGTAGTCGCGGGCGTCCGCCTCGGTGACGGTGGTCAGCGCGTCGAGCTTG
This sequence comes from Streptomyces cacaoi, assembly GCF_006539165.1. GTDB lineage: Bacteria > Actinomycetota > Actinomycetes > Streptomycetales > Streptomycetaceae > Streptomyces > Streptomyces cacaoi. Next base: position 47,194 of record NZ_BJMM01000040.1, on the reverse strand, counting down.
GGATAGGCGGCCCGCAGCACCAGCTTGAGCCGGCGCGAGTGCGTGGCCAGGGTGAGGTGTTCCTGGCCGAGCCGGGCCGGGCCGCGCCGGGTCTGGCGGGCCAGGTGGATGTTGAGGCCGGGCCGGGTGCCGATGACGACGTCGGCGTCGGTGGTGGCCAGGTGTTCCCCGATGAGGCGGTCGGTCAGCTCGCTGTACATCGGGTACTTGCCGTCGGCACGGGGGAAGACCTGTGCGGGCAGGGCGTGTTCGGGCGCGATGTCGGTCGGCGCCCGCATACCACGGGTGTCCACAAGGTGGCGCAACCGTACGCCCGGTCCCGGATCGAAGACGGGCCGCTCCCGCGTCCGGAAGACGGAGACGACCTCGACGTCGTGCTGCTCGGCCAGGCAGCGCGCCAGGTTGTAGGTGGTACGGACGGTTCCCCCGATGGCGTACCCGTTGTGAAGCAGAAACGAAATGTGCATTTTTCCCCGAGTTTCACGGAGTCCCGCGGGTCCTTGCGGTCAGTCCCCCTCTGTCCGCCTGTCACCTACGTAGACCCTTATCGACCGGGGAGGGTTGGGTGTCGTGCGCATCTTGTTTCAGAAGAGTTCTGAAGAGTTTCACAATTGTGATGACTGAGCGGGAATAAGTCCGCGAGCCGTTCCGTTCTGGCCACCCCACGGACGCCCGCCCGCCCCAGGAACCTCCGTACACCCCGGGGAAGAGCGCGGAACCCCACGGGAGGGCGCACACGCGCACACGCACACGCACACGCGCACACAGCAAGGGCCCCGCCCCCGGCACACCGATGCGGTGCGCCGCGGACGGGACCCGAGGCCGCCTCGGCGGCGGCTCAGCCGAGCTGTAGCCGCTGCCCCGGCAGCAGAAGATCGGGATCGTCGCCGATCACCTGCTTGTTGGCCGCGTAGAGCGCACGCCAGCCGGTGCCGTGCGCATCGGCGATCGCGCCGAGCGTGTCACCGCTGCGGACGGTGTAGTCGCCCGTCCCGCGGCCCCCGTCCCGGTCGGCTCGCGGCGCAGGCCGCTCGTCGCCGCCCGGTGTCCGCGCCCCGTCCGGCTGCCCGGAGGACTGCGGCGCGGGCTCGGCGGCCGGCTGGGGCGTACCCGAGGCGCCCGCCTGCACCGAGCAGTTGGGCCAGGCACCCCAGCCCTGCGCGGCCTGCACCTTGGTGGCGACGGCGATCTGCTGCTCCCTGCTCGCCTTGTCGGCGGTCGGCGCATAGGCCGCACCGCCGTGCGCACGCCAGGTGGAGGCGGTGAACTGGAGCCCGCCGTAGAAGCCGTTGCCGGTGTTGATGTGCCAGTCGCCACCGCTCTCGCACCGGGCGATGCGGTCCCACACGTCACTCGAAGCGGCCGAGGCCGTCGGAGCCGTGGCAGCGAGCAGCGCGAGCGGAGCGACGAGGCCGGCGCCCGCGAGCACCGCTGCCGTACGACGGCTGGACCGGGTGGACCGGTCGGATCGGTCGGATCGATCGGACAAAGGAAACCCTCTCCACGCTCCCGGGAGCCCCCGTTCGTTCTCCCCCGTGCGGACGGGTCACGCTGCGCGTCCGGCGCCGTGCCCCGCTCCGCCTGTCCCGGGTGGTGCGCTGTGCACCGCCGGGGAATCTAGGAAGCGGCTCGCCCGGCTTTCAACCGAATCCCCGTCCTTCCAGGCCAGTTGCCGGTTACTCGCTATAACCGCACTTTCAGGACACCCCTCATAACGGCCTATGTCAGGACAACGCCGTGCGTCGAGCGCGCGCTCTGTGGCCCACCTCACGGGATCCAACTTCCGCCGCACGCCCCTTTATTGACGGAGCGTGAGAACTTTCTCGCTCCTGGTCACACCCCGTACACGGTGCGGAATGCCCCTGCCCGCCCCCGCGTGACCGTGACCACAACTCCTCCGTTGTCCACACGAACAGGAACCGAAAGCCAGGAGCCTTGCGTGTCCGTGTCCTCCACCTCCTCCACCCCTTCCGTCCCTCCCCTGCCGCCCTACCTCGACGTCAGCGACGCCGTGCGCGCCGAGATCGGCGACGAGGAGGCCGAGCGGCTGCTCGCCGGTGAGAACGCCCCCGGCCCCTACGACTGCACCTCGTGCCGCACCCCCGGCAACACCCACCAGGAACGCACCAGCACCGTGCTGTTCGTCGGCGAGGAGACGGCCGTGCTCGCCTTCGCGCACGCCGCCTGCATCCCGTCCCAGGTCGTCACCGTCTCCGAGGACCAACTCCAGGGCGCCGTCCGCACGATCACCGCGACGGAACCGCAGCAGCCGCAGCCCGTGCCCGCGCAGCAGACCCACGCGCCCGCCGGCCACACCCCGGCGGAACCCGGACCCCGCCAGGCCGTGCTCGGCGTCACCTGCGGGCAGGTCCTCATCGGCGACAGCCTCCAGGCCGCCGTGGTCGTCGAGCCCACCGGCCCCATCGCGCGCCCCGGCTCGGACGGCCCCGGCGACGACTTCCTGCCGCTGCTCATCGAGCAGGGCTTCATGCCGGTCACCGATGTGTCCCGGCAGCCGTCCCCGGTCACCGGCTGGTCCGTGCTGATGGCCATGGGGCAGCTGCACGCGATCCTCCAGCCGCCCACCGCGCCCGGCTCCCAGCCGGTGGCCTGGTGGCAGGCGCACCAGCCGCTCGTCGTCACCGACGGCTGGCGGCAGGCGGCCTCCCGGCACCACACCGTCATGGTGTACGCGGCGCCCGCCGGTTCGATCGGCCAGCAGCCGCGCGAGGATCTGCTGCGGGACGCGCTGGAGAAGGCCGCCGCGGGCGGTGTGCTGGTCGCCGCCGCGATGCCGCTGGCCGGCACCTGATCCGGCCGCGGCCGGTGGGCCCCCTGCCCGGCGAACCGCTCAACTCGCCGGTGCGGCCCGTGCGATCAGGTCAACCGGCGCACGGGCCCGCATCCGGTGCGCGGCTGGTTCGTTGGGCAGACGTGCAGCCTTACGATTCCTCCCGCGCCCACAACGCCCACCTCAACCAGGGGCAGATCCCCGGTATGCGACCGCCGCGCGGCGGCTCCTCCCACGGCTCGGCCACCCCGATCTACGACTCGCTGTACGCGGAGTACCGCCGGCTCTTCCGTGCGCTCCCCGGGGACCGCACGGGCGAGGAGGATCTGCGCTTCGTCGGCTTCGGCGTCGGCCACGGCGGCCCGGCCCACCCCATGGACGACCACCTCTCCGTGGTCGGCTCCTGGCAGATCCCCGCCTGGCACGTCCCCGCGCTGCCCCCCGCGCCCCGCGACGGACACGGCAGGCACTGAGCCGGGCCCGTCACCGCCGGCGCCGCCACCACGGGCGCCGACGCCGCGGCCCGGCCGCCCGGCTCACTTCTTCCTGCCGCGCTTCTCCCGCACCCGCACCGAGATCTGCACGGGCGTGCCCTCGAAGCCGAACTCCTCACGCAGCCGCCGCTCGACGAACCGCCGGTAGCCCGCCTCCAGGAAGCCCGAGGCGAACAGCACGAACCGCGGCGGCTTCGTGCCCGCCTGGGTGCCGAAGAGGATGCGCGGCTGCTTGCCGCCGCGCACCGGGTGCGGGTGCGAGGCCACGATCTCGCCGAGGAAGGCGTTCAGCTTGCCGGTCGGCACCCGCGTCTCCCAGCCCGCCAGCGCCGTCTCGATCGCCGGGACGAGCTTCTCCATGTGCCGGCCGGTGCGCGCCGAGACATTGACGCGCGGGGCCCAGCGCACCTGCTGGAGCTCCCGCTCGATCTCCCGCTCCAGGTAGTAGCGGCGCTCCTCGTCCAGCGTGTCCCACTTGTTGTAGGCCAGCACCAGCGCACGGCCGGACTCGACGGCCATCGTGATGATGCGCTGGTCCTGGACGCTGATCGACTCGCTCACATCCAGGAGCACCACGGCGACCTCGGCCTTCTCCAGGGCGGCCGCGGTACGCAGCGAGGCGTAGTAGTCGGCGCCCTCGGCCATGTGGACGCGCCGCCGGATGCCCGCCGTGTCGACGAACTTCCAGGTGCGGCCGCCGAGTTCGATCAGCTCGTCGACCGGGTCGCGGGTGGTGCCGGCGAGGTCGTCGACCACCACGCGGGTCTCCCCCGCCACCTTGTTGAGCATCGAGGACTTGCCGACGTTGGGACGCCCGATGAGCGCCACCCGGCGGGGGCCGCCCGGCGCACCGCCGAAGGTCTGCTCGGGCGCCTCCGGCAGGGCCTTGAGCACCTCGTCCAGCATGTCCCCGGTGCCGCGGCCGTGCAGGGCCGAGACCGGGTGGGGCTCGCCCAGGCCCAGGGACCACAGATAGGCGGCGTCGGCCTCGCCCGAGGGGCCGTCGACCTTGTTGGCGCACAGCACGACCGGCTTGCCGGCCCGGCGCAGCAGCTTCACGACGGCCTCGTCGGTGTCGGTGGCGCCGACCTGCGCGTCGACGACGAAGACGACCGCGTCCGCCGCCTCCACCGCGAACTCGGCCTGCGCCGCCACGGAGGCGTCGATGCCGAGCACGTCCTGCTCCCAGCCGCCGGTGTCCACGACCTTGAAGCGCCGGCCGGCCCACTCGGCCTCGTAGGTCACCCGGTCCCGGGTGACGCCGGGACGGTCCTCGACGACGGCCTCGCGGCGGCCGATGATCCGGTTCACCAGCGTCGACTTGCCGACGTTGGGACGGCCGACGACCGCCAGGACGGGCAGCGGCCCGTGGCCGGCGGCGTCCAGGGCGCCCTCGACCTCCTCCGCGTCGAAGCCCTCCTCCTCGGCCAGCTCCATGAACTCGGCGAACTCGGCGTCGCCCAGCTCACCGTGCTCGTGGCCGTCCCCGGCGGGGTGCATCTGGTCGTTCATGACGTCTCGTCCTCGTTCGTCGCGTTCGTTGGCGTGTGCTCGGCGTTCGCTGCGCGTGCGCCGGGCGTGCGCCGGGTTTCGGGCCTCGGGTCCGGCAGAGAACCGGTGGCCGGGGCGGTCAGCGGCCGGTGAGCCGTCTGGCCTCGGTCAAGTGTGCGGCAAGGCCCCGCTGGAGCTCCGTCGTCGCCTCGTCCAGCGCCTTCCGGGTGCGGCGCCCGCTGCCGTCGCCGACCGTGAGCGGATCGCCGAAGACGACGTCCACCCGGGACCGCAGCGGCGGCAGGCCCTTTATCAGCCGGCCCGGGCGGTCCGCGCTGCCCAGCACCGCGACCGGCACCACCGGTGCGCCCGCGCGGACCGCGAAGTAGGCCAGGCCCGCGCGCAGCGAGGCGAAGTCGCCCTCGCCACGGGTGCCCTCGGGGAAGATGCCGAGCACACCGCCGCGCTCCAGCACGCCCAGCGCACGCAGGATCGCGGCACGGTCGGCGCTGCCGCGGTCCACCTCCAGCTGGCCGATGCCGCGCAGGAACCGGCCGAGCGGCCCGACGAACGCCTCCCGCTTGATCAGGAAGTGCACGGGGCGCGGCGCCGTCCCCATCAGCATGGGTCCGTCGACGTTGTGGGTGTGGTTGACCGCGAGGATCACCGGGCCCGAGGCGGGCATCCGCCAGGCGCCGAGCACCCGCGGCCGGAACAGGCCGTACATGAGTCCGATGCCGATGCGGCGCCCGGTCGCCGCACCCCGCTCCGAGGGGAGCGGGCCGGTACTGCCGGTCACCGTGCCGCCTTCTCCATCCGCCCGGCCTTCTCGGCCGACGCCTTCTCGACCAGGGTCACGACGCACTCGACGACCTGCTCCAGCGTCAGCTCGGTGGTGTCGACCTCCACGGCGTCGTCCGCCTTCTTCAGCGGGGACGTCTTACGGCTGGAGTCGGCCTTGTCACGCTCCGTCAGCGCCTGCTGGGTGGCGGCCAGGCCGGTGGCGTCCTTGCCCTTCAGCTCCCCGGAGCGGCGGGCCGCCCGCGCCTCGGGCGAGGCGGTCAGGAACACCTTGAGGTCCGCGTCCGGCAGCACCGTCGTGCCGATGTCCCGGCCCTCGACGACGATGCCGCCCCGGGCCTCGGCTGCGATGCTCCGCTGGAGCTCGGTGATCCGGGCGCGCACCTGCGGCACCGCGCTGACGGCGCTCACCGCCGAGGTGACCTCCTGGGTACGGATCGGGCCCGCGGCGTCGGCACCGTCCACGGAGATGGCCGGGGCCTGCGGATCGGTGCCGGAGACGATCACCGGACGGTCGGCCTGAGCCGCGATGCGCTCGGGATCGCTCACGTCCACACCGTTGTTGAGCATCCACCAGGTGATCGCCCGGTACTGGGCGCCCGTGTCCAGGTACCGCAGCCCGAGCTGGGCCGCCACGGCCTTGGACGTGCTCGACTTGCCCGTGCCGGAGGGGCCGTCGATGGCGACAATCACTGCTGCCGGGGTTGCAGACACGGTGGGGAGCACCTTTCGTGGATCCGGGTTCGCGGCGCACGGCGCGCAGGGAGGGGCCGGGGCCCGCCCGGGGCCCCGCTCAAGGCTACCGGCTGCCGGGACAGGCCCGTGCCGCACGTCGGTCCCGCCCCCGCGCGGGCCCGGGATCAGGCCGCGCGCATCGCCCAGCCGCGCTCGCGCAGCTCCCGCTCCAGCGCCCGTACCGCGCCCGGCTCCACCATGAGCTGCACATATCCGGCCTGCTGACCGGTGGCGTGCTCGATACGGACGTCCTCGATGTTGACCCCGGCCGCCCCGGCGTCCGCGAAGATCCGCGCCAGCTCCCCGGGGCGGTCGCTGATCATCACTATCACCGACTCGTACACGGCGGGCGCCTGGCCGTGCTTGCCCGGCACCCGGACCCGCCCCGCGTTCCCGCGCCGCAGCAGCTCCTCGACGCCGGCGGCCCCCGCGGACCGCTCGCCCTCCTGCGCGGACTCCAGCGAGCGCAGCGCGCCGACGGTCCCCTCCAGATCCCGGGCGAGCGCCGCGAGGATGTCGGCCACCGGCCCGGGGTTGGCCGACAGGATGTCCACCCACATCCCCGGATCGGAGGCCGCGATCCGCGTCACGTCCCGGATGCCCTGGCCGCACAGCCGCACCGCTGTCTCGTCGGCGCTCTCCAGCCGGGCCGCCACCATGCTGGAGAGCAGCTGCGGCATGTGGGAGACCAGCGCGACGGCGCGGTCGTGCGCGTCGGCCTCCATCACGACGGGCACGGCGCCGCACAGCGCGATCAGCTCCAGGGCCAGGTTGAGGACCTCGGTGTCGGTGCCTCGGCCTCCCTGCGACCCGGCCCCCACGGGCGTGAGCACCCAGGGGCGGCCCTCGAACAGATCGGCCGAGGCGGCCAGCGGCCCGGACTTCTCGCTGCCGGCCATCGGGTGGCTGCCCAGATAGCTCGCCGGGTCCCCGCCCAGCCGGGCCAGCTCCCGGGCGGGCCCGCCCTTGACGCTGCCGACGTCGATGACACCGCGCGCCAGCCCCCGCCGCTGCACCTCTGCGACGGCCGAGGCGATATGGGCGGGCGGTACGGCGACGACGGCCAGATCCACCGTCCCCTCCGGCTCGCCCTCGGTGCCGGCGCCCAGCGAGGCGGCGGTACGCACCCGCTCCGGGTCCCGGTCGCCGAGGTGGACCCGGACGCCGCGGGCGGAGAGGGCGAGCGCGGCGGAGGTGCCGATGAGTCCCGTGCCGAGGACGAGTGCGGTGCGCATGGTCGTGCGGAGTCCTTGCGGGTGCGGCGGAAGCTGCGGGCGGAACGCCGGGAGGGCGCCGACAGCGCTCCGGCAGCGCTCCGGCAGGGGCTGTCGGGAACGCTGTCGGGAACACCGTCAGGGCGCCGGGGCGGCTCCGTCCGGCAGCTGTTCAGGTAGGGGCACCAGGATACGGACGGAGCCGGGGCCGGACTCCCCGGGCCGGGATCCGCTCGGAGCCCGCCCCGGCGCCCGCACCCCGGGGCGGGCGCGGGCTCGCGCGGATGTGCCGGGTGCCCGCGCGGTGAGGCGGTACAAGGGAGTCATGATCTACCACGTGGTCCCGCTGGACGACTGGCTGCTGGCTCCCGACCGCCCGTATGTGCCCCGCAGACCGGCCGAGGGCGGCTTCATCCCGTGCGCGGCCGACGAGGAGCAGGCGCTGAAGGTGGCGGACCGCCGGTTCCGGGAGACGGTCGGCCCCGTGATGGCGCTGATGATCGACGAGCACCGGCTGGACGCCCGCGTCCGCTGGGACCCCGCCCCGCAGATCCACGGCCGCGTCAACCGGTCCGCCGTCGCCGGGATGCTGGAGGTGCGCCGCGACAGCGAGGGCCGGGCGCTCTCCCTGGCGCTGTGGTCCTGACCACCCCGCCCGGGAACGCCCCGGAACGTACGCGGCGGCCGGCCCGGGGACCACCGCCCCGGACCGGCCGCCGCCGGACCGCAGAACCTCCGGGCCTAGAGCCCGACCTCCTTCATCAGCATGCCGACCTCGGTGTTGGTCAGCCGGCGCAGCCAGCCCGACTTCTGGTCGCCGAGCGCGATCGGGCCGAAGCGGGTGCGCACCAGCTTGTCCACGGGGAACCCGGCCTCGGCGAGCATCCGCCGCACGATGTGCTTGCGGCCCTCGTGCAGCGAGACCTCCACCAGATAGTTCTTGCCGGTGTTCTCGACGACCTTGAAGTGGTCGGCCCGTGCGTACCCGTCGTCGAGCCGGACGCCCTCCTTGAGGCGCTTGCCGAGATCGCGCGGCAACGGGCCCTCGATGGCCGCCAGATACGTCTTGGTGACGCCGTAGCGGGGGTGTGTGAGCCGGTGGGCCAGCTCGCCGTGGTTGGTGAGCAGGATGACGCCCTCGGTCTCGGTGTCGAGCCGGCCCACGTGGAAGAGGCGGGTCTCCCGGTTCTGGACGTAGTCGCCGAGGCACTGGCGGCCCTCGGGGTCCTCCATGGACGCCACGACACCGGCCGGCTTGTTCAGCGCGAAGAAGAGGTACGACTGGGTGGCGATCGTCAGCCCGTCCACCTTGATCTCGTCCTTCGCCGGGTCGACGCGCAGCCCCTGCTCCCGCACGATCTTCCCGTTCACCTCGACCCTGGCCCGGTCGATCAGCTCCTCGCACGAGCGGCGCGAGCCCATGCCGGCCCGGGCCAGCACCTTTTGCAGCCGCTCGCCCTCCTGCTCACCGAACGTCTTGGGCAGCTTGGCGGCCGGCCGGGTGTGCCGGGCCCTGTTCCGCTCCTCGATCTGCGCCTCGTACTCGCGCGGCCGCGCGGGCGCCGAGGGCTTGCGGGAGCGGGACTTGGGCGCCCCGGACCTGGTCACGTACTTGGTGACGTTCCGGTTGCCGCCCTTCTCGCCGCCCCCGGCGGCGGGCCGCCCGGCAGCGGGCCGTCCCGCGGCCTTGTCGGCGCCCCGGGCGGCGGGCCGCCCGCCCTTCTCGGCGCTCTTGGCCGGGGGCCGCCCCGCGCCCTTGGTGACGTTCTTGGCCGCCTTGGCCGCCCCCTTGCCCGGGCCCTTGGCCCCGGGCCGGGACCCGCCCGGGCGGCCGGCCGGCTGGTCGCCCCGGCCGCCCGCGCCGGACTGGTCGTAGCGGCGCTCCTCGGGACGGGGCCTGCCCGACCGCTGCTGCCGGGCCTGCTGGCGCCCCTTGGGGCCGCCCTGCTTGCCGCCTCGCTGTCCGCCGGTGTTCCTGCCGCTGCTTCGCATCAAAGTTCCGTCTGGGAGTCGCTGGAAAGGTCGTCTACGTCGAACGACGGCATGCTCTCCTGGGTCTCCCCCTCGACAGCCTCCGCCTCCGGCAGGAAGGGGGCCAGTTCCGGAAGCTCGTCCAGGCCGCGCAGGCCCATCCGCTCCAGAAAGTAATGCGTCGTCCTGTAAAGGATCGCACCTGTCTCGGGTTCCGTGCCCGCCTCCTCCACCAGACCGCGCTGGAGCAGGGTGCGCATCACGCCGTCACAGTTCACCCCGCGCACCGCCGAGACGCGGGAGCGGCTGACCGGCTGCCGGTAGGCCACCACCGCGAGCGTCTCCAGCGCGGCCTGGGTCAGCCGGGCCTGCTGGCCGTCCAGGACGAACCGCTCGACGGCGTCGGCGTACTCGGCGCGCGTGGAGAAGCGCCAGCCGCCGGCCACCAGCCGCAGCTCGAAGCCCCGGCCCTCGCGGGTGTAGGCGTCCGCCAGCTCGCGCAGCGCGTCCGAGACCTCGCGCGGACGCCGCTCCAGCACCTTCGCCAGATGCTCGGCCGTGACGGGCTCGTCGACGACCATCAGCACCGCCTCCAGCGCGGGCCGAAGCTCCAGCTCCGCGACGCCGAGGGCTCCCGCGGGCGACTGCGCCGACCGCGCGCCCGGGCCCGCCTCGGCCGCCGCCTCCTGCACCTCGTAGTCCACGGGGCCCACCCCGTCCGCACGGCTCCCGCTGTCCGTACGGCCCTCGCCGTCCAGGCGGTCCTCGCCGTAGGTCGTCTCACTCATCCGCTTCTCTCCCCGCGCGTTGCCGCTCCGCACCCGGCTCCTGGTCGAACTCGTCGGTCACCACCGGCGCCCCGTCACCGCTGCCGCACCACCGCACCAGCAGCGCCCCCAGCGCCTCCTCCTGCTCCAGCGCCACCGCCCGCTCCCGGTACAGCTCCAGCAGCGCCAGGAAGCGCGCGACGACGGTGAGGGTGTCCGGTGCGTCGGCGGTCAGCTCCTGGAAGGCGGCCTCGCCCCGCTCACGCAGCAGCGCGACGACGACCTCCGCCTGCTCGCGGACGCTGACCAGCGGGGCGTGGATGTGCTCGACATAGACCTGCGGCCTGGGCTTGGGCCGCATCGCCTTCACCGCGAGCTTCGCGAAGCCCTCCGGGCCGACGCTGAGCGCCACCTCCGGGAGCAACTCGGCGTGGTGCGGTTCGAGCCCCACGGTACGGGGGTACCGGCGGGCCTCTTCGTCCAGCCGGGCCGCGAAGATGCCGGCGATCTCCTTGTACGCGCGGTACTGCAACAGCCGGGCGAATAGCAGGTCCCTGGCCTCCAGCAGCGCCAGGTCCGCCTCGTCCTCCACCTCGGCCTGCGGCAGCAGGCGGGCGGCCTTCAGATCGAGCAGGGTGGCGGCCACCACGAGGAACTCGGTGGTCTGGTCGAGGTCGCCCTCCGGCCCCATGGCCCTGATGTACGCCATGAACTCGTCGGTGACCTTGGAGAGCGCGACCTCGGTGACGTCCAGCTTGTGCTTGGAGATCAGTTGGAGGAGAAGGTCGAAGGGCCCCTCGAAGTTGTCCAGCACGACCCGGAAGCGCCCGTCGTCCGCCCCGGCCCCGTCCTCCTCCTCGGCCGGTTCCGCACGCTCCTCCGGGGGAGACCCGAGCTCCTGCTCCGGCTGAAGCCGGGCCTCGGGCTCGGGCCGGCCCTCCGGGGGAGCCTGAACCTCCGGCTCGGACGGAAGCCGATCCGCCGGCGGCGGCTGAACCCCCGGCTCCGCTTCCGGCTGGGTCTCCGGCTCGGGCTGAAGCCGAACCTCCGGATCCCGCTGGGCCTCCGGCTCCGGCTCCCGCTCCTGCCGGGGCTCGGGCTCCGGCTCCGGACGGACCTCCGGCCGGAGCTCCCGCTCGCCGGATCCCGGCTCGGGAAGCTCCGGTTCGGGCCCGCGGCCCAGCGGGCGGCGGGCCCGGGGCGCGGGCGCACGGGCGCTGTCGGAGTCGTGCGGAGCGGAGGGGCTGGACATCGCAGGCAGCGTACTGGCACGGCGTTCAGCGCCCGCGCAACCGCCTCACGAGAATGCTCGCGTCCCCGCGGGATTCGAGGTCGGCCAGGACGACGGCGACGGCCTCGCGCACGATGCGGCCGCGGTCGACGGCCAGCCCGTGCTCGCCGCGCAGCACCAGCCGCGCGTGTTCGAGGTCCATCAGCTCCTCGGCGGAGACATACACCGTGATCTTCTCGTCGTGGCGTTCCCGCCCGCTGGGCCGGCGGTTGGCCCGCCCGCGCCGGGTGCCCGAACTCGCGGCAGCGCGGCCGCTCTTGGTGCCGCCGCCACGGGCCGCCGACCGCTCGGCGGTCGTACGCGACTGCTGTGCGGGCGGGGCCTGCCGCTCGGTGTCCTGCGCGGGGCGCCGCTCCCGGCCCTCGTGCTCACCGCCGGTGGCCGGCTCGTCCGACGCACCGCCGGAGGAGGCGTGTTCGGTGCCCGGCGTCTCGGCGGCGGGCTCGGGCGAGGGTGCGGGCACCTTGGGCTTCGTCCGGGACGAGGCCGGCGCGGCGGTCTCGCCGTTCACCTGGCCGCCCTGTGCTGCGGTCCCCTGCTGCGGTGCGGACGGCTGCACGGCCGACCCGCCGGTGGTACGGAACAGTTCGTCGGCTGCCGGCAGACTCACTCGGCGTGGCACCGGGCGAGCACCTCCCTGGCGAGCTGGCGATAGGCGGCGGCGCCCACGGAGTTGGACGCGTAGGTGGTGATCGGCTCGCCCGCGACCGTCGTCTCCGGGAAGCGGACGGTGCGCCCGATCACGGTGTGGTAGACGTTGTCGTCGAACGCCTCCACGACCCGCGCGAGCACCTCGCGGCTGTGCACGGTGCGCGAGTCGTACATGGTGGCCAGGATGCCGTCCAGCTCCAGCGCCGGGTTGAGCCGCTCCTGCACCTTCTCGATCGTCTCGGTGAGCAGCGCGACACCGCGCAGCGCGAAGAACTCGCACTCCAGCGGGACGATCACCTTGTGCGCCGCGGTGAGCGCGTTCACGGTGAGCAGGCCGAGCGAGGGCTGGCAGTCGATGACGATGAAGTCGTAGTCGTTCATCAGCGGCCCCAGCGCACGCTGGAGCGTGGACTCGCGGGCCACCTCGCTGACCAACTGGACCTCGGCGGCGGACAGGTCGATGTTGCTCGGCAGCAGATCCATGCCCGCGACCGCCGTCTTGAGCAGCACCTCGTCGGGCGCGAGGCCGCGCTCCATCAGCAGGTTGTAGACGGTGAGGTCCAGCTCCATCGGGTTCACGCCGAGGCCGACGGAGAGCGCGCCCTGCGGGTCGAAGTCCACGAGCAGGACACGGCGGCCGTATTCGGCGAGCGCGGCACCGAGGTTGATGGTCGAGGTCGTCTTGCCGACCCCGCCCTTCTGGTTGCACATCGCGATGATCTTGGCCGGACCGTGCTCGTTGACCGGTCCGGGGATCGGGAAGTACGGCAGCGGGCGCCCGGTGGGGCCGATGCGTTCGCGCCGCTGGCGGGCGGCGTCGGGGGCGAGGGTGGCGGCGTACTCCGGATCGGGCTCGTACTCCGCGTCCGGGTCGTAGAAGTGCCCCTCCGGCAGTTCCCCGTAGTTGGGGTCGTACTGGGGGTCGGTGTAGTCGGCGAATCGCTCGGCGGACTGGCCGTTCGCAGCGTCGCCGGCCGTGGCGTTCACGTCGTGGCCGTCCATGCTCTGGTGGGCTGTCATGCTCGGGGTCGGGTTCTGGTGTGCTGCGAAGGTGCGGACAGCGACGGAGCCGACACCCTCGGGCGCCAAGGGACCCGAGGCCCCCTGGCCTCGCACAGGCGCTCCTGGTTGACCACCCCCGGGAGAAAATGTCGACTCATTCACAAGTCGTCCTACCTCCTTGGTGACCAGGAAATTTCTAGACAGGTCAGCGTGACACCATGCCGACGGTTGGCGACTCTATGGCGTGTCGGCGGTCCGCAGCAACACAATCCGCCGGAGACGGCACGATGTGTCGGTAACCGAGTGGCCGGATGTCAAGAGGCCCCAGGTGTTCTTCGCGCCGTTTCCCGGTGTCACAAATCGGGTGGACGGTTGCGTACGGGGCGAGTTGAGGCTACGGACGGGCGCACACGCACACATCACCGGCCGGACCTCTGCCTCAAGGTCCGGCCGGTGACGTGACGTTGATGACGTTGACAGCGCCCGGCGGGCGAAGGAGGCGGCGCCGTCTGCCCGTCGGCACCGTTTCGCCCCTTTATTCGCCGTTATACGACGCCCCACCCGGCTTTGCCCGTTGTTCTCCCCGTTGGCGTACGGAGGTTGACCGGCGCACCGGCCGCCGGTCGGCCCGGCGTTCAGCCCAGCAGCGTCGCGACGTCGCGCACCGGCAGCCCGTGCGCCTCGCCGACGGAGCCGTAAGTCACCTCGCCGTCATGGGTGTTGAGGCCCTTCGCCAGGGCGGGGTCACGGCGCAGCGCGTCCCGCCAGCCACGGTTGGCGACCTCGACGATGTACGGCAGCGTCGCGTTGGTCAGCGCGTACGTGGAGGTGTTCGGCACGGCGCCCGGCATGTTCGCGACGCAGTAGAAGACGGAGTCGTGGACGTCGAAGGTCGGCTGCGCGTGCGTCGTCGGACGGGAGTCCTCGAAGCAGCCGCCCTGGTCGATCGCGATGTCGACAAGAACACTTCCCGGCTTCATGCGCGAGACCAGCTCGTTGTCGACCAGCTTCGGCGCCTTGGCACCGGGGATCAGCACGGCACCCACGACCAGATCGGCGTCGAGCACCGCGCGCTCCAGCTCGTAGGCGTTGGACGCGACCGTCCGCACCCGGTTGCCGAAGATGCGGTCGGCCTCGCGGAGCTTGTTGATGTCCTTGTCGAGCAGCGTGACGTGGAAGCCGAGGCCCACCGCGATCTGTGTGGCGTTCCACCCCGAGACGCCACCGCCGATGACGACGGCACGGCCCGCGTGCACGCCGGGCACCCCGCCGGGCAGCACACCGCGCCCGCCGGCCGAGGCCATCAGGTGGTAGGCGCCGACCTGCGGGGCGATCCGGCCCGCGACCTCCGACATGGGGGCGAGCAGCGGCAGGCTGCGGTTGGCCAGCTCGACGGTCTCGTAGGCGATGGCCGTGGTGCCCGACTTCAGCAGGGCGTCGGTGCACTCGCGGGAGGCGGCGAGGTGGAGGTAGGTGAAGAGCGTCTGGTCCTTGCGGAGCCGGTGGTACTCCTCGGCGACGGGCTCCTTGACCTTCAGCAGCAGGTCGGCGGCGGCCCACACCTCGTCGGCCGTGGGGAGGATCTCGGCGCCGGCGGCGCTGTACTCCTCGTCCGGGATGGAGGAGCCGGCGCCGGCCGAGCGCTCCACATGGACCTGGTGTCCGTTGCGGACCAGTTCGTGCACCCCGGCCGGGGTGATGGCCACACGGAACTCGTTGTTCTTGACCTCGCGGGGGATACCGACCTTCACGTCGATCACGGTCCTTCACTCAGGGGGTGCGGAAGGGGGTTGAGGCCGGGTCGCGCGCATGCTTGCAACAGCCGGGGTGACCACGGCTTCACCAGTCTAATGAAGGACCCTGAGCTGTCCAGCCTTACAAAGCGTCGATCTTTTTCGCCTTCTCTATATGTTTCGTAGGTGGCGGAGGGGTTACCCGCGGTGCAAGCGGAACCCGTGCCGCCGTCAGCCGGACCGGTACCGCCCGGCCGCGTCCGGCCCGGCATCCCCCGCCGCAGGCGCCTCCCCTGTCCCGTCCCCCGTCCCGTCCTCGCCGAGCGCGGCCAGCAGCCGGCGGCCCGCGGCGCGGTTGGAGCGGGCCGCGCGCCGGTCCCCCAGCCGTTCGCAGCCGTCCGCCAGCCGCATCCGCAACGCGGCCTGGAGCCGTACGTCCCCCGCGCGCCGGGCCGCCTCCAGCGCCTGTCCGCACAGCCGTACCGCGTCCTGCGGGCGGTCCGCCTCCTCCTGCACCCGCGCCGCCTCCGAGAGCGCCCGGGCGTGCGAGGCGGAGTCCCCGAGCCTGCGGAAGGCCGCGGCCGCCGCCTTCCAGCCGCGCAGCGCCTCGCTCCGGCGGCCCGCCCGTCCGTGTACGGCGCCGAGCCGCGCGTGCAGCCTCGCCACCGCCTCCCGGTCGGCGGGGGTGCTGCGGGTCAGCCGCAGGGCGAGCGCCCGGCCGTACCAGTCGGCGGCCCGCTCCCAGTCGCCCAGCTCCGCGTAGGTGCCGCCCAGCGACTCCAGGGCGCGGCCGGCGGCCACCGGGTCGTCGCCCGCGCGGGCCGAGTCCAGCGCGGTGCGGTAGCGGGCACGGGCCGTCTCCAGGCGCCGGGTGCCCGCGTCGAGATCGCCGAGGTAGAGCAGCGCCGCCGCCCGCTCCCGGTGCAGCCCGCCGCGCTCGGCGACGTCCAGCACCAGTTCGTGCAGCCGGTACAGCTCCGGGGCCGCTGCCTCGGGTTCCCGGTGCGCGTCCAGCGCCCTGGCCAGCCCGGAGACCAGCCGGCGGGCCAGGGTGTCCAGCCGGCCCTCGCTGTCGGCGACCGCGGCGCGGGCCGCCGCCAGCAGCTCGGGACGCCGCGCCTCCAGCCAGGTGCGTGCCTCGGTCCTGTGCGCGAAACGCAGCGCGCCCGGCATACCGGCCAGCCGCTTGCGCGCCGGGGAGCCGGACGGTTCGCACACCGCGCGGCACGCCTCCAGCCGGCGCACCGTGCGCTCCAGCAGCCGCGCCCTGGCCAGCAGCGCCTCGTCCGGGCGTTCGTGCTCCTCCAGCTCGGCACGCAGCAGCGGGTCGAGGCAGCCGGGCACCTCGTAGCGCGAGCCGCCGAGCGCACGCAGCAGACCGAGGCGGACGAACTCCTCCAGCGCGGCGTGTGCGGCGGCCACCGAGCAGCCGGCGAGGGCGGAGGCGCCGAGCGGGTCGACGGAGGCGGCGGGCGCCAGGGAGAGCAGCCTCAGCAGCCGGGCGTGCGAGCCGGTCAGCGAGCCGTTGACCAGCCGGAAGGCGCGTACGAGCGGCGCGGGCGGATACGGCGCCGGCGGTCCGGGCGGCGCCGGGTGCTCGTCCTCGGCGTCCGTCTCCGGGTCCGCCACGTCGCCGACGCCGACCGCACCGGCAGCGCCCTCGGCGTCCGCCGCGTGCTCCCCGTCCGGTGCGTCCGCTGCGTCCGCCGCATCCGCTGTGCCCGCTGCGTCCGTTGCATCCGTTGCGTTCCCTGCGTCCACCGCACCGTCCGCCTCGGCCGACGGCCCCGGCCGGCCGCGCGGGACGGGTGTGTCCGGCACCTGCCGCAGGAGTGCGACGGCGTCGGCCACCGACAGCTTGGGGCGGGCGCCGAACCAACCGCCGACCAGCGCGAGCGCGGCCGGCAGGTCACCGCACAGTTCGGCCAGCGTCTCGGCGCCGCGCGGGTCGACCGTCAGCCGCGGCGCCGAACCGGCCCGGCGGGCCAGCAGGGAGACGGCGGCTGCCCGGTCCAGCCCGCCGAGCGTGCAGGGGCGGACGTCGGGCACCTGGGTCAGCGGGCCGGAGGAGACGGCGACGACGAGGCAGTCCCGGCTCTCGGGAAGCAGATCGAGCACCTGCTGGGAGCGGGCGACATCGTCCAGCAGCAGCACCAGGGGGCGGCCGTCGCGCCCGGCGCGGTCCGCCAACTCGGCCCGCAGCGCGGCGGACAGGGCCTCCTCGTCGGCACCGGCCTGCGGGGTGCGGGAGGACTCCAGGGCGGCCAGCAGATCGCGCGCGGTCCGCTCGGTGGGGACGGCCGTGCCGCCCGGGTCGGTCAGCCGGGCCCGCAGCACCGTCCCGGGCGTGCGCGCGCACAGGCGGTGCACGAACTCCTCGGCCAGCGTGGTGCGTCCGGAGCCGGGCGCACCGGCGACGAGCAGCACCCGGCTGTACGGCGACGGATGGCCGGAGAGGGTGTGCAGACCGGCGCGGGTGGTGTCCTCGTCCAGGGCGCGCAGTTCGCGCTCGCGGCCGGCGAAGTGCGGGCGGGGCGGCCCGGGGGCGCGGGTCCCGGCTCCCTTACCTGCGGACTGCACCACCTGTTCCGTCACGGGCCACGCTCCCGTTCACCTGCGCCTGTGCGTGCTGACGTCCGAAGCGTAGTTCACCGTGCGGCGCCCGTAGCGGATCGAGGCGGACGCCGGACAGGACGGAGGCGCCGGAGCGCGTGCAGCGTGCACACGCTCCGGCGCCGGGGCCGGACGAAGGGCCGGCTCAGCCCTCGAAGGGGCGGGCGGGCCAGGGCGAGCCGGCGGGCCGCAGCGCGCTGAGGCCGCCACCGCCCTGCATCGCCGCGTTGAGCGCCAGCGAGCCCACCACCAGGGAGTTGTTGTGCAGCTCGCCGGCGAGCGCGCCGCGCACGATCTCCTCCAGCTGGACGCGGGCCAGCTCCATGTCCGCCTCCTCGTCGGAGACGGCGAACCGCTCGCCCTCGGCCTCGGACAGCTCCCGCGCGAGGAAGATCCGCACGGCCTCGTCGCTGCCGCCGGGCGTGGTGTAGACGTCGACGAGGACGCGCCAGTCCTCCGCCTTCACATGCGCCTCTTCGTACAGCTCGCGCTGGGCGGCGTGCAGCGGGTTCTCGCCCGGGACGTCGAGCAGCCCGGCGGGGATCTCCCACAGCTTCTGCCGCACCGGGTGGCGGTACTGGCTGAGCACCAGCACCCGGTCCTGGTCGTCCAGCGCGACGACGGCGACGGAGCCGGGGTGCGTCTGGTAGTCGCGGCGGGCGACCGAGCCGTCGGGCATGACGACGTCGTCGGTACGCACCCCGGTCTTGTTACCGGTGAACGGCGTCTCGGAGGCGGTGACCTGCCACTCCTGCGCCTCGTCGTAGATGCGCGTGGACATCCTCACTCTCCTTCGGGCGCGCTGTCGGCCGCGGCACCGGCGTCGGCGCCCAGCTGGCGCTCGACGGCGGCCTTCACCAGGCCGGCGAAGAGCGGGTGCGGGCGCGTGGGCCGGGAGCGCAGCTCGGGGTGTGCCTGCGTGGCGACCAGGAACGGGTGCACCTCGCGCGGGTACTCCACGTACTCGACGAGCGTGTTGTCGGGCGAGGTGCCGGAGAAGACCAGCCCGGCCTTCTTCTCCAGCTCGGCGCGGTAGTGGTTGTTGACCTCGTAGCGGTGCCGGTGGCGCTCCTCGACCTCGGGCTCGCCGCCGTAGGTCTCGCGGACGAGGGAGCCCTCGGCGAGCTTCGCGGGGTACATGCCCAGCCGCATGGTGCCGCCCATGTCGCCCTCGCCCGCGACGATCTCCAGCTGTTCGGCCATGGTCGAGATGACCGGGTGCGCCGTGGCGGCGTCGAACTCGGTGGAGTTGGCGTCCTTGATGCCGGCCAGGTTGCGCGCGCCCTCGATCACGATGCACTGGAGGCCCAGGCACAGGCCCAGCAGCGGGATGCGGTTCTCGCGGGCGTAGGTGATGGCCGAGACCTTGCCGTCGACGCCGCGGTCGCCGAAGCCGCCGGGGATGCAGACGGCGTCGCAGTCACCGAGCTGTTCGCGGGCGCCCTCGGGGGTGCGGCAGTCGTCGGAGGTGACCCACTTGATCTTCACCCGGGCCCGGTTGGCGAAGCCGCCGGCGCGCAGCGCCTCGGTGACCGACAGATAGGCGTCGGGCAGATCGATGTACTTGCCGACGAGCGCGACCTGCACCTCGTGGTCCGGCTCGTGCACCCGGCGCAGCAGGTCGTCCCACTGCGTCCAGTCCACGTCGCGGAAGGGCAGGTCCAGCTTGCGCACGACGTAGGCGTCGAGGCCCTCGGTGTGCAGCACCTTGGGGATGTCGTAGATCGACTTGGCGTCCCTGGCGACGGCGACGGCGTTGTCGTCCACATCGCACATCAGCGAGATCTTCTGCTTGATGGCGGTGGGCACTTCGCGGTCGGCGCGCAGGACGATGGCGTCCGGCTGGATACCGATGTTGCGCAGCGCGGCGACGGAGTGCTGGGTGGGCTTCGTCTTCAGTTCGCCGGAGGGGCCGATGTAGGGCAGCAGCGAGATGTGCACGACGAAGACGTTGTCCCGGCCGACTTCGTGGCGCACCTGGCGGACGGCCTCCAGGAAGGGCAGCGACTCGATGTCGCCGACGGTGCCGCCGACCTCGGTGATGACGACGTCCACGTCGTCGGTGGCCATGCGCCGGATGCGGCTCTTGATCTCGTTGGTGATGTGCGGGATGACCTGCACGGTGTCGCCCAGGTACTCGCCGCGCCGCTCCTTGGCGATCACCGAGGAGTAGACCTGCCCGGTGGTGACGTTGGCCGAGGCGTCGAGGTCGACGTCGAGGAAGCGCTCGTAGTGGCCGATATCCAGGTCGGTTTCGGCTCCGTCGTCGGTGACGAACACCTCACCGTGCTGGAACGGATTCATCGTGCCCGGGTCGACGTTGAGGTAGGGGTCCAGCTTCTGCATGGTGACCCGCAGGCCCCTGGCCTTGAGCAGGGCGCCCAGGCTGGAGGCGGTGAGGCCCTTGCCGAGCGAGGAGGCGACACCCCCCGTGACGAAGAGGTGCTTGGTCGTCATGGACGTAGGCGGCATGGCCAAGAGGGGGCTCCCGTGGTCGCGTGGTGGGGTGCGAAGCGGCATCCTGTCGGGGTGACCGAGGTGCCGTCGCTGCGGTTCGGGGGGCTGTCTCGAATGGATCTCGAATGAATCAGGTCGAACAGATCGCGTTCGCGTGCCCACCGCTCCACGGGCTACCAGCGTAACAGCGACCGGGGTGGGGTGCCGTCGGCGAGGGCGGGCACCCGGCCTTCCCCGGCACCGTGAGGAGCGCCACGACACCCCTCGGTGACAGGGATGTCGCAGCAGGTGAACGAGGGTGTGAAGCTCACCCCATCGGCGCAGACGGAGTCGGCCGACCGTCGGGCGGATCACATCACTGCGTCGTATCCTGCACGGACACTTGCCTGGGACAGGCAGAAGCACAGGTCATCCAGCACGTCCCACGGGGGCGTCACCGCAGTTCGTTCGACTGGAGATGCACGTGGCTGGGCGCATCGAGGATTACGCACTCATCGGGGATATGCAGACCGCCGCCCTTGTGGGCACGGACGGTTCCGCTGACTGGCTCTGCCTTCCCCGGTTCGACTCCCATGCGGTGTTCGCACGCCTGCTGGGCACGGAAGAACACGGTTTCTGGCGCATCGGCCCGGCGCACGCCGGGGGCGGCGACCCACCGGTCGCCGACCGCAGGCGCTACCGGGGCGACTCCCTCGTCCTGGAACAGGAGTGGGACACCCCGCGCGGCACCGTCCGCATCATCGATTTCATGCCGCCCCGCGAGGGGCACGCGCCCCAACTGGTGCGCCTCGTCGAGGGCGTGAGCGGCCGGGTGCCCATGCGCTCGACGCTGCGGATGCGTTTCTCCTACGGCTGGGTCGTGCCGTGGGTGCACAAGGCCGGGCAGCGCACCGTCGCCGTCGCCGGGCCCGACTCGGTCTGGCTGGACACGGAGGCCGACACCTACGGCGAGGACCTCACCACCTACGCGGACTTCACCATCGGCGCCGGCGACCGCGTCGCCTTCACCATCAGCTGGCAGGCCTCGCACCGGGAGCCGCCGCCCCTCCCGGAGCCGGAGGAGGCGCTGCGCAGCGCCGAGGACTTCTGGCGCGACTGGGTCGCCACCTGCACCTACCACGGCCCCTACCGGGAGGCCGTGGTCCGCTCGCTGATCACCCTCAAGGCGCTCACCTACGCGCCGACCGGCGGCATCGTGGCGGCGCCCACCACCTCGCTGCCGGAGTGCCTCGGCGGGATGCGCAACTGGGACTACCGGTTCACCTGGCTGCGGGACGCGGCGATCACGCTCTCCTCGCTGCTGCGCACCGGATACCGCGAAGAGGCCCGCGCCTGGCGGGAATGGCTGCTGCGCGCGGTGGCCGGCGACCCGGAGAACCTCCAGATCATGTACGGCATCGCCGGCGAACGCGAGCTGTCCGAGGCCGAGTTGAGCTGGCTGCCGGGGTACGAGAACTCCACGCCCGTCCGGGTCGGCAACGGCGCGGCGAACCAGCTCCAGCTCGATGTGTACGGCGAGGTCGTCGAGGCGCTGCATCTCGGCCATATGACGGGGCTTGCCCGCAACGACTACGCACAGCTCCTCCAGATCAAGCTCATCGGCTACCTGGAGGACCACTGGGACGAGCCGGACGAGGGCATCTGGGAAGTCCGCGGCCCCAGACGGCACTTCGTGCACTCCAAGGTGATGGCCTGGGTGGCCGTGGACCGCACCGTCAAGCTGATCGAGTCCGGTGAGGCCGAGGGGCCCGTGGACCGCTGGCGTGCGCTGCGCGACCGGATCCACCGCGAGGTGTGCGAGAAGGGCTACGACGCGGAGCGCAACACCTTCACGCAGTCCTACGGCTCGCAGGAGCTGGACGCCTCGCTGCTGCTCATCCCGCAGATGGGCTTCCTGCCGCCGGACGACAAGCGGGTGATCGGCACCATCGAGGCCATCCAGCGCGAACTGTCCACGGAGGACGGCTTCGTGATGCGCTACCCGACCAGCAGCGAGCAGGGCGAGGACGGCGAGATGGGGAACGTCGACGGGCTGGAGGGCGAGGAAGGCGCCTTCCTGGCCTGCTCGTTCTGGCTGGCCGACGATCTGGCGATGATCGGCCGCGTGGAGGAGGCACGCAAGCTGTTCGAGAAGCTGCTCTCGCTCCGCAACGATGTGGGGCTGCTCGCCGAGGAGTGGGATTCGACCACCCAGCGGCAGGTGGGCAACTTCCCGCAGGCGTTCAGCCATGTGCCGCTGATCGACACCGCGTTGCGGCTCACCGCCTCCGGCGCCTACGGGGTCTGAGAGCGCGGGGCCGCCCGACGACGGCGCCCGGCACGGGAGTTGCTCCGTGCCGGGCGCCGTGTGCGGGGAGGCGGGCCCGGGGAGGCGGGCGCCCTCAGTCGAAGGGCGTGAGGGTGAGCGTCATACCGGAGGCCGCGCCGTCCTCGATGTAGGAGGCGAAGCCGCCGACGTCGTCGAAGGCGAAGCCGTACGCCTTGCCGTCCTCGGTGGCCTCGTGCATGGCCTTGGCGTAGTGGTGTGCGCTGTCGCCCTGGTAGAAGCCGGCCGGGTCGTCGGTGGGCTGGTCGGCGGAGGCCGTCAGCGTGGTGCGGTTGAAGGCCGCGCCCAGGACGGCGGCGACCGGCCCGGTGGTGCCGTCGTTGGGTGCGGCCAGGGCTCCGTCGCAGAAGAGCACGTCCTTGGTGCTGGGCTTGTCGAAGGAGACCTCGGCCGGGCCCGTGAAGGCGAGCTTTCCGCCGGAGACCCGGCCGGTGAAGGTGCCGGCGTTGGTGGTGACCTTCAGGTCCTGGCCCTCGTAGCGGCTCCACACCTCGTCGATGTAGCCGGCGAAGTGGTCCTCGGCGAAGCGGCCGGCGCCGATGCCGTGGCCGGGCGCGATGACCCGCTTGTCCTCGACGACGAGGTTCTCGAACCCCTCGGCCGCGCCGACCTGTTCGAAGATCCTGGCGCGGGCGCCGGCCTTGAGCGTGCCCGTCGTCTGGTCCTTGTCACCGGTGAGGTGGATCGACAGCGGGACGCTGAACATGTCGACCATCGTGGTGTTGCAGTACATGGCGCCGCCCTTGAAGGTGAATTCGGCGCAGTCGTGCACGATCGGGTAGTTGGGGTCGGACTCCACCCAGGCCGCCGGGTAGGCCAGCGCGGCTCCGCCGTCGGCCTCGACCGCCTTGAACTTCAGCTTCTCCCCGCAGGCCACGTACACCCGCCCCGACATCTCGGGCAGTTGCAGCGCGGTCTCGTTGCCGGTGAGGGGGATGGCGTAGTCGGTGTAGCCGTCTCCCCCGTTGTCGGAGAGCTGGACGGGCTTGAGCTGTCCGTCGGGGGTGACCCAGCACTGCTGCTTGCCGTCGTTGCCGACGATGTAGACGTGCACCGAGCCGTTCTCGTACGCGCCCGAGTTGTTGACGATCTTCAGCGGGAGACCGGCGGCCTTGCGGCGGGCCGAGTTGCCGGCGTCGGCGTGTGCGGCGAGCAGTCCGGCGGCCGGCAGGGCGACGGCGGCACCGGCCGCGCTGCGCAGCAGGGTGCGGCGGCTGAGGCGGCTCACTGTGCGGCACCTCCCGTCGTGGAGACCGCGACGTGGTCGACGAGGAGCGAGGCGCCGGGCTTGGTGGTCTCGGTGGGCGTGGCCCGGCCGGCGGCGCCGTCCGGGAAGGCGCCGCCCATGGCCAGGTTGAGCAGGATGAAGTGGCCGTGGTCGGTGGCCTGTTTCCAGGTGTCGGCGCCGACCTGCTCCTCGGTGACGGTGTGGATCACCTTGTCGTCCTGGTACCAGCGCAGTTCCTCGTTGGCGCCGGTGCGGTCGAGTTCCACCGCGTAGGTGTGGAAGCCGTCCTTGCAGCTGCCGCCGCAGTCGCCCTGGCCGCCGATGCCCTGCGTCTCGTTGCAGGGGCCGCCGGGGTTGACGCCGCAGTGCAGCACACCGTGCGCCACGTTCTCGCCGTTGACGTTCTCCATCACGTCGAACTCGCCCACGCCGGGCCAGTTCTGGTAGTTGCCGCGGAAGTCGGCGCCCAGCGTCCAGAAGGCGGGCCAGTAGCCGAGCGCCTCGTCGCCGGAGACCTCGGGGAGCTTCAGGCTCGCCTCGATGCGCAGGGTGCCGCCCTCGGGAGCGGCGAAGTCCTTGCGCTGGGTCTCGATGCGTGCCGAGGTCCAGGTCTCGCCGTTCTTCAGGGCGGTGATCTTCAGATGGCCCTCGCCGTCCAGGGACAGGTTGGCAGGGTCGCCGGTGTACTCCTGCACCTCGCCGGTGCCCCAGTTGGGCGGGCCGCCGGGGTAGCCGTGGCCGGTGTCGGTGATCCAGTCCTCGGCGGAGGGCGGGGAGCCGGCCGCGCCGTCGAAGTCGGTGCGCCAGACCTCCTGGAGGGCGCCCGGCCCGGAGCGTGCGGTGTCCGGCCCGGCGTCGGCGGCCTGTGCGGCCGGCACCGCGGCGGTGACCCCCGCCAGCGCGAGGCCGGCGAGCGCCACGAGGGGGCGGGGAATGCGGCGGGCCCGTCCGGAACCGCTGTCCGGTGCCCGGTGCGTAGCGATTTTTCTCATGGGGTGCGCCTCTCGGTGTGTGGGGGGGATTGAGAGCGCTCTCACGTCATGGGCATGCACAGTGCCGTGCCCGCGGGGTAGCGTCAAGAGCCCGCGGACGAAGAGGAGTTGAACAGGTGCCCACGGCCCGCCCGACCCGCCCCACGCTGGAGGCCGTCGCCGCGCACGCCGGCGTCTCCCGCGCCACCGTCTCCCGCGTGGTCAACGGGGGTGCCGGCGTACGGGCCGAGGTGCGCGAACGCGTCCGGCGCTCCGTACGGGCGCTGGGCTACGCCCCGAACATCGCGGCGCGCTCCCTGGTCACCCGCCGCACCGGTGCGGTCGCCGTCGTCATCGCCGAGCCGGAGAGCCGGGTGTTCACCGACCCGTTCTTCTCCCGGCAGCTGCGCGGCATCGGCCGCGAACTCGCCCGGCACGACACCCAGTCGCTGCTCATGCTCCAGGAGCGCGACGAGGACCACGAGCGCATCGGGCGCTATCTGGCGGGCGGCCACGTCGACGGCGCGCTGATGTTCTCGCTGCACGGACCGCCGCCGGGCGCCGCCGCCGTACGCGCCGGGCTGCCCACCGTCTACGGCGGACGCCCCGGCTGGCCCGGGGCCGACGCCGACCCCGGCCTGTCCTACGTCGACGCGGACAACGCGGGCGGGGCCCGGCTGGCCGTCACACATCTGCTGGCCGCCGGCCGCCGCCGCATCGCCGTGCTCACCGGGCCGCTGGACCAGACCTCGGCACAGGACCGGCTCGCCGGGTACCACGAGGCGCTGCGGGCCGCCGGGCTGGAGCCGGAGCCCTCGCTCGCGGAGAACGGCGGCTTCACCGTGGAGGGCGGCGCCCGGGCGATGGCCCGGCTGCTGGAGCGCGAGCCCGCGCTGGACGCCGTGTTCGCCGGATCCGACCAGATGGCCGTCGGCGCGCTGCGCTCGCTGCGGGAGGCGGGCCGCCGGGTGCCCGGGGACGTGGCCGTCGTCGGCTTCGACGATCTGGAGTCCGCCGCCTGGACCGACCCCCCGCTGACCACCGTGCGGCAGGACGTCGAGGGCATGGGCCGGCTCATGGCCCGTCTCCTGCTGCGCCGGATCGCCGCCGGCGGGGCCGCACCCGGGCCCGGGGAGCCCGAGCCCGAGCCCGGGCCCGCCGGACCGGCCGAGGCGGACACCGGCCCGGTGATCACCGAGGCACGGCTGGTGCTGCGGGAGTCGGCGTGAGCGCAGCGGAGGCGGACCGGGCCCGGGGAACGGCGGAGCGCACGGGCCGGCGGGCACAGAGGAGGCGGGCGGAACGGGCGGTGCGGGCAGGAGTCAGGCCACGCCGGTCAGTTCGTCGTAGACGCTGAGGACCTGGGCGACGGTGTCGTCCTCGGTGGGCAGTTCGGCGGCGCGGGCCCGGCCGGCCGCCGCCAGCCGGGCCCGCCGGGCCGGGTCGGACAGCAGTGCGGCCACGGCGTGCGCCAGCGAGTCGGCGTCGCCGTAGGGCACCAGCACCGCGGCGTCACCGACAAGTTCGGGAATGCCGCCCACCTCGGTGGCGACCAGCGGGACCCCCGCCCGCAACGCCTCCTGCGCGGGCAGTGAGCGCCCCTCCCAACGCGCCGACAGCAGCGCCAGATCCGCACCGGCGAGCAGCCGCAGCGCATCGTCCCGCCGCCCCAACAGCCGTACGGGCAGGGCCTCTTCGTCGATCCGGCGTTGCAGTCGGGCGCGCTCGGGGCCCTCTCCGGCGACGGCGAGCAGCGGCGGCGGGTCCAGCCGCAGCCAGGCACGGGACGCGGTGAGCGCCGTGTCGAAGCCGTGCCGCGCGTCCAGCCTGCCGACGGCGACGATCAGCGGGCGGTCGACGGCCCCGATGTCGGCGCGCAGCTTGTGCCGGCCCGTCTCCTCCGGGCCCTCCCCCGCCTCCGCGGCCGTTCCCTGGCCGGGTGGGCCGGGCGGAGCGGACAGCACGGGCAGGGCGGGCAGGAAGGGCGCCACCCACGGGCCCTCGGCGGGCGACGGGCGGTCGGATACGGGCGGGCCGGGCAGGGCGACGGGGGCGAGCCGGGCGTCGCGGGCGCCGCTCCGGCGGGCCCGCTCGACGAGGTCCGAGGTGGCGCCGAGGACGACCCAGGCGGCGCGGACCACCCGGCGCACGAGCACGCGCAGCAGCAACTCCCGCGCCCCGTCCGCGCGCCCGCCGTCCGGCTCCGTGGCCGGCGGGGCGTGCCAGGTGACGACGAGCGGCACCTCGCGCCGCCGGCGCAGGGCGAGCGCGGCGAGCAGCCCGGCGCGCAACCCGTGCGCGTGCACCAGATCGGCGTCGGCGCACAGCGCGCGCAGCGAGGCCACCGCCTCCGGTTCGGTGCGTGCCGAGGTGCTCACGAAGTCGGCGCCGGCCTCGGTGAACGTGCCGCGCAGCTCACCGTCCTGGCCGTCACCGCCGGCGCAGACCGTCACCCGCACCCCCCGTGCGACCAGCCCCTGGGCCAGCGACCGCACATGCGCCACCGTCCGGGCTGCGGGCGCACCGCCGCCGAACGGGGAGCCGGCACCACCGAGCACCTGGACGGCGTGCAGCGGCTGTGTGCCGACGGGCGGCCGGTGCGGAAGGGCGGAACGGCTCACGGAAGGTCGGACTCCTGGTTCACGGCGGGGCGGGGGACCGTGCTCAGGATGCCAGCTCGCACCGGACCGCGGCACCGCGGTCCGGCGAGGGCCGCAGGCCGGCACCGTGGCCACCGCGGCGTATCACTCACTCGGGTGAGACCGGGCCCGTGGCGCCGCCCGAGCGGGCGCGCCCCGGCGCACACCGCGGCGGCCGGGCGCCGCCGCTCAGCCGCCCACGCGGGCCGCTTCCAGCAGCTCCTCGGCGTGTGCGCGGGCCAGTTCGGAGTCCTCCTGCCCGGCCAGCATCCGGGACAGCTCCCGCACCCGGTCCTCGCCCTCCATGGCCTTGACGCCGCTGTGCGTGACCGAGCCGTCGTCGGTCTTCTCGACGACGAGATGCCGGTCGGCGAAGGCCGCGACCTGCGGCAGATGTGTGACGACGACGACCTGCGCCGACCTGGCCAGCCTGGCCAGCCGGCGCCCGACCTCGACGGCGGCCTTCCCGCCGACACCGGCGTCCACCTCGTCGAACAGATAGGTGGGCACCGGGTCCGAACCGGCGAACACGACCTCGACGGCCAGCATCACCCGGGACAGCTCACCGCCCGAGGCGCCCTTCGCGACGGGGCGGGGCTGCGCCCCGGGGTGCGGGGTGAGCAGCAGTTCGACCTCGTCGGTGCCGTGCGGGCCGAACGCGAGGGTACGGCCGTCCACTTCCAGGCCGTCCGGGTCCTCGGTGTGCTTCAGCTCGAAGGAGACCCGGGCGTGCGGCATGGCCAGCTCGGCCAGCTCCTCGGTGACCGCGTCGGCGAACCGCTCGGCGGCCTCCGCCCGCGCCCGGCTCAGCTGCCCGGCCAGCTCGGCCAGTTCGGTGCGCAGCGCCTCGCGCTCGGCGGTCAGCTCGCCGAGCCGCTCGTCGTCGCCGTCCAGCTCGGCGAGACGGCCCGCGCTCTCCTCCGCCCAGGCGAGCACCGCGGTGATGTCCTCGCCGTACTTGCGGGTGAGCTGGGCCAGGGTCGCCCGGCGCTCCTCGACGGCGGCCAGGCGGATCGGGTCGGCGTCCAGGTCGTCGGCGTATCCGGCGAGTTCGCCCGCCACGTCCGACAGCAGGATGTGCACCTCGGAGAGGCGGTCGGCGAGCGCGGCCAGCGCCGGGTCGTGCGCGCGGACGGCCTCCAGCGAGCGGTGCGCCCCGGCCACGAGGGTGGCGGCGTCCACGCCCTCGGGGTCGGCCGGGTCGCCGGCGAGCGCGCCGTGCGCCACCGTGGCGGCCGAGGCGAGGGCCTCGGCGTGGCCCAGGCGCTCGGCCTCGGCGGCCAGTTCGGCGTCCTCACCGGGCTGGGGTTCGGCGGCCTCGATCTCCTGGAGGCCGAACCGCAGCAGATCGGCCTCCTGGGCGCGCTCGCGGGCGCGGGTGGTCAGCTCCTCCAGCGTGGCGTCCACCTCGCGCAGCCTGCGGTAGGCGTCGCGGTAGGCGGACAGCGGGGTGCGGACGGCCTCGCCGGCGTACCGGTCGAGGGCCTCGCGCTGGCGCGCCGTGCGCAGCAGGCCCTGCTGGTCGGTCTGGCCGTGCACGGCGACCAGGTCGCCGCTCAGCTCGGACAGCAGGCCCACCGGGACGGAACGGCCGCCGACGTGGGCGCGGGAGCGGCCCTCGGCGGAGAGGGTGCGGCTGATGAGCAGCGCGCCGTCGTCGAGTTCGGCGCCGGCTTCCTCGGCGCGGCGGGCGGCCCGCGCGTCGGGGGGTACCACGACCCGGCCCTCGACGACGGCGGCCTTGGCGCCGACCCGGACGAGCGCCGCGTCGGCCCGCCCGCCGAGCAGCAGCCCGAGGCTCGTGACGACCATGGTCTTGCCCGCACCGGTCTCGCCGGTCACCGCGGTGAAGCCGGGGGACAGCTCGACGACGGCGTCGTCGATCACGCCCAGGGCCTTGATCCGCATCTCCTCCAACACGGATACGACCATACGAGGTTCCGGGGGCGGCCCCCACCCCCGGTCCGAGTGGAAACCGGGCGCACCGGACATACCGGAGCGGCACGGTGCCGCTGTGCGGGCCCGGACGTCCGTGCGAGCACCGCGCGGGAGCCGGGGCCGGTGCGGCACCGGGCCGCCGCCGACGGTCAGTGCGGGGCGCCGCGCCAGCCGGAGACGGGAAGCGCGAACTTGGCCACCAGCCGGTCGGTGAACGAGGCGTGGTGCAGCCGCGCCAGCCGCACCGGGACCGCGCCGCGGCGCACCTCGACCCGCGCACCGGCCGGGAGTTCGACGCTGCGCCGGCCGTCGGCCCACAGCACCCCGTGCGGGGTCTGCGGCTGCACCTCCACGGCGAGCACCGAATCGGGCGCCGTGACCAGGGGCTTGGCGAACAGCGCATGGGCGCTGATGGGCACCATCAGCAGCGCCTCCACCTCCGGCCACACCACCGGGCCGCCGGCGGAGAAGGCATAGGCCGTCGAGCCCGTGGGCGTCGCACAGACCACGCCGTCCCCTCCGAAGCTGGAGACGGGGCGGCCGTCGACCTCGGTGACGACCTCCAGCATCCGCTCCCGGGCCGCCTTCTCGACGGAGACCTCGTTCAGCGCCCAGTCCGCGTGCACCACGTGCCCGTCGTTGCGGACGACGATGTCGAGGGTCATCCGCTCCTCGACCTCGTAACTGCGGGTGACCACGCGGTCGACGACCTTGTCCAGATCGTCGCGCTCCGCCTCCGCCAGGAAACCGACCCGGCCGAGGTTGACGCCCAGCATCGGCACCCCGGAGGCACGGGCGAACTCCGCGCCGCGCAGCAGCGTGCCGTCGCCGCCGAGCACGACGATCAGCTCGCAGCCCTCGGCGGCGTCCGGCTCGGGCGCCACCGTCTCCACCGGATCCGGCAGCGGCAGATCGATGGCCTCCTCCGTCAGCACGCGGACGCCGATACCGCAGCGCAGCAGCCCCTGCACGACCAGCTCGGCGCTGCGCACGGCCGCCTGTCTGCCGGTGTGTGCGAGCAGGAAGACGGTGCGCTCGCCGCGCTCCTGGGGGGCGGGGGCGCCCCGCTCGACAGCCGCCGTCTCCAGGCTCACCTGTGTCACTTGGGCCCCTCCGCCACCGCTCGTTGGACATCGGCCGCGTCGAGAGCGGGCGCTCCCGCACGCAGCCACAGGAAGTATTCGACGTTCCCCGAAGGGCCGGGCAGCGGGCTCGCGGTGACGCCCAGCGCCCCCAGCCCCAGCCCGGCCGCCCGGTCGGCCACCGCCCGCACGGCCTCGGCACGCAACTGCGGGCTGCGGACGACTCCGCCGCTGCCCAGCCGCTCCCTGCCCACCTCGAACTGCGGCTTGACCATCAGCACCAGATCGGCGTCCGGCGTGCAGCAGCGGACGAGCGCGGGCAGCACCAGACCGAGCGGAATGAAGGAGAGATCGCCGACGACCAGCTCCACCGGTTCGCCGTCCAGATCGGCGAGGGTCAGCTCGCGGACGTTGGTGCGGTCCTTGACCGTCACCCGGGAATCGCTGCGCAGCGACCAGGCGAGCTGTCCGTAGCCCACGTCCGCCGCGACCACATGGCCCGCGCCGGCCCGCAGCAGCACATCGGTGAAGCCGCCCGTCGACGCGCCGGCGTCCAGGGCGCGGCGGCCCTCCACACGCAGCCCGCGCGGGACGAAGGCGTCCAGCGCGCCGGCCAGCTTGTGGCCGCCGCGCGAGACGTAGTCCGGATCGTGCTCGTCGTCCTTGACGACCACGGCGGCGCTGGTCTCGACCTGCGTGGCCGGCTTGCCCGCCGTCAGGCCGCCGACCGTCACCCGGCCCGCGGCGATCAACTGGCTTGCGTGCTCACGGGAACGGGCGAGGTTGCGGCGCACCAGCTCCGCGTCGAGTCGGCGTCGTGCCACGGGTCAGCTCCGGGGGGTGGGGTGGGGACGGTCCAGGGCGGCCAGCGTCTCCCGCAGGGCGCCATGGACATCTTCGTACACCTCCAGATGTCCGGAAACGGCGAGGTGGTCGGCGTCTTCCAGGCGGCGCAGCCGGGCGTCCAGCGGGGCGTGGCCCGTGGGCCGGACACCGATACCGAGCGGGCGGGGTCCGTCGTCCTCCACCGCGTCCGTACCGGCCTCCGCCGTGTCCGTACCGGTCTCCGCCGTGTCCGCACCGGTCTCGCCCGCGTCCGCCTCGCTCGCGGGCCCGGACACCGCTGCGTCCGGCGGGCCGGTGGGCGCCGCCGACGGTTCGCGGGGCGCCTGGCCGGGCGCGGTCTCCCGGGACGGGCCCGGGACCGCCCCGGCGGGCGCGAACCGGCCCTCGTCCGGCGGGGGTTGCGCACCGGGGACGGCGGGCCCGCCCGCCGCGCCGCTGCCGTCCGGCCCTGCGCCCTGGCTGCCGATGCCGCCGGATCCGGTGAGCCCGGCCCGGGGTTCCCGCGCGATCTCGCTCATGCCCCGACGCTACCGCGCCGGTCCGACAGTCAGCGCCTGGCCGCGGGCACCACCAGCGGGGTTCCGGTCTCCGGATCGTCGATGACCCGGCACGGCATCCCGAAGACCTCCTCGACCAGTTCGGCCGTGACCACCTCGCCGGGGGCGCCCTCCGCGACGATGCGGCCGTCCCGCATGGCGATCAGATGGGTGGCGTAGCGCGCTGCGTGGTTGAGGTCGTGCAGCACGGCCACGAGGGTGCGGCCCTCCTCCTCGTGCAGCCGCGCGCACAGGTCGAGGATCTCTATCTGGTGGGCGATGTCGAGGTAGGTGGTCGGCTCGTCCAGGAGCAGCAGGGGCGTCTGCTGGGCCAGCGCCATCGCGATCCAGACGCGCTGCCGCTGGCCGCCGGAGAGTTCGTCGACGAACCGGTCGCCCAGCTCCTCGACGCCGGTGGCCTCCATCGACTCGCGGACGACCCGCTCGTCGTCCCGCGACCACTGCCGCAGCAGCCCCTGGTGCGGATACCGGCCGCGGGCGACCAGGTCGGAGACGGTGATGCCGTCCGGCGCGATGGACGACTGGGGCAGCAGCCCGAGCGTGCGGGCCAGCGCCTTGGCGTGCATGCCCGAGATGTCGGCGCCGTCCAGCAGCACGGTGCCCCGGGCCGGCTTGAGCATCCGGGAGAGGGCGCGCAGCAGCGTGGACTTGCCGCAGGCGTTGGGCCCGACGACGACCGTGAAGGAGCGGTCGGGCACCGCGACGTGCAGGTCCTGCGCGATGGTGCGCTCGTCGTAGGCGAGGGTCAGCTCCTGGCCGGTCAGCCGGGGATCTCCGGCACCACCGGCACCGTCGGTCCCGTCGGCCGCACCAGCGCCTGGGTGCGGGCCCGGAGCGGTCCTCTGCCCGGTGGCCGGCCGGGATGCCGACGGGTTCGCCGACCGGGTGGCCGTCTGCGTGTCCATGCTGGTCTCCGCCTCCGTGTTCGCCTTCGCCGCTTCGGTCGTCCCTGCCGTACGGGCCGTGCCCGCTGTGACTGCTGTGCCCGCCGGGTCCGCTGTGCCTGTCGTGCCCGCCGGGTCCGCCGTGCGCGCTCTCGCCCCGCTCATATCCGTCCGGCCCTCCGCTCGGTGGCCAGCAGCCACACCAGATAGCCGCCGCCGAGGACGCCGGTGACGACGCCGACCGGCAACTGGTGGTCGCCGAACGCGCGTTGGGCCACCAGATCCGCTGTGACCAGCAGGGCGGCACCCATGCACAGCGCCGGCACCAGGTTCGGCCCGGGGGTGCGGGTCAGCCGCCGCGCGAGCTGCGGTGCGGTCAGCGCCACGAAGGCGACCGGGCCGGCAGCGGCCGCCGCGAGGCCGACGAGCAGGACGGCGGCGGCGAGCAGCGTCAGCCGGGTCCGCTCCACGCGTACGCCGAGCGCGTTGGCCGCGTCGTCGCCCATCTCCATCATCCGCAGGCCGCGGGCGCAGCCGAACAGGATCAGCGGGACGAGCACCACCATGCCGAGGGCCAGCGGCAGCACATTGCTCCAGCCGCGGCCGTCCAGGCTCCCGGTCATCCACAGCACCGCGCGGGAGGCGTCCTCGATCCGGGCGCGGGTGATCAGGTAGCTGTTGAGCCCGGTGAGGATCGCGGTGGCGCCGACGCCGACGAGCACCAGCCGGTAGCCGTGCACCCCGCGTTTCCAGGCCAGCGCGTAGACGAGCGTCCCGACGACGACGGCGCCGATCACCGCGCCCCCGGCGAGCGCCGCG
Organism: Streptomyces cacaoi; assembly: GCF_006539165.1. GTDB lineage: Bacteria > Actinomycetota > Actinomycetes > Streptomycetales > Streptomycetaceae > Streptomyces > Streptomyces cacaoi. Next base: position 13,893 of record NZ_BJMM01000040.1, on the reverse strand, counting down.
CTGGAGCCGCCCACGACCACCACGGCGACCAGCGCGCCCGCGCTGGCCCCGTTGGTGAAGCCGAGGATGTCGGGGCTGCCGAGCGGGTTGCGCACCACGGCCTGGAAGACCGCGCCGGCCAGCCCGAGCGCGGCCCCCACCAGCAGCGCGGCGCAGGTGCGCGGCAGCCGGAGTTCGTTGACGATGAAGGCGTCGGCGGGGTCGCCCTGGCCGATCAGGGTGCGCACCACGTCGCCGAAGCCCATGGGGTACTCGCCGCTGCCGATCGCGAACACGGCCGCCACCAGGGCCAGTACGAGGCAGCCGAGGCCGACGAACAGCGCGCGCGGCCGGTAGCTGACCGACAGTCCGCCGGCGGTACGTATGACGCTCATGCCTGTGCCACCCTCCGGCGCCGCACGAAGTAGAGGAAGACGGGACCGCCGAGCACCACCGTCACGATGCCGACCTGGAGTTCACCGGGCCGCCCCAGGACGCGGCCGATCACATCGGCGCCCAGCAGCAGCACCGGCGAGAGGACCGCGCAGTACGGCAGCATCCAGCGCTGGTCGGGCCCGGTGAACGCGCGCACCATGTGCGGCACCATCAGCCCGACGAAGACGATCGGCCCGCAGGCCGCGGTCGCCGCCCCGCACAACAGGGTGACGGCGACGATGGCGCCGCCACGGGTGCGGCCGGGCCGGGACCCGAGGGCGCGGGCGGCGTCGTCGCCCAGCGCGAGGGCGTTCAGCGGCCGGGCCAGCGCCAGCGCGACGAGCGCACCGGCGGCGATGAACGGCAGCGCGGCGACGACGGTGGACTCCTGGGCGCGGGAGAGCGAGCCCACCATCCAGAAGCGCATCCGGTCCAGCGAGGCCGTGTCCAGCAGCTGGACGGCGTTCACATAGGAGATGAGCGCGGCGTTCAGCGCCGTACCGGCGAGCGCGAGCCGCGCCGGGGTGGCACCGCGCCCGCCGCCCACCGCGTAGACGAGCACCGAGACGGCGGCGGCGCCGAGGAACGCGAAGCCGATGTAGCCGGTGTACCCCGCGACGCCGAAGAAGGAGATCGCGGTGACGACGGCGGCAGCGGCACCGGCGTTGATGCCGAGCAGCCCCGGATCGGCCAGCGGGTTGCGGGTGAGCGCCTGCATGACGCCGCCGGCGAGTCCGAGCGCGACACCGGCGAGCAGCCCGAGCAGGGTGCGCGGCAGCCGCATCTCGTGGACCACGGTCCAGGTGGCCGATCCGCTGTCGACCAGTCCCGACCAGGCCTCGCCGAGCGAGAGCTGGCGGGCGCCGACGGCGAGCGAGAGCACGACGACGAGCAGCAGCAGGAGCACGGCGGCGAGCAGCCCGGCGGCCCGGGCCAGTGGTGGCCGCGCGCGGGCCGGCTGGTCCTGACCGGCCGCCGATTCCCCGTGCTCCTGCGCGGACTTGGTGAGCGTCTTGGTGAGCGTCACGTACGGGCTCCGGTCGGGGCCGGAGAAGCGATCCCCCCGGCCACTGGACAACGAATACTTTGGTTAGGTTAGCCTAACTGCAACTTCGGCCTTTGGGCCGCCCCGTCGTTCCGTCGAAAGAAGGCCCCGCACGATGTCCAGCCCGACCCCGCTGCCCCAGCTCTCCCGCCGCGGCCTCCTCGCCGCGGGCGGCGCCCTCGGCCTCGGTGCCCTGCTCACCGCATGCGGCAGCGACGAGGGCTCCGGCAGCGGCTCCCAGGGCGACGGCTGGTCCTTCACCGACGACCGCAAGAAGAAGGTCAGCCTGGACGCGGTTCCCGAGCGCATTGTCGCCTACACCGGAACCGCCGCCGCCCTGTGGGACTACGGCGTCCGCGACCAGATCGCCGGCGTCTTCGGCCCGACGAAGCTCAAGAACGGCAAGCCCGATGTGATCGCCGGCGACATGGACATCTCCAAGGTGGAGATCATCGGCAACGCCTTCGGCGAGTTCGACATCGAGAAGTACGCCAAGACCCGGCCGCAGCTCCTCGTGACGAACATGTACACCAAGAACGCGCTGTGGTACGTGCCGGACGAGAGCAAGAGCAAGATCCTCAAGCTCGCTCCCGCCGTGGCCATGACCGCGGCCAAGGTCCCGATGATCGAGCCGATCCGGCGGTTCGCCCAGCTGGCCGAGTCGCTGGGCGCCGATATGAAGGCCGGCTCCGTCACCGAGGCCAAGAACCGCTTCGAGAAGGCGTCCGAGCGGCTGCGCAAGGCCGCCAAGAGCGGCATCCGCGTCATGGCCGCCGCCGGCGCCGCGGACCTGTTCTACGTCTCCGACCCGAACGCGAACGCCGACCTGAAGTACTTCAAGGACCTCGGCGTCGACTTCGTCGTCCCCGAGAAGCTCAGCTCCCAGGGCTTCTTCGAGGAGCTGAGCTGGGAGAACGCCGACAAGTACAAGGCGGACGTGATCATTCTCGACAGCCGCACCCAGTCCCTCCAGCCCCCGGCGCTGAAGTCCAAGCCGTCCTGGAACGACCTGCCCGCCGTCAAGGCCGGACAGGTCAGCGGATGGATGGCCGAACCCCGCCTCAGCTACAAGGGCGCGGCCCCGCTCGTCGAGGACCTGGCGAAGGCCATCGAGAAGGCCAAGAAGGTCCGCTGATCCCCGGTGCGGCGCGTCCGGGCAGACGCGCCGCACCACCACACCGACCGGAGGAGCACAACGATGAGCGCCACGGTTTCCGAGGCACCTACCGCCCCCGCCGTCCCCTTCGAGTTCTTCGAGCTGCATGTCGTCCGGACCCGCGAACTCGGCCCCACGATGATGCGCATCACCCTCGGCGGTGCCCGTCTGAACGCCTTCGCCTCCGGCGGCCGTGACCAGCGCTTCAAACTCTTCCTCCCGCAGCCCGGCCAGGACACCCCGGTCGTACCCGCGCACGCCGGCGCCGACTGGTTCCCCGCCTGGCGCGCCATGGACGAGAACGTGCGCGCCATCATGCGCTCCTACACCGTCCGCGCCTTCCGCCGCGGCAGCGAGTACGGCGCCCAGGACGAGCTGGACATCGACTTCGCGCTGCACGGCGACCTCGGCCCCGCCTCCCGCTGGGCCCGGCGCGCCCGCCCCGGCGACCGCGTCACCCTGCTCGGCCCCGTCGTCGAGGACAACGGCGGCGTCGACTTCCGGCCCCCCGAGGGCACCGACTGCGTGCTCCTCGCCGGCGACGAGACGGCCCTGCCCGCGATCGGCGCCATCCTGGAGTGGCTGCCCACCGGCATGCCCGTACGGGTGTGGGCCGAGGTCCCGCACGCCGAGGACATCCAGGACCTGCCGACCCTGGCCGACGCCCACATCACCTGGCTCGTCCGCGACGAGGCCGCCCCCGGCCTGTCCCGCGCCGACCGCGCCGTCGCCGCCGTCCGCGAGGCGGACCTGCCCTCCGGCACCCCCTACGCCTGGCTCGCCGGCGAGGCCGGCACCGTCAAGGCCCTCCGCCGCCACCTGGTCCGCGACCGCGGCCTCGACCGCCGCGCCGTCAAGTTCACCGGCTACTGGCGCCTGGGCGCGACGGAGGAACAACTCGTAGCAGAGGCCCTCGCCACAACCCGATGAACAAGGCCCCCGGCCCACCCTTTGAGGACGAGCGCACCCTTCAGCCCGTCCGGCGTTCGAGGACGAGCGCACAAACCAGCCCGTCCGGCGCTTGATGACGAGCGCACTCTTCAGCCCGTCCGGCGCTTGAGGACGAGCGCGAGCGATCAACGGAAAGGGGGGCCCGGGGCGCACTCCCCCGAAAACGGGAAGGGGCGGGACCGGGGCACACCCCGCCGAAGGCGAAAAAGAAACCCCGGCCCCACCAGCCCGGCCGGCTAGAGCCCGAGCCGCTCCACAACCTCCCCCACATCCCCACCGAACCCCTCGTCCCCGGCAACCCCCCACACCGCCGCACACACCACCCGCAACCCGTCGACCGCCTCCCCGCCCCCCTCCAACCGCACGGCCCCACCCCGCACCACCGCACTCCACCCCCCGCACCGGAACCCCTCCTCCGCATCCCCCACGACCTCGGGATGCACCTCCAGCAACCCCCGCAGATCACGCGCCACATAGGTCGGCCGCCGCTCGGCCGGCGCGGCGAGCAGCTGTGCGGCGTCGGTCACCCCGGTCAGCACGAGCAGCGAATCCACGCGCCCCGCGTGCGCCCCCTCGATGTCGGTGTCGAGCCGGTCGCCGACGACGAGCGGCCGTCGTGCCTCCGTCCGCAGGATGGACTCCCTGTGCATGGGCGGCAGCGGCTTTCCCGCCACGGTCGGCTCGGGCGGCCGGCGCATCCAGCGGGTGGCGAGCCGGACGACCTCCACGGCGGCACCGTTGCCCGGCGCGATGCCGCGGGCGCTGGGGATGGTGATGTCGGTGTTGGAGGCGAACCACGGCACGCCGCGCTGCACCGCGAGGGCGGCTTCCATCAGCCGGTCCCAGGTCATCTGCGGCCCGCCGTAGCCCTGGACGACCGCGGCGGGCTCCTCGTCGGCCGAGTCGACGACGGTCAGCCCGCGTTCGGCCAGCGCGACCCGCAGCCCCTCGGCGCCGACGGCCAGCACCGGCGCACCGGCCGGCACCTGTTCGGCGACGAGCCGGGCGACGGCCTGCGCCGAGGTGATGACCTCCTCCGGCCGGGCGGGCACGCCGAGTTCGGTCAGATGCTCGGCGACGGTCTGCGGGGTCCGGGCCGCGTTGTTGGTGACGTAGGCGAGGCGCAGGCCGGCCTCGCGTGCACTGCGCAGCGCGCCCACGGCGTGCGGGAGGGCCTCGCCCCCGGCGTAGACGACGCCGTCGAGGTCGAGCAGTGCCGTGTCGTACGCCGTGTGCAGCGCCTGCTCGCTGGCGCGGGGGCCGGCCGGCGGCCGGGGCCGTCCGCCGTCGGTCGAGACGGGGGTGTGCGGCATGGGTCTCGCTCCTCGGAGGTGCTCACGGCTGGGTGTGGTGGCGGGACGCCGTGGGGCCGTCCCCGGGTGTCGCCGCCTCGTCCGTGATCCTCTCGCACCGCACGGTGCGGACGGCGGGGCGGACGGCGGAGCCGACGGCGCGCCCCCACGGGCACCGCAGGACCCGCGGACCGCAACGGCCCCGGCAGCCCCGCGGATCCCGGGAACCCCGCGCACCCCGGGGCCCCCAGGGCCCACGGGCACAGGTCAGGACCCGGCCGGTTCCGTGCGCTGCGGGGCAGTGCGCCCGACTCCCTGCGCCCCCTGTGCCCCGTTCCACGCCCCCTGTTTCGCGGGCATACCATGCACGGATGACCGACGAGGGCCTGAGACTCGCTCCGTTCCGTGGGCTGCGCTACGCGCCCGGGAGGGTCAGCAGCCTCGCCGCCGTGACCTCCCCGCCCTACGACGTGGTGGTCCGGCCCGACGGGCTGCGCCATCTGGAGACGGCCGACCCGTACAACATCGTCCGGCTGATCCTTCCGCAGGCGGAGGACCCGGCGGACCCGGCCGCCCGGCACCGCAGAGCGGCGGAGACGCTGCGCCGCTGGCGTGCCGACGGAGTGCTGGCCCACGATCCCGAACCCGCCGTCTACGTCTACGAGCAGCGCAAGGGCGAGCTGCTCCAGCGGGGCGTGATCGGCGCGCTGTCCCTGTCCCCTCCCGAGGCCGGCATCGTGCTGCCGCACGAGGAGGTGATAGCTGAGGTCGTCGAGGACCGCGCAGCCCTGATGCGCGAGACCGCCGCCAATCCCGAGCCGCTGCTGCTCTCCTACCGCGGCAGCGGCACCCGCACCGGAGCCACCGCCGTCATCGAACGCACCATCGCACGGCCCCCGTTGGTGGCGACGACGACGGAGGACGGCTTCGCACACCGGCTGTGGGCGGTGACGGACGCCGCCGAACTGGCGGAGATCGACGCGGACCTCTCCCGGCACCGCGCACTGATCGCCGACGGCCATCACCGCTGGGCCACCTATCTGCGGCTGCGCGAGGAGCACTCCGGGCCCGCCGCGAACGGCGCGGTGAACGGCTCGTCCCCGTGGAACTACGGCCTGGTCCTGCTGGTGGACACCGCGCGCTACCCGCTCCAGGTGCGGGCGATCCACCGCGTGCTGCCCCGGCTGCCGCTCAAGCAGGCGCTCGATCTGCTCGACCGCGCCGAAGAGGGCTTCCGCGTACGGAAGTTCGAGGCCCCGCTGGACGAGGCGCTGGAGGAGCTGGCGGACACCCCGGGCAACGCCTTCCTGCTGACCGAGGGCGACGGCGTCTTCCATCTGCTCGACCGGCCGTCCCCGCGGCTGCTGGAGCGCACCATCGCGCACGACCGGCCGTGCGCCTGGCGGGAGTTGGACGCGACGGTCCTCCACCACGCGCTGCTGGACGGTCTCCTCCGGGTGCCGGACAGGCCGGACACGATCGGTTATCTCCACCACACCGAGGCGGCGGTGGCCCAGGCGGCCACACACGGCGGTACGGCCGTCCTGATGCGGGCCGTCCCCGAGGAGACCGTCCGCTCCCTGGCCGAGCAGGGCGTGACGATGCCCCGCAAATCCACCTCCTTCGGCCCGAAACCGGCAACGGGCCTCATCCTGCGCACAGTCGACACCCCGTCCTGACCGCCGGGCCGCCTTTCCGACGGGCCGGGCGAACCCGGGCGACTCCTGGCGGGCGAGTCTCTCGCCCCATGGAGCCGGGCCGTGACGTTTCCCACGGCACCCCGCGCTCCCTCCCCACACGTGCGCCTCGTGCCCCGCACCGGAGCATCCGCACACCAACCACCGACATCTTCTTCACAGTTCATCCACATACTCCTCACGGGAGCCCGCAGGCCCCCTTGCACGGCGCCACACGGGCGAGGTTAGGCTTGCCTTACCTAAAGCGACGGCTGTCCCCGGCCGCGCTGCACCCCCACCTTCCGCCCGTGCCAGGAGGACACCTTCATGAGCAGCAGGTCACACCTGCTCAACAACAGGACAGCGGAGCGCTACCGGAGCCTGCTCGGCCACGGCATCGAACGCGTGGCGGACAAGATCGCCACCACCGAGCGGCCGTGCACCGGCGTCACCCCGGACGAACTCCGCCCGGAGGTGGAGGCCGTCGACCTGGAGCGCCCGCTCGCGGACCCGAGAGAAGCCCTCGACGAGCTGGAACGCGTCTATCTGCGCGACGCCGTCTACTTCCACCACCCGCGCTACCTCGCGCACCTCAACTGCCCCGTGGTGATACCCGCGGTCCTCGGCGAAGCCGTACTGGCCGCCGTCAACTCCTCACTGGACACCTGGGACCAGAGCGCGGGCGGCACCCTGATCGAGCGCCGGCTGGTGTCCTGGACGGCGGGCCGGATCGGCTTCGGCAAGGCCGCGGACGGCATCTTCACCAGCGGCGGCACCCAGTCCAACCTCCAGGCGCTGCTGCTGGCCCGCGAGGAGGCGTGCCGCCTGGTGCGCAAGAACGCGGCCACCCCGCTCGACACCTGCGAGATCCTGCCGCGGCTGCGCATCCTCACCTCCGCGTGCAGCCACTTCAGCATCGAGAAGGCCGCCACCCTGCTGGGCCTCGGCCCCGAGTCGGTCGTCGCCGTCCCCTGCGACGACGCCCGCCGGATGGACACCGACGCGCTCGCCGACGAGCTGGAGCGCTGCACCCGCGAGGGCCTGACCGTGATGGCCGTCGCCGCCACCGCCGGCACGACGGACTTCGGCAGCATCGACCCGCTGCCCCGGATCGCGGACCTGTGCGAGGCGGCCGGCACCTGGCTGCACGTCGACGCCGCCTACGGCTGCGGGCTGCTCGTCTCCCGCCGCCACCACATGCTGGAGGGCATCTCCCGCGCGGACTCGGTCACCGTCGACTACCACAAGTCCTTCTTCCAGCCGGTCAGTTCGAGCGCGGTCGTCGTCCGGGACGGCAGCACGCTGCGGCACGTCACCTACCACGCCGACTATCTGAACCCGGCCCGCGCCGCGGAACAGAGCGTCCCCAACCAGGTCGACAAATCGATCCAGACGACCCGGCGCTTCGACGCGCTGAAGCTGTGGATGACGCTGCGCATCATGGGCCCCGACGCCGTCGGCGAACTCTTCGACGAGGTCGTCGACCGCGCCGCCGACGCCTGGCGCCTCCTGGACGCCGACCCCCGCTACACGGTCGTCACCGAACCCCAGCTGTCCACCCTGGTCTTCCGCTACGAACCGCAGGACGCCGCGGTCCCCCAGGACGCCGTCGACCAGGCCAATCTGCACGCCCGCGAGGCCCTGTTCGCCTCGGGTGAGGCCACCGTCGCCGGCACCGTCGTCGACGGCCGGCACCACCTCAAGTTCACCCTGCTCAACCCGGAGACCACGCTGGAGGACATCGCCACCGTCCTCGACCTGCTCGCCGGCCACGCCCAGCAGTACCTCGCCGTCCACTCCCCCCTCAGCACCGCCCAGGCGTGCTGACCGACCCTCCCAGGAGCCCCGACGTGTCCCACTCCCCCCGGCCGACCGGCGAGGCGGCGCCCACCGAGGAACCCGACTTCGTCGCCATCGGCGTCGGCCCCTTCAACCTCGGCCTCGCCGCGCTCACCGACCCCATACCCGGCCTCGATGGCCTGTTCCTGGACGACAAACCGGACTTCACCTGGCACCCGGGCATGCTCCTGGAGGACAGCACCCTCCAGACGCCCTTCATGTCCGACCTCGTCACCCTCGCCGACCCCACCTCGCCGCTCTCCTTCCTCAACCACCTCAAGGAGACCGGCCGGCTCTACCCCTTCTACATCCGCGAGAGCTTCTATCCGCTGCGCGCCGAATTCAGCGACTACTGCCGCTGGGCCGCCCGGAAACTCGGCGACACCGTCCGCTTCGGCCACCGCGTCACCTCCGTCGAGTACGACGAAACCGACCGCCGCTACCTCGTGCACGCCGAACGCACCGCCGACGGCGCCCGGTTCACCTTCCGCACGCCCAAGCTCGTCCTCGGCACCGGCACCCCGCCGCACATCCCCGAGCCCTGCCGCGGCCTCGGCGGCGACCTGCTGCACAACTCCGGCTACCTCGACCACAAGGAAGCCCTCCAGCGCAAGAAGAGCATCACGATCGTCGGCAGCGGCCAGAGCGCCGCGGAGATCTACTACGACCTCCTCCAGGACATCGACGCACACGACTACGCGCTCACCTGGATCACCCGCTCCCCCCGCTTCTTCCCGCTCGAATACACCAAGCTCACGCTGGAGATGACCTCGCCCGAGTACGTGGACTACTTCCACGCGCTCCCGCCCGGCACCCGCGACCGGCTCGTCGCCTCCCAGAAGAACCTCTACAAGGGCATCAACTCCGAGCTGATCGACGCCATCTTCGACCTGCTCTACCGCAAGAACCGGGTACGCCGCTGCCCCACCCGGCTGATGACCAACACCGCGCTCACCGACGCCTCCTGGGACGAGACCAGCGGCGCCTACACCCTCGGCCTGCGCCACGAGGAGCAGAAGCAGGACTTCACCCACACCACCGAGGGCCTGATCCTGGCCACCGGCTACCGCTACCAGCGCCCGGCCTTCCTCGACCCCGTCGCCGACCGCATCGCCTGGGACCCGCAGGGCCGCTTCGACGTCCGCCGCGACTACAGCATCGACGCGGCCGACCGCGGCGAGATCTACGTGCAGAACGCCGAACTGCACACCCACGGCTTCGTCGCCCCCGACCTGGGCATGGCCGCCTACCGCAACTCCTGCATCATCCGCGAGCTCCTCGGCCGCGAGTACTACCCGATCGAGAAGGCCATCGCCTTCCAGGAGTTCGGCGCCCCGCACACCTCCCCCGAGGAGGCGGCGCTGTGACCACCGACCCGCACACCAGGGCGACCGCGCACGAGACCGTCTTCACCCGCACCGACCCGCACCTGGGCACCTTCAGCCTGCGCCCCGTCGACCCGCTCACCGACGCCCGCCTGCTGCACACCTGGGTCACCCACCCCAAATCGGTCTTCTACCTGCTCCAGGACGCCACCCTCCCGGACGTCGAGCGCGAGTTCATGGGCATCGCCGCGCACCCCCACCACGACGCCTTCCTCGGCCACCACGACGGCGAACCCGCGTTCCTCATGGAGCGCTACGACCCCGCACACGTCGAACTCGCCGGCCTGTACCCGCACGAACCGGGCGACGTCGGCATGCACTTCCTGTGCGCCCCCAGCGACAAGTCCGTGCACGGCTTCACCCGCGCCGTCCTCACGACCGTCATGGCGATGCTCTTCGCCGACCCCGCCACCCGGCGCGTCGTCGTCGAACCCGACGTCCGCAACACCGCCGTGCACGCCCTCAACGAGGCGGTCGGCTTCCGCGTCGAGCAGACCCTCACCAAACCGGAGAAGGAAGCCCTGCTCAGCTTCTGCGACCGAGAGCAGTTCCGGACCGCCACAGGAGTGACCCCCGCATGACCACCCCCCGACTCTCCCCCGCCGAGGCCGTAGCCCACCTCACCCCCGAGCGCTGGGCACAGGCCACCCGCCTGCTCGTCCGCAAGGCGCTCGCCGAGTTCACCCACGAGCGCCTGTTCGCCCCCGAGCCGCTCGGCGACGACCGCTACACCGTCCGCTCCGACGACGGCCGGACCACCTACCGCTTCACCGCCCGCCGCTTCGCCCTCGACCACTGGCAGGTCGACGCCGACAGCATCACCCGGCACCGCGACGGCGCCGAACTCCCCCTGGACGCGCTCGCGTTCATCACCGAACTCCGCGACTCCCTCGGCCTGAGCGAACAGATACTCCCCGTCTATCTCGAAGAGATCAGCAGCACCCTCGCCAGCACCGCCTACAAACTGGCCGCCCCGCCCGTCGACGCCGCCGACCTCGCCGCGGCGGACTTCCAGTCCATCGAGTCCGGCATGACCGAGGGCCACCCCTGCTTCATCGCCAACAACGGCCGCCTCGGCTTCGACATCGCCGAATACCGCGCCTACGCGCCCGAGACCGGCACCCCGGTACGCCTCCTGTGGGTCGCCGCGCACCGCGACCGCGCCACCTTCACCGCCTGCACCGACCTCAGCTACGACCAGCTCCTGCTCACCGAGCTGTCCGGCCCCACCCTGCGCCGCTTCTCCGACACCATGGCCGAGCTGGGCCTCGACCTCGACGACTACTACCTCATCCCCGTCCACCCCTGGCAGTGGTGGAACAAGCTGTCCGTCACCTTCGCCGCCGAGGTCGCCCAGCGCCACCTCGTCTGCCTCGGCCAGGGCGACGACGACCACCTCGCACAGCAGTCCATCCGCACCTTCTTCAACACCACCAGCCCGCACAAGCACTATGTGAAGACCGCGCTCTCCGTCCTCAACATGGGCTTCCTGCGCGGACTCTCCGCGAACTACATGCAGGCCACCCCGGCCATCAACGACTGGCTGGCCGACCTCGTCGCCGGCGACGAGATACTGCGCTCCACCGGCCTCGGCGTCCTGCGCGAACGCGCCGCCATCGGCTACCACCCCGCGCCCTACGAGGCCGCCGCCCCCAAGGGCTCCCCCTATCTGAAGATGCTGGCCGCACTCTGGCGCGAGAGCCCGATCCCCACCCTCGCCGACGGCGAGAAGCCCGCCACCATGGCGTCCCTCCTGCACGTCGACCGCGCGGGCAACTCCTTCGCCGCCGCCCTCATCGCACGCTCCGGCCTGGCCCCCACCGACTGGCTGCGCCGCTACCTCAACGCCTATCTGACCCCGCTGCTGCACAGCTTCTACGCCTACGACCTGGTGTTCATGCCGCACGGCGAGAACGTCATCCTCGTCCTGGACGAGCACGGCGTCCCCCAGCGGGCCCTCTTCAAGGACCTGGCCGAGGAGATCGCGGTGATGAGCGACACCGCCGAACTGCCGCCCGAGGTGGAACGCATCCGCGCCGACGTCCCCGAGGACATGAAGCTCCTGTCCCTCTTCACGGACGTCTTCGACTGCTTCTTCCGCTTCCTCGCCCCGCTCCTGGACACCGCCGGCGTGCTCGACGAGGACACCTTCTGGGCCACCGTCGCCGACTGCGTCACCGCCTACCAGAAGGCCACCCCGCACCTCGCCGACCGGCACGCCCGCTACGACCTGTTCGCCCCGGAGTTCGCCCTCTCCTGTCTCAACCGGCTCCAGCTGCGCAACAACCAGCAGATGGTCGACCTCCAGGACCCCGCGGGCGCCCTCCAGCTCCAGGGCAACCTCGCCAACCCCCTGGCAGCCCACGCCGGCGACCGCCCCTGACACAACCGGCCACACACCGGCCGCACACACAGCAGAAGGGGCGGACCCGACCGGGCCCGCCCCTTCACTCATCGCTCATCCACCGCGCCCGTCCCCGGACGCGTGGGCTCACTCACCACGCCCGGAAGCGGAAGAACCGTCGTCCTCCTCGCCTTCCTCCTCGTCCAGCGCGTCGATGAACTCCACACCGTCCAGCTCCGCCAGCCGGTCCGACGCATCCGTCGTCCCCTGCTGATCCGACTCCAGCGCCTTCGCGAACCACTCCCGGGCCTCGTCCTCACGCCCGACGGCCAACAGCGCGTCCGCATACGCGTACCGCAGCCGTGCCGTCCACGGCTGCACCGAGTTCGACGCCAACTCCGGGCTCTGCAACGTCACCACGGCCGCGTCGGCCTGCCCCATGTCCCGGCGCGCCCCCGCGGCCACCAGCCGCATCTCGACCTGCCCGGCCTTGTCCAGCTTGCGCACCTCGGGCTCACCGGCCATCGCCAACGCCCGCTCCGGACGCCCCAGACCACGCTCGCAGTCCGCCATCACCGGCCACAGATGCTGCAACCCCGTCATCCGCCGCGCCGCCCGGAACTCCGCCAGCGCCTCCGCGTACTTCTCCACGCCGTACGCCGCGAACCCGGCCGCCTCCCGGACGGACGGCACCCTCGACGCCAGCCGCAACGCCACCTTCGCGTACCCGTAGGCCCGCTCCGGCTCCTCGTCCAGCAGCCGCGCCACCATCACCAGGTTCCGCGCCACATCACCGGCCAGCGTCTTCGGCAGGCTCATCAGCTCCTGCTTGACGTCCTTGTCCAGCTCCTCACCGGTGACGTCCTCGTCGATCGGCAGCCGGCGCAGCGGCTCACGGTCCTGCCGCTCACCACCACGGCCCCGACCCCGGTCCCGGTCCCGCTCCGGCCCTCGCCGGAACCCTGGTCCGCCCCGGCCGCCACCGTCACGCCGGAACCCCGGCCCACCACGGCCGTCCTCCCGCCGCGGCCCGGAGCCCCCACGCCTCTCGTCCCTGCGGAAGCCGCCGCCGCGCTCATCCCTGCGGTCACCACGGCCACGGCCGGCACCCCCGCCCTGCCCATGAGGCCGCCGCCCGCGCTCGCCCTGCCCGCGCTCGAACCGCTCATCCCCCCGAGGACGCTCCCGCCCGTGCTCCCGATCACGGTCCCGCCCGAACTCCCGGCCCCGATCACGGTCCCGGTCCCGGCCGAACTCACGCCCCCGATCCCGATCACGATCCCGACCGAACTCCCGGTCACGCTCACGCCCCCTGTCCCGGTCCCTGCCGCGGTCGTCCCGGTCCCTCTCACGGCCCCGGTCCCTGTCACGGTCACGCCCGCGCTCGTCCCGCCAGGACCGCTCGCCCCGGTAACCGGCCCCCCGGTCCTCCCGGCCGCGGCCGTCCCGATTCCGCTCATCCCGACGCGGCCGCTCCCGATCACGGTCGCGGTCCTCACGACGGAACCCACCACGGGCATCGCCCCGGCCGTCACGCCGGGGCCCCTGCTGCCGGCCCCCCTCGCCACGACGCGGACCGGACGGGCGGGAACGACGCTCAGGACGATCGTCGGACGGATTCGGGGACATCGGCGTTACTCCTGTCTGCGGCGGCTGCCCACAATTGTCGCGCAGCCCTACTCCCGGCGCTCTCCGCAGCCGGGACCTTCGGAAAACCCGGCGCTCACGCACCGGACAAAAACAAAAAAGCCCTTGGCCTTCAGCGCATGCACGCTGAAGGCCAAGGGCCTC
>NZ_BJMM01000039.1 GCF_006539165.1 Streptomyces cacaoi | reverse complement strand
GGGCCGTGCGGTGCCCCGCCCCGCGGCGGGCCCCGCACGGCCCGAACCACACAGAGAGCGACCGCACATGAGCGTGAACCCAGCGGCCCCGCCGGCCTCCGCGCGGGACCGGGCCCGAGGACCGGACCGAGGACCGACCCGTGGACCGGACCGCCGCGTCCCCGACTCCCCCGCACCCGCCGATCCGCGTCCCCGGCCGGCCGTCCCCGCGCCTTCCGCCGCCTCTCCCTCTTCCGGCTGTCACGGGCGCCCGGGCACCGGCACACCGGGCGGCCCCGGCATGGCCGAAGTTCCCGGCGTGCCCGGCGTTCCTGGCGTTCCTGGCGCCCCCGGCGTTCCCGGTGTGCCCGCCGCGCTGGACCGGGCGCGCGGCGCGATGGTGGGGCTGGCCGTCGGTGACGCGCTGGGCGCGCCGGCGGAGAACATGAAGCCCTCGCAGATCAGGGAGCGCTGGGGCCGTATCGAGGGCTTCGTCTCCGACGATCCGGCCGGCACCGACGACACCGAGTACGCCATCTTCTCCGGCCTGTTGCTGGCCGAACACGGGGCCGCGCTCACCGTCGCACACGTGGAGGCCGCCTGGCACCGCTGGATCGCCGACCTCGGCGAAGGCTCCTTCCGCGGCGCCGGGTTCAGCGAGCGCGGCACCCTGGAGAACCTGCGCCGCGGACTGGCCGCGCCGATCTCCGCCCAGCACCGGCACGCCTGGAGCGACGGACTGGCCATGCGTGCCGCGCCGTTCGGGGTGTTCGCCGCCGGACGGCCGGCGGAGGCGGCCCGGCTGGTCGCCGTGGACGGCACCGTCAGCCACGAGGGCGAGGGCATCCACGGAGGGCGCGCCGTCGCCGCCGGGGTGGCGGCGGCGCTGGTCAGCGACGACCCGGAGAGCGTCGTGCAGGCGGCGCTGTCGGTCGTGCCGGCGAACTCCTGGACGTCCCGCTCGTTGCAGCGCGCCGTCTCCGCCGGGCGGCGGGCGCCGCTGCGGCCGGACGCGACCCGGCTGAGCGTGGAGCGGGCCGTGCGCTCCTCCGTCGTCGTCGGCGGCTACCCGTGGACGGACCTGGCGCCGGAGGCCGTGGGGCTGGCGTTCGGCGCGTTCACCGCGGCCCGCGGCCGGTTCGCCGACGCGGTGCTCACCGCCGTCAACATGGGCCGCGACGCCGACACCACGGCGGCCGTCGCCGGGGCGCTCGCCGGGGCGCTGCGCGGCGAGAGCGCCATCCCCGGCGAGTGGGCGGCGGCGGTCCGCCCCGTGCGCGGCACCTGCCTGCCCGCCGTGGCCGGCCGGCACGTACGGGAGATCGCCGACCGGCTCGCCGCGCACCACGAGCAGCAGGAGGCGTCATGAGCCGCGCCGGCACCGGGGCCTGCGCCCGGCCGGACGGGGACGGTGCGGGCCGCGACCGGATCGAGGGCATGCTGCTCGGGCTGGCCGCCGGGGACGCCGCCGGCTGGCCCTCGGGGCGGCACCGCGCGGCCCGGCTGCCGGACTGGACCCGGCGGCTGACCCGCGAACTGGACACCTTCGCCGAGCAGAACGCCACGACGACGCTGCCGGTGCCCATCGCGCTCAACCAGCCGCCCGAACCGCTGCGGCTGGGCCCGTCCGACGACGCGGAGTGGGCGGCGTTCACCGCGCACGCCGTGCTGTCGGCCGACGCCGTGCCGCACAGCGACCTCACCGCCGACCAGCGGGTCCGCTCGGCGCTGACGCTGGCCTGGAACGCGCTGGCCGACGAGGTCGCGGCGGCGGCCGAACGGGCCGAGGAGATCGAGTCGGCGCACATCCCACTGCGTGCCCGGATCTCGGTGCGGGCCGGGCTGGGCAATCTGGCCGCCGGACTGCGCCCGCCGGCCACCGGGCACGACAACCCGCACTACTTCGACGACGCCGCCTGCGTACGCGCCGCCGTCCTCGCCGTCGTCCACCCCGGGGACGCGCACGCAGCGGCCGGGCTCGCCGAGTTCGACGCCCGCTACACCCAGGACGACGACGGGGTGCACGGGGCCCGCGCGATGGCCGCCGCCGTCGCCACGGCGCTCGGCGGCGGGGAGACCGGCGCCTGTGTGCAGGCCGCGCTCGACCAGCTGCCGCAGGGCACCGAGATCCGGCGCAACGCGGTGCGCGCCGTGCAGCTGGCCCGGGCCGCGGTGGACGGCGGCGACGGGCGGCCCGGGCAGGCGTTCGCGCTGGTGCCCGTGCTGGAGCACGAGATCGTCGATCACGTCTACAGCTACGGCATCGCGGCGGCCGAGACCGTGCCGGTCGCGCTGGCCGTCGCGACCGCGTCGGCCGGTGTGCTCGGCGAGGCCGTGCCGTCGGCCGCCTGTCTGTCCCGGGTGGCGGACTCGGCCCCGGCGCTGACCGGGGCGCTGGTCGGTGCCGTCGGCGGCGCCGCCGTGCTGCCCGACTCCTGGCGCAGCAGCTGCCGCGTGCTGTCGGGCTGTGCGCTGCCCCGGTTCGCCGGCACCGACCTCGTGGAGACCGCGGCCCGCCTCGCCGCCCATCACCCGGCACCCCCGGCATCGCCGACTTCCCCGGCACCCCTGTCTTCGCCCACACCCCTCACGAACCCCGCGGAAGGATCCCGCCCCTGATGAGCACCTCACCCTCACCCGAGACGTCCGGCCCGTCGGGGACGCCCGACTCGTCCGGGACGACCGGACCGTCCGGGACCACCGGACCGTCCGGGACGCCCGGCCTGGACGACCGTACGGCGGGCGCGCTGGCCGGTGCCGCGGTCGGCGACGCGCTGGGCGGGCCCGTCGAGGGTCTGTCCCCGCAGGCCATCGTCGAGCGGCACGGCGGACGTGTGCGCGGCATCGTCGAGCCGTTCCACCGGGACGAGTGGCGCACGGCCCGGCCGATCGCGCCGTACCACAAGGGCGACGGGCACGTCACCGACGACACCCTGATGACGCACGCGCTGATCCGGGTCTACGAGAAGGTCCGCGACCATCTCGACGCCTACGCCGTGGCCGAGCACCTGGTGCCGGACCTCATGGGCACGGTGCGCTGGATACCCGAACTGGAGGCCGAGGCCCTGCCGTTGCAGCGGATCTTCCTCGCCGAGAAGTGGCTGGTGGCCAGGTTGCACTACGGCCACATCGACCCGCGCGAGGCGGGCAACGGCAACATCGTCAACTGCGGTGCGGCGATGTACATGGCGCCGGTCGGGCTCGTCAACGCCGGCAACCCGGACGGGGCGTACGCGGAGGCGCTGGACGTGGCCGGTGCCCACCAGTCCTCCTACGGCCGCGAGGCCGCCGGGGTGTTCGCGGCAGCGGTCGCCGCCGCGTGCCGCCCCGGCGCCACGCCCGGCTCGGTCGTCGAGGAGACGCTGCGGCTCGCCAAGGACGGGACGCGCGCCGCGATCGAGGCGGTGTGCGAAGTGGCCGCGCGCCACGACGACTTCGAGGACGCGCTCGGCCCGCTGCGGGAGGCGGTGATCCCCTTCGACACGGTCGGCCCGGACTACCGGCAGCCCTCGCTGGGCGCCCGCCGCCCCTCCCGGCTGCACTCCATCGAGGAGCTGCCCGTCGCGCTCGGCATGCTGCTGGTCGGCGGCGGCGACTTCCGGCACACGGTGCTCGGCTCCGTCAACTACGGCCGCGACTGCGACTCGATCGCGACGATGAGCGGCGCGCTCGTCGGCGCGCTGCACGGCGAGGCGGCGGTGCCCGCCGAGTGGCGCACGGAGGTCTCCCGCGCGAGCCGGCTGGACCTGCGCGCCCCGGCCGACGCGCTCGCCGCCGTCACCCGCGAGATCTTCGACCGGGACCGCGCCCGGCGCGACGCCCACGAACGGGCGTTCGCCGCACTGGCCGGAGCTCCACGCCGGCAGGAGCCGGCCGACGCCCGGCCGCACCCCGGCCGCACACCGGCCACCGGCCAGGAGGAGGCACGATGACGAACGGACCGGACAGCGCGGACGCCTCGGGCGGCGGCGTGACCGACCCCTGCGGCGAGGCGGGCGCGAACAGCACGCACGGCACGGACGGCCCGGACGGCCCGGACGGCCCGGACGGCCCCGACACCCCGGGCGAGGCGAACGGCACGGGTGGCGCGAACAGCGGAAGCCGCGCCGGCGAGGGGCACGGCCCGAACAGCACACACGACACGGGCAACATCCCTGGCACGGGCAACATCCCCGGCACGGGCAACGAACCCGGCACGGGCGGCGCGCACGGCGCAGGCACCGTCCCCGGCACGGCCGACGGGCCCGGCGGGGAGGACGCCAACGGGCCGGGCGGCGGCGGGGGTTCGGCGCGGGCGCTGCGGCTCACCTGGGCGCAGCCGGAGGATCTGCTCGGCCACGAGCTGCGCCAGGCCGCGCAGGACGGCCGGGACGCGGCCGGGATCGCCGCGCGCTGGCAGGCGGCGGGCGGGAGTGCGGCCCCGGAGCGCGCCGGGGCGTCCGCACGGCCGGCGGGCCCCGCGCTCCGGGCACTGGCCGGGCAGCTCATGGACGAACTGGCCGCGCTGGAGCCGCCGTCGGCGGCCTCCGAGCCCACGGACCTGGCGGCGATCCGCGCGGCCTGCCCCGACTGGCCGGCGCGGCCCGGGCCGTGCGCGCCCGGCCTCGGGGACCGGCTGCACGCCGCCTGGCTGGGCCGGGCGGCCGGCTGTCTGCTGGGCAAACCCGTCGAGAAACTGCCACTGGAGGGCATCAGGGCACTGGCCCGCTCCACCGGCAACTGGCCGCTGGACGACTGGTTCACCGAGCGGGGGCTCGACCCGGCGGTGGCGGCGGCCCACCCGTGGAACCGCCGCTCCCGCGCCACCTCGCTCGCCGAGAACATCGACGGCATGCCGGAGGACGACGACCTCAACTACCCGCTGCTGGGACTGCTGTTGCTGGAGCGGTACGGCCACGGCTTCGCCACCGTCGACGTCGCACAGCTGTGGCTCGACGAGCTGCCCGCCGGACGCACCTTCACCGCAGAGCGCGTCGCCTACCGCAATCTGCTGTCCGGCGTGGAGCCGCCGCACACCGCGTCGTACCGCAACCCGTTCCGGGAGTGGATCGGCGCCCGGATCCGCGCCGACGTCTTCGGCTGGACACACCCCGGCGACCCGGCGGCCGCCGCCGAGGCCGCCTGGCGGGACGCCGTCCTCACCCATACGGCGAACGGGGTGTACGACGCGATGTTCGTCGCGGCGGCGCTCTCGGTCGCCGCCGGAGGCGGCGGGCCGGCGGGGAGCGCCGGGGGCGGCGCGGACGGCGGCGAACGCGTGGACGCCTGTCTGGAGGCCGGGCTCTCCGTCGTCCCGCCCGCCTCCCGCTACGCGACGGCCGTGCGGACGGGCATCGCGGCGGCCCGGCAGGCGCCGGAGAGCGGCCCGGCCGGGTTCGCCTCCGTGGTGGACGGGCTGCACGCGGCCTACGGCGACCACCACTGGGTGCACTCCCTGCCGAACGCCGCCCTGCTGGCCGCCGCGCTCACCCACGCCCGCGGCGACTTCACCGGCTCCATCTGCCGTGCGGTCTCCGGCGGTTGGGACACCGACTCCAACGGGGCGACGGCCGGTTCGCTCGCGGGCCTGCTGGCCGGCGGCCCGCGGGCGCTGCCGGCCCGCTGGACCCGGCCGCTGCGCAACCGGCTCGCCACGAGCGTGGGCGGCATGGACGGCACGGGCTTCGACACCCTCGCGGCCCGCACCCTCGCCCTCGCCGTGCCCGCCGCCGGGCCGGAGGCCGCGCGGCCCGCGGCGGGGAAGCCCGATCCGGCACGCTCCGGGCCCGTCCGGCCCGAGGAGCCCCGGCAGCCCGGGACAGAGCCGGAAACAGGGACGGGGCCGGAGCCGGAGGCAGGGGCAGGGCCGCAGCCGACGGCGGCGCCCGGTGCGCTGGCCGGGCTGCGGGTGCTGGATCTGGCGACGCTGTTCGCCGGGCCGCTCGCCGCCACCCTGCTCGGGGACTACGGCGCCGACGTCGTCAAGGTCGAGCACCCGCGCAGGCCGGACCCGTCCCGCGGGCACGGCCCCAGCAAGGACGGCATCGGCCTGTGGTGGAAGCTGCTGGGCCGGAACAAGCGGAACATCACGCTCGATCTGTCCTCGTCCGGGGGCCGCGAGGTGCTGCTGCGGCTGGCGGCCGAGGCCGATGTGATCGTGGAGAACTTCCGCCCCGGCACACTGGAGAAGTGGGGCCTGGGCTGGGACGAACTGTCCGCGGCCAACCCGCGGTTGGTGCTCGCCCGCGTCACCGGCTTCGGCCAGCGCGGCCCGTACGCCAGGCGCCCCGGCTTCGGCACGCTCGCCGAGGCGATGAGCGGCTTCGCCGCCGTCACCGGTGAACCCGACGGGCCGCCCACGCTGCCGCCGTTCGGGCTGGCCGACTCGATCGCGGCGCTGACCACCGCGTACGCCGTCATGGCCGCGCTGGCCGGACGGGAGCGCACCGGGCGGGGCCAGGTCGTCGACATGGCGATCATCGAGCCCCTGCTGACGGTGCTGGGCCCCCAGCCGCTCTGGTACGACCAGCTCGGCTACGTCCAGCCGCGCACCGGCAACCGCTCCACGAACAACGCGCCCCGCAACACCTACCGCACGGCGGACGGCCGCTGGGTGGCGGTGTCCACCTCGGCGCAGTCCATAGCCGAGCGGGTGCTGCGCCTGGTGGGGCGGCCGGAGTTCCTCGACGAGCCGTGGTTCGCGACGGGCGCGGGCCGCGCACGGCACGCGGACGAGCTGGACGAGGCGGTGGGCGGCTGGATCGCCCGGCACGACCGCGACGAGGTGGTGCGCGCCTTCGAGGAGGCGCAGGCGGCGGTCGCCCCGGTCTACGACATCCGGGACGTGCTGGCCGATCCGCAGTACCGGGCGCTCGGCTCGATCACCCGCGTCGAGGACGCCGAACTGGGCACGCTGCGGATGCAGAACGTCCCCTTCCGGCTGTCCGCCACCCCCGGCGCGATCCGCTGGGCGGGCCGCCCGCACGGCGCCGACACCGATGCCGTGCTGAGCGGGTTGGGCCTGTCCCGGCGGGAGATCGCACGGCTGCGCGAGGAGGGAGCCTTGTGAACACGGCGGAGAGCGACACCGTGCGCGCCCCCGGCGCCGGGCGCCCCGCGCCCCCCGGCACCTTTCTGACCTGGCTGTACGTGCCGGGCGACCGGCCGTCCGTGGTGCACAAGGCACTGCGCTCCGGCGCCGATGTGGTCCTCGTCGATCTGGAGGACGCGGTGGCCCCCGGCCGCAAGGCGTACGCGCGGGAGGCGACCGCCGAACTCCTGGCCGACGGCCCGCCGGGGCCGGCGCCCGTGCATGTGCGGATCAACGCGCTGGACGGCCCCCTCGCCGAGGACGACGTCCGCGCCCTGGCGCACCTGCCGGGCCTGGCGGGGCTCCGGCTGCCGAAGGTCGGCGCCGCCGCCTGGCTGCACCGCGTCGCCGCCTGGGCGGGCCCGCGGGTGCCGCCCCTGTACGCGCTGCTGGAGTCCGCGCTGGGCGTGGAGCGTGCCTACGAGATCGCCACCGGCCATCCGGCGCTGCACGGACTCGCCCTCGGTGAGGCCGATCTGCGCGCGGATCTCGGCGTCACCTCCGGCTCCGGGCTGGCGTACGCGCGCAGCCGGGCGATCGTCGCGGCGCGCGCGGCCGGGCTCGCGCCGCCACCGCAGTCGGTGCACCCCGACGTCCGGGACACCGAGGGGCTGGCCCGCAGCTGCGCGGAGGGCCGCGCCGCCGGGTTCCTGGGCCGGACCGCCATCCATCCGCGGCAGCTTCCGGTGATCGAGGAGGCGTACCGGCCGACACAGGCGGAGATCGCGGCGGCCGAGGAGGTGGTGGCGGCGGCCGCCACCGACGCGGGTGCGCTGGCCCTGCCGGACGGCCGCTTCGTGGACGCCGCCGTCGTCGCCGCGGCCCGCCGCACCCTCGACCTGGCGCGGAGGCCCGGGAGTTGACGTCCGCCGGGGCGCGCGGTCGGATCCGGTGCGCGGGGGTGACGGGGACCTGACGTGGGGTGGCGCGGCGTGACGCGGCGTGACGTGGCGGGGCGGGCCCCGCCGCGTCAGCCGACGGCGACCCCGAACAGCGTCCCCAGCAGATAGGTGACGCCGGCGGCCGCCGCACCCAGCGCGAGCTGCCGCAGCCCGCTGAACCACCAGGGCCGCGCCGTGACCCGGGCGACGATCGCGCCGCAGGCGAACAGCCCCACCAGCGCGAGGAGCACGGCCGGCCACAGCTGCGTCATACCGAACAGATAGGGCAGCACCGGCAGCACGGCGCCCACGGAGAACGACAGGAACGAGGAGACGGCGGCCACCATCGGCGAGGGCAGCTCCGCCGGGTCGATGCCCAGCTCCTCCCTGGCGTGTATCTCCAGGGCCTGCTCGGGGTCGCGGTGCAGCTGCTTGGACACCTCCAGGGCGAGCGCGCGCTCCACGCCCCGCGACTCGTAGAGGGCGGCCAGCTCCTCGATCTCCTCGCGGGGGCTGCGCCGCAGCTCGCGCCGCTCCACCTCCAGCTCGGCGAGGACGAGTTCGCGCTGCGAGGCGACGGAGGTGTACTCGCCGGCAGCCATGGAGAAGGCGCCGGCGGCCAGCCCGGCGAGCCCGGCGATCACGATCGTCTGGGACGAGGCCGAGCTGCCCGCCACACCGGTCATCAGACCGAGGTTGGAGACCAGCCCGTCCATCGCGCCGAAGACGGCGGGGCGCAGCCAGCCGCCGTTGACGTCGCGGTGGGTGTGGTTGTCGCGGTGTGCGACATGGGACGGGTCCGAGACTCCGGCATCGGGCATGGCCGGCACGTCTCCCTTCGATCGGGGTTCCAACGCTCGAAGAGTAGGCACGAACAGGTGTCCCGTGCCAGCAAGGAAGGCCGTACTTACCCCGCTGACCAGCAGCTTTACCAAAACCGCCCACCCGGCCCGGCCCCGCACCGGCCCGCGCCCACGGCCCCCGCCACACCCCGCGGACCGTCCCCGCCACGCCGCCGGAACCCGGCTACCGCTCCGGCCCGCCGGAGCGTCCGTCCCCTTCCGCCGCGTCCCCGGTCCCGTTTCCCCCACCGGCCTCCTCGGGGGCCTCCCCGCGCTGCTCGGCCTCCTTCCGCTGCTGCTCGGCGCGGGCCTCGGCCAGGTCGTCGGCCACGAGTCCGTCCCGGTCCACACGTCCGGTGCGGTAGGCGGCGCGGCCCACCATGTGTGCGGCGACGGGCGTGGTGAGCAGCTGGAAGAGCCCGACGAGCAGCATCGTGCCGAGGTCGATGGGGCTGCGCAGCCACAGCCCGGCCCCGATGAGCACCAGCGTGAGGCCGAAGGACTGCGGCTTCGTGGCCGCGTGGATCCGGGTCGGGACGTCCGGCAGCCGGACGAGCCCGATCCCGGCGAGCAGACACAGCAGGGCACCGGCCAGCATGAAGACGGCGCCCGCCACGTCGGCCGCGTCCGTCCAGTGGGCCAGCGGCCCCGTGGCCAGGGCGTGCGCGGGGGCGAGGGGCCGCGTCATGCGAGCCGCCCGGGCCCGTCGCGGCGGCCGTCCCGCGGTGTGCCCACGTCCTCGACGGGGGCCGGCTCGCCGGTCTCCTCGCTGGAGTCGGCGTCCCCGGAGCCGGCCTCGTCCCGCAGCGCCATGAACCGTGCGACGCCGACCGAGCCGGTGAAGCCGAGGAAGGAGAGGACCAGCAGCACCGGCAGAGAGAAGGCGTTGCCCTGCACCGCGGTCTGCACACCGATGCCCGCCATCATCACCGAGACCAGCGCGTCCAGCGCGACCGCCCGGTCCAGCGTGGACGGCCCCCGCACCAGCCGGTAGGTGACCAGCAGCGCGGCGGCGACCAGCAGCGCGGCCAGCACGGTGGCGATCACAGCCACGGTCCGAACACCTCCTCGGCCGCCTCGGAGGCGGTGATCGCGTCCACGTCGGCCCGGGTGCCGAAGGCCCGTACGACCCGGCTCTCCAGCCGCAGCGTCTCCCGTCTGGCCCGCTCCCGCTCGGCCTCGGTCCCGGCGCCGAGCACATGCAGATAGAGCGTGCCGGACCGGCGGTGCACCTCCAGGACGGTGCTGCCGGGCACGGCGGAGACCGCCACCGCCGTCGCCGTCAGCATCAGATCGCCGGGGCAGCGCATCCGCACGCCGAGCACCGCGCACGGCGGCTTGCCGGGGCCGAGCAGATAGCGGTTGATCCGCCAGCTGGAGACGATCATGTCGAGCGTGAACCGCCCGACGAACCGGGCGAGTCCGAGCGGATGCCACCGCGCCTGCTTCTCGATCGGCGGCAGCGGAAAGACCATCACCACCAGCACGGCGACGATCACCCCGGTCACCGCGTTGACGGGGTTCGCGTTGCCCCACAGGAGCATCCACAACAGCGTCAGGCCGAGCACCATCGGCCACTGGGTGGCCCGCAGCCTGCTGGCCTCGGGCAGCCGCTGAGGTGCCGTCACCGCTGCATCACCGCCTCCACATAGGGGGTACGCGCGAGCAGTTCACCGGCCGCGCGCTGTGTGAGCCCGAACATCGGCCCGGCCAGCACCGTGAAGGCGAGGCCGAACACCACCAGCGCGACGGTCGAGCCGACCATGCTCACCGGCAGCGTCGTACTGGTGGTGATCTCCTGGCCGCCGAAGGTCGCCGTGGTCCTGCGCACGGCCGGCAGCACCGCGCGCCGCTTCCCCCTGCGCCCCCGCCGGCCCGGACCGCCCCCGCCGCCCGCCGGTCCGGGGCCCGCCGCCCGTCCCCAGGCCGCCGCCCCGCCCGCGTCGGGCGCGTCACCGGCCGGCTGCCGTGCGCCCTCCTCCGAGGGACGCCCCGGCCCGCCCGAAGTACCGTCGGCGCCCGCTCCGTTCTCGTCGCCGTCACCGTCGTCGCCCTCCTCGGGCGAGGCGCCCTCCGCGGTGTCCAGCACCGTGCCGACGACGCTCATCTCGGGCGTGGGCGCCCGCCAGAACGCCAGGTTCCACGCCTTGGCCAGCGCGTACAGCGTCAGCAGGCTGGTCAGCGTCGCCCCGGCCACCAGCACATAGGCGAGCGCCCCGCCGTCCGCGATACCGGCGCGCAGCAGACCGAGCTTGCCGAGGAAGCCGGACAGCGGCGGGATCCCGGCGAGGTTCATCGCCGGGACGAAGAAGGCCACGGCCAGCAGCGGCGCGAGGGACGTCAGCCCGCCGAGGCTCTGGAGGTCGGTCGTCCCGCTGCGCCGCTCGATCAGCCCGGCGACGAGGAACAGCGTGGTCTGCACGGTGATGTGGTGCGCCACGTAGTAGATGGCGCCCGAGACGCCCTGCGGCGTGGCGAGCGCGATCCCGAAGACCATGAAGCCGATATGGCTGACCAGCGTGAACGACAGCAGCCGCTTGAGGTCCGTCTGCGCGACGGCCCCCAGGATGCCGACCAGCAGCGACAGCAGCGCGACGACCATGAGCACGTCGGCGATGCGGTTCCCGGGGAAGAGCAGCGTCTGGGTGCGCAGCATCGCGTAGACGCCGACCTTGGTGAGCAGCCCGGCGAAGACGGCGGTGACGGGCGCGGGCGCCGTGGGATAGGAGTCCGGCAGCCAGGCGGCGAGCGGGAAGACGGCCGCCTTGATGCCGAACACCCCGAGGAGCACCACCTGGATGACGGCGCCGACGCCGTGCGGCAAGTCGTCGAGCCTGCCGGGGAGTTCGGCCATCGTGACGGTGCCGGTGGCCGCGTACACGACGCCGACGGCCGTCAGGAACAGCACGGAGGACAGCAGCGAGACCACCGCGTAGGTCGCACCGGCCCGGATACGGGCGAGGGTGCCGCCGATGGTCAGCAGCACATAGCTGGCCGTCAGCATGATCTCGAAGCCCACGTACAGGTTGAACAGATCGCCCGCCAGGAAGGTGTCCGAGACGCCCGCGACCAGCACCAGGTACGACGGGTGGAAGACCGACAGCGGGGTGGCCTCGTCGTTGTCGGCCATGCCCTGCCCGACGGAGTAGACGAGCACGCACAGCGTCACCGCGGAGGAGATCACCAGCATCAGCGCCGACAGCCGGTCGGCCACCAGTACGATGCCGACCGGCGGCGGCCAGCCCCCGGCGTCCATCACCTGCGGCCCGTGCCGGTCGGCCGTCACCAGCAGCACCAGCGAGACGACGAGCACCGCCAGCAGGACGGCCGCGCTGATGAACCGCTGCACCCGCTCCAGCCGCGCCCCGATCACCAGCTTCAGACCGGCGGCGCACAGCGGCAGGATCACCGGCAGCGGCACCAGCACCGCGGCGACCTCGGCGGCGCTCCCCCCACCGCCGCTCACCGCACCGCTCCGTCCCACGCACCCGCACACCCGCGGGCAGGGCCCGGACTCCCGCAGGCGCGGGGCGGACCCCAACTCCCGTAGGCGCGGCGCGTGTTCGGCGCCGTCCGGTGCGGTGGCCGAGGCAGTGGCCGGTGCAGTGGCCGGGGCCGTGCCGTCCGCCGGACGCCGCTCACCGGTCGGCGCCGAGAATCGTCTGCCACGGATCGTCCTCCCCTTCGCTCTCCTCCGCCGTCTCCTCGGCCCGCGCCTGCCGGGCACGGAAGGCGCGGGCCTCGGCCCGCACCCGGCGGCGCAGTTCGCGGTACTGGTCGCGGGCCTTGCCCAGCCGCTGGAAGGCGCTGTGCTCCTGCGCCTCGCGCTCCTCCTCCTCGTGCGCCAGGGCCCGGTACTCGTGGCGCCGGGCACGGTAGGTGGCACGCAGCCGCTCGCGTTCCTCCGCGTAGGCGGCACGGCGCACGATGCGGATGTCCTCGATGTCGTCGGGCACGTCGTCGCTCCCGGACAGCTGCCAGGACCGGTAGGCCATGGCCACCAGGAACGCGGTCAGCGCCAGCGTGATGACGATGGCCGTCAGGATGAACGCCTGCGGCAGCGGGTCGGCCATGTGTGCGCGCCGGGTCGTGCCGGGGTAGAGCAGCGCCGCGTCGCCCGCCGGCCCGGAGGTGGCCAGCACCAGGAGGTTGACGCCGTTGCCGACGAGGACGGCGCCGAGCAGGATCCGGGTCAGCGGACGGGCCAGCAGCATGGCCGTCCCGGAGGCGAACAGGACGCCCCCGCACACGATCAGCGCGACGGTGCCCGTCACGTCCCGGCCCTCCCGTCCGCCGCGCCCGGGGCCGTGCCCTCCTGGACGCCCTGCCGCCGGCGGCGCGCCTTCTTGGCCCGCTCGCGCTCCATCCGGCGGTCGATCTCGGAGCCGAGGCTGCGCAGCACGTCCAGGACGACCCCCAGCACCAGCAGGTAGATCCCGGTGTCGAACAGCACCGGGCTGGCGGCGTGGAACTCGCCCACCACCGGCAGCTCGGCGTGGAACGTCCCTCCGTCCAGGACGCTGCCGCCGAGGAACAGCCCGGCCAGCCCGGTGCAGGTGACGATCAGCAGCCCGAGCCCCAGCAGGAATCCGGCGTCGACGGGCGCCGCCGCGGCCAGCTCCAGCCGCCCGCCCGCCAGATAGCGCACGGCCAGCGCCAGCCCGGCGACGAGCCCCGCGGTGAAGCCGCCGCCGGGCAGGTTCTCGGCGCAGAAGAGCAGATAGAGGGAGAGCACCAGGAACGGGTGGAACACCAGCCGCGCCATGACCTCGAACATCACCGAGCGCCCCTCGGGCGCCATGGTGGCGCTGGCCGCGAGCCAGGTCCGGCGCGGTGCGACCGGGGAGCGGCGCGGCGGCGCCGCCTCGGGGTGGGCCGGCAGCTTCCAGGCGTCGCGCCGGCCCGCGGGCGGCTGCTGCCAGCTGTCCCGCCCGGTCGCGGGGGCCGTCCCGTCCTCGGCCCGGCCCTCGCCGCCGGTCGCGCCGGGCAGCGGCGTGGTGACCGGCATCCGTGCCCGGCGGCGCAGATAGACGAGGCTGGTGACGCCGACGGCCGCCACGGCGAGCACCGAGGACTCGCCCATCGTGTCCCAGGCGCGCAGATCGACGAGGGTGGTGGCGACGACGTTCTTCAGCCCCTCGTGGTCGGTCGTCTCCGTCAGCCGCGGCCCGGCGGGCGGCGCGGTGCGGGCGGCGAGCGCGAGATGGACGAGCCCGGCCACGAGCGCTCCGGCCGCCACGGAGATGACCAGGTGCAGCACCCGCCGGGCCCGCCACAGCCGTACCTCGTCGGGGAAGCAGGCCGGCAGCCGGCGCAGCACGAGCACGAAGACGATCAGTGAGACGGTCTCCACGGAGAACTGCGTCAGCGCCAGGTCGGGCGCCCCGTGCAGCACGTAGAGGACGCCCGCCCCGTAGCCGGTCACCCCGGCGAGCACCGCGGCCTTCATCCGCTGCCGCGCCAGGACGCACAGCACGGCGACCGCGCACACGCCGAGGACGACGACGAGCTGCGGCACCGAGTCGTACCAGCGGGGCGGGCCCAGCCGCGTCCAGGGCTGTTCGGTCACCAGCTCGATGCCTTCGAAGGCGAGCAGGACGACCAGCGCCGTGCCCAGGTACACGGGCAGCGAGCCCCGCTGCACGCTCCCGGTGACCTGGAGGGACAGCCGTTCCAGCCCCCACAGCGCGCGGGCGAACACCTGGTCGCCGTCGACCTGCGAGAGCTTCTCCCCCAGCGCGCCCAGCATCCGCCCGGCCGCGAAGACGGCGCAGCCCAAGAGCCAGGACAGCACCGAGAGCCCCAGCGCCGCACCGAAGCCGTGCCACAGCGCCAGGTGGTACGGGTGCCGGGTGCCCGGGACGGCCGGGAGGGTGTCGGCGTAGCCGGCGGCGAGCGGGTCGAGCCAGGAGGCGCCGGGCCCCAGCACCAGCCCGGCCAGCGCACAGCAGGCCGCGGGCAGGAAGACGGCGGGTCCGGCACGCAGCCGCGGGGGCAGCGGCACCGGCTTCCACGGCGGCGTGCCCTCCTTGCGGCCGAAGGCGCCCCACAGGAACCGCAGCGTGTAGGCGGTGGTGAGCGCGGATCCGGCGACGACGGCGGCGAGGCTCCACAGCTCGGCCGGCCGGCCCGCGGCGAGCGCGAAGACGGCGGCCTCCTTGGCGGCGAATCCGAGCAGCGGCGGCAGCCCGGCCATGGACAGCCCGGCCGCGACGGCCACGGCGCACACCCACGGCAGCGCGCGCCCGAGCCCGGAGAGCCGGTCCAGCTCACGGGTGCCGGTGAGCTTGTCGATGATGCCGACGACGAGGAAGAGCGGCGCCTTGAACAGCGCGTGCGCCAGGATCATCGCGGTGCCGGCGACGGCGGCGTCCCGGGTGCCGTCGCCGACGAGGAGGACGAGGAAGCCGAGCTGGCTGACCGTCCCGAAGGCCAGCAGCAGCTTCAGATCCGTCTCGCGCAGCGCACGCCAGCCGCCGAGCAGCATGGTGGCGGCCCCCAGCACCAGCACCAGGCCCCGCCAGGGCACCTCGTCGGCGAACCCGGGCGCGAGCCGCGCGACGAGATAGACACCGGCCTTGACCATGGCCGCCGCGTGCAGATACGCGGAGACGGGCGTGGGCGCGGCCATGGCGCCCGGCAGCCAGAAACTGAACGGCCACACCGCGGACTTCGACAGCGCGCCGACGAGCACCAGCACCAGGGCCGCCGAGACCAGCGGCCCGGAGGCGGGCGGGTCGGCGACGATGCGGGAGAGCCGGTAGCTGCCCGCCGCGTGCCCGAGCATGAGGAAGCCGACGAGCATCACCAGCCCGCCGAGCGTCGTCACGAGCAGCGCCTGGAGCGCGGCACGCCGGTTGGTGCGGCGCTCGGAGTTGTGGCCGACGAGCAGGAAGGAGAAGACGGTCGTCAGCTCCCACAGCACGTACAGGGTGATGAGCCCGTCGGCGAGGACGAGGCCGAGCATGGCACCGGCGAAGGCGGTCAGGGTTCCGGCGAAGGCGCCGAGCCGCGGCTCGTCCCGGCGGAAGTAGCCGGCGCAGTAGACCATCACGAGGGCGCCGATGCCGCCGGCGATCAGCACCATGAGCAGGGAGAGTTCGTCGCAGCGCAGCGCGATCCGGACGCCGAGCGCCGGGATCCAGTCCCACTGCTCGACGGGCACCCCGGACCCGCCGGCCCCGGCTGCCGCCACGTCCCCGTACCGCGTCGCCGCCCACAGCGCGGCCGCCCCGGGCGGAAGCGCCAGCACGAGGAACGCGCGTGTGCCGAGCCACCGCACCAGCGGCCCGGCACAGCACGCGGCCACGAAGTGGACGAGGATCAACCACAGCACGCACCGAGAATTGCATACATAACTGAGCAATTCGGGCAGGCATCACCTCATCCGGCCCCCACACGACGCGGTGCCACAGCGCAGCGCAGCGCTGTGGCACCGAGGGTCCGCACGAGCCGGGGAACGCACCGGCCGCACGGCCGCACGCCCCGGGGAGGACTAGGCGGTGGAGCCGTCCACCGCCTTGCTGCCGGAGCTGCCGGAGCTGCCGGATCCGGTGGAGCTGACGGAACTGCCGGAGCTGCCGGAGCTTTCGGAGCTGTCGGGGCTGTCCGAGGGGGCAGCGGTGGCGGAGCCGTCGGAGGTTCCGGAGTCGGAGCCGGTGGAGCTGGCGGGGCCGTCGGGGCCGTCGGCGTCCTGGCCGGTCGCGGAGCGGGGCTCGACGGCCTCCTCGCGGCCCGGCCGCTTCTTCGCGGAGACGGCGATACAGGCGACGGCCGCCAGGAAGACCACGATCGCCGTCCAGTTGTTCAGCCGCATGCCGAGCACGTGGTGGGCGTCGTCCACCCGCATGTACTCGATCCAGAACCGGCCCACGGTGTAGGCGGCGACGTACAGTGCGAAGGCGCGGCCGTGGCCGAGCTTGAAGCGGCGGTCGGCCCAGATCACCAGGAGCGCCACGCCCACGCACCACAGCGACTCGTACAGGAACGTCGGGTGGTAGGTGGCCAGATCCGGGGTGTCGACCGGCCGGTGCGCCGGGTCGATCTTCAGCGCCCAGGGCAGATCCGTGGGGCGGCCGTACAGCTCCTGGTTGAACCAGTTGCCCCAGCGGCCCAGCGCCTGTGCCAGCACGATGCCGGGCGCGACGGCGTCGGCGTAGGCGGGCAGCGGGATGCCGCGGCGGCGGCAGCCGATCCAGGCGCCGAGCGCGCCGAGCGCGATCGCACCCCAGATCCCGAGACCGCCGTCCCAGATCCGGAACGCGTCGACCCAGTTGCGGCCCTCGCCGAAGTAGAGCTGGTAGTCGGTGACGACGTGGTAGAGCCGGCCGCCGACGAGGCCGAACGGCACGGCCCAGACGGCGATGTCGGCGACGGTGCCCGGCTGCCCGCCCCGGGCGACCCAGCGACGCCCGCCGAGCCAGACCGCGACGAAGACGCCGAGGATGATGCAGAGCGCATAACCGCGCAGCGGGAGCGGCCCGAGATGGATCTCGCCGGCCGACGGACTGGGAATAAAGGCAAGGGTCTCCATGGCGCCCCTGACGCTACCGTGCCCGCCCGCCGCCCCGGCAATCCGCCTGCACAACGGCTCCATAACGGCCCCGCGGGGCGGGCGGCGCGGCGGGCGACGGGCCGCCGATCAGCTCTTCGCCTCGACCTTCTTCTTCAGGTCCTCGGGCGTCAGCGGCTTCGAACGGCCGCCGTAGATGTTCTTGCCGTCCAGCAGGATGGTGGGCGTCGCCTCGTGCTGGGAGTTGCGGAAGTCCTCGTTGGAGCGCTCCACCCAGTCGTTGTGCTTCCCGCTGTTCACACACTCGCGGAAGGCCGGGCCGTCGAGCCCCTTGACCTGCTTGGCCAGCGAGATCAGCCGCTTGGTGTCGGCGTACGCGTCCTCGGTCTCCACGGGCTGACGCAGATAGAGGATGTCGTGGTACTCGGAGAACTTCCCCTCGTCGCGGGCGCAGGCCGCCGCGTTCGCCGCCTTCTTCGAACCGCTGCCGCCCATGTTGCCGTCGATGAGCGTCACCAGGTGGTACTCGGCCTTGAGCTTGCCCGCCTTCTCCAGCTCCCGGATGGTGTCGCTGAACTGGTTCTCGAACTGGCCGCACGCCGGGCAGCGGAAGTCCTCGTAGACGGTGAGCTTCGCCGGGGCGTTCGCCCGGCCGACGCTGATCGGCTTCGCCGACTGGGCGGCGTCGTCGCCCCCGCCCTGCTGGCTGGCGACCAGCGCCCCCACCCCGCTGCCGACCGCGAGGACGGCCACCACGACGGCGCCCACCCGCAGCGTCCTGCGGCGCTTCTCCGCCGCCTTGTGCCGCTCCTGCTCCGCGCGCAGGCGCTCGCGGGCGGAGCCCTTGCCTTCGCTGTTCTTCTCGCTCATCACATCCGGGGCCAACGAGGTGCCCGGAGCCCCGCGAGCCCGCCCCGTGCGGTTTTCACCCGAAAGGGGAGCCCCGGCCCGGTTCCGGGGAACCGGGCCGGGGGCTCGCACCTGCGTGCGGTCAGCTCCGGCGCACACCGGCCGCCAGGCCGGACGCCAGCTCCCGTACGCCGTCGAGGCCGGCCGCCAGATCGTCACCGGCCGCCAGCAGCCGTTTGACGAAGGCCGAGCCGACGATCACGCCGTCCGCGAACTCGGCGACCTCGGCGGCCTGTTCGGCGTTGGAGACGCCCAGGCCGACGCACACCGGAAGCCGCGTCGTGCCCCGGGTGCGCTCGACGAGATCGCGCGCCTCGCGGCCGACGGACTCGCGCGTCCCGGTGACGCCCATCAGCGAGGCCGCGTAGACGAACCCGCTGCCGGCCGCCGTGATCCGCGCCAGCCGCTCCTCCCGGCTGCTCGGCGCGACGACGAACACCGTGGCCAGGCCGTGCTGTTCGGCCGCCTTCCGCCAGCCCTCGGACTCCTCGACGGGCAGGTCCGGCAGGATGCAGCCGGCGCCGCCCGCCTCGCCCAGCTCGGCCGCGAACCGCTCGGCGCCGTACCGGTCCACCGGGTTCCAGTACGTCATGACCAGCACGGGCTTGCCGGTGGCCGCGTGCGCCTCGCGCACCGTGCGCAGGACGTCCGCGATCCGGACGCCGCCGCGCAGCGCGATGTCGTCCGCGGTCTGGATCACCGGGCCGTCCAGCACCGGGTCGCTGTGCGGCAGGCCGACCTCCACTACGTCGCACCCGGACTCCAGCAGCGCCGTGCAGGCGGCGATGCCGCCGTCGACGGTGGGGAACCCGGCGGGCAGATAGCCCACCAGTGCCGCCCGGTTCTCCGCCTTCGCCGCGGCGAGGGTGGACTCCAACAGCTCGATGTTGCCGCTCACTTGGCCTCCCCGCCCTCGTTGCCGCCGTTGTCGTAGAGCCCGAAGTAGCGCGCCGCTGTGTCCATGTCCTTGTCGCCGCGCCCGGAGAGGTTCACCAGCACCAGCCCGTCCGGACCCAGCTCCTTGCCCAGGTCCAGCGCGCCGGCCAGGGCGTGGGCGCTCTCGATGGCCGGGATGATGCCCTCGGTCTCGGACAGCAGCCGCAGCGCCTGCATGGCCTCGTCGTCGGTCACGGGCCGGTACTCGCCGCGGCCGGAGTCCTTCAGATAGGCGTGCTCGGGGCCGATGCCCGGGTAGTCGAGCCCGGCGGAGATCGAGTAGGGCTCGGTGATCTGGCCCTCGTCGTCCTGGAGGACGTAGCTGCGCGAGCCGTGCAGGATGCCGGGCTCGCCCGCGGTGAGGGTGGCGGCGTGCTCGCCGGAGCCGACGCCGTGCCCGGCCGCCTCCAGCCCGACCAGCCGTACGCCCTCGTCGGGGACGAACGCGTGGAACAGCCCGATGGCGTTGGAGCCGCCGCCCACACAGGCCGCGACGGCGTCCGGCAGCCGGCCGGCCCGCTCCAGGATCTGCCGTCGCGCCTCCACCCCGATGACACGGTGGAAGTCCCGTACGAGCTGCGGGAACGGGTGCGGGCCCGCGACCGTGCCGAACAGGTAGTGGGTGCGGTCGACGTTGGCGACCCAGTCCCGGAACGCCTCGTTGATCGCGTCCTTGAGGGTGCGGCTGCCGGAGGCCACCGGGACGACCTCGGCGCCCAGCATCCGCATCCGGGCCACGTTCAGCGCCTGCCGCTGGGTGTCGATCTCGCCCATGTAGATGGTGCATTCGAGGCCGAACAGGGCACAGGCGGTGGCGGTGGCCACCCCGTGCTGGCCGGCTCCGGTCTCGGCGATGACACGGGTCTTGCCCATGCGCTTGGTGAGCAGCGCCTGGCCCAGCACATTGTTGATCTTGTGCGAGCCGGTGTGGTTGAGGTCCTCGCGCTTGAGGTAGATCCGGGCGCCCCCGCCGTGCCGGGCGAACCGCGGCACCTCGGTGAGCGGGCTCGGCCGGCCCGTGTAGTGCACGAGGAGGTCGTCGAGTTCGGCCGCGAAGGCCGGGTCCGCCTTGGCCTTCTCGTACTCGGCGGCCACCTCGTCGACGGCGGCCACCAGCGCCTCGGGGATGAACTTGCCGCCGAAGGCGCCGAAGTACCCGGCCGCGCTCGGCGTCCGGCCCTCGGCGTCGGGGATGAAGTAGTCGGAAGTCATGCCGACACAGCTCCTGTCGGATGAGGAGTGATGGATGGACGGTGCGCACAGCCGTACCGCCGCGCCCGGCGCCCGCCCGCGGGCGGCGTCAGGGAGCGGCGGCCGGTGTCAGCGCCATCGACGTCCGCGGATCACACCCGGCTCGCATCCGATGTGGTACCTCACCTGCCGGCCGCGCACCCGGCGCGCGGGCGCGCGGCACCCGCGGGGGCGGCACCCGCGCGCCAGGCCCGCGTGCCGGGAGACCCGGAACGGGCGGGGCGGGTGCGTCGGGCGCGGATGAGGCACGGGGCCGTCAGCTCCTGCCGTGCCGCAGCGCCGGGTGCGCCCCGGCGGCGACGAGATCGGCCACGGCGGTCTTCGGGTCCTTGCCGGTGACCAGCGATTCCCCGACGAGCACGGCGTCCGCGCCCTCGTTGGCGTAGGCGATCAGATCGTGCGGCCCGCGCACGCCCGACTCGGCGACCTTGACGATGTGGTCGGGGATCTCGGGTGCGATCCGGGTGAAGTTGCCGCGGTCGACCTCCAGGGTC
Organism: Streptomyces cacaoi; assembly: GCF_006539165.1. Taxonomy (GTDB): domain Bacteria; phylum Actinomycetota; class Actinomycetes; order Streptomycetales; family Streptomycetaceae; genus Streptomyces; species Streptomyces cacaoi. The sequence continues at coordinate 43,883 of NZ_BJMM01000039.1, read as the reverse complement.
TTCAGGTTCCGGGCGTTCACCCCGATGATCTTCGCTCCGGCAGCGACGGCCCGCTCCGTCTCCTCCTCGTCGTGCACCTCGACGAGCGGCGTGAGGCCGATGGACTCGGCGCGCTCGATGAGGGAGACCAGCGCCTCCTGCTCCAGGGCCGCGACGATCAGCAGGACCACGTCGGCGCCGTGCGCCCTGGCCTCCCACAGCTGGTAGGAGGAGAACATGAAGTCCTTGCGCAGCACCGGGATGTCGACCCGGGCGCGCACCGCCTCCAGGTCCTCCAGGGAGCCGGCGAAGCGGCGGCGCTCGGTGAGGACGGAGATGACGGAGGCGCCGCCCGCCTCGTAGTCGGTCGCGAGCCCGGCCGGATCGGCGATGGCGGCCAGCGCGCCCTTGGACGGGCTGGAGCGCTTGACCTCGCAGATAACCCGGACGTCGTCGCCCTTCAGCGCGGCCAGGCCGTCCTTGGCCTGCGGAGCCCGGGCGGCGCGCTCCTTGAGTTCGTCGAGGCTGACGCGCGCCTGCCGCTCGGCGAGGTCCTCACGCACGCCTTCGATGATCTCGTCGAGCACACTCACCGAGCGGCCCCCTTCTTGGCTGGGTGCGGACCTCCGCGCGCGGCGGTGCGGAGGATGGTCAGGCACTGCGATGGTATCCGCCACAGGACGGAGGTCTCGCATCCGGTTGACCGAACGTCCACATAGCGGGACGAAGCAACGCTGTGCGGCCGCACCCTCACAAGCGGGACATCCCCGCCGGGCCGGTTCCTCGCCGCGAGCAGGCCGGTTCCACCCCGCGGACAGGCCCGGCTCTCCCCCGCGAGCAGGACGGGTTCTGCCTCGCGGACAGGCCCGGCTCACCCCCGCGGACAGACCCCGTCACGGGGCGAGCGCGGACCCGAACGGGGTGTTCCGCAGCAGCGTGAAGGCCGCCAGGGCCGCGGCCGCCGCCCACAGGACCGCGGTGCGGGGCCCCGGCCGGGCGAGCAGGCGCATCGGCGGAGCGTAGGGGCGCCCGCGCGCGGTGAGCACCACCCAGTGCAACCAGAAGCCGGCGAAGGCGAGGAAGAAGAGCACGGCGGCGGCGTTGGCGCCCAGCGCCGGACCGAGGTCACCGTGCGCGAGGGCGTGCGCGCTGCGCAGGCCGCCGCAGGCCGGGCAGTACACGCCCAGGAAGGTCCACACGGGGCAGGCGGGGTAGCGGCCCGGCTCGCCGGGGTCGACGGCGGCCACATACACGAAGGCCGCGCCCGCACCCGCGAGGGTGGCCAGGGGCGCGGCCAGACGCGGCACCGCACGGCTGAGGCGGTGCCGCACACCGGCGTACGGCCGGTCGGTCAGTGGCTTTCCTTGGCGAAGGAGTTGCGGTGCGCCTCCAGCTGGGCCGCGTTCATGCCCTTCGTCTTCGACTGTCCCATGCCCATGACGTGCATGATGCCGCCGACGATCGCGCCCACCGCCAGCAGCACGAGACCCGCGATCACACCGACAGGCTCGGCCCGCACCATGAACAGCGAACCGACGCAGAAACCGATGAAGGCGATGATCACGCCGGTCCACGCGGCCGGGGTGTGTCCGTGGCTGTGCGCCATGAATGCTCCTAGGTGTCCCAACGAGGTGAACGAGGCGGGCCGGAACCCACCTGCCCCATTGTCCCCCTCGCACCTCACAGGGCCCGCACGGGGTCCGCCGTACGTGCGGGCCGGGCCGCTCCCCGGCGTGCGGGTACGGGCGCTCAGGCCGTTCCGGTGGTCGGATCCTCGCCGCGGTCCAGTGCCTTCCACAGGTCCTCGGGGCGGTCCGGGTCGATGCGCTGCTGACGGGCGGCCCGCTGCCGCAGCGGGGTGCGCTCGTAGCGTGCGCTGCCCGACATCGACGGCCAGACACGCGCGTACCGCAGGGCCAGCACCCCGGCCAGCACCAGCAGCAGGCCACCGGCGGCCGACAGATACGGCCAGGCGGTCACGTCGACGGTCCCGATGCCGCTGTCCGCGAGGCCGCTCGTCTTCGCGGCCTCCTCGGTGAGGGCCGCGGTGTCCCGCGAACCGGCCAGCGCCGAGGTGACGACCCCGGCGCCGCAGAGCGTCAGCAGCCCCGCCACGACGAGCCGTCCCGCGCGCCGTACGGCGAAGACGGCGACCAGCGCGGCCAGGCCGACCAGGGCCAGCGCGCTGGGCAGGCCCGTCACGTCGCCGCCCGAGGCGTGCACCGGGACGGTGCCCTGGGCGAAGGAGGCCGTGGACTCGCTCCACGTCTGCCCCGAGGCGATCAGCGCGAGCGCGGCGCCGACGGCTCCGCCCAGCAGCGCGACGGCCAGGGCGCGGTACGCGCCGCGACGGCCGGGCCGGGAAGCCGCGGCCGGACGCGCACCGGCGCTCTCCTGCTCGGGCTGCTCCGGCTGCTCCGGCTGCTCCGAGGGCGCGGACGTCTCCTGTGACGCGGACATCTCCGAGGACGCGGACCGGCCGGCCTGCGCGGCCTCGTCACCGTCCGCTTCGGGAGCGGGGGTTCGGGAAGTCACTCCACCACGCTACCCCTGAGCCGTTCAGCCGTTCGGACCGCCCTCAGCACGGCCGCGGCCTTGTTGGCGCACTCGGTGTCCTCGGCCGCGGGCTCGGAATCGGCGACGACTCCCGCGCCCGCCTGGACATACGCGGTGCCGTCGCGCAGCAGCGCGGTGCGGATCGCGATGGCCGTGTCGGCGTCGCCCGCGAAGTCGAGATATCCGACACATCCGCCGTAGACCCCGCGCCGGGTGGGCTCCAGCTCCTCGATGATCTGGAGCGCGCGCGGCTTGGGCGCGCCGGAGAGGGTGCCGGCCGGGAAGCAGGCGGTGAGCGCGTCGAAGGCGGTCCGGCCCGGCGCGAGCCGCCCGGTGACCGTCGAGACGAGATGCATGACGTGGCTGTAGCGCTCGACGGACATGAAGTCGACGACCTCGACGCTGCCCGGCTCGCACACCCGGCCGAGGTCGTTGCGGCCCAGGTCGACGAGCATCAGATGCTCGGCCCGCTCCTTGGGGTCGGCCAGCAGTTCCTCGGCGAGCGCGCTGTCCTCGCGCGGGTCGGCGCCGCGCGGGCGGGTGCCGGCGATGGGATGCATCATCGCCCGGCCGTCCTCGACCTTCACCAGCGCCTCCGGGCTGGAGCCGACGATGTCGTAGCCGTCCAGCCGCAGCAGGTACATGTACGGGCTCGGGTTGGTGGTGCGCAGCACGCGGTAGACGTCCAGGGCGCTCGCCGCGCACCGGGTCTCGAACCGCTGCGAGGGCACCACCTGGAACGCCTCGCCCGCCCTGATGCGCTCCTTGATGTCCTCCACCCAGCCCCGGTAGGTGTCGCCGCCGGAGCGCGCGGTGAACTCCGGCAGGGCCGAGGCGGGCAGCACGGCGGGGGCGACGGGTGCGGGGCGGGCGAGGTCGGCGGCCATCGCGTCGAGCCGGCGCACGGCGTCGGCGTACGCCTCGTCGACGCCGGTCTCCAGGTCGTTGTGGTTGATGGCGTTGGCGATCAGCAGGACGGTGCCGTCGCGGTGGTCGAGGACGGCGAGGTCGGAGGTGAGCAGCATGGTCATCTCCGGCAGGCCCAGATCGTCGGTGGGCGCCTCGCCCGCGCCGGCGCCGACGGCCTTCTCCAGCCGGTGGACGATGTCGTAGGCGAGGAAGCCGACCATGCCGCCGGTGAAGGGCGGCAGATCGCCGTCCTCGTGCAGATCGCGGGGCGTGTGCAGGGCCTCGACGGTGGCGCGCAGCGCGGCCAGCGGATCGCCGTCGCGGGGGACGCCGACGGGCGGGGAGCCCAGCCAGTGCGCCCGGCCGTCCTGGACGGTCAGCGTGGCGGCGCTGCGCACCCCGATGAAGGAGTACCGCGACCAGGTCCGGTTGTTCTCCGCCGACTCCAGCAGAAAGGTGCCGGGGCGCTCACCGGCCAGCTTGCGGTAGAGGGCGACGGGGGTGTCGCCGTCGGCGAGCAGTCGCCGGGTGACGGGGATGACCCGGCGGTCCTTGGCGAGCGTACGGAAGGTCGGCAGATCGGGCGCGCACGTCATGGCCCGTCAGCCTACTTCTTGGCGGGTGCGCCCCGGGCTGCTTCTTGTGACTTCGTGCTGCTTGTACTGCTTCGTGCGCTCCATACCGCTTCGACGTGCTGCTTCGACGTACCGCTTCGACGTACCGCTTCGACGCGGTTCTGTGGACGTGCTGCGGGGCGCCCCCGTGGACAGGGCCCGCGGACGGGGCCCGCGGACGGTGCGGCCGCGGGTCAGGACGCGGTGGGGCCGAGCGGCAGGACGTCGGCGTCGAAGCAGGTGCGGGCGCCGGTGTGGCAGGCGGCGCCGACCTGGTCGACCCGCACGAGGACGGTGTCCGCGTCGCAGTCCAGCGCCACGGACCTGACCCACTGCACATGGCCCGAGGTGTCGCCCTTGACCCAGTACTCACCGCGGCTGCGGCTCCAGTACGTGGCCCGCCCGGAGGTGAGGGTGCGGTGCAGCGCCTCGTCGTCCATCCAGCCGAGCATCAGCACCTCGCCGGTGTCGTACTGCTGGGCGATGGCGGGGACGAGGCCGTCGGGGCTGCGCTTGAGGCGGGCGGCGACGGCGGGGTCGAGGGAGCTCTCCTGGGACATGCGTCCATTGTCCCGCAGGTCGCCGCGCAGCCGTCACCTCCCGCGTCGCCCTCCCGCCGGCGGATACGCCCTGACGTGCGGGGAACACGCAGCGCGACCACTCGGGCACGGTGGCGCCGCAGGTCTACGCTGACCGCATGTCGACCCATGCCAAGCGGGAACGCCTGCTGCTCGCCGACCTGTTGGAGTCCTCCGGACCCGATGCCCCCACCCTGTGCGAGGGATGGAGGACCCGGGATCTGGCCGCGCACGTGGTGGTGCGCGAGCGGCGCGGGGACGCCGCGGGCGGGCTGCTGCTCAAGCCGCTCGCCGCCCGACTGGAGCGCGTCCAGGGCGAGTTCGCCGCCAAGCCGTACGAGGAACTGCTCCAGCTCATCCGCACCGGCCCGCCCCGGATGTCGCCGTTCGCGCTCAAGCAGGTGGACGAGGCGGCCAACACCGTGGAGTTCTTCATCCACACCGAGGACGTACGGCGTGCCCAGCCGGACTGGACGCCGCGCGAACTGGACGCCGTCTTCGAGGACGCGCTGTGGCGGCGGCTGGAGTCCGGCGCCCGGCTCTACGGCCGCAGGTCGCCCGTCGGTCTGGTGCTGCGCCGGCCCAACGGGCAGACGGCGGTGGCCCGCAAGGGCACGCCCGTGGTGACCGTCACCGGTTCGCCGTCGGAGCTGCTGCTGTTCGTCTCCGGACGGCAGGACTCCGCCCGGGTCGAGCCGGACGGCGACAAGGAGGCCGTCGCGCGGGTGCACGAGGCCCGGCTGGGGCTGTGACCACCGCGCCCGGCCCGGCCGTTCAGCCGTCGCGGGCGAGCCGTTCGGTGAGGATGCGCTGGAGTTCGCGGGCCGCGCGGGGCGGCGAGACGTCGCCCCGGTGCGCGACGGAGATGGTGCGGTGCAGGCCGGGCGCGGCGAACCGGGTGGTGCGCAGGCCGGACCGGTCGGCCACCATGCTCGGCACGACGGCGAGCCCCAACCCCGCCCTCACGAAGGCCAGTACGGCGTCCATCTCGCCGCCCTCGACGCCGAAGACGGGCTCGAAACCGGCCTCGCGGCAGGCGGCGACGGTGAACTCCCGCAGGTCGTAGCCGCGTCGGAACATCGCCAGGGGGCGCTCGCGCAGATCGTCGACGCGGATCCGGCCGCCGCGCACCGGCGCGGGCTCCTCCGGCGGCGAGACGAGGACCAGCTCCTCGCGCAGCAGCTCGACGGTGGTCAGCGCCGGGCGCTGGCCGGCGAGCGGGGTGATGATCAGCGCGAGGTCCAGCTCGCCGGCGGCCAGCACCCGCACCAGGTCCTGGGAGCCGTCCTCGTGCACCACCAGGTCCACACCGGGATAGCGGTCGTGGAAGGCGCGCAGCACATCCGGGACGATGCTCGCGCACAGGCTGGGCGGCGCCCCGAGCCGGACCCGGCCGCGGCGCAGCTGGGCGACCTCCTGGACCTCGCGGCGTGCGGTCTCGGTGTCGGCCAGCACCCTGCGGGCGAGCGGCAGCAGCGCGGCGCCGGCGTCGGTCAGCGAGATGTGCCCGCGGGCCCGGTGGAAGAGTTCGGCGCCCAACTCCCGCTCCAGCGCCCGGATCTGCTGGGAGAGCGAGGGCTGGGCGACGTGCTCGCGCTGGGCGGCGCGGGTGAAGTGGCGGGTCTCGGCGACGGCCGCGAAGTAGCGAAGCTGCTGGAGCTGCATGGTGTCCCAGGATAGACAGCGTTGATAGCCGCAGGCTATCGGGTACAGCTCCTTCATGTCTTGGACTGATGCTCCGGGGCTCCTTACCGTCGACAACCATGGCGACGGCGGCGACGAACACCAGCACCCGGAGCGCACCCGCGGCACCACCGGCCCGCACCCCGCGGCCACCCGGGCCCTCCCGGCCTCCCCGGCCCCGCGGCCGGTCCCGCGGGGGCTTCCTGCGCACCCTGTGGTCCTCGACGATCGGCAAGAAGACCGTCATGGCGGTCAGCGGGCTGGTCATGCTCGGCTATCTGGTCGCGCACATGCTCGGCAACCTCAAGGTCTTCTTCGGGCCGGACGAGATGAACGGCTACGCGCACTGGCTGCGCACCATCGGCGGTCCCGTCCTGCACCACGAGTGGTTCCTGTGGATCGTGCGTGTGGTCCTGCTGGCGGCCGTCGTCCTGCACGGGGTGAGCGCCTACCAGCTCAGCAGGCGCGGCATCGCGGCCCGTCCGGTCAAGTACCGGCGGCGCAGGACGGATTACGCGACGCGCACCATGCGCTGGGGCGGGGTGATCATCGCGCTCTTCGTCGTCTGGCACCTGCTCGATCTGACGACCGGCACGGTCAATCCGCGCGGCCAGGCGGGCCACCCGTACGAGAACATCGTCGCCGGTTTCGGCACCTGGTACGCGTGCGTCATCTACATCGTCGCGATGCTCGCCGTCGGCCTGCACATCCGGCACGGCTTCTGGGCGGCGGCCCAGACCCTCGGGGTGACCAGGCCGGGCGCCGCGCGCCTGCTCAAGGCCACGGCCGACGTGCTCGCCGCGGTGCTGACCGCCGGCTTCCTCGCAGTCCCGATCGGCGTCATGACGGGAGTCGTGAACTGAGATGAGCACCCCCTACGAGAGCTGGACGACGGGCGAGCCACTCGTCGACACGAAGGCACCCGACGGGCCGATCGCCGAGCGGTGGAAGCGGCGGCGGTTCGAGATGAAGCTGGTCAACCCGGCCAACCGGCGCAAGCACACCGTCATCGTCGTCGGCACCGGGCTGGCCGGCGGCTCGGCCGGGGCGACGCTGGCCGAGGCCGGCTACCGCGTCGTCCAGTTCTGCTACCAGGACTCGCCGCGCCGGGCGCACTCGGTGGCCGCGCAGGGCGGGATCAACGCGGCGAAGAACTACCGCAACGACGGCGACTCCGTGCAGCGGCTGTTCTACGACACCGTCAAGGGCGGTGACTTCCGCTCCCGCGAGTCCAATGTGCACCGGCTCGCCGAGGTCTCCGTGGAGATCATCGACCAGTGCGTCGCGCAGGGCGTGCCGTTCGCGCGGGAGTACGGGGGGCTGCTGGACACCCGGTCGTTCGGCGGCGTGCAGGTCTCCCGGACGTTCTACGCGCGCGGCCAGACCGGCCAGCAACTGCTGCTCGGGGCCTACCAGGCGCTCTCCCGGCAGATCGCGGCCGGCACCGTCGAGATGCATCCGCGCACCGAGATGCTCGATCTGCTCGTCATCGACGGCCGCGCCCGCGGAATCGTCGCCCGGGACCTGCTGACCGGGCGGATCGACACCTACTTCGCCGACGCCGTCGTCCTGGCCACCGGCGGCTACGGCAACGCCTTCTATCTGTCGACCAACGCCAAGAACTCCAACGCGACGGCCGTCTGGCGGGCCCACCGCAGGGGCGCCCACTTCGCCAACCCGTGCTTCACCCAGATCCATCCCACCTGCATCCCGCGCTCCGGCGACCACCAGTCGAAGCTGACGCTGATGAGCGAGTCGCTGCGCAACGACGGCCGGATCTGGGTGCCGAAGAAGGCCGGCGACCACCGCCCGCCGCAGGACATCCCCGAGGACGAGCGCGACTACTACCTGGAGCGGCTCTACCCCTCGTTCGGCAACCTCGTCCCCCGCGACATCGCCTCCCGCGCCGCCAAGAACGTGTGCGACGAAGGGCGCGGCGTCGGCCCCGGCGGGCAGGGCGTCTACCTCGACTTCGCCGACGCGCTCGCCCGGATGGGCCGCGCCGCCGTCGAGGAGAAGTACGGCAACCTCTTCGAGATGTACGCGCGGATCACCGCCGAGGACCCCTACGAGCGTCCCATGCGGATCTATCCCGCGATCCACTACACGATGGGCGGCCTGTGGGTCGACTACGACCTCCAGACCACCGTTCCCGGCCTCTTCGCCATCGGCGAGGCCAACTTCTCCGACCACGGGGCCAACCGGCTCGGCGCCTCCGCGCTGATGCAGGGCCTCGCCGACGGCTACTTCGTGCTGCCCGCCACCCTCGGCGACTACCTCGCCCGGCATCCGCACACGGACACGCCCACGGCGGACCATCCGGCCGTCCACGAGGCGGTGTCCGCCGTCACGGAACGGCTGTACGCGCTGCTGTCCAACCAGGGCGACCGCACCCCCGACTCCTTCCACCGGGAGCTGGGCGAACTGCTGTGGGACGAGTGCGGGATGTCTCGTACCGAGGCCGGGCTGCGCAAGGCGCTGGAGCGGGTGCCGCAGCTGCGCGCCGAGTTCTGGGAGCGGGTGCGGGTGCCCGGCTCGGGCGAGACCCTCAACCAGTCGCTGGAGAAGGCCAACCGCGTCGCCGACCACCTCGAACTGGCCGAACTCATGTGCCTGGACGCGCTGCACCGCACCGAGTCCTGCGGCGGCCACTTCCGCGAGGAGTCCCGCACCGAGCAGGGCGAGGCCGCCCGCAAGGACGAGGAGTTCTCCTACGTCGCCGCCTGGGAGTTCACCGGCACCGGCCGGCCGCCCGTGCTCCACAGGGAACATCTCGACTTCGCCCACGTCCACCCCACCCAGCGGAGCTACACATGAGCGTCCCCGCCACCGACGACACCGCGCACGGCCGGACCGGCCGGGGCATGCGGCTGACCCTGCGCATCTGGCGCCAGCCGGACGCCGGTTCACCCGGCGGCATGCACACCTACGAGGTCGAGGACATCTCCCCCGACATGTCGTTCCTGGAGATGCTCGACACCCTCAACGAGGCGCTGATCCTGCGCGGCGAGGAGCCGGTCGCCTTCGACCACGACTGCCGCGAGGGCATCTGCGGGGCCTGCGGCATGGTCATCAACGGCCAGGCGCACGGCCCGGAACGCACCACCACCTGCCAGCTGCACATGCGGCACTTCGCGGACGGCGACACCATCGACATCGAGCCGTGGCGCGCCGCGGCCTTCCCCGTCGTACGGGACCTGGTCGTCGACCGCTCCGCCTTCGACCGCGTCATCGGCGCCGGCGGCTACATCACCGTGCCCACCGGCAGCGCGCCGGAGGCACACGCCACCCCGGTGCCCAAGCCGGACGCCGACGCCGCGTTCACCCACGCCGAGTGCATCGGCTGCGGCGCCTGTGTGGCCGCCTGCCCCAACGGCTCGGCCATGCTGTTCACCTCGGCCAAGGTCAACCATCTGAACGTGCTGCCGCAGGGCGCACCGGAGCGGGAGACCCGGGTGCTGGACATGGTCGACCGGATGGACGAGGAGGGCTTCGGCGGCTGCACCCTGACCGGCGCCTGCGCCACCGCCTGTCCCAAGGGCATCCCGATGCCGTCGATCGCCGCGATGAACCGCGAATACCTCCGCGCGGCCCGCCGAACAGGCAACCGGAGCTAGAGCTTTCTCCCCCGGCGTACGGCCGCGCCGCCGATGGCGAGGAGGGCCCAGAAGCCGCCGCGCGGCATCATGGCGGAGCCCACAGCACCGACGCCGAGCAGGGTCGCGCCGGCGGTGCGCTGCGCGGCGCCGTCCCCGTGTTCCTCGGCGGAACGCAGCAGCCGGCCGCCGAGGAAGATCGCGGTACCGGCCGCGGTGAACCAGAACGCGGTGGCACGGTCGCCCCGTTCGGGCACGGTCGCGAGCACCTTGTCGCGGCCCATTCCCGCGTACACGTCCCGGTACAGCACGGCCCCGAGTGCCGTGTGCACCACGCCGGTTGTCTGAAGCCACCATCCGGGCGTACGTCGCAGCATGCCGCGATCCTAGGCCGTGTCCTCAGCGTCGGCTCCGGACGAGGAGGTGGAGGAAGTAGGGCGTGCCGACGACGGCCGTCATCAGGCCCGCGCCGAGCTGTGCCGGGGCGATGACCGTACGGCCGAGCAGATCGGCGAGGCACACCAGGGTGGCGCCCAGGAGCATCGCCACGGGCAGGCTGCGCACATGCCGCCGGCCCACCAGCGCCCGGGCGGCGTGCGGCGCCACGAGCCCCACGAAGCCGATCGTGCCGGCGGCGGCCACGGCGGTGGCGCTGAGCAGCACGCTCAGCACGAGGAAGCCGAATCGCCCGCTGCCGAGCCGCAGTCCGAGCAGCCGGGGTGTGTCCTCGTCGAGCGAGACGAGGTCGAGCGCGCCGCGCCGCGCGAGGGCGACGGCGGTGCCGGCCACGAGGACGACGGCGAGCGGCAGCACCTCGTCCGCCGTCCGCCCGTAGGTCGAGCCGGACAGCCAGGTGAGCGCCTTCGTCGCGTTGAACGGGTCGGTGAGGACGATGAGCAGGCTGATGAGCGCGCTGGTCCCGGCCGACACGCCGACGCCGACGAGGACGAGCCGGTTCTGCCGGAATCCGCCGCGTGCGGCGAGGCCGAAGACGAGCACGGCGGTGGCCGAGGCGCCGGCGAACGCGGCACCGGAGACGCCCCACGCGCCGGCGGCCGGCACCGCGGTGACGACCAGCACGGCGCCGAGCGCGGCACCGCCGGAGACACCGAGGATGCCGGGCTCCGCGAGGGGGTTGCGGGTGACGGCCTGCACCAGGGTGCCGGCCAGGGCGAGCGCCGCCCCGGCGAGAAGCGCGGCGAGCACCCGCGGCACCCGGGTGTCGAGCACGAAGGAGGTGGCCCGACCGGCCCGTCCCTGCGCCCAGTTGGCGACGTCGCCGAGCAGCAGCTTGGTGTCGCCCAGGAGCACGGCGGCGAGCGCCACTCCGACGACCACGGCCGTCAGGACGACCACGGTGACCACGACCGCGGTCCGGCCCCGCACCCGCAGCCGGTCGGGCGCCGAGGCGCCGCCGCCGTCCCGGATGCGCAGGGCCATCACGACGAGGAACCCGGCACCGACGACGCTGGTGACGACGCCCGTGGGCACGGCGACGGCGGACTCGGCGGAGACGGCGGCCCGCAGCAGCACATCCGAGCCGAGCACCAGCGCGGCCCCGGCCAGCCCGGCCACGGGGATGGTCAGCCGCGCCCGGGCGAAGGCCCGGTTCCGGCCCGCGAGCGGGCGCACCAGCGCCGGGGCGCACAGCCCGACGAAGCCGATCGGCCCGGCGAGCGTCACGGCGGCGGCGGAGAGCAGCGCGGCCAGTGCGACGACCGTGAGCCTCGTCCGGCGGACGGGGACGCCGAGTCCGCGTGCGGCGTCGTCGCCCAGTCCGAGCACGTCGATACGGCGGGCGACGAGCACCAGCCCGACGAGCCCGAGGAGCGCGACCGGTGCCATCTGCGCCACACCGCCCGCGCCGTTCTGCCCGATGGAGCCCTGGCCCCACTGGTAGAGGCCCTCGGTCCGTTCCGGGAAGAGCAGCAGCAGGCCGTCGGTCACCGAGCGGACGCCGAGCGCGAGCGCGCTGCCGGCCAGCACGAGCCGGACGGTCCCGGTGCCGGGGCCGGAGAGCCCGAGCACGGCGGCTGCCGCGGCGAGCGCTCCGACGAACGCGACGCCGGAGGAGGCCAGGAAGGGCAGCGACACCCCGGTGGCGGAGACCAGCGCGAGCATCAGATACGAGCCGGCGTTCACGGCGAGGGTGTCCGGTGTGGCGAGCACGTTGCGGCTCACGGCCTGCAACGCCGCACCGGCGGCGCCGAGTCCGACGCCGACGAGGACGCCGGCGGCGATCCGTGGCAGACGCGAGGCGAGCACGACGGAGGAGTCGCCCTGCCGGGCCTGCCCGGTGAGCGCCTCCCACACCTCGCGCGTCCCGACGGCGGCGGTGCCCTGCGTCAGATCGACGACGGCGAGGACGGCGACGAGCAGCACGAGCGCGCCCGTCACGACGGCCGCGCCGGCCCAGGCCGGCCGGGACACCCGGCTCTCCCGGGGATCTTCCGGTGCCCGGTGCTCCCCCGGCCCCGGGGCGGGGGCCGGGGGAGCACCGGTGCCGGAGGAGCGCCGGGCCGAGGGGGTTGCGGTGCCGGGCACGGCGCTACTTCTTCAGCGCGTCGACGAGGGCGTCGGCGTAGGCCCCCATCGAGGCCGGGCCGCCGAACATCCAGATGCCGTCGGGCAGTCGGTGCACATCGCCGGACTCGACGAACGGCAGCGACTTCCAGGTGGCGTTGTCGGCCAGCTCCTTCTTGAACGGGTCGCGGCCGCCCTCGTCACCGCCGATGTAGGCGAACCGGACGTCGTCCCCCAGCTCCGTCAGCCCCTCCACATCGGTGGTGGCCAGCCCGTAGTTCTTGTCGCCCTTGGCCTTCCAGGCGTTCTTCAGGCCGAGTTCCTCGTTGACGGCCCCGACCAGCGAGCCCTTGGTGTAGGGGCGGATGGAGACCTGATTGGAGGCCACGTAGCCGTCGGCGAAGGCGACCTTCGAACCGTCGAGCCCGGCGTCCTCGATCTTCTTCCGGTCCGCGGCGATCTTCGCGTCGAACGCCTTCTTCGCGGCTGCCGCCTGCTTCTCCCGGCCGGTGGCCTCGGCCATGAGGTCGAGGTTCTTCTTCATCCGGCCGAGCTGGTCGGAGGCGTCGGCCGAGCGGACCACCAGCACCGGCGCGATCTTCCGCAGCTGCTTGACCGCCGAGGCCGGCAGATCATTGGTGGCGACGACGAGGTCGGGCGCGATCGAGGCGACCGCGTCCATGCTCGGCTCGCCGCGGGTGCCGATGTCCTTGGGGCTGTTGCGCAGCGGGGCGGCCGTGTTCCACGTCTTGTAGCCCTTGACGTCGGCGACCCCGGCGGGGTCGACGCCCAGCGAGACGAGGCTCTCGACCACGTTCCACTCGGTGGCGACGACCTTCTTCGCGGGCTTGTCGAGGGTCACCTTCGCGCCGCCGGCGCCGGTGAGCGAGATCCGGTCCGCCGAGCCGTCCGAGCTGTCGGAGGCGGGTTCGGTGGTGCCGCAGCCGGCCAGCAGGAGGGCCGCCGCCGCGGCGGCGGACACGGTGATCGTCAGGCGTCTCATGGGGTGGTGCCGAGCCTTTCGCTTCGCAAGTGGTGACGGCCTATCGCACGGGTGCGCAGTTGGCCGGTCAGGGGATCGGTGTCGACCTCGATCCGGATGCCGTAGGCATCGGTCAGGCGCTCCGGTGTCAGCACTTCGGCGGGGGCGCCGTCGGCGACGATCCGCCCCGCCTGGATCAGCGCGATCCGGTCGGCGACGGCCGCCGCCTGGTCCAGGTCGTGCAGGACGACGCCCACCGCGATGGCGTGGTCGTCGGCCAGATCGCGGACGAGGTCCAGGAGTTCGACCTGGTAGCGCAGGTCGAGATAGGTCGTCGGCTCGTCGAGCAGGAGCACTCCGGTCTCCTGGGCGAGGCAGCCGGCGAGCCAGACGCGCTGGAGCTGCCCGCCCGAGAGGTGTTCGGCTCCCCGCCCGGCCAGCTCGTGGACGCCGGTCATCCGCAGGGCGCGGTCCACGGCGGCGGCGCCGTCCGGGTCCTGTCCGCCGAAGCGGCCCCGGTAGGGGTAGCGGCCGAACTCGACGAGGTCGCGCACGGTGAGTCCGCCGGGTGTGGGCCGTCCCTGGGTGAGCAGGGCGACGTGGCGGGCGAACTCCCGTGCGGTGAGGGCGAGACCGTCGGTCGCGGAGTCGAGGGTGAGCGTGCCGCGCCGGGCCCGCTGGAGCCGTGCCAGCGTGCGCAGGAGGGTCGACTTCCCGCTGCCGTTGGGGCCGACGAGCGCGGTGATGTCGCCGGGCCGGAGCGTGAGGGCGGCATCGTGCACGACATCGACGCCGTCGTAGGCCACCGTCACGCCTTCGGCCGCCAGCTGCTGCCCGCGCGCACGCGCGCTCCCGGCCGGGCCTTCACCAAGCTTCATGCCGCTTAGATTAGCCTAGCCTTACCTTCCCTGGAACATGAGCCTCCGCATACTTCGGCAGCCCGCGCCGGGCCCGGCCCCCGCACCGGTGAACGGCCTTGTGGACAGGGGGACTTGGCCCTTGGGGAGCATCCGAACGGAAAATAGCGGTAGCCGCTGACCTTGATCATGGTCCGGTCAGGATGAGGGCACTGACCCGGTTCTCGTACTCGCGGCGGGCCTTGCGTTGGGCCGGAACCGCAGGGGCGCCCTGGACGCCGTCGAGCGGCTGGCAGCGGGCGAGGAGCCCTCGGTGCACGGCGGGGACGGCGGTGACGCGCAGGGTGTAGCCCTGACCGCGCCGTACGGTCGCCCCTTGGCCGAGCGCGGCGCGCTCGGCGGGCTCCAGCTCGGTGGTGCGGAGGAAGTCGGCGACCTTGCCCGGCATGTCGAGGGTGACCGGCAGCTCCGGGGCGGGGACTTGCTCCTCGATGGCGGTGTGGTCGGGCAGGAGGCCCGCGACGGCGGTGCGGATCGCGCCGCGGCTGACGCCGTGATCGCGCGCGAGGGCGGCGATGGAGCGGCCCTGCAGGTACGAGGAGCGTACGGTTTCGGTCTTCGCGGCCGCCACGGCGGGGCGGCGTCCGCCCTTGCTGCCCTTGGCCTCGGCGGCGCGCAGTCCGTCGCAGGTCAGCTCGCGTTGGAGGTCGCGTTGGAGTTCGCCGGCGGCGGCGAGGGTCTGCACCATGAACTTCACTGTGGACAGCAGTTCGCCGGTGCGCGGGTGGCGGGCGGTGAGGTCCATGGCGGAGAACGCGCCGTCGTGGATGCGCAGCGCGAGGCGGTCGCGGTGGAGGACGTCGAGCACGTCAAGGATGTGGCCGGTGCCGCGTACTAGGCGGAACATCTCGGAGATGTGCACGGTGTCGCCCGGCCGCGCGTAGGTGAGCAGCTCGCCGAACTTCGGGCGCTGGAGGGGGTGAAGGCGGCTGGAGGTGCCGCCGTCCTCCTCGGAGACGACCGGGTCCTCGATCTCGGCCTCCTCCAGGACGAGGTTCTGGCGGGCGGTGGACTGCTGGTCGGTCGAGACGCGCTTGTAGACCAGGTTCGCCACCGAGGGGCCCTTCCGTACGGAGGATCGGACCCTACCTGTCGTCAAACCCTGTCAGCAATCTCTATCGGATCTGATTGGATTGCGCCGCCGCGAACCCCTGATTGCTCGGGTTCATTGGACGCGTCGGCTCCCTGTCGTCAAACGATCGTTTGACGACAGGTGGAGGCGGCCCGCATCGCGGTGCGGTGCACCAGGCCGTCCAGGATGAGGGTCAGGCCGGCCTCGAACGCCGACTCGTGGTCGATCGCAGGCATGTCCACCTGCGGAACCGAGCCGTCGCCGGAGCCGGCGTCCGCCTGCTCCTCCAGGACACTGCCGACCGTGAAACGGCTGGCGGCCAGCATCGCCATCTGCGCATCCCGCTCAGGCACTCCGGAGGCGACCAGGAATTCCATCTTGCGGCGGATCCGGTCGAGGTCGCCGACGGGGGTGCTGCCCGCGTGGAGGCGTGCGCCGTCCCGGCGCATCAGCAGGGTGCGCCGGAAGCTTCGCGTGTTGTCCAGGAACCAGTCACGCCAGTCGTCGTCGGGTGTCGGCAGCGCCACGGCCGCATGCGGTGCCATGGCTGCCTCCGCCATGGCGGCGAAGAGGTCCTTCTTGGTGCGGAAGTACCAGTAGAGCGAGGGCTGTTCGACGCCCAGTCGCTTCGCCAGCCGCCGCGTACTGACCGTGTCCAGCCCGACCTCGTCGAGCAGGTCGAGCGCTTCGGAGACGACGATCTCGCGGTTCACCTTGGTCATGTTGACAAATCTATCACTGATAGATGACTCTGGAGAGGAATCATTCACTGATAGATTTTTGGGGTGATGGGCATGGTCGACGGATCGGGAGCGCGCCCCCTGCGGGTCCTTGTCGCCGGCGGCGGGATAACAGGGCAGGCGCTGGGCTTCTGGCTCACGCGCGGCGGACACAGGGTAACGATCGTCGAACGCTTCCCGGCGCTGCGGGCCACCGGGGCGCAGGTCGACCTCCGGGGGCAGGGCATCGAGGCCGTCGAGCGGATGGGGCTTTTGGACTCCGTCCGCGGCAAGCTGGTGGACGAGGCAGGTGTCGCCTTCGTCGACGCGCGCGGCAGGGCCAAGGCGACGATCATGGCCAACACCTCAGGCCGTGGCCGGCAGAGCCTCACGTCCGAGTACGAGATCATGCGCGGTGACCTGGTACGCATCCTGCACGACGCGTCGAAGGACGACACCGAGTACGTCTTCGGCGTGAGCGTGGACGGCTTCGAGCAAGACGAACAGAAGGTCGTCGCGCACTTCTCCGACGGGTCCTCCGGCGAGTTCGATCTCCTGGTCGGCGCGGACGGGCAGGGATCGCGCATCCGGCAGGCGATCCTCCCGGAGGGCTTCGACCCGTACTGGCGGGTCGGCATCCACATGGCCTACTGGTTCGTCCCGCGCATCGCGTCCGACAGCAACATCCGGGACACCTACATGGTCCCGGGCGGCCGTCAGATCATGCGCCGCAGCCACAACCCGACCGAGACCCAGGTGTACTTCGTCATGCGGGAGGAGTCCGAGGAGGCCTCGGCCATCCACCGGGAACCCGTCGAGCGCCAGCAGGAGTTCTGGGCGAGCAGGTTCCGCGACGCGGGCTGGCAGACGGAACGCTTCATCGACGGCATGCGGACGAGCCCCTTCTTCTACTCCCAAGAGATAGTCCAGGTCCGAACCGACACCTGGTCCAAGGGCCGCGTGGTCCTCGCCGGCGACGCCGCCCACTGCGCTTCCCCGTACAGCGGCATGGGCATCTCCGGCGGCCTGGTGGGCGCCTACGTCCTGGCCGGCGAGATCAACCGGCACCCGGGCGACGTGCCGACCGCACTGGCGAACTACGACAGCGTGCTGCGGCCCTTCGTCGACGAGATCCAGGGCGAAGTGAATCCGCGTCTCCTGCGCCTGGGCATGCCGATGACCCAGCGTGCGATCGACGCCTTCCAGGCCGCCACCGCACTGGCCTGCTTCCTGCACGTTCCCGATCTCGCCGCGCGCTTTTCGGCGGAGGACCGCGGTGGCAGCTGGCAGCTCCCCGAGAACCCGGCGCCGATCAGCACCGCCTGAAAGCGGCCGGACATCGGGGGCCGATGGCCGTCGCGAGTAGCACGGCAAGCACGAAGGCGCTGGCCCGCACAGTGATCAGCGTCCTGTCGGCTCTTGACACTCAATTCTGCCCGCAGTCGTCATCATCTTCGTCCGTGCGCGGGTCGCGTAGCTGTCGCAGCCCCGGCGCAGCAGGTCGGGTGAAGGCGTAGCGGCCGAGGAAGTTGATGTGGTCGTACTGGAGTGGGGAGAGCCGGGCGAGCAGTTCGTCGGTGACGGGGAAGCCGTCGGCGGCCAGCTGCTTGACGGCGGCGTCGATGTAGAGGCTGTTGAACAGGACCACCGCGTTCAGTGCCAGGCCCAGGGCGCCGAGCTGGTCCTCCATGCCCTCGCGGTAGTGCTGGCGCAGTTCGCCGCGCTGGCCGAAGAAGATCTTCCGGGCGAGGCGGTGGCGGGCCTCGGCGACGTTGAGCTGGGCGCCGATCATGCGCCGGTATCCCTCGTCAGAGACGAACTGGAGCAGGTGCAGGGTCTTGAAGATCCGTCCGTAGTGGGCGAACGCGTCGCCGAGCCCGGTGGGCTTGCCGTCGCGGGAGAGCATGCGGATGAGGTCGTGTCCGCGGATCTCGCCCAGGGTCAGGGAGCCTGCCACGCGGAGCATGTCGCCCCAGTGGGCGCGTATCCGGTCCAGGCGGATGGTGTGGTTGGAGACCGGCTGGAGCGGCCCGTAGTCGGCCGCGGTGTTCGTCCGCCACAGCCGGGCGTCGGAGATGTCGGCGATCCTCGGCGAGAACTGGTAGCCACAGATGGCGAACAGGCCGAAGACGATGTCGGAGTACGACGCGGTGTCGGTGATGACGGTCTCCGGCTTCGGGCCGCCGTCGCGGGCGTGGATGGCGTCCAGGATGAACAGCGAGTCGCGCAGCGTGCCCGGCACGACCACCCCGCCCAGCCCCATCACCTGGTCGTTCACCACATTCAGCCAGGTGGCGCCCTTGTGCCGCAGACCGAAATACCGGGGGTTCGAACCCGCGTACAGGGTCTGGACGGGCACGGTGAAGCGGACCCCGTCGGCGGAGGCGACCAGGCCGCCACCCCACGCCCTCACGACGTCGATCTTTGCCTGGGCCTCGATGAACAGGCCGTTCGCCACCGAGATGTTCTCCGCCCGGAAGTAGCCCTGATCGACTTGGACCAGACGGCCCCGGCTGAGCGCCGGGACGTCCGGCTTGATGACCGGGGTGAACCCGACGTTGCACGCTTCCGTCAGCAGGACGGCGCACAGACTGGTGGTGAAGCCTTCCATGTGAGAGTCGGCGCCGGAGATGTGCGTGAAGGCGTCCGCCATCCCGGTCAGCTCGGCGACCTCCAGCAGCAGCTCGGGGAAGTCGACCTTCGGCAGCATGCCGTTGACCAGCTGCCGGAACGGCGGCATGAGCTTGGGCTCCTCCGCTCTGCCGAGCTTGCCCAGCTTCAGCTTCCCGCCCACGACCTCCAGCGCCGTGTTGCCCGGAAGCCCGGTGGCGACCTGGACGTACGCGGCGTGCAGAGCGGAGGCGAGTTCGGCGAGGTGTCCGGCCGGCTCGCTCTCCAGGCCGAGCGCGGTGAGCACCTTCGGCGCGGCGGCCGTCCACTTTTCCCCGGCCAGCAGCTTGGCGCGGGGGTCGCCCCAGCGGTCGCCGTCCTTGGCGAACACGTCCCGCCGGCGCAGGGAGCGGTGCAGATGCTCCAGGACGCAGAACGAGTATGCGGCCTTGTCGACCAGGCCGTGCGGCAGGTTGGGGTTGGCGAACACCAGCCGCCGCCACGAGCCCGTCACCAGATGGGAGGCGACCTCTTCGGCGCCGACCTTCTTGCGGCCGATCAGATCCGGGAGCTGCTTGAGGGCCTGAACGACGGGCGTCCCGGCTTCGACGGCGCCGAAGTCGATGACCTCGACCAGGAGGCGGATGAAGCCACGCACCGTGCCGTAGCGGGCGACCAGCTCGGCCCGCCATTCCGCGTCGTCGTCCCCGTCGCTTTCCGGGACCACCGAGGCGATCGTGGCGAGCGCCTCGGCCAGCTGCTCGCGCGGCACGACCTGCTCGATTGCGGACCACGCGTCGACCACGGAGACGAGCTCGCCGGTGTCGGTTGCGGGCGGCGTCGTCATCAGCACGTCGACTGCTGCGGCGACCTTCTTCGCGGCCTTGCGCAACTGCGGCAGGGCCTTGAGCTTGGCGTCGTTGCCCATCCGCTCGGCCTTCGCCAGCAGCTTGGTGGCCATCAGCGCATGCAGCAGATCGAGCGCGTCATCCACCGTCGCGGTCTCCAGGTGCCGAACGGTCGCCAGCAGCGTCGCGGTCTGCCGCGTAACCTCCAGCCGCTTCAGCGTTGGCGCCTTCGAGGTCAGCCCGTACCGGGCCAGCCCGGTCATCCGCGCGGCCGGAACCCGTCCGGCATCCACCGCGCCGGCCCCCAGGCCCCGCACCTCGCGGGCGCGGTCCAGGGCCAGTTCCATAGCCTTGCCCGACACCCGCATCGGGCCCAGCCGCAGCCGCTCCAGCTCCGACACCCGCTTCTTCTCCGGCACCTCCAGCAGCCGGACCATCTCGGTCCGCAGCTCGTACGGCACCACCTCGTACAGCGCGGCGTGCAGCCGGTCGTTCTCCTCCTGACGGAGCGCGGCCACCATCCGGGCCAGCGACGTCACACCCGGCAGCAGCACCCGGTTGTTCACCAGCCACACCACCGCCCGGTCGAACAGGGCCCGCGGCCCCTCAAGCGACGACCACACCCGCGCCGCCAGAAACTCCCGCAGCTCCGCCTCCCCGGCCGCGAAGTCCCGGTAGCCGTAGGTGTCGCGGATCTCCCACGCGTGTTCGTAGACCGTCTGCGCGCGCGTCCCGTACTCGGCGAATTGCTCGTCGTCCAGACCGAGCTGCTCGGCGACGAACCGCACCACGGAGGCCGGTACCGCCGTGGGGTCCTCGGTCAGGAAGGTGCCGAGCATCCGCACCGTGCCCCACTGCACCGCCCACCCCAACCTCGTAGCCGAACGGCGCTTCGCCCGAGCGAGCTCCAGGGCCCTGGTGTCCAGGCGGAAGAACTGTTCCAGCTCTCCGGGTGAGGGTTCCGTGGCGAACCGGCCGTAGCGGGCCTCTTGCTCAGCAGACAGGTATTCAACAGGCATGGCCAGGAACGTAGAGCCCGCTGAGCAGGCAAAACGGGCACGTCGCCGAACCGGAATCAAGATCGCTCCGCTACCGCTAATTTCCGTTCGGATACTCCCCGAGGGCCGACTTCCTCCCGCCCGTCGCCCTCCACCGCCCATGGGTTGAGCCGGACCGGAAAGGGAGGGGCGGAGAGGGAGGGCGGATGGGCCGAGCCGAATGAGAAAGGGTCGGGGAACGGCTGAGCCGGGCCGGAGGGCGGGAACGGGCCGAGCCGGACTCGAAAAGGGCGGGGAGGGCGGGAACGGGCCGAGCCGGGCGGGGAAAGAGGCGGCGGGAGAGGGGTCAGCGGACCGGGTGGCCGGTGTCGGCCAGGGACTGCTTGACCTCGCTGATGCGCAGATCGCCGAAGTGGAAGACGGAGGCGGCCAGTACGGCGTCGGCGCCCGCCTCGACCGCCGGGGGGAAGTGCTCGGCCCGGCCTGCCCCGCCGGAGGCGATGACCGGTACGGACACCTGTGCGCGGACGGCGGCGAGCATCTCCGTGTCGTAGCCGTCCTTCGTACCGTCCGCGTCCATGGAGTTCAGCAGGATCTCGCCCGCGCCCAGCTCGGCGGCCCGGTGCGCCCATGCGACGGCGTCGATGCCGGTGCCGCGCCGCCCGCCGTGCGTGGTCACCTCGAAGCCGGACGCCGTGGCCGTAGCGCCGTCCGGCACCCGGCGGGCGTCCACCGACAGCACGAGCACCTGCCGGCCGAAGCGTTCGGCGATCTCCCGGATCAGCTCCGGGCGGGCGACCGCGGCCGTGTTGACGCCGACCTTGTCGGCACCGGCCCGCAGCAGCCTGTCGACGTCCTCCGGGGTGCGGACCCCGCCGCCCACCGTGAGCGGGATGAACACCTGCTCGGCGGTGCGGCGGACCACGTCGTAGGTGGTCTCGCGGTCGCCGGAGGAGGCGGTGATGTCGAGGAAGGTCAACTCGTCGGCGCCCTCGGCGTCGTAGACCTTCGCCATCTCGACGGGGTCGCCGGCGTCGCGCAGATTCTGGAAGTTGACGCCCTTGACGACCCGGCCGCCGTCCACGTCCAGGCAGGGAATGACTCGGACCGCCAGGGACATAGCGGTGTGCTCCTTCGTACGTTCACGGTGTCGGTTCTTCGGGTGCGGAAGCGGCCCGGCCGGATCAGCCGGCGGCGGGCCCCTCGCCGGGCGCCGCCGGCTCCGAACCGGCCCGGGCCGCGCCGCGGAGGGCCTCCAGTTCGACCTCGACCAGCACCCGCGAGTCCACGAAGCCGGAGACGACCACCAGCGTCGCCGCCGGCCTGACCTGGCCGAACAGTTCCTTGTGCGCCCGGCCGACCTCGTCCACGTCCCGCGCGTGGGTCAGATACATCCGGGTGCGGACCACATCCGCCACACCGAGGCCGAAGGGCTCCAGCGCGCCGAGCGCCGTGCCGAACGCGGCCTTGGCCTGCTCGTACGGCGAGCCTTCGCCGACGAGCACGCCCTCGGACAGCGGCAGCGTGCCCGCGACCAGGACACGGTCCCCCGCCGCGACGGCGCGCGCGAAGCCGATGCTGTCCTCCCAGGGGCTGTCGCTCTGCACGCGGTCGACGCGGCGGTCAGGGCTCATGGTGTGACGGCCTCCAAAGCCTCTTCCAGGGTGAACGCCTGTGCGTAGAGGGCCTTGCCGACGATGGCGCCCTCGACGCCCTCCGGTACCAGAGTGGCGATGGCCCGCAGATCGTCAAGGGAGGAGACTCCGCCACTGGCCACCACCGGGCGGTCGGTGACGGCGCAGACGTTGCGCAGCAGCTCCAGATTGGGGCCCTGGAGCGTGCCGTCCTTCGCGATGTCGGTGACGACGTAGCGGGCGCAGCCCTCGGCGTCGAGCCGGGCCAGGGTCTCGTAGAGGTCCCCGCCGTCCCGCGTCCAGCCGCGGCCGCGCAGCGTGGTGCCGCGGACGTCCAGCCCGACCGCGATCCGGTCCCCGTGCTCGGCGATGATCTTGGCGACCCACTCCGGGGACTCCAGCGCCGCCGTGCCCAGGTTGACGCGGGTGCAGCCGGTGGCGAGGGCCGCGGCGAGCGAGGCGTCGTCGCGGATACCGCCGGACAGCTCGACCTTGATGTCCATCGCGGCCGCCACCTCGGCGATCTGCGCCCGGTTGTCGCCGGTGCCGAACGCGGCGTCCAGATCCACCAGATGCAGCCACTCGGCGCCCGCACGCTGCCACGCCTGGGCGGCCTCCATCGGGTCGCCGTACGAGGTCTCCGAACCGGACTCGCCGTGCACCAGCCGGACGGCCTGGCCGTCCCGGACATCGACGGCGGGCAGCAGTTCGAGCTTGCTGTTCACAGGGCTCACGGGGCTCTCCGGGCGTGCGGTGGTCACAGGGTCTCGATCCAGTTGCTCAGCAGATGTGCTCCGGCGTCGCCGGACTTCTCGGGGTGGAACTGGGTGGCCCACAGCGGGCCGTTCTCCACGGCGGAGACGAAGCGACTGCCGTGCGTGGTCCAACTGACCTTCGGCGCCCGCAGCGACGGGTTGCCCGTCTCCATCTCCCAGTCGTGCACGGCGTAGGAGTGCACGAAGTAGAACCGCTCGTCCGCCGGCAGCCCGGCGAACAGCCGGGAGTCGGCCGGGGCCTCGACGGTGTTCCAGCCCATGTGCGGAACGGCGTGCTCCGGGTCGGCCTTCAGCGGGCCGACGGTGCCGGGCCACTCGTCCATGCCCTCCGCCTCCTCGCCGTGCTCGACGCCCCGGCTGAAGAGGATCTGCATACCGACGCAGATCCCCAGCACGGGACGGCCGCCGGCCAGCCGGCGGCCGATGACCCAGTCCCCGCGCGCGGCCCGCAGCCCCGCGATGCACGCGGCGAACGCGCCCACACCGGGCACCAGCAGGCCGTCGGCCGCCATCGCCTTGTCGTAGTCCCGGGTGATCTCCACCTCGGCGCCGGCGCGCTGAACGGCCCGCTCGGCCGAGCGCACATTGCCGAAGCCGTAGTCGAAGACCACCACGCTCTTCCTGTCCGCGGCGCCGCTCATGACCACCAGTCCAGTCGCAGGATCCCGGCCAGCAGGGCCAGCACGGAGGCACCGGCCAGCAGCACCACGACGCCCTTGGGCAGCTTCTGCTTCCAGAAGGAGATCGCGCCGCCGGCCAGGAACAGCCCGACGAAGATCAGAATCGCGGACAGCCCCGTCATGCGGCCACCTCCGCACGCAGCGGCCCGCGCCCGCGCATCACAGCGCACCCTTCGTGGAGGGGACGCCCGTCTGCCGCGGGTCGATCTCGGCCGCGTACCGCAGCGCACGGGCGAGCGCCTTGAACTGACACTCGACGATGTGGTGCGCGTTGCGGCCGTAGGGCACATGGACGTGCAGCGCGATCTGCGCCTGCGCGACGAAGGACTCCAGGATGTGCCGGGTCATCGTCGTGTCGTAGGTGCCGATCATCGGGGCGATGCCCTCGGGCTCGGTGTGCACCAGATACGGGCGGCCGGACAGATCGACGGTCACCCGGGCCAGCGACTCGTCCAGCGGGACCGAGGCGTCGGCGAACCGCACGATGCCGCGCTTGTCGCCGAGCGCCTGCTTGAACGCGGCGCCGAGCGCGAGGGCGGTGTCCTCGATCGTGTGGTGGGTGTCGATGTGCAGATCGCCGTCGGTCTTGACCGTGAGGTCGAACAGGCCGTGCCGGCCGAGCTGGTCGAGCATGTGGTCGTAGAAGCCCACGCCCGTCGACACATCGACCCGGCCCGTGCCGTCGAGGTCGATCTCGACCACGACGGAGGTCTCCTTCGTGGTCCGCTCCACGCGACCCTTGCGCGTCATCGCTCGCTCTTCTCCTTCAGCTCCTTCGAGGCGGCACGCACCGCGTCGAGGAACGCGTCGTTCTCCTTGGGCGTCCCCGCCGTCACCCGCAGCCATCCGGGCACGCCGTTGTCCCGGACGAGGACGCCGTGGGCCAGGAGCGCCTCCCACATCGCGTGGGCGCCGCCCTCCCCCTCGAACCGGCCGAACTGGATGAAGTTGGCGTCGGAGTCGGTCACTTCGCAGCCGAGCGCGCGCAGTTCGGCGACCAGCCGGTCGCGCTCGGCCTTCAGCTGCTCGACATAGCCGAGCAGCGTATCGGTGTGCTCCAGCGCCGCCAGCGCCGTGGCCTGGGTGACGGCCGACAGATGGTAGGGCAGCCGGACGAGCTGGACGGCGTCGACGACGGCGGCGGCCGCGGCCAGATAGCCCAGCCGCAGCCCGGCGGCGCCGAACGCCTTGGACATGGTGCGTGAGACGACCAGCGTCGGCCGGCCCGCCAGCAGCGGCAGCAGCGAGGGCCGGTGCGAGAACTCGCCGTACGCCTCGTCCACCACCACCAGCGCGCCCTGCTCGGGCCGCGCCGCCTGCGCCGCCTCGTACAGCGCCAGCACCGTGGCCTCGTCGACGGCCGTGCCCGTGGGGTTGTTGGGCGAGCAGACGAACACCACGTGCGGCCGGTGCTCGCCGATCGCGCGGACGGCCGCCTCGGTGTCGATGGTGAAGTCCGCGTTGCGCGGCCCGGAGATCCAGCCGGTGCCGGTGCCGCGCGCGATCAGCCCGTGCATCGAGTACGAGGGCTCGAAGCCGATCGCGGTACGCCCCGGCCCGCCGAACGCCTGGAGGAGCTGCTGGAGCACCTCGTTGGAGCCGTTGGCCGCCCACACCTGCTCATGGCCGAGCGGGTGGCCGGTCGAGCGCGTCAGATAGCGGGCCAGCTCGGTGCGCAGCTCGACGGCGTCCCGGTCCGGGTACCGGTTGAGCTGCCGCGCGGCCTCGGTGACCCGCTCGGCGATGCGCTCCACCAGCGCCTCGGGCAGCGGGTAGGGGTTCTCGTTGGTGTTCAGCCGTACCGGGACGTCCAACTGGGGCGCGCCGTACGGGGACTTGCCGCGCAGTTCGTCGCGGAGGGGCAGGTCGTTCAGCTCGGTCACTTGCTGTTCTCCGGGACGTTCCAGGCGAACCGTGCCTTCAGGGCGGCGCCGTGCGCGGGCAGGTCCTCGGCCTCGGCGAGGGCGACGACATGGTGGGTGACCTCGGCCAGCGCGTCCCTGGTGTAGTCCACGACGTGGATGCCGCGCAGGAAGGACTGCACGGACAGACCGGAGGAGTGACAGGCGCAACCGCCCGTCGGCAGCACGTGGTTGGAGCCGGCCGCGTAGTCCCCCAGGGACACCGGCGCGTAGGGGCCGACGAAGACGGCGCCCGCGTTGCGCACCCGGGCCGCCCACCGCGCCGCGTCCTCGGTCTGGATCTCCAGGTGCTCGGCGGCGTAGGCGTTGACGACGGCCAGGCCGTGCTCCAGGGAGTCGACCAGGACGATGCCGGACTGCCGCCCGGAGAGCGCCTCGGCGATGCGCTCGCTGTGCTTGGTGGCCGGCACCTGCGTCTCCAGCTCGGCCTCGACCGCTTCGGCCAGCGCCTCGGAGGGCGTGACCAGCACGGCTGCCGCGACCACGTCGTGCTCGGCCTGGCTGATCAGATCGGCGGCGACATGGGCGGCGTCCGCGCTGTCGTCGGCCAGGACGGCGATCTCGGTGGGCCCGGCCTCGGAGTCGATCCCGATGACGCCCTTGAGCAGCCGCTTGGCCGCCGCGACATAGATGTTGCCCGGGCCGGTGACCAGCTGCGCGGGGGCGCACTCGGCGGTGCCGTACGCGAACATCGCGATCGCCTGGGCGCCGCCGGCCGCGTACACCTCGTCGACGCCGAGCAGCGCGCAGGCCGCCAGGATCGTCGGATGCGGCAGCCCGCCGAACTCGGCCTGCGGCGGGGAGGTGACCGCGAGCGAGCCGACACCGGCCTCCTGCGCGGGCACCACGTTCATCACGACCGACGAGGGATAGACCGCCCGGCCACCCGGCACGTACAGCCCGACCCGCTCCACCGGCACCCAGCGCTCGGTGACCGTCCCGCCCGGGACGACCTGCACCGTGGAGTCCGTACGCCGCTGGTCGCGGTGGACGATCCGGGCCCGCCGGATCGACTCCTCCAGCGCCGCGCGCACCGCCGGATCCAGCCCGGCGAGCGCCTTCTCCAGTGCCTCGGCGGGCACCCGCAGCTGCTCGGGCCGCACGCCGTCGAACCGCTCCGTCAGCTCCAGCACCGCCGCCGTCCCGCGATGATGGACGTCCTCGCAGAGGGGCCGCACCTTCGCCAGGGCGGCCTCGACGTCCAGCTCGGCACGGGGCAGCAGGTCGCGGTCGATCACACCGTTCGCCGGGCCGGAGGCGGCCTCGGCGGGGGCGGAACCACGCAGATCGATTCGGGAGATCACACACTCCAGTCTCTCAGACCCGCCGAGCGGACCGAGCGCCCGTATCAGTGGCTGATACGCACCACATCCGGCGCGCGGCGTCCGGGCAGCCTCGCGCGTTCATCCGGTCACAGAGCGGGAATGTCACCGGTACGACCTCCGCGTTCGCACCCCGTGGCCCACCGGCGGCCCGGACCGCAGCGACGCCCGAGAAGCCACGGCAGCGAGGCACCGCGAGCACACCGGCCGCCGACGGCAGCGCTCCGACGAACCGGGGCACCGGCCAACCGGCCAACCGGCGAACCGGGGCACGAGCGCACCGACGCAGCACCGCACGACCGACCGGGCCCGGCCGCACGACCGGCCGGACCCCGCAGCGCAGCACCGACCGATCCGGTCACAGACCGACGAAGCGAGGGGGAAAGTGTGAGCGAGCCGCAGGACTCCGGCGAACCGCCCTCCGGGCTCCAGCTGACCACGGCCGAGTGGGGGCTGTGGCAGGCGTTCCGGAACGGCAGCGAGCACGATCTGCGCACCCGCGAGCCCGAGCTGGACGATCCGAACGGCGACCACACCTGGGGGCCCGAACGTTCCGTACGGGCCCGGGTGATCGCGCTGCTTCTGCTGCACGGCCCGCCCCCGCTGCTGGGCCGGGTCGCCTCCCTCCATCTGACCGGCGCGTATGTGACCGGCTGCCTGGACGTCTCCGGCGGCGCCGTCGAGCCGTACTTCGAGCTGCGGCACTGCCGGTTCGAGCAGGAGGTCAGGATGCCCGAGGCGCGGCTGCACACGGCGCGCTTCGTCGACTGCTATCTGCCGCGCCTGGAGGCGGCCCGGCTGACCACGGAGGGCGATCTGCACCTGCCGCGGTGCAGCATCCCCGAGGGCATCAAGCTCACGGACGCGACGATCGGCACGGACCTGCTGCTCAACGAGGCCACCGTGGGCAGCTCCCGCAGATCCCGGGCGATCTCCGCCGACGGCCTCACCGTCTCGCAGGAGCTCCAGGCCAGCCTGCTGCGCGTGGACGGCCAGACGAGCCTGCGCGGCGCGACGATCGGCAGCTCCCTGCACATGTTCGGCACCGTCCTGCGCAACCCCTACGGACGGTTCGCGCTCTACGCGCCGCAGATGACCGTCGAGCAGGTGGCGAGCTTCGCCGACGCCAACCGCGGCAGCGCGCCCCAGTTCTACGGCGCGACGCCGCCCACGGGGACGGACTACACGTTCGCCGGCCTCACCGGCGCCGGCGGCCGCAGGTGGGACCCGCACCGCACCAAGCACTTCGAGTGCACCGGCGGCGTCGTCCTGGACGACGGCCGGTTCGGCTCCTCGCTGGTCATCGAGAACGCCCGCTTCGAGCTGCAACGCGACCAGGAGCTGTCGCTGCGCCGCCTCAGCACACCGGAGCTGACCTTCACCCCGCAGGCCACCGAGCGCGGCCTGATCGTCCTGTCCGGCGCGACCGTGGAGAAGCTGCTGGACCGGGTCACCAGCTGGCCGCGCGACAACCGCCTGTGGATGGCCGGCTTCACCTACCAGCACGCCATCCCCAAAGAGGGCCACTTCAACGTCCACGAGCGCCTCCAGTGGGTGGCGGCGGCCACCGCCGAGTACGCGCCCGAGCCCTACGAACAGCTCGCCGCCATGTACCGGAACAACGGCGACGACACCAACGCACGCCTCGTCCTGCTCGCCAAGCAGCGCCGGCGCCGCGAGACCCTGCCGCTGCCCGGCAAGCTGTGGGGCTACCTCCAGGACTGGACCGTGGCCTACGGCTACCGTCCCGCGCAGGCCGCCCTGTGGATGGGCGTGCTGTGGCTGGCCGGCTCCCTGCTGTTCGAGGCGCACCGCCCGCCCGCGCTCAAGGGCGACGAGGCCCCGCACTGGAGCGCCGCGCTCTACGTCCTCGATCTGCTGCTGCCCGTCATCTCCTTCGGCCAGGACACGGCCTGGGACCCGGGCGGGGTCTACCAGTGGATCGCCGCGCTCATGATCATGCTGGGCTGGATCCTCGCGACGACGGTCGCCGCCGGCGCCACCAGGCTGCTGCGCCGCCAGTGAGGCCGCCGCCCCGCGGGCCCTTTGCTGCCCTCCCCCTCCCACCCGCGTGGGACCCGCGACGCTGCCGGAGCCCCCGTCGGCCCGGCGGCCCGGCGGCCCCGGCACGCGGCGCGCGCGGCGGGGTCGCCCGGGTCCGGCCGGCCCCGCCACCGCCGCTCCGGCGGGGCCCGAGCCCACGGATCTCCCGCCCGGGCCCCGATCGAGCCCCCGGAAGGCTTTAGGCTTACCCGTTGTGACAACCGCGCTTCCGCTCTTCCCGCTGAACACGGTGCTGTTCCCGGGCCTGGTGCTGCCCCTGAACGTCTTCGAGGCGCGGTACCGCGCCCTGATGCGCGATCTGCTCGCGCTTCCGGAGGACGTACCGCGCCGGTTCGCGGTGGTGGCCATCCGGGACGGCCGGGAGGTCGCGCCGACCGCCGTCGGCATGCCCGAGGACGTCCCGCCGCCCGGCGCTGACCCGGCCGCCGGTTTCGGTGCGGACCCGATGAAGGCGTTCTACTCCGTCGGCTGCATCGCCGACGCCTCCACGATCCGCGAGCGCACCGGCGGCCCGCCGCCCGAGGCGGCCGACCCGACGGCCGGCACCGGCTCGCCGGACGCCGCCGCGGAAGCCGACGCGGCCGGCTACGAGGTGCTCGCCACCGGCACGACCCGCTTCCGGCTGCTGTCGGTGGACGCCACGGGCCCGTATCTGACCGGCGAGATCGAGGAGTTGCCGGAGGACGAGGGCGACGGCGCCGGCGCCCTGGCCTCCGGGGTGCTGCGGGCCTTCCGCTCCTACCAGAAGCGGCTCGCGGGCGCCCGCGAGCGCACGCTGTCCGCGAGCCAGGAGCAGGATCTGCCCGACGACCCGACCGTCGTCTCGTATCTCGTCGCGGCGGCCACGGTGCTGGACACACCCGCCAAACAGCGGCTGCTCCAGGCCCCGGACACGGCGACACGGCTCGCCGAGGAGCTGCGGGTGCTGCGCCGTGAGACCTCGGTGATCGGCAAGCTCCCCTCGCTCCCGGCCCCGGACCTCACCCGCAAGCCGACCAGCCCCAACTGAGGCCCCGGCCACGGCGGGCGGCGACCGGTCGGCGGCGGCCGTTCCCGAGCGGCGCAGCGGTCGTCCCCGGCGGCGGCGCGGTGATTCCCGAGCGACGGACGAGACGAGCGGAGCAGTGGGCAAGAAGAGCAAGAAGCAGGGCAGGCAGCAGCCGGGCGCGACCCCGGCGACGGTCGCGGCGGCGGACGCCGGGGTGGAGTTCACGACCCACTCCTACGCGCACGACCCCTCAGCGGCCGGCTACGGCGAGGAGGCGGCCGAGGCCCTGGGGGTCGCTCCGGAACGGGTGTTCAAGACGCTCGTGGCCGAGGTCGACGGGGCGCTGACGGTGGCGATCGTGCCGGTCTCCGCCTCCCTCGACCTCAAGGCGCTGGCCTCCGCCGTCGGCGGCAAGCGGGCCGCCATGGCCGACCCGGCCGCCGCCGAGCGCACCACGGGCTATGTGCGCGGCGGGATCTCCCCGCTGGGCCAGCGCAAGAAGCTGCCCACCGTGCTGGACGCCTCGGCCTCGGACCACCCCACCGTGTGTGTCTCGGCGGGGCGCCGTGGGCTGGAGATCGAACTGTCCTGGGCCGACCTGGCCGCGCTCACCGACGCCCTGGTGGCGCCGGTCGCGCGCTAGCGAGCGTCTTCGAAGCGGCGGCGTCCGCCCGCCGCCGCGCTCCGGCGGGGCGAGACGGGGGCACGGGGGCACGGGGGCACGGGGGACACGAGGGACACGAGGGGACACGGGAAGCACGGGAAGAACGAGGTCACCACTTCGCCGGGGCGACGGCCCGTACCTCGTCGCGAGGCCCGAACAGGGCGGTGGCGATGAGGTGGACGAGGAGCCCGGCGAACGGCCAGGCCAGGAGCACGCCCTTGGCGGCGAGCTTCAGCGGTGCGTCGAACGTGGCGTTCCGGCCGGCCGCACGGGCCGCGGCCACCAGGTCCGTCTCCGGGCCGAGCCAGACGCCGAGGCGCCAGGCCAGCACCGAGCCGAGGAGCCCGCCGACGGCCAGACCCGCGACGAGCCCGACGCCGCCGCGCCGCCGGACAAGAAACAGGATCAGCCCCGTCACCACGCCGAACACCACACCGAGCAGTGCGAACGTCCCGTCGGCGCCGATGGACTCCTCGCCCTCCGGGTCCTTGAGATAGACGGCGCGGCCGTCCGTGTAGAGCGGCACCCGCGGCGCGAGCCACAGCCACAGCAGGCCCAGCAGCACCCCGAGGACGGTGACTGCCACGGCGACGAGCGCCGCGTCGCGCAGCTCGCGCCGCACCAGCAGGCTGTCCGCGCCCTGGTCCGCACCGGGCCCGTGCGGCGGCGGGTCGTCGGGCCAGGAGCCGGAGCCGGTGCCGGAGCCGCCGTCGCCCCGCGGCTGATCGGGCCGGGTCCCGGACCGGCCGTGGTCCGGGTTGTTCCAAGAAGGCGTCGGTACGGTCACTCCGCCATCGTGCCAGGTCCCGGGCGTACGGCGAGCCCCGGGCCGCTCAACGGGTGGCGGCCCGGCGGTAGGCCCTGGTGGCCAGGGCCAGCGAGAGGACGCCGACGACGGCGCACACGGTCAGATCGGCCAGCACGCTCCCCCAGTCCGGCCGCGCCTCGAACGTCCGGGCGAGCGCCTCGACGCCGTACGTCGACGGCAGCAGATCCCGCGCCCAGCCGAGCACCGCGGGCAGCCCGTCCCCGGGCACGACCCCCAGCAGCAGCGCCGCCGACATGCCCAACTGCCCGCAGAGCGTGGCCAGTTCGGGCCGGGGCGCGAGCAGCCCGAGCGCGGCACCGAGCCCGGAGAGCGCCGCACCGGTGAGCGGCACGACCGCGACGAGCACCCACAGCCCGCCCAGCGGCAGCTGGAACAGCACACTTCCGGCCACTGCGGTGACGAGCACACCGGGAGCGGTGAACGAGGCGTAGGCGGCGGCCGTCCCCAGCACCACGGAGGCCGCCGGGACCGGCAGGGTGGCGTAGTGGTCGAGCCCGCCGGTGGCCCGCAACTGGCCGAAGTACTGCGCCAGCAGATTGAGGGCGACGAAGGCGACCACGAGCACGCTCGATCCGGCGACCACGGCCCGCGCCTCCGCGCCGCCGTCCACCACACCGCGCATCAGGATCATGATCCCCAGCGACTGGAACGTGGCCACGAACAGCAGCGGGATCCGGGCGACCCGCGCCCGGGACAACTGCGCCCGGTAGACGGCGCCCAGCGCCGCCCCCCACCGCGCACGCGGCGCCAGCACGGCCGCACCGGCCCGGGCACCCCCGTCCGCCGACCGCTCCGCACCGTCACCGGCCCACGCGGCGCCGCCGTCCGCCGTCCGCCCCGGCGCTGCCTTCTGCGCTGCCGCGCCGTCCGCCCGCGCCCCGGCGCGGGTGTCCGCCCCTACCGCCGCGGGGGAGCGCGCCTCCGCCGCGTCGTGCGCCGGGCCGGGGGACTCCCCGGCCCCGGGTGCGGCCGTCCCGGTGGCCGTCGTGCCGTTGCTCGCCGCCGTACTCACCCGACTCCGCCCCTCGCGCAGCACGGCATCCGCGTGCGCGACCTTCCGCTGCCCTTCGCGGCGCCGGCGCACACCGCACCGGCTCCGCCTGCCGTCACCGTCCCCGAGGGCCCGGTGTGACCCGCGCGCCCCGGATGCTTCCCGCGCCCCGCACGCCGCGCCCTCACGCCCGGACCAGCCCCTCCGCGCCGTCCGCCCGGCCGCCGAGCGCGACATAGACGTCCTCCAGGCTGGGGGTGGCCAGCCGGAAGTCGTCGAGTGCGGTGAAGGCCGGGCCCTGGGTGACGAGGCCGACCGCGGCCCGGGCCTCGTCGGGCGCCAGGCGCAGCGTCCAGCGGCGGCCGGAGGTGGTCGCGGCGTCGGCGAGCGCCGCGATCTGCGGGATGTCGAGCGGCGCGCGGTCCCGCCACACCAGCTCCAGCCGTACCTCGTCGCCCACGGTCGCCTTGAGCCCGCCCGGGGTGTCGCAGGCGATCACCCGGCCGCGGTCCAGCACGGCGACCCGGTCGAGCACGGTCTCGGCCTCGATCACGTTGTGCGTGACCAGCAGCACCGTCGCCCCGCGCTCGGCCCGCCGCCGGTCGACGGCCGCCCACACGGCACGCCGCGCGTGCGGGTCCATACCGGTGGTCGGCTCGTCCAGCACGAGCAGCGGCCGGTCGCCGACGAGCGCGGCGGCCACACAGGCGAGCCGGCGCTGCCCGCCGGAGAGCTTCTTGAGCGGACGCGCTGCCAGCCCCTCCAGCTCCAGCTCGGCCAGCACCTCGTCGCGCGCGGCGCGCGCCGCCCCGGCGTCCATACCGCGCAGCCGGGCCGTGGTCTCGGCGGCCAGCGCGACGGTCAGTTCGTCCAGCGCGCTGGATTCCTGGCCGAGGTAGGCCAGCAGCCGGGCCGCCCGCTCCGGGTACCGCACCAGGTCGTGACCGAGCACCCGCACGGTGCCGGCGTCCGGCCGCAGCAGGCCCGTGAGCTGGCGTACGAGGGTGGACTTGCCGGCGCCGTTCGGCCCGAGCA
This sequence comes from Streptomyces cacaoi, assembly GCF_006539165.1. Taxonomy (GTDB): domain Bacteria; phylum Actinomycetota; class Actinomycetes; order Streptomycetales; family Streptomycetaceae; genus Streptomyces; species Streptomyces cacaoi. The sequence continues at coordinate 10,394 of NZ_BJMM01000039.1, read as the reverse complement.
GCCCGAAGATCTCGCCCCGGCGCACCTCCAGGCCGATGCCGTCGCTGGCGCGTACCGCGGGCGCCGCCGGGGCGCCGCGCCGCGGCCTGCCCGGGGGGTAGGTCTTGACCAGTCCGTCGACACGCACGGCGGGCGCCGCCGCCCGGTCCGGTGTCCGTGCGCCGTCCACCGAGCTGTCCACCGCCTGCCGAGTGCCCGTTCTCACGACCTATGAGGGTACGCGCCCGGCTTCGCCGTTCTCCGCGCGGGCCCGGCACGCCACGCGCCCGCGGGCGCCCGGCCGCTCACTCACCCGCCGGGGCGCGCTCGGCGGCCGAACCGCTGCGGGCGTCGACCTCGCGCCAGAAACCGGCCCTGATGGCATAGCGGTCGTGCTCGTCGATCTGGTCGTCCTTGTGCGCGAGGAGCCCGAACCGGGCGGCGTAGCGCAGCAGTTCGCCGTCGATACGGTGCGGGATGCGCGGATACTCGCCGGAGAGCTGCTCCAGGTGGACGGGCACGATCAGGCGCTCGATCCAGCGGCGTGCGAAGACCTGGCCGACCTCGAAGGGGTCGCCGCTGACGGCGGTGATGTCCTCCTCGCGGTCCGCCCAGCGCTGCTCGGCCGTCGTCAGCTGGGCGAGCATCGGCAGTCCCGCCGTCTCCGGGGACTCGCCCGCGGGCCGCTCCACCCAGCCGCGGTCGGAGGACCAGCGCAAGGTGGCGCCGGGCGCGGGCCCGTTCGCGGGTGCGGTGCCGGGTGTGGGACGGCCGAGTCCGGCCAGGTCCTTGGGGGTGGGTACGCCCTCCGGCCGCGGCGCGGGGCCGCCGCCCGGTCCGGCACGGCCCCCGGTGTCCGGTGCGTCCTCGGAGCGGCCGTCGGGCGCGGGGGGCTCGGTGGGGCTCTCGCCCTCGGACGCCCGGGGGCTGTCGCTGCCGTGCTGCACCGCGCCGTTGGCGTTCTTGGCGGTCTCCGGGAGCGGCGCGGAGAGGATGGCGGCGATCTCGGGGCGGGGCGCGGGCTGGGGCGCGCACACCCCGGTGAAGTCCTTGGCGTGCACGACCGGCGTGATCCAGGTGCGGTCCAGCACGCGCCGTTCGTCGGCCTCGGCCACCAGGTCCTCGGACTGGTTGTAGTCGCCGTCGGCGGCCTGTACGGCCCACAGATGGACGGCGACGCCGTGCTCCTTGGCGGACATCAGACCGGGCAGCAGATCGCCGTCCCCGGTGACGAGCACGATGTCGGAACAGGCGCGGTTGCGGGCGAGTTCGGTGAGTTCGGCGTGCATGGCGGCGTCGACGCCCTTCTGCGCCCAGCGGCCGTCGCTGCGGGTGAGGGCGCCGAGCCGGACCGTCACCCGGGGCATCACACGCAACCGCCGGTGTTCGGGCTGCGGGACGCGGTCGGGGGCGCCGTCGAACCAGTAGATGCGCAGCAGCGCGCACTCGGTGTCGGCCTCCGCCTGCCGGCGCAGTGCCTGGATCAGGCCGGAGTGGTCGACGGAGATCCGGGAGCGGGTCGGCTCCCCCGCCAGCAGACTCGCGGCCGCGCCCAACAGGTAGCCCGCATCCACAAGGACGACGCAGCGGTCCACGACGCTTCACCCACTCCCGGTCACTTCCGTACAGCCGACGCTGTGCCTTCGCGTGCTGCCGATCTCCCCGTGTTCTGCCCGTGTGCCTTCGAGTCTGCCCGACCGTACGGGGGTTATCAGCCCGGCTCGATCACCGGCGTGGCGTTCAAGGGTTCTGCCGGGCCGGTCCGGGGGCACCCGGTGCGGGAATCCGCCGATATGCACGTGCAGATACGTACGGAGACATACAGAGGCGTGCACAGGCAGACACGGGCAGGCACAGGCAGGCAGAGATGTGCACGGGCACACGGAAGCGCGCAGACAAGTACACAACGTAACTGTCCGACATGCGCACCATGTCCGGTCGTGTCACGCTGATCCCGGCCAGGTGTCCGAAAGCCCGGGAGGCGATCATGGCCAAGAACAAGAAGCAGGACCGCCGGCGTGCGCAGGAGCAGAGTCGTACGGCCGACGAACAGACACAGCAGCGCGAGCAGGCGAGGAACGACACCGCCGAGCGCACCCCGAGCCCCGCCGATGTCGCACGCAAGGGCCGCGAGCGCCGCTTCGGCCACAACTGAGCCCGAACGGCCCGCTGTCGCACCCGGCCGGGACGGCAGCGGGCGGCACCGGAACCGCCGACCGGCCACCGCCGGCGCACAGTCGGCACCCGCACCTCGCACAGCCGACGGTCGGCGACCGGCCGGAGACGGCACGAGGGGCGCCCCGCGCGGGGCGCCCCTTCCGTGTGCGTACCGCTCAGCTCGCCAGGCAGGCGGGGCCCAGCAGTTCCTTCAGATCGCCGAACAGCGCCGGATCGGGGGTGACCCGGTGCCGGTCGAGGCGGAGGACCGTCGTCTTCCGGGCGCCCTGGAGGCGCACCCGCACCTCGCTGCTGCCGCGGTGCTGCGTGAGCACATAGCCGAGCTTCTCCACCAGCGGCGGGGTCACCTTCACGGTGGGGATGGTGATGGTGACCGGTGCGCTGACGGATGCCTCGCTCAGATCGGGGACCGTCAGCTCCATCGCGACGAGCCGGGGCACGTCCTCGCGCTTGTCCAGCCGGCCCTTGACGAAGACCACCGCGTCCTCCACCAGCTGCGTGGAGACCAGTTGGTACGTCGCCGGGAAGAACATGCAGTCGATCGAACCGGCCAGATCCTCCACCGTGGCGATCGCCCAGGCGTTGCCCTGCTTGGTCATCTTGCGCTGGAGGCCCGAGATGATGCCGCCGATCGTCACGATCGAGCCGTCCGAGTAGTCGCCGCCCGTCAGCTGGGCGATGGCCGCGTCCGCCTTGTCGTTCAGCACGTGCTCCAGGCCGAACAGCGGATGGTCCGAGACGTACAGGCCCAGCATCTCCCGCTCCTGGGCCAGCAGATACGTCTTGTCCCACTCCTCCTCGGAGAACTCGACGTCCAGCCCGAAGCCCGGGCCCGAGTCGCCGTCGTCCCCGCCCAGATCGCCGAACAGGTCGAACTGGCCCTCGGCCTCCTTGCGCTTGACCTGGACCACGTTGTCGATCATCGGCTCGAACTGTGCGGTGAGGCCCTTGCGGCTGTGCCCCATCTCGTCGAACGCGCCGGCCTTGATCAGCGATTCCACCGTGCGCTTGTTGCACACGACCGCCTCGACCTTGTCCAGGAAGTCCGGAAACGAGGTGTACTTGCCCTTCGCCTTGCGGCACTTGACGATCGAGTCGACGACGTTCTGGCCGACGTTGCGCACCGCCGTCAGGCCGAAGACGATCGTGGAGTCGTCCCGGGAGGTGAAGTTGGCCTCCGACTCGTTCACATTCGGCGGGAGCACCTGGATGCCCATCTTGCGGCACTCGTTGAGATAGACCGCCGACTTGTCCTTGTCGTCGCGCACCGAGGTGAGCAGCGCCGACATGTACTCGGCCGGGTAGTTGGCCTTCAGATAGGCCGTCCAGTACGTGACCAGGCCGTACGCCGAGGAGTGCGCCTTGTTGAACGCGTAGCCGGCGAAGGGGACCAGCACGTCCCAGACGGCCTGGATGGCCTCGTCCGAGTAGCCGTTGTCCCGCATGCCCTTCTGGAAGTTCACGAACTCCTTGTCGAGAACCTCCTTCTTCTTCTTGCCCATCGCCCGGCGCAGCAGGTCGGCCTGGCCCAGCGAGTAGCCGGCGAGCACCTGCGCGGCCTTCTGCACCTGCTCCTGGTAGACGATCAGGCCGTAGGTGATGTCGAGGACCTCCTTGAGAGGCTCCTCCAACTCCTTGTGGATCGGCGTGATCTCCTGCTGGCCGTTCTTCCGCAGGGCGTAGTTGATGTGCGAGTTCATGCCCATCGGGCCCGGGCGGTACAGGGCCGAGACGGCGGAAATGTCCTCGAAGTTGTCCGGCTTCATCATGCGCAGCAGGGAGCGCATGGGGCCGCCGTCGAACTGGAAGACGCCCAGGGTGTCGCCGCGCTGGAGGAGTTCGAAGGTCTTGGGATCGTCCAGCGGCAGATCGAGGAGCTTGAGGTCGATGTCCTTGTTCTTGCGGATCATCTTGACCGCGTCGTCCATGATCGTGAGGTTGCGCAGCCCCAGGAAGTCCATCTTCAGCAGGCCGAGCGACTCACAGCTCGGGTAGTCCCACTGGGTCACCACCGTGCCGTCGTTCTTCGGGGAGAAGATCGGCGCGTGGTCGATGACCGGTTCGCTGGACATGATCACGCCGGCCGCGTGCATGCCCATCTGCCGCACCAGGCCCTCGATGCCCTTGGCGGCGTCGATGGCCTTCTTCACATCCGGCTCGTTCTCGTACATCGCACGGACCTCGGCGGCCTCGCTGTAGCGCGGGTGCTCCGGGTCCGTGATGCCGGAGAGGGGGATGCCCTTGCCCAGGACGTCGGCCGGCATGGCCTTGGTGATGCGGTCGCCCAGCGCGTAGGGGTAACCCAGCACACGCGAGGCGTCCTTGATGGCGGCCTTGGCCTTAATGGTGCCGTAGGTGCCGATCATGGCGACCTTGTCGGCGCCGTACTTCTCCGTCACGTACCGGATGACGTCACCGCGCCTGCGCTCGTCGAAGTCGATGTCGACGTCCGGCATGGTGATGCGCTCGGGGTTGAGGAACCGCTCGAAGATCAGCCCGTGCACGACGGGGTCGAGGTCGGTGATGCCCATCGCGTAACTGACGATCGAACCGGCCGCCGAGCCACGGCCCGGACCGACCGCGATGCCGTTGTCCTTGGCCCAGTTGATGAAGTCGGCGACGACGAGGAAGTAGCCGGGGAACCCCATGTCGATGATGACGCTCATCTCGTAGTCCGCCAGCTCCTGGCGGTCCTGCGGGACCCCGCCGGGGAAGCGGCGGGCCATGCCGCGCCGGACCTCCTCCTTGAACCAGGACACCTCGTCGTACCCCTCGGGCACGTCGAACTTCGGCATCAGGTTCTTCGGGACGAACATGCCCTCGGTGTCGACCCGGTCGGCGATCAGCAGCTGGGTGTTGCGGCAGCCCTGCTGCCAGGCGTCCGAGGAGTCGATCGCGTACATCTCGGCGGCGGACTTGAGGTAGTAGCCCGCGCCGTCGAAGCGGAAGCGGTCCGGGTCGGAGAGGTTGCTGCCGGTCTGGATGCACAGCAGGGTGTCGTGCGCCGACGCCTCGTGCTCGTACGTGTAGTGCGAGTCGTTCGTGACGACGAACGGGGCGTTGATCTTGCGGGCGATCTCCTCCAGGCCGTCCCGCGCGCGCTTGTCGATGTCGATGCCGTGGTCCATCAGCTCGACGAAGAAGTTCTCCTTGCCGAAGATGTCCTGGAACTCCCCGGCCGCCTTGAGCGCCTCGTCGAACTGATCCAGCCGGATCTTGGTGCTGACCTCGCCCGAGGGGCAGCCCGTGGTGGCCATCAGGCCCTCGGCGTACTCGGCCAGCAGCTCGCGGTCCATCCGCGGCTTGCGGAAGAAGCCCTCCAGGCTGGCCCGCGACTGGGCCCGGAAGAGGTTGTGCAGCCCCGTGGCGTTCCGCGCCCACATCGTCATGTGCGTGTACGCGCCGTTACCGGAGACGTCGTCCCGCTTCTGGTGCGGCGTGCCCCACTTCACCGGGCGGGTGTTCCTGCGGTGGTCCGGCGCGACGTACGCCTCGATGCCGACGATCGGCGTGACCCCGGCGTCCTTCGCCGAGTGGAAGAAGTCGTAGGCCCCGTGGAGGTTGCCGTGGTCCGTCATGGCGATGTGCGACATGTTCATCTCGTTGCAGGCGTTGAACATGTCCTTGAGCCGGGCGGCGCCGTCCAGCAGCGAGTACTGCGTGTGCACGTGCAGATGCGTGAAGGGCTGCTCACTCACGGCGAAGGCCACCTCCGGGCGCGGGACTTCTGGGGCGACTGAGGAGTCTACGACCCGGCACCGACAGCCGGCGGGCACGGGCCTGCACCCATACTCGTGGTCGTCGTCGTACGGATTTCCGGGCCTGCCGCCCGGTGCCGTCCGCCACGGCCCCGCACATCCACCGACGCACGACGGAGCGCTCATGACCGCACCCGCAGCAACGGCCACGCCCGCCCAGGCACGCGGCAGGGAGATCCTGGAGGTCTTCGACGCCGCGTTCGGCGAACTCCTCGCCGCCGACCCGGCCGCCTTCCAGACGAAGTTCCGCAAGATGGCCGCGTCCGCCTTCGCCTTCTACCGCGGCACGGCCTGCCTCTTCTACGCCGACATGGACGGGGAGCAGCGGCCGCACGCCAACCCCTTCCTGGACGAGCGCACCAGCCGGGTGTGGATCCACGGCGACCTGCACGCCGAGAACTTCGGCACCTACATGAACGCCAACGGCCGCCTGCTGTTCAACGTCAACGACTTCGACGAGGCGTACGTCGGCCCCTTCACCTGGGACCTCAAGCGGTTCGCCGCCTCCGTCGCCCTGCTCGGCTACGCCAAGGCACTCAGCGACGAGCAGATCACCGCGCTCGTCACCACCTACGCCGACGCCTACCGCGACCGGATCCGCGCCCTGGCCTCCGGCGCCGCCGCCGGCGAGCCGACGGCCCTCACCCTGGACACGGCACGCGGCCCGGTGCTGGACGCCCTGCGCAACGCCCGCACCCACACCCGCTTCGGGCTGCTCGGCACCATGACGGAGATCCGCGACCACGAGCGCCGGTTCACACCCGGTGGCGGCTCGACGGAGCTGGACAAGGACACCAGGGCAGCCGTCCTGGACGCCTTCGACGCCTACCTGGACACCCTCCCGGCCGGCGAGGCACGCGACCGGCGCGGCGCCCACCGGGTCAAGGACGTCGTGGGCCGCCGCGGCATCGGCATCGGCAGCGCGGGGCTCCCCTCGTACAACATCCTGCTGGAGGGGCACAGCGACGCCCTGGAGAACGACCTGGTCATCTATATGAAGCAGGCGCAGACCCCGGCGGCATCCCGGCACATCACCGACCGGGCCGTCCGCGACTACTTCCACCACGAGGGCCACCGCACGGTGATCTCCCAGCGGGCCCTCCAGGCGCACGCCGACCCGTGGCTGGGCTGGACGGAGCTGAACGGGACGGGCCAGCTGGTGGCCGAGGTCTCGCCGTACGCGGTGGACCTCGACTGGTCGGATCTGTCGGACCCGGACCAGATCGCCCAGGTCACGGCCGACCTGGGACGGGCGACGGCCACGATGCACGCGGCGGCCGACGAGGCGGAGAGCGGCCACAGCCTGGTGCCGTTCTCCACCGAGCGCGCCATCGACGAGGCCATCGGCACCGACGAGGACGGGTTCCGCGGCATGCTCGTGGAGTTCGCGCACAGCTACGGCGCGACCGCACGCCGCGACCACCAGATCTTCGTCGACCTGTTCCGCAACGGCCGTATCCCGGGCCTGTAACCGCCGTCCGCCGCAGAGACCGGGACGGAGTCCGACACGGAGTCCGGCACGGAGAGCAGAGCATCCCGCACAGTCTGTCGCCACCCTTTAGGGAGCACTTACGCGAACCCGTGGCAGACTCGTTCGGCGATGGACATGGGAGCAGCAGGAGTGCGCGCGGCGCGAGCGGCGGTCTTCACCGCGCTCTGCGTCACGCTGTCCACCGGCGCCCATGTCCTGCTCTCCGGCTCGCCCGTCCCGCTGACGCCGCTCGTGGCCGTCTCGGCGGGCGTCTTCCTGCTCGCCTTCGCGCTGGCCGGGCGCGAGCGCGGCTTCCTGCGGATCGCCTCGCTGCTGATCCCGCTGGAGCTGGCCGCCGACACCGTCTTCACCTCGGGCCAGCACGCCTGCTACGGGCAGGCCGGCGGCCCGGTCGCCGGGCCGCTGCGCTCGGTCGGGGTGGATCTGCTGTGCGGCGGGGGCGAGGTCGGCACCCCGCTGGCCAGGATGGCGGCACACGGCGGCCAGGCGGCCGCGCTGCCGTTCGGCGGCGGCCCCGCCGGCGACCCCGCGCTGCCCTGGCTGCTGCTGGCCGCGCACGTCGGCGTCGGCCTGCTCGCCGCCGTCTGGCTGCGCCGCGGCGAGGCCGCCCTCGCCCAGCTGCTGAGCGCGGTGGCGGCGAGCGCCTTCCGCCCGCTGCGCCTCGCGTTCGCGGTCTGCTGCGGCTGCCCCGCCGGGACGGGCCCGGCCCGGGCGCCGCGCGCGGCGGAGAGCCCTGTGGCCTGCGCTCCCGCGCTGCTGACGCACTCCGTGCACCGCCGCGGTCCACCCGCGCTCGCCGCCTGAGCGGCACGCGCGAGACCCGGATCGACGGAACGACGGAGAAGAGAAGAATCATGAGCAAGCGCAACAGCCAGGACGCCAAGCGCGCCGCCCGCGAGCGGCTGCGCGCCGAACGGGAGCGGCAGGCGAAGAAGGACCGCGCCAAGCGGCAACTCCTCGTGGCGGCCTCGGTCGTCGGTGCGCTCGTCGTGGTGGGCGGCATCGGCACCGCGGTGGCCGTCATGAACGGCAAGGACTCCAGCGGCGACGACATGGCCGTCACCATGGGCGGCGCCAAGGCCGAGAAGACGATCGACATCTACGAGGACCTGCGCTGCCCGGCCTGCGCCCAGTTCGAGCAGGCCATGGGCGACACCCTGAAGAAGGGCGCGGACCAGGGGAAGTTCAAGCTGCGCGTCCACCTGGGCTCGATCATCGACAACAACATGGGCGGCTCGGGCTCCAAGAACGCCGCCCGTGCGCTGGGCGCCGCCAAGGCGGTGAGCATGGACGCGTTCACCGAGTACCACAAGCTGCTCTACTCGGCGAAGTACCACCCGCAGGAGCAGGACGACAAGTTCGCCGACAACAAGTACCTGCTGAAGGTGGCCGACGAGGTCCCCGAGCTGAAGGACAACACCGCGTTCGAGAAGGCGGTCAAGTCCAACAAGTACAACAAGTGGGCCAAGGACATGATCGCGAGCTTCAACGGCGCGAACATCGAGAGCACGCCCACGGTCAAGATCGACGGTGAGCAGATCGAGCCGCAGAACCTGCCCGGCGAGCTGAAGAAGATGGGCGTCGACCTGAAGGCCGGCGGCGAGGACGAGAAGAGCGAGAAGGACTCCAAGGGCTCCCAGGACTCCAAGGGCGAGGACTCCTCGGCCAAGGACGAGAAGGACTCCAAGGGCGACAAGGGCGACAAGGGCGCCGAGGACTCCAAGAGCTCCGACAGCTCGGACGGTTCGGACAGCTCCGACAAGTAACCGCCGCCCCGCGGCGCACAGCGGGCGGACGGGCAGGCCGGTTCCCCCTCCCCGGCCTGCCCGTCCGCCGTCTCCGCACCCGTCGGCCCGCGCGGGCCCGCGGCCCCGCGCGCGGTACCCGGCTGCCGACGGATCGCCCACAGCCGGCACCCCGTACGCTGAGGGCCATGGCTGGGGGATCACGCCGCGGATACCGCGGACACGTCGTCGACGGACGCTTCGAGCTGCTCGAACAGCTGGGCGCGGGAGGCATGGGCACCGTGTGGCGGGCCCGGGACACCGCGCTCGACCGGGACGTCGCTCTCAAGGAGGTCCGTCCGCCGGCCGCCGACCCGGGCGCCGCCGCCACCGAGGCGGACGACCCGGACGAGTCGGAGGGCTCACGCGCGCTGCGGGAGCGCGTCCTGCGCGAGGCCCGGGCGCTGGCCCGGCTCAGCCATCCGCACGTGGTGACGATCCACCACATCGTCGACGAACGCCCCTATCCCTGGCTGGTGATGGAGCTGGTCCGCGGGCCCTCCCTCGAACAGCGCCTCGCCGAGGGCCCGTTGGCGCCGCCCGAGGCCGCCCGGCTCGGGCGTCAGGTGCTCGCGGCGCTCGTGACGGCGCACGCGGCCGGGATCCAGCACCGGGACGTCAAGCCCGGCAACATCCTGCTGCGCGAACGCACCGGCGAGCCGGGCGGGTTCGACGCGGTCCTCACCGACTTCGGCATCGCCGGGGTCCAGGGCTCGACCTCGGTCACGGCGACCGGCGAGTTCGTCGGCTCGCCCGAGTACACCGCGCCGGAACGTATCCGCGGCGACGACGAGGCCCCCAGCGGCGATCTGTGGTCGCTCGGCCTGACGCTGTACGTCTGCACCGAGGGCCGCAACCCGATGCGCCGCGCCACCTCGCTGGCCACCATCGCCGCCGTCCTGGACGACCCCGTTCCACCGCCCGCCCGCAGCGGTGGACTCGGCCCCGTCCTCCAGGCCCTGCTGGTGGAGGATCCGGCGGCGCGTCCCGGCCCGGCCGAACTCGACCGCATGCTGGCCGATGTGGCCGAGGGACGGGCGCCCGCCGCCCATCTGCCGACCCAGCACGCGCTGCCCGTACGCCCCTCCCCCGCCGCGCCGCCACCGCCCGGCCCCACCCTGACGGGCGCGCCCACCGCACCGGAGGCGGGTGACGGGTCGGCGCGGCGCGGCCGGCGCCGGAGGGGGCTCCTCGCCACCGTGG
>NZ_BJMM01000038.1 GCF_006539165.1 Streptomyces cacaoi | reverse complement strand
CTCGCGCCAGGGCGCTCGTCCTCAAGCGCCGGACAGGCTCTCTTTTGCTCTCCGGGCGGGACCCCTTCCCCGGCAAGCGCCGGACGGGCTCTCTTTGCCCTCCGGGCGGGGCCCGAAAGGGGCCGGTAGCGATCAGCCGCCGTACAGGCGGGAGATGACGGATTCGATGTCGGGTTCCCGGATGGAGAGGTCCACCAGGGGATACTCCGCGGCGAGCCGCGAGACCAGCGGCCCCGCGCTGCCGGAAGCCGGGAACGCCAGCCACTGCCGCGGCCCCTCCACCCGCACGACCCGCGCCCCCTCGACCTCGACCGGCCCCACCTCCCGTTCGAGATCGACGACGAGCGTCCGCTCGCTCTCCCCCACCTCGTGCAGCCCGGCCAGCGCCCCGTCGTAGACGAGCCGCCCGTGGTCGATGACGACGACCCGCCGGCACAGCTGCTCGATATCGGTGAGGTCGTGGGTGGTGAGCAGCACCGTCGTGTCCCGCTCGGCGTTGAGGTCCCGCAGGAACTCCCGCACCCGGGCCTTGCTGACGACGTCCAGCCCGATGGTCGGCTCGTCGAGGTAGAGCACCTCGGGGTCGTGCAGCAGCGCCGCGGTGATGTCGCCCCGCATGCGCTGCCCCAGCGACAGCTGCCGCACCGGAACGTCCAGCAGCCCGGACAGCTCCAGCAGTTCCACGCACCGCTCCAGATTGGCCCGGTACCGCGCCGCGGGGATCCGGTACATGCGCCGGACCAGTTCGTAGCTGTCCCGCAGCGGCAGGTCCCACCACAGCGTGGTGCGCTGTCCGAAGACGACGCCGATGTGCCGCACCAGCCGGGTGCGTTCGCGGGCGGGATCGACCCCGGCGACGCGCAGCCGCCCGGACGTGGGCGTCAGGATGCCGGTGAGCATCTTGACGGTGGTGGACTTCCCGGCGCCGTTCGGCCCGATGAAACCGATCGTCTCGCCGCGCGGCACGGCGAACGAGATGCCGTCCACGGCCCGCACCTCCCGCACGGTCCGCCGCAGCATCCCGGTGCGGCGCCGTACCCGGAAGGTCTTGACCAACTCCTGGACGTCGACGAACGCGTCCCGGGCCGGGTCCCCGACCGTGCCGTGGCCCGTCTCCCCGACTGTCTCTCCCGCTGCTTCTCCCGCTGGTTCTCCGGCTGTCTCCCCGGCCGTGGCCCCGGGGGCGCCCCCGGCTGTGGACCCTGCCGCGTCCCCGCCTGCGGTCATCTCCTCGCGCTCCTCGCTCGTGTGTCGCCGATCCGGGCCGCCCGCGCGCCCGGCGGCCCGGTCAGCTTCCCGTGCTGCGGTAGGCGCGCAGCCCCGCCCGCCAGGCCAGCCCGGTCAGCGCGCAACACAGCAGGGCGACGGCGGGCGCGGCGAAGTCCACCCAGCCCGGCAGCCCCAGCGGATCGTCGCGGCCCAGTACGCGCAGCGCGGGCAGCCAGTTGACGAAGGCCAGCGGCACGACGTAGGTGACGCCGCGCACCAGCTCCTTGCCGAAGACGGTGGGCGGGTACTGGAGCAGGGTCGTCCCGCCGTAGGTGAAGGCGCTCTGCACCTCGGTGGCGTCCTGCGCCCAGAACTGGAAGGCGCCGCCCACGACGAAGACACAGCCGAAGATGACGGCGCCGCACAGCACCATGGAGGCCGTCAGCAGCGCACGCCAGAGCGTCCAGTCCAGCTCCAGCCGCCACAGCGCCCAGCCCAGGACGAGCGCGCCCTGGAGGATCCGGCCGAGGCGGCGCAGCGCGAAGCGGTCGGCGGCGACCTGGGCGAGCACCGGCACGGGCCGGGTCAGCAGGACGTCCATGGTGCCGTCCCGCACCCGCCGGCCGATCCGCTCGAACTGGCCGAGCAGCAGGTCGGCGAGGCCGAAGGCGACGCTGGAGGTGCCGTAGAGGAAGGCCACCTCGGGCAGCGCGAAGCCCCCGAGGGCCCGCACGTGCGAGAACATGATCATGATCGCGACGAAGTCGAGGAAGGTCGTCACGAAGCCGACCACGAGCATGATCAGGAACGAGGTCCGGTAGACCATCGTCGAGCGCACCCACATCGCCACGGTGAAGCCCCACGCACGCACCCCCCACAGCGCACGCGCTCCCGGGCCCGGCCGCCCCTCGGCGAGCACCCCCGCACGGCCGCCCGCTCGCTCCCCGGCCGCCGTGCCCTCCGCCTCCGCCGGGCCCTCCGCCACCCGGAGCGGGCCGGCCGCCGTCCCGTCGGGTCCGTCAGCCACCCTGGACCACCACCTTGCGCGTCGCGACGGCCTGGAGCAGCCGCCCCGCGCCCAGCAGCACCAGCGCCCAGCACGCCTGGAAGCCCAGCCCGGTGGCGACCTGGGCACCCTGCCGGGCGCCCAGCAGGACATCGGCCGGGACCTGGAGCATCGCCGCCCAGGGCAGCGTCCGCGCCAGCTCGCCGAACCCGCCGGGGAAGACGTTGAGCGGCATCAGCATCCCGGAGAAGAAGACGCTCAGCAGCGTGCTCAGCGCGATCGCGCCCGTCGAGTCGAGCAGCCAGAAGCCGCTGAGCGCGAACAGATAGCGCACCGCGAAGCTGACGACGACGCCGAGCAGCACCGAGACAAGGAACAGCAGCCACACCAGCGGTGAGCGGGGCAGTGCGAGGTCGAAGACGAGCGCGCCGGCGACCAGCGGTGCGATGCCCCGGCCGAGCAGATGGAACCCGGCCCTTCCCAGGTCGGAGGCGAGCCACCACAGCTGGAGGTCGAGCGGCCGGTACAGGTCGATGGCGACGTCACCGGTGCGTACCCGCTCGTGGAACTCCTCCTGGAAACCGCCGCCCATCAGCGCGGCCGTGGCCAGCAGCGCCTGCCCGGTCCAGACGAAGGTCAGGGCCTGGGCCTGGTCGTATCCGCCCAGCTGGGGCCGCTCGTGCCACAGCGCGATGAAGGTGTACGCGAGGATGAAGCCGAAGACGGTGTTGGTGAAGACGCCGGCGGCGGTGGCCACGCGGTAGGTGGCATAGCGCCGGAAGCCGGAGGCCGCCACGGCGAAATAGAGACGGCACAGATGCATCCTTTCGAGCCCCTCCACCGTCTTCCAAGTAGCACTGCCGTACGAGAACGAGCGGTCCGCCGATGAAGCCGGCCGACAAAGCGAGGAACGGTAGCCCGACGGCCGCGGGGCCCGCCACCGGTTTTCGCCGGAGGAGTGCCGGTCCGGCCACCGGGGCTCCCGGCCTCCCCCTGCCTGCCACGTGGCGGATCCCACTCTCGTTCCCGGTGCGGTTGATGCGACAGTGTTCCAAGGGGCGTACACCGCGAATCGCCCGATCACGGACGAGGAGTCCCTGCAGAGATGAGTGACGAGCCGAACAGCGAGGCCGACGGCCGGGAGGAGGAGACGGAAGCGTCGCAGGCGCCGCCGAAGAAGCAGAAGCGCCGCCGCACCGGCTGGCGCCGTCTCCTCCCCACCTGGCGCATGGTGCTGGGTGGGGTACTGCTGTTCGTCGTGCTGGTCACCGGCGCCCTGGTCGCCGGCTACCTCCTGGTCAGCATCCCCGCGCCGAACAAGTTCGCCGCAGCCCAGACCAATGTGTTCCTCTACGCCGACGGCAGCCAGATCGCCCGAGACGGCGAGGTCAACCGGGAGAACATCACGCTCGGCCAGGTGCCGAAGAACACCCAGCACGCGGTGCTGGCCGCCGAGGACCGGGACTTCTACCACGAGTCGGCCATCGACCCGAAGGCGATGGTGCGCGCCGGCTGGAACATGCTCACCGGCGGCGGCCGCCAGTCCGGCTCCACCATCACCCAGCAGTACGTGAAGAACTACTACCTGGACCAGGACCAGACGGTCACCCGCAAGGCCAAGGAGTTCTTCATCTCGCTCAAGCTCGACCGCGAGGTCAGCAAGAACGAGATCCTCCAGGGCTATCTCAACACCAGCTACTTCGGCCGCAACGCCTACGGCATCCAGTCCGCCGCGCACGCCTACTACGGCAAGGACGTGGGGGAGCTGACCACGGCCGAGTCCGCCTATCTGGCGGCCCTGGTGAACTCGCCCAACGCCTACGACACCCGTGCGCACCCGGAGAACAAGGACCGTGCCGAGGCCCGCTGGAACTATGTGCTGGACGGCATGGTCAAGGAGGGCTGGCTCAAGAAGAGCGACCGCACGGGCCTGAAGTTCCCCGAGCCCGAGGAGGCCAAGCCGCCGCGGAACATGTCGGGCGAGCGCGGCTACCTCGTCGAGGCGACCAAGAACCACCTGATCAACAACGGCATCATCGACGAGCGCCGGCTGGCGGCCGGCGGCTTCCGGATCACCACCACCTTCCAGCCGAAGAAGCAGAAGGCGATGCGGGAGGCCGTCGACGAACAGCTGATGGACCAGCTGGACAAGAAGAACCGCAAGATCGACAAGTCGGTGCGGGCCGGCGGCGCCTCGGTGGACCCGAAGACGGGCAAGGTCGTCGCCCTGTACGGCGGCATCGGCTACACGAAGCAGTACACCAACGGCGCGACCCGCCAGGACTACCAGGTGGGCTCCACCTTCAAGCCGTTCCTGTTCACCTCGGCCGTCCAGAACAAGTCGACGACCCAGGACGGGCAGCCCATCACCCCGCGCACGATCTACGACGGCACCAACAAGCGCGAGGTCGTGAACAACGGCCACGGCACCGGCTACGCGCCCGCCAACGAGGACGACAAGTCCTACGGCAAGATCCCCGTGACCACCGCCATGGACAAGTCCGTCAACTCGGTCTTTGCGCAGATGGGCGTGGATGTCGGCCCGAAGAAGGTCAGGAACACCGCGATCGATCTGGGCATCCCCGAGAAGGTCCCGAACATGCCGGCGGACGGCTCGATCGCGCTCGGCGTCACCACGGCCTCCCCGCTCAACATGGCCGAGGCGTACGCGACGCTCGCCAACCACGGCAAGCACGGCCACTACTCCATGGTCCAGAAGATCACCCGCGGCGGCGAGGCCGTCGACGTGCCCGACCACGACCCGAAGCAGGCCGTCCCCCGGGTCGCCGCCGACTCCACCACGGCCATGCTCAAGAGCGTCGTCGAGGGCGGCACCGGCGTCGCGGCCAAGAGCGCCGGCAGGCCGGCGGCAGGCAAGACGGGCACCGCCGAGGAGGACAAGGCCGCCTGGTTCGCGGGCTTCACCCCCCAGCTGTCGACGGTGATCAGCGTGATGGGCCAGGACCCGAAGACCGCCGCACAGAAGCCGCTGTACGGCGCGGGCGGCGAACAGCGGGTCAACGGCGGCGGCTTCCCCGCGAAGATCTGGGGCCAGTACACCAGGACCGCGCTGGACGGCGAGCCCGTGAAGGACTTCGACCTGAAGACCAACGGCGACGCCGCCCTGCCCAGCAGCCAGCCCCCGGACACGGGCGCGCCCTCCGACACCCCGCCGCCCGAGACGGGCGACCCGAGCACGCCCCCGCCGTCCTCCGAGGAGCCTTCGACGCCGCCCACCTCGCCGGAGCCCCCGACGAGCGACCCGCCCGAGCCGCCCGACCCGAGCATCCCCGAGGAGATCGGCGGTGCGGACGGCGGCGATCCCGGCGGCGACGAGAGCGGCGGAGTGGGCGGTGATCCCGGGGGGAACGGCACCCCCGGCGGCAACGGGCAACCCGGCGGAGTCGGAGCCCCCGGCGGCTGGTGACCTGCGCCACCACCCCGCCGTACCCCTTTTGCTACGGTTCAGGGACCGGCACGCGCCAGCGGTGCGGCCGGTCCCGACGAGACGCGCCGTACCGGGAAGAGCCAAGACGACGCACCCCCGCAAGCTCGGTTTTCGGAGGTGCCGTCATGGCCTGGATCCTGCTCGTCGTCGCCGGCCTCATCGAGGTGGCCTGGTCGATCGGAATGAAGTACACCGACGGCTTCACCAGGCTGTGGCCCAGCATCTTCACCCTCATCGGCATCGCCGCCAGCATGGCGCTCCTCGCCCAGGCCACCAGGACCCTGCCCATCGGCACGGCCTACGGCGTCTGGGTCGGCATAGGCGCCGCCGGCGCCGCGATCGTCGGCATGCTGCTCCTCGGCGAACCCACCACAGCCGCCCGCATCTTCTTCATCGCGTTGCTGCTGGCGGCGGTCGTCGGCCTCAAGGTGACCTCCGGCCACTGACCGGCCGGGGGTACGGGGGTCGCCCCCCGGGAGACAACAGCATCGCGTTGCTGCTGCCAGCCGTCGTCGGCCTCAAGGTGACCTCCGGCCACTGACCGGCCGGGCGAGGCGGAAATGCGGCAGGGCCCTCCGCGGGGAGGGCCCTGTTCGTGCGGGGTCGGAGTGCTGCTCAGAGGTAGAGGCCGGTCGAGTCCGAGGAGCCCTGGAGGCGTTCGGCGGCGACGGCGTGCAGATCGCGCTCGCGCATCAGGAGGTAGGCGACGCCGCGGACTTCGACCTCCGCGCGCTCCTCCGGGTCGTACAGCACGCGGTCTCCGGCCTCGACCGTCCGTACGTTCTGTCCGACGGCGACGACCTCGGCCCACTCCAGCCGCTTTCCGACGGCGGCGGTCGCGGGAATCACGATCCCGCCCGAGGAGCGCCGCTCGCCCGCGTCGGTGTCCGTGCGCACGAGCACGCGGTCGTGCAGCATGCGGATGGGCAGCTTGTCATGGTGTGCGGTAGCAGGTGTCTCGGGGCTCACGGCACGACCGTATCCCAAGCCTTCAGCGGCGGCGCCGCCGAGCCGAGAAGACGGCCAGTGACCCGACGACGGCGACGGCCAGCACGGCCGCCGGAACCACTCGCTCCATCCGCGGGGAGCCGTCCTCGTTCACGAACTGGGCGCGTACATCGGTCACCGCGCGGTTGGCGGCGATGTAGGCGCGTCCGGCCGTCCGGTCGACGGCACCCATCGCCTTGGCCTTCGCGTCACCGACGATCGTCTTGGGGTGTACGCGCACGGCGATCTCGTCCAACGCGACGGCGAGCTCCTTGCGCCTGCGGACGATGTCCGCCTCGATGTCCGCGGGGGTCCTGGCTTCCGGCACCGCGCTGCCTCCATCGCTGTCAGTCGTGCGTCATACCGTGGCTACCGGACATCCTGTCAGCTCGCCCGGTCCGATGCCCCACGGCACCCCCGATCGGCGGGCTCCGGCTACGCTCGGGCACCGTCCGACCGAGAGCCGGTCACCATCCGTGAGGAATGCAGAGGAGCACCATGAGCGAGCGACTGCGGCCCGGCGACACCGCCCCCGACTTCTCCCTGCCGGACGCCGACGGCAACAGCGTTTCGCTCTCCGCGCACCGCGGCCGGAAGGTGATCGTCTACTTCTACCCGGCCGCCATGACGCCCGGCTGCACCAAGCAGGCGTGCGACTTCACGGACAACCTCCAGCTGCTGGCCGGGCACGGGTACGACGTCATCGGCGTCTCGCCGGACAAGCCGGAGAAGCTCGCCAAGTTCCGGGAGAAGGAGGAGCTGGCGGTCACGCTCGTCGGCGACCCGGCCAAGGAGACGATGGAGGCGTACGGCGCCTTCGGCGAGAAGAAGCTCTACGGCAAGACCGTGACGGGCGTCATCCGCTCCACCGTGATCGTCGACGAGGAGGGCAAGGTCGAGCGCGCCCTGTACAACGTCAAGGCCACCGGCCATGTCGCCAAGCTGATCCGGGACTTGGGGCTGGAGCCGTCCGGGGCCTGATCACGCCGCCGGGCGCTGCGCGTCGGGCGGATGTCGCGTAGCGCTTCTCGTGTGCGGTACCCATGGGTGCATGAACCACGAGGATCCCCCCGACCCGGCAGCGTTCAAGCGGCACCCGCACCTGTTCCGGGCCGTGCGACGCCGTCTGGCCCCCAGGGTCCGGCGGAGCGACATCACGGTCACGGACGAGCACACCGTCCGGCGTGCGACGAAGGCGGCGGCCGTCGGCAACGCCATGGAGTGGTTCGACTTCGGGATCTACGCCTATCTCGCGGTCACCATCGGCAAGGTCTTCTTCCCCGCCGGGAGCACCCAGCTCCTCGCCTCGTTCACCGCGTTCGCGGCCTCTTTCGTGGTGCGGCCGCTGGGCGGACTGTTCTTCGGCCCGCTCGGCGACCGCATCGGGCGCAAGAAGGTCCTGGCGCTGACGATGATGCTGATGGCGCTGGGCACCTTCTGCATCGGGCTGATTCCCAGCTACTCCTCGATCGGGGTGGCGTCCCCGGTGCTGCTGCTGGTCTGCCGCCTGGTGCAGGGCTTCTCCACCGGCGGTGAGTACGGCGGTGCCGCCACGTTCATCTCCGAGTACGCGCCGGACAAGCGCCGCGGGTTCTTCGGCAGCTTCCTGGAGCTGGGCACCCTCAGCGGCTACACCGGTGCCGCGGCGCTGGTGCTCGTGCTCAACACCACGCTCGGTGACGACGCCATGGTCGACTGGGGCTGGCGGATCCCGTTCCTGGTCGGCGGGCCGATCGGTGTCGTCGGTCTGTATCTGCGGGTCAAGCTGGACGAGACCCCGGCCTTCCAGAAGCGGGCGGCGGAGATGTCGCACTCGCCGGAGGCGAGCGAGCGGATGCGGGGCGAGCCGCGGCTGTCGGAGAACGTGCCGCAGAAGGAGCTGAAGTCGATCTTCGCCGAGCAGTGGCGGACGCTGCTGCTGTGCATCGGGCTGGTCGCCGCCTACAACGTCACCGACTACATGCTCCTGTCCTACATGCCCGCGTACCTCACCGACGCCCTCGGCTACGAGAACTCCATGGAGCTGGTGGCGGCCATCATCGCGATGGTGGCGATGGCGCTGGTCATCCAGCGGGTGGGGCACCTCAACGACCGGTTCGGCCGCAAGCCCGTCCTGCTCACCGGCATGATCGGCTTCCTGGTGCTGACGGTCCCGGCGTTCGCCCTGTTCCAGCAGGGCAGCTTCGTCGCCGTCCTGATCGGGCTGCTGGTGCTGGGCGCCTGCCTGGTCTGTCTGCTGGGCACCATGTCCGCGACGCTTCCCGCGCTGTTCCCGACGGATGTGCGCTACGGCTCGCTGTCCATCGGCTACAACGTCGCCACCGCGCTCTTCGGCGGGACGGCGCCCGGGGTGATGACGTACCTGGTCGACAGCACCGGCGACAAGCTGGCACCGGCGTACTACGCGTCCGGCGCCGCGGTGCTCGGCATCGTCGCCGTGCTGTGCATGAAGGAGACGGCGCAGCAGCCGCTGGAGGGGTCGCCGCCGTCGGTCGCCACCGACGAGGAGGCCCGCGCGCTCGCCCGCGCACAGACGAACGAACCGACCTTCTGACCCCCGCCGACCTGCCCCGGCCCCGCCCCGGCGCGGCGGGAACGTCCGCGGATACCGCACCTCGCCCCTGCCGGGCGCCGGACGCGCAGTACGATACGACCGCGCGCGAGTGCCGGAATTGGTAGACGGGACGGCTTTAGGTGCCGGTGTCTTCGGACGTGGGGGTTCGAGTCCCCCCTCGCGCACCGTCGTTCCGCCCTTCCCGGCCGGCGCCCGTACCGCCAGCCGCCCCGCACGTCGACGCGCACTGCCGTGGCGGCCGGGCGCCCGGTCCGTCCGGACCGCCCCCACGGGGCCGGCGGGCCGGGCGCGGCTCGTCTCAGCAGTGCCTCTCCCTCATCTCAGCAGTCCTTCTCCTTCGGCTCGGTGGTGGATTCCGGGGGCGGGAGGTAGCCGGAGGTGACCAGGTGGTGGAGGTAGCGGTCGAGGAGCGGGGTGTCGACGGGCGGGCAGTGCAGTCCGCTGTCGAGCAGGGCGGCCTCCGTGTTGTGCCGGGTGAGCTGCGGGAAGACGTCCTGGAGGTACATCTCCTTGACCGAGATGTCCGTCTTGCGGCCGCGGTCGACGCACAGCGAGACGAAGGGCGCGGTGGCGCTGGTGGGGTTGCGGGACACGTGCCGGACCAGCTCGTCCACCCACTCCCCGTACGGCAGCCGCTGGAACCGGTACCCGGCGGCCTCCATCCGGTCCAGGACGTCGCCGAACAGGGCCGGGCGGGGATTGGTGAGGTGGTAGGTGCGTCCGTCGGCGGGGTGCCGGGTGGCGATGTGGACGATGGCGGCGGCGAGATGGTCGACGGGGACGAAGTCCATGGGCAGCGCGATGTCGGGGGCCACGCCCGTCTCGGCGACCATCTTGAACAGCGAGCAGATGGCGGTCTCGGTGTTGCAGGCGCCGGTGCGGCTGTCGCCGGTGATCTCGTAGGGCCGGTGGACGACGGTCGGCAGGCCCGCCCGGGAGGCGTTGGCCAGGAGTTGTTCGGCGACCCACTTGCTCTCGGCGTACCCCATGGTGAGCCGGTCGGCGTGGGCGAGCGGCTCGTCCTCCTGCACGGTGCGCACCCCGGCGGTGCCGAAGCCGGCGAGGACGGCGACGGTCGACAGGAAGTGCACCGGCACCCGCCGGGGCGCGGCCAGGTCGATGATCTCGCGGGTGCCGCGGACGTTCGCGTCGCGCAGGGCGCCGTACGGGTAGAGGAAGTTGACCTGGGCCGCGCTGTGCAGGATGAGGTCGAGGCTGCGGCCGAGCCGGTGCGCGTGGTCCGGTGAGAGGCCCAGCCCGGGCGCGGTGAGGTCGTAGGGGAAGGGGACGACGCGGCCGGGCGCGGCCAGTTCGGGGTCGAGCCCGTAGCGGTCGAGGGCGCCCCGGATGCGGCGGCGGGCGTGCTCGGTGTCGCGGGCGCGCACGGGGCAGTGGACGCGGGCCCGGGTGGTGCGCAGCAGCCGCTCCAGCAGGAAGGCGCCGACGAAGCCGCTGGCGCCGGTGACCAGGACCTCGCGCGGGTCGTGCGGGCAGGGCTCAGGGCCGGTGCGGGCGGGCAGGGTGAGGCCGGGGTCGGCTTCCAGCGCGAAGTCGACGTCCGTCGCGGGGCTTCCGGCGACGGCGCCCTCGCGGGCCTCGCGGACCGCCCGGGTGAAGGCGGTGAGGGTGGGTTCGGCCATCAGCGCGCGGATGAATCCGGTGCCGTGCGCCGCGTCCAGACCGAGGACGGCGAGGGTGCGGTTGACGGTCTCGGCGGCGAGGAGCGAGTCGCCGCCCAGTTCGAAGAAGTCGTCGCCGGAGGCCGGCCGCACCCGCAGCACCGTCTCCCACACCTGGGCCAGCAGCCGGACGAGTTCGTCCTCCGGCTCGTCCGGCTGCGCGTGCGCCGGGTCGGCGGGGGCGCGGGCGGCGGGGACGGCGGCCGACTGCTGTGCGGCGCGGGCGCGCAGCGCGGCCCGGTCGATCTTGCCGCCGGCCGTCACGGGGAAGCTGTCCAGCACGGTCAGCCGGGGGACGGTCTGGGCGGGCAGCCACTGGGCGCAGTACCTGCGCACCTGTTCGGGGGCCGGGGGGCGGCCGGGTTTGGCCGGGGTGATGTAGCCGAGCAGCGCGCTGCCGTCCGGCGCGGGGTCGACGACGGCCTCGCCGACGTCCGGGTGGGCCCGCAGCCGGGCCTCGACCTCGTCGGGCTCGACCCGGTGGCCGCGGATCTTCGTCTGCCGGTCCATCCGGCCCAGGTACTCCAGCGTGCCGTCGTTCCGGCGTACCGCGCGGTCCCCGGTGCGGTAGACCCGGGCGCCGGGGGCCGCCGGTACCTGGACGAAGCGTTCGGCGGTGCGGCGGGCGTCGCCGAGGTAGCCGAGGGCCAGCCCGTCGCCGCCGACGGCCAGTTCGCCCGGCTCGTCGTCGGCGGCCTCGGTGCCGTCGGGCCGCAGGATGTGGCAGGTGGAGGCGCCGAACGGCCGTCCGATCGGCACACCGGCCGCCTCGGCGGGCAGCTCACGCACCCGGTGGAAGGTGGAGACGACGCTGTTCTCCGTGGGGCCGTAGAAGTTGACGACGGTGGTCGAGGGGCAGGACCGCATCACGACACGGGTCAGATCCGGGTCGAGGGCCTCGCCGCCGGAGGAGAGGAACCGCAGTCCGCTGAGCGCTCCCGGGGACGAGCGCGCCATGTGGTGGAAGACCCCGGCCGTCAGATAGGCGACGGTGACCCCGCGCAGACGCTGGGCGAGCGCGGGCGGCGAGAGCAGTTCCTCGCGGTCGGCGATCTCCAGCCGGGCGCCGCCCAGCAGGGCGTTCCAGATCTCGATGGTGGACGCGTCCGAGGAGAGCGCGTAGCCGTGCAGGACGACGTCCTGCGGTCCCGGCGGCGGGAGTTCGGGTTCGGAGAGCGCCAGCCGCACGATGCCGCGGTGCGGGATGGCGACGGGTTTGGGGCGTCCGCTGGAGCCGGAGGTGAACATGACGTAGGCGCGGTCCAGCGGCCCGCCGGGGACGGGCAGGGCGCCGGGGGCGGCGTCGGCTCCGGGCGGCTCGTCGGTACGGGCCGCCGGCACCGCCGCCTCCACCGGGGCCAGTTCGACGCGGGCCTTGAGCCCGCGGACGCGGCAGACGCTGCCGGGCAGGACGACCACGGTGCGGGCGTCGGCGTCCTCGGCCATCGCCCGCAGCCGGGCAGGCGGCAGATCGTCGTCCAGCGGTACGTAGCAGCCGCCGGCCTTGAGGACGCCGAGGAAGGCGACGAGCGCCTCCAGGGACCGCCGGCCGCACACCGCGACGGGTGTGCCGCGGACCACCCCGGCGCGCACCAGGCGGGCCGCCAACCGGTCGGATTCCAGGCGGAGTTGCGCATAGCTCAGCTCACGGTCGTGGTGTCGGGCTGCGGGGGCGGCTCCGAGGCGCGCGGCGCTCTCGTCGAAGAGCTCGTGCAGCCGCCGTTCACGGGCCGTCCCGTAGGCCGGGGCGACCGGTGCGAGGGGCACCGTTTCGGACGTCATGGACACTGGGCGGTCACCTTTCTGGCGCAACAGGGGTGCGGCTGTCTCGTACGGCCGCGGGCAGGCGCGTGAGTCGACCCGGGGCGGACGGCGGGACCGGGCGGGGTCAGGAGAACTCGGCTGCGAAGGAGGCGAAGTCGGCGGAGCGCCAGCGCTGCGGACGCATCCGGAAGGTGACGTCCTCGTGGAGCTGGTTCTCGGTGGCCTTGAGATAGGCCGCGGCCTCCTGCTCCGGTAGGTACCGGTGCGCGATCGCCGTCCTGCTCGCCTCGTCGAGGGGGTCGAGCGCGGCGGTCACGGGTCCTTCGACGCTGACGTACCGGTACGGCGGACGCTCGTCCTGCACACACAGGCTGAAGCGGCCGGCCGCGCGGATCAGCCGGCCCTTGAGCGATTCCCGGCCCGTCTGCACGACCACGTCGCCGCCGGGCTCGTAGGCGTACCAGACGGGCGCCAGCAGGGGAGCCGCGGCGGTGTCGCGGGCGTCCGTGACGCCCAGGACGCCGATGTGCACATCGGCGAGGAAACGTTCGCGCTCGGCGCGTGACATGACGGGGAGCACCAGCAACCTCCAGGGAACGCTGTTCTGTTGGACTTCACACGACGACATGCGAGGCGTCGGGGCCCGGCGCCGGATATCGGGGACAACACGGCATCGTTGCGAACATGTCAGGGCGTGCTGCCCGGTTCGGCGGGCTTCGATGCGGCCGCGGCGCCGATGCCACCCGTGCGGGGAGCCGCAGCGGGTCATTTCCTTCCTTCGGGTAAGCGCACACCGGTCCGCACACGACGCGTCACGGGGGCGCAGACCGCGCGCGGCCCGCCCGGACGGTGCGCCCGGCGCCTCGCGACAGCCCGGGCGCACGGGGCGGGCGGCCGTCCGGCGGCGCCCCGACTGACCTCCGCCTCAGCCCTGTTCGGGCGCGAGGACGGACGGACCGGCGGCGGCGGACGGGCCCGCCGGGGCGGACGGGGTCGGCGGTGCCGCCTGGGACGGCGGGTTCGTCGAGGCCGTCCGGCCCTGCGCCGTGGGGTCGCCGGACGCGGCGTGCAGGGCCTCCTCGACCGTGCGGGTACGCCGCACCAGGAGGCGCTCGGCCGGGGAGACGAAGCCCTCGTCGCGTGCGTGGTCGAGCATGCGCGCCAGCGGCTCGAAGAAGCCGTCGTCGTCCAGCAGCACAAGGGGCTTGGCGTGCATGCCCAGTTGGGCCCAGGCCGCCGCCTCGAACAGTTCCTCCAGGGTTCCGTAACCGCCGGGCAGCGCGAGGAAGGCGTCGCCGAGCGTGTGCATGAGCGCCTTGCGCTGGTGCATCGACTCGACGATCCGCAGCTCGGTCAGGTCCTTGCGGCCGAACTCCCGGTCCATCAGCTCCTGCGGGATGACGCCGACGACCTCGCCGCCCTCGGCGAGCGCCGCGTCCGACAGCGCCCCCATCACCCCGACGCCGCCCGCGCCGTAGACGATCCTGATGCCCTGCCGGGCGCAGGCGCGGCCCAGTTCGGACGCCAGCCGGACGGGCCCGGGCCGGACTCCCGGGCTGGCGCCGCAGAACACACACAGCGTGCGCACGGCCCCCGGCCGCGCTCCGGTTTTCCGCGCTGTTCTCTCCGTGCCCGGGTCGCCCCGGCCGTCGTGCGGCGGGCCGGCACTGTGCGGTACGGACATGTCGGTTCCTTTCGTCGTGGGTACGGTCGGGCGGCCGGGCGGGGCCGACGGCCGCGCGGATCAGCCGGCCGGGGTGCGGCCGGGCCGGGCCGGCAGCGCGCCGGCGGGGCCGCGGCGCCCGCCCGGGTGTGCCGGCCCGTCGGGCCGGTGCGGCGGGCTCATGAGGCGGGCGAGCCCGCTGCCGGGGGCGAGGACGAGGTCCCGCTGGGCCGGGCCGACGCCCGCCGCGGCCACCTCCACGCCCAGGTAGTCGGTGATGTACCGCAGGAAGTCGCGTGCCTGGGCGGGCAGTTCCTCCCAGCGGCGCACGTTCCGGGTCGGCCGCCGCCAGCCCGGCAGCCAGGCGTACACGGGTTCGCACTGCGCCAGGTAGGCGTTGTCCGGCCGGAACTCGCCGTGGCCGCCGCCCGCCGGCCGGTAGCTGACGCACACCCCGATGTGCTCGAAGTCGTCCAGCACATCGAGCTTGGTCACGACGACGCCGGTGTAGCGGTTGAGGCCGACGGCCCAGCGTGCGTGCACCAGATCCAGCCAGCCGCAGCGGCGGGAACGTCCGGTCGTGGTGCCGAACTCCTCGCCGGAGCTGCGCAGCCGCTCCCCCAGCGCGCTGCCGTCCTCGGTGACGAACGGGCCGTTGCCGACCATCGTCTGGTACGCCTTCAGCACCCCCACCCGGTGGCCGACGCGCGCCCCGTCCAGCCCGGAACCGCTGGTGACCGAGTAGAAGGCCGTCGGCGACGTCGTCACATACGGGTACACCCCGTGCTCGATGTCCAGCATCGGCCCCTGGGCACCCTCCAGCACCACGGAGTAGCCCGCGTCCACCGCGGCGTCCAGCAGCGCCACCGAATCGCCCGCCAGCGACAGGACCAGCTCGCGGTGCCGGTCCAGCCAGGCCAGCTCCGCCTCGGTGCGGTCCGCCGGCAGCCCGAAGAACCGCACGTTCTGCTCGATGCGGCGCCGCAGCAGATCCGGGTCGCGCAGATCGCCCACCCGGACGCCGATCCGGTTGGTCTTGCTGACGTTGGCCGGGCCGATGCCGCGCCGGGTGGTGCCGATGGCGTCGGCACTGCCCCGCTCCCGCTCCTGCCGCCCGTCGACCTCGCGGTGCAGCGGCAGCACCAGGTGCGCACGGTCGCTGACCACCAGCCGCCGCCGCAACGAGGGGATCACCGCGTCGAGTTCGGCCACCTCGCGGGCGAGCGTCTCGGGGTTCACCAGCACGCCGTTGCCGATGACGCCCAGCACGTGCGGATGCCGGACGCCGGAGGGCAGCAGATGGCTCTTGACCGTGCGGCTGCGCCCCTCGGCGTCGTCGAACACCGTCGTGTGCCCCGCGTTGTCGCCGCCCTGCACCCGCGCCGTGATCTGGTGGAAGGCCGCCAGCCGGTCCGCCATGGCGCCCTTGCCGCCGTCGCCCTGCTGGAGATCCCCGACCCAGGTGACGTGCCCCTGCTGCGGAGGCGGCCCCGCCACCGCCACCAGCGGCGCGAGCAGCCGCTCACGCCGCTCCCTGCGCGCCTCCCGCACGGCGGGCCACACCGCACGCGGGCCCGCGTCGGGCACGGCGGCGTCGGCCGGCGGTGAGCTGGGCGACGGGACGGACGCGGACGCGGCGGGCGTCGCGGACGTCTGCTGCTCGGGCATGGGGCCTCCACGGGTCCGGATGGATCTCCACGGGCACTGCGGACGCGCCGGGACGTGGACCCGTACCGGCGCGGGCCGCGGGCCGGCGGTGGGGGCACCGGCCTGCCGGATGACGGCTGCCGGACGGCAGCCGACGGCGACGGCGCGATCGGGGGCGCGCCAGCAGGAGTCTGTGCACCGGACGCAGCAACTACGCCCGGACGAGCGTTCATTCGCCCGTCCGAAGGGCGCGCGGGCCGTACACCAGGGCACGGGAGCCCCGGCCGGGCACACCGACCGCCGCGTGCCTCCGTCTCACCCGCGGGAGTGGATACCGCGCCGCCGCCACGGGGAAGGCACCTCGGCGCACGCGCAGCGCAACCAGGGCTCACGGACGCACGGACCCCCTCCGGAGGCGACGCCGATGACCGACTCCCCGCTCGCACAGCGCGGTTCACCCGTCCCCACGCCCCGCTCGGACGCACCACCGGAGAGCCCTGCCGGGCCGCACCGGCCCCGCACACCGCCGCCGGCGCCGCCACCGGGCGCACCCCTGCTGCCCCCGCCCGTCCCGGACGGTGAAGCCCCCGACGACGCCCCCGGCCTGCCGGGCCCGCCGGTCCTCCCCGACCTGCCGGCCTGCGAGTACGCCTCCCCGGAGCTGGCGCGGGTATGGCATCCGCGCACCCAGGTGGTGCTGGAGCGGCGGCTGTGGCTGGCGGTGCTGCGCGCCCAGCACGCCGAGGGGCTGCGGGTGCCGGCCGGGGTCCTCGCCGACTACGCCCGGGTCGTCGACCGGGTCGACCTCGATGCGATCCGCCGCAGGGAACACGGCACCCGGCACGATCTCAAGGCGCGCATCGAGGAGTTCAACGCGCTCGCGGGGCACGAGCACATCCACAAGGGGCTCACCTCCTGCGACATCACCGACAACATCGCGCAGACCCGGGTACGGATGTCCCTGGACCATCTGCGCGCCCGGGCCCGCCGGTTGGCCGGCCGGACGGACGACGCCGCTCGCGCCCGCGCGCTGCACACGGCGGCCGCCCGGCTGGACGCGCTGCTCGGCAGATATCCGCTGCGCGGCATCAAGGGCCCGGTCGGCACCGCCCAGGACATGCTCGATCTGCTCGGCGGCGACCACGAGGCGCTCGCCCGGGTCGAACAGCACGTCGCGGCGCACCTCGGCTTCGCCCGGGTCCTCACCGGCGTCGGCCAGCTTTATCCCCGTACGCTCGACCACGACGTCGCGGGCACGCTCGGGGAGTTCGCCCGGCTGGCCGCCCGGGGCGCCGCCGATACCGAGGTACCGCGGCTGCGCGCGCTCGGGGTGCTGCTGCGCGGTTACGCCGCCATGGCCGCGCAGTTGGCGGGCGAGCAGTGGAACGAGGGCGATGTGTCCTGCTCGGTGGTCCGCCGGATCGCCCTGCCCGGGGCGTGCTGTGCCGCGGACGCGGTTCTGGGCGTCCTCGACGGACCGTCCGCCGACGGCGAGGTCCCGCGCCCCTGAGCGGTGCCGCCCCTCCACGCTTCGCCGGAACGTGTGGTTTGAACGCCCGCACCGGCTTCCCCCTCGCCTGACAGGGCAGCGTCAAATCGACGAAGCTGACTGAACAGCATCAAGCCGGGCCCGACGGGACGGTGCACAGCCCGGATCCCGTGGTCGCCGGGGGAGGCAGACATGGCGAACAGGCAGGCGGGGGACGAGAAAGAGTGCCACCACGGCCCCACGGAACACACCGGAGACACCGGAGGCACCGGAGACACCGGGGTCGCGGGAGAGACGGGCGAGGCCGGGCACCCCGCCCCGGCGGAGCACGGCAGGCCACGCTTCGGTGTCCCCTACGACTCCGCGACCATGCAGGCCGTGGCCGCGGGCACCTTCTCGCTGCTGGGGGAGGTCTGGGACATCCTCCCCGGCGTCTTCCTGCCCTCACTCACCCACGCCACCGCCTTCTTCACCCGCCGGCTCCCCTACCCGGAGGGCGGCGCGTTCCTGGAGCTGGGCTGCGGCGCGGGCGTCACCGCCGTCCACGCGGCCAAGGCCGGCTGTGCGCGGGTGCTCGCGGCGGACGCCGACCCGCAGGCCACCGCCACCGCACGCCGCAACGCCGCACGCCACGGCGCGCACCGGCTCCGGACCGCCACGGGCGACGCGTTCGACGCCGTCGGCCCTCACGACGGCCCCTTCGACCTGATCTTCTGGAACCTGCCCTACTTCAGCGTTCCGGCCGGTTCCTCCTGGGCCCGGAAGGGCGCCCGGTCCCTGGTGGACGTGGACCTGCACTGCCTGCGTGCCTGCATCGGCGGAGCCCGGGACCATCTGGCCCCGCGCGGCCGGCTCTTCCTCGGCCTCGGCGACGTCTCGGACCTGACGGCCCTGACGACCCTCGCCGAGGCGCACGGCTTCCGCCCCCGGCTCGTCGCCCGCGGACAGGGCGCGCCGGGGACGAACCTCGACGCGTCACTCGAACACCTCCTGTACGAACTGGACGACCTCCGCACCGCCGCGCGCTAGCCGGGCCGCCCCCGGGGACATCCGCCCCGGGCGCTGCCGGGCCCACCGGGACGGCGCGGGCGGCGAGTCGGCCACCCGGCGGGGCACGGCCCGGTCCGCTCCCGGAAGGGGGCCGGGCCCGTCGCCGTCACGCCCTCGTCGCCGCGCCGCCGCCCGGGCCCGTCCCACGGGCGTACGCGGGCAGCGCACGCGGCATGGTGATGGCGTGGTCGGGATGCCATGCGACGGTGTCGAGCGGGATCGCCGGGCGCAGCTCCTCGATCTCCTCGGCGAGCGTCCGCAGGCCCACCACGGCCTGGAGGACGGCGAGTCCGCGGCCCGGGCAGCGGTGCCTGCCGTCGCCGAAGCGCAGATGCGCGCCGGTCGGCCGGTCGATGTCCAGCCGGTCCGGCTCGGGGAAGACGCGCGGATCGTGGTTGGCGCCGTCGGTGGACACCAGGACCAGCTCCCCGCGCCGCACCCGCACCCCGCCGACGGTGACGTCCTCGCGGGCGATGCGCGGCAGCCCGTCGCCGAGGAAGACGCCCCAGCGCAGCACCTCGTCCACGGCGCCCGGCACCGCGCCCGGCTCCTCGCGCAGACGCCGCAGCAGTCCGGGGCAGCGCATCAGCGCCAGCGCCGTGAGCGCCAGCGTGGTGGCGGGGTTCCCGTACTGGGAGATGAGCAGGAAGAAGAACAGCTCGGCGAGCTGTTCGTCGCTCGTGGCCCCCTTCTCGTCGGCGTGCGCGATCAGTTCGCCCAGCAGGCCGGTGCGCTCCTCGCGCAACCGCGGCAACTGCTCGTACACGTAACGGAATCCGGGCTCCCCGGCCTCGAACACCGCGGTGTCGCTGCCCGCCCCGATCCGGAAGGTGCCCAGCAGGGACGCGTCGTCCGGCGCCCCCTCGGCCGGCAGCCCCAGCAGTTCGAAGGTCAGGGCCCGGGTGAGCGGCAGCACGAGGCCCGTCATCAGATCGGCCGGCTGCTCCCGTGCGAGGAAGGAGCG
Organism: Streptomyces cacaoi; assembly: GCF_006539165.1. Classification (GTDB taxonomy): domain Bacteria; phylum Actinomycetota; class Actinomycetes; order Streptomycetales; family Streptomycetaceae; genus Streptomyces; species Streptomyces cacaoi. The sequence goes on along the minus strand of NZ_BJMM01000038.1, from coordinate 46,304 downwards.
CACGGCGTCCCGGGAGAGCTGCTCGATCCGCTTCTCGGGCAGATGCTGCTGCCCGGCGCCGATCCCCCGGTGCAGGGTCGCCAGCATCCCGGCGCGACGGAAGCAGTTGAGCGTGTCGGTGGCGAACTCCGGTGGTACGAGCGGGTCCTGCTGGGGCGAGGCCGGGTCGGAGGTCATGCCGAGGCTGAAGCGGCGGTCCCGCAGCACCGAGCGCACTTCCTCGTATCCGGCCACGAGCCAGGCCGGTGTGCCGGTGTTCGTCAGCACCTTGCGTACCGGGCAGTGCGCCACGGTCTCGGCCAGTTCCGGGGCGATCCGGTCGCCCCGGAAGGAGAAGGGATAGTGCGCCGGCTGCTGGGACACGGGCGGTTCCTTCCGTCGTGGGACTGGCAGCCGATCCCTGCCCGCGTCCGGGCCCGCACCTTCCGTAAACCACCGGTACGAGCGGGCGGTTCACACGGCGCGCGCGACCTCCGCGCACGCCGCACTCCCGCGTCACCTCTTCCGGTGATGCGTGCCCGGGGCGCCGTTTCCGCGTGCGGACGGCGAGCAGCCTGACGGTGTCCGGCCGCCGGGGCGCGGCACCCGAGCCGCGCCGGCTGTTCCGCCCGACAAAGCTCCGGAAGGCCCGAGAAAGCCCCGGAAAGGGTGCCATGCCTGAAGCAGACGACATGCTGGAGATCAACCGGACCTACTGGGACGCCGCAGCCGAGGTGCACGGCAACGGCGACGACAAGACCTACGACCTCGCCGGCCTGCTCGCCGGGCAGGACACGCTGACCGCCGTGGAGGACGCGGTCCTGCGCGAGGCCACGCCCTCGGTGGCCGGCCTCGACGTCCTCCATGTGCAGTGCCACATCGGCTTCGAGACGATCTCCCTGGCCCGCCGCGGTGCCACCGTCACCGGCGTCGACCTCTCCCCCGCCTCGCTGCGCAAGGCCGAGAAGCTCGCCACGCGCTGCGGGGTGCGCCCCTCCTTCGTGGAGGCCGACGCCAACGCCCTGCCCGAGGAGCTGTGGGGCCGCTTCGACCTGGCCTACGCCTCGATCGGCGTGCTGCACTTCGCCCCGGATCCGACGGTGTGGATGCGCTCGGTCGCCCGCTGTCTGCGCCCCGGCGGCCGGCTCGTGCTGGTCGAATACCACGCGCTGCCCAACATGTTCGAGGAGTTCGACCCGGCGCGGGCCTGGTGCGCCTACGACGACGCCGGGCCGCACGACTGGGACGGCCCCGAGACGGGATACGCCGATCCGGCGCAGGCCCCGGCGGCGACGCGCGTGGTCTTCTGCCGGCACGGCGTCGGCGCGGTGGCGACGGCGGCCTGCCGTGCCGGGCTGCGGCTGCTGTCCGTGGGCGAGCACACGGACAACGACCGGCCCGGCGAGTACGGCAGCTTCCAGGAGGCCGACGGCAGGTGGCGCAGCAGGATCGGCGGCCAGCCCGTCCCGCTCCTGTTCAGCATCGTGGCCCGCCGGGACCCGGACCCCGGGCCGGGCTGACGGCCCGGGGTCGCGGCGGTGCCGGACGACGGTGCCGCGCGACGGCGCGGCCGTCAGGTGACGGCGAACGTGACGCGGGAGAAGCGCGGCCGGGCGTCCCGGTGGAGCCGGCCCGGGCCGGGGACGATCCGCACGTCGGGTACGCCGCCGGCCCAGTCGCCCGCGTCACGGACGGCCCGCAGCGTCTCGGTGACATCGAAGCGGAGGGTGTGGCCGTCGCCGTGGTGCACACCGAGCTGCTCGCCGACGGCGCCGAAGAAGACCAGGTCCGCCACGAACGCGGGGCCCGACGGGTCGGTGGACTCGGCGCGCCCGGTGTCGTGCCCGACGAAGAGCCGGTAGACGCGGCAGGGCGGCTCCTCGGCGCGGACCCCGTGCACGGTGAGGACGACCGAGCCGCGCTCCAACGCCGACTCCAGCGCGTCCTCCCGGCCGCTCCGCGCGACGCAGCGGACGGTCGACGGGGCGTCGTCGAGGCGCAGCTCGCCGTCGGCCGAGGCGACCACGTCCGCGTCGGCGGGCCTGGCGGGCAGCGGAACGGCGCCGCCGGCGGCCTCGCCCGTGCCGGTGCCGTCGTCGAGGCTGTCGTAGGTGTAGGCGTCCCGCGGGAACGCGAACACCGGCCCGGTGAGGTCGTGTTGGACGCCCTTCTCGTCCCGGAAGCGGAACGGCAGGCCCGGGCCCTCGTAGCCCTTGTGCGGGGGACGGACCTCGGGCCACTCCCAGCCGGGCGGCAGGGTGTGCCCCCGGGAGAGCCACGCGTACCACATACGGTCGATGTTGGCGTGGTGCAGCCAGAACACCGGATCCTGCGCGGAGCGGGAGATCTTCCCCATGAGCCCGCCGACGCCGTCGTGCACCAGCCCGTGCGGCCACTTCTCCAGCGTCGGGGAGAAGCCGGGGCGCGGATCGGCGTCGGCCTCGTCCCAGCCGAAGTGGGGGAAGCGCATCGCCTTGTCGGGCGAGACCTGGTCCCAGGCCAGCGGCTCCTCGTCCCGGCAGCGGCCGGTCGGCACGCCCGGCGTGAGGTAGAGGGGGTTCTCCTCGTGCCCGCCGGGCAGCTGCTTCTGCCGGAAGGCCGCGGGCACCCGGCGCCAGGGGGCCGCCGCCTCCTCGCCGCCCGGCTCGACGTGTGCGTAATTCCAGTACGGCAGCGCCCAGTTCGCCTGCTCCGGCCGCCGCAGCTCGACGACGATGACGTGCCGGACGATCCGCTCGAACCAGTACAGGTACCAGCGGTGCCATGGCAGGAAGTAGGGGCTGTTGTGCGGGCACTGGCGCCACTCGGTCGGATCGCCGGAGGCGGGCTGGTCCTTGCCGTGCGTGTACGCCTGGAAGAGCCAGGAGTTCCACTCCTCGGGCTTGCGCTTCTTCATCCAGCCGACGGCCTTCGCGTACCAGTACAGGGCCGGGTCCCAGGCACCGGTCCGCGGGTCGACGAGCTTCGCCACGTCGCGCCGCACGAAGCCGGGGCCCTGACGGGTCCGGGTGCCGGACGCCGCGGCGACGGCCGGGAACGGGCCCGCGCCCAGCGCCGCCGCGCCGGCTCCCGCGAGCAGAACGGAACGTCTGGAGACGCTCATACGCTTCGGTCCTTCTGTGTGGGGGGGTCGGTGTGCGCCGCATCGCGCACCGGCCAGCCATAACCGGCCGGACGTTCCCCCACGGCCCGTGGGCCCGTGTTCACCCGGACGCCGCCACGCGGCGGGCGACGGGCCCACAGGTTCCGACGGGGCGAGCAGCCCGCCCCGGGCCCAACCCTCAGCCGTGGCCGAGGAGTTCGCGCACGGCGGGAACGAGCGCGCGGAACGCCTTGCCGCGGTGGCTGATGGCGTTCTTCTCCTCCGCGCTCAGCTCGGCGCAGGTACGGCTCTCCCCGTCGGGCTGGAGCACCGGGTCGTAGCCGAAGCCGCCGCTGCCGGCGGGCTCGTGCCGCAGCGTGCCGCGCAGCTGCCCGTTGACGACGCGCTCCGTGCCGTCCGGCAGGGCCAGCGCCGCGGCGCACTCGAAGTGCGCGGCGCGGTGCGCCGTGTCGATGTCGGACAGCTGGGCCAGCAGCAGATCGAGGTTGGCCGCGTCGTCGCCGTGCCGGCCGGCCCAGCGGGCGGAGAAGATGCCCGGCGCGCCACCGAGCACGTTGACGCACAGGCCCGAGTCGTCGGCCACGGCGGGCAGGCCCGTGGCGGAGGCCAGCGCGTGCGCCTTCAGCAGGGCGTTCTCGGCGAAGGTCACCCCCGTCTCCTTGACGTCGAGGATGTCCGGGTAGGCATCGGCCCCCACCAGGTCGAGGTCGAGCCCGGCGTCCGCGAGGATCGCCTTCAGCTCGGTGACCTTGTGGGCGTTACGGGTGGCGAGGATGAGGCGCTTGGTGGTCATGGGCACCGATTATCCCGCCGCGCTCCGCGCCGCTCGCGCCACCCGTGGCTCAGCCGGGTGTGCACACGGCGGTCAGCTCGTCGGCCGCCTTGCCGACCGGGGCCGTGCTCGGCACCCGGCCGTCCTCCACATCCGAGCGGACGCTCTCGACGGCGTCGCCGAGCCTGTTCACGGCCTTGCCGACATCCGCGTCGTCCGTCTCGTCCCGGATCTTGTCCAGGTTCTTGTCGATCGTGTTGAGCGACTCGCGCGCCTGCGCGGGGTCGTCCGCCGCCTCGGAGGCGGCCTGCTGGAGATCGTCGGCCGCCTCGGCGACCGTGGCGGCGGTACTGGCGCAGTCGAGCGCCTTGTTCGCCGCGTCCACGGCATCTCCCGCGCCGCAGCCGGCGAGGACGGGCACGGCGAGCGCGGCGGCGGCGAACGCGGCCACGGTGTTCCTGCGAAGCACGGCTCCCCCTCCCCCGGGGAATCCCCGGGCCCCCAAGCTGGTCGGGCCGCACGGTTCGACACGTGCGGCCCGCACCAGTGAAGACGCGTAAAGCACGCGCAAAGTTTCCCTCGCGCGGAGATTCCGCCCGAAAAGCCTGTGACCTGGGCGGATCGCCCCGGGCGAAACGGACTCCGCGGGACCGGAAGGACTCCGGGGCGGGGCTCAGCCCAGGGCCGCGCGCTGCGCCCCGTCGAGCTGGGCGCAGCCGGCGACGGCGAGATCGAGCAGGCCGTTCAGCTCGTCCCGGGCGAACGGCTCGCCCTCGGCGGTGCCCTGCACCTCGACGAAGCGGCCGTCGCCGGTGCACACGACGTTCATGTCGGTCTCGGCACGGACGTCCTCCTCGTAGCACAGGTCGAGCATCGGCGTCCCACCGACGATCCCGACGCTGACCGCCGCCACCGTTCCGGTCAGCGGCTGCGCCTTGGCCCTGACGAGCTTCTTGCTCTGCGCCCAGCCGACGGCGTCGGCGAGCGCGACGTACGCGCCGGTGATCGCCGCCGTGCGGGTGCCGCCGTCGGCCTGGAGGACGTCGCAGTCGAGGACGACGGTGTTCTCCCCCAGCGCCTTGGTGTCCACCACGGCACGCAGCGAGCGGCCGATGAGACGGGAGATCTCATGGGTGCGCCCGCCGATCCGGCCGCGGACGGACTCGCGGTCACCGCGCGTATTGGTCGAGCGCGGCAGCATCGCGTACTCGGCCGTCACCCAGCCCTCCCCGCTGCCCTTGCGCCACCGGGGCACCCCCTCGGTGAAGCTGGCCGTGCACAGCACCCGGGTGTCGCCGAAGGAGACCAGGACCGAGCCCTCCGCGTGCTTGCTCCAGCCACGTTCGATGGTCACGGGGCGCAGCTGATCGGCCGTTCGGCCGTCGATACGAGACATGGGCCCGAGCCTATCCGCGCCCCGCCGGGCAGCAGAACGCGGTGACCTCGGGGGCCCGCCCGGCCGGGCGGACGTACGAAAGCCGCCCGTACGGCACCCCGCTCGGGGCGGCGCGCGCAGGGCGGCTTCCTTCCGCGGGCCGGTGGCCCGGAGCGGCTCAGCCGCTCACATCATGTCTTCGATCTCGGCGGCGATCGGGTCGGCGTCGGTGCCGATGACGACCTGGATCGCGGAGCCCATCTTCACGACGCCGTGCGCGCCCGCGGCCTTGAGGGCTGCCTCGTCGACGAGAGAGGCATCGCTGACCTCGGTCCGCAGACGCGTGATGCAGCCCTCGACCTCCTCGATGTTGTCGAGCCCGCCGAGTCCGGCGACGATCTTCTCAGCCTTGCTGGCCATGTGCTTCTCCTGTGTTTCCGGCCCCGGTGGACGCTGGGCGCTTTTCACGTTAGCCCACGATCAGCCCACCTGTGCGGGCGTCGGTCCGCTGTCTGACGAATGATGGCGGTTACCTGGCGTCGCGGAGCCGTCACACGAACCCCGCCCCGCTACAGGTCTACACCAGTATGCGTCAACCGTTCGAAAACGGGGGTCGCAGGGGCCGACTGCGGCATGCAGGCAGCCGCGCAGGCGGAGAAGCGAACGGAGGGATGCTTTGAGCGCACACGCTGCGGCCGGTGGGGGGCGGAACCGGGCCTCCGCCTTCTTCCAGGGGCTCCAGAAGATGGGCCGCAGCCTCCAGCTGCCCATCGCCGTACTGCCGGCCGCCGGCATCCTCAACCGGCTCGGCCAGCCCGATGTGTTCGGCGACGAGGGGCTCGGCTGGACCGATGTCGCCAAGGTCTTCGAGGGTGCCGGCAGTGCCCTGCTGGACTCCGCGCTCGGGCTGCCCCTGCTGTTCTGCGTGGGCGTGGCCATCGGCATGGCCCGCAAGGCGGACGGCTCGACGGCGCTGGCGGCGCTGGCCGGTTTCCTCGTCTACTACAACATCCTCCAGCAGTTCCCGGACTGCCCCGCGGGCTCCTCCTTCGACCAGGAGATGGGTGCCTGCCTGGACCGGGACGGCAAGGCCCTGGGCCCGGCCACGTACCAGAATCCGGGGGTGTTCGGCGGCATCGTCATGGGCCTGCTGTCGGCCTGGTTCTGGCAGCGGTTCCACCGGGTGAAGCTGGTGGACTGGCTCGGCTTCTTCAACGGGCGCCGCCTGGTGCCGATCCTGATGGCCTTCGTCGCGCTGGTCTTCGCCGTCCTGTGCCAGTGGGTGTGGCCGCCGGTCGGTGACGCGCTCACCAGCTTCTCCAAGTGGATGACGGATCTGGGCGCCTGGGGCTCGGGCATCTTCGGCCTGGCGAACCGCGCGCTGATCCCGATCGGTATGCACCAGTTCCTGAACACCTTCATGTGGTTCCAGTTCGGGGACTTCAAGAAGCCGGGCGGCGAAGTCGTGCACGGCGACATCAACCGCTTCCTGGCGGGCGACCCGACCGCGGGCCAGTTCCTCTCCGGCTTCTTCCCGATCATGATGTTCGCGCTCCCGGCGGCGGCGCTGGCGATCACACACGCGGCCCGGCCGGAGAGACGCAAGGTCGTCGGCGGTCTGATGCTCTCGACGGCGCTGACGTCCTTCGTCACCGGCGTCACCGAACCCATCGAGTTCTCGTTCCTGTTCGTCGCCCCGCTGCTGTACGTGATCCATGTGGTCCTCACCGGTGTCTCCATGGCGGTGACCTGGGCGCTGGGTGTGCACGACGGTTTCAGCTTCTCCGCCGGTCTGATCGACTACGTCATCAACTGGAGCCTGGCGACCAAGCCCTGGATGATCATTCCGATCGGGCTCTGTTTCGCCGTCGTCTACTACGTGATCTTCCGCGTCGTGATCGCGAAATTCGATCTCAGGACCCCGGGACGCGAACCGGAGGAACTGGCCGAGGAGATCGAGGACGAGAACACCCGGGGCTGAGCCGTGCCGGGCCCGCGCCCGGCACGGCTTCCCGGACCGGATCCGAACGAAAGACCCTCGAACCGCCCCGGTTCGAGGGTCTTTTGATATCCGTTCGTGATACGACACGGCGGCTTCGATAACAGTCACGCACCGGTCGTACATGGGCTTGGAAGAAGCGATTCCGTGCATCGGTGCGCTCGTGCTACTAATGGTCTAAACCACTACAGGACTGGACCACTGAGCGGGCCGCCTCCTGCGTGCAGTGCCCGCTTCACCTGGAGGACTTTTCCCATGAGCACGGACACCGCTGCTCCCGCGAAGAAGCGGGGCTCCGGCCTGTTCCAAGGGCTGCAGAAGGTCGGCCGCAGCCTGCAGTTGCCGATCGCCGTCCTGCCCGCCGCGGGCATTCTCAACCGGCTCGGCCAGCCGGACGTCTTCGGCGACAAGGGCCTGAAGTGGCACGACGTCGCCGCGGCCTTCGCCGGCGCCGGCGGCGCCATCTTCGACAACCTGCCACTGCTGTTCTGCATCGGCGTCGCCATCGGATTCGCCAAGAAGTCCGACGGCTCGACCGCGCTCGCCGCGCTGGTCGGCTTCCTCGTCTACAAGAACGTCCTGGAGGCGTTCCCCGTCGAGGAGGCCGTGATCAAGGCGGGTGAGGACACACCCGCCGTCTACAACGACCCCGGCGTGCTGGGCGGCGTGATCATGGGCCTGCTCGCCGCGGTCGTCTGGCAACGCTTCCACCGCACGAAGCTCGTCGACTGGCTCGGCTTCTTCAACGGCCGTCGCCTGGTGCCGATCCTGATGGCCTTCGTCGGCCTCGTCGTCGGCGTCATCTTCACCCTCATATGGGGCCCCATCGGCGACGCCATCACCGCGTTCGGCGAGTGGATGACCGGGCTCGGCGCCGCCGGCGCCGGCATCTTCGGCGCCATCAACCGTGCGCTGATCCCCGTCGGCATGCACCAGTTCCTCAACACCGTCGCCTGGTTCCAGCTCGGTGACTTCACGGACGAGGCCGGCAAGGTCGTGCACGGCGACATCGCCCGGTTCTTCGCCGGCGACCCCAGCGCCGGCCAGTTCATGTCCGGCTTCTTCCCGATCATGATGTTCGGTCTGCCGGCCGCCGCCATCGCCATCGCGCACTGCGCACGGCCGGAGCGGCGCAAGGCCGTGATGGGCATGATGGTCTCGCTCGCGGCGACCTCCTTCGTCACCGGCGTCACCGAACCCATCGAGTTCTCCTTCATGTTCATCGCGCCGGTGCTGTACGTGGTGCACGCCGTCCTCACCGCGATCTCGATGGCGGTGACCTGGATGCTCGGCGTCCACGACGGATTCAGCTTCTCGGCGGGATTCATCGACTACGCGATCAACTGGAGCCTGGCGGAGAGGCCATGGATGATCATCCCGATCGGGCTCTGTTTCGCCGCGATCTACTACGTGCTGTTCCGCTTCCTGATCGTCAAGCTCGACATCAAGACCCCCGGCCGTGAGCCGGAGGAAGAGGTCGAGGACATCACGAAGTAAGAGCTCCGCCCGCCCGTCGCCCCACCCTCCGCCCCATGTGTGGAGGGTGGGGCTTCGTGCTGGTGCGCCGTGTCGGCGCTTCGTGTGCAGGGCGGGGCTCTGTGCCGGTCGGGCAGGCCGTAGCCGGGGCGGGCGCGGGGCCGGGGGTCAGATCTCGTGGACGGCGCCGGGGCGGGCCAGCTCCACCGGGCCGTCGAACACGGCTTTGGCGTCACGCAGGTTGATCTGCGGATCCGTCCACGGCGGTACATGGGTGAGCACGAGCCGGGAGGCGCCGGCGCGCTGTGCGGCCTCGCCGGCCTCGCGGCCGTTGAGATGCAGACCCGGGATCTGTTCCTTGCCGTCGGTGAAGGACGCCTCGCACAGGAAGACGTCGGCGTCCCGCGCGGCGCGCTCCAGCGCCGCGGACGGGCCGGTGTCGCCGGAGTAGGTGAGGACGCTGCCGCTGTCGACGTGCTCGACACGGAAGGCGTACGCCTCGACCGGGTGGTCGACCAGCTCGCTGCGCACCAGGAACGGCCCCGCCTCGAAGGTGCCGCCGGGCGTGAGGTCGCGGAAGTCGAACACCTCGCTCATCGAGGAGTCGGAGGGCGTGTCCGCGTACGCCGTGGTGAGGCGCTGCTCGGTTCCGGCGGGCCCGTGGACCGGCATCGGTGCGCAACGGCCGCCCTCGTGGCGGTAGTAGCGGGCGACGAAGTAGCCGCACATGTCGATGCAGTGGTCGGCGTGCAGATGGCTCAGCGCGATGGCGTCGAGGTCGTACAGGCCCGTGTGCCGCTGGAGCTCACCGAGCGCGCCGTTGCCCATGTCGAGCAGCAGTCGGTAGCCGTCGGCCTCGACGAGGTAGCTGGAACAGGCCGACTCCGTGGAAGGAAACGATCCGGAACAGCCGACGACGGTGAGCTTCATGGAGCGGGAACCTCCGTTGACGGCCTGCGGGTGTGGCCCCGTCCGGTGGACGAGGGAGCGCTGAAGAGCGAATGCAAGGGGATTTACGAGCGTAAGCCGCGTGGGTCCGGGTGACTCCTCGGTAGGCCGCTGGTGTGGGCGGAATCACCAGCCCGGGGTAGCGTCGGCCCGCGGGATTGCACGGGAGTTCCGCCGCTCCCCGCGGGACGTCCGCGGGGCGGGGGCGGACGGTACGCGGACGACGCGAACGGTACGCAGAACGACGCGGACGACGCAGACGGCGACGCGGAGGCGGGCACGGATGGAGACCTCGTGGTGGCTGGCGCTGGGCGCCGTGGTGCTGCTCGCGTTCGTCGCGGCGGTGGCGGACGGCAACGCGGGCCGCGGCCGGCTGCTGCCGTGGCGGCGGGCCGTCCGGCTGCGTCAGGCGGCGGAGGGCGGGGCCGGCCCGGTGCCGGGTACGGACGGTGCCCCGCTGCCGCGCCCCGGGGAGATCTGGCGCACACATGTACCGGACGGCTCGCAGCGGCCGTTCCTGGTGCTGGCGGTGCGCAGCGACGGAGTGCGGCTGGCGCCGCTGACGCCGGAGCCGCCGGACCCGGCCGCCGTGCCGGTGGTGCCCCGCGAGGCGCCGGACGGGCCGGCCTATCTGCCGGCGGACGGCAGGGTCGTCGAGGCCGGCCTCGCCCGGCTGTTGCGGTGCACGGACGAGGTGGACGCGGACACCTGGGAGCGGGTCCGGCACCTCGCCGAGTAGCGGCGGACCGGCGGCCGAAACCGGCGAACTGCCCGAGCGCCCACGCCGGTTGAGGGCCGACGGCGCGTGGGGCAGGGCCGCGCCGCCGGCCCGTCAGGCCGTCACACGGTCGGACGGTCGCGCCGTCAGGCCCACAGCTGGCCCTGCACGGCGGCTATCGCCTCCTCGGTGGTCCGCGCGGTGTACAGGCCGGTGGACAGATACTTCCAGCCGCCGTCGGCGACGACGAAGACGATGTCGGCGCTCTCCCCGGCCTTCTGCGCCTTGCGGCCGACGCCGATCGCCGCGTGCAGGGCGGCGCCCGTCGAGACACCCGCGAAGATGCCTTCCTCGGCGAGGAGTTCACGGGTGCGGGTCACCGCGTCCTCGGAGCCCACCGAGAACCGGGTGGTGAGCACCGACTCGTCGTACAGCTCGGGCACGAAGCCCTCGTCGAGGTTGCGCAGCCCGTACACCAGGTCGTCGTAGCGCGGTTCGGCCGCGACGATGCGGATGCCGGGGCGGTGCTCGCGCAGATAGCGCCCGGCGCCCATCAGCGTCCCGGTGGTGCCCAGGCCGGCGACGAAGTGGGTGACGGACGGCAGATCGGCCAGGATCTCCGGGCCGGTGCCGGCGTAGTGCGCGCCCGCGTTGTCCGGATTGCCGTACTGGTAGAGCATCACCCAGTCCGGGTGTTCCTCGGCGAGCTCCTTGGCGACCCGTACCGCGGTGTTGGAGCCGCCGGCCGCCGGGGAGGAGATGATCTCCGCGCCCCACATGGCGAGCAGTTGACGCCGCTCCTCGCTGGTGTTCTCCGGCATGACGCAGACGATGCGGTAGCCCTTGAGCTTGGCCGCCATCGCCAGCGAGATGCCGGTGTTGCCCGAGGTGGGCTCCAGGATGGTGCAGCCGGGCGTCAACCGGCCGTCCTTCTCGGCCTGTTCGACCATGTGCAGCGCCGGACGGTCCTTGACGGAGCCGGTGGGGTTGCGGTCCTCCAGCTTGGCCCAGATCCGCACCTCGTCGGAGAGGGACAGTCTGGGCAGCCGGACCAGCGGGGTGTTGCCGACCGCGGCGAGCGGTGAGTCGTACCGCATCAGCGCCCGGCCATGGGCACGGCGGGGAGCGCGCCGCCGGCGACGGCCGGCAGGATCGTGACGCTGTCGCCGTCGGACAGCTTCGTGGAGATGCCCTCCAGGAAGCGGACGTCCTCGTCGTTGAGGTAGACGTTCACGAAGCGGCGCAGCCCGCCGTCCTCGACGAGGCGGTCCTGGATGCCGGCGTGCCGGCTCTCCAGATCGGCGAACAGCTCACCGATGGTCGCGCCCGTGCCCTCGACGGCCTTCTCGCCGTCGGTGTACGTGCGAAGGATGGTCGGAATGCGGACCTCGATGGCCATGAGAGTGCTCCTGTCGTCAGGACGGGTCGGCTGTGCGGATGCTGTGCGGCGGTACGGCGGGACGCCCGGCCGGACCGTGCGGCGGCCGTGCCGGGCGCACCGCGGCGTGGCGGAAACGGGGGGCAGACGGGGGACGGGGCGGCACCGGCCCGGGACGCGGTGGACGCGCGGGCCGGAGCGGGCGCCGGCCGGACCACCGGCCGGAGGGTCAGACAGCGGTGCCGGCGGCCGGGCGCCGACAGATGGCGCTGGCGAGGCGGCACAGATCGACGTGCAGGCGCGCCACGAGCAGCAGCGTGCCCGGGGCCTTTCCTGAAGCGCTCACGTCGTGGACAACCATGGGCTCATCGTAACGATTCCCGAGGCGGTATTCGGATGCCGATTCCAGGATGCGGACCATTCCGTCTCACTCCGAGGGATCGCCGGGATACGGGACCGCGATCCTCAGGGCGCGGCGACGACGGAGACCTCTTCCTCGGTCACCTCACCGTCCACGATGCGGAACGAGCGGAAGGAGAACGGGCCTTCCTCGTTGCCGCACTCGGCGGTGGAGACGAGGACGTAGTGCGCACCGGGCTCGTTGGCGTAGGTGATGTCCGTACGCGACGGGTACGCCTCGGTCGCGGTGTGCGAGTGGTAGATCACGACGGGTTCCTCGTCGCGGTCGTCCATCTCCCGGTAGAGCTTGAGCAGATCGGCGGAGTCGAACTCGTAGAAGGTCGGCGAACGCGCCGCGTTGAGCATCGGGATGAAGCGCTCGGGACGGCCGCTGCCGGCCGGGCCCGCGACCACGCCGCACGCCTCGTCGGGGTGGTCCTGACGGGCATGGGCGACGATCTTGTCGTGCAGCTCCTGTGTGATGGTCAGCATGCTCGCAAGAATATGCGGACGTACGGACGCCGGAAGGGGCCCTCCCGAGCGGCCGTCCCGGACGGCACCGGCGGCCGTACGGGACCGCGTCGGCGGCCGTCTCAGACGGTGTCGGCCGGCAGTTCCTGCGCCGCCGGCTGCTCCGGGGCCAGGGCCTTCGCCGCCCGGGAGGCCCGCGCCCAGCACAGCCAGCCGGCCACCAGCAGCACGGCCCAGATGCCGCCGATGTACAGCGAGACCCGGGCCACCGGATCCATCGCCGTCAGCACCAGGACGAACAGCAGGAAGGCGACGGCGACCCAGCTGAAGACGCTGCCGCCGGGTGCCGGGAACGAGGAGGCCGGCAGCGTGCCGAGCCGGACGGCGCGGCGGTAGCGGATGTGGCAGCCCAGGATCGTCAGCCAGGTCCAGATCGCGCAGACCGTGGAGACGGACGTCACATACTCGAACGCCTGGTCAGGGATGAGGTAGTTGATCACGACGCCGAGGGACATCACCACGGCGGAGAAGGTGATGCCCGTCGCCGGCGACTTGCGCGAGTTCAGCCGCGCGAAGAAGCCCGGCGCCTCGCCGTTGGCCGCCAGCGCCCGCAGCATCCGGCCCGTGGAGTAGATACCGGAGTTGCACGAGGAGAGCGCGGCGGTGAGCACCACGAAGTTGACGATCGAGGCGCCCAGCGGAATACCGATCACCTCGAAGCCCTTCACGAACGGGCTGGTCCCTGCGGAGAATTCGGTCCACCGGACCACGGAGAGAATCACCGTGAGCGCGCCCACGTAGAAGACGATGATGCGCCACGGCAGGGTGTTGATGGCCTTCGGCAGCGTCGTCTTCGGGTCCTTCGACTCACCCGCCGTGATACCGACCAGCTCGACCGCGATATAGGCGAACATCACGCCCTGGAGCGTCATCAGGCTGGAGCCGATCCCGGTGGGGAAGAAACCCCGGTGCGCCCAGAGATTGGTGAACGAGGCACCGTCCCCGGCCTGCGAGAAACCGAGTGTGACGACCCCGAGGCCGATGACGATCATGCCGATGATCGCGGTGACCTTGACCATCGAGAACCAGAACTCGACCTCGCCGAAAACCTTCACCGAGATCAGGTTGGCGCCGAACAGCACCACCAGGAAGAACAGTGCGCTGCACCACTGCGGAACGGCCGGGAACCAGAAATGGATATAGATGGCTGCCGCCGTCAGTTCGGACATGCACACCGCGATCCACAACAGCCAGTACGTCCAGCCCGTGACATAGCCGAAGAACGGGCCGAAGAAGTCACGGGCGTATTCCGCGAAACTGCCCGAGACCGGCCGGTGCATCAGCAGTTCGCCCAGGGCGCGCATGATGAAGAAGATGATGACGCCGGCGAGGGCGTACATCAGGAGAATGCTCGGTCCCGCCTTGGCGATGTTCGCGCCGGCGCCCATGAAGAGGCCGACACCGATCGCACCGCCGATGGCGATCATCTGTACCTGCCGACTGCCCAGCCCCCGCTGGTAGCCCTCGTCGGCCGCGACCCGCTCAGAGCTCATGGTCCCTCCGTGCCTTTCGCCTACCGGCCCCTCGGGATGAAGTGGCGTGCGGCGAACGTCTATCACGCGCGGGCGTGCGCCCTCCGCTCCCCCAGCGCCGGACGGGCTGAAAATCAGCCAGTCCGACGCTCGGCCGGGGCAGGCGAGCCGGGCCCGGCCGGGCGTGGCAGAGCTGAGCAGAGCAGGGCAGGGCAGGCGCGACAGCAGGGCAGCAGAGCAGAACGGACCGGGCCGGGTCGGCTCAGGTCAGGGCAGGGCAGGTCAGGGCAGGTCAGGGCAGGAGCGTCTCGATGAGGGTTTCCTGGAGGCCGCCGAGCCACAGGTAGGCCATCACCATCGGCTTGCGCGGGTCCGAGTCCGGCAGGCTGTACAGCTCGCTGCCGTCGTCCTCGTCGGTGACCTCCAGCCGCGTGCCGATGGCCAGCCGGAGGTCGTTGAGCGCCCCGAGCCACTGGCGTGCGTCGTCGGCCGTGAGCGTAAGCACGGCGCCCTGCTCGCCGGGGGTGAGGGAGTCCAGGGCCCGGACGACGGCCAGCCCGTCCTCCCGTTTGCGGGCCCGCAGATCGTTCTCGGTGTAGCGGCGGAACTCGGCGGAGGCGGCGCGGGCCTCCTCGGCCGCGGCCGGGTCCTCGGGCTCGGCGCCGGGCCCGGGCCCGTAGGCGTCCGGGAAGAGCCGGGCCAGCGCGGGGTCGGCGGGGGGCTCGGTGGGGCCGTCGTCGAAGGGCGGCCAGGCCACGTCCTCCAGGCCGCCGGGCAGGTCCTCACCGCTGTCGGTGGTGCCGGTGGGCGCGGGCTCGGGCCCGGTGCCGGGGCCGATCAGTTCGAGGAGCTGTACGGCGAGGCTGCGCAGGATGGAGATCTCGACCTCGTCCAGCGCGATGGCGGCGCCGCCGTCCCCGGTCGGTTCGAAGTGTCCGGCCATCAGCGGTCCTGCTGGAGGGTCGCCCACAGGCCGTAGCTGTGCATGGCCTGCACATCGCGCTCCATCTCCTCGCGGCTGCCGCTGGAGACGATGGCGCGCCCCTTGTGGTGCACGTCGAGCATCAGCTTCTTCGCCTTCTCCTTCGAATAGCCGAAGTACGCCTGGAACACGTAGGTCACGTAGCTCATGAGGTTGACGGGATCGTTGTGCACGACAGTGACCCAGGGGACGTCGGGTTCCGGAACCTCGACGTGCTCCTCGCTGATCTCCGGGCGTTCGATCTCGCTGGGGGCGACACTCACGCCTCCATGCTGCCACCCGGCACCGAGGCACGCGCAAACGAGCCTCCCCAGGGCGTATATCGTCAGGCTGACGAGATCGGGGTACGCTCGCAGCGACGGAACGACACACGAGGTGAACCACCAGTGCTGGAATCCCCCGGGGCACCGCCCCCGCACGACTCCCGGCAGGCGGACACGGGACTTCCGGTCTCCGTGCCGTCCACCGCGCTCTTCACGGACCAGTACGAGCTGACGATGCTCCAGGCCGCGCTCCACGCAGGCACAGCCGAGCGCCGCTCCAGCTTCGAGGTCTTCACCCGCCGCCTCCCCGAGGGCCGCCGCTACGGCGTGGTCGCGGGCACCGGCCGGGTGCTGGACGCCGTGGAGAACTTCCGCTTCGACGAGCAGATGCTCGGCTTCCTGCGCGAGCAGCACGTCGTGGACGAGCGGACGCTGGAGTGGCTGGCCGGGTACCGCTTCCGGGGCGACATCCGCGGCTACCCCGAGGGCGAGGTGTACTTCCCCGGCTCGCCCGTCCTGCGCGTCGAGGGCACCTTCGCGGAGTGCGTCCTGCTGGAGACGGTGATCCTCTCGATCCTCAACCACGACTCGGCGGTCGCCGCCGCCGCCTCGCGGATGGCCGTGGCCGCCGGGGACCGTCCGCTGATCGAGATGGGCGCGCGGCGCACCCACGAGCTGGCGGCCGTCGCCGCCTCCCGCGCCGCGTACATCGGCGGCTTCGCCACCACCTCCGACCTGGCGGCCGGTTTCCGGTACGGCATCCCCACCGTCGGCACGAGCGCCCACTCCTTCACGCTGCTGCACGACTCCGAGCGGGACGCCTTCACCGCGCAGGTCGACTCCCTCGGCAGCGGGACGACGCTCCTGGTGGACACCTACGACGTCGCCGAGGCCGTGCGCACGGCGGTGGAGATCGCCGGGCCCGGCCTGGGCGCCGTCCGTATCGACTCCGGCGATCTGCTGCTGCTCGCCCACCGGGTACGCCAGCAGCTCGACGATCTCGGCGCGCACGGCACGAAGATCGTCGTCACCAGCGATCTGGACGAGTACGCGATCGCCTCGCTGGCCGCTGCGCCGGTGGACGCGTACGGCGTGGGCACCCAGCTGGTGACCGGCAGCGGTCA
Organism: Streptomyces cacaoi; assembly: GCF_006539165.1. Lineage (GTDB taxonomy): Bacteria > Actinomycetota > Actinomycetes > Streptomycetales > Streptomycetaceae > Streptomyces > Streptomyces cacaoi. Next base: position 29,785 of record NZ_BJMM01000038.1, on the reverse strand, counting down.
CCCGACGTGCTCGATGGTCTACAAGCTGGTGGCGCGTGCCGAGGCGGACGAGCCGGACGCGCCGATGCGGCCGGTCGCCAAGCGGTCGATGGGCGGCAAGAGCTCGGCGGGCGGCGCCAAGTGGGCGGCGCGGACGCTGGACGCATCCGGTGTCGCCGAGGCGGAGGTCGTCGGCAGCGGCGAGGTGCCGTCCGAGCTGGCGGACCGGCTGTTGCAGGTGGAGCTGGTCAAGGGCGGCGAGGTGGTCGGCCGGGAGCCGCTGGAGGCCGCGCGGGAGCGGCACCGGGCGGCCGTCGCGGGGCTGCCGATGTCGGCGATGCAGCTGTCGCGGGGCGAGCCCGTACTGCCGGTGGAGCACCGGTGAGCCCTCGCCTCACGGTGCGTTTCCGCAGGTCGGAGGCGGGCGGCGGGCCCGTTCCCCGGGAGCACTGCCGCCCGCGTGCCCGAGTGTCTAGTCTCATAGGTGACGGCCCCCAGCCTTGGCCGCCCGCCCCTCATCCAGCCGAAAGGTGTGCACCATGCACCGGGCACTGATCGTCGTCGACGTGCAGAACGACTTCTGCGAGGGCGGCAGCCTCGCGGTCGCGGGCGGCGCCGACGTGGCCGCCGCGATCACCGAACTGGTCGGGGACGCGTCCGCCGGCTACCGCCATGTCGTCGCGACACGGGACGCGCACATCGACCCCGGCGCCCACTTCTCGGACGAGCCCGACTTCGTCCGCTCCTGGCCGCCGCACTGCGTCGCGGGCACGGAGGGTGTGGGCTTCCATCCGAACTTCGCGCCCGCCGTCGCCTCCGGCGCCATCGAGGCCGTCTTCGACAAGGGCGCCTACTCGGACGGCTACAGCGGCTTCGAGGGCGCCGACGAGAACGGCGCCACGCTGGCCGGCTGGCTGCGCGACCGCGGTGTGACGGAGGTCGACGTCGTCGGTCTGGCCACCGACCACTGCGTCCGCGTGACGGCGCTGGACGCGGCCCGGGAGGGCTTCCGTACGCAGGTGCTGCTCGATCTGACGGCCGGGGTCGACCCGGACAGCGTCGCGCGCGCTCTGGACGAGCTGCGGGACGCGGGCGTCGAGCTGCTCGGCAAGCCGGTGGTCGCCGCCGGTTAGGGTCCCGGCGTCCCTCGCCCGGGCCCGCCCCTGGCGAGCCCGGGACGCGGCCTCGCGGACTTGCTCAGGCCCCGTGGGAGCGGCTGTGTGCCGCCTCCGCGGGGCCGTCGCATGTCCGGGGCCGGGCCCGGGCGGGCAGGGCCGGGGGCCGGGCCTCGGGCGGTCCGGGCCGGGCGCGGTCAGGCCGGGCTGGTTCTGAGCAGCGATGCGATGGGGTGCCAGGACTCGCGGTCGTCCTCGGGGACGGCGCGCCAGACCAGGCCCTCCGGGTGGTGCAGCACGGCGGTGGCCTCGTCCGCCGTGGGCGGTTCGGCGTTGCCGCGCAGATAGATCGCGCGCAGGCCCAGATTGCGCAGCCTGGTCAGGGCGCGGGCCCGGTTGCGGGCGTGGACGAGCACGCGGACCCGCGGCTCGTCCCCGGGTCTGCGGGGCGCGGCCGACCGCACCGTGTGCGGCTCGTCGGCGTGTGCCGACCAGCGGGTGGCGGGCAGCAGGGCCGGGGCGCCGGACGAGGCGGAGCGCCGGGCTCCGCGCGCTCCCACGGGCGGGGCCGCGGCCGGGTTCGGGCCGCCCTGTGCGCGCGGGACGGGCAGGGTGAGCGCGACGATCACGCTGCCGTCCGGCAGCCTGACGAATCCGCCTCCAGACATGATCACCATCTCCCCCGTGAGGCTCGTTGCGGGTGGTCTTCCGGGGCCCCGTCCGACGGGGCCCCACCAGGCATCTAAACGCGATCCGACGCCGATCGCCAGGGGGTAACGGGTGATCATGTTTTGACCTGCAACGATGCAAACAAATTCATCCCTGGGTTGCACAACCTCCAACCCCCTGTGATCTGAGCCACTTTCAGGAGTTCCCGGATCGCCCTCACCGAGCGTATGGGATCAGCGCGACCGTCCTATTTGTTCCCTTTATCCGGGTATTTTCGGGGTGATCGCCGTGCGTGATCTTCTGGTTGAGCATTCAATCAAACCGCGGCCCCTCCGGCCCCGCGCGACGGCCCGGCACGGCCCGGACCCGTCAACGGTGTGCCCAACTCCCCATCAGATAGCGGATGCGAACAACTGATGCGCCCCCGCGCGCGGGCCGGACACTCCGGATCCGCGCGGCTCGCACAAGAGGCCCTCGGCGCCCCGGAGTTGAGGCGGACCGGGCGATGTGCGTCAGTGCGCCCCCTGTGCACCGAAGCCGTGGGACGGGTCACGCTTGGCGTGCTTTCCGCCCGGGCATTCCGGACCGTAGAGTCGTTCGAAGGCGCTCTGTTCGTGGTGGTCGTCCCCCGGCCGTCCGGCAGTCGCCCGGCCCAACACGCCGCGCGCAACGACCCGTTCGTCATCCACACCGTGACCGACACCCCCGAGGACGGATCCGCCATGCCGCGTCCGAACCCAGCCCAGTTCGTCTACGGATCGGCCACCGTCGTCGTCTCGGCCCTCGCCGTTCTGCTGTTGACCGGGGCGCGTTCGGGCCCCGCCGTCGCGCTGACCGCGCTCGGCTCGCTCGCACTCGGCCTCGGCGTGGCACTCGCCGTCCCCGTGCTGCGCGCACGGCGCGCCCGGCGCACGGCAGTTGGGCGCAGCACCGTCGTCTCCGGCTCCCTGCCCGCGGCGCAGACCGGAGCGCCCGGCGCACAGCAGGCCGCCCGGACGCCGTCCACCGAGCCGGCGGGCATCGGCAGCCGCCACTGAGCCCGGGCCGGTCCGCCGCCGTCCCGGCCGTCCGGCCCGTACCAACCGCCCAGCAGCCCGGCAGCCCGGCCGCCCGACCGACCGGCCGCCCGACCGGACGACTGGCCAGGCCCGTCAACTGCCGCCGCGCCGCGGCCCGTTCAGTCGACCGCCACCACCACCGTGCGGGCCGCCTTGTCGTGCAGGCACTGCCGGTACGGCTGGTCCCAGGTGCAGAAGAGGACGTTCACCAGCCAGAACAGGAAGCCCAGACAGGGCACCAGCGCGGGCAGCGAATAGACCGCGGCGCGGAACCAGCCCGGGGTGCCCACGGGTACGGCACCGTTCTGGAGCATGGCCACCCGGATCCGCATCAGCTTCTTGCCGACCGTCTGGCCCGACATGGTGAGCATCAGGCCCTCGTAGATCAGATAGACGAGGGTGTAGACGCCCTGCTGCGCATAGGTGTCACCGCGCGCGTCGTGGTAGCCGCCCTGCGCGAGGCCGACGACGACGGTGACCGGGATGCCGATGAGCAACGCGTCGATGATCCGCGCGAGCAGCCGTTTGCCGCGCGAGGCGAGCGGCGGCATCCCGGCGAGCGGATCGGTGCCGTAGGGCGAGCCGTACGGGCCGCCCTGGTAGCCGCCCCCGCCGTAGGGCGTCTGCGGGCCGCCCGCCTCCGGCGGGGGCGGCGGTGGAGGCGGCGGGTTGCCGTAGGGCGAACCGCCGTTCCCCTGGGGGCGCTGCTGCCCGCCCGGCTCGTCCGGCTTCCGGAACGGGTCGTTCCCCGGCTGCTCCGTGCTCATGGCCCGAGTCGAACGCCCCTGCGGCCGGGCCGCATCCCCGGCGGGGCGTTCGGGGGACGGCCCCGCTGCCGAACGCCCCGCCGGGGCTCAGCCGCGCGGAGCCGTCACAGCCGGATCTCGCCCGCGCCGCCCCTGGCCACGAAGGTGCCGACGAGCTTGTCGTGCCAGCACTGCCGCCACGGGCGGTCGAAGACGCACCACACGAGGTTGACGACACCGACGACCAGCACGCCCAGCACCCCGTAGACCAGCCAGCGCACGGCGGACGCGCCGAGACCCGGGGTGTCCTGCCCCTCGACGCGGGCCACCGAGAGGCCGAAGAGCCGCTTGCCCAGGGTGCGGCCCCAACGGGCGGTCGGCAGCACCTCGTAGACGAAGCCGAACACCAGCAGCGCCGCCAGCACGAGCGCGAGATAGCCGCCCGTCGTCCCGTCCAGCAGCCACACCTGCCGCGTCTCGCCGGCCTGTTCGACGGCGTGCACCTTGGCGTCGATGTGGTCGGTGACCTTGCCGACGAACGGGAAGGCGACGGCGGCACCCACCGCCAGCGTGAGGACGAGGTCCACCAGGCGGGCGGCGAACCGCCTGCCCAGCCCGGCCGGGCGCAGCTGCTGCCGCGCCTGCGCGAACGGGTCGGCCGCCGGCGGACGCCACGGGGTGACGGTCTCCGGGGCCCCCGGCTGCGGGTGCGACTGGGGCTGCGCGGGCAGCCCGCCGGGGGCGGCGGGCGGGAGCGGGCCGTAGGGCGGGACGCCGTGCGCGGTCGGCGCCTCCGGCTGCCCGGCCGCGGGGGCGCCGGGCGCGGACTGCGGTGCGGCGGGGGGCTGCTGGGCGGGGAGGGGCGCGGACTGCGGATCGGCCGGTACCGCGGCCCGGGTCGTGGGAGCAGCCGGAGCCTGCGGCGCCTCCGCACGGCCGGCCCAGGCCGTCGCCGGATCCTGCGCCTGCACGGGCCGTTGCTGCACGGCGGGCGGGGCAGCGGCGGCGGGCGCCGGCTGTCCTTCGGCCGCCCGCGGGGACTGTGCCGGGAGGTCGGCGCGGGGCGCGGAGCCGCCCTGACCCGGCGCCTGGGGCGGCACCTGTCCCGGCGCTCGGCCCGGCGCCTGGCCCGGAACCTGGGGCGCGCCGGGAGCATCCGCGGCACCGGAACCGGCCGGAGCACCCGGAGTTCCGGGCGTGCCGGGGGCGCCGGAGGTGGCCAGGTCGCCCGGGGCGCCGGCGGTGCCGGGGTCGCCGGCGGTGCCGGGAAGGGGCGGCTCGGAGCCCGGCGGGCGCTGCTGCGGGGGTGTGACGGGGCGCAGCCTGCTGGTGGCCGGGGAGTCCGCCGCCGGGGCGGCTGCCGGGTGTGCCGGGCCCGCGGCGGGTGCGTCGCCTGCCTCGGCCGGTCCGGCACGCAGCACCTCGGAACGGCGGAGGCCCACCGTCCGCTCCCGCCCTCCGGGCGCGGGCGCGTCCGGCACCGGCGGCGCGCCCTCGGACGCGGCGCCCTCGGACGGGGCGTGCGCGGACGGGGCGTGCGCGGACGGGGCGTTCGACGGACCGGGCTGCTGGGCCGGGACCCGGCCACCGCTCCCCGCGCGGGGGTCGGCGGCGGACGGCGCCGGGCCGGACCCGGAGTGCGGGGAGTCCGCCTCGGCGCCCGGCGCCGGTGCGGTGGGCTCGGGCGCTCCGGCGGCCGGGGCGGACGCGTCGGGCCCGCCGGACGCGTCGGCGGTTGCGCCGGGCGCGGCCTCGGGGCGCTCGTACGCGCTCTCCAGGCCGTCCACCTCGTCGAGGAAGACGGGGCCCGTCTCGTCGGAGGAGGTGCGCGCGCCCGCCCCCGGCACGGCCGCCGGTGCCGTCGGCGGTGTCGCGGACGGCGCGGCAGGGGCCGACGGCGAGGACGCGACGGGCGGCGGTGCGGGCATGGGTTCGCCCTCGCGCGGCTCGGGCCGACTCGTGCCGGGCACCCACGCCGAACCGTTCCAGTAGCGGATGTACCCGGGAATGGACGGATCCGGGTAATACCCTGAACGGGGTACCTCACCGTGCGTACCGGAGGGTCCCAATGCCCCCAACTCCCATCATGAGCGACACACTTGACCGGCCCGCTGTCCCGCGGTCCTGCGGTTTTCCGCCTGCGGAGCGACGGATACCGCCGCCTGTCCCAGGAGGACATTAACGAAGAAGCGGCGCCCGTAAGGAAGCCGACGGCGGCACGGGCCGTCTCGCAACGGGCCTCGTGCGCCCCTTCACCCACGTCGCGGCGGGCCCTCGTGCACACCTTCCGACGGACCGCGACCGGCAGACGCGCGCCTCTCCTCTCCCCTCCTCTCCCCTCCTCTCGTGTTCTCTCGCGTTCTCGCGTGTCCGCTGCTGCGAGGCCGCCGCGCGCCCGGCCGGTCCGGACATCCACGAAAAAAATCCCCGAACCCGTGTAAGGAACCGCGCTCAGCGCTCTCTCCCCCGGTGTGCGCCGCTCCGGCGGCGCGACCGTACGCGACGACCGCGCGCCGAGGGCGCGCAGAAAGGGCGGAGAGCATGCAGACCGTTGTCGAACGGGACCTGGAGATGAGGCTCGTCCTCTCCACGGAGCGCAGCGTTCCGGTGCCGGCCCGGCTCATCTACCGCTCCGACGACCCCTACGCCGTCCACATCACCTTCCACATCGGTTCCGCCTCGCCCGTCCACTGGACGTTCGCGCGGGAGCTGTTCGTCGAGGGCGTCTTCCGGCCGTGCGGGCACGGGGACGTGCGGGTGTGGCCGACCCGGGTGGACGGCCGGAACGTGGTCTGTACGGCGCTCAGCTCGCCGGACGGGGACGCGCTGCTGGAGGCGCCGTCCTCGGCGGTGTCGGCCTGGCTGGAGCGGACCCTGCGGGTGGTGCCGCCCGGCGGGGAGGCCGAAGCGCTCGGGCTGGACGAGAAGTTGCACGCGCTGCTGAACACCGTGCCGGACGGCTCCGGGCCCGAGGAGACGGACGCCTCCGGGGCCGCCCCGCTCTCCGGGCCGACGCTGCCCGACCGGGCAGAAGCGGGCGGCCGGGGAGCGTGGCCGGGCGATGAAGACGGGGAGCACGCCTCGTGAAAGACCGGGCGAAGCCTCGCCCTCCCACACGTGAGGCGGAAAAAATGGCGGTATTACCCCGACGCGGAACGGAAATACATCATCATCTCCCGCATGCCCCAGCAAGAACCATGTGACATCGGCGCCCCCAGGGGACCCGCCGGCGGCGGCGCCCGTCCGGGGCCGGGGACCTCCCCCGGCCCCGCGACCGGGCCGGACCCCGGCGGGTGCGGGCAGCCCGCCCCGACGGACCCGGAGACCGAACAGGCGGTACGGCTGCGCGTGGGCCGCCGGCTGCACGAGCTGTCCGTCCGGCTCGACGCCCCTTCCTACGCGCTGCTGCTGAAGATGCTGCGCGGGATCAACGCGGCCTTCGCGAGCCCCGACGGCGCCGTGGAGCTGGAGCTGACGGCGCACGAACAGGCCCTGTGCACCGACGAGTTGCGCGACGAGCTGCTCGCGCTCCTGGAGCTGTCGCACCTGCCGCACTCGTCGGTCCGCCTGGGCGGGTGAGCGGCGGGCACGGGCAGGTGCGGCCCCGCCACAGCGGCGCCGGGCCGGACGCCACGGGGCCCCGGAGGAACGCGGCAGAACGCGGCAGAACGCAGCAGAACCCAGCAGAACCCAGCAGGACGCGGCGGGCCTCAGAAGACCTTGCCCGGGTTGAGGATGCCCTCCGGGTCGAAGACCTGCTTGATCCCGCGGTGCAGGCCGAGCGCCAGCGGCCCCAGCTCCTCGGCGAGCCACGCCTTCTTGAGCACGCCCACACCGTGCTCACCGGTGATCGTGCCGCCCAGCTCCAGGCCGAGCGCCATGATCTCGTCGAAGGACGCGTGCGCCCGGCGGGACTCGTCCTCGTCGGAGGCGTCGAAGCAGACGGTCGGATGGGTGTTGCCGTCGCCCGCGTGCGCGCACACGCCGATCGTCAGCCCGTGTTTCTCGGCGATCGCCGCCGTGCCCCGCAGCATCTCGGCCAGCCGGCTGCGCGGCACACACACGTCGTCGATCATCGTGGTGCCCTTGACCTGGTCGAGGGCGACGAGCGCCGACCGGCGTGCCTGGAGGAGCAGTTCGGACTCGGCCGCGTTCTCCGCCGGCACCACCTGGCTCGCACCGGCCGCCTCGCACAGCTCCCCGACGGCGCGCAGCGGACCCGACGGCTCCGGGGTGTCGAACGCGGCCAGCAGCAGGGCCTGCGTCGACTCCGGCAGGCCCATCTTCGTCATGTCGTTGACGGCCCGCACCGTCGTGGTGTCCATCAGCTCCAGCAGGGCCGGTGTGTGCCCGGCCTCCATGATCCGGCAGACCGCGTCGCACGCCGCGTCCGTCGACGGGAACTCGGCGGCCAGCGCCAGCTGTTGCGGCGGCTCGGCCTTCAGCGCGAGGGTGGCGCGCACGACGACGCCCAGGCTCCCCTCCGAGCCGACGAACAGCCGGGTCAGGTCGTAGCCGGCGACGCCCTTCGCGGTGCGCCGGCCGGTGGAGAGCAACCGGCCGTCCGCCAGGACGACATCGAGCCCCAGCACGTACTCGGCCGTCACGCCGTACTTCACACAGCACAGCCCGCCGGAGGCGGTACCGATGTTCCCGCCGATCGTGCACTCCTCCCAACTGGAGGGGTCCGGCGGGTAGAAGAGGCCCTGCTCGTTCACGGCACGCGAGAGCGTCGCGTTGACCACCCCGGGTTCGACGACCGCCACCCGGTCCACCGGGTTGATCTCCAGAATCCGGTTCATCCGGACGAGCGAGAGAACGAGACAGCCGTCGATGGCGTTCGCCGCGCCCGACAGCCCCGTCCGGGCGCCCTGCGGGACGACCGGCACCCGGAAAGCGTGCGCGGTACGCAGGGTGTGCTGCACCTCCTCGACCGTGCGCGGCAGCACGACGGCGGCGGGGGCGCCGGCCGGACAGAAGCCGGCCATGTCGTGGGCGTAGGTACGCAGGACGTCGGGATCCGTCAGCACGCCGTCCTCGGGGAGCCCCTCCCCCAGGCGTTCGATCAGCTCGCTCATGGGGTCAGCCTGGCACCCGGTGGAGACGGGGAGAAGACGCTGAACAGTGCGGATTCCCCGCGGGGTGGCGCCCCCCCCGCACGGCGGCGTGCCCGCGGCGGCGCCGGGTCGGCGGCGGCAGCGTGCCCGAGGGCGGCAGCGTGCCCCGCGACGCCGACGGCGCCACGGGACACGCGGGACGAGCCGGGTCTCACAGGTTGCCGCGGCGCTCCTGCTCCCGCTCGATGGCCTCGAACAGGGCCTTGAAGTTGCCCTTGCCGAAGCCCATGGAGCCGTGCCGCTCGATCATCTCGAAGAAGACCGTCGGCCGGTCCTGCACCGGCTTGGTGAAGATCTGGAGCAGATAGCCGTCCTCGTCCCGGTCGACGAGGATCTTCAGCTCGCGCAGCGTCTCGACCGGCACCCGGGTCTCGCCCGCCCACTCGCCGAGCGTGTCGTAGTAGGCGTCCGGGGTGTCGAGGAACTCGACGCCCGCGGCGCGCATACCGCGCACCGTCGCGACGATGTCGTTCGTGGCCAGCGCGATGTGCTGCACACCCGCGCCGCCGTAGAACTCCAGATACTCGTCGATCTGCGACTTCTTCTTCGCGACGGCCGGCTCGTTGATCGGGAACTTCACCTTGCGGGTGCCGTCGGCGACGACCTTCGACATCAGCGCGGAGTACTCGGTGGCGATGTCGTCACCGACGAACTCCTTCATGTTGGTGAAGCCCATGACCTTGTTGTAGAACTCCACCCACTCGTTCATCCGGCCGAGTTCGACGTTGCCGACACAGTGGTCGACGGCCTGGAAGAACCGCTTCTCCGGCGGCGCGACGATCGGCCGCGCCGGCACGAACCCCGGCAGATACGCGCCCTCGTAGCCGGAGCGCTCCACCAGCGTGTGCCGGGTCTCCCCGTAGGTGGCGATCACGGCCCGGACCACCACACCGTGCTCGTCCTTCGTCTCGTAGGGCTCCTCGATGCCCCGGGCGCCGTGCTCGACGGCGTACGCGTAGGCGGCGCGCGCGTCGGGCACCTCGATCGCCAGATCGATCACGCCGTCGCCGTGCGCGGCCACATGGTCGGCCAGGAAACGGCCCCAGTCGGTGGTGGGCCGGATGACGGAGGTGAAGACGAACCGGGCGCCGCCCGATTCCAGGACGTAACTCGCCGTCTCGCGGCTGCCGTTCTCCGGTCCGGAGTAGGCGACGGCCCTCATCCCGAAAGCGGTCGAGTAGTAGTGCGCCGCCTGCTTGGCGTTGCCGACGGCGAAGACGATCGCGTCCATCCCGTTGACCGGGAAGGGGTCTGCCTGCCGGGCGGTCCGCGGGGTCGAGTGCGCTGTCTCAGTCATGGCGGCAGGCTGCCGCCGAACCACAAGGTGCGCAATAGTTTGCGTTTTCACTGGACAACATGACCAGCAGAACCCGCACTTGGGAGGGCGATATGCACAACGTGTGCAGCGGTGAGCGGTGATGCTCCCCTCAACGCCCCGGAAAGGAGAGGCACATGGGAATCGACCGGCTCGACGGACGGCTGCTCGAACTCCTCGCCGAGGAGCCGCGGATCGGAGTGCTGGAGGCCTCGCGGCGGCTCGGGGTCGCGCGGGGCACCGCCCAGTCCCGGCTCGACCGGCTCAAGTCGGGCGGGGTCATCCGCGGATTCGGGCCCGACGTCGATCCCGCGGCGCTCGGGTATCCCGTCACCGCGTTCGCCACGCTGGAGATCCGGCAGGGGCAGGGGCCCGGGGTCCGGGCGCACCTCGCCGGGGTGCCCGAGGTGCTCGAACTGCACACCACCACCGGGAGTGGGGACATGCTCTGTCGGCTCGTTGCCCGGTCGAACGCGGATCTTCAGCGGGTGATCGACCGGGTGGTCGGTATCGACGGCATCGTGCGGGCTTCCACTGCCATCGTCATGGAGAATCCTGTGCCTTTGCGGATCGTGCCGTTGGTGCGGCAGGCGGCGGGGGAAGGGCTTCCCTGAGGGCTCGGCCCGTGCGGCCGGGGCTCGTTGTACGCCTCGCCCCTTCCCGCCCAGGGGGTCTCCCAGAGGGGGCGGAGCCCCTTGCAGCCCCCCGACGCCCGGCCGGCGAGGCCAACGGGGAGAGGGGTGAAGCCCCAGGTGCGTAGGGGGGGGGCGGGGGTACGTGGTGCACCTCGCCCCGGTGGGGGGGCTGCGCTTGCCCTCCCCCAAGCTCTTCGAGCAGGGGGTACCCCCAGCGCCCTCGGCGCAGACTGCCCAAGCTGGGTGGGAAAGGGGGCGGGCGCTGCCCGAGCTGGGTGGGAAAGGGGGCGGGCGCTGCCCGAGCTGGGTGGGAAAGGGGGGCGCGCTGCCCGGGCTGGGTGGGAAAGAGGGCGCGGAGTGCCCGAGCTCGGGTTGGAGAAGGGGCGCGCAGGGGCGGAGCGGGTGTGTTGAGGGAGGTGTGGTGGGTTCAGCAGTGGGGGAGGGTGGTGCCCTTGCGGAGGTGGGTCAGGGCGGTGAGGGCGTCGGACAGGGAGGTGACCGGGACGACGCGGAGACCGGCGGGCGCCTCCCCCGCCTCCCCGCACTGCTCGGCGGGCAGCAGAAAGACCCGCGCCCCGTCCCGCCGCGCGGCCTGCATCTTGAGCGGCACCCCGCCCACCGCACCGACGGCCCCCTTCTCGTCGATGGTGCCGGTCCCGGCGATCGTGTGGCCGCCGGTGAGGGAGCCGCCGCTGCCGTCCCCGTCGAGCTTGTCGATGATGCCGAGGGAGAAGAACAGCCCGGCGCTGGGCCCGCCGACGTCGCCGAGTCGCAGCGAGATCTTCACGTCGTCCGGTGACCGGTGGAGCTGCCGCAGCGCGGCGGTGACGGCCTTGTCCTGGGAGTCCTTCATCTCCGCCGCGATCCGCTTCTCGGCGTCCCGGGTGTCCCCGCCGCCGGGGTAGACGGCGTCGCGCGGCATGACGGCGCGGTCCCGCGCGAACCACGCCTGCACGACGTCGCCGACGCGCACCGTCGCCTGCGGCTGGGTGGCCGCGATCGTCACCGACAGCAGCTTCCCGTCGTCCTTGTGTGCCTTCGCGCCGGACAGCGAGATGACGGGTTTGCCGCCCTGCTTGCCGAGCACGTCCGCGGTCTCGCCGGGCTGCGCGAGGGAGTACGGCAGCGGCACCAGCAGCACCAGTGCGAGCAGCAGGACGACCGGGGTCGCACAGAGCACGAGGCGGCGGCGCCGGGACATCCGGGGGCGTGGCGTGGTCTCGGACATTCCCGCAATCTATCCAGTGCCCCGGCGGCCGCACGAATTGCCCGCCCGCGGGGAAGCGTGCCCGGCCGGGCGCCCGCGCCCTGCCGAGGCCGTGCCCGCCGGCCCGGAGGCTTCCGCTCAGCGCAGCGCCTCGGCCACTTCCTTCGCGGCGCGCACCACCCGCTCGCCGACCCCCTCGGGCACGGCGTCGGCGAGCATGACCACGCCGACGCTGCCCTCGACGCCGCCGACCTCCAGCACGGGCGCGGCCGCCCCGCTGGCACCGGCCTCCAACTCACCGTGGGTGAGCACGAATCCGGGCTCGCCGCCGTCGGTGAGCTGTTCGGCGCGGGCGGAGAGGATGGCACGGCCGGCCGCCCCCCGGTCCAGCGGATGCCGGAAGCCGGTGCGGTAGGCGACGTGGTAGTCGGTCCAGCTCGGCTCGACGACGGCGACGGCCAGCGCCTCCGACCCGTCGACCAGGGTCAGATGGGCCGTCGCCCCCACGTCCTCGGCGAGGGCCCGCAGCGCGGGCAGCGCCGCCTCGCGCACGAGGGGGTGCACCTGTCTGCCCAGCCGCAGCACCCCGAGCCCGACCCGGGCCCGGCCGCCCAGGTCGCGCCGGACGAGGGCGTGCTGTTCCAGCGTGGCGAGCAGGCGGTAGACGACCGTGCGGTTGACGCCGAGTCTGGTGGACAGTTCCGTGACGGTCAGGCCGTGGTCGGTGTCGGCCAGTAATTTCAGGACGCGCAGTCCCCGGTCGAGCGTCTGCGAAGTCTCCGCGGTCACGACGCCCCCTCCCTCGGTGAGTGACGGCAGCCGGCCGGACGCGGGGCCCGCGGCATCTCGCCCGCCGCCGCCGCGAGGCGTGTGAACGGGAAACTTAGCGAGGAGTACCGCTGACCGGAAGAGCTTGTCCAGAATCCGGTCCACGGACGCCCGTTTCACCGGAAACCTCCGGGAAACCTCCAGGGAACGCCCAGGGAACGTCCGGTTGATCTCCCGCTGATCTCCCCCTTCCCCTGGGCTCCCGGCCGTCCTCCCGTCGCTCTCCCCGGAAACGCACGGTGCGGGGCGAGGGTGTGACGATTCGGCGAAGGTGTGGCGGTTCAGCGCATCCGGGTTGCCCACTCGCGGACCTTGGCGATCCGGGCCTCGATCTGCCCCGCCGTCGCCTCCGCGCTCGGCGGGCCCCCGCACGCCCGGCGCAGCTCGTTGTGGATCACGCCGTGCGGCTTGCCGCTCTGGTGCACGTACGCACCCACCAGCGTGTTGAGCTGCTTGCGCTTCTCCAGCAGTTCCTTGTGCGTGACGACGGGGCGCCGCTCGGCCGGTACCTCCAGCAGATCGGCCTCGTCGTCGGGCTTCTTCCTGCTGTGCGCGATCTGCCGGGCCTGCCGCTTCTGGAGCAGCAGTTGCACCTGGTCGGGCTCCAGCAGGCCGGGGATGCCGAGGTAGTCCTGTTCCTCCTCGCTGCCCGGGTGCGCCTGCATACCGAACTCGGCGCCGTCGTACATGACCCGGTCGAAGACGGCGTCGGACTCCAGCGCCTCGAACGGCAGTTGGTCGCCGGTGTCCGCGTCCTCCTCGGACTGCTCCTGCTCGGCCTCCTTGAGCAGGTCCGCCTCCTCGGCGTACGGGTCGTCCTCCGTCTCCTTCTTCGGCTTGTCGAGGACGTGGTCGCGCTCGACCTCCATCTCGTTGGCGAAGCCGAGCAGGGTGGGGATCGTCGGCAGGAAGACGGAGGCGGTCTCGCCGCGCCGCCGGGAGCGGACGAAGCGGCCGATGGCCTGGGCGAAGAACAGCGGTGTGGAGACCGTCGTCGCGTACACGCCGACGGCCAGCCGCGGCACGTCGACGCCCTCGGACACCATGCGGACGGCGACCATCCAGCGGTCGTCGCCGTGCCGGAAGTCCTCGATGCGCTGGGAGGCGCCCGCGTCGTCGGAGAGGACGACGGTGGGCCCGGTGCCGGTGATCTCCCGCAGCAGCTTGGCGTAGGCGCGGGCCTGGTCCTGGTCGGAGGCGATGACGAGGCCGCCCGCGTCGGGCACGGCCTTGCGGACCTCGGTGAGCCGGTGGTCGGCGGCGCGCAGCACCGAGGGCATCCACTCGCCGCGCGGGTCCAGCGCGGTGCGCCACGCCTGCGAGATGGCGTCCTTGGTCATCGGCTCGCCGAGCCGGGCCTCGATCTCGTCGCCCGCCTTGGTGCGCCAGCGCATGTTGCCGCTGTAGGAGAGGAAGATGACGGGCCGCACGACGCCGTTGGCGAGGGCGTCGCCGTAGCCGTAGGTGTAGTCGGCGACGGAGCGGCGCACGCCCTCGGCGTCCTCGGCGTACTCCACGAACGGGATCGGGTTGGTGTCCGAGCGGAACGGGGTGCCGGTCAGCGCGAGGCGCCGGGTGGCCGGTTCGAACGCCTCCAGACACGCCTCGCCCCAGGAGCGGCTGTCGCCGGCGTGGTGGATCTCGTCGAGGATGACCAGGGTCTTGCGCTGCTCGACGCGGTTGCGGTGCAGCATCGGGCGCACGCCCACGCCCGCGTAGGTGAGCGCGACCCCGTGGTACTCCTTGCTCAACGGCCCCGCGCTGTAGTCCGGGTCGAGCTTGATCCCGACCCGTGCGGCGGCCTCGGCCCACTGCTTCTTGAGGTGCTCGGTCGGCGCGACGACGGTCACCTGCTGGACGACGTGGTGGTGGAGCAGCCAGGACGCCAGCGTCAGCGCGAACGTCGTCTTACCGGCGCCGGGCGTCGCGACGGCCAGGAAGTCGCGCGGCTGCCGCTCCAGATACGCGTCCATCGCCGCCTGCTGCCAGGCGCGCAGCTTGTTCGCCGTGCCCCAGGGGGCGCGGCCGGGGAAGGCGGGCGACAGGTGGGTGTTGTTGCTGGGGGTGGTGGGAGTGGTAGTCACGGTCTCCGATACCGGTCGGTTGCGTGGGACGGCCCGGACTGCCGGGGACGGCGCCAGGTCTGCGCAACGCGCCAGCCTACCCGCGCCCCGCGCCCGCCTCGTCCGGCCCCCGGAATCCCCCGCACACCCGCCGCCCCGGCCCGGTCTCCCCGGCCCACACGCCGCCGCCCCCGCCCGGGCCGGGCGGGGGCGGACCGGCCGGCCCGGGTTCAGGTGGTGAGCAGGACGCCGCCGTACGAGACGCCGGCGATCACCACCCAGGAGGCCAGGCCGAGCGTCGCCACCCGGCCGCCGGTGCGCGCCAGCGACGGCAGATGGACGGCGCTGCCGAGCCCGAACAGGGCCGCGGCCAGCAGGATCTCCTGGACCTGGCCCGCGCCGTCCAGCACGGCGGTGGGCAGCAGCCCCGTCGTCCGTACCGCGACCATCGCGAGGAACCCGAGGACGAACAGCGGTACGAGCGGCGGCCGCTTCCCCTCGGCGCCCGCACCTGCCGCGCCCTCAGCACCCACCGCGCCCTCAGCGCCCTCAGCGCCCGGTGCGCCGCCTTCCGCGCCCCCGGCGCCCTCCGCCGCCTGCGTCGCCGCCCGTGCGGCGGCCGCCTTCGCCGCCGCTCGCCGGCGCCGGCCCGCCACGACGACGGCGGCGACCAGCGGGGCCAGCAGCATCACCCGCATCAGCTTGACCAGCACGGCCTGGCCGAGCGCGTCCGGACCGGCCGTCTGCGCGGTGGCGACGACCTGGCCCACGTCGTGCACCCCGGCACCGACCCAGCGGCCGAACTGCGTCGCGTCCAGCCCGAGCGGGCCCTGGAGCAGCGGCAGTACGGCGATGGCGAGCGTCCCGCACAGGGTGACGAGGGCCACCGAGGTGGCGGTGTCCTCCTCGTCGCCCTCGTAGCCGTCGCGCACCTCGCTGACGGCGCCGATCGCGGAGGCACCGCAGATCGAGTAGCCGGTGGCGATCAGCAGCGGCTGGTCGCCGCGCAGCCCCAGCCTGCGGCCCAGCCACACCGTGCCGAAGAAGGTCGCGGTGACCACGACGGCCACCATCGCCACCGTCGCCCAGCCGAGCCCCAGCACGTCCCGCAGCCCCAGCTTCAGCCCGAGCAGGACGATGCCCAGCCGCATCAGCCGCTTCCCTGCGAGGGTCAGCCCCCGCCGCCCGGGGCCGCGCACCAGCCCGCGCAGTCCGGGCAGATGGGCGGCGAGGATGCCCAGCACGACGGCGGCCGTGAGCATCGGCACGGCCGGTACCAGCAGATGCACACCGGAGGCCACGGCGACCCCGAGCGCCGCCATGGCCAGCCCGGGCAGCCGGCTGGGGGCGCGCGGGGGCGTGCCGCCGGTGGCGGGCGCCGACGGCTCACGCGTGCCGGCGCGGTCCCCGAGCAGCGCCATCAGGCGTCGGCCGGCAGCTCGTAGACCCGGCGGACGCTGCTGCCCAGCCGGGATATGTCGGCGCCGTAGATGTGGATCGAGACCGCGAGGGACTCGCCGCCGTTCCACACCCGGTGGATGTCCCCGGGCGGCGCGAACCCGCACACCGAGCCCAGCGGGTTGACCACGTCCTCCGTCGCGACCAGCCGGGCGCTGTCCCCGGCCGCCTCGGCGGGCAGCAGCCGGTAGCGGCGCTCGTGCTCCTCGCCCTCGTGGACGCCCGTCACACACCAGGAGACGTGGTCGTGCACGGGAGTGCGCTGGCCGGGCAGCCACACCAGCGCGACGAGGGAGAAGCTGCCGTCCTGCTCGGCGTGCAGCAGGTGCTGCCGGTAGCGCTCCGGGTCCGGTTCGCGCTGGGCCGCGGTCAGCAGGTCGGCGGCTCCCAGGTGCGGGGCGAGCTTCTCCCCGACGAGGTAGGCGGTGACGTCCGGCGGCAGCCCGCGGCCGACCGCCTCGCGCACCTCGCCGACGAGGGTGCGCAGCCGTTCGGTCGCACGGACGGTGGGCGTATCGGTGGTAGCAGCCATAGGGGGAGCGTGACCCCGGCCACGTATCACGTCCAACGACGGTTTGTTGGGCCACTCCTCACAACCGCTTATGGATCGGGCCCGCCCCGTCCACCCCGGCGGGCCGCGGCCCGGCGGGCGCTCAGCAGCCGACCCGCCGCTCGGCCGCCGCGCGCAGCTCGTCCAGGACGAGGGACGTCGCCGGTATCTCCAGATGCTCGCGCAGCACGTACGCCGACACCTGGCGCCGGGACGCCGGGTCGAGCGCCCGGCCCGTGACCTTCTGGTGGACGAGGAACGACAGGACGAGCCCCGGCATCATCGCGATGCCCAGGCCCTCCGCGACGAGGCTCTGCACCACCAGGTTGTCGTCCGTCGTGAAGGCGATGTCCGGAGCGAAGCCCAACTCGGCGCACTCGTGCAGGAAGTTGGCCCGGCAGCGCAGACAGCCGGCGATCCACCGCTCGCCGGCCAGCTCAGCGAGCTTGACCGCGCGCCGCCGCGCCATCGGATGCCCCGTCGGCAGCAGCACCGTGAGCTGGTCCTCCAGCAGCGGGATCTCCACCAGCTCCTCGGGCACCTGTTCGTGCAGGCCGGGGTAGGTGAAGGCCAGCGTGATGTCGCACTCGCCCCGCACCACCCGGCGCAGCGACTCCGGCGGCTCCCCCTCCTGCAACTCGACCCTTATGCCCGGGTGCGCCGCCCCGAGCCGGGCCAGCGCCTCCGGGACGAGCGTCGCCGCCGCGCTGGGGAAGGCGCACACGCTGACCTTTCCCGCCCGCAGCCGGGTCAGCGAGGCCATCTGCTGCTGCGCGGTGCTGATGCTGTCCAGGATCGTCTCCGCGTGCCGCGACAGCGTCTCCCCGGCCTCCGTCAGCCGCATGCTGCGCCCGGCCCGGACGAACAGCGGCGTGCCCACCGCGCGCTCCAGCGCCTTCATCTGCTGGGTGATCGCGGGCTGGGTGTACCCGAGGGCGCGGGCTGCCGCGGAGTACGAGCCGCTCCGCACCACCTCGTGGAAGGTCCGGATGTGCCGGGAGTCGAACATGACAGCACCATAAGCGGATTTTGGGTTGCGCCAACCCGCCCCCGAGCAGCGCTTTTGGATCTTCGTCCGGGGCGGACGGCCGGACACCGGCCGACTCAGGCCGCCGACGGCTCCTTCGGGCGCAGCCGTCCCGCCACCAGCACGCCCCCGAGCGCGACGACGGCCGAGACGGCGTACACCGCGACGAACGCGCTCGGCTGCCCGCCGTCCGCACCCTGCGCGGTGTGGCCCGCCCCGACGGTCACCGAGCCGCCGCCCAGCGAGGTGAACACCGCTCCGGTCGCCGCCAGCAGCAGCACGTTCGACAAGCCGTCGCACAGCTGGAGCGCGGCGGAGTTGCGGCCCGTCTCCTCGGGCGCCGACAGCTGGAGCAGCAGCACGCTCAGCGAGGAGATCACCAGCCCCATGCCGAAACAGCCGACCGCCATACCGGCGGCGAGCGTCCACACCGGCACCGAGGGCACCAGCACCACCGGCGCGTACACGAGCGAGAAGGTGACGAACACCATGCCGAACCGGGCCAGCGACTGCCGCCGGTCGTCCATACCCGGACGGGACTGCACAAAGGAGCCGAGCGCCCAACTGGCCCCGCCCGCCGCGAGCGTGAGCCCCGCCATCGTCACCGACAGCCCCCGCTGGGTGACGAGCATGAGCGGGACGAAGCTCTCGGCGACGATGTACGAACCGGCCGCCATACCGCGCAGCAGCACCACCGTCGGCAGTCCGCGCGCCGCCCGCAGCGTGCCCCGCGGCAGCAGCGCCCGCACCGACGGCACGAGCAGGGCCAGCCCGGCCGCGGCCGGCACCAGCGCCACCAGCCGCAGATCCTGGCTGGCGTACTGGAGCAGCCCGGCGCCCACGGCCACGGCGATCGCCAGCCGGATCCGCCGCCGGTCCTCCTCGGCGCTCTCGGCGCTGCGCTCCCCCGCGCCCGGGGGCGGCCCGGACGCCTTGCGCCGCAGCGGCGGCAGCATCACCACGAGCGGCAGCACCACCAGCACCGGTATCCCCAGGAACACCCAGCGCCAGCCGAGCTGTTGGGTGACGGTCCCCGAGATCAGCGGCCCGACGACCGACGGCACCACCCACGAGGCCGCGAACGCCGCCAGCACCTTCGGCCGCACCGACGCGGGAAACGCCCGGCTCACCGTGACGTACAGCGAGACGATCACCAGCCCGCCGCCGATGCCCTGCACCGCACGGCCCAGCACGAAGATCCACATGGAGACCGCCGTCCCGGACAGCACCAGCCCGCCGGCGAACGCCCCGATCCCCGTCATCAGCGGCGGCAGCGGGCCCCGCCGGTCGCACCACTGCCCGGAGACGACCATGCCCACCACCGACGTCGTGAAGAACGCCGAGAACGCGTACGGGTAGAGCCCGATCCCGTTCAACTCGTCGGCCGCCACCGGCATCGCCGTCCCCACCGCGGTCGCCTCGAACGCGATCAGCAGCACGACGGAGACGATCCCCAGCGTCAGCGCCCGGTGCGGCCGGCTCAGCGCCGTCTCCTTCCGCGCCCCGCCGGCACCGTCGGCCGCCTGCGCCTCGACCGCCGCCCGCGCTTTCGCCTCCGGGCCGGCCGCACCGTCCCCTGCCCCGCGCGGCTCCGGCCCCGCACCTGCCGTCCGGGCCCCGCCCGTATCACCCTCGTCGAAAGCACCCATGCGCCCAACGTAAGAGCCCGGCCCCCCTCGCACCACCTACGCAGTACGGACCTCCCTGGGCCGCTGGTCCTAGACATCCGCACCACCCCCGCTCACCGGCCGAATCCGCGGCCGCACAGCCGGTCACCGACCGGCTGTGCGAGGATGCGCGACGGGCGACCACCGACACGCACAGCGACCAACTCGGGGGGCGGACAATGCGGTTGCGCGACCTCGTGCGCACCGAGGCGGCGGCAGAGACACCGCACGCGGAACGACTGGCAGCAGCGCAGGCGGTCCGCGTGTACTTCCAGCGCCCCGAACGGCCGGGTTTCCTGGTCTCCGAAACCGAAGACGGCCCCGTCGTCCCGGTGTTCAGCTCGCTGGAGGGTTTGGCACGCTTCGCAGGAGCATGCGCCTGGGCTTCCACGACCGTCGGCGACCTGACGCAGCTGCTGCCGCTGGGGGTACGTGCGCTGGTGGACCCCCTGGAACCGCACGCCTTTCTCCTGGGGAACGCGGCTGCCCGTGACACGACGGAAGATCGGACACCAACGGAAGCCACGCCGCCGCGAGGAGAGACCGAGTGAGCGACATCGGACAGCAGGGCGGAACGGGGGAGTGGAAGCCCGGGGACGGCTACAAGATTCAGATCTCTTCGGTACGCAAGATCTTGAAACCTCTGGAGGAGTCCGTCGTCGCAGCGCGGAAGATCAAGGACGACTGGAAGCCGATGGCGGAGAACATCAACACCTCCGCCACGATCGACATCGTCTCCTCGGCCAAAGGCATGCTCTCCTCGTGGGGGTACGGCATGGGGAGGGTCGCCGAACACACGGACACCGTGGTGAAGACCCTCCATCAGGTGCTCGTCGCCTACATGATGGCCGACCTGCTGGGGATCAAGAACTTCGAGCCGACGGCCGACAACATGGCGAAGCTGCCCTTCGGCGAAGCCGGGATCAAGGCATGGCAACAGGGCAGCCGACCCCACTTCGACCCCGCGCCGGACATCTACCAGGAACCCTGGATGGACGACGACGGGTCCGAGAGCCCCAAAGAAGCCGGCGGCGCCGGGCCCGGGAACTGGCAGGACGTCCCTCGGAACCCGCGCCAGCGCTACGACGGCGGTTGGGAGACCGACGGCGGTGACAAGGTGCCGATGGCATGACTTCCAAGGACGCGACGCAGGGCAACATAGGCGGTGGCCAGGTCGAACGCATACCGCCGAACGCCGAGCCCGAGGACGTCATCATCGGCAAGCCGTCCGACATCGACGACCTGGTCGTCAAACTCCGCGCCTACGCCGGCGCTTTCGAGGACGGCAAGGCACAGCTGGACGTCCTCGCCACGAAGAACTGGACCGGCGCCGGTTCGGACAGCTTCGAGCACGCCCTCGCGAAGCTTCCGAAGGAACTGGATTCGGCGAAGGCTTGGTTCGAAGCAGCAGCCAACGCCCTCGATGCGTACGCGGACAAGCTCCGCTCCGTCCACAAACGGGTCAAGCCGATCATCGCGGACGCGGACGCGGCCCGGGCGACCTCGAAACGGCACTGGAAAGAAGTCGGCGAATACAACGAGGCTGTCGACCGCAGGGACGATCCTCTGCCGGACCGGCCCCCGGACGACGATCCGGGGATCGCCGCGCTGGAGGACTGCTACCGCCGTCTGGACAGGTTGGAGACGGAGCTCCAAGGGGTCGTCGATGCCGCCAAGGGCAAACTCGACAAGGCAGCGAAGAAAGCGCCCGATCAGCCCCCGGGGCTCAAGGGCGCAGATGCGGTGAAAAAGCACGGTCAGGACTTCCTCCTGGGGATGGGTGACTCCGCCCTGGAGACCTTCAAGAACGCCGAGTTCTTCATCGAGGACGGGCCGGGCGGGGCCGGGCTCCAGTTGGCGAACATGGCGGACGGCGCGGCGTATGCGGTCCAGCACCCGAAGGAGTTCGCCAAGGCCGTCAGCAATTGGGAGGAATGGCAGCGCAACCCGGCCCGAGCCGGGGGCCATCTCACCGCGGACATGCTGCTCGCGCTGGCGATGGGACCGGCGGGTGCCGGGCGCCGCGGCCTGACTCGAGGCATGTCACCCGGAAAACGGCTAGCGGCCCGCGAGAAGGCGTTGCGCCGGGACGGGAGCGCGCGCAAACGCGGAGACACTTCGGACGGCCCGCACCGGGAGGACGGTCAGAAGACCAAGGAAGGCGAACCGGTCGATGTCGCGACCGGGGAAATGGTCATGGCGGCGACGGATGTGAGCCTGCCCGGCTCTCTCCCGCTCGTCCTGGACCGCCACTACGTCTCCGGGCACCCATGCGGTGGCTGGTTCGGCCCCACCTGGGCGGCGACGCTCGATCAGCGTCTCGAACTCGACGAGGCCGGGGCCGTCTTCGTCGGGCACGACGGCATCGTGCTGACCTACCCCGTCCCCGAGCCCGGCGTCGCCACGCTCCCCACCGCGGGCCCTCGCTGGCCACTGCTGTGGGACGGCACCCCTGAGAGCACCGTCACCCTCACCATCCCGGACAAGAACCGCGCCCTGCACTTCGCGCCGCTCCCGGTGAGCGGACGCGAACTGGCCCTCGCCGCGATCACGGACCGCACCGGCGAGGGTGACCGCATCGAAGTCAGTTACGACAACGCAGGCGCTCCCGTCGCCATCAGCCACTCCGGCGGTTATCACATCGCCATCGACACCGACGCGGCCTTGCACCGGATCACCGCCCTGCGTCTCCTCCACGGGGAGAACCACGAGCGCAGCACCCGGCTCGTCTCCTACGGCTACGACGACTCGGGCAATCTGACGGAAGTCCTCAACTCCACCGGTCTGCCGCTACGGTTCAGCTACGACGACGAGCACCGCATCACCAGCTGGACCGACCGCAACGGCACCTCGTACGCGTACGTGTACGACCACCGGGGGCGCGTGCTGCGAGGAATCGGCCCCCAGGGAGCCCTGTCCGGCCGCTTCCACTACGACCCGGCCGGCCGCACGACCTCCTACACGGACTCCCAGGGCAACACCACCACCTACGTCTTCAACGAAGCATGCCAACTCGTCGAGAAGACGGATCCGCTCGGCAACACCACCCGCACCGTCTGGGACGAGGCCGGGCGCAACCCCGTGTCCGTCACCGATCCGCTCGGCCACACGACGCGCTACCGGTACGACAGCGAAGAAAACCTCGCAGCCGTCGAGCGGCCGGACGGCACGGTCATCGAGGCAATCCACGACGCCCGGGGCCTGCCCGTGGAGATCCGTGATCCGGCCGGTGGCACATGGCGCCACACTTACGACGGCCGCGGCGCCCGCACCTCGACCACCGACCCGACCGGTGCGACGACGCACTACACCTACGGACCCGGTGGTCACCTCACCGCCGTCACCGATCCACTCGGCAACACGACGACGGTCACCACCGACGCGGCGGGCCTCCCGATCGCGCTCACCGACGCTCTCGGCGCCACCACCCTCGTACGCCGTGGCCCGCACGGCCGAATCACCGCCGTCACCGACCCGTTGGGCAACACCACCCGCCAGGGCTGGACCATCGAGGGCAAGCCGGCCTGGCGGGAACACCCGGACGGTGCCCGCGAGGAGTGGAAGTGGGACGGCGAAGGCAACCTCGTCTCGCACACGGACGAGGCTGGTAACACCACGCGCTACTCCCCCACCTACTTCGACCTCGTCGCCACCCGGACCGACCCGGACGGTGCCCATTACACCTTCGACTACGACACCGAATTACGGCTCATATCGGTCACCAACCCCCAAGGGAAACACTGGCGTTACGACTACGACGCGGCAGGCCGTCTCGTCTCCGAGACCGACTTCACCGGCGCGACCCGCACCTACACGCTCGACGCCGCAGGCCGCCTCACGGCCCGAACCAACGCTCTCGGCGAAACGCTCCGGTACAGCTACGACGCGATGGGCCGCCCGGTCACCCAGGTCGACGAGTCCACAGGCGAGGCGACGGCCTACACCTACGACGCCAACGGTGAGCTCGTCCACGCAGCCGGCGCCGGCACCGAGCTGTCCCTGGAAAGGGACCCGGCGGGCCGGCTGACCAAGGAAACCGTCAACGGCGCGACGACCACATTCGGCTACGACGCGGCAGGCAACCGCGTTCGCCGCACCACCCCGTCCGGTCTGACGTCCACGTGGACACACGATGCGACCGGCCGCCCGGTCACGCTCACCACGGCATGGACCGGCTCCTCGGACGTGGACTCCCACAGCCTCGCCTTCACCTATGACGCAGCCGGCCGGGAGACCCGCCGCAGTGTCGGAGACCTCGGCCTCACCCGGTCCTGGGACGCCCGAGCCCGTCTCAGGTCGGAGACCGCCACGACCGTGACCGGTGATCTCCTCCAACACCGCTCCTACGCTTACCGTCCCGACGGCTACGTCACAGAGATCCGCGAACTCACCTCCGGGACCCGCAACTTCTCGCTCGACTCACAGGGCAGAGTCACCGCTGTCCAGGCGCACGGCTGGACCGAGAAGTACGCCTACGACACCGTCGGAAACCAGACCCACGCCACCGCCCCGGCCCATCCAGACCCCGGGGACCGCCACTACGAGGGCACCCTTCTCCGCGCGTCCGGCCGCACGAGCTACAGCTACGACGCGGCCGGGCGCCTCACCCGCCGCACCCGGAAACTCCTCAACGGGCAGACCCGCACCTGGACCTACACCTGGAACGCCCAGGACCAACTGACCCGTGCGACGAATCCCCGGGGAGAGGTGTGGACGTACACCTACGACCCCCTCGGCCGTCGCACGGCCAAAACGGGTCCAACCGACGCCGACCTCCTCACCTTCGCCTGGGACGGAACCCGCCTCGCCGAACAGTCCTCCCCCAACGGCTCCACCACCTGGGACTACGCCCCGGGCACACACCGCCCCCTCACCCAGACCGACCGCGAACTCGGTGTGACGCGCTTCCACGCTGTCCTCACGGACCTCACGGGCACCCCCACCGAACTCCTCACCCCGGCCGGCGAGGTGACCTGGCGACACCGCACAACCCTCTGGGGCACCCCACTCCCGAGCCCACCGAATCCCACAACCACCAGCTGCCCCCTCCGCTTCCCCGGCCAGTACGCGGACCAGGAAACGGGTCTCAACTACAACTTCTCCCGCTACTACGATCCGGAGACGGGGCGGTACCTGTCGGCGGACCCGTTGGGGCTGTCTCCCGGGCCCCATCCGTACGGCTATGTGGGAAATCCTCTCGGTCGAGTCGATGTCCTCGGGAGGGAAGGTTGTCCCGCGGACGGGAAGTCAAACCGGGACCGTCCTCCTGTTGAGGGAGACACCAACTACATTGTGGACAACCCGGCGAATCCAGCGGACACCATCACGGATATCGATCGCATCGAAAACGGAACCCTGTGGGAGGAGAAGAGCGCAACAGGACAGAATCCGAACATGAAGATCGACCCTTGGGTGAACAAGCATGTCTTCAAGAAACTTGACGCCTACGTACGTGCCAGGTCACACCTTCCGGGCTGGGAAAACGCCCCCATTGGACTCAGCTTCGTCGAACCCGGGGCAACGCCGACCTTCCGACGCGCAGTAGAATCAGCGGTCGCAGCATGGCAGCAAAACAATCCCGGCGTAGAAGTACGAATAAGGTGGGCAGATTGAGTTGCTACTTCAACGTCTCCGGGACGGACGTCTGGAACCCGTCGAACTCCGTCGCCGAACTCTATGTGGGGCAGGTTCATGGGATCGCCGGGCTGTTCGGCGGGGAATCCGGTGTCGGCGACATCGTGGACGACGAATGCGCAATCACCCTCGGCGAGTTCGCCGGGTTCACAGAGGAGCTGTGCAGGAGATATCTGGGAAGCAATAATCCCGCGCTCCGGTCACTGGAGAAGGGAGCGGTGCTGATCTCGGTGGCTCTGCTGGAACGCGCAGGGGGCCACGGCGGGCGGGAAAGCGTGAGCGCCGTGTGGGAGCAGCACAGGGACGAGTTGCTCTGCCTGCTGGGCAGCATGCCGGAGGGCTGACCGGTACCACTGAGGCGGACTGCCGCGCCGGGAAGCCGGATGAGCACGCCGCGCAAGGCGACGGCTCCAGAAAAGGCTCACTCCGTCACCAAGCGGACGATGGCCAGGGCGCCGATGAGGACGATGACGGTGCGGAGGGCGGTCGGGGGGAGTCTGCGGCCGATCTTGGCGCCGAGGAGGCCGCCCAGGGTGGAGCTGGCGGCGATGAGGCCGACGACGGGCCAGCTGATCGGGGCGACGAAGGCGTAGATGAGGCCCGCCACCAGGTTGACGATGGCGCTGAGCAGGTTCTTGAAGCCGTTGAGCCGCTGGAGCGGATCGGACAGCATCAGGCCCATCACGCCGACGAGCATGATGCCCTGCGCGGCCGTGAAGTAGCCGCCGTAGATGCCGATGAGGAAGATCAGGGCGTAGAGCAGCGGCCCCGAACGGGCGGTGCCGTCCCGGGACTTCAGGCGTTTGGCGACGAACGGCTGGACGACGACGAGGACGAGCGAGAGGCCGACGAGCACGGGCACGATGGCCTCGAACGCGTCGTGCGGCAGCGACAGCAGCAGCACCGTCCCGCCGATGGCGCCGAAGAACGAGGCGATGCCGTAGCGGACGAGACGGCCGCGCTGGCCGGTGAGTTCGTGGCGGTAGCCCCACGCGCCGGTGAAGGAGCCGGTGATGAGGCCGATGGCGTTGGAGGTCGTCGCCGTGACGGGCGGATAGCCGAGGGCGACGAGCACCGGGAAGGTCACCAGAGTTCCCGAGCCCACCACGGTGTTGATCGTCCCGGCCCACAGTCCCGCGAACGCGATCAGCGCGCACTCCCACCACTCCATGGGCAGGACCCTACGGGTTGGTTGCCAGGTACACGATCCGCGTTCGTTCCGCGGAACGGGCCGCGCACGGCTGTGCGTACGGGCCGCCGGGCGGAGGCGGGGCGGGTCACCGGGAGGTGGCGCGGACCAGCAGGAGGGCGACGTCGTCCTCGTTGTCGGAGGGGCGGGCCCGGGCCAGCAGATGGTCGGTGAAGGGTCCCAGGGGGCGGTGTGCCAGATAGGCGGCGTGCCGCCGCAGTTCCTCCATACCGTGTTCCAGGGAATGGGCCGGGGACTCGATCAGGCCGTCCGTGTAGAGCAGGAGCGTGGAGCCGGGCGGCATCTCGACGGTGGCGTCGGGCCGGCCCTCCTGGTCCCCGGCGCCCAGGAGCACGTCGTGCCCGTCGTTCAGATAGCGGGCCAGCCCGTCCCGGCTGATCAGCAGCGGCGGCGGGTGGCCGGCGTTCGTCCAGGACAGCTGGCAGGTGCCGTCGTCGGCCACGGTCAGCCGGGCGAGGACGAGGGTGGCCATGGACGGCTCGGCGATGTGCTGTGCCGCCTCGTCGAGCCACTCGACGATCCGGCTGGGCGGGCCCTGCTGCGACCACGTGTAGGCGCGGAGCATGTTGCGCAGCTGTGCCATACCGGCCGCGGCGTCGAGGTCGTGTCCGACGACGTCGCCGACGGCCAGGGCCATGGCGCCGTCGGGCAGGGTGAAGGCGTCGTACCAGTCGCCGCCGACCTGAGAGGCGTCCGGGGCGGCCAGATACCGGGCGGCCATCTCCAGTTCGGGCACCCGGGGCAGCTGGGGCAGCAGATGGTGCTGCATGGTCTCGGCGACCTTGCGCTGCCGCTGGTAGAGGCGGGCGTTGTCCAGGGAGAGCCCCGCCCGCCGTGCGATGTCCTCGACCAGCGTGATGTCGGACGCCGTGAACGGCTCCTGACGTTCGGAACGGCCCAGGGTCAGCGCGCCGAGCACCTTGCGCAGCCGGGGAATCGGGGCGATGACGGCCGAGTGCATGCCCGTGGCCTCGAACAGACGGCGCTGTTCGACGGCGATGCCGGAGTCGGGCGGCCCGGCGTAGGTCTCGGGCCCCGCCAGGGCCGACGCGGCGCCGCGCAGCGCCCGGGAGAGCGGCATCGGGGACTCCTGGGGCACCGGCGGCATGGGCCCCTCCAGGTCCTCCCGGGAGACCACCTCGCCGTCCTCGGCGTGGACGACGGCGTAGCGCCACACCTGGTCGCGCTCGGTGATCACATCGACCACGACCCAGTCGGCGAGGCGGGGTGCCAGGAGGGCCACCAGCCGGCGCACGGCCTCCTCGACCTCCAGCGTCGCGGACAGCTGCGTCGTCGTCTCGGCCAGCAGGGCCAGCCGCTCCCGCTCGGACAGCGGCCTGTGGTGGGGCTCCGGCCCGGCCGGCGGTTCCTCGCCCACGGGGTGGAAGAGCACGATCGTGGTGCCGGCGCCGTCCCCGGTGTCGCAGGGCGTGGCCAGCCAGGCCACCGGGGCCAGCGTGCCGTCGCCGCGCTCCAGCCACGCCTCGTCGCCCTGCGCCGTACGGCCGGCCAGTTCGGCCTCCCGGAAGCGGCACTGGGTGCGCGGCACGGACTCACCGTTGCGGGTGCGGTGCAGCAGATCGTGCGCGTCCTGGCCGAGCAGGTCCGCGGGTGGCCGGCCCAGCAGCTCCTCCGCCCGGTGGTTGACGCCGATGATGCAGCCGCGCTCGTCCGAGACGTAGGCGGCGCTGCCCAGGGAGTCCAGCAGGTTCTCCGCCCCCGGCGAGGCCACCTCGGTGCGGTCGGTGGACCGCCCGCCGCCCGCCTGTACCCCTTCCGTCACCTCGTCCATGTCGTCGGGGCCCCTCATGCCTGCCTCCCGTGCCGCCTCCCGCGCCCGGCGGCGGCCGGCGCCCGGCCGGGGTGGTGTCCTGCCATGCCCTCCGGGGTTCCCCGCGGGGCGGAGGTGACGCGTGGGGCGTACCGGAGCCGGGGCGCGCGCCGCGCGAGGGGCGTGCGTGTGCGGAGGCCGTGCCCGGGTCCCTCCCGGAAGGCCGGACGCCGGATGCCGTGCTCCGGGCTCCGGGCTCCGGGCTCCGGGCTCCGGGCTCCGGGCTCCGGGAGGGACGGTCGTGCGCCGGTCCTCGGCGAGGGCCGGGTCAGCCCTTCACGAGGGCCATGTAGGTGTCCCAGTCCCAGTGCGGGCCGGGGTCGGTGTGGTCGTTACCGGGGGCCTCGCTGTGGCCGATGATGTGCTCACGGTCCTTGGGGATGCCGTGTGCGTCGGCCAGATGACGGGTCAGGGCCGCCGAGGAGCGGTACATGGCGTCCGTGAACCAGGACGGATCGTCGATGTAGCCCTCGTGCTCGATGCCGAGGGAGGAGGCGTTGGCGCTGCGCGCGTGGTAGGCGGTGTCGGCGTCCCGCACCATCTGGGTCACCTCGCCGTCCGAGGAACGGACGACGTAGTGGGCGCTCACCTGCGCCTCCGGGTTCTGGAACCAGCTGATGGACCCCGCGTACGAGCCCTGGGTGACATGGATGACGATCTTGTCCAGCTTCTCCGCCCGGCCCGCGCTGAAGTTGTTGCCGTCCGCCGGGACCCACTTCGCGTCGGGGAAGTCCTCGCTCTTCGTGCCGAGCCCGGCCGCCGAGACCCCGGACCGGTCCGGCCGGAGACTCCCGTGCGCGGACACGGCCACGCGTTCGCCGTCCGGCGTGGTGGCGCGCAGCCCCTTCTTCAGGAAGCGGTACACGGTGTCGGCGTACAGCCGGGCCGTGCCGCCCCGTGCGCCGCTGTACCGGGCGACGGCCGGGTACCAGGCGCCGAGGTCGTCGCGGTCGCCGGCGTCCAGCCCGAGCTTGTCCGCGTGGGCCCGCAGGACGGCTGCGCCGCCGTGGATGTTGGCGTCGGTGTTCCGCCGCAGCCGGGCGACGGATTCGCCGGTGAGCCGTGCGGCCTGTTCGAGCGTGTGCCGGGACGGGTTGCTGACCAGGTGCATGACGCCGTAGCCGTTCGCCTGGCTGGGCTTGCCGGCGTGGCCGTCGAAGTGGGTCTCGCCGTAGCCGACGGCGGCGAGGACGTCGCGCGGGACGTCGTACGCGTCGGCGGCGGACGCCAGGGAGGCGTTCAGCGAGCGGGTGCCGGTGCGGTCCGGCTGTTCCGGGGTGGCGTCGGCGCCCGCGGCCGTGACGAGCAGGGCCGCTGTCGCGGCGAGGACCGTGGCCGCGGCGGTCGCCGTCGTGGCCGTGCGGGGGATTCTGGTGCGGGGGCCGGTGCGGTCGGACATGGGGGCTCCTCGGTGTGGGGGGATGGAGCGGGTCTGCCGTGCCGGTTGGCTGGTTGGCCGGTTACCGTACCGAGGGTGGTGCGGGCATGACAATGGTTTGTCTACGCGCGTCTCCCTGCGTCTCGCTGCCCGCTCTGGGTACCCTCGCCCCTCTGCGTCCTTCTGGTCGGCTTTCGCGCCGTCGTGGTTTCTCGTCTTTGTCCGGGCTTCGCCGCTGTTCCTTTGCTTGGTCTGTGTGTGGCGCGCCTTTTGGTTCGTCTGGTTGGCTCGCTTTTTT
>NZ_BJMM01000037.1 GCF_006539165.1 Streptomyces cacaoi | reverse complement strand
GCCGCGGGGCGGGGCACCGCACGGCCCGCGGCCGGTGCGGCCCGGGACGGTCCGGGCACGGCACCGGCCGGCCGGGCGTCAGCGCTGATAGCGGTCGAGGATGAGATTCCCGTCCTCCACCAGGGACTCGCGCAGTGCGCCGAGGCGGATGTCGCCCCGGTAGTAGCGCTGGAAGGCAGGGGTGGCGATCTTGTCGGACCACTCGGCGAAGCCGCGGACGCCGAGCGTCGGCGAGGGCCGCAGGGTGTCGGCCGTCTCCACCCCCACGTCCCAGCCGTCCTCGCGCCGGTTGATCGCCGGGTCGCGGAGCGCCTGTTCACCGGTGGGCAGCAGCCAGTCGCCCTTGGCGAGCGCGGCCATGTGCTCCGGCCGGGACAGATAGGCGACGAACCGCGCAGCGGCCCGCTTGTGCGGACTCTCCTCGGCGACGGACAGGGTCTGCGGGACGACGCCCTGGGCGTTCTGCCCCCTGCCGGGGCCGCGCGGCATCGGCAGCACCGTCCAGTCGAAGTCGTCCGGCGCCTGCTGGGCGACCTGCTGGCGGAAGGAGAAGTTCAGCGGCGCCATCGCGTACCGCCCGGCGAACAGCCCCGGCAGCGCGTCGGATCCGGCCATGCCCAGGCCGCTGCGCGGCGCCGTGCCCTGCCGCACCTGCCGGTCGATCAGCTCGCTGACGGCGGAGTCGCGATGATCGAAGCGGACGGCGTTCTCCGCGTTCTCGGCGTTCTCCGCGCCCTTCGCACCCCTCGCGTTCTCTGCGCCCTTCGCGCCGTTGCCGGTGCCCTCGCGGGTGAAGACGCGTCCGCCCGTGGACAGCGACAGATTGACGGACTGCTTGACCGGTTCCTTCATCGTCCACACGGCGCCGTACCGCCTGCCGCCCTTGGCGGTGCGCCCGGACAGCTCACGCGCGGCCTTCTCGAACTCGCCCCAGGTCCAGGGGTGTTCGGGCGTGGGCACGCGGACGCCGGAGCGCCGCAGCAGCTTCTCGTTCGCGATGATCACCCGGGGTTCCTGGGAGAACGGCACACCGTAGACCCGGCCGCCGTTCATCGTGGTGCTGTCCCAGGTGCGCTGCGGGATGTCGGCCAGCAGCTCCTTCGGCAGCAGGCCGCGCAGATCGGCGAGGTAGCCGCCGTAGGCGAAGTCCGTCAGATCGCTGGCGTCGTCGTGGATGATGTCGGGTGCCTCGCCGCCCTCGAAGGACGTCAGCAGCTGGTCGTGGACGGTGTCCCACTGGCCCTGCACATAGCGGACCTTGACCTTCTCGTGCGTCCTGTTCCACTGCGCGACGAGCTTCTTGTTCGCCGCCACCGACTCCTTCTGCCAGGCCAGGCTGAAGTAGTCGAGGGTGACGGTGCCGTCCGCGCTCCGCCCGTCCTCGCCGCCGCCCGCGCACGAGGCCAGCAGGACACCGGCGAGCGCCACGGCCGCCGCCGTCCGCAGCCGTCCGAGAAGTGTGCCGCGCGCGCTCATGCCTTCACCGCCCCGGCCAGCATGCCGCCGGCCAGCCGCCGTTGGAGCAGCGCGAAGAACAGCAGGCTGGGGATCATGGCGAGGACCGAGGCGGCGGCGAGCGGGCCCAGGTCGGCGACGCCCTCGGCGCCGAGGAAGCGGGTGAGGATCACGGACATCGTCTGGTTCTCCGGGGACTTGAGCAGCACCAGGGCGAAGAAGAACTCGTTCCAGGCGGTGACGAAGGAGAACATCAGCGTCGCCACCAGGCCGGGGGTCAGCAGCGGCAGCACGATGCTGCGCAGGATCCGCAGCCGCCCGGCCCCGTCCATGGCCGCGGCCTCCTCCAGGGAGGGCGGCACCGCCCGCACGTACCCCTGGAGCATCCACAGCGAGAACGGCAGGTTCCACACGACGTAGACGACGATCAGCCCCGCCAGGGAATCGATCAGGTGGAAGTTCTTCAGCAGCAGGAACAGCGGGATGATGACCAGCACGAACGGGAACATCTGGCTGACCAGCACCCAGCCGGTCGCCGCGCTGCCGACCTTCGAACGGTGGCGGACCAGCACATAGGCCGCGGGTACCGCGACCGCCACCGAGATCAGCGTCGCACCGCCCGCCACGAGCAGGCTGTTGAGCGCCGAGCGGGCCAGCGGCTGGGCGGCGAAGGCTTCCCGGAAGTTGTCCAGCGAGGGGTGCTCCGGGATCCACGTCGGGTCGATCCGCCCCAGCTCCTGCGGCGACTTGAACGACGTCGACAGCAGCCACAGCAGCGGAAAGGCCAGGAAGACCAGATAGCACAGCAGCCCGAGGTACTGCCCCATGCGGGCGGCGGCCCGTCGGGCGCGGGCGGCACCGGCGCCGGACGCACCGGGGGCGGCCCGCACGGGCAGGGGTGACGTGGCGCTCATGCGGCGTCCTCCTTCAGGCGCTTGCGCAGGAACAGGGTGAGGAGGACGGCGACGACGGCGATCATCACCACGCCCATCGCGGCGGCGTAGCCGAACTGCCCGTACTTGAAGGCCTCTTCGTAGGCGAACAGCATCGGCAGCCGGGTCTGCCCGCCCGGCCCGCCCTGGGTGAGCACATAGACCAGACCGAACGAGTTGAAGTTCCAGATGAAGTTGAGCGCGGTGATCGCGACGGCCACCGGCTTGAGCGCCGGCCAGGTCACGCTCGCGAACCGCCGCCACACCCCGGCGCCGTCCAGCTGCGCGGCCTCCGCCAGCTCCCTGGGCACGTTCTGGAGCCCGGCCAGCAGCACGACGGTCGTCTGCGGCATCCCCGCCCAGACGCCGACGAGGATCACGGCAGGCAGCGCCCACGACAGATGCGTCAGCCAGTCGATGTTGCCCGACGTGCCGCTCAGGACGCCGAGTTGGCGCAGCGTCTTGTTCAGGATGCCGGCGTCCTGGTGGTAGACGAGCTGCCACATGATGCCGACGACGACCTCCGGCATCGCCCAGGGGACGAGGGCGAGCGTCCTGGCCAGCCACCGGAAGCGCAGATTCTGGTTCAGCAGCAGCGCGAGCCCGAGCGCCAGCAGCAGCTGGAGCGCGGTCACGCACACCGCCCACACCAGGCCGATCCGGAACGACTCCCAGAACAGGGAGTCCAGGCGCAGGTCGGCGAAGTTGTCGACGCCGACGAAGCGCGTCGTCGCCGTCCGTCCCGTGTGCGCGTCGGTGAACGCCAGGGATATCGCGTACAGCAGCGGGCCGGCGCTCAGCACCAGGATCGGCAGCAGCGCCGGGGCCAGCAGGAACCAGGCGCCCCGGTCGAGCCCGAGCACCCGGCGGCGCTCGGCCGGGGTGCGCGGCGGGGGAGCGCCCGTGCCCGTGCCCGCGCCTGCCCCCGCTTTCGGCCGCACGGTCGCGGCGCTCACGCCGTACCCGCCGGGTCCGTGGCCGGGACGTGCCCGGCCACGGTGGAGGCGCGCACGACCAGCCGGGGTTGCGCCGTCGTCCTGCGTGCGGCGGCCGGTGCCGGGTTCTCCGCGTCACCGAGCCGCTCCAGCAGCATCCGCGCCGCGGTACGCCCCCGCTCCTCGGAGCCGAGCCCGACGCTGGTCAACGGCGGCCAGCCGGCGCGGGCCAGTTCGCTGTCGTCCATGCCGACCACGGCGATGTCCTGCGGTATCCGCAGCCCCCGCTCGTGCACGGCCTGGCTGGCGCCCAACGCCAACTGGTCGTTGGCGCAGAAGAAGGCGTCCGGCGGCGGGTCGGCGGCCAGCAGCCGGTGCGCCGCCGCCCGGCCCGCGGCCAGTCCGAAGTCGGTGGCGTGCTCCAGCGCCGGATCGTGCGCCAGGCCCTGATCGGCGAGCGCCTTGAGATAGCCCTGCCGGCGGTTGTGCCCGGGCACGGTGTCCAACGGGCCGTTGACGAAGGCGATCCGGCGCCGGCCCGTCTCCGCGAGATGGCGCACGGCCAGCTGCGCACCGGCGACCGAGTCCGTCTGCACGGCGTCCACCCGCACCCGCTCGGGCAGCGCACCGATGACGACCACCGGCCCGGCGGCGTTCTCCAGCACCTCGATGTGCTCGGGCGTGATGCGGATCGGGCACAGGATGAGCCCGTCGCTGCGCCGGTCGCCGAGGCTGCGGACGACGGACAGCTCCTCCTCGGTGTCGGCGTCCGTGGAGTGGATGAGCAGCCGGTGCCCGGCGGCCCGGGCGACGGCCTGGATCTCGCGGACCATCGCCACGTACACCGGGTTGCCGATGTCCTGCATGGCGAAGGTCAGTTGCTTGGTCCGCCCGCCCTTGAGGGAGCGCGCGACGGCGTTGGGCACATAGCCCAGCTCGGCCGCCGCCCGCTCCACCTTCCGCACGGTCTCGGGCCGCGCGCCCACCCCGTTGAGCACCCGTGACACCGAGGCGATCGAGACGCCGGCGCGCTCCGCGATCGACACGATGGTGGGTGGTCCGCCGTCCGGCATCACAACTCGCCCCTTTGCGCAGGCCGCTCACGTGCCCGGACAGGTACGGACCGGGCGGCGGGCAGAGCCGGCTGCCCGACGGTCCCGGCCGGAGCGGCAGTTGGCTGTAAACCTTTACAGCAGCTGAAAACGTTTACAGATGGTGAGGGTGTGCCGAGTGCCTGTCAAGGGGTGTGACAGGGCTCCGCCGGGCACCGGGACCCCGCTGTCCGGCCCACGCGCCAACCCGGTAGATTCCTCGGCCAGTTGTGCGGAAGGCGCGCACACGCGGTCCCGTAGCGCAGAGGCAGGCGCACCGACACGGCATGTCGGGCACGCCGGTTCGAATCCGGTCGGGACCTCCCGAAAGGTGGGGCAGCCGGGTGGCTGAAGGAGAGCACGGGGGCACGGGGTGAGCGGCGAACCCTCGGGACGAGCGCCGGCGGAGCCGGAGTCTGCGGAGGCGTCGTGCGCCTCGCCGGATGTCGCGGGGCCGGAGTCGGTGGGGGTGTCGTGCGCCGAGCCGGACGCCGTTGGGCGAGAGTTGGCGGGGGTGTCGTGCGCCGAGCCGGACGCCGTTTGGCGGGAGTTGGCGGAGGTGTCGGGCGCGGAGCCGGAGCCGGAGTCGGTGGGGGCGGCGGGCGTCGAGCCGGAGTTGGCGGGGGTGTTGTGCGCCTCGCCGGATGTCGCGGGGCGGGAGTTGGCGGGGGTGTCGTGCGCCGGGCCGAAGGCCGTGGGGCGGGAGTTGGCGGAGGTGTCGGGCGTTGGGGCGGAGTTGGCGGAGGTGCCATGCGCCGAGTCGGAGGTGGTGGAGGTGGCGGGGGATGAGGGGCACGGTGGGGAACGGGTGGGGGGTCGGGGTGGTGAGCTGGGGGCGTTTCACCGGATGGTGGCGCGGCTGCGTGCGCTGCCCGTCGACGATCCCGTGCGGCTGGAGGCCGAGCAGGTCGCCGCGTCCTTCGCGCGGGACGGCCGGCGCCGGCGGAAGAGCGCGCGGAACGCCCGGCACCGGCAGGCGGATGCTCAGGTCCGGGCGGCGACCGCCACCGGCTCGCCCGCCCGGCGCGAGGACGCCGCACTGCCCGGTGCCGACCCGTCACCGGGCGCTCCCGCGTACTACACGC
Source organism: Streptomyces cacaoi (assembly GCF_006539165.1). Lineage (GTDB taxonomy): Bacteria > Actinomycetota > Actinomycetes > Streptomycetales > Streptomycetaceae > Streptomyces > Streptomyces cacaoi. The sequence goes on along the minus strand of NZ_BJMM01000037.1, from coordinate 64,944 downwards.
GCCCCCGCCGCTGCTATGTCTGCAAGGGCACTTACCGGCAGGTGGACGGCTTCTACCATCTGCTGTGCCCCGGGTGCGCGGCGGACAACGCGGCGCGCCGCGCCCTGCGTACGGATCTGCGCGGCCGGCGCGCCCTGCTGACCGGCGGCCGGGTCAAGATCGGCTTCCAGCTCGCGCTGATGCTGCTGCGGGACGGCGCCGAGACGATGGTGACCAGCCGCTTCCCCGCGGACACCGTGCGCAGGTTCCGCCGGGTGCCGGGCAGTGCGGAGTGGCTGGACCGGCTCACCGTGATCGGGATCGATCTGCGCGACCCGCGCCAGGTGCTGGGCCTGTGCGAGGACCTCCGGCGGGACGGCCGGCCGCTGGACATCCTCGTCAACAACGCGGCGCAGACCGTGCGCCGGCCGGGCGAGGCGTATGCGCCGCTCGTCGCGGGGGAGCGCACCGGGGTCCCGCCCGGCGTGCGGCTGCGGCAGGCGCCGGGCTTCCGGCCCGAGCGGCCGTCCGCGCCCCTGCCGGCCGGGGCGCTCGCTCCGCTGCCGTCGGCGACGCCGGCCGGCGCGGAACCGGCCGCGCGGGCCGGGCAGTCGCCGGTGCCGGGTGCGGCACCCGACGAGGGGGCGGGCCCGCTTCTGGACGAGGCGGGGCTGCTGCCGGACCCGGCCGCGGCCAACTCCTGGTCGGCGCGGCTGGGCGAGCTGGACGGCGCCGAGGTCCTGGAGACCCAGCTGGTGAACGCCGTCGCGCCGCTGCTGCTGTGCGACCGGCTGCTGCCGCTGCTGCTCGCCTCGCCGTACCCGCGCCGGTACGTCGTCAACGTCTCCGCCGTCGAGGGCAGGTTCGCCGTACGCAACAAGACGGCCGGGCATCCGCACACCAACATGGCCAAGGCCGCGCTCAACATGCTCACCCGCACCAGCGGCCCCCATCTGGCCGGGCACGGGGTGCACATGTGCGCCGTCGACACGGGCTGGATCACCGACGAGAACCCGTCCCCGGCCAAGATCCGCCGTGCCGCGGCCGGTTTCCGCACCCCGCTGGACGTGGTGGACGGCGCGGCCCGGCTCTACGACCCGATCGTGCGGGGCGAGGCCGGCGCTCCTCTCGCGGGGGTGTTCCTCAAGGACTACGCGGAGGCCGCATGGTGAGCGACGGGGCGTCCGGCGCGGTCTTGGGCGGTCCGTCCGGAGCCGCGCCCGGCGGCGGGCGTCCGGGAGCGGGGGAGTCCGGGGTGTCGTCCGAGTCGTCCGAAGAGGCCGGGCCGGGAGCGGCGTTCGCCGGGGTGCCGGCCGTCGTGCCGCGTCCGGTGGAGGAACTGCGGCCGCTGCTGGAGTGGTTGCGCACCGGCCGGGCCGCACCGCGCCGGCTGGACTTCGCCGCGGGCACGGCGCTGCCCGACGGCCGTCTCGACCTGTGCAAGCAGCAGCTCGGCCCGGGCGGCGCTGCCGAGGTGGCGCGGGCGCTGCGCCCGGACGGCCCGGTGCGTCATCTCCTGCTCGGCACGGACGGGCTGGGGGACGCCGGGGCCGCGGCCGTCGCGGAGCGGGCGGGCGAGGCGGGCGTGGAGACGCTCTACCTCGGCTGCAACACCCTCACCTCGGCCGGTGTCTGCTCCCTCGCGGACAATCTGCGGGCCTCACCGTCGGCGGTCACCGGCGTCTGGCTCAAGCGCAACCCGCTGGGGGCCGGGGCGGGCGATGCGGCGGCGCGGCTGCTGGCCCAGGTGCGGGAGCTGCGCACGCTCGACCTCGTCCAGACGGGCCTGGAGCCGTCCGGCGCAGCGGCGCTCGCGGAGGCGCTGGTCGCGGCGGCGCGGGACGGCCGTCCGGTCGAGCGGCTGTACGCGGGCGGCAATCCGCTGGGCCCGGCCGGGGCGCGGGCGCTCGCGCCCGTCGTGGCGGCGGGTGCCTGCGGTGAGCTGTATCTGGCGGCGGCGGGGCTGGGCGACGCGGGCGCGGCGGAGCTGACCGGGGCGCTGGAGCGGGCACCGTTCGGGCGGCTGCGCCGGCTGTCGGTGGCGAGCGACGGCATCGGTGCGCCGGCCGCCGGCCGGCTGGTCGCCGCCGCGGTGCACGCGGGCGTGGAGCTGTGCGATCTGGGCCGGGTGAAGGCCGCCCGGGCGCTGGGCGCCGCCGACAACCGGTTCGACGAGACGGCGGCCGCGTTCGTCGGCGCGGCCCTGGCCGCGGGACCGCACCGGCTGATGCATCTCGTCCTCACCCACACCGGCGCGACCAGCGCGGCGGCGCACCGGCTGCTGGATTCCGCGCGGTGCGCGGTCACCCCGACCCGGTTCCGCTTCGGCTCGGGGGTGGCACGCAGCGTCAAGCGGCGGCTGGACGCGCTGAGCGCCGAGGTGGCCCCGCTGCCGGTCCCCGCGGCGGTCGCGGCGATCCGCAGCGTCCATCGGCAGCCGCTTCCCGGGCCCGGCACGGCACCGGACTGAAGGAGGATCGCGCCTGGTCACAGGGGGCGCGGGGGCCGGAGCGCCAGGGTGCTGTGAGGTGGGCCACAGCGTATCGGCCGTGCGCCGGGGCATGATCCGTTTGTTACCGCGCGGTTTCGCGGGGTTCACTGGTGGGCAGAAGCCAGAAGGCCCATTCGGCAACGACGCCCGGGTCCGCTTTCGATCCACACTCTTCTTCGGGGGTACACCCCCAACCCCCGCCACCGTGCAGGTCCCCACAGGGCCCCTGTTCCCGACTTTCCCGACGCCGGAGTCCAGCGTTCCGGATGCCGTCCGCGGAGGCGTTCCCGGCGGTGTGCCGGGGCGTCCCGCCCGTGCGCGAACGCCCGCCCGTGTCGCGGCTGTCCGCATGCTGAGCACATGGTGTTCACTGTTCGGGAAGAGGGTCATCATGTAACCTGCGCGGACCTTTTCTGCACGCGTGAGGGCCAACGTCGTCCCTCGGTACGTACCACTGCCACGAGACGACGGGAGAGCCGATGCGCGCTGTGTCTGCACCGGTTTGGGCCGCCCACCACCCTGCCGCGCAGGGGATGTACGACCCCCGATACGAGCACGATGCGTGCGGTGTCGGATTCGTGGCCACCCTGACCGGCGAACCCAGCCACGACCTGGTGGAACAGGGCCTCACCGTGCTGCGCAACCTGGAGCACCGGGGCGCCACGGGCTCCGACCCGGACACCGGGGACGGCGCCGGCATCCTCCTCCAGGTCCCGGACGCGTTCCTGCGCGAGAGCGTGCCGTTCGCGCTCCCGGACGCCGGGAGCTACGCCGTCGGCATCGCCTTCCTGCCCGCCGAGGGCTCCGCGAGCGCGGACGCCGTCTCACACATCGAGACGCTGGCGTCCGAGGAGGGGCTGCGGGTGCTCGGCTGGCGCGATGTGCCCGTCGCCCCCGATCTGCTCGGCGCCGGCGCCCGCGCCACCATGCCGCTGCTGCGGCAGCTGTTCGTCTCCGCGGCCGACGGCGCCCGCAGCGGCATCGCCCTGGACCGGCTCGCCTTCGTGCTGCGCAAGCGCGCCGAGCGCGAAGCCGGCGTGTACTTCCCCTCGCTGTCCGCCCGCACCCTCGTCTACAAGGGCATGCTGACGACCGGGCAGCTGGAGCCGTTCTTCCCCGACCTCTCCGACCGCCGTCTGGCCAGCGCCGTCGCCCTGGTGCACTCGCGGTTCTCCACCAACACCTTCCCGAGCTGGCCGCTGGCCCACCCGTACCGGTTCGTCGCGCACAACGGCGAGATCAACACCGTGCAGGGCAACCGCAACTGGATGCGGGCCCGCGAATCCCAGCTCGCCAGCGATCTGTTCGGGCGCGAGGGGGACACCCTGGAGCGGATCTTCCCGGTCTGCACGCCCGGCGCCTCCGACTCCGCCACCTTCGACGAGGTCCTCGAACTCCTCCACCTGGGCGGCCGTTCGCTGCCGCACGCGGTGCTCATGATGGTGCCCGAGGCGTGGGAGAGCGCCGAGCGGCAGGAGGCCATGGACCCCGCCCGGCGCGCCTTCTACCAGTACCACTCCACGATGATGGAGCCCTGGGACGGCCCGGCCTGCGTCACCTTCACCGACGGCGTCCAGGTCGGCGCCGTCCTCGACCGCAACGGGCTGCGCCCCGGCCGCTACTGGGTCACCGACGACGGCCTGGTCGTCCTCGCCTCCGAGGTCGGCGTGCTCGACATCGACCCCGGCAAGGTCGTCCGCAAGGGGCGGCTCCAGCCCGGCCGGATGTTCCTCGTCGACACCGCCGAGCACCGCATCATCGAGGACGACGAGATCAAGGCGCAGCTCGCCGCCGAACACCCCTACCGGGAGTGGCTGGACGCCGGCGAGATCGAGCTGGAGGACCTGCCCGAGCGCGAGCACATCGTGCACACCCACGCCTCGGTCACCCGCCGCCAGCAGACCTTCGGCTACACCGAGGAGGAACTGCGCGTCCTGCTCGCGCCGATGGCCCGCACCGGCGCCGAACCCATCGGGTCCATGGGCACCGATGCGCCCATCGCCGCGCTCTCCGCCCGCCCCCGGCTGATCTTCGACTACTTCACCCAGCTGTTCGCGCAGGTCACCAATCCGCCGCTGGACGCCATCCGGGAGGAACTGGTCACCTCGCTGCGCTCCTCGCTGGGCCCGCAGGGCAACCTGCTGGAGCCCACCGCGGCCTCCTGCCGCAGCGTCACCCTGCCGTTCCCCGTCATCGACAACGACGAGCTGGCCAAGCTCATCCACATCAACGCCGACGGCGATCTGCCCGGCCTGAAGTCCGTGACGCTCTCCGGGCTCTACCGGGTCGCCGACGGCGGGGACGGGCTGGCCGCACGGCTGCGGGAGATCTGCGCCGAGGCCGACGCGGCGCTGGAGGAGGGCGCCCGGCTGATCGTCCTGTCCGACCGGCACTCGGACGCCGAGCACGCGCCGATCCCCTCGCTGCTGCTCACCTCCGCCGTCCACCACCACCTCATCCGCACCAAGCAGCGCACCCAGGTCGGGCTGCTGGTGGAGGCGGGGGACGTGCGCGAGGTGCACCACGTGGCGCTGCTCATCGGCTACGGCGCCGCCGCCGTCAACCCGTACCTGGCCATGGAGACCGTCGAGGACCTGGTACGCGCCGGCACCTTCCTGCCCGCGGACACCGACCCGGAGCAGGCCATCCGCAACCTCATCCACGCCCTCGGCAAGGGTGTGCTGAAGGTGATGTCGAAGATGGGCATCTCCACCGTCGCCTCCTACCGCGGCGCCCAGGTCTTCGAAGCCGTCGGCCTCGACCAGGAGTTCGTCGACAGCTACTTCCACGGCACGACGACGAAGATCGGCGGCGCCGGGCTCGACGTCGTCGCCGAGGAGGTCGCCGCCCGGCACGCCACCGCCTACCCGGCCTCCGGTATCGCGCCCGCCCACCGCGACCTCGACATCGGCGGCGAGTACCAGTGGCGCCGCGAGGGCGAACCGCACCTGTTCGACCCGGACACCGTCTTCCGGCTCCAGCACTCCACCCGGCAGCGGCGCTACGACATCTTCAAGGAGTACACCCGCCGCGTCGACGAGCAGTCCGAGCGGCTGATGACCCTGCGCGGGCTGTTCTCCTTCGCCGGCGGGCGGGCCCCCGTCCCGGTCGACGAGGTCGAGCCGGTGAGCGAGATCGTCAAGCGGTTCTCCACCGGGGCCATGAGCTACGGCTCCATCTCCCAGGAGGCCCACGAGACGCTGGCCGTCGCCATGAACCAGCTCGGCGGCAAGTCCAACACCGGCGAGGGCGGCGAGGATCCCGAGCGGCTCTACGACCCGGCCCGGCGCTCGGCCATCAAGCAGGTCGCCTCCGGCCGCTTCGGCGTCACCAGCGAGTACCTCGTCAACGCCGACGACATCCAGATCAAGATGGCCCAGGGCGCCAAGCCCGGCGAGGGCGGCCAGCTGCCCGGCCCGAAGGTCTACCCGTGGGTGGCCAGGACCCGGCACTCCACACCCGGCGTCGGCCTCATCTCGCCGCCGCCGCACCACGACATCTACTCCATCGAGGACCTCGCCCAGCTCATCCACGACCTGAAGAACGCCAACCCGGCGGCGCGGGTCCATGTGAAGCTCGTCAGCGAGGTCGGGGTCGGCACCGTCGCCGCCGGTGTGAGCAAGGCGCACGCCGACGTCGTCCTCGTCTCCGGGCACGACGGCGGCACCGGCGCCTCGCCGCTCACCTCCCTCAAGCACGCCGGCGGCCCCTGGGAGCTGGGCCTGGCCGAGACCCAGCAGACGCTGCTGCTCAACGGCCTGCGCGACCGGATCGTCGTGCAGACCGACGGCCAGCTCAAGACCGGCCGCGACGTGGTGATCGCCGCGCTCCTCGGCGCCGAGGAGTACGGCTTCGCCACCGCACCGCTCGTCGTCTCCGGCTGTGTGATGATGCGCGTCTGCCACCTCGACACCTGCCCCGTCGGCATCGCCACCCAGAACCCGGTGCTGCGCGAGCGCTACACGGGCAAGGCCGAACACGTCGTCAACTTCTTCGAGTTCATCGCCGAGGAGGTCCGCGAGATCCTCGCCGAGCTGGGCTTCCGCAGCCTGGACGAGGCCATCGGGCACGCCGAACTGCTCGACACCAGCCGCGCCGTGGACCACTGGAAGGCCAAGGGCTTCGATCTGGCGCCCCTGCTGCACGTGCCGGAGCTGCCCGAGGGCGCCGTCCTGCACCAGGCCGTCCCGCAGGACCACGGCCTGGAGAAGGCGCTCGACAACCAGCTGATCAAGCTGGCCGCCGACGCGTTGCAGGCCGAGAACGCCGAGGCGGCGCAGCCGGTGCGCGCCCGGGTCGCCATCCGCAACACCAACAGGACGGTCGGCACCATGCTCGGCCACGAGGTCACCAAGCGGTTCGGCGGCGCCGGGCTCGCCGACGACACCATCGACCTCACCTTCACCGGCTCGGCCGGCCAGTCCTTCGGCGCCTTCGTGCCGCGCGGCATCACCCTGCGGCTGGAGGGCGACGCCAACGACTACGTCGGCAAGGGCCTCTCGGGCGGCCGGATCGTCGTCCGCCCCGACCGCGCCGCCGACCACCTCGCCGAGTACTCCACGATCGCCGGCAACACCCTCGGCTACGGCGCCACCGGCGGCGAGATCTTCCTCCGCGGCCGGGTCGGCGAACGCTTCTGCGTGCGCAACTCCGGCGCCCTGGTCGTCTCCGAAGGCGTCGGCGACCACGGCTGCGAGTACATGACCGGCGGCGCCGCCGTCGTCCTGGGCGGCACCGGGCGCAACTTCGGCGCCGGCATGTCCGGCGGCACCGCCTACGTCGTCGACCTGGACCCGGCCGACGTCAACCCCGGGCTGCGGGAGGCCGTCGAGGAGCTGACCGACGACGACGGGACGTGGCTGCACGACGTGGTGCGCCGCCACCAGGAGGAGACCGGCTCGACCGTGGCCGCCGCGCTCCTCGCCGACTGGGACGCCGCGCTGGCCCGCTTCAGCAAGGTGGTCCCCGCAACGTACAAGGCCGTGCTCGCCGCCAGGGACGCCGCCGAGCGGGCCGGTCTGAGCGAGTCCGAGACCCACGAGAAGATGATGGAGGCGGCGACCCATGGCTGATCCGAAGGGCTTTCTGACCACCGACCGCCAGGTCGCACAGACCCGCCCCGTGCAGGAACGGGTCAAGGACTGGAACGAGGTCCACGTCCCCGGCTCGCTGCTGCCGATCATCAGCAAGCAGGCCGGCCGGTGCATGGACTGCGGCATCCCCTTCTGCCACAACGGCTGTCCGCTCGGCAATCTCATCCCCGAGTGGAACGACTACGCCTACCGTGGCGACTGGGCCGCCGCGTCCGAGAGGCTGCACGCCACCAACAACTTCCCCGAGTTCACCGGGCGGCTGTGCCCCGCGCCGTGCGAGTCCGCGTGCGTGCTCGGCATCAGCCAGCAGCCCGTGACCATCAAGAACGTCGAGGTCTCCATCATCGACAAGGCGTGGGAGTCGGGCGCCGTCACCCCGCAGCCGCCCGAGCGGCTCTCCGGCAAGACGGTCGCCGTCATCGGCTCCGGCCCCGCCGGGCTGGCCGCGGCCCAGCAGCTGACCCGGGCCGGGCACACCGTCGCCGTCTACGAGCGTGCCGACCGCATCGGCGGCCTCCTGCGGTACGGCATCCCCGAGTTCAAGATGGAGAAGCGGCACATCAACCGCCGTATCGAGCAGATGCGTGCCGAGGGCACCAAGTTCCGTACGGGGGTGGAGATCGGCCGGGACCTCGACGCGGCCAAGCTGCGCAAGCGCTACGACGCCGTCGTCGTCGCCACCGGGTCCACCACGGCACGCGATCTGCCCGTGCCCGGCCGCGAGTTGAACGGCATCCACCAGGCCATGGAGTACCTGCCCCTGGCCAACAAGGTGCAGGAGGGCGACTACGTGGCCCCGCCGATCACCGCCGAGGGCAAGCACGTCGTCGTCATCGGCGGCGGCGACACCGGCGCCGACTGCGTCGGCACCGCACACCGGCAGGGCGCGGCCTCCGTCACCCAGCTGGAGATCATGCCCAGGCCCGGTGAGGAGCGGGACCCGGCCGGCCAGCCCTGGCCCACGTTCCCGCTGCTGTACAAGGTGACCTCGGCGCACGAGGAGGGCGGCGAGCGGCTGTACTCCGTCTCCACGACCCACTTCGAGGGCTCCGAGCCCGCGGAGGGGCAGACGGTCGGCGACGTGCAGTGGCTGCACCTCGTCGAGGTCGAGATGGTGGACGGCAAGCTGGAGCAGAAGGCCGGCACCGAGCGGAGGATCCCCGCCCAGCTGGTGACGCTCGCGATGGGCTTCACCGGCGTCGACCGGGAGAACGGCCTCGTCGAACAGCTCGGCGTCGAACTGGACGCGCGGGGCAGCGTCGCCCGCGACGGGCAGTACGCCACCAACGTCGACGGCGTGTTCGTCGCCGGTGACGCCGGGCGCGGCCAGTCGCTCATCGTCTGGGCCATCGCCGAGGGCCGCTCCGCCGCCCAGGCCGTCGACCGCTACCTCACCGGCACGGCCGGTACCCTGCCCGCGCCGGTCCGTCCCACGGACCGCGCTCTGGCCGTCTGACGACGGTCCACGGGATTTCCGTACAACGGCGTACGGACCAGCCGCGGCGCCTGCCTGTCCCCGACCGGATGGCGGCGGGCGCCGCGCGCATGTTCCCCGGCCCCGGACGGCCGCCGTCGGCCGGGCCCGCCCGGGAGCCGCGGCCGCTGCCCGGTGGCCCGGCCCGCGGCGGCAGCGGCCCCCGGCTCCGGCGCGCTACCGGTCCCCGGCGCGGGTCTGCGTCGACGGCAGATAGCGGGGCGCCCGCCAGGCGTCCAGCCGGTGCTCCACCGAGGCGCCCAGCGACAGCAGCCCGGCGTCCTGGCGCTCGCCCGCCATCAGCAGCACGCCGACGGGCAGTTCGCCCACCGAGCCGGCCGGTACGGACAGCGACGGGTAGCCCGCGACGGCGGCCGGCGTCGAGGACGGGATCACGTCGTTGTCCCCGCGTGCGCAGTCGGTCGTCCAGGCCGGCGGGTTCGTCGGGGAGGCGATGGCGTCCAGCCGGTGCTCGGCCATGGTCTCGTCGATGGACCGCCGTGCGAGGTCCTTCAACTCGGCACGCTTGGCCCGGTACTCCGGGTCCGTGGTGGGCGGCGCCTCCAGGGCCTGCTCGAACAGCTCCTGACCGGCGAAGCAGGTCTGCTCCTCCGGGTGGCCGCGGTTGAACGCGATCAGCTCGGCCAGATCCCGCGGCCCCTTCCGGGTGGCGAGGTAGGCGTCGATGTCCCGGTGGAACTCGCTCAGCAGCGCGGGGAACTCCAGCTCGGCCAGCCGGTCCTGGTACGGCGGCGTCACCTCGACGACCTCGGCACCGGCCGCCCGCAGCTTCTTCGCCGTACGGGTCATCACGGCGTCCACCTCAGGCCCGAGGGAGGGCAGCCGCCACAGGCCGATGCGCTTGCCGCGCAGGCCGTCCGGGCGCCCGAACCCCTCCGGCAGCCGCTGCCCGTCGGCGGGGAGCACGGCGCCGGACGGATCCCGGGGGCCGTCGGCGCCGCCGCTGAGCACCGAAAGAGTGAGCGCGGTGTCCACCACGTTGCGCGCCATCGGCCCCGCCGTGTCCTGCTCGGCGGAGATCGGCACCACGCCCTCCCCGCTGACCAGGCCCAGGCTCGGCTTGAGGCCCACGACGCCGTTCATGCCCGCCGGGCACACGACCGAGCCGTCGGTCTCGGTGCCGATCGCCACCTGTGAGAGCGAGGCGGCGAGCGCGGCGGCCGAACCGGCCGAGGAGCCGCAGGGGTTGCGGTCCAGCACATACGGGTTGTGGGTCTGCCCGCCCACCGCCGACCAGCCCGAAGTCGGCCTCTCCGCACGGAAGTTCGCCCACTCGGACAGATTGGCCTTGCCGAGGATCACCGCGCCGGCCTGCCGCAGCCGGGTCACCAGCGCGGCGTCGCGCTCCGGCGGGGCGCCGGCCAGCGCCAGCGAACCCGCCGTCGTCGGCAGATCCTTGGTGTCCACATTGTCCTTGAGCAGCACGGGGATGCCGTCGAGCGGGCCGCGGGCCGCACCCTGCCGGTGCCGGGCGTCGCTCGCCGCGGCCTGCCGCAGCGCCGTCGGGTCGGTGCGCAGCACCGCGTGGATCTTCGGATCGACGGCCGCGATCCGCCGCAGATAGGCGCCGGTCAGCTGCGCCGAGGTCAGCGATCCGTCCGCCATCCGGGCCTGCAACTGCGGGATCGTCGCCGTGTCCAGCTCGATCCCGGCCACCCGCGAGGGCGCGCCGCCCGCCGGCTCGCCGTCCCCCGCTCCGGCGGCCCGTGCCTTCGGGGACGGCGCCCCCGACAGGACGGACCCCGCCGCGAGGGCCGCTACCACCACACCCACCAGTCTCTTCCGCATGGCGGCAAGCGCACTACACCCCGGGCCCCGGCGCAAGACCGCCCGGTGGCTCCGCGTCGACGTCGTACCAGTCGTCGGCCAGCAGCCCGGCGTGCGAGGGCTGGACGCCCACCTGCACCGTGCCGTCGGCGGTGACGAACCGGAGGTGGGCCACGAGGGTGCGCTCCGTCCCCTCCGGGCTGGTGCACAGGGCGGCCGGCTCCAGGTAGACGTACTTGCCCGGCTGGATCCAGCTGCGCCGGGCCAACCGGTGCCCGCCGCGCAGGAGTCGCAGTGCTGCGGTGAAGTCCATGCCGTCACGGTAGGCGCGCGTCCGGCCCGGTCTTGACGGCCGGTCCCACGTGTGCTGGGCCGAGGGAGAGCGCGGTGGCCGGGGCGGACGCTTGACCTTGCCCCTCGGGTCAAGGTCTAGGTTCGCGGAGACGAGCGCGGCGGGAGAGGGCGGAGTACGGGATGAGAATCGGTGAGCTGGCGCGCCGTGCCGGGGTGACGGTCAAGGCGGTGCGCTACTACGAGTCGCTGGGTCTGGTCGTCCCGGACCGGCGGCCCAACGGCTACCGCGACTACGGCGAGCACGACGTGCGTCTGGTACGCGAGATCAAGAGCCTTGCCGCGCTGGGCATCCCCGTCGAGCGGACGCGTCCGTTCCTGGACTGCCTGGCGGCGGGCGAGGCCCACGCGGACGACTGCCCGGCCGCGCTCGCCGGCTACCGCGACGCCATCGACGAACTGACGCGCCGCATCGACGCGCTGACCGCGCGCCGGGCCGTCCTCACCGCACATCTGCACGCGGCCGTCCACCGCACCGGCACGTCCCGGCCCGCCCGCGAGCCGGAGCACAACCCGGACGAGAGGGCCCGCACCGGGCCCGGAACAGAGGGAGAAGCACGGATGACGACCCCCATGAGCGCGGACCACCCGGCGGGCGCAGGCCCGGCACGGCGCACCCGGGAGGAGTTGGCGACGCTGCCGCCGGACCTGCCCGTCCCCGAGGACGACGGCGCGGCGGACCATCTGCCCGGGCTCGCTCTGCCGCCGGCCGCCCTGCCCGCGACGGACGGCTCCACCGTCCGCACGGACGACCTGGGCCCGGGCCGTACCGTCCTGTACTTCTTCCCGCTGATCGGCACCCCCGAGACGGATCTGCCCGAGGGCTGGGACACCATCCCGGGCGCCCGCGGCTGCACCCCCGAGACCTGCGGCTTCCGCGACCACCACCGGGAGCTGCGAGGGGCGGGCGCGCAGCGGGTGTTCGGCCTGTCCGTGCAGGGGACGGCGTATCTGCGCGAGGTGGCCGAGCGGTTGCGGCTGCCGTTCGCGATGGTCTCCGACACCGCGCTGACCCTCGCCCACGCGCTGCGCATGCCGGTCTTCGAGGCGGGCGGCTCGACGCTCTACCGCCGCCAGACGCTCATCGTCCGCGACGGGCGCATCGAGCACGTCTTCCACCCGGTGTTCCCGCCGGACGCCCACGCCGGGCAGGTCCTGGACTGGCTCCGCGCGAACCCGGCGTAGCCGGCCGCGCCGTCGCCCCGGCGGCGGGCGCCCACGGTCTCCCGGCGGGCACGGGGCCGCTGGGAGGCCCCGGGTGCCCGGGCGCGGGGAGGGGCTTCACTGCGGCAGGAGGCCGACCTGGGTGAGGCGCTCGTCGTCCCCGAGGCGGCGCCGGACGTCGGCGAGCAGGAGCCGCAGCAGCCCGGCGAGTTGCTCCTGCTGTTCGGCCGAGAGCCCGCCGAGCAGTTCGGCCTCGCGCCCCAGCACATCGTCGACGGTGGCCTCGACCCGCTGGTGTCCGGCGTCCGTCAGCTCGACGAGGACGGAGCGGGGCCGGCCGGTGCCGGGCCTGCGGGTGACCAGGCCGTCGCGTTCGGCCCGCGCGACCCGCTGCGAGACGGCGCCCGCGCTCACCAGTGAACGGGCCGCCAGCTCCCGGGTCGTGAGGGTGTAGGGGGAGCCGGCGCGGCGCAGCACGCTGAGCAGATCGAGCGTGGCGACGTCCATACCGGCCGCGGTCAGGACGCGGCGGCGGTCGTCCCCGAAGAGCTTCGCCAGCTGCCACAGGGGTGTGACGACGCCGATCGAGGAGACCGGCGTGCCCGGGCGTTCCCGCTGCCAGGCCGCCGCGATCTCCTCCACGGCGTGCCCGGGCACGCCCTCCGCGCCGTCCGCCCCGTCCGTCCTGTCTGTCCTGTTGGGGCTGTCCGTGCCGTCGGCGGGGCCGTCGCCCCCGGCTGCTCTTGCCATGATCCCTCCCGGCGGAGTACGTTCATGCCTAAATTTAGACCTGAATCGAGCGCGGTCCCGCCTCCGTCCAGGTCTTCATTCAGGTCTGAACGACAGTGTCACACGGAGGTCTCCCCATGTCGTCCCCGTCCCAGCGCACCGTCCTCGTCACCGGCGGTGCCGTCGGTATCGGCCTCTCCCTCGCCGGGCACTTCGCCGGGGAGGGCGCCGAGGTGGTGATCACCGGCCGGCGGCGGGCCCCGCTGGAGGCGGCCGCACAGCGGACCGGCGCACGGGCCGTCGTCTGCGACCACACCGACCCGGCGGCCCTGGACGCGCTCCTGCCGCACCTGCCCGAGCGGCTCGACGTCCTCGTCAACAACGCGGGCGGCCAGACCGACTTCGCCCACTCCCCACGCCCGGACGAGGACGAACTGACCGCCTACGCCCGAAAGTTCCGCGCCAACCTGGACGCCAACCTGCTCACCGCCGCCCTCACCACCCACGCCGTCGAGGACCGGCTGGCCGACGGCGGCACCGTGATCCAGATCGGCTCCATCGCCGCCGACAAGGGATCCGGGGCCTACGGCGCCGCCAAGGCCGGGCTGGCCTCCTGGAACATCGACCTCGCCCGCCGGCTGGGCCCGCGCCGGATCACCGCGAACGTGGTCTCGCCCGGCTACATCGAGGACACCGACTTCTTCGGCGACCACCTCACAGCGGAGCGCCGCGCCGAACTCGTCGCCGCCACCTTCGTCGGCCGGCCCGGAACGCCCGCCGACATCACCGGCACGGTGGCCTTCCTCGCCTCCCCGGCGGGCCGGCACATCACCGGCCAGGTGCTGAACGTCAACGGCGGGGAGTACGTGACGCGTTGACCGTCCCGCCGTCCCCCGGCGCCAGCAGACCACGGGCCACGGCGGCGTCCCTGACCTCCTCGTACAGGGCCGTCAGCGTGCCGCTCACCCCCACCCGCGGCAGCTGAAGACGGTCCAGAGCCGCCGCGTCCGCGCCCACGTCGGACCAGCCCTGCCCGGTCAGCAGCCGCATCAGGGCCGGATTGAGCCGGTCGACGCCGCGCACGAGGAGCGCCTCCGGCGTCGCGCCGTCCTCGTACTCCCGCCACAGCTCCAGCAGTTCGCTGCGCAGCGGCTCCGGGAGGGCGCCGAAGCGCTCCCGCGCGACGGCCTCCTCGCGGTGCGCCTTCGCCGCCGCGGCATCGGCGGCGCCCGCACCGTCCGCGGTGTGCCAGGCCGACGGGTCACCGGCGTCGATCTCGACCAGATCGTGCATCAGACACAGCTTCAGCATCCGGGACAGATCGAGCCCCGCCCCCGCCTCCCGCTCGAACTCCGTGTGCAGTGCCCAGCACACCATCGCCAGATGCCAGGAGTGCTCGGCCACGGACTCACGGCGGTCGGGCGTGGCGTTGTTGTGCCGCTCGACCTCGCGCAGCCGGGCGGTCCAGGCGAGGAACGCGAAGAGCGGCCCCGGCTGCCGGGATCCTGCCGTGGGCCGGGTCCGCTCGGAGGAATCGGGCTGCCCGGACTCCCCGGGCCGCCGGGGATGTTCGGGCTGTTCGGGCTGCTCGGGCTGTTCGGGGCGGCGGGGCCGCTGCGTCGACGGATCCATGGCGTGCCCAGACTACGGCGCCCGCGCCCGGGTGCACCGACGTGCCCCGGGCGCGGGCGCCCGATCCCTGGAGCGAGGCGTGCGGGCGCCCCCGCCGCTCACGGCGCGGAGACCACCCGCCCCCTCACGGAGCGCGCAGCGCGCGCCCTCTCACAGGGTGCGCTCCAGGCGGTCGGCGACGGCCTTCACGAACGCCGCCGGGTCGGCCAGTTCGCTGCCCTCCGCCAGCAGCGCCATGCTGTGCACCAGATCGGCCGTCTCCTCCAGACCGGCGCGCTCCGCCTCACCGGACTGCTCGGCGTGCGCCCGCTTGAGGCCCTGGATCAGCGCGTGCCCCGGGTTGAGTTCGAGGATCCGCTTGCTGTGCGGCACGTTCTGCCCCATCGCGCGGTACATCCGCTCCAGCGCGGGCGTCACATCGTGCGTGTCCGTGACGATGCACGCCGGGGAGTCGGTCAGCCGGGAGGAGAGCCGGACCTCCTTGATGTTCTCGCCGAGCCGCTCGGTCATCCACGAGAGCAGCTCGCCGAACTCCTCCTGCTGCTGCTCGCGCGCGGACTCCTTCTCCTTCTTCTCCTCCTCGGTACCGAGATCGACCTCGCCCTTGGCGACGGAACGCAGCTGCTTGCCCTCGAAGTCCGGGACCGCCTCGACCCACACCTCGTCGACCGGGTCGGTCAGCAGCAGCACCTCGATGCCCTGCGCCCGGAACGCCTCCATGTGGGGCGAGTTCTCCACCGCGGCGCGCGAATCACCGGTGATGTAGTAGATGTGCTCCTGGCCGTCCTTCATCCGCTCCACGTACTGCGCGAGCGTGGTCGGCTCCTCCTTGTCGTGCGTGGAGGCGAACGAGGCCACCCCGAGGAGGGTGTCGCGGTTCTCGAAGTCGTTGAGCAGGCCCTCCTTGAGGACGCTGCCGAACTCCCGCCAGAACGTGGCGTAGCGCTCCGGCTCCGACGACTGCATCTCCTTGATCGTCGAGAGCACCTTCTTGGCCAGCCGCCGGTGCATCAGCTGGATCTGCCGGTCCTGCTGGAGGATCTCGCGCGAGACGTTCAGCGACAGGTCCTGCGCGTCCACGACGCCCTTGACGAAGCGCAGATACGTCGGCAGCAGCGCCTCGCAGTCGTCCATGATGAAGACGCGCTTCACATACAGCTGCACCCCGCGCTTGGCGCCCTGCTGGAACAGGTCGTGCGGCGCGTGCGAGGGGATGAACAGCAGCGCCTGGTACTCGAACGTGCCCTCGGCGTGCAGCCGGATCGTCTCCAGCGGGTCGTTCCAGTCGTGGCTGATGTGCTTGTACAGCTCGTGGTACTCCTCCTCGGCGACCTCGTCGCGCGAGCGGGCCCACAGGGCCTTCATGGAGTTGAGCGTCTCGGGCTCGGCGGCCGCCCCGGCGGACTCCTGCCCGTCCCGGCCGTCCTGCTTCCCGTCGGCGTCCGCGGCACCCGAGCCGCTGTCGGCGCTCTCGCCGCTGTCGGCCTCGTCGCCCCCGTCGGACCCGGATCCGGCGTCCTGCTGTGCCGCCTGCTCCGTGACCATCCGGATCGGCCAGGTGATGAAGTCCGAGTACCGCTTGACGATCTCGCGGATCTTCCAGGGCGAGGTGTAGTCGAACAGCTGGTCCTCGGTGTCCGCCGGCTTGAGGTGCAGCGTGACCGAGGTGCCCTGCGGGGCCTCGTCGACGGTGTCGATCGTGTAGGTGCCCTCGCCGGACGACGTCCAGCGGGTGCCCTGCGTCTCGCCGGCCCGCCGGGTGAGCAGGGTGACCTCGTCGGCCACCATGAAGCTGGAGTAGAACCCGATGCCGAACTGGCCGATCAGCTCGTCGGCCGCCGCCTGGCCACCGGCCTCGCCCGCGGCCTCCGCCTTGCGTGCCTCGGCCAGCTCCTGGAGGAACTGCGCCGTACCCGAGTTGGCGATCGTCCCGATCAGCTCGACGACCTCGTCGCGCGACATGCCGATGCCGTTGTCCCGCACGGTCAGCGTGCGGGCCTCCTTGTCGGCCTCGATGTCGATGTGCAGATCGGAGACGTCCGCGTCGAGCGAGCTGTCGCGGAGGGATTCGAGGCGCAGCTTGTCCAGCGCGTCGGAGGAGTTGGAGATGAGCTCCCGCAGGAACACATCCTTGTTCGAGTAAATCGAGTGCACCATCATCTGTAGAAGCCGACGGGCTTCCACCTGGAACTCGAACGTCTCGGTCGACATATCCGTGGATCCTTCTCAGGCCATCCGGTGACGGGACTGACCTGTCGAACTGTAAAGGAGCCCGCCCACCGGCCGCTTCCCTTCCGCCCAGCGCGGAATCGCCCGGCCCCGCCCCGGCAGGCCGTCGGTGCCCGCCGGTAAACGCGTGGACGGGCGCGAACCGCCCGGTTAGGGTGCGGGCCATGTCCAGCCCGGAGGCGTCCAGACGCTAGCCACCGGCCGTCCGGTGGCTTCCTCGTACCGGCCCGCACACCGGGCGCGCACCCTCGTCGTGCGCCGATGCCCGCTTCCCCGTGCCCGGCCGTCGACCGACACCACCACCGGACCGCCGGCGAGCGGGCTGCCGCCGTTCGTCCGCGCGCGCGTCCCGAGCTGGCCCGGGAATTCCCGGGCTTCCTGACGCTCACCGACCGCCGCTCCACCACCCCGTGACCGCTGCCGGGGCACACGTCCGGCTGCCGCCTTCCCGTCCGAGAACGCCCCGGGCCCACCACGCCCGGGCGTTCGGCTCACTTCTTCCGGAATGGCGGAGAACTGTCATGCCTGTGGTGTTGTACGTCCTCGCGTCCGCCGTGTGCGCGCAGGGGACCTTGGAGTTCATGCTGTCCGGGCTGGTCGCCGACATCGCCCGCGACCTGGCCGTACCGCTGTCCACGGCCGGGCTGCTGACCTCGGCCTTCGCCGTGGGAATGGTGGTCGGCGCGCCCTCCATGGCCGTGCTCGGCCTGCGGTGGCCCCCGCGGCGCGCCCTGCTGGTCTTCCTGTGCGCCTTCGTCCTCGTGCACCTGCTCGGAGCCGTCACCGACAGCTTCGCCGTGCTCGTCGCCACCCGCGTCGTCGGCGCCTTCGCCAACGCCGGTTTCCTCGCCGTCGCACTCGCCACGGCCACCGCGCTGGTTCCACCGGACCGCACGGCCCGTGCCACCTCGGTGCTGCTCGGCGGCGTCACCCTCGCCTGCGTCGCCGGCGTGCCCGCCGGGGCGCTGCTCGGCCGGCTGTGGGGCTGGCGCTCCGCCTTCCTCGCCGTCGCCCTCGTCTCCCTGCCCGCCCTCCTGGCCCTCCTCCGCTCACCGGTCGCACCCGCCCCCGGCCGGACATCCGCCCCCGGCCGGTCACGCGCCCCCGGCGACGGTTCGCCCGCCGGTGACGGTTCGCCCTCCGGCGACGGCTCGGTCTCCGGCGACGGCTCGGACTCCGGCGACGGCTCGGACTCCGGCGGCGGCTCGCCCGTTGGCACCGGCGCGCCCCCCGGTGACGGCGCGCCCTCCGGCCCGGGTGCCGTCCTCCCCGGCCGGGCCGAACGCCCCGGCGCACGGCGGGAGTCCCGGGCCCTGCGCAGGCCCCGGCTGCTGGTGACGCTCGTCCTCGGCGCCCTGGTGAACGGCGCGACGTTCTGCACCTTCACCTACCTCGCGCCCCTCCTCACCCGGACCGCGGGATTCGGCGAGGACCGGGTCCCACTGCTCCTCGCCCTGTTCGGCCTGGGCTCCTTCGCCGGGGTCACCCTCGCCGGCCGGCTGGCCGACACCCGGCCGACGCCGCTGCTGCTCGGCGGCGGCACCGCACTGCTCGCCGGCTGGGCGGTGTTCGCGCTGACGGCCGGGAACCCCGTGGCGGCCGCGGTGTGCGTCCTCGTCCAGGGCACGCTCTCCTTCGCCGTCGGCTCCACACTCATCGCCCGCTCCCTGTCCGCCGCGACCGAGGCCCCCACCCTGGCCGGCGGCTTCTCCACCGCGGCCCTCAACACCGGTGCGGCGCTGGGCCCGTGGGCCGGCGGCCTCGCCCTGGACGCCGGACTCGGCTACCGCGCACCGCTCTGGGTGAGCGCGCTGCTGGTCACCGCCGCCTTCGCCACCGCGGGAACCGCCGTGGCGCTGACGAGGGTCCGCGCGCGCCGCCCCTTCCGCCGGGGGAAGCGGCCTGCTCCGGGAACAGCGTGCGACGAGGGCGCGCACCGGGAGACCGGAAGCGCCCGGGAGACCCGAAGCGCCCGGGAGAGCGGAGGTGCCCGGAAGAGCGGAGGTGCCCGGGAGCGGGCGTGAAGGCTGGGCTGCTCACCCCCGGCGGCCTCCCGGATCGTCCGCCGCCCCGGTCTCCGCCCCCGCCTCCGCCGGCTCGGACATCCCCAGCAGCAGCATGGCGTCGTGGTCCGGAGTTGCCCGCGGCGCCTGATAGGAGACGAGCCGCTGGCCGTCGCTGCGTGAGACGGCCAGCACCTCGTAGTCCAAGGTCATCCGCCCGACCTCCGGATGCCGGTAGTGCTTGACGCCCCCGCCGCGCGCCCGCACCTCGTACCGCCCCCAGAACCGCGCGAAATCCGGGCTCTCGCGCAGCAACTCGTCCACGAGGGCGGCAAGATCGGGCTGCTCGGGATCCGCGCCCGCCGCCGCGCGCAGATGGGCCACACCGTGCTCCGCCGTCTCCTCCCAGTCCACGTACAGCTCGCGGCTGCCCGGGTGCAGGAACATGTACCGCGTCACGTTCCGCCGCTCCGCCGGCCACTCCTCGATCCCCGCGGCTGACGGCCGGTTCGGCCGGCGGACGCTGATCGTCCTCGGTCAACTCGTGCTGGGCGCGGCGCTGTTGCTCATGGCGTGCGCCGGCACGCGTACGCCGGTGTGGCTGGTGCTGCTGATGATGGTGCCGGTCGGTGTCGCGGGCGCCACCGTCGTACCGGCGCTGACCTCGCTGCTGCTGGACGCCGTCGAGCCCGCGCGCGCCGGAACGGCGGCGGCCGTCTTCAACACCGGCCGGCAGCTGGGTGGCGCGATGGGCGTGGCGGTCTTCGGGCTCTTCCTCGCGGGGCCGGTGGAGGAGTTCGTGCCGGGCATGCGGGTGTGCATGGCGATCGGCGCGGGCGCCGCCGTCGTCACCGGGGCGGCCGCGGGGCTGTTGCTGCGGCCACGGGGCTGAGGCCGGGCGGCTGAGGCCGGGCCGTCCGCCGAGGCCGGGCCGTCCGAGGAAGGCCCGGGCCCGGCGCGGGGGCGGGCCCGGCCGGCGGCGCCGGGACGAGGGACGCGGAACGCGGAACGTCAGAGGGGGACGGTGGTGATCTCCGTTGCCTTGACCGTGGTGTGGACGGGGACGCCGGTGTCCAGCCCGAGTTCGGCGGCGGCCTCGGTGGTGATCTCGGCGACGAGGTCGGGCCCCGGGGCGGAGGCGATCAGCAGCCGCAGCCTGCTGCCGACGGCGGTGATCTCCCGCACCGTGCCGGGCCACACGTTCCGCGGGCTGCCCGTCGGGCGTTCCCGGTGCACGGCCACGGCCTCCGGCGGGAAGACGGCCAGCGCGGGTGCGCCCTCGGCGGCCGGGTCCGCCGCCACCAGCCGCCCGCCGCCGGCCAGTGCGAGCGTGCCGTCGGCCGTCCCCGTGCCGGGCAGCGCGTTGCGGCCCAGCATGCGGGCCACCCACGGCGAGCGGGGCCGGCGGGCGACCTCGGCGGGCGGGGCGTCCTGCACGGCCTCGCCCTCGTCCAGGACGAGCACCCGGTCCGCGAGCGACACCGCCTCGACGGGGTCGTGGGTGACCAGCAGACAGACGCCGCCGAAGCCGGACAGATGGGTGCGCAGGGTGTGGCGCACCCGGGCCCGGGTGGTCTGGTCGAGGGCGGCCAGCGGCTCGTCCAGGAGCAGCAGACGGGGGCGGGTGGCCAACGCCCGGGCGAGGGCGACGCGTTGGGCCTGCCCTCCGGAGATCCGGTCCGGTCTGCGTGCCGCGAGGTGGCCGACGTCGAGCCGGTCGAGCCACGCCCGCGCCCGGCGGCGCGCCTCGGCGCGGGGCACGCCCTGCGCCCGCAGCCCGTACGCCGTGTTCGACAGCGCGGACAGGTGCGGGAAGAGCGCGCCGTCCTGCGGTACCCAGGCGATGCCGCGGCGGTGCGGTGGCAGGCCCGTCACCTCGGTCGCGCCGAGCCGGAGCCGGGCCGAGGCGCGCGGGGTGAGGCCGAGCAGGGCACGCAGCAGGGTCGTCTTGCCCGCACCGTTGGGGCCGACGACGGCGATGGTGGTGCCGGGCTCCGCGTCCAGCGTGAGCCGGGTGAAGCCGGTGAGTTCGGCGGACAGCGGCCGGGCGGCCGAACCGGCCGCGCACACCGCCTCCGCGGAATCACCGTCGCGCCCCGTGCTGCTGCTGCCGCCGCCGCTGGCCGCGCTCCCGTCGACCGTGGCCTCGCCGTCGCGCCCGTCCCCCGCGTCGAGTTCATCCCTGGTGTCGGGTTCGTCCCCGGCGTCGGGTTCGTTTCGGGCGTCCGGTCCGTCCCCGGGATCGCGCCCGATGCGGCCGTCGGGCTCGTCCTCGGAGTCGGGTCCGTCCCCGCCGTCCGGTGCGTCCCCGGCGGCGGGTCCGTCGGCGGCGGCCTCGTCCGGGCCGGGGCCCGGTTCCGCTGCCGCGGTCGGTTCGCTGCCCGGCCCGGGGAATTCCGCCGTGCCCCCGGGCCGGGGGTCCGGTGCTCCGGCCCGGGTTCCGGGCTCCGCCCCGGCTGCGGCGTCCGGCGCGGTGGGCGCCCGGCGCCGGGTGCGGCCGCTTCCGGTGCCGCCGGCCCGCACGTCACCGCCACCGCCCCCGGCCCACCGGCCGCGCAGGGCGACGAGGACGGCCATCGCGGTGGCGAGGAGCAACAGCGAGACGGAGGTGGCGGCCTGGGGGTCGTCCTGGAGCAGCAGATAGACCTGGAGCGGCAGGGTCTGTGTCGTGCCGGGCAGATTGCCGGCGAAGGTGATGGTCGCGCCGAACTCGCCCAGCGCGCGGGCCCAGGTGAGCGCGGCACCGGCGGCCAGCCCGGGGGCGACCATCGGCAGGGTGACGGTGCAGAACACCCGCAGCGGGGAGGCGCCCAGCGAGGCGGCGGTCTCCTCGTAGGCGGGCCGCAGTCCCGCCAGGGTGCCCTCCAGACTGATCACCAGGAACGGCATGGCGACGAAGGTGGCGGCCACCACGGCGCCCGAGGTGTGGAACGGCAGGACGATCCCGAAGGCGCTCTCCAGCCAGGGCCCGAGCAGTCCGCGCCGGCCGAAGCCGAGCAGCAGCGCCACACCGCCGACGGTGGGCGGCAGCACCATCGGCAGCAGCACCAGGGAGCGCACCAGCGCCTTGCCGGGGAAGTCGACGCGTGCCAGCAGCCAGGCCAGCGGTACGCCGAGCACGAGGGAGAGGCCCAGCGCGCAGCCGGAGACGGCGAGCGACAGCTTGAGCGCCCGGGTGACGCTCTCGTCGGTCAAGTGCGTGCCGAGTTCTGCCCATTCGGTCCGGGCGAGGATGCCGGCCAGCGGTACGAGCAGGAACGCGACCGCGACGAGCGCCGGAACGGCGAGCGCCAGGGGTGCCCGGGCGCGGCGGGGCGCACGGCCGGGCACGGCGGCAGCAGCCGGGGCGGCGGAGCCGGGAGAGGCGGGCGCGGCAGGGGAGGTCTTGCGGCTCACGGCTTCTGGAAGCCTGCCGCACGCAGCAGCTTCTGGGCCTGGGCGCTGTGCAGCCAGCTCACGAAGTCCGCGGCGGCCTTGGAGTGCTTCGACTCCTTGAGCGCGGCGGCCGGGTAGGAGGCGAGGGCGTTCTGCTCGTCGGGGATGTCGACGGCGTCGACCTTGCCGGGGGCGGTGGCCGCGTCCGTGCGGTACACGATCCCCGCGTCGGCCTCGCCCAGTTCGACCTTGCTCAGCACGGAGCGCACATTGGTCTCCTGCGAGGCGGGCTTCACCTTCAGCTTCTGTGCGTCCAGCACCTGCTTCGCGTACCGGCCGACCGGCACCTCGGGGGCGGCGAGGACGACCTTGAGCTTGTCGTCGGTGAGGTCCCCCAGCGTGTGGACCTTCTTCGGGTTGCCCTCGCCCGTCGCGATGACGAGCCGGTTCTTGGCGATCACGGTGGGCTTGCCGGTGTCCGCCTTCAGCCCGTCCATGGTCGTGGTGTCCGCCGTGACCAGGACGTCGGCGGGGGCGCCCTGCCGGACCTGGGCGGCCAGTTCCTGCGAGCCGGCGAAGGAGAACTTCACCTCGGTGTCCGGGTGTTCCTTCTCGTAGGCGGCGCCGGCCTTCTTGAACACGTCGGTGAGCGAGGCGGCGCCCAGGACGGTCAGCTCGGTGCGGTCGCCCTTGCCCTCGGCGCCGCCGTCACCGTCCCCGCCGCCGCACGCGGCCAGCGGCAGGAGGACGGCGACGGCCGCGAGTCCGGCCGCGGCGCGGCGCGGCACTCGGGCGGGGGCTGACGGGCGGGCGGAGGTCGGCATGGGCATCTCCCGGGGCGGGACGGCGGGCGCGGTGGGCGCCCGGTGGACGGTGCGGCGCTGCGGGGGCGCGACGGTGCGGCCCGCGAGGCCGGGCGGAAGCCGGAACGGCCGGGGCCGGGAAGGGGGCAGGACGGGGAGGAGGGGCACGAGAGACGGAGAACAGGGAGAACACGGAGAACACGGAGAACGGGCAGGACGGGGGCGGGGAGGTCCGGGCGGACGGTTCAGGGGCAGTCGATGTGCACGCTCGTGGACTTCACCCGCGCCGTCGCCTGCACCCCCACCTCCAGGCCGAGTTCCTCGACGGCCTCGCGCGTCAACAGGGACACCAGCCGGTGCGGACCGGCCTGGATCTCCACCTGGGCCGCGACATCACCGAGCCGGACGGCGGTGACGATGCCGGGGAAGGCGTTGCGCGCCGAGGTGTAGGAGCCCTCGTCGTCCTCCTCGGGGTTCTGGGCGAGTTCGACGGAGAAGTCCGCCAGATCCTTCCCGTCGATCAGCCGGCGTCCGCCGCTGTCCCGGTGGGTGGGGATCCGGCCGGCGTCGGCCCAGCGGCGCGCGGTGTCGGGGCTGACGCCCAGCAGCCGCGCTGCCCGGCCGATCGTGTACGACTGCATGTGCGTCAACGTATGCGGATTCACCTCGCAGGTGCAATCCGATCGGCTGTTTTCCATGGCAATTGCCGAAGCGGCTTGGAGGAACCGCCAAGCCGGGGGCTCGTGGCCGCGGAGCCGAGCGCGGCCACGCGGGAGCGGTGTGGCGGGTGCCGGTCAGGCGGCGTCCAGGGTGAGCGCGTTCTTGGCCTTGTCGAGCGACGCCTCCGGGGCTGCACCGCCCGGATTCTCGGTGGCGAGCGCCTGGTTGAGCGCGACGAAGGGCCGCATACGCCGCTCGTACCGGGCGAACGCCGTGCCGTGGTCGCCGTCCGCGCGGGCCAGTTCGTCGGCGAGCACACAGGCCCCGGCCAGCGCCAGGCTGGTGCCCTGCCCGGACAGCGGCGAGGCGCTGTGTGCCGCGTCACCGACGAGCACGGTGCGCCCGGCCGACCAGCGGTCCAGACGGACCTGCGCCATCGGGTCGAAGAAGAAGTCCGGTGCCGTCCACAGGGCCCGGTGCAGCTGCGGGGTCGCTCCGCCGAGGTGGGCGGTGCGGTCGACGAGGAGCCGCTTGTGCTGTTCGGTGTCGTGCCGGTCCAGGGCGAGCGGTTCGGGGGCGGTGAAGCCGAGGGTGGCCCGCAGCTCGGTGTTGTCCCGCGCGGGGTAGACGCAGTAGGTCGCGGTCTCGTCGCGCAGCCACTCCTGCCAGTTGTCCAGGCAGAGGAAGTTGTCGGTGCTGAAGACGGCCACATAGGCGCCCAGGTGCCGCAGGAACTGCCGCTCCTCGCCGAAGGTCAGCCGCCGTACGGCGGAGTGCAGTCCGTCGGCGCCGGCGACGAGGTCGAAGGTGCGCGGAGCGGCGTGTGCGAAGTGGGCGCGTACGCCCCCGGGGTGCTCGTCGAGTGCGGTGAGGGAGTCGCCGAAGAGGAACTCGGCCTCCCCGGCGGGGCCCAGCAGGAGCGCGGTGAGGTCCTCGCGCAGCAGCTCGATGTCGTCGCTGTCCAGCCGGCCGCTGCTGAACGTCCGCTCCGTGGAGCGCCACACCTCGGTGCCGTCCGCGTCCCGCAGTGACATCCCGCGCATCCGGGTGCGCAGGGCACGCGCCTGCTCCAGCAGTCCCATCCGGTCCAGGACGCCGAGCGCGACGCCGCGGACGTCGATCGCGTGGCCGCCGGGCCGGACCCCGGGCGCCCGTTCGACGACGGTCGGGGCGAAGCCGTGGCGCAGCAGCCGGGCGGCGAGCGTGAGCCCGGCGACACCGGCGCCGGAGATGAGCACGGTCTGCATACGAGAGCCTCCTCTGGTACGGCGTACAGGAATCGGGGGAAACTGAATGTACAGCGTATTCGCAGCCTCGAACAAACGGAGTCTGCGCAGTTCAGGGGTGCTCTGTACTAGGACAGTCGGACGGTTTCCCGGCTGCCGTGCTGCTAGCCTCTGTGCTAGGACAACCAGGAGGAGGGCTGATGACCGCACCGCAGCCGGCCCCGTATCTGCGCATCGCCGGTGAGCTACGCCGCCGCATCGCGGAGGGAGAGCTGGCGCCCGGCGACCGGGTCCCCTCGACGCGGCAGATCGCCCGCGAGTGGAACGTGGCGCTCGCGACGGCCACGAAGGTGCTCGCCGTCCTCCGCCAGGAAGGGCTGGTGCAGGCCCGGCCGCGGATCGGCACCGTCGTCGCCCCCACCGGCCGGCGCCCCGCACCGGACCGCGCCCGCCCGGCCACGCCGGAGGCCGAACTCAGCCGCGAACGCGTCGTACGCGCGGCGATCGCGATCGCGGACGCGGAAGGGCTGGCGGCGCTGTCCATGCGGGCGGTCGCGGCGCGGCTGGAGACCGCGACGATGTCCCCGTACCGCTACGTCGGCGGCAAGGACGACCTCGTGCTGCTGATGGCCGACACCGTCTTCGCCGAGTTCGCGCCCCGGCGGCACGCGGCCGGCAGCGGCCCCGGCGGATGGCGCGAGCGGCTGGAGCAGGGGGCGCGGGCCCTGTGGGCGCTGCACCGCGCACACCCGTGGCTGGCGCACACCGGGCCGCTCACCCGGCCGTTGGTGCTGCCGAACCTCGTCGCCTACTCGGAGTGGATGCTCGGCGCCCTGGAGGGCCACGGGCTCGACCCGGTGACCGCCTTCGACCTCAACGTGCTGCTCTACAGCCACGTCCAGGGCCTCGCCGTCCATCTGGAGCGCGAGACCCAGGCGGAGAGCGCCACCGGCCTGTCGGACCAGCAGTGGGTCGACGCCCAGGGCCCGGCCCTCACCGCCCTCACCACCTCCGGCGCCTACCCGTCCTTCACCCGCGTCCTCACCGCACTCGGCCGGGACGGCTACGACCTGCACCTCGACCGGCTCTTCGACCTCGGCCTGACCGCCCTCCTGGACGGCATCGGCCACCTCGTCGATCCGGGCGACGGGCCGGACAGCGGGCCGGGCGTCGGGCCGAGCGAGGGGCCGGACGAGGGGCCGGACGAGGGGTGACGCCAGGGCGGGCCGCTGCGCCGGACGGACGTCGCTGTGCCGCGCGCCCGTGCCCTGGGCGGGCCACGGAGGTGCCCTCCATGGCCCGTCCCTCGGCCGTCGAGCAGCCGGGCACGGCTCTCGTCGACGACCCGCAACGCCCGGTCAGTCAGGGGGACTTGTACTCGGCTTCTTCATTCGCCCCTTCTGTCGCCGAGCGGTAGGTTCGATCTTCACCGGTCCGCGCGTCCGGGATCAGACACCCACGGTCGCCGAGCGTCCGCAGCGTGCTGCGCGTCTGCCAAGGGAGCAACTGCCATGGAACTTCACGTCACTCTGCCCGCCGAACGCCCCGACGCGGACCCCCGCCGACTGGCAGAGCTGGCACGCCTGGCCGAGGAGCTCGGCTATGGCGGCATCACGCTGCCCGACCACCTCTTCAGCCCCCGACCGTGCGACGAAGGCTACGGTGGCCCGTTCGACGCGTTGGTGACTCTGGGGCACCTCGCTGCGGTCACCGAACGCGTGGAGCTGGTCACCTCGGTCCTCCTCCTGCCGCTGCGCAACCCGTACGTGGTCGCCAAACAGGCCGCCACACTCGCACGCCTGAGCGGCGACCGCTTCGTGCTCGGCGTCGGTGTCGGCTGGGAACGGTTCGAATTCGACGCCACCGGTGCCGAGTTCACCACCCGTGGCGCGCGCACCGACAGTGCCCTGCAACTCATCCGCAGCCTCCACACGACGGGCGGGGCCGCTTTCGCCAACCTCCACCATGACCACCCGTCCGGGCATTTCGCCCCGGTCCCCGAGCTCCCGGTGCCGCTCCTGATCGGCGGCAACAGCGACGCTGCCCTGCGCCGCGCCGCCCGGTACGGCGACCGATGGCAGTCCCACGGCATCGGACCGGAGGAATTCGCGACGCGTGTATCCCGTCTGCGCTCGCTCACCGACCGTCCCCTTGCCACCGACGCCCGTACCCCGATCGCCGACGGCTCCCCGGCACAAGCAGCTCAAGCCACCGCGGGTGAGCTGGATGCCTGGGCGTCCGCGGGAGCGGAGCGGCTGGCCGTGTGGTGCGGACCGGACGCCGACACGGCAGGAGAGCGCATGCGGGCCCTCGCCGCGTTGTCACAGGCTCGTCCGTACCTGGCCCGATGAAGCCGCGCCCGTAGCGGACCAGGACGCCGCAGGTGCCGCCGTCCGGATGACGGGTGCACCTGTTCCCGCTGGCCGTGGGTGCGGGGAGTCCGGCGGATTCAGGGCACCGATGACGTGCGGGAAGACCTGGGCGTGAATTGGTCGTTGGCGGACTTCGGCTCAACGGTGCGTCGGGGGCGTGAGGTGACGTGGCGATGCCAGGGGGGCAAGTGTTCAGGAAAGCGTTCCGCCACGGGGTCGGACGTGCCTCGGTCGTGGAGAACGACCGACGGCGAGATGCGGAGTTGAGAGCGCACGGTCGCCGGTTGATGCGTGAGCTGGCGCCTCCGCTGCCGCTCAGGGTCACAACGTTGTGTGCGTTACTGGCAGAACAGAGAGGCACCCCGATCAAGCTGCTGGAGTGGGAACTGCCCGCCAACGGCCCGTTCGGGGTCCTGCTTTCCCGTCAGCACGAGGACGTCATCGTCTACCAGGCGAAGGCGACCAGGGCACACCAAGAACACATCATCCTGGCGGCCCTTCCGTCCCGGACGGAGAAGCGCGCCGCCGCGGCCCCGGCCGCCGGCTGCCGCGCCACCGCCCCCTGAACGGCAGCGGCCCGCCCGTCCGGGTGCGCTGCCGCCGGGCCGAGGCGTCGGGCCCCGGGGACCACTCCGTCCGCACCGGCCCCGACCGCCTAGCCTGTACCGGTGAACGAGAGCGACGGGGATCTGCGGGCCGACTGCGGGGCGTGTGCGGGGCTGTGCTGTGTGGCGCTGCCGTTCGCCGCCTCGGCGGACTTCGCGGAGGACAAGCCCGCCGGCCGCCCCTGCCGGCACCTCACGGCCGACCACCGCTGCGGCATCCACGACCGGCTGCGCGACAGCGGCTACCAGGGATGCGCCGTCTTCGACTGCTACGGCGCCGGCCAGCGGGTCACGGCCCGGCCCGGGCTGGTGCCGGGAGCGGCCATGTTCGAGGTCTTCCGGGTCACACGGCAGTTGCACGAGCTGCTCTGGTACCTGGCCGAGGCCGCCGAGCGTGCCGAGCCGGCCGAGCCGTCCGCGCTGTACGCCGAGATCGACGCGCTGGTCGCGGGCGACGCCGGCACGCTCGTCGCCACCGATGTGGACGCGCTGCGTGCCCGCGTCGGCCCGGTACTCGAACGGGCCGCGGCGCGGGTGCATGCGGGCGCGGGCGCCGGTGACGGCCGGGATCTGCGCGGCGCCGACCTCGTGGGCGCACGGATGCGGGGCGCCCGGCTGCGCGGGGCGCGGCTGCGCGGGGCCCTGCTGATCGCGGCCGATCTGCGCGGCGCCGATCTGCGCACGGCGGACCTCCTCGGGGCCGATCTGCGCGACACCGATCTACGGGGCGCCGATCTGTCCGGCTGTCTCTTCCTCACCCAGCCGCAACTGGAGGCCGCGCGCGGCGACACCGCGACCGTGCTGCCGTCCCGGCTCTCCCGGCCCGCGCACTGGCCCGCCGCTCACCCGGGTGGGGCGCACGGTGGCGCCGGGCACATGGCCGGCCCGTCCGCCGGGAAGGCCACCCCGCGTGGCCGGGCGAAGGGGTACCGGCCGGGCAAAAGGAGCGGCGATGGCAGCGGTGGACGGCGCGGGCGGGAACGGTACGAGGGGCGCCGGAAAGGCACCGGGGGCGGGCCCGGCGCCGGACGCGGGGGCGAGAACCGGAACCGCGGCACGGACCGCCGCCCGGACGACCGCGGCTGACGCCGGGGGCCCGTCCGTTCCGGGGACGACGACGAGGACGGGGACAGGGACAGGGGCAAGGACAAGGGGAGCGGGGACGAGGAAGGGGCAGGGGGCGGGGACGGAGGCCGGGGTGGGGCTGCCGGCCGTGCCGGAGTCCGCGGGGGGTTCGCTGCCGACGGGCTCACCGGGCGCCGTCACCGGTTCCGCTTCGTCCCGTGTGCCCGGCACCGGTTCCGCGTCGGCCGGCGTGTCCGGCTCCGGTTCCGCTCCGACTCGCTTGCCGGGCGCAGGAGTCGGTGCCGCTTCCGCCGGTGGCTTTCCGGCGGCCGGTCAGACGTCCGGGGGGTCCCCGGCGTCCGGCCGCACCGGGGCGGCGGCCCTCCGGTCGGCCGGTGGCGGGACGGTGCCCCGTATCGACGCCCGGTGGGGGAGCGGGGCCGGGCGGTTCGGGCGGGACCGGCACGGGGTGGAGTTCAGCGGGGGCGGCGCCGACGGGGAGGCCGGCCGGGCTTACGAGCGGGCCGTCGACGCGCTGCTGTTCTTCCGGGGCGACGTCGCCGACCACGTCGAGGCGATGCGCCGGGCCGCCCCGCGGGCGCCCATGGCGCACGTCTTCGCCGCCTATCTGGGGCTGCTCGGCACGGAGGAGACCCGCGCCAGGGCCGCCGGCGAGGAGTTCGCCCGGTTCCGGGCCGATGTCGACCACAGCGCCTTCGCACCTCGCGAACGGGCCCATCTCCAGACGGCGTCCGTCTGGCTGGCGGGCGACACGGCCCGCGCGGGCGAACTGCTGCGGGAGGTGAACGTCACCTGGCCCAGGGACACCCTCGCCCTCGCCGTCGGACACCAGATCGACTTCTTCACCGGCGACGGCGACGCCCTGCGCGACCGGGTCGCCGGCGCGCTGACGGCCTGGGACGAGCAGGATCCGCACTACGGGCCGCTGCTGGGCATGTTCGGCTTCGGCCTGGAGGAGTCCGGCCAGTACGGGCGGGCCGAACAGGTCGCGCGGGAGGCGGTCGCCCGCAACGCGCGGGACGTCTGGGCCACCCACGCCGTCGTCCACACGCTGGAGATGCAGAGCAGATTCGCCGAGGGGATCGCCTATCTCGACGCGCGCACCGGTGACTGGGGCGGCCGCAACATGATGGCCGTGCACAACTGGTGGCACTACGCCCTCTACGCGCTGGAGGCCGGGGAGCCGGGCAGGGCGGTCGAGATCTACGACGCGGTCGTGCACACCCCGCAGTCCCAGGGCCTCGCCCTCGAACTCCTGGACGCCGCCGCCCTGTTGTGGCGGCTCCACCTCGACGGGGCCGACGACGCGATCGGCCCGCGCTGGGGCCCGCTGGCCGACGCCTGGGCGGCCCGCGCGGACGGCCCGCACTACGCGTTCAACGACACGCACGCCGTCATGGCGTACCTCGGCGCCGGACGCCTGTCCGAGGCCGAGGCGCTGATCGCCGACCGGACGGCCTGGGCCGGGCGCCCGCACCCCGGCGTCACCAACCACGCCATGACCGTACGGGTCGGCATCCCGGTGTGCCGGGCGCTGCTCGCGTTCGCGCAGGAGCGGTACGGGCGCACCGTGGATCTGCTGATGCCGGTGCGGAACGCGCTGCGCGGCTACGGCGGCAGCCACGCGCAGCGCGACGCGGTGCAGCGCACGCTCGTCGAGGCGGCCGTGCGCGCGGGACGCACGGAGACGGCCCGCACCCTGCTGAGCGAACGGCTCGCACTGCGGCCGAGCAGCCCCTACAACTGGCTCGGCCGGGCCCGGCTCGCCGAACAGCTCGGTGAGGCCGCGACGGCCGCCGCGTACCGCGCCAGGGCCGAGGCCCTCGCGGCGCCGGGCCGTACCGCCCTCGCCGACGCGGCACCGCCCACGCCGCGTTGACCCGGGGCGGACCCGCCCCCTCCCCGCCCGTACCGTGCGGCAGCCGCTGCCCGGGTGCCGGACGCCGGACGTCCGGTGCCCTTCGGCTGCGGTGACCGCAGCCGCCGGGCCCGCTGGCGTCCGATGTCCGCCGGTCCCGGCCCGCGGGTGTGCGCCCGCGCCGGTCGTCGGGTGACCCCGTCCAACGGGCGGGTGCAGGACGGATGTTGCCCGGGAGTCCGGGTGCGTGCCGGTGGTTCGTGGTGGCGCGCGGGGTGGTCGCGTCCGCCCCGCGCGTCGGGCCCGGTACCGGCGTGCGGGCGCGCGGTCGATGGCAGGGGGCCGCCGTCGCCCGGCGGGACACCTGCCGCACACCGGCGCACCTCTGTTCATCATATGAAGAATCGGTCATGTTTCTTGATTCGCGGACAAGCCGGGAAGTCCTCACAGCAGCGCGGCCGTCGTGGTCCGGGAGGGCTCCCGGGACGCGGGGCACGCGGGGGACGTGGGTGCGGGTCCGTGGGAGGGGGCGGCGGTGCCGGGAGCGGCGGGCGGACGGTGGGGCGGACACCGGGACGGACGGCGGGGCGGGGGCCGGGCGCGGGCCCGGGTGTTCGTCGCGGCGGGGCGGGCGGCGGTGCGCGCCCACGCGGCGGACGAGCCCTGGGTGCAGCTCAACCTCACCCCGGCCGAGGGGCCCCGCGGCGAGCTGTACGCCCAACTCGCCCGGATCGCACGGGAGATGCTCGACCACGGTACGGCCCGCAACTTCTTCTTCATGCACAAGGCGCCCGGGCTGCGCGTCCGGTTCCAGGCGCCGGGGCCCTGCCCGCAGGCGCTGCACCGTGCGCTGCTGCGCCGCTTCCGGGGGACGCCGGGCCTGCGGGGCGAACCCGTCCGCGCCGTCTACGAGCCCGAGCACTATCTCTTCGGCGGGCCGGGATCCATGCGGTACGTCCACGCGCTGTTCACCCTCGACGCGCTGGCCTGGCTCGACCACCACGCCGGGCCGCCGCGCGGGGACGGCGGTGCCACGGCGTGGCGGCTGTCGCTGGTGCTGCTGGGCGAGGTGTGCGCCGGGCTCGGCATCGTCGGCTGGGAACAGCGCGGCATGTGGCAGGAGGTGCGCTCGGCCGCCGGCCGGCGGCTGCGGGCCGTCGACCGTGACGATCCGCGGATGCGGCGCGCAGCGGACGGCATCCTCGCCCAGTGGCGGCTGCCGCGCGGCGCGGCGCTCGACACCTTCGCCGGGGACCGCGCGCCCTGCTACCTGCGGCACGCCGAGGCGGTGCGGGCGGCGGCGGAGCGCTGGCGCACCGGCTGGTTCGAGCCCGTGCGCGGTGTGCCGTCGGCGGCCGGGCAGCCCGTGGAGGTCGGGCCCCGGCGGGCCGCCGCGTACTTCACCGTCTTCCACTGGAACCGCGGGCTCGTCTCCCTCGCCCGGCAGAACCTGATCACCGAGGCGCTGGCCGGCGAGGGGAGCAGGCATGCGGCGCGTGCCTGACTCCGTGGCCGTGGCGGACGAGAAGCTCCCGCTGGGCTCCGTCGCCCTGGTGCGCACCGCCGGGGTGCCCGCCGCGGTGTGGGCGGCGGCGGGCAGCCCCCAGCTGTTCGACCGGGCGGCGGCGCTCGACGCCGAGGCGGCCCGGCAGGCGGGCTGGGCACGGGAGCTGGCCGAACGGCTCGGCTGCGACGTCGTCCCGGACGACCGGCTCCCGCGAGCCGACCGCGGGTCCGTGCTGGCGCTGCGGCGCAGACTGCACGCGGCGGGCGCGCCCGCGCGGGGCGAGCGCACGGTGACCGGGGCCGTCGCCCGGCTCGCCCCGGCGCTGGCCCGGGAGCTGGGCGAACTCGCCGAGGCAGCAGCCCGGTTGGGCGCGGGGCGCGAGGAGTTCGCGCGCGAGGTCGCGGCCGAGCGGGAACGCGCCGGACGATTCCTGCTGCACGCCTGCACGGCCGACCCGGTGCCGGGCGGCTTCGTCGACCAGACCTCGCCGCACCTCCTGGAGGACATGGCGCGCCGGGCGGCGGCCGGTGAGCCGTGGGGCGGCAAGCGGATGCGCAAGTCCACCGGGTATCTGTGGCGGGCGCTGGCCCGAGCGGCGGCCAAGACCACCCCGCGCGGCTGGGTCGGCCAACTCGCCGCCGTCCCCGTCGACCTCAATCCGGCCGCCGTCCCCGCACCGCCGGGCGCCGTGCCCGCGCAGCCGACGGCGGACGGCCGGCAGCACCCCTGTGTGCAGCGGCTGTTGCCCTGCCCGGCGCCGCGGCTGACGGACACGGCCACGCTGCGCACCGAGAACGTGCACGCGCTCTGGTCCGCGCTGCGCGCCCTCGACCCGCCGGGGGAGGGCAGCAGGCTGCCGCTCTCGCTCACCCCGCTGCACCACCTCACCGGCGTACCCGGCTCCGGCACCCTGCGCTGCTGTGTCGTCGACCCCGGTCCCGAGGGCTCACGGCTGCGCCGTCTGACGCTGCGCAGGACGGCGGTCCTGGACACGATCGTGGCCGTGCTCGCCGACGGGCCGCTGGGCGCCGACCGGATCGAGGCGGCCGTCGCGGCCCGCTCGGTGCAGGCCCCGAGCCCCGCCGCGCTGCGCGGCTTCCTGGCGCACCTGCTGCGCCTCGGTGTGCTCCAGGTGTGCGCGGCCCCGCAGGCCACCCGCCCGGAGTGGACCGCGCCCCGGCCCGTGCCACCCCCCACGGGCCGGGGCGCCCGGGAACCCTCCGCCGTCCCGCGGCCCCGCGCCACGGGCGTCCGGGCCGCGCCGCGCACGGCCGTCGCACCGGGCGGCTTCGCGGCCGGCGGCCGGTTCCGGACCGACGGCTGGTTCCTCGACTCCTACCGGGCGCTGCACACCGCCGTGCCGGGCGCCGCCGTCCCGCGCGTCGCGGAGGGCCTGCGGCTCGCCCGGCGGCTCGCCGCGCTGCGCGCCGCCGACCGGGGGCCGCAGCGGCCCCGCTGGCAACAGCTCGACGAGGCCGCCTCGATCGGCCCGGCGCCCCGCTCCGTCGCCGCGATCCTCGACGCCCACCACCCCGTCGGCACCGCCGCCGCCCCGCCGCGCACCCCGCCCCGCTACACCGGCTGGCACCCGGCACGCACCCCCGGCTCCGGCTACGCCCGGCTGCTCGCACACCTGGCGGCCCGGCTCGGCGAGGAGCGCGTCGACGTGGACGAGGCGCTGCTGGACGCGGTCGGTGCGCCCGAGGTCCCGGCCGTGCTGGAGAGCTGGCCCGCGGACTGCCTGCTGCGGCCGCTGCCCGGCCCGGGGCCGCTGGCCGTCCTGGAGTCGTCCTCACCGGCCGGCGTCGTGGACGCCCGGTTCGCCGACGCGCTGGACGAACTGCACGGCGACTACCCCAACGTCCGCGCCTACCGGGCGTTCCTCGCCGCGCTGGAGCAGGCGTCGGGGGTGCGCTTCCTCGAACTGCTGCTGCCCCCGCTGGGGGAGTCGGCGGCCAACGCGGTCCGGCGCCCGGTGCTGACCGGCTGGTGCACCGGCGACCCGGACACCGCCCTCTACCACGACCGGGTGCCCTCCGGGCCCGGCGCTCCCCGCCCGGTCCGGCACATCCCGCTGGAGCGGATCACCCTGCGCCGGCTCGGGGACCGGCTCGTCGCCGAGGTGGACGGCGTCCGCGTCCACCCGGTGCACCACGCGACGCGCACCGCGGCGCCGCCCTACGACCGGCTGCTGCCGCTGCTGCTCGGCGCCGGGCACCCGGCCACCGGCCACGTGGTCCAACTCTGCGGCCAGGCCGGTGCGTTCCCCCGGGCCCAGCGGGTGCCACGGCTGACCGTCGGCGGGCATCTCGTCGTCAGCCCGGCCCAGTGGCGCGTACCGCGCTCCGCGCTCTGGCGCGCGACCGACACCGAGCCGGCCAAGGCCACCGCGCTGGCCGCGCTGCGCCGCTCCCTCGGCCTGCCCCGCTTCGTCCATCTGCGGGCGACACCCGGCGGGAAGCCGGTGCCCGTCGATCTGGCGGCGCTGCCCGCGCTCCAGGCGATCGAGCGGCTGTGCCAGACGTCCGACGGCGCCGAGCTGATCGCCGAGGAGGCGCTGCCCGCGCCCGGCCAACTCATGCTGCGCGACGCCCGGTACACCGGCCCGCCGGGCGACGGCGACCGGGAAGCGGCCGGGGCGGCGGACCGACCCGACGCCGTGGCCGCCCAGTTGATGCTGCGCATGCCCTGCGACGTGCCGGCCGCCGAACTGGCCGCCCGCGCGCACGCCGCCCTGCGCGGCACCGCCGATCTCCCCGGGGCGCCCGGCGTCCCGGGGTGGACATCACCCACACAGTGAAGGAGAGGAAGGCACATCATGGCCCACTTCGAAGCGACCGAGCTGGATGAGCTCATCGAGGACCTCGACATGCAGATGACCGAGGCAGGCGTGGAGGCGGAAGCCGCGTTCAGCGCGCTGTGCACGACCCTCGCCTGCAACACCGTCATCTGTTCCTGATCCCGTGACCGAGCCGTCCGGCCCCGTGCCGGGCGGCTCCCCGTGGCCCGTGGCCCGGGGCCCCGCGGTCCCGGCCGTGCACGGCGCCGCGCCGGTGACCGACCGTCCACCGAAGGGGGCGCGTTGACGGCCCACGACAGCGTGACCGGTCAGGGAGCGTACACACGGGCGGCCGGGCTGGCCGCCGAGCTGCTGGACGCCTGGTCGGCACGGCACGCAGCGCTCCTCGCCCGGCGGGAACCCGCCCGCCCGGCCGAGCCGGGCGACGAGCCGGTGAACGACCCGGCCGTACCGGTCCTCGCCGGCCTGCTCGCCGCCGGCGGGCCGCCCGCCGCGCACGGCACCGCCGCCCGGGCCGCCGGGCTCTGGGCCAGAACCGCCGGCCGCGGGCGGCGTCATCCGGGGCTGTACGACGGCGGGTTCACCGGGACCTGGTTCGGGCTGCGGCAGGCCGCGTCCCTCCATCCGGAGCTGGGGCCGGTCGTCGAACGGCTGCGCGGCCGGCTGCCGGTGGACAGGGCGCCGGCCGCGGAACGCTACGGCGCCGTCACCTTTCCCGACTACGACCTCATCCTCGGCCCGGCCGGACTGCTGCTCACACTGGCGGCCGACGAGGCGTGCGCTCCCCGTGAACCGGAGCCGCTGGTACGGGCGTTGAGCGCGCTGTGCGACGATCCGGCGCTGCCCGGCCTGCGGGCGCACCACCCGGGCAGCGCGCTGCTCGGCTGGCTCGACGGACGTGTCGACACCGGGATGGGGCACGGCGCCGCCGGGGTGGCCGTCGCCCTCGCCGCCGGGGTGCGCCGGCTGCGGGCCGCGGGAGAGGGAGCCGTGCCCCCGCAGGCCCTGGTCGCGCTGGCGCATCTGGCGGGCTGGCTGCGGGCCGAGGCGTACGAGGACGCCCGCTCCGTGCGCACCTGGGACGGCGCGGGCCCGCGCGAGGGCGCACCGGCACCGGGCGCACGGGCCCGGCAGGGCTGGTGCTACGGCACGCCCGGCGTCGCCTGGGCGCTGTGGGAGACGGCCGATGTGCTCGGCGACGCGGAGCTGGCGGGCTGGGCGTGCGAGGCGTTCAGCACGCTCGCCGCCGCCTTCGACCCGGACTTCCATCTGCCGGGCGACCACCCGGGCGACCGGCTCGGGGTGTGCCACGGCGCCGCGGGGGTGCTGCTGGTCGCCGACGCCTTCCACCGGCACGCCGGGGTACCGGCCGCCGGGCGGCTCCGGCTGCGCATGCTGAGCCATCTGGCCGTGCACGAGGACGCGATCCGCTCGCTGGCCGGGGAGCGCACGGGGGTGCTGACCGGGGCCGCCGGGGTGCTCGCCGCCGTGCTGACCGCCACCGGCGGCGACCGCGGCTGGCTGTCCTGCCTCGGCCTGCGCTGAGAGCCGCCCCGCACGCGCGCCGGACGAGCGCGGTCGTTGCGAACCCTCCGATCCGGGCCCTCCGCCCCGGTTGTCGGCCGCCCGCACGGGCCGGATCCTCGTGCGCCCGCGGCCACCCGGGCCGGGCCCGCGACAGGGAAACATGTACGTTACACCCATGAGTCGTGTCATCTCGTGGGACCTGCCCCGACCCGCCGTGACGCGGCGGCAACCGATCCGCTTCGGCTACGAACTCCTGCGCGGCATCGCCCAGGTGGACTTCATGCCGAACGCGGCCTGCGGCCTCTTCTTCGTCGCCGCGCTGTTCGCCGCCGGGTGGCAGTTCGGGCTCTACGGGCTGCTCGGCACCGCCGTCGGCACCGGCGCCGCCTATGTGCTCGGCGTCGACCGGGAACGGATCGGCGCCGGACTCGAAGGGTTCAACGGATGCCTGGTCGCGGTGGCCTCCGCCGTCTTCCTCGGCCCGGACCACGCCTCGACCTGGGTGATGGCCGTCGGCGGCGCCGTCGTCGCCTCCGTCATCACCGGCGCCCTGGTGCATCTGCTGCGGCCCTGGGCCATGCCCACGTTCACGCTGCCGTTCTGCCTCGTCGCGAGCGTCGTGACCATCGCCGCGCCCGGCTTCCAGCGGATATGGCACGGCGGTTCGGCGCTCGCCGCGCTGCCGCGCACCGCCTCCGGCACCTCCGCGCTGGACTGGTCCGGGCTGGCACACGCCTTCTGCGCCAACATCGGCCAGATCTTCCTGATGCCGCAGTGGTACGTGGGCCTGCTCTTCCTCGCCGGGATCTTCGTCGCCGATCTCGTCGCCGGGCTCACCGCCTGCCTCGGCAGCGTCATCGGCATCGTCACCGCCTGGGCGCTCGGCGCGCCCGCGTCCGGCGTCACCCAGGGCCTGCTCGGCTACAACGCCGTCCTCGTCGCCATGGCGCTCGGCGCGGTCTTCCTGGAGCGGGGGGTGTGGAGCCTCGGCTACGCCGCCGTCGGGGCCGCCGCCGCCACGGTGCTGACCGTCGCCGTCACCTCGTTCTTCGCCCCCTTCGGCGGCCACACCCTCACCTGGCCCTACATCCTCACCACACTCTTCTTCCTGGCCGCCGTCCCGGCCTTCCCCCGGCTGCGCAGAACCTGACGGCGGGACGGAACCGGGGAGTTGCGCGGAATCCGACGGCGGTGCCGCCGCCGCGCCCGCTCCCGCGGCGGGCCGGGCGTGCAGCGGACGATCCGGGTGTGCAGCGGACGGGCCGGGTGTTCACGGAACGATCCGGCCGTTCAGCAGGCGGGCGGGGCGTTCACGGGACGAGCCGGGCCGGGAAACCGCCGGTCGCGAGAGGGCCCCAGCGGTGCGGGCTCACCCGGATCAGCGACTTGCCCTGCTTGAGCATCGCCGTCCGGTACTCGTCCCAGTCCGGATGCTCGCCCGCGACCGCCCGGTAGTACTCGACGAGCGGCTCGACCGACTCCGGGGCGTCGACGACCTCCGCCGCGCCGTCGATCTGCACCCACGGGCCGTTCCACTCGTCCGACAGCACCAGCACGCTCACCTCCGGGTCGCGCCGCGCGTTGTGCGTCTTGGCGCGCTCCGGATACGTGGACATCACGAGCCGGCCGGCGGAGTCCAGACCGCAGGTGAGCGGGGACGCCTGCGGAGCACCGTCGGCGCGGCGGGTCATGAGCACGGCACGGTGCCGAGGACGGACGAAATCCAGCAGACCGGCCAGGTCCACCCGGGTCGTGGAGGCGATGGAAGGACTCATGCCGCGAACGTACGTCATCGCGCGACGTGTACGGGAGCGATGTCACGAAAGGGCACCTGCACGCGGGCCAACGGGTGGACGGCGGGATCGACGAAAGGCGCAGCGCGCACGGCCCCGCGACCCCGCCCCCGGCGCACCGCGGGCGGGCACCCGGCCCGGCTCACCGCCCTGCGGACCAGCGCACCGACGGCGGGCCGCCCGCCCGGCCGCCGTCAGGTGTCGCACTCCAGCACGCTTCCGCACAGCCCGCAGCGCGCCCGCACCCGGCCCCGCACCGGCACCCTGATGCGCTGGAGACACGTGGGGCAGGGGAACGAGACCCGCAGCGGCGAGTGGTGCTCGAAGGCGTAGCCGCCGCCCCGCAGCGGCGGGGACCCCGGCGTCAGATGCGTGCGCGCACGGCGGCGGTCCCGGGCGTAGCGGCGCCGTCCGCCGCGGTGCGCGGCGGCCAGCGGCGGCTGCTCCTCGTCCACGTCGGCCAGCCGGCTGCCGCGCACATACGCCTCGTACGCCTGCGGACTGGTGAACCAGATCGCCGGATCCTCGCCGAACAGCCGCGCCCGCTTGGCCAGTACGTAGCCGAACTCCTCCGGCGTGAGGTAGCCGAGCTTCTGCGAGGTCAGCGCGTCCTGCCGGAAGGCGTCCAGCAGCAGCCAGCCCGCGCCGAGATAGGCGGTGGCCGTGTCGGTGAGGATCTCGTTGTCGCGCGTGCCGGAGAAGGCCAGGCCCAGCCGGTGCAGATAGACGTGCATCACCTCGTGCGCGAGAGCCGCGCCGATGTCCCTGCGGTGTGTCTTGAAGCGCGAGTTCAGCTCGACGAAGTACTCGGGCCCCGCGGCCAGTTCGACGTTGGCGGCGTGCGTCATCTCCCGGAAGTTCACGATCACCCGGGCCTCCGGCAGCCGCAGATGGCGCACCATGACACCGGCGACCCGCTGGGTGCCCAGATGGAGGTCGTCGGCGTCCGCGAAGGCCACATCGCCGGGGGAGACGCTGGCGGCGAAGGTGTGGACGGTGTCGGGCGAGAGCCGGCGGTACAGGGCCGTGATGGCGTCCCGCACCGTGTCCAGATGGGGGAAGCCCCGCTCGACCGGGTCCGCCGTGGCCTCACTCATCGCCGCCCCTCGCGCTCGCCTGCCGTCACGATAACTCCGCACCGCGCCCGGCGCCCCCGGCCGTCGCCGCCCACCGGACCGGGGACCCGGACACCGCTGTGACGTGCCTCTTTCCGGACCGTGGCAGGGCCGCTGCGGGCGTTCCCCGCCGCCCGCCGCGGGCCGTGCGGGGCCGGTTCGTGCGCACCGTCCGGCGCCCGCGGCAAACCCGGGCCCCGTCGTTCGATTACCGTGCTGCTGTGGTGACACCGGTGCAGGAGACGACGTCGGGGATGGTGCTGCTGCTGGCGGCAGCCCCGGCCAGCAAACGCCGCTGCGTGAACGCCGCCGCCGTCCTCCCGGGACTGGCGGCCGTCCCGCCGCACATACTGGCCGGAGCGCCCACCGCCACGGTCGTGGAGGTGGCCGACCCGGTGGACCAGCAGACGGTGCTGACCCGCGTCCGGTCGGCGGCCGCCGCCCCGGGCCCGCTGACGCTCTACCTCGCCGGCCAGCTCGAACGCGACCGCAAACAGGGCCTGTTGCACCTCGCGCTCGCACACACCACACCGTCGACCGTCCGGTACACCGGCCTGCCCTGGCACTGGCTGGCCGCCGAACTCGCCGGCAGGCCCGCCGGAACGACGACCGTCGTCGCGGACCTCGTCGCCGCTGACGAAGGCTCCTGGAAGAGCGCCACCGGCGACGCGCTCGGCCTCGGCCCCGGCGTCCGGCTGTACGGCCGCGTCGCACCGCCGCCCCCGCGCCGTACCGTCGTCGACCCCTGCTATCTGCACGCCTGGACGGAGGTGTGGCGCACCGGCGCCCACCCCGGCCCGGCCGAACTGCACGCACACGCCGCCGCCTTCGCCGGGGACGGAGCACTCCTGCTCCCTACGGACCCGACGACTGCGCCCGGTGAATCCTCCGCGTTCCCCGCGTCTCCCGCGCCCTCCTCTGCGTCTGCGCCTCCTGAGTCCTCTGTGCCCTTTGCCTCCCCGGCGTCCTCTGCGCCCGCGGGGCCGGGGCCTCTGTACCCGGACCCCACGGACCCGACGGCCACGCCCGCTGAGCCCTCTGCGACCTCTGAGTTCTCCGCGTCTTCTGCGTCTTCTGCGCCCGCGGGGCCGTCGCCCATGTCGCCTCCGCCCGCGGACCCGGGGGTCGCGCCGCCTGCGCCCGCGACCTCGTCGGCTCCGGGCGCCGTACCCCTGGAATCCATGCCGCCCGGCTTCGTCCTCTCGGACCCCGCACGGCCCGCGACGGCGCCGCCGGGCGGGACCGCCCCGCCCGAGCCCGGGGCGCCGGGGGCCGTGCCGCCGGACGCGGTGCCGCCCAGGTCCGGCGTCCCGCCCGCGCCCGGGTCCGCCGTGCCGGAGCCGTCGCCGTCGGACGCCGGAGTGGGCGAGGCCGAAGCACCGGAACCGTCGGCCCCTCCGGCGCCGGACGCCTTGCCGCACGGCGCCGTGCCGCCGGACGAGGCGTCGGTGGACGAACCGCCGGGGGAGTGGGGTCCGCCGGAAGCGCCGGGGCCCGCACCCGCGGAGCCCATGGAGCCCGCCGGGCCCGGCGCCGAGCCCCCCGGGCCCGAAGCCGGTTCGAGGTACGCGGAACCCGGCTCCGAGTCCCCAGGGCCCGCGGAACCCAGCTCCCAGTCCCCAGGACCCGCGGAAGCTCGCCCCGAGCCCGCCGAACCGGGCTCCACGCACGGGGAGTCGGCGCCGGGCCCCGCGTCGGACGAGCCGGTGGGGGCCGCGCCCCCGGCACCCGCCGAACCGGGCTCCGCACCCGCGCCCCCCGCTCCCGACCCCGTGGAGCAGGAGCCCGCCCCCTCGCCCGCCGACCGGCTCGAACCCGGACCGGCGCAGCCGCCCCTGCCGCCCCTGCCTCCCGTGCCGTCCGTGCCCCCGCCCCCGGCCGCGCCGCCGGCCCCCGTCGAGCAGACGTCCGCCGGCACGGGCACAGGCATGAGCACGGGCTCGGGCACGGACACGGCCGCGGGCGGAGGACCGCGGAGCGGTGCGGTGGAGGATCCGCTGCCCGCCGTGCTGGAGGCGGCGCGGGCGGGACGGCACGCGGAGGCCGCCGCCATGGCCGCGGTGTGGGAGGCCGAGGCGCTGCGGCACCACGGCCCGACCTCGGCGTCCGCGCTGCGCTGGCTGGAGGTGCGGGCGGATCTCGCGCGGCTCGCCGGGGCCAGCGACCGCAGTTGCGAGCTGTGGATGACGGTGGCGGAGACCCGGCTGCGCCGGCAGCAGGCGCCGGACGATCCGGAGGTGGAGGGCGCCGTCGACCGGGCGCACCACCAGTGGGAGCACCTGAGCGATCCGGAGCGGGCACGCGCCCTCGCGCCCGCGCTGATCGCGCTGCGCCGCCGGGTGCCCGGCCGTCAGCGGGGCGCGCTGGCGGCGCTGCAACGGAGGCTGGAGCACCTGCACACCGTGTAGTCCCGTCGGCCCGTACGGGCGCGTCGACCCCGGCGGCCCCGTGGCGGTGCCCGTCCGATGGGCGCACCGGAAGTCCAACATCCCCCCCGTTTTTGTCCATGGGCACCGGACACCGTCACCGGCCAGGCTGGTCCGCCACGGCGCGAGGTGCACCAGGAGGGACGGACGATGGGTGAAGTGACCGGCGTGGGGCGCAGAAGCGTGGTGGCGGGCGGCGCGCTCGCCTCGGTCGGTGCGGCGCTGGGTGTCGGCGTCCCGGCGGGCACGGCGCGGGCCGCCGCGCCGGGTGCGGCCGGTGAGGGGACGGCGACGCTGCGGACCGAGGCGCTGGAGGTCACCGTCGACGCGGCCTTTCCCCGCATCGTGCACTACACCGACCGGGAGACCGGCGCACGCCTCCACGCGCAGTCCACCGCGGTGCGCACCCTGCTCGTCGACG
The DNA here is from genome assembly GCF_006539165.1 of Streptomyces cacaoi. GTDB lineage: Bacteria > Actinomycetota > Actinomycetes > Streptomycetales > Streptomycetaceae > Streptomyces > Streptomyces cacaoi. The sequence continues at coordinate 22,437 of NZ_BJMM01000037.1, read as the reverse complement.
GCGAGGAACAGACCCCGAAGGTCACCGCGGAGGCCGCCACCGGGAAGCGGATCGCCTACACCCTCACCCTGAAGCGCGGTACCGAGGTCGGTGTCGAGATCGTCGCGGAGGGCCGGCAGGTCCACTGGCGGGTCACCCGCATCGAGGAGCGGCCCGGCGGCGAGGTGGGCACGCTCCAGGTGCCGGGGCTCGCCTTCCTCACCGTCCGCTCCGACCAGCCGGACGCCGTGCTGTACGCGGCCCGCGTCGAGCTGGACAAGGACAAGAGCGGCGACACCCTCGTCGAGGTCACCGAAGCGGCCAAGAAGGACGACAAGCCGGCCGGCTGCGCCTACGCCGTCGTCTCCACCCGCGAACTCGCCGCCGCCATCGAGACGAACACCGTCTACGACAAGCCCGGCGACACCCCGGGCGCCGACTGGGACAACGGGCGGCTGTGGCGGCAGACCACCCAGGAGGAGGGGCGTACCGTCGCCCGGCTCACCTGCGGCCAGTGGACGTACCGTGCCGCCACGGCGCCGAAGGACCGCACGGAGCCGCTGCCGTACGTGACGGTGATCCTCACCGGTGACCGCAACGGGGACGGCGTCGTCGACTGGCAGGACGCGGCCATCGCGATGCGCGACATCATGGTCGACCCGCCCGGCGCCGACGAGCAGCATCTGCGCGTCGTCCCGCACATCCCGTTCAACTTCGCGAGCCTGGCCACCAATCCGTTCCTGACCACGCTCGACCACGTCAAGCGGATCCACCGGGCCACCGACGGGCTGCGCCAGTTCACCCTGCTCAAGGGCTACCAGTCCGAGGGCCACGACTCCGCGCACCCGGACTACGCGGGCAACTGGAACGAGCGTGCGGGCGGCCTCGACGACCTCAACACGCTGCTCGCCCGCGGCAAGAAGTGGAACGCGGACTTCGCGGTGCACATCAACGCCACCGAGTCCTACCCGGTGGCCGACGCCTTCTCCGACAAGCTCGTCGACAAGGAGAACGAGCAGTGGGACTGGCTCGACCAGTCCTACCGCATCGACCAGCGCCGCGACCTGGTCACCGGCGGCATCGAAAAGCGCCTCGCCGATCTGCGCGCCCACACCGACGACGGCCTCAACTCCCTCTACATCGACGTCTTCCGCGAGTCCGGCTGGACCTCCGACGCACTCCAGCGCATCTTCCGCGACCAGGGCTGGCACATCGCCACCGAGTGGGGCCACGGCTTCGAACGCTCCGCGCTGTGGTCGCACTGGGCCACCGAGACCGACTACGGCGGCGACACCTCACGCGGCATCAACTCGCGGCTGATCCGCTTCATCCGCAACCACCAGAAGGACGTCTTCGCCGACAAGTGGCCCACCCTCCTCGGCGTCCCCCGCATGGGCAACTACGAGGGCTGGACGGGCAAGACCGACTGGCACGCCTTCTACGAGCTGATCTGGACGCACAGCCTGCCCGCCAAGTACCTCCAGGCCCGGCCGATCCGCACCTGGCGCGAGCACGAGATCACCTTCGAGCCCGCGGCCGGCGGCAAGGGCGCCACCTCCGTCACCGACGAGGACGGCAAGCGGCGCATCACCACCGACGGACGCCTCGTCTACGACGACGGCGCCTACCTGCTGCCCTGGGAGCCGCGCCGCGCCACCGACCCCGACCGGCTCTACCACTACAACCCCTGCGGCGGACGCACCACATGGCGGCTGCCCGCCGGCTGGTCCGGCGCCCGCACCGTGCGGCTGTACCCGCTCACCGACGCGGGCCGCGGCGAGCCCGTCGCCGTGCGGGTCTCCGGCGGGAAGGTCACCCTCGACGCCGAGGCCGGGCGGCCCTACGTCGTCCACCGGCGCCCCGCGCCCGCCGCGCCCGACCCGCACTGGGGCGAGGGCACTCCGCTGACCGATCCGGGCTTCCACTCCGGCTCGCTCGACGCCTGGCAGGTGACGGGCAGCGCCCGCGTCGAACGCAACGAGCTCGGCGACCCCGAACTGGTGCTGCCCGGCGGCGGCGCCGCCTCCGTCGGTCAGCGCCTCGCCCGGCTCGCCCCCGGCGACTACGCGGCGTCCGTGCAGGTCGAGGTCGGCGACAAGGCCGGCGAGCGGCGGCGCGCCTCCCTCACCGTGCGCACCCCGGACGGCGTCACCGCCGAGAACTTCACGCACACCTCGACCGCCGTCAACCAGGCCGGCTCCGACCTCAAGCACGGCACCCGGTTCCAGCGCATGACCTGCTGGTTCACCGTCCCGCCGGGCGGCGGCCCCAGCACGCTCACCCTCGCCGCCGAGGCCGGCGCCGCCACCGTCCGCTTCGACCACGTCCGCGTCGTCGCAGCCCCCAAGCCCGCCGCGCGGGACGAGAAGACCCTCTGCCACGAGGACTTCGAGCATGTGCCGCAGGGCTGGGGCCCGTTCGTCAAGGGCGACGCCGGCGGCGCCAACGACCCGCGCACCCATATCGCCCAGCGGCACGCCCCCTACACCCAGCGCGGCTGGAACGGCAAGGCGGTCGCCGACGTCGTCGACGGCACGCAGAGCCTCAAGTCCCGTGGCGAGAACACCGGTCTCGTCTACCGCACCGTCCCGCACACCGTCCGCTTCGCGCCCGGAAAGAAGTACCGGGTCTCCTTCCGCTACGAGAACGAGAAGGCCGGCCAGTACGCCTGGGTCACCGGCGTCGACACCCCCGGGGCGAAGGAACTGGACCGCACCCCGCTGCCCGTCGCCACCGCACCGAGCCGCCACACCTACACCTTCACCGCACCCGACGACGGCGAAGCCTGGGTCGGTCTGCGCAAGACCGGCGACGACGCCAAGGCCGAATGCGTTCTCGACACCTTCACGGTGACCGAACTGGATCAGTGACCGTACGCTGCTCCCCACCGAAGACGGCGGGTGAGGGGAGCACGAACGGTGGGCGAAGCGAGGTTTCAGTCCTGGATGCGCTTTTTCACCCCGGGCCCCGTCCACCACCGGCTGGGCCTCGTCTGCCTCGGCGTCGGCATGCAGCACGGCGCCCTGCCGCCCGTCGGCCCGCGCACGCTCGACCACTATGTGGCGATCGTGATCAGCGCGGGCCGCGGATGGTGCGAACTGCCCGACGCGACGGGCGACTTCGCCACGCGGCGGCACGAGGTCGTCGCCCCGGCCCTGCTGTGGATCACCCCCGGAGTGCCGCACCACTTCGGCGCCGACCCCGACGAGGGCTGGGACGAGGCGTTCGTCGACTTCACCGGCTCCGCCGTCACCGCCTACACCGAACTCGGCTGCATCGAACCCGACCGCCCCCTCGTCCCCCTCACCGACGCCGGCCCCGCCCGCTCCGCCATCGCCCGCATCACCCGCGCCGCCCGGCCCGGAAACCCCCTGCTGGAGATCGAGGCGGCCGCCGCCGTCCATGAACTCCTCGTCGCCCTGCGCCGCGCCCGCGCCGACACCACCGCCGACGGCGCACCCGTCCTCGAAGCCCTCGCCCGCGACGCCTTCCTGCCGCTGTCCGTCGCCGAGCACGCCGCGCGGCACGGCATGACCGCCGCCGAACTGCGCACCGCCGTACGCCGCAGCGCCGGATGCAGCCCCAAGGACTACCTCCTCGGCATACGCCTCGGCCGCGCCAAGGAACTCCTCGCCGGCACGGACCTGCCCGTCTCCACCGTCGCCCGCCGCGTCGGCTACGACGATCCCGCCTACTTCTCCCGCCTGTTCACCCGCCGCGTCGGCACCCCGCCCATCCACTTCCGCGCCCAGCAGGCCCGCACGGTCCCCGGCGGCTTCACCCCGCACATCCCCGACCCCGACCACCCGCCGATGCTGACCTGAGCGCCCGGCGGCGGCCAGCCGCGGGCAGCCGTGGACCAGCCCTGGACCAGCCGTGGACACGGTGCTCACCAGGCGAGACCGGGAAGACGAGCGGGCCCGGTGGCGGATAAGGTCGCAGCCCACGGCCGACCGACCACGAAACGGACAGACGGGGCGATGACGAGCAGCGAGACCGACCGGACGCACCGGACCGACCAGCCGGACGACTCCGTGACCGAGGAGCTGGCCGGGCTGCGCGACAGCATCGACAACATCGACGCCGCCGTGGTCCACATGCTGGCCGAGCGCTTCAAGTGCACCCAGCGCGTCGGCCGCCTCAAGGCCGATCACCATCTGCCCCCCGCCGACCCGGCCCGCGAGGCCCGCCAGATCACCAGGCTGCGCGAGCTCGCCCAGGACGCCAAGCTGGACCCCGCCTTCGCGGAGAAGCTGCTCAACTTCATCATCGCGGAGGTCATCCGCCACCACGAGCGCATCGCCGACGAGGTCTCCACCAGGAACGACACACCCCGGCAGACCCCGGCCGAGTAGTCACCGCGCTGCGCCGCGGGGTGTACCGCCCGGCCGTCCGCTCCTTATGCTCCGGCAATGGACTGGGGCACGCTCGCGAGCACGGCAACCGGCGGTCTGATCGGCGTCGTCTCCACGCTGAGCGCCGAATGGTTCCGGACCCGGCGTGACCGTGAGAGCGCCGACCACGCCGACCGCCGCCGGCTGTACGGCGAGTACCTCGCCGCGCTCTCGCGCACCAGGTCCGAACTGCGCGCCACTGCCCGGGACACGGCCGCTTCCGCCGAGGAGCGGGCGCGGCGCGCCCTGGACTCCTTCCACACCGGCGGGGCCTACGAACTGCGCTACCAGGTGGCCATCACGGCCCCGGAGTCCGTCGTGGCCGCCTCCACCGAGGCGTTCCGCGCGCTGCGAGACATGCGCGACCTGCTGCACACCGGGGCACTGCGTACCGACCCGGCCTACGCCGCCTCCCGCGACCGCTGGGAGGACGCCTTCGCGGAGCTCCGCGCCCGCATCCGCTGCGACCTCGTCCGCCCGCCCCGCCGACGGGGATGAATCCCTTCACGGCACACTCCGGCGTACCGGGTGGCCGCCTCCGTCTCCGCGCCGCCCGGCGCTCCCGTTCCGGAACGGGCCGCCGTCTCCCGCAGGATGGTGGTTCCGTCCGGGCGTCCCGATCAGGCTCGGGCGCCGGCCGCACAGGAAAGGACGCATCACCCGTGAGCGAGTTCTCCGATCGGCCGTTGCGGGTCGGTGGCCGTGCCAGTGCGATGGCGCTGGCGCAGACCGAGCACGTCTCCCGTCTGCTCGCACGGCTCGAACCCGGGCTGCGGACCGAGACGGTCGCCACCAGCACGGAGGCCGACAGATGGCCGGGAGAGCTGTCCCGGCTCGGCGGCAAGGGCCTGTTCGTGAAGGCCATCGACGAGCAACTCCGGCGCGGCGAGGTCGATCTGGCCGTCCACTGCCTCAAGGACGTCCCCGGCGACCAGCCGCTGCCGGAGGGGCTCACCCTGGCCGCCGTGCTGCCCCGCGCCGACGCGCGCGACGTGCTCGTCGTCCCGGCCGGCTCGGCCGTGACCTCGCCCGGGGAGCTGCCGGCCGGCGCCACGCTCGCCACGTCGTCGGTGCGCCGCCGCGCCCAACTGCTCGCCGCCCGGCCGGATCTGGAGATCGTCCCGGTGCGCGGCGCGGTGGGCAGCCGGCTGGAGAAGCTGGACGGTGCGCGGGCCGGGCTCCGGGCGGACGGCCTGGTCCTGGCCCGGGCGGGGCTCGAACGGCTCGGTCTGACCGGGCGGATCGTCCACCACTTCGGCGTGGAGGGAAGGGCGGACGGGATCGTTCCGGCCGTCGGCGCCGGGGTGCTCGCTCTCCAGTGCCGGGCCGACGACGTCCCGGTCACCCGGCTGCTGGCCCGGCTGGACGATCCGCGCACCCGCGCCGAGGCGAGCGCGGAACGGGCCCTGCTGCGGGGGCTGCGGGGGCACTGCAACTCCCCGATCGCGGGGCACTGCACGACGGAGCCGGACGGCCGGCGCACGCTGCGCGGGCTGGTGTTCTCCCCGGACGGTGGCCGGTTCGTGCGCGCCGCCGCGTCCCGTGGCCCGGAGGCGGACCCGGCGGCGCTCGGCACCGAGGTGTGCGCCGAACTCCTGCGCCAGGGCGCCCGGGAGCTGATCGACTCCGTCCAGCCCGGCTGAGGCGCGGGCCGAGGGGCGGCGTGCGAGCCTCGTGCGGGCGGCCCGCGGGCGGGCGTGCCTCGGGGCCGCCGGCTTGCGGCGGGTCCGTGCGTCGGCGGCGGCCGGTCAGCCGTCGGCGGGCGCGGGCCCCTCGCTCTCCCTCGCGTAGCCGTCGCGGGCACGGTCCAGGGCGGCGGCGAAGTCGCGCTGGGTGTCCGCGCTCCAGTGCAGCAGATCGCAGAGCACGCGCTGCACCGTCTGACCGGGGCTGCGCCGCCAGCCCTCGGGGGAGAGCGCGTAACCGGCGAGGATCTCGTTCGCCCGGGCTACGGCGGCCTCGTGCGGGCTCGGTGCTGCCATCGGTCTCTCCTCGTACGGTCCGGACACCGGTCGACTCAGGAGCCTACTGCGGAATTGCAGCGCATTCCAAAATTTTCCCGCGTACCTTCCGCGTACGTACCTTCCGTGTACTCGGCGCACCCTCTGCCCACTCGGCGCACCTTCCGCGTACTCGGCGCGCACCTTCCGCGTACCGGCGCACCCCCCCGCGTACCGGCGCACCACCCCGCACCCGGCACGCCCCCGCGTCCCCGGCGCACCCGCACCGGTGCGCCCCGCGCCTCCGCCGGACCCGGGCCACCTGCTCCCCGCCTCCCCTCCCGGGTGCGGCCCCGGCGCGGGCCCCTCATCCTGATCCTGTGCCGCCTCGCAGCCGTCCCGGGCCGGGCCCGCCGGCCCGGCCCCGCGCGGGAGCGGCCGTGAGCGGGCACGCCACCTGCCGGGGCGACCGGGCCGGCCGAGAGGAAGGACGGGGAGGTGTCCGCGTGGCGGAGCAGGACATCACGCTGGGGCGGCTGCTCGCGGCGGTCGAGGAGCGGCCGCCCGTCGAGTCGGTCGCGGTGATCGCCCGGGTGCTGGGCGAGGACCTCGGCGCGAGCGATGTCGGCTTCCTGCTCGCGGACTTCGGCGGTGACGCCATCTGGCGGCTGCCCACGTTCCTGTCCCCGGAAGCCGGCAGGCAGGGCCGTATCGAGCTGCCCGGCACCGTCTACGACCGGGTGATCAGATCGCAGCGGCCGCAGACCGTCGACTCCCCGGAGGAGGGCTGCGTCCGGGTGTACACGCCGGTGGCGAACCGGGGCGACGTCATGGGCGTGCTGGAGGTGTGCGTGGCCGAGCAGCCCGGCGACGGGCAGATGCGCCACATGGCGCAGGCCGCGCTGGCCCTCGCGTACGTCGTCACCACGAGCCGCCGCTTCACGGACATGTACGAGTGGGGCCGCAGGATCGCCTCACCGACGCTGGCCGCCGAGATCCAGCAGAACCTGCTGCCGGACACGCTGTGCTGCGAGGCGGGGAACGTGACCGTCGCCGCCGCGCTGGAGCCCGCCCTCACCATCGCCGGCGACACCTTCGACTACAGCCTCGACCGGGACACGCTGCACCTGTCCATCACCGACGCCATGGGGCACGACACCGGTGCCGCGCTGCTGGCCACCCTCGTCGTCGGCGCCCTGCGCAACACCCGCCGCGCCCGTGCCACCCTGGCCGAACAGGCGCTCGCCGCCCATCACGCGCTGCTGGAGCACGGCAACGGCGGCACGGTCACCGGGCAGATCATGCGTGTCGATCTGGCGAGCGGACGCTGTCTGTTCGTCAACGCCGGACACCCCTGGCCGCTGCGCCGGCACGAGGGCCGGGTCGCCGAGGTGCACCCGGCCGTCGATCTGCCGTTCGGCGCCCCGCACCAGGACGCCTACCGGGTGCAGCACCTCGATCTGGCGCCCGGGGACCGGCTGGTGCTCCTCACCGACGGCATGCTGGAGCGCAGCGCCTCCGAGCTGGACCTGCCGGCCCTCATCGAGCGGGACTCCGGGCTGCATCCGCGCGAGGCCGTCCGCTCGCTCACCCGGGAGCTGCGGGAGATCACCGGCGGCGACCTCCGCGACGACGCCACCGTCATCTGCCTGGACTGGTACGGCACCGAGCTTCCCGCGCCCGTGGCCGCGGCCCGCGCCGAGGGCACGGCCTGAGCCGGGCGACGCGCGCCGGGCGAACGACCCGAGCCGGGCGAACGGCCCGCGCCGGGCGAACGACCCGAGCCGGGTGCCGGGCGCGCGCCCCGCGCCGGGAGTTCGCCTCCCGGCGCGGGGCGCGGACACGTCCGGCGGACCACCGGACGAGCCGTCGAGGGCGGGGATCAGCCGAGCCGGTCGGCGACGACCTCCGTGGCCCGGGCGATGAGCTCGCTGTCCAGCTCGGCGTCCTTCGTGTGGCCGTGCACCATGACGTTGAGGACGAGCGGAGCGGCGTCCGGCCGCCAGACGACGGCCATGTCGTTGCGCGCGCCGTAGTAGCTGCCCGTGCCGGTCTTGTCGCCGACGACCCAGCCCTCGGGCACGCCCGCCCGGATCAGCCCGTCCCCCGTGGTGTTGTTGCGCAGCCACGTGGTCAGCTGCTTCCGGTCGCCCTCGGCCAGCACGTCACCGAGGACATAGGCCCGCAGGTCCTTGGCGAACGCGCGGGGCGTCGAGGTGTCCCGCTTGCTGCCGGGCTCCCAGCGGCTGAGGAACGGCTCGACGCGTTCCATCCGCGTGACATGGTCGCCCAGCCCTTCGAGCGTCTTGTCGAGGCCCTTGGGCCCGCCGACCGTCTCGAACAGCAGGTTGGCGGCGGTGTTGTCGCTGTAGCGGACGGCCGCGTCGCACAGCGCGGTGAGCGTCATCCCGTCCTCGACGTGCTTCTCGGTCACGGGCGAGTTGTCGACCAGGTCGTCCTCGGAGTACTTCACCACCCGGTCCATCTCGCGGTCCGTGTGCTTGTCGAGCACGGCGCCGCATTCCAGCGCCTTGAAGGTGGAGTTGTAGGGGAAGCGTTCCCCGTCGCGGTAGGCCACCTCGCGGCCGGAGCCGGTGTCGACGGCGTAGACGCCCAGCCGCACGTCGAACTCGTCCTCCAACGCCTTGAGTTCGGCGGCGTACGGCTCGACCTCGCCGGGCTTGTGTGCCGCGGCGGACGAGGAGGGCGCGGAGCCCGCGGGCTCGGCGGCGTCAGCGGAGCTCTCCTGGCCGCAGGCCATCACCGGTACGAGGGACAGCGCGGCCACGGCGCCGAGGGTGGCACGCCGAATACGTGTGTGCAGCATGTTCCGAACCTCCGGGTCGCCCCGCGATCGGGGCGGCTGAAAGGGATGGAGCGCAGAAAGACGGGAGCGGCACCCCGCCGTCCCGTCGGCGGGCCCGGGTGCCGGTACTCACCTTCGCCGCTGCCGGCCATGCGGTCCAATACAGGTATGCGCGGTTCCATGCCGGAACGGCATGAAGAGCCGTGACGAGGCAGGAAGAGGCAGGAAGAGGCAGGACGAGGCAGGACGAGGCAGGAAGAGCCGCCGAAGAAGCGGGGAGAGTACGGGAGATGAGGGAGACGGCGGAGACGGCCGGGAAGCAGACAGCCAAGACGGAAACGGCGCCCAAGGAGGCCGGGGCGCTCCAACGGCCCGGCGTGCTGCGGGTGATGACGATGAACGTGCTGGCGCCCGGCTACGCGGACGGTGAAGCGCGGCGCGCGGTGCTGCACGAGGAGGTGCGCAGGCTGGCACCGGACGTCCCCGCGCTACAGGAGGTGACGCGTCGGGAGGCCGACGGTCTCGCCGCCGACGGCTGGCACCTGGTGCCGCACCCGGCGTGGGGCCCCGACGGCGTCGGCGCGGTACTGGCCGCACGCCTCCCGTTCGGGGCGTGGGCGAGCGACCGGCTCGCCGTCACGGAGCGGACCTCGCGCACGCCCTGGTGCGGCGTCGTCGCCGCCGGGCTGCCGCTGCCCGAGCCGCTGGGGACGGTGGTGCTGGTGCACCACAAGCCGAGCTGGCCGTACGGCTTCGAACGCGAACGGGAACTCCAGGCGGTCGCCGCCGCCCGCCTCGCGGAAGAGCTGCGGGAACGGTGCGGGGCGCGGCACACGGTGCTGCTCGGGGATCTGGACGCCCCGCCCGAGGCGGCCAGCCTGCGCTTTCTGCGCGGCCTCGCGTCACTGGAGGGCACGAGCGTCTGCCACCAGGACGCCTGGGAGGCCGTGCACCCCGGCGAGCCCGGCTGGACGTTCAGCCCCCGCAACCCCCTGGTACGCGACGGTGACATGCCGGAGGAGGCCGGGCGCCGCATCGACCACATCCTGGTGGGCTGCGGACCGTGCGGGCCCGGGCTGCACATCGCCCGCTGCGAGCGGGTACTGACCGGGCCGGTGGACGGCGTCCAGGCCAGCGACCACTACGGCCTGTTCGCCGACCTCACCCCGCCGCACCATCCACCGGGCCGGTGGGCGGGGGAGTGAACCGGGCGCCCCGGCTCAGGAATCGTCCTCGCCCAGCCGGTGCACCCGCACCAGGTTCGTCGAGCCGGGCACCCCGGGAGGCGACCCCGCGGTGATGATCACCAGATCGCCGCGCTCGCAGCGGCCCAGCTTCAGCAGCTGCTCGTCGACCTGGTCGACCATCTCGTCCGTGGACGCCACCGTCGGCCCCAGGAACGTCTCCACACCCCAGGTCAGATTCAGCTGCGAGCGCGTCGCCTCGTCCGGCGTGAACGCCAGCACGGGGATGGGGGAGCGGTAGCGGGAGAGCCGCCGGACCGTGTCGCCGGACTGGGTGAAGGCCACCAGGAACTTCGCGCCGAGGAAGTCGCCCATCTCGGCCGCGGCCCGCGCCACGGCCCCGCCCTGGGTGCGCGGCTTGCTGCTCTCGGTCAGCGGCGGCAGGCCCTTGGCCAGCATGTCCTCCTCGGCGGCCGAGACGATCCGCGCCATCGTGCGCACCGTCTCCGTCGGGTACTTGCCCACGCTGGTCTCGCCCGACAGCATCACCGCGTCCGTGCCGTCCATCACCGCGTTGGCCACGTCCGACGCCTCCGCACGCGTCGGCCGCGAGGCGTCGATCATCGAATCGAGCATCTGCGTCGCCACGATCACCGGCTTCGCATTGCGCCGGCACAGCTTGACCGCGCGCTTCTGCACCAGCGGCACCTGCTCCAGCGGCATCTCCACGCCCAGATCACCGCGGGCCACCATGACCCCGTCGAACGCGTCGACGATCGACTCCAGATTCGCCACCGCCTGCGGCTTCTCCAGCTTGGCGATGACGGGGACCCGGCGGCCCTCCTCCGCCATGACGCGGTGCACTTCCTTCACGTCGTGGCCGCTGCGGACGAACGACAGCGCGATGACGTCGGCACCCATGCGCAGCGCCCAGCGCAGATCCTCGACGTCCTTGCCGGACAGCGCGGGCACCGAGACGGCCACGCCCGGCAGATTGAGCCCCTTGTGGTCGGAGACCATGCCGCCCTCGACGACCCGGGTGCGCACCAACGGGCCCTGCACGGCCGTCACTTCGAGCGTCACCCGGCCGTCGTCCACCAGGATCCGCTCGCCCGCCGTGACATCGGTGGCCAGCCCCTCGTAGGTCGTGCCGCACACCGACCGGTCGCCCTCGACCTCCTCGACGGTGATGCAGAACTCGTCGCCACGTTCAAGGAGTACAGGCCCCTCACGGAATCGGCCCAGACGGATCTTCGGACCCTGAAGGTCGGCGAGGATGCCGACGCTGCGTCCCGTCTCCTCCGACGCGGCCCGGACCCGGTGGTACCGCTCCTCGTGCTCGACGTGCGTGCCGTGGCTCATGTTGAGGCGGGCGACATCCATTCCGGCCTCGACGAGCGTCTTGATCTGCTCGTACGAGTCGGTGGACGGTCCCAGGGTGCTGACGATTTTCGCTCGGCGCATACCGCGACCTTACGACGTACCGACGCGTAGAGAGCACGTGGCCAACGATTGTCCAACCGCCTTTCACGGAACGGACATTGACCAACTTCTAAACTGGGCGCGGGGGTGCTCCGATGAGCGGTGCTGTCTGCCGCGCTGGTGGTTGCTGTCCGCTGTCGCCCCCGGCCGGTGGCCCTGTCCGTCACTGTGTCCTCAAACGCCGGACGGGCTTTTATGGGCGCTGCCGGGCTGGTTGCTGCCCGTTGCTGTCCCCGGGGCCGGTGGCCCTGCCCCTCACCGTGTCCTCAAACGCCGGACGGGCTGATGGGGGTGTCGGACGGGCTGATGCGGGGGGCGGTCGGGGGTCAGTGGAGGTGGGGGCGGCTCATGAGGAAGCGGGCCGTTACCTGGGCCCTCACCGTCTGGCGTTCCGGCTCCAGGTCCAGGTGAGGGGCGGCACCGGGGGCGGCGGGGGCGCCGCCGTACGCCGCGCGGGTCAGCCCGCCGGCGGGCGGCAGGGCCGGTGCACCCTCGGCGCCCAGATCCGCCAGCTCCAGCAGGGCCGTCAACCGGGCACCCAGCGCCTCCGCGTACTCCCGCGCCCGCGTCACCGCCTCCCGCACTGCCTGCTGCCGCGTCGCCCGATGCGCCGGCGAGCCCTCCCGCAGCGCCCACCACGGGCCCTCCACCCGGGTCAGCTCCAGCTCGGCCAGCCGGCCCGTCAACTCGCCCAGCACCGTGAAGTCCTGTACGACCACGGTCAGTCGCACCCGCCCGTTGTAGGCGTGCACCCGCTCCCTGCGGCCCTTCTCCGCCAGCTCCGGCTGCACGCTCAGCGCACCCGTCTCCAGCTTCTCCACCGCCTCGCCGTAGCCCTTCACCAGCTCCAGCGCCCGGCTGTTGCGGCGCGTCAGATCCTCCAGCGCGGCCCGGCGGTCCGTGCCCCGCGCACGCACCGTCACCCCCAGCCGGGCGATCTCCGGGTCGAACTCCAGCACCGCCTCGCCCCGCACCGCCACCCGCGGCGCGTCCGGCGTCCCGAACGGAACGGCTCCGCCGGACGGTGCCACCGCCGAGGCGGGCACCGGGGCGGGGCCGAGCGGCTCGCTCGTCGGCTCGTCTTCCGGCATCGGCTCGTCCCCCGGAAGGGGCATCTGCGGCGACGTCATACCCCCACTGTCGCAGACCTCCCCGCCGCCCGGGACGCCTCGCGCCGCCCCCGCAGACCGAACCGTGTGAACGCCGTACGGCGCGGCAGCGGATACACCTCCTCGCCCGCCAGCGCGTTCAGGATCACCGCGCTGCGATAGGCCGCCAGCCCCAGATCGGGCGCCCCCACCCCGTGCGTGTGCCGCTCCGCGTTCTGCACGAACAGCGAACCGTCCACCGGGTCGTCCAGCACCAGCCGGAACTCCTCGTCCACCAGCGGCCGTCCGGCACCGTCCCGCCGCAGGCGCTCCGCCAGCCCCGCCAGGATCCCCTCGGCCGGACGCTCCGCGTAGCCCGTCGCCAGCACCACCGCATCCGTCACCAGTCGGTCGCGCACCCCCTGCTCCGCGTGCTCCAGATGCAGCTCCAGCCGGGCCCCGCCCAGCCGGCCGGCGGTCCGCACCCCCACACCTGGCGTCAGCACCGCGTCCGGCCAGCCGCCCGCCAGCGTCCTGCGGTACAGCTCGTCGTGCACGGCCGCCAGCGTCTCGTGGTCCACGGCCTTGTGCAGCTGCCACTGCTGCGGGACGAGACGGTCCCGCACCTCCTGCGACAGCCCGTGGAAGTAGCGCGTGTAATCCGGAGTGAAGTGCTCCAGGCCCAGCTTGCTGTATTCCATCGGCGCGAACGCCGCACTCCGCGTCAGCCAGTGCAGCCCCTCCCGCCCCACCGGACGCCGCCGCAGCAGATCCAGGAACACCTCGGCACCCGACTGCCCCGAGCCGACCACCGTCACATGCTCCGCCTCCACCAGCCGGTCCCGGTGCTCCAGATAGTCCGACGAGTGGAACACCGGCACCGTCGGCTCCTCCGCCAACGGCCGCAGCGCCTCGGGCACATACGGTGCCGTGCCGATCCCCAGCACCACGTTGCGTGCGTACGCCCGGCCCAGTGCCTCCGCCTCGCCCTGCGCGTCCAACTGCGTGTAGTCCACCTCGAAAGCGCCCCGCTCCGCGCTCCAGCGCACCGCCTCCACCTGGTGCCCGAACCGCAGCCCCGGCAGCCGCTCGCACACCCAGCGGCAGTACGCGTCGTACTCCGCCCGCTCGATGTGGAACCGCTCCTGGAAATAGAACGGGAACAGCCGCCCCCGCTCCCGCAGGAACCGCAGGAACGACCACGGGCTCGCCGGATCCGCCAGCGTCACCAGGTCCGCCAGGAACGGCACCTGGAGCGTCGCCCCCTCGATCAGCAGCCCCGGATGCCACCGGAACCCCTGGCGCCGCTCCAGGAACTCCGCCCGCAGCCCCGGCACCTGCTGCCCCAGCGCCGCCAGCGACAGATTGAACGGGCCGACCCCCACCCCCAGCAGATCGAGCGGCTCCGCACCCCCCGCCCGCTCCACGGGCCCCGACGTTCCCACCGCACACACGTCCGTCACGGACGCTCTCCTTCCGCACTCGCCGCGACCGCCCCGTCGGCGCCCGCACCACGCTCCACGACCGCCGCCACGGCCTCGTCCACCAGCTTCAACAGCGCCTCCGGCTCGCCCTCGCGCACCGTCGGATCGAGCAGCGTCACCTTCAGCCACAGCCGGCCGCCCACCGCGGCCCTGCCCAGCACCGCCGCGCCGCCCACCAGCAACTCCCGCCGCGCCGCCGCGACCACGGCGTCCGGCAGCCCCCGCGGACGGAACAGCACCGTCGTCAGCGGCGGACGCGCGTACAGCGAGAACCGGCCGTCCTCGGCGATCACATCCGCCAGCCGCTCCGCCGCCGCGCAGGTGCGCTCCACCATCGCCGCCAGCCCCGACCGGCCCAGCGCCCGCAACGTCACCGCGACCTTCAGCACATCGGGGCGGCGCGTCGTCCGCAGCGAACGGCCCAGCAGATCCGGCAGCCCCGCCTCCGTGTCGTCGTCCGCGTTCAGATACGCCGCCCGGTGCGCCAGCGGACGCAGCGCCGCACCGTCCCGCACCGCCAGCACCCCCGCCGCCACCGGCTGCCAGCCCAGCTTGTGCAGATCGAACGCCACACTGTCCGCCCGCTCCAGCCCCGCCAGCCGCCCCCGCAACCGCTCGCTGAACACCAGCGGACCGCCGTACGCCGCGTCCACGTGCCAGCGGGCACCGTGCCGCGCCACCACCGCCGCCAGCTCCGGCAGCGGATCCACATCCCCCGCGTCCGTCGTCCCCGCCGTCGCCACCACGAGCGCCGGTGCGCCCCCGCCGCGCGCCAGCTCCTCGTCCAGCGCCCCGGCCGTCAACACCCCCGCGGGCGTCGGCACCACCACCGGCGGAGCCAGCCCCAGCAGCCACGCCGCCCGCCCCACGCTGTGGTGCGCGTTCGCCCCGCACACCACCCGCAACGGGGCACCACCCCGCGCCCGCGCCGCCTCCCGGCCGAGCAGCAGCCCCAGCTGATTGCCCTCCGTACCGCCCGACGTCACCAACGCGTCCGGCCCCGACGGCCCTTCCGACCCCGACGGCCCTTCCGACCCCCACGGCCGTTTCGGTCCTTCCGGCCCCGGCGCCCCTCCCCGCTCCGGCGGACCGCCCTCCGCGGGAAACACCAGCCGCGCCAGCTCCCCGCACACCAGCGCCTCCAACTCCGAGGCAGCGGGCGCCTGATCCCACGAGTCCATCGACGGATTGACCGCGCTCCCCGCCACATCCGCCGCCACCGCCAACGCCAGCGGCGGACAGTGCAGATGCGCCGCACACAACGGCTCCGACGGATCGGCCGCCCCCCGCGCCACCAGCCCCACCAGCGTCTCCAACGCCTCCCGGGCCCCCGTACCGCGCTCCCGCAGCACCGCGCCCACCGTGGCCCGCACCTCGTCGGCCACCCGCTCCGGGCCCCCGGCCGGCAGCGGACCACCCCGCTGCTCGGCGCCCGAGGCCAACGCCTCCAACACCACCTCCAACAACGGACGCAGCGCGGCGGACCCCAGGGCTCCCCCCGCGAACGGGCCCGGTCCCGGTGGATCCTGGGCACCCTCGACGGTGAACGCGGACATCGGCTCTCTCCTGAACGGCGGCCACGGCTCCCCACACCACGGCCCAGCTGGTAAGGCGGGCCTAACTTATGTGCGCCATCCGGGAGTTATGCCGATCTGCCCTGTTCTTCGCCCGAAGGTGGGAGCGCGGTACAGAAGATCACCGCGCATCTGATAGGGGCCTTCTCCGCCCTGCCGCTGTCCCCGCCGCTGTCCCTGCCGCGGGCCCGCCCCGGCCGCGCCCCCTCACCCGCGTCACCCTGCGCGCGCTGCTCCTCGCCCGCCCCGGCCTGACGTGCGCCGGACGACTGTGTCCGCCCTCAACCGCCGGACGCCACTCTGCCCGATACAGGGGGGACGAGCCCGTGCCCGGCAGGTGGGGGCGAGACGGGGCCCGGCTGTGGAGGCGAGGCCGTGTCCGGCTGTGGGGACGAAGCCCCGCCCTGAGCGGAGGGGCGAGACTCCGCCCGGCAGTTGAGGACGAGCGCCCCGGTGCGAGCGGCCGGGCACCGGGCACGGCACACGGCAGCGCACACCCGCACCAGGACACCCATTCAGCGCGGCGGCACGCCCTAGGCGGAGGCGTCGAACGTCTCCCGGACGCGCAGCGCCCGGGCCAGATCGTCCAACTGGTCCACCAGCCAACGGCGGAGAGCCGGCTCCACCTCACCGGACGCCAGACACTCCTCGCCCAGCGCCAGCGCCCCCCGCTCCACCCGCACCGCGGGAAACACATGCCGGCCCAGCAGCGCCGCCACCGACGGACCACGCCGCCGCGCCACCCCCGGCGCCTCGGCGAAGTACCGCGGCACGAACCCGCCCAGCAGCTCCGCCTGTTCGGGCTGCCAGAACCCCTGCGCCACCGCCGTGAACAAGTAGTTCGACAGCGCGTCCGCCGGAGAGAACATCGCCTCCCACGCCGCGTCCTTCGCCGCCGCACTCGGCAACGCCGCCCGGCACCGCGCCGCCGCCTCCTCACCCGCCGCGCTCGGATCGTCCCCCAGCGCCGCCCCGATGTCGTCCGCGTCCACCGCGCCCAGCACCGACAGCCGCAACAACAGCCGCCAGCCCAGCTCCGCGTCCAGCACCGGCCCACCCGGCACCCGGCCCGCGGCACGCCACGCCTCCAACTCCGCAGGCTCCAGCGCGCTGTCGATGAACCGCCGCACCGCCGTCAACCGCAGCCCCGCCTCCGGGCCGTCCTCCGGAGCGCCCGCCGTCCGCTCCAGCAGCTCCCGGCACACCTCCGACACCAGACCCAGCGCCTCGGCACGCCGCGCCCCCGCCAGACAGCGATCCGCCACCTGCGTCCGCGCGAACGTCAACACCCCCTGCACCACCGCGTTGTCCGACTCCGCCGGCAGATGCGCCCGCACCACCCGCACATACTCCAGCGGATCCAACTGCGCGTCCCGCACCATGTCCCGCGCCGCGTTCCACACCACCGCACGCGACAACTGCCCCGGCAGCCCCGACAGCGCCTCCCGCACCGTCTGCCACGAACCGTCGTCCAGCCGCACCTTCGCGTACGTCAGATCCAGGTCGTTGACCAGCAGCAGATCAGGGCGCGGGCCCGTCAGCCGCACCGACAACCCGCCCTCGTCGGCCGCCAGATCACGCTCCAGCCGCTCCCGCAGCACCAGCCGCCCCGGCTCGGCCGGCGCCCTGTCGTACAGGCCCAGCGCCAGCCGGTGCGGACGGCCCACCTCCGCCGAGCGCTCCAGCTCCACCGACCAGACCCGCTCCGGCGACTCGGCCAGCCGCGGCCGCAGCGTGTCCACCCCCGTCGTCCGCAGCCACCGCTCCGCCCAGGCGTGCACATCCCGGTCCGACGCCTGCGCCAGCGAATCCAGGAAGTCCGCCAGCGTCGCATTGCCGAAACGGTGCCGCGCGAAGTGCACATTGATGCCCGCCAGGAAGCTCTTCTCACCCAGCCACGCCACCAACTGCCGCAGCGCGGAAGCCCCCTTCGCATAGCTGATCCCGTCGAAGTTCATCATCGCCGCCGAGGTGTCCGGCACCAGCGCCGGATCCGGCGCGACCGGATGCGTCGACGGGCGCTGATCCGCGTCGTACCCCCAGCTCTTGCGCGCCAGGGCGAAATCCGTCCACGTGTCGGAGAACCGCGTCGCCTCGCTCAGCACCTGGTAGCCCATGTACTCGGCGAACGACTCGTTCAGCCAGATGTCGTCCCACCACCGCAGCGTCACCAGATCCCCGAACCACATATGGGCCATCTCGTGCGCGATCACCATCCCGCGCACCTGCCGCTCGGTGTCCGTCACCGCCGAACGGTGGATGAACTCGTCCCGGAACGTCACCAGCCCGGGGTTCTCCATCGCACCCGCGTTGAACTCCGGCACGAACGCCTGGTCGTAGGAGTCGAACGGATACGGCTCGTCGAACAGCTCGTGATACCGGTCGAAGCAGCGCCGGGTGATCTCCAGCAACTCCGCCGCGTCCGCCTCCAGATACGGGCCCAGCGACTCCCGCACATGCAGCCCGAACGGCAGCCCCGCATGCTCCGTACGCACCGAACGGAACGGCCCCGCCGCCACCGCCATCAGATAGGTGCTGATCCGCGGTGTCGGCGCACACTCCCAGCGCCCCGCGCCGCCCGCCCGGACGGCCGCGCCGTTGCCCAGCACCGTCCACTCCGGCGGCGCCGTCACCGCCACATGGAACTCCGCCTTCAGATCCGGCTGGTCGAAACAGGCGAACACCCGCGGAGCATCCGACATACAGCACTGGGTGTAGACGTACGACCGCCCGTCGGCCGGATCCGTGAACCGGTGCATGCCCTCGCCGACATGCGAGTACGCCATCCGCGCCGTCACCCGCAGCTCGTGCTCCCCCGCCGCCAGCCGCCGCAGCGGCAGCCGCCCGCCGTGCAGCGTTCCGGGATCCAGCGCCACCCCGTCGACGCTCGCCTCCAGCAGCCTGCTCGGCCGCACCTCCACGAAGGTGTCGGCACCGTGCTCCCGCACGGCGAACCGCACCACGCTCGTGGAGACGAACTCCTCCTCACCGGGCGTCAGATCGAACTCGATCGTGTACCGCTGGACGTCGAGCACCCGGGCTCGCTGCTGCGCCTCGTCGCGCGTCAACTCGGACATGCGCGCCATGGTGCCCCACCCACCGGCACCGCGCACCGGTGCGCCCCCCTTCATCGCTTGGGCCCGATCCGGGCGTCCATGAGGGCGACGGAGGGGCGGCGGGCGATGGAGACGCTGTGCCCGCCGCACCGGTGCCGTGTGCTCCGCCAGCCGACTCCGACGGCGTCCAGTGCGTCGGTGAACAGGCGCAGGATGTCGTCGGACCTGTTGGTGAAGAGGTAGCGCGGATACGTATAGCGCTTGCGGACGCCGCGGACCGTTCTGGTGGTCCAGTTGGTGATGCGGCAGCCGTCGGAGTGCACCAGCCCGCGGATCAGCTCCCACGGATGAGCGGTGACGATCTCCCGCTGCCACGGCTCCAGCAGAATGCGCCGCTCGTGTTTCCGGCCGGGGCCGTGCTGGGGGAAGAGACAGGGCCAGTGGTTGCTGTAGGCCGAGACATGGACGCAGCCCTTCGCCCGGACGCGGTTGGCCCTGCCGGTCGGGGCGATGGTGCGGACGGCCTCCTCGCACGCCGTGATCAGGCCGGGCCAGGACTCGGCGCAGGCGATCCGCAGGCTGTAGGTGCGGCCCACGCGGCTGACGCAGCCGTCCCCCAGGTACAGCCCCAGTAAGTAGGCGTAGACCTCGGGCCGGTCGGGAGGGCGGGCCGGGACGGCGCACCGGGGGCAGCGGTGGCGTGGCGGCGCGGGGTGGAGCCGCTGCTGCCAGGCGCGGAGACACCAGCGGGAGATGCCTGTCTGTTTGCTGACGGAGTTGAGGCTGCGGCCCTCGGCGACGAGGGTGAGAGCGCGTTTCCGGGTGGCGAGGTCGTACATGGGTGCCAGCGTTCGCCAATAAGGAGGGTCTTAGCGAGAGGCCCCGGGCATCGTTCGCTCGATACGCTGAAACGTGAAGGTTGGGATTGCAACCTTGGAATTGAAGGCGAAGTGCCCCGGGTGGGACTCGAACCCACACTGAATGGTTTTTGAGGCCATCGTCTCTGCCGATTGGACTACCGGGGCATCTTGAAAACGAAGGCGGAAAGCCACCCGCCGTGTCCTTACCTTACAGGACCTGGGTAAGGTCGTAGACCCCACCTGTGCGGAACAACGAGGAGCCCAGTGAGCACCGCGGACGCCCCCGAGCCCGAGACCGCCGAGACCGCCGGACCTGTCGAGCCGGCCGAGACGAGCGGCAGCGAGCATGTGCCTCCGGTGACGACGCGGGTCGTGATCGCTGAGGACGAGGCCCTGATCCGGATGGATCTCAAGGAGATGCTGGAGGAGGAGGGCTACACCGTCGTCGGTGAGGCGGGCGACGGGCAGACCGCGCTCGATCTGGCCCGGGAGCACCGGCCCGATCTGTGCATCCTCGATGTGAAGATGCCGGTGCTGGACGGCATCTCGGCGGCCGAGAAGATCGCGGAGGAGAGCATCGCCCCGGTGCTGATGCTGACCGCGTTCTCGCAGCGCGAACTGGTGGAGCGGGCGCGGGACGCCGGCGCGATGGCGTACCTGGTGAAGCCGTTCAGCAAGAGCGATGTCGTTCCGGCGATCGAGATGGCGGTCTCCCGGTTCACCGAGCTGCGTGAGCTGGAGAAGGAGGTCGCGGATCTCGCCCAGCGGCTGGAGACGCGGAAGCTGGTGGACCGCGCGAAGAGCGTTTTGCAGACCCAGTACGGCCTGACGGAGCCGGCGGCGTTCCGCTGGATCCAGAAGACGTCGATGGACAGGCGGCTGTCGATGCAGCAGGTCGCCGAGGCGGTCATCGCGGACGGCGAGGAGCGCAAGAAGGCCAAGCAGCAGAACAAGTAGGCCTCCGGCGGGGTCGCGCTCAGTCCTCGCCCAGGTACGCCTTGCGTACGGAGGGATCGTGGAGGAGTTCGTCCCCGGTGCCGGAGAGGGTGATGCGGCCGATCTCCATGACGTGGCCGTGGTCGGCGAGGGAGAGCGCGGCCTGGGCGTTCTGTTCGACGAGCAGGATGGTCGTGCCCTGGGCCTTCAGCTCGCCGATGGTTTCCATGATCCTCTGCATCATGATCGGCGAGAGCCCCATGGAGGGTTCGTCCAGCATGAGCAGCTGGGGCCGGGACATCAGGGCGCGGCCCATGGCGAGCATCTGCTGTTCGCCGCCGGAGAGTGTGCCCGCCGCCTGCCCGCGCCGTTCGCCGAGGATGGGGAAGAGTTCGTAGGCGTGCCGGATGTCCCGGGCGACGGCGTCGCTGTCCTTGCGGAGGAACGCGCCGAGCTGGAGGTTCTCCTCGATGGTGAGCCGGGGGAAGATGCGCCGGCCCTCGGGGGAGTGCGCGAGCCCGTCGGCCACGATCTTGTGCGCGTCTCTGCCGACGAGCTGTTCGCCGTCGAAGGTGATACGGCCGCCGACGGGGGTCAGCAGTCCGGAGAGGGTGCGCAGTGTGGTGGTCTTGCCGGCGCCGTTGGTGCCGATGAGGGTGACGACCTGGCCGCGTTCGACGGAGAACGAGATGCCCTTGACGGCTTCGATCTTGCCGTAGGCGACGCGCAGGTCTTCGACTTCGAGCAGCGCCATCAGTGCTCGTCCCCTTCCCGGGCGTCGTGGTGCGGCCGTCCCGGGCCGGGGTGTCCGGGCTGCCCGGGGGGTTCCGGCGGTGCGGGTGGTGCGGGCCGGTCGTCGGTGAACGGGGTGCCGAGGTAGGCGGCGATGACGCGGTCGTCGTTCTGCACGGTCTGCGGGCTGCCTTCGATGAGTTTCTCGCCCTGGACGAGGACGGCGACGCGGTCGCACAGGGTGAAGATGAACCGCATGTCGTGCTCGATGACGAGGACGGCGGTGCCGCGTTCGCGTACGGCGGTGACGAGTGCGCGGGTGGCGGTGGTCTCGCCGGCGGTCATGCCGGCGGTGGGTTCGTCGAGCAGCAGCAGTCCGGGTTCGCTGGCGAGTGCGCGGGCGATCTCCAGCTTGCGTTGTTCGCCGTAGGGCAGGTTGCGGGCGAGGTGTTCGCGTTTGTCGGCGAGGCCGGTGAAGTGCAGGAGTTCCATGGCGCGTTCCTCGGATTCGCGTTCGGCTCTGCGGAACCGGGGGCCGCGCAGGAGGGCGGAGAGGAGCCCTTCGGCGGTGCGGGTGTGCCGGCCGACGAGGACGTTCTCCAGGACGGTCATGTGGGCGAAGAGCCGGATGTTCTGGAAGGTGCGGGCGATTCCGGCGCGGGTGACCAGGTGGGAGCGGTGCGGCAGGAGCGTGCCGCGGTAGTGGACGGTGCCTTCGGTGGGGAGGTGGAGGCCGGTCAGGCAGTTGAAGAAGGTGGTTTTCCCGGCGCCGTTGGGGCCGATGAGGCCGACGATCTCGCCGGGGCCGACGCGCAGGTCGACGCCGTGTACGGCGGTGAGTCCGCCGAAGCGCATGGTGACGCCGCGGGCTTCGAGTACGGCGGGTTCCGGTGTGTGGGGGCCGGGGTGCGGGGTGGGCGGG
>NZ_BJMM01000036.1 GCF_006539165.1 Streptomyces cacaoi | reverse complement strand
GGGGCGGTGGCCGTCCGGGCGGGGGCTCGTCGGGCCAGGAGAGCGGTGGACTGCGCTCCAACGACGGCAACGGCAGCGCGACGTATGTGGAGACCCCTGCCGGTGGTGAGGCGCCCGGCGGTACGCAGCGCGGCGGTTCCGGCGGGTCCTCGCAGGAGACGCCCTCGGTGAAGCCGGGTGAGGAGTCGCCGACGGGTTCGTCGCCGAAGTCGGGTGATGCGCCTGCCGGTTCGGGCTCGTCTTCGAAGTCGGAGGAGGAGTCGTCCACGGGCACGGGTCCGGCCTCGAAGCCGGGCGGAACGTCGGCCGAGGAGACGGTCCCGGGGTCCGGTGCGCAGGGCAAGGGTGCGCAGGGCAGCGGCTCGGAGGAGGTTTCTGCTCCGGTAAGGGAGACCTCGTCGGGGCCGGTGCGGCAGGAACCGGCCGAGGGCGCCGGGGAGTCGGGCCGGCCCGCGGAGGGCTCGGGCGTCCCGGGCGGACGGTCCGGGCAGCAGCCGGACGGTCGGCAGAACGAACCGCAGGGGACGCGGCAGCCCGAGCCTCCGGCGGGGAGCGGGACACGCGGCGGCGCACCGGCGGAGACGGCGGAGGAGACACCGGTCACGGCGACGCCCGTCGGGCCGGACCTCCACCGGCACCCGGGGGCGCAGCGGTTCGACATCGACGCCGCACGGCAGCGGCTGGGCGACCCCGCTCTGCCGCCGGGACGGGCGGACGAGTCGATCCAGTGGGCGCAGCAGGCCGTGGGCGACCGGATCGGCGAGGTCGCACCGGGCGAGAACCCGCTCGGTGTGGTGGCACGGCCGGACGAGGTCGTGCTGCTCGTCGCGGCGGAGTACGCCCGCGGTGGGCACCTCCCGGCCAACGCCCTGCTCGGCTCCCTCATCCGGGGCCCGCGGACACCGGCCCCGGGCGTCGCGTCCGCCCCGAACGGGGAGCAGTCCCCGGCCACTTCGGAGCAGGGGCGCCCGCCGGCTGCCGCACCGCAGGGGGAGCAGGAGCCTCCGCCCTCCTCGGAGCAGCAGCCTCCGGCCGCTTCGGAGCAGGAGCCTGCGGCCTCGTCGGAGCAGGAGCCTGCGGCCTCTTCCGGGCAGGAACAGTCGCCGCCTCCGGCCGCTTCGGGCCAGGAGTCTCCAGCCGCTTCGGGGCAGGGCCCTGCGGCCACTCCCGGGCAGGAGCAGCAGCCCCCGGCCGCTTCGGAGCACGGCCCGGAGAGCGGGCTCGGCCAGACGCACGAGTCCGGGCAGGAGCAGGAGCAGGAGCAGGAGCAGGGGCAGGCGCACGGGCTCGGCCGAGAGCAGGGGCCCGGGCAGGAGCAGGCGCACGGGGCCGGGCAGGAGCCGGCGCAGGCGCAGGGGAACGGGAACAGCCAGGAGCGCGGGTCCGGGCACGGGCCGGTGGCGGACGGGGCGGAGCCGGCGTTGGCGCCGCCGGGGTGGGGTTCGTCCTCCCGGCACGGCTCCGGTGGTGGCTCCTCCTCCCGCCACGGCTCCGGCGGTGGCTCGTCCTCCCGGCACGGTTCGGGCGGCGGTTCGGGCAGCCGCTCGGGCGGCGGGTCGTCGTACGACCCGATCCGGGACTGGGCGCAGGTGTCGAACGTGCGCGGGCAGGGCCGCTCCTCGGGCGTGCGGAACATCGACCGGGCCGTCGCCGCACTGCCGTCGCGGCCCGGCCTGGGCGACTACCAGCGGGTGCTGGACGCGACGCGGGCGTGGAAGGCCGACAAGTCGCCCAGCAGCAGCCGGTGGCCCGCGGTCACCCAGCTGGAGAACGCGGTCCGGCAGCGGATGTACGACCTCGACGGGGCGGCGGCCGGCCCGTCGCGGCAGTCCACCGTCGCGGGCCCGTCCGGCTCGCACCGGGCCGGGCACGGGCAGCGTCCCGCGCCGATCCCGCCGCCGGACCTGCGCCGTCCGCCGGTGATGGTCGACGGCTACGCGCCCGCCACCGGCTTCGAGGTCGAACTGCACCAGTTCGGGCTGGTGTTGCCGGTCGGCACCCACTCCACCGAGTTCGGCGTCCTCGTGACCCTGCCGGGCGTTCTGGAGATCACGCTGGACCACGTCGGCGACGTACCGATCCTGGAGGTCGTGTCCTCCCCGGCCAGCGGGCTGACCGGCGGACGGCCGGACGGCCGGCTGGACCACAGCGTGGTGCGGACCGCCTTCCACGACGTGGTGACCAGGCTCCAGAACGCGCCGAGCAACACCAGCCTGCAACGGATCTTCCCGTCCGAGGCCGGGTACGAGGTCGACGTGCTCGCCGGCGATGTCCGGGTGCGCACCAACGAGGCCGGCTGGGGCACGATGCTGGTGCACCACACGGCGACCACCCCGCTCTCCGGGGTCATCCCGTTCGTCGAGCACGTGGCCGGCGAGATGCGGCAGGACAATCCCGTCACCCGGGCCGCGCACACCGACGCGTCCGCCGCGGTCGGCTTCGGCCGGCAGATGAGCTCCTGGTTCCGTGACTGGCTGCGTCGGCACCCGGAGTGGGCGCAGACCGCGCGGCCCTTCGACGTCGCGGAGCTGGGCGGTGCGCTCACCCTCGGCTACGCACAGGTCGCCGCCGCCGCGCGGGGCCGCACCTCCGGGATGGCGTGGCCGAAGGACTTCACGGCCGTGACGTCGCGCGAGTCGCTGGGGGCGATCCGGGGCGCGCTCGGCCCGGTGCCGCGTGCCTTCACGGAGCGGTACGCGGACGACATCGCCGAGGCGTTCGCCGAGTCCTACACCGCCCATGCCGGGCCGCAGCGGTCCGATCTGCTGTCGGCTCCGCTGCCGATCGACTGGGGCCACGGCGGCCCCCGGGCGACCATCGGCGACTATCTGGACAATCTGCTGCTGGACGATCCGCCCCGGATCGTCGACCAGCACGAGGCGCTGGCGGTACGCACCAACTTCACGTCGCTGGACCGGAATCCGATCAACGGTGTGCCGGTGCTGAACCCCGGCGTCGTCCGGCTGGAGGTGCGTGCCTACGCTCCCCGGCAGTCGGACGAGTCCACGGTCATCCAGGAGTTCGACACCCTGGCCGGGCTGTCCGTCGGGCTGTACAACGACGCACGCGAGCGGTACGGACTGCCGCTGGTGGGCGGGCCGTTGCAGCCCATGGGTCCGCCCGCGTTCCCGCCGCCGGGCTCCGCCTCCGGTTCCGGTTCCGGTTCCGGTTCCACGACGATGACGGTGGAGCCGCCCGCGGCGACGGAGTCCCCGGCCCATCCGCCTGCCGCTGTGGAGACTCCCGCGCAGCCGCCGGCGGCGACGGACCCCACCGCGCAGCCGCCCGCGTCCACGGGGGCGCCCACCGGAGCGTCGTCGCAGCCGCCCGGACACCAGCAGCCTTCCGGGCAGCAGTCGTCCACGCAGCCTTCCGGGCAGCAGGCGTTCGGCTCGCAGGCGTCCGGCTCGCAGACGGCAGGGCCGGGGCAGCACGCCCCGCAGCTGTCCGGGCCGCTCGCGGATCTGGCCGGGCGGCTGCCCGGGATGACGCCGGAGCAGCGCACCTCGGAGCTGACCCTCCTGCCGGAGTCCGACCTCGACGCGCTGGCGTCCGACCGGGACCTCGTGCACACCCTGCGCGACTCCCTCAGCGCGCCGGACTTCGGCCGGGTGGTGGCGGAGCTGATCGTGCGCACCCCCGAGGGAGTGCACCAGCCGATCTCGGCGCGGGGCCGGGTGCAGGGGCTGATCGGCGCGATGCTGCACAACCCCGAGGCGGCCGGCCGGCTGCTCGACGCCGGTGTCCGGGTCTTCGTGGCGCCCCGCGACGTGCCCCTGACCGCGCTGGACCCGTTCCGTGCGCTCCACGGCCTCCAGTCGTCGGACGGCCGTCCCTACGACCCGATCCGCGGCATCCAGCTCCAGGGCAATGTGCTGGTCTCCGAGGAGAACCTGCTCGGTGAGTCGCCCACGGTGCCGAACGCCGTGCGCTACCACGACGGTTACTCCACCACCACGCACGAGTTCGCCCACGCGCTGCACCACTACGGGCTGACCCCCGACGAACGGCAGCAGATCACCGACAGGTTCTGGGACCTCCAGGACCTCGGCGACGCCGCGGTCTGGCCGGACGGGCCGCTGCCCAACTACTCGGCGCAGAACCAGCACGAGTGGTTCGCGCAGCTGAGCAACGCCTACCTGGGCACCAACCACGGCATCGACCCGTACAACGGGCAGCCCCGCAACAACGGTGTGCAGTGGGTGGAGGCCAACGAACCCGGCATGCTGCCGCTGCTGGAGAACCTGTACGGGCCCGCGCCGAGGCAGCAGGAGCCCCGGGAGAACCCGGTCCTCGCCACCGACGCGGAGAACGAGGCGTTCGCCGGCTTCCGGGCCCTCTTCGACCGCGCCGAGTCGACCCTCGTGCCCCAGCCGCACCCGCCGGCGCCCGCCCCCGCGGGACCGCTGCCGGCCGAGAGCCTCGTGCCGGGGCTCGCCCCCGCGGCCACGTTCACCGGCGGCGGTACGCCCGTGCCGGAGTCGATGGAGTCGCTGTTCCCGCCGCCCACCGGGGTGTCCACCCGCGACATCATGACGACGCTCCAGGACGTCTTCGGGCCCGGTATCGCCCAGCACCCGTCGCTGGGCGGTCTGGTCGGCTCCGTCGCCGCGCTGGAGAACGCGCGGGCGGGCCACCCCCGGTTCGGTTCGGGGCCGATCGATCTGCCCGGGATGACGCGCGCCGTCTTCCACACCGACCCGGCCGCTCCGGTGCAGCCCGAAGCCGTGATGACGCTGCTCCAGACGGTGGCGAGCGCACGGCGGCGCGGCTGGGCCGACAGCATCCCCTCGATCTCCGCCTATGTCCTGTACGGCCGGGGCGCGCTCGGCGGCACCGCGGCGCTGCCGGGCGCCGACGGCACCCTGACCGGACGCAACTGGGGTTCGGAGACGGGCTTCCAGGTGGACACCGGCCAGGTGCGCCGGCCGACGGCCGAGGGGATCACGTCCACGCCCGCGCTGTGGCGGCCCACACCCTGGACCGTGATCGCCGAGCGGGATCCGGGTACCGGCGCGCTCCTGGTGCGGGACGCGCAGGGGAACGCCCTGCCGACCGACGACGACGTCTTCGTCGAACTGATCACCCGGGATCCGGAGCGGCCGCCGAACAGCGAGATCCTGCTGCTGGTGCCGGGCGCCGAGGGCAGGGCCGAGGTGCTGCCCCGCGCGGTCGCCGACCAGACGGACGAGCATGTCTGGTCCACCGACGGCGTGTTCGCCCTGACTCCGCCCGCCGACGGCCAGGGCCCGAGGTCGATCGACCTGCTGGACACCCAGCCCGGTCAGCGCCCGGTGGGCATCTTCTTCCCCAGCCGTCCCGGGCTGTCCGGCGACGGGCGGGGCGCCATGGTGACCGCGAACGACGGCACCGTCTTCTCCGAGGACGACATCCACTCGTTCACGCTCACCACGGCGGAGGGCCGCGGCCTGAACGGACGTGCCTTCCTGGACAACCAGGACATGGCCATCCGGGAGGCGCTGCTGCGGGAGGTGTCGCGGGCCACCCAGTACACCGACTTCGAGGAGGGCCTGCCCCCGATCAGCCGGGACCAGGAGAGCGGACTGCGGGATCTGCCGCGTGGCCTCGCCAACTCCTATGTCTCCGTGGGCCACGGCGACACCAGCAGGCTGACGGTGCCTAGGCGCAGCACCCGGGCCAACCAGGCGATCCCCAGCGGGGAGCTGGCCGGGATCCTGCGTCGCCGCCCCAGCCTCCAGAGCATGCCGCGGGACTGGCCCGTGTGGCTGCTGTGGTGCGAGATCGGCATGTTCAGGCCGGGCCGTGATCCGCTCCGCTTCCCGCCCTCCGCGCAGGACGTGTCCACGGGCGTGGACCGTACCGTCTTCGCCTCCGACCGGCCCGTGGGCTCCGCCGGCCAGGAAGGCGACGTGGCGCCCCGGCTGATCAAGTTCGACCGGGTGAACGCGCCCGAGGGCAGGTGGCTGGAGTTCCGCCCCGAGCCGGGCGCCACGGTGCTGACCCAGCTCGCCGATCTGGCGGGGCTGCCGCAGGACCTGTCCCGCCGCACCACCCGGGTGCTGCGCTGGATCCGTGCGCTGCGGCTGCTGTTCGGCGTCGACATCGACACCGCGCCCGGCCGCGCCTCGGAGTTCCACAATCTGATCCGCGGGTTCGGCGCGCTGGAGAGGGAGCGGCTGAACAGCGGTGGACAGGTGGACGACGGCCCGCTCACCTGGGGCCTCCTCCAGGACATCTCGGCCGGCAACGCCCGCCGCTGGAACGCCGATCCGACCCTGACGAAGGACGTCCTCGCCTGGCTGCTGCACGAGGCGTCCCAGGGCAGGCCGGTGGCCGGCTACGCGGCGGCCCCCGCCTCCGCGCCGACGGCCCACCCGGCCCCGCCGGGCGGCGGCAGCAGCACGGCCACCATGACCGTGGAGGAGATCCCCCTCACCGACCTGTCCGGGACGATCGGCACCACCCGTCTGGTCGGGGACACGACGGGGACGCAGACCCACACCGGGCCCCCGGCCGAGGAGTCCGCGGCCAACGGGCCCACCACGCCGGGGACTTCGGGGACCTCGGGGGCTTCCCTGACGCCCGAGGAGCCGGCGTCGACCGGGACGCCTCCCGCCGCTCCCGAGTCGCGTCCCCGTATGGGGCCGCGCACGGGCGGCAGCGGGACCACGACGGCCGAGCCGCCCACGCAGCAGACGGCCGGGACGCACCCGCCCGCCGAAGTCACCCCCGGCGGCGAGACACACACGAACCCCGGCACCAACGGCGGCACCCACGTCGGCACGAACGGCGACGAGAACGCCGGGACACACGTCGGCACCAACGGCGGCGCGAACGCCGAGACGCACGTCGGCACCAACGGCGGTACGAGCACCGAGACGAACCTCGGCACGAACGGCGACACGCACGGCGAGACGCGCAGCGGTGCCAACGCCGTCGCCACGTCCGGTGGGCAGACGGCCGCTCCGGTTCAGCCGACCGGGCCCGTGGACCAGACCGGCATGCTCTCCGACATGGGCCTGTCGCCGGTCTACGTGGCGGCGGTCGACGACGCGCTCGGGCATGCGATCCTCGCCGTCGCGCCGCGCGAGACCGGACAGTTGGTGGGTCAGCCCAGCCGGCCCGCCGCACTGGACGAGCTGCGCGGGGCGCTCGCCGACGCGCTCACCGCCGACCTGGCCAGGCCACCGTCCGAGCAGCGGTTCTGGCCGGCGCTCGACGCGCTCGCCGACCCGGAGGCCGCGGGCGCCGGCCCGCTCTCCGACGACGTCCGCGCCGATGTGATCCAGGCGGTGCGCAGCGGGCGGTCCGACGCCGTCTCCGAACAGCAGACCCTCACCGTGGCGGCCCCGCTGCTGGGGCTCGATCTGACGGTGCTCCTCCCGGACGGCAGCCGGTGGAGCGCCGGCCCGGGGGAGGGGCGGGACGTCGTCCTGGTGCGGTTCCCGCAGGGCGGTCCCTACACCTCGCCCTGGGCGGGCACCGAACCCGTCGGCACGTACTCCGGTCCCCCGGCCGAGCAGCAGACCGCGCCGCCGCCCGTGCAGCAGCGTCCGGTCCGGCCGACGACCCCGGCTCCGCCCGCGGCGCCGCAGCGGCCGGCCGGGAGCGCGGGCCGACAGGGTGCCGAGGTCTTCTTCGGCTCGGATCCGCGGCCCGTCCCGCAGCCGGCGAACTCCACGCCGGTGGAGCCGGCCGCTCCGGAGCCCAGGACGCCCGCCGCCTCGGAGAACTCCTCACCTGCCGGGCCGGTGGTCCCGTCCACGTCGCCCGGAACGGAGCACACGTCCGGGCACACCTCCGAGCACACCTCCGAGCACACCGCCCCCGGGAACACCGGCACGACCGCCGGCGGCGGCACCACCGGGGGCGCCACCAACGGCACGGTCGCCAACAATCCGGCCGTCAACGTCCCGGCCGCCAACGTCCCGGCCGCCAACGGGACGGCCGCCAACGGGACGGCCACCGGCGGTGGTTCCGCCGTGGGCGGGGGGTCCGGAACCGGCGGTGGCTCCGGCAGCAGTGGTGGCAGCAGCGGCGGCAGCGGCTTCGGCAGCGAAGACGAGGAGCCCACCGGCCCGCGGGCCCAGGAGGAACAGCCCGCGCTGTCGCCCTATGTGATGGGGCACGGCGTGCGGCACGACGGCAGCGTCGGCCTGGTGCTGTACGAGCCCGTCCCGGAGGAGGTGCTCGGGCCGCTGCACCGGCAGGTGCTGGACTCGCTCGGCATCGCACCCGACAGCGACGCCGCACGGGAGGCGCTGCCGCAGCTCCAGGAGCAGTTGGGCGCCACGGAGATCGCGCTGAACCTGCCCTACATCCGCAGCAGCCGCGGCCACCGGGTGACGCTGAACATCGGCGGCCGGGAGCGCACCGTCGATGTGCGGATGCGGTTCACCGGCGCCCGTCCGGCGCCGGGGGCGGGCAGCGTCTCCATGGTGCCGCGCCACCGGGCGGTGGAGCGGCGCAGCGAGGCGGCGCAGTCGTCCTCCAGCACGGAGAGCTCCGGCACCTACCGCACGGTGCCGATCCCGTGGATCGCGATCTACAACGGGCCGGCGGGACCGCTGCGCTGGTTCGACGGTTCGCTCACGCTCTCGCTCACCCACAACCAGCTGTCCGAGTCGGTGACGTCGGGCGACTCCGTGCAGGTCACCTCGGTGCACCGGTCGACCGACCCGGCGCAGGCCGTGAGCTACATGAGCGCCTGGCAGCTGCGTACCGACACCCCGCGGAACGCGCCGGGGGACGCCTGGAGCCCGGAGCGGCAGCACGGCCGGGTGACGGCCTGGTTCCCCGAGCACGCGGCACTCGGCGACGGCAGCACACAGGATCTGCCCGAGCCGGCGGGCCTGGGCGACCTTCCGCTGTGGGGGGTCGACGACGTCACCGAGCCGGGCCGGCTGCTCGACGAGGTGCTGACCGACGAGGACTTCGCCCCGCTGCGCGGCATGGACGAGACCTCCCGCAACGATCTGACGGGCTTCCTGTCCGAGCAGATGCAGCGCGGCGGCGCCCCGTTGCACCACGGCGGCGGCGTGTTCTCGCCGGTGCTCCAGGACGAGTCCGGCAACCCGATCGGTGTGGTGCGTCTGGAGGCCGTGTTCCGGCCGGGCGCCGCGCGGTCGCGGACCCACGACGGCCAGTTCTCGCTGGAGACCTATCTCGCCCACACCTCGTCCGTGGACAGCGCGTCGCGGCTCACCAGCGGCGCGGGCCTGGACGGCAGCGGCGGACCGCAGTTCACGCCGGACCAGGCGGCCGGGCACCCGAACGCGGCCACCCTCATCGGCGGCGGCGTGTTCGGCAAGGCCGGGGCGAGCTGGCAGACGAGCGACGCGTTCGGCTCCGGCAGCAGCGCCACGCTGACGCACGCGCTGTACACCGCAGAGGGCCATCTGGTGGCACCGGCCGCCGTGCAGTACACGGTGACGCTGGTACCGGCCGGCGGCGGCGCGATCCAGCGCACGTTCGGCCCGTGGGAGGACGGCGTCCGGATGCGGCTGCCGCAGCGGCAGACCGCGCTCGGGAACCGGCCGACGCCGACGGAACGCCGGGCGCTGCCCGAGGCGTTGGAGAACCTGGACAGCATCGGCACGGCGGCGACCCCGCTGCGGGTCGAGGGCGCCCGGGCCATGTTCGAGCGGGCCGAGGAGTGGCTGCGTGCCGAGGGTTTCCTGCCGCCGGCCGACCACACCCGCGCGACGCTGGACGGGCCGCGCGTCCGTGCCCAGCTGATCAATCTGCGGCGCTTCCACCAGATGCGCTCCGACTTCGGGCTGCCCACCTCGGTGCCGGACGCCGTGGACGGCGGGCGCCGCGCATGGTTCGAGGTGCCGGGAAGGATGACCGGCACCCGCCGGGTCCAGCTCAGGTTCGGGGTGCAGCGCGACCACAGCCGGCACGCCGAGCACAGCCGCAGGCTGCCCGGTGTGGAGACGATGGGTGTCGCCTCCTACGAGACCCACGGCGCGCACAGCCGCGGCAACGTGCTGGGCTGGACGGCGGGCGGGGGCGGCGGCCCGCGCTGGCCGCTCGGCCACGCCGGCCGCTGGGCCGTGGACACCACGGCGGACTACACCGGGGGCCGTACGTACTCCCGCACCCGCTCGCAGGGTTCCGCCTTCGGCACGGACCAGTTCGCCATCGCCATGGCGGCGGGCACCGAACTCTTCGACGTCCCGGCCCTGTTGGGCCTGGACCTGTACGAGGGGACGGCGACGGAACCGGTTGTCCGGTTCGCCGATCCCGCGTCCGGGCAGCCCGGTGCGTCGTCGTCCTCGGCGGCCTCTTCCTCGTCGGCTTCGGCGTCGGCGCCGGCGTCGACACAGCAGGGCCTCCCGACGGCGCGGCCCGCGGGGGCGCGGCCCACCGTGCCGGGCCACATCCGGCTGGCGGTGCCGCACCACCACACCGTCGAGCCGTTCATCGGCCCGGCGGCGCCGCCGCCGCGGGACACCATCCGTGAGCCGGTCAACGACGGCCCGCGGTCCGACCACAGCCGGCTCGGCGGGACGGACCGGAACGGGCAGCCCCTGCCCGGGCTGACCCGGCTGCCGGACGACGCGCTCGTCGACAGCTTCCGCGGCAGCGCCACCGTGCAGGAGGCGTTCCACCAGCTGGTGACCGGCACCTACCCCGGGCACACCACGAGCCCGCTCGGCAACGCCCTCCAGGCGGTCGGGCAGCGGCTGCCGGGCTGGGTGACGGCGGCGGGCAACCGGGTCGCCGGCTACGTGGCCGGCGGATCGGCGGAGAACCAGGGCGCGTTCCTCGGAGAGGTGCTGCACCAGGCCACCCGGCCCGCGGCCCTGCTCGGCCGCGCACACCAGATCTTCAACGGCACCTACCTCATCGAGGGGCTGGCGCTGCCGGGTCTGGGGGCCGACCAGGAGGCGTCCCTGGAGATCCAGGGCTATCTGCACAACCCGACGCACACCGGCTCGTACAACACCTACGGCGAGTCGGACCTGTCCTCGACGGACACCTCGGGGCACCAGCGCTCGGTGGCCCGCTCCCACCAGGTCGGCGTCGGAGTCACCGGCCTCCAGTCGGCGCCCAGCCCGCTGCCGGACGGCACCACACCGCGGGCCTTCCAGGCCAACCCGAGCGGGCGGGGGGCCGGCAGCCGGCGGACCGAGGACGCGCACGGCAACTCCCGGTCCAGCACGACGACCCGGTCCCCGGTGGAGGCGAACGACCAGCACGGCATCACCACCGACGCCACCTTGCTGATCACCCTGCGCTGGGGCACCCGCAACGGCCCCGCCAACGCGGTCGGCCTGGGCAGCCGGCCGGGGATCACCGTGGCCGTGGATCTGCCGCGCGCGATGCACTTCTCCCTCGCGCCCGGCCAACTCCAGCGCTACGCCCAGTGGTTCGCCGGGGTGCCCGGGCTGCCGGCGCCGGTGACGACTCAGCCGACGGTGCCGCTGCCGGACCACTTCGTGCGCACCCGGCAGCCCGGGCTGGCGGCCGTGCTGTCGGTGACCCAGTTCGCGCACCCGGTGCAGCGCACCGAGAGCCGCGACCGGCTGTACCGGGAGATCACCGCCCTCG
Organism: Streptomyces cacaoi; assembly: GCF_006539165.1. GTDB lineage: Bacteria > Actinomycetota > Actinomycetes > Streptomycetales > Streptomycetaceae > Streptomyces > Streptomyces cacaoi. The sequence continues at coordinate 60,652 of NZ_BJMM01000036.1, read as the reverse complement.
TGGAGAGCGAGGCGCCCGGTGTGACCCGGCCCGGTCACTCGGCGTTCGTGCGCGGCGTGGCCACCCGGCTCGCCGACCTCACCGCTCCCGGTGTGCTGCGGGCCCTGCCGGGGCGCGGCACGGTGCGGCTGTGGTTCCGGCACGCCTCGGCGGGCGGTACCCGGCTGGTGGAGGTCACGCTCTCCGCCGAGCCGGAGCTCCAGACGCCCGGGCTGGGCCGGCTGCGCGGCCGTCCGGCCGGGGAGGGCACGGCGCTGGAGCAGCAGGACATCGAGGTGGCCGACCAGCGGTCCGGGTCGAGGAGCACCAGCGGCTCCCTCCAGGTGTCCGCGAACCCCATCTCCCGCTATCCGCGGCCCAACGCGGGCCGGATCGACCGGACGGGGCCCGTCCTGTCGGCCTCCTCGTCGCGGAGCCGGACGATCGGCTCCGAGTCCGCGATCGACCAGCGGTTCTGGTCGCGTACCGGGAACGCGGCGGACTTCGTCGTCGGCTACACCATCGTCGGCAGCGTGCGCTCCGAACTGGTCTGGAACTGGCCGCCGGACCTGGTCGGCGGCGTGCTCACCAACGGGCTGCTCTCCTGGGCCGACGAGGGCGGCGCCAGCGGTCTCATCGGACGGCTGTCGCGGATGCTGCACGGCAGGCCGCCGCGCGAGGTCCATGTGCCGGCCGATGTCGCCCTGCGGTTCACCGCCTCCGAGTCGGTGCCGCCGCGCCAGGTGGATCCGCCGCTGCGTCCCGCGACCCACACGCAGGACCCCCGGCTCCTGCCCCCGCCGCGGCCCGCGGCACAGCAGCCGGCCGCACAGCCGGCCGGGACCGGGCAGACCGCACCGGGACAGACGCCGCAGCAGACCGCGCCCGCGCAGGCGCCGCCGCAGGGACGGCCGTTCACGCCCGGGCCCCGGGTCGTGCCGTCCGGCCCGACGCCGGTGCAGAGCTTCAACGCGTTCCCGGAGCTGGCACAGGCCCTGCGGACCGTCGCGCCGGGCCTGGGCGGCGGCCGGATCCCGGACGGGGAGAACCCGGAGTCGGCGGCACACTGGTTCGCCGAGCTGATCCAGGCCGGCCGGCTGACCGTCACACCGGCGGACACCCCGGCACCGCGCGGCGCCTCCATGCCGGGCGCCTGGCCGGAGGACGAACAGGGCGAGCAGACACCCACGCTGGAGGTGACGCTGCACAACCCGCGGCCCGTCACGGAAGCGGAGGACATCGCCGTCGACCGGCTGTGGCGGCCCACCCGGACCGTCAGCGGATCCACGTCGTCCAACAGCGTCGCGACGATGGGCTACCAGTCCACCGAGAGCGGCAACGGCGAGAACCTGCACCTGGTGAGCGTCACGGTGCCGGTGCTGTCCCGGCAGCCGGTCTCCCGCTCGGGCGCCGGCTCGGCGCTCGCCGTCGACCGCGACCGGCTGATGACCGGCAGGCCCGAACGGCCCGCGGACGGCAACGGCACCCGCAGCCACGAGACGCTGGTGGACGCCGTCATCGCCGTGCACGGCCCGGAGGGCACCCGGTACGTCACCGGCAGCGGCACGGTGCGGCTGTTCGACACCGATCTGCTCGGCCACGGCGTCCTCGGGCCGCGCACGGCCTCCCGGGTCCACGACCTGCCGGGCCTGCTGGCCGACCAGCCCGACGAGGCGCTGCGGGACTGGCGGCGCCACCCGCTCTCGGAACTGCCCCGGGTGCTGGCCGACGGTATCGGCCACGGCGAGGGCGGCGTGCAGCTGTGGCTGGACGTCGGCACCGACCCGCAGAGCACGGGGCTCTCCCGCGCGCTGTACATCGGCTCCCGCACGGCCGTCGCCGCCGGGCGGCCGGTGGAGATGGTGCTGCGGGGCCCGACCGGGCTGCGGTTCTGGCCGTTCGCGGCCGACGGCACCCTCACCGACCTCACTCCCACGACGGCGCACGCCTGGGGAAGCCTGCGGACCAACTTCGTCGCCCACGCCGACGCGATGGCGGCCGAGGCCGACGCGGCCTCCCGGGAGCAGGAGCTGGCGCCGGCGCTGGAGGAGGCACGGCAGGAACTCGGGCGGGCGCAGGGCGCGGTGACCGATGCGCAGACGGCGCTCGACACGGCGACCGAGGCCCACCAGGGTGCCGTCCAGCGGCAGCAGGAGGCCGACGGGCGGCTGGCCGGTGCGCGCGGGGAGCTGGCGACCGCGCAACAGGCCCTCGACGACGCGCTGGAGGGCGTGACCCGGGCCCAGCAGCGGGTGCAGGCGACCCGGGACGCGCTGGACGCGGCCACACGCACCCCGGCCGGGGCCGAACCCCCGGCGGAGGAGGCGTTGGCACCGCTGCGCGATCTGCTGGCGGAGGCCGAGCGGGACCTGGAGCGCGCACAGGGCGCCCGGGCCGCCGCGGACGAGGCCGTGCGCGGCGCCACGGAGACGGTCGCCGACCGGGAGAGGGAGGCGACGGCCGCCGCCGGGCAGGTGACGACGGCGGAGCGGAACCTGGGCGAGGCCCGGCAGGGGCTGGCCACGGCGACCGGCGAACGCGACAGCCGCCAACGGGAGTTCACCGAGGCGGAGAACGCGGTGCAGGAGGCCCGCACCGAGCGGCTGCACCAGCAGGGCGTCCAGCGCGACACCTGGTCGGCCATGCCGGGGATCGCGGGCCGGCTGAGCGCCGACCGGTGCTGGGAGGGCGTCGGCGGCGCCCGCACCCCGCTCGACGGGACCCCGCCCGCCGGCTGACGCCGCACATGACGGAGCCGGCCCGTACGGGAGAGATCCGTACGGGCCGGCTCGGTCGGTCGGTGGCGGTCCCGCGGCCGCTCAAGGGCGGCCGGCGGCGGTGTGCGGGGGCCGGTGCCGGCTCAGCGGACGAAGCGCCAGCGGGTGGCGCCGTCGTTGCACGGGCCGATGACCAGCGGCTTGTCCAGCTTCTTCAGGTCCGGGCCCGGCACCTTCAGACACAGGTTGTTGCTGGCGAAGTTGCGGACCAGCAGGGTCCGGTTCGGCTGCGGGTCCACCCACCACAGCTCGTTGTCCTTGAGCGTCTCGTGGCAGTTGGCCTCCTGGACGACGGTGCCCGGCGGCTTGGGGCCGAGGTCGGGCAGATCCAGGCAGTAGCCGTCCTTGACGTTGCGTATCAGCACCAGGTCGGCCCCGTTCGGGCCCTTTCCGGGGTGCTTGACCCGTACGTCCCACAGCTGGTTGTCCTGGTCGGTGCCGTCGCACCGGAACTGGCTGACCGGGGTGCCGGTCTCGCCGACGCCGTCGTAGTACGGCAGATCGGCGCACAGCCCGGACTGCGCGTTCTTCAGCAGCACCCGGGAACGGTTCGCGGTGGAGCGGGACTTCACATCCTGCTCCGTCTTCTTCTCCTGAGGGGCGCGGATGGTCGTAGAGGGCTCCGGGTCCGGCTCGGAGACGTGCTTGCGCGGTGCGGACTCCGGGGTGTGCTCCGACTTCGACGGCTCCGGCGTCGCCGAGGGCGACTTGGTGATCTGTTTGCGTGCCGCGGCCTGCTCGGCGGCCAGTTTCTCCTTCTTGGCGTCCTCGTCGGCCTGGTAGCTGCGCCAGGCGCTCAGGCCCAGGGTGCCGCCCGCGGCCAGGGCCAGGACGGCGACGGCGCCGGCGACCCGGGCGCCGAGCCGGGAGCGCTCCCCGGGCTGTTGGGCGGTTGTGGTCAGCGCGTCGGCGAACCGCGCCCGCTGCCTGCGCTTCGTATCGTCCTGCTCCGTCTCACTCATCGCCGTTCTCTTCCTCGATCTCGCCGGTGCCCGGTCCTTCCGGGCCGGCGCGGGGTGGTGGCCGTCACTCCGGGGCCCCGTACAGCGCGCGCTCCCGCAGCAGTTCGGCGGCCTGCGTCAGCGCGCTGGACAGGCGCCGCCGGTACGTGCTGAAGGAGAGCGCGGCACGGTGCGCCGCGGCCTGCTGACTGCGCGGCCCCGTCAGATAGGTGATCTCCAGGATGTCGCCGAGCTGCCTGCGGCCGGGGTCCGACCGCAGCCGGGCCACCGTGTCGGTGAGCACCTCGCGCAGTGCCGAGACATCCCCGCCGGCCGGTACCAGCGAGGTGCCCAGCAGGGCGTTCTGCGCGAGGCGCCCCGGCTCCTGGAGATGACGGTAGCCCTGCTTGACGGCCTCGGTGAACTCCGGCCAGGGAAGCTGTGGTTCGGCGGGCTCCTCCGTGACGACCGCTTCGCCCGGTTCGTCCGCCAGCAGCCGGGCACGCAGCCCGTCGCTCCACGCGGTGAACGGGCCGACGCGCCAGTCGCGCACGTGCGGGACGATCTGCCGCCCGTCGACATCGGTCACGGCGGGCGCCGCGTGCTGCCCGCACAGGCTCAGGGCCGCCGACAGCGCCGGACGGTGCCCGGGCGCGCACGTCCAGCTCACGGCCAGCCCGGGCGTCTTGGCCCACAGGGTGGTCAGCGCGAACCCGGCGCCGATGTCGCCCTCGTGTCCGCTGGTGCTCCACCGGGCCACCAGCAGCCGCTCGGAGCGCCGCAGCGGCCCCCGCAGCGCGATGTGGTCGAGCGCCGCCCGCACGACCGGGTCGTCGGGCAGCCCCTCCGCCTCCGGCTCGACGACCGGCGCCACCAGCGTGCCCACCACCCCGCGCTGCGGGTCCTCGACGACGACGAAGCCGGAGGGCCGGTGGTGCCACCACTGCTCGGCCAGGCGCCCGGCCTCGGTGCCGAACTCGCGCTCCACGGCGTCCAGCACGGTGCCCCGCTCCTGCGGGACGGCGGGGCGCACCCGTATGCTCTCGGCCCGCCGCCAGTCGAAGGCGGCGCGGAAGGTGTGGTGCTGCCGGCCCAGATAGGCCAGGCCCGCGCCGAACGCCCAGCGGTCGCCGGTGCCCTTGGTCAGTTTGCGGCCGAAGTGGTCGTGGACGCGGCGGAAGAGCCGCTCGTACTTCTCGGTGCCCCGCCAGCGCAGATCGGCGACGAGCGCGTCCCGCACCAGCTCGTGCGGGACGAGCCCCTCGCCGGTGCTGCGCACCCACGACAGCCCGCGCAGCCAGGCGCACAGCCGCCGCGCCTCCTGCCGCGGCAGCTCCAGCGCGTGCTGCACCAGCTCCTCGGTGGTGACGCGGGCCAGCGCCAGCACGTACAGGGCGTCGGCCTGCGTCAGGGTGGGCGTCTCGCGCAGCACCAGGCGCAGGAGTTCACCGACGAGGTCGGGGGAGTCGCGCAGTTCCCAGCGGGGGGTCTGCTCGGCCGTGCCCGGGCAGCGGGCCACGGCGTCGGCGATCAGCGCCAGGGCGAGCGGCAGGCCGTGCGCGGCGCGGACGACCAGCGGGACATCGGCCGGGTCGACGTGCCGGTTGCGCAGCAGCAGCGCGGCCTCGGCGTCGTCCATGCTGGACAGCTGCACGCTGCGCAGCGCGTGCCACCACTGCGGGTCGGTGCGCCACTCGGTGGCGGGCGGCTGCCGTCCGGCGACGACGAGCAGGGCGTCGGCGGGCAGCGCGGGCAGGAACTCGTGCCGCAGCCAGTGCTCCAGGGGGCCCAGCAGTTCACCGGAGTCCACCAGCAGGACCTTGGGGCCGCCGGGCTCCTCGTGGCCGCCCTGTGCGTCGAGCGCGGCGCGGAACGCCTCGGCCGTGGGCTCGATGTCGCGCATGTCGACCCTGCGGCAGGACCGGCCGTGCTCCTCCGCCTCGTCGCCGAACCGCTGGAGCAGTGTGCTCTTGCCGATTCCTCCCATGCCGTGCAGCCACACGACGAAGCAGCCGCGCCGCTCGTCGAGCATGAGTTCCCGCAGCAGCCGCAGTTCGGCCTGCCGCCCGGTGAACGCCTTCCGCCGCAGGGCCGCGAGCTGTTTCCCCCGTGAGTCGACCTTCGCTGACGTGGGAGACGTCTGCATCTTCGAACCCGCAGTCCTTCCCTGTTGCTTGACCGCCCCGCCCGTGGGGTACCGCGATTCCGCCGTCCGTTCCCCGCGGGCATGCGGCCCCGCGGAACGGAAGGAAGCGGAACCGCCTCTTCGCTCACCATACGTCGAGATCAACCGCACCGTACGTGTGGACGACGATGGTACGAAACGCCGTGGAGCGGGCAGCGGCTGACCGGTCGTCGGCCGTGCGGCCGGGACCGGAATCGGTCACCTTCGCGGGCCCCGGGCCGGTCCGGCGCCGGACGGTACCGGTCGCCGCGCGCCGGTCCCCGGGCGCCCCCGGGCCATTTCGTGGCCCCCGCGCGGCCGGCCGCACCCCGTTGTGCGGCCGGCCGCGCTCAGTCCCGCCCCGGTCCGAAACCGGGCATGTTCCCGCCCCACCCGGGCACCCCCGTGGCCACCGCCACCCCGCGGTACCGTCCGCTCATCGCTTCCGCCCCCCTTCCGGGACCGCTCACCGTTGTGCGCCGTACTCCGGTGTGATGCGCGGTCCCGGCGGAAAGTTCACGGGGCCGGGGCGGCGCCCGTCACCCCTGGCGCGGGGCGGGTGCTCCGCTGCCGGTGTAGGAGCCGAGCCCGGTGATCAGCGCCGTCAGCTCCGGGTCGCTCTCGAAGCGGCGCCGGTGCAGGGCGGCGACCTTCGCGCCGAACTCCGGGTCGGGGTCGTCGGTGATGTCGAAGGACTCGAACCTGTCGACAAGGGGCAGCCCGACGCGGTCGGTGTGCAGATGGGACGGGTGCACGAGGTACTCCCAGTAGCCGTCGAGGTCGTCGATGACGAAGGTGGCGCCCCACTCGAACTCGCCGCCGTGGTCCCGGCCGACGACGAAGGACCTGACGGAGGGGATGGCCCGGCCCTGGTTGCGCAGGCTCTCCAGGGCCTGGTCGAGCTGCTCCCGGGGCACGCCGGGGCGGAAGGTGAAGCGGTTGCCGTGGTAGATCATCGCGTTCTCCTCGCGTCGTGGTGGAAACCGGGGTGCGCCCACGCCGGACACCTGCCGTGCGGCGCGGGCACACCGAAGGCTATGGGTAGTCTTGTTCGTTAGAACCCATAACGCAAGCGAGATGCGATTGCTTTCGTGGTGGCGGGGTCAGCGCAGGACGACGCCGTGCGCGTAGCCGTAGCCGGCGTGGAAGACCATCCGGTCACCGGAGACCACCTGTGTCCTGAGCCGGACATCGAGCCGGCGTGCGGCGGACGGCACGGCGGCCGGCAGCGTGTGGTGCAGCATGTGGTGGTGCTTGGCGGCCGTCACGGTCCGGGTGACGACCGCGCTCCGGTGGGTCCGCCCGACGGGCCGCCCGGCCGCGTCCCGGCCCTGCACCACCAGCCACGAGCGGAAGACCGCGCCGGACGCCGACGGGTCGCGCCCGGCACAGACCGCGTAGTCACGGGTGTTGTTGCACGTGGTCACCTCCGCGTCGACGGTGACCGTCATCCGCTCGCCCCCGGCGGCGGCCGGCCGCGTCACGTTCATCGGCTCCGCCACCCGCCCCGGCACGAGCGCCAGATCGCCGGCGGCGGCCGGCCGGTCCCAGGTGAACGCGGTGCGCCCGGCGAGCGCCGAGGCGAACCCCGGCTCGCCGATCAGGTGCACCGTCATGCCGCGCGCCCAGGCGTTCGTATAGGCGCTGGCGCGCAGTTCGCAGCGGTAGGTGCCGGACCGCGAAGCCTCCAGCAGGGCCCGGATGTCGGGCTTCCGGCGCGGTTCCTGAGGGGTCAGGTTCTCCCCGTCGTGCGCGTGCAGGGCGCGCCGGCCGTCCGGGCCGACGCACGTCAGCAGCAGCGTGGTGCCGACGTTCGTCGGGCGCCCCGCACCCCACGAACCGGTCTCGAAACGCAGCGGATCGGTGTCCAGCGCGACCTTGTCGCCGGCCGTCAGCCGGTACGTCCGCGTCGACAGCAGGGTCGTGGGGGAGGACTTGCGCTGGACGGGGACGACCGTCGTCGGCGAAGCGGCGCCCGCCACCGGTGTCCGGGCGGTCGCCGGTGTCGGGGCGAGGGGCGCGGTCAACAGCGCGGCGAGCGCGAGCGGGGCGAGCGGGGCGCGGCGGCGTGCGAGCCGGAAGCGCGGTTGCCTCATGGGCGGTTCTCCCTGGAGCGATGGAACGGCCCGTCATCGGGCCCTGCCCGGGAGAGGGTTCCGGACGCCGGCCGGGTCGTGAGAGATCCGCCGCGCGACAGGCCGGACAACTGGCCGATCGGGTCCGCGCGTCGGCCACTGAGCGGGACACCGGGCCCGGCCGCGGCGCCCGACGGTGTCGGCTCGACCCGTCGATCCGCGCGAGACGCTCCGGAGGTCCGGTATGTCCAGTGCGCACCATGCCGCCGTCATGGCAGGCGCGTTCGTCGTCCTCGTCGTCGTGGCGTTCGCCGTGTGGCGGCCGCCGGCCCGGCGGACCGGCCGGCCGCCCGGTGCCGTGCTCGCGCTGCTCCTGGCCGCCGCCGTGTGCGTCTCGCTGACCCTGCCCGACCAGGTGCGATCCGGAGTCGCCGACCGGCTGGGCGCCTGTGTGACCGGAGCGTCGGCGCGGGCCCTGCCCGGTGGGCCCGCGCACCACGCCGTCAACGTCCTGCTGTGGGTGCCGCTCGGGGCGTCCGGCGTGCTCGTCCTGCGCCGTCCGCTCGCCGTCGTCCTCCTCGGCTCGACGGCCTGGGCCCTGCTCGAACCGGCCCGGACGCTCGACCCGTTGCGCTCCTGCCGGCCGGTGGACCGGGGCGAGAACACCCTCGGGCTCGTGCTCGGCGTCTGCGGAGCGCTCGGCGTGCTGGGCCCGCCGGGTGCGCGGGGCGGGCGCCGGGTGCCGCCCGGCGCACGGCCGGCGCGGTTCAGGGGCGAGTGAGGAACTCCACCACCACGCGCTCGAACTCCGCCTTGCGCTCCACCTGCGCCCAGTGCCCGCAGCGGGCGAAGACGTGCAACTCGGCGTCGGGCAGCTGCCGGAACGGGAACAGCGCACCCTCGTAGGGCAGCATCCGGTCGTCCCGGCCCCAGGTGACCAGCGTGCGGTGGGTCAGCCGGGACGCCCGGGCCCACAGCGGGGCGTCGTCGGCGAAACGCGGATCGGCGAAGGTGCCGAAGACGGACAGGGCGCGCTCGACCGCGCCCGGAGCCGTCGCCATCGCCATCCGCTCGTCCAGCAACGCGTCGGTGATCAGGGCCGGATCGGCGACCATCGTCTCCACCCAGGCACGCATCGCCTCCCGGCTCGGCTCGGCCAGGAAGGCGAAGAGCCGCTTCGTGCCCTCGCTCTGCTCCGGCCCGAAGGTGTTGACCGCGAGCCCGCCCGGGCCCATCAGCACGAGCCGGTCCGCACGGTCGGGGTGGGCCAGCGCGAACTCGGCCGCGACGTTGCCGCCCATGGAGTTGCCGAGCAGATGGGCGCGTTCGATGCCCAGTTCGTCGAGGAAGAACCGCAGCGCCTCCGCCGCCACCACCGGGTAGCGGGCCTTCCACCCGTCCGGGCCGGGGCTGCGCCCGAAGGCGGGCATGTCCGGGACGTACGTGCGGAAGGTACGGGCGAGAACGGGCAGATTGCCCGCGAAGTTCGACATGCCGCTCACACCCGGGCCCGAGCCGTGCAGCAGCACCAGCGGCGGCGCGTCCGGCGGCCCCGCCCGGTGGTAGTGGAGTTCGTACGCCCCCGTCACCGATCCGGAGGTCACCCCGGGGTCGTCCCGCCGTGCCGAGGCCGGTGCCCTCCGTGCCGTTGTCCCTGCGTCCGCCTGCGCCGTCGTCCGTTCCGCTGCCATGGGCAGGGACGCTAACGGCGGCCCGCTGCGGGGGCGTCCCGGTGTCCCGCTCATCGGGAGCGTCCGGCCCGTCCCCGTACGTCCGTGCCTACGGTCGGTGACCCGGCCGCGGGCCGGCGAGCGAACGGACCAGGAACGGAGTACCCATGCTGGACGAGGCCGAGCGGCACGCGGCGGCCGGCGTGCTGCGCGCCGCCGAACGGGACAGGGCGCCGGTCGCGCCGCTGCGCGAGACGTTCCCCGGGATCGGTACGGCGGACGCCTACGCGATCCAGCTGCTCAACATCGCCTGGCGCGAGCGCACCCGAGGCGAGCGCGTCACCGGCCACAAGGTCGGGCTGTCCTCCCCGGTGATGCAGCGCATGATGGGCGTCGACGAACCCGACTACGGGCATCTGCTCGACGGCATGGCGCTCCGGGAGGGGGAGCCGGTGCCGGCCGGGCGCTACTGCCGTCCCCGCATCGAGGTCGAGGTCGGCTTTCTGCTCGGCGCCGACCTGCCGGGGGAGGGGTGCACCGAGAAGGATGTGCTGGCCGGCACCGAAGCGCTCGTCCCCGCCATCGAGTTGATCGACAGCCGGATCCGGGACTGGGACATCCGTATCGCGGACACCGTCGCCGACAACGCCTCCTCCGCCGGGTACGTGCTCGGCGCCGGCCGCGTCCCGCCGGACGCCGTGGACCGCAGGGCCGTCGACGCGGTGCTGTACGGGCCGGACGGCGACGAGACCGTCTCCGGGCGCTCCGACGCGGTGCTGGGCGACCCCGCCGCCGCCGTGGCGTGGCTGGCCCGCACGGTCGCGGCCTTCGGCGTGCGGCTGAAGGCCGGGCACCTGGTGCTGCCCGGCTCCTGCACCCGCGCCGTGGACGTGGCGCCCGGACAGACCTGGACGGCCCGCTTCGGCGGCGGCCTCGGTCCGGTCTCGATCGCCTTCTCCTGAACCGCGACAGGCCGTCCGCCGCCGCCGAAGTGCCGGCGGCGGACTTCCCGCCGCACCGGCGGCACCGCCGCGCCCCGCGCCCGCGGCCCGCGCCCGCGGCCCGCGCCCGCCGGACACCCGACCACCTGGGAGTCAGCCACTCATGACGCACGCGACGACACGACGCAAGGCCCGCGCGGCCATCGTCGGCCCCGGCAACATCGGCACGGATCTGCTGTACAAGCTGCTGCGTTCCGCGTACATCGAGCCGCGCTGGATGATCGGCGTCGACCCGGACAGCGAGGGGCTGAAGCGGGCCGCCGGGCTGGGCCTGGAGGTGAGCCACGAGGGCATCGACCCGCTGCTGGCCGGCCCGGAGCTGCCGGACCTCGTCTTCGAGGCGACCAGCGCGGCCGTGCACCGCGCGAACGCGCCCCGCTACGCCGAACTCGGCATCCAGAGCGTCGATCTGACGCCCGCCAAGCTCGGCCCGGCCGTGGTCCCCGCCGTCAACCTCGACGACGGACTGGAGGCCCCGGACGTCAACCTCGTCACCTGTGGGGGCCAGGCCACCATTCCGATGGTGCACGCCGTCTCCCGGGTGGTGCCGGTGGAGTACGCGGAGATCGTGGCCTCCGTCGCCTCGCCCTCGGCCGGGCCCGGAACCCGCGCGAACATCGACGAGTTCACCCGGACCACGGCCTGGGGCATCGAGCGGATCGGCGGGGCCCGGCGCGGCAAGGCCATCATCATCCTCAACCCGGCCGAGCCGCCGATGCTCATGCGGGACACGGTCTTCTGCGCCGTGCCGGACGATGTGGACGAGGCGGCCGTCACCGCGTCCGTCCGGCGCATGGCGAGCGCCGTCGCCGAGTACGTCCCGGGCTACCGGCTGCGCGGCGACCCGCAGTTCGACCCGGCGACGGACACCTCGCCGGCCCGGGTGGCGATCTTCCTGGAGGTCGCCGGAGCCGGTGACTTCCTGCCCGAGTACGCGGGGAACCTCGACATCATGACGGCCGCGGCGACCCGGGTCGGCGAGGGCATCGCCGCCCGCCGCACGGCCGCCGACGGGCCGTCCCCCTCGTCTGCTCCGACTTCCCCTGCTTCTTCGACCGCGCGCGCCTGACCCTGGGGGTTCCGCCATGACCGCTGTTCTTCCGCCCGGAACCGACATCCGGGTCACCGACTCCTCGCTGCGGGACGGCTCGCACGCCAAGCAGCACCGGTTCACCGCCGAGCACGTGCGCTCGATCGTGGCCGCGCTCGACGACGCCGGTGTGCCGGTGATCGAGGTCACGCACGGCGACGGCCTGGGCGGCTCGTCGTTCAACTACGGCTTCAGCCACACCCCGGAGCAGGAGCTGATCGCCACCGCGGTGAAGACCGCGCGCCGGGCGCGGATCGCGTTCCTGATGCTGCCCGGGCTCGGCGTCAAGGACGACATCCGCGCCGCGGCCGACAACGGGGCCGCCGTCTGCCGGATCGCCACCCACTGCACCGAGGCGGACATCGCCGACCAGCACTTCGGGCTGGCCCGCGAGATCGGCCTGGAGACGGTCGGCTTCCTGATGATGGCGCACAGCCGGCCGCCGGAGGAACTGGCCCGGCAGGCCCGGCGGATGGCCGACGCGGGCTGCGAGTGCGTCTACGTCGTCGACTCGGCCGGTGCGCTGATGCTGGAGGAGGTGTCGGACCGGATCGCCGCCATCAGGGACGCCGTGGGCGGCGACGGCGTCCAGGTGGGCTTCCACGGGCACGAGAACCTCGGCCTGGGCGTGGCCAACTCGGTGCTGGCCGTGCGGGCCGGTGCCCTCCAGATCGACGGCTCCACACGCCGCTTCGGCGCGGGTGCGGGGAACACGCCCGTGGAGGCGTTCGCCGCCGTCGCCGAACGGCTCGGTATCCGTACCGGCATCGACGTGCTGAAGATCGTGGACGCGGCCGAGGACGTGGTGCTGCCGGTCATGGACGAGGAGTGCAGGCTGGGCCGGCTGGAGCTGATGATGGGCTACGCCGGGGTCTACAGCAGCTTCCTCAAGCACGCGGACCGCCAGGCCCGGCGCTACGGCGTCTCCGGCGCGGAGATCCTGCTGCGGGCGGGTGAGCGCGAGCTGGTCGGCGGGCAGGAGGACCAACTCATCGACATCGCCATGGAGTTGGCGGCCGAGGGGTCCTGACCCGGGGACGCGCGCCGAAGGGCCCGGCACGCCTGCCGTGCCGGGCCCTTCGTGTCCGCTGCGGCACCGCTCGCTGCTGCCGCGTGGCTGCTTCCGTCCGCCGCGTCACCGCCGAGGACTTCGGCTCTGTCGAAGCCACCTCCCGCGGGCCTGAGCCGGCCCGCGGGAAGCGACTGCCTGGTCCCGGACACCGGGGAGGCCCGGGCAGGTCGTCACGGTGGGCCGCCGGTCCCGAGCGGCGGCCCACCGGGTTCGGGTGGCGGCTCAGTCGCCGGTGCCGGGGGAGAGGGTGCCGATCTTCGGCACGGACGCCTTGCCGGTGGCGGTGACCGGGCCGCCGGACCAGTCGACCTTGAGCGACGCCCGCTGGTCGGGCGGCGTCAGCAGGGCGCTGTCCGGGGTGACGGTCGGCACGTTGGTCATCTGCGGATTGGTGAAGGACAGCGACGCCCAGGCGCTCTTGCCGGGGGCCAGCTTCACCGTCTTCGCGGTGCCGCCGTCGCGGTGCGGGTCGTAGGAGACCTGGTCGCCCTCGCTGTCGACGAAGGCGAAGCCCGGGTAGCCGCGCACCGTGCAGGTCTTGCCGGACTTGTTGGTGAAGACGAGCGCGAAGTTCTCCTGGCCGGCGCCCGGGTGGTTGGGGCCGATCGACGCCGTCAGATCGGCGGAGGTGCAGGCGCCCGGGGTGCTGGAGCCGTAGTGGGCGCTGCTCTTGCCCGCCTGGCCGTGCACCTTGTCGTGGGAACCGCCCGTCGAGCCGCCCTGCGAGCCTCCGGTGGAGCCGCCCGAACCGCCGCTCGTGCCGCCGTCCCCGCTGTCGGACGCCGCGGAGCCGCCGCTCGTGCCGTTGCTCCCGCCGCCGCTCGAACCGCCGTCGCCGCCGGTGCCGGACTCCTTGTGCCCGGAGACGTCGGCCGCGGTGTTGCCGGCCTTGCCGGAGGCGGAGTCCCCCGAGGTGTCGTTGCCGCATCCCGTCACCATGACGCCTGCCGCCAGCACCGCCGCGGCCGCCGTCGCGATCCGCGCCGGGCCGCCGAACCGGCCCCTGCGCCGGGTGCCCCGGGGCGCCGCCGTGTCCACGTCCGCGCCGCGGTCCGTCCGCTCGTGCTGCCGCGTCGTGCCGTCCTCGTTGCCGGTCATCTCCGCCAACCCCCTCGTACCGTCCGTTCCCCCGAGGTGACGGTGCCGGGCTCCTGCGCCCCCGCCATCGGGCCGTTCACAAGGTTCGATGAGGGGGACGGCGGAGAAGTTCACGGCCGGCCCGGGATTTTTCCACCGGCCCGGCTACCGGCGGGAGGCGGCCACCCCGCGGGGCGTCGCCGCGTTGCGGGACGCCGCCCGCCACACGTCCGCCACGGTCTGGCGCACCGCCGACGCGAGGCGTGCGAAGCGCAGTTGGTGGAGGGGGCCGCACACCGAGATCGCCGCCAGCGCGCTGGTGTCGCCCGCGCCGATGACGGGTGCGGCCACACAGCCGACACCGCGGACGGCCTCCTCCCGGTCGTAGGCCACGCCCCGCTCACGGATCCGGGCCAGTTCCGCGCGGAGCCGTTCGGGCTGGTGCGCGGCGGACGGCGCGTGGGCGAGGAGGGCCTTGCCGACGCCGGTGCGGGCGGCGGGCAGGCGTCCGCCGACGCGGGAGGGCAGCAGGGTGCCGAAGCGGTTGCCGACCTTGTCGAGGTAGACCACCTCGTTCGCGTCCAGCACCGCGAGATGGGCGACGAGGCCCGTGGACTGGTGCAGCCGGTGCAGATAGGGGGTCGCGGCCTCCCGCACCCGGTCCTGGTGGATCACCAGCGAGCCCAGCTCCATGATCCGCATGCCGAGCCGGTAGGTGTGCTCCTCGCGCCGCAGATAGCGCACCTCGGCGAGGTGCTCCAGGATGCGGTGGGCCGTCGAGCGCGGCAGTCCCGTCTGCCGTACGACCTGGGCCAGGGTGAGGCCGTCCGCGCCCTCGAAGGCGTCGAGGATCCGGACGACTCTGTCGATCATCGAGACCGGTGTCGGCAGCTGTTCCGGCGTGGTGACGGCCATGGAACCTCCTCGCGGTACTGGCGAGACAACTGTGTCTCGTTTCGGCGAGATTACCCACGCCTCCCCGGTACGGGAAGGGAGTTGGCATGCCTATTCGAAATACCTGAGAGCGTCCCGGTCAGCGGGAGCGGCCTTGGCTCCGCGGACCCGCCGACCCGGAGACTCGCCCCGACCGGCACGGCCGATCGCAGAGGCGATGTGGAGGCGACGTGGAGGCGACTGGGACATGAGCGCGCGCAGTACGACAGAAGGCGGAGCCCGGGTCATCGAGGCGGGACGCCCGCCGGAGCGCTACGCGCGCGGCTGGCACTGCCTCGGACTGGCCGAGCAGTTCAAGGACGGCGAGCCGCACGAGATCGAGGCGTTCGGCACGAAACTCGTCGTCTTCCAGGCGGCGGAGAGCGGGCGGCTGCACGTGCTCAACGCGTTCTGCCCGCACATGGGCGGCAACCTGGCGCACGGCACCGTCAAGGGCGACGCGGTCGCCTGCCCGTTCCACGACTGGCGGTGGGGCGGCGACGGCAAGTGCGCCGGCATCCCCTACGCGCACCGGGTGCCGCCCCGGGCACGCACCCGGGCCTGGCGGACGCTGGAGGAGAACAAGCAGCTGTTCGTCTGGCACGACCCGCAGGGCGCGCCACCGCCCGAGGGCGTCACGATCCCCCGTATCGAGGGCGCGTTCAGCGACGAGTGGAGCGACTGGACGTGGCACTCGCTCCGGGTGGACGGCGCCAACTGCCGGGAGATCGTGGACAACGTCGTCGACATGGCGCACTTCTTCTACGTCCACAACTCCTTCCCGACGTACTTCAAGAACGTCTTCGAGGGGCACGTCGCCACCCAGTACATGAACAGCGCCCCGCGGACCGACATGACGGCCGCCGACACGGTGGCCTCCGCCGGGGACCTGCGCTCGGACGCGTCGTACTACGGGCCCTCGTACATGATCGACCACATCTGGGTCGAGCAGGACGGCGCGACCGTCGAGACGGTGCTCATCAACTGCCACTACCCGGTGAGCCCCGACTCCTTCGTGCTCATGTACGGCGCCATCGTCAAGAAACTCCCCGGCATGACCGACGAGATGGCGGCTGCGGCAGCGGCGGAGACCTCGCAGGGCCTGGCCACGGGATTCGAGGAGGACGTGGCGATCTGGCGGAACAAGACCCGGATCGACAACCCCCTGCTGTGCGACCAGGACGGCCCCGTCTACCAACTCCGGCGCTGGTACGAGCAGTTCTACGTGGACGCCGAGGACGTGCGCCCGGAGATGACGGACCGCTTCGAGTTCGAGATCGACACCGAGCGGGCGGTGCAGGTGTGGAAGGCCGAGGTCGAGGAGAACCTCGCGCGCCGGGCGGCGGCCGACGCGGCCACGGCCGGGGAGAAGTGAGGACGGCGGTGCGGATGCAGCCGGTGGAGTGCGGCGACTGCGGCAACGAGGTGCTCGTGCACAAGCGCAGCCTGCCGCACACCGCGGTCCAGTGGACCCGCTCCACGGACCACTGCCCGGAGCTGGCCGGGCCGGACAGCGCCCGGGTGCCGGTGTGCACCCGGCTGCGCGCCTCGATCGAACAGGCCGTACGGGACGGCGCGTTGACGGTCGACGACGGCGGTGAGCCATGAGCCGGGCGCTGACGGCGATCGTTGAGGAGGTCGTCCGGGAGACCGCGGACGCGGTGAGCCTGGTGCTGCGGCCCCGCACCGAGGAAGGCGTCGAACTCGCCCCGGAGCCGGGGCAGTTCCTCACCGTGCGGATACCCGGCGGCGGTGCGCGCTGCTACTCGTTCTCCCGGGTCGGGCGCCGCCCGCGCATCACCGTCAAACGGGTCGCGGGCGGGCTCGGCTCCGGCTGGCTGTGCGACGAGGCGGCCCCCGGCATGCGGCTGACGGTGCTGCCTCCGGCCGGGGCGTTCACCCCGCGCACCGTCGGCGGGGACCTGCTGCTGGTGGCCGGCGGCAGCGGCATCACCCCCGTCCTGTCCCTCGCCACGGCGGCGCTCCGGCGCGGCGGCGGCCGGGTCGTGCTGTGCTACGCCAACCGGGACGAGAACGCGGTGATCTTCCGCGACGAACTGCGGGAGCTGGCCGCCGCACACCCCGGCCGGCTGCTCGTCGTCCATCTGCTGGAGTCCCTCGGCGGCCTGCCCACCCGCGAACTGCTCGGCCAACTGCTCGCGCCCTACGCCGCGTTCGAGGCGTATCTGTGCGGGCCCGGGCCGTTTATGGACGCGGCGGCCGAGGCGCTCGCGGCACACGGCGCGCCCCGCGGCCGGATCCACCGGGAGGTCTTCGTCTCGCTGACGGGCGACGCCTTCGCCGAGCCGGAACCCGGCCCCGGAACGGAGTCCGCCGAGGAGACGGGGACGGGGCCGGGGCCGGGGACGGCGCCCTCGTCGGCACAGGCGGCGACCGGCTCCGGACCGGCCGGGCGGCAGCGGGCGGAGGTCACGGTCGAACTCGACGGCGTCATCCGCACGTTGCCGTGGCGGCCGGGTGCGACCCTCCTGGACGCACTGGCCGAAGGGGACGTGGACGCCCCCTTCTCCTGCCGCGAGGGCTCCTGCGGCGCGTGCGCCTGCCGGCTCGTCAAGGGCGAGGTCGAACAGCGCACCCGGGGCGTCCTGACCGACGAGGACCGGGCGGAGGGCTACATCCTGGCCTGCCAGGCCCTCGCCCCCGAGAGCGGTGACCCGGTCGGCATCTCCTACGACTGACGGCACCGGCGCCGGACACCCGCTTCCCGGACGGGAGGCGGGTGCTCGACGCGTGCGCGGCGCCCGTTTCCCGGACGGGGGAGACGGGCGCCGACGCGTGCGCACGGCCGGGCGGCGCGCGGGACGGCGCGAGGGACCGACGAGAACGGGGCGCCCGGCGGGTCGGCGCGCGGCCGCACACGTCGCTTCAGCCCTCCGGCAGGGAACTCCCGCGCAGCGAGCCGTCCGGCAGAGGCGTGCCGGGGAGCGGATCTCCCGGCAGCGGGCCCCGGAGCAGCGGAGCGGCGGATGCCGCCGCGCCGTCCGTGTAGAGCCGGGCGACCGTCCCGGCCGCCTCGTCGAGGTCCTCGCCGAGCAGTTGCGGGTAGAGCAGCGCGCCCTGGATGAGCACCCCGTGCAGCAGCCCGAGCCGTGCCGCGGGAAGGTCCGTGCGCAGCACGCCCTCCTGCTGGCCGCGCGCCGCCAGCTCCACCAGGGGCCCGGAGACGGCCAGTTCGCGGGCGGTCGGATCCTCGGCGGGACCGCGGTCGGCGACCGTCCAGTACTCGCGGCCCACCACCAGCAGCGCCCGGGTGGCGCGCACGATCGCCTCCGGCACCGGCACACCGGCCAGATCGGCCGCGAGCAGCGCCCGCACCGACTCGTCCGCGGCGAACTGCGACAGCGCCTCCAGCAGCACGTCACGGGTGGCGAAGTGGCGGTAGAGGGTGGCGCGGCCGACGCCCGCCGTGCGGGCCACCTCGGCCATGCCCACACCGGAGCCGTGCTCGCGCAGGGCGGCGGCGGCGCCGCGCAGGATCGCTCGGCGCTGCCGCGCCTCCCGTGAGTCGTCCTCGGCGGGAGGCAGCGGGGCGGCGTCGCCGCCGGGGTGCGTGAGGGAGGTCCGGGTGCTGCTCATCGCCGGCCACCCTATGCCGTGCCCGCCCGGCCGGCCGAGGGCCCGTCGGCTCCGTCGGCGCCGGTTCCCGCCGGTCAGCGGTTGTGTGCCCGGGCCCGGCGGCCGGGCTCCCGGCCAGCGGGACGGACCCGTGCCCGGTGCCGGAGCGCGGCCGTACGGTCACCCGGCGAGGCCGTCGCGCCCGGTGCGCCGACGGCAGGAGAGCGGGCGCAGAGGCGGCGCGGGCCGCCGGGCCGCGCCACCGAGCGAGGGAGACCAGCATGAGCACTGTGACCGAGGGGGCACACCGGGACGGTGGTGCGGGCGACGACGCCGGGGCGGCGAAGGTCGTCGACGCGGTACGGGATCTGGCGCCGGTGCTGCGGGAGCGCGCGGACGCGGCCGAGAGCGCGGGCCGGGTGCCGGACGAGTCGGTGGCGGAGCTGGCCGGCACCGGCTTCTTCCGGCTGCTCCAGCCGACGGCGTTCGGCGGACTCGCCGCCGACCCGGGGCTCTTCTACACGTGTGTGAAGGAGATCGCCAGGGCCTGCGGGTCCACCGGCTGGATCGCCTCCGTCCTCGGTGTGCACAACTGGCAGTTGGGCCTGTTCCCCGAGGAGGCGCAGCGCGAGGTGTGGGGCGGGGACGACGGGGCCCGCATCTCCTCGTCGTACGCGCCCACCGGGAAGGTCACGCCCGTCGAGGGCGGTTTCCGCTTCTCCGGCCGCTGGTCGTTCTCCTCCGGCTGCGAACACGCGGACTGGGTCTTCCTCGGCGGTCTGATCAAGGGCGAGGACGGCGCACCCGTCGACTCGCGCACCTTCCTGCTGCCGTACGGCGACTACCGCATCGAGAAGAACTGGGACACCCTCGGCCTGCGCGCCACCGGCTCGCACGACATCGTCGTCGACGACGTCTTCGTGCCCGAGCACCGCACGCTGAGCTTCCTGGACACCTCGGCCCTCGACTGCCCGGGGCAGCGGCTGAACCCGGAGCCGCTCTACCGGCTGCCGTTCGCCGCGCTGTTCACCTCGACGATCGCCACCCCGCTCGTCGGCATCGCCGAGGGCGCCTACGCGACCTATGTGGCGGTGACCCGCGAGCGCTTCCGGGTGAGCTACGGGCAGAAGGTCAAGGAGGACCCCTTCGCGCATGTGCGGATCGCGCGCGCGGGCAGCGCCATCGACGCCGCCTGGCTCCAACTGGCGCACAACATCGCGGAGTTGTACGGGTACGCGATGCGGGGCGAGCACATACCCGACGAGCTGCGGCTGCGGACCCGGCGCGACCAGGTGCTGGCCACGGAGCGGGCGGTGGAGGCCACCGATCTGCTGGTGGAGAACGCGGGCGGGAACGCGATGCGCACCGGGCACGTCGTCCAGCGCTACTGGCGCGATGTGCACACCGGCCGCGGCCATGTCGCCAACGACCCGGAGCGTGCGCTGACCATGTTCGGCCGCGGCGAGCTGGGCGACGAGGTCCGCGACCCGATGCTGTGACCGCCGAACCGGCCCGGCGGATACCGGACGCGCCCCAACTCCTGCCCGAGCGGCGGCAGTTGGAGCGCTCTTCGGTGTCCGGGTGCGGCGCCGGCGGCGGCGTCCCGGTGAGTGGGCGGGCGCCTGGGCGGGCACCTGCCGCCGCTTCTACGTTCCCGGCATGAATCCGCTTCGGAAGCTCACCGGGTACCGACGGCAGCGGGCCGCCGTCCTCCTCGTGGCCGTCGGCGCGGTGGCGTCCGGCTGCGGCACCCCGTCCCCGCGCACGGCCCCCGACGACCGCATCCCGTTCACCGCCGCCACCGTCACCGACCGCGGCGACGGCCGCTTCACACTGAGCTGGACGGCGCCCGGCGCCGGCCGGGTGAAGGTCTACACGGGCACGGCACAGGTCCGCACCGGGCGGGCCGTGGCCTCCGGCGGCGGACGCGTCACCACCACCGTCCGGGTCGGCGGCCGGGCCGACCGGCAGTGGTTCCGGTTCGTCCCGTCCCGCGGCGAGCCGCTGACCCTCGCGGACCGTTCGGTGCGGCTGGAGGGCGCGGCCAACGTCCGGGACGCGGGCGGCTACCGCACCGCCGACGGGCGCTGGGTGCGCATGGGCAGGCTCTACCGCTCCGGCGGCCTCCAGGACCTCACCGACGCCGACCGCGCCACGCTGCGACGGCTCGGCATCGGCCCCGTCTACGATCTGCGCACCCGCTCGGAGGCGGCGGCCGACCCCGACCGGCTGCCGGAGGGCGCCGACTACCGGCGGCTGAACGTCCTCGGCGACGGCAGGACGATCGCCAACACCGTGCCGCACTCACCGGACGAGGCACGCTCCCTGATGAGCGGCTCCTACCGCGACTTCGTCTCCGCCGGTCCCGCACCGGAGGCGTACCGGGAGATGTTCGCCTCCCTGCCGGGGACGGGAGACAGCAGCGTCGGCAGCACGGGCAGCACGGGCAGCACGGGCAGCACGGGCGGCGCAGCCGGCGGGGGCGGCGCCGGGGCGCAGGCGGCCCTCTACCACTGCACCGTCGGCAAGGACCGCACCGGCTGGGCCTCAGCGGTGCTGCTGCGGGCCCTCGGTGTGCCGCGCTCCACCGTCGAGCGGGACTATCTCGCCTCCAACCGGTATCTGGAGCGCTTCAACGAGCAGGCGCTGCACGAGGTCCCGGAGAAGCAGCACGCGACGTTCGAGCCGCTGATGGAGGTGAAGGAGAAGTATCTGGACCTGTCCTTCGACGAGATGGACGAGGTCTACGGCTCCCTGCGCGGCTACCTCCACAAGGGTCTCGGCATCGACGACGAGGAGCTCGGCAGACTGCGTGCCGAGCTCCTCGTGGGCTGAACGGGCTGAACGGGCTGAACGGGCGGAGAGGGCCCGGTGCCTCCCGCGGAGCGCGCTCGGCCGGACCGGTCAGGCCGTCCGGGCGAGCCGTTCGCGCAGCCAGCCGGTGCAGCGCTCCATGGCGTCGGCCGCTTCCGGCAGCAGCTTCGTGAAGGCCAGGAAGCCGTGGAAACCGCCCGGCACCTCGTCCAGTTCGGCCGAGGGCAGCCGCGCCGCGAAGGCCCGGCCCTCGTCGGCCAGCGGGTCGCAGCCGGGCACCAGCACCCGCGCGGGCGGTAGCCCGGACAGGTCCTCGGCCAGCGCGGGAGCGGCGACGGGCGGGGCCCGGTGCGGCGGGACGTCGCTGCCCAGGTACTGCTGCCAGTACCAGCGCAGGTGCGCGGCCCGTACGAAGAAACCCTCGCCGTAGGTCCGCATGGAGCCGGTCTCCAGGCGGGGGTCGAGGGACGGGTAGAGGAGCAGCTGTGCGGCGGGCATCGGGCCGCCGCGCTCCCGGGCGAGCAGACAGGCGGCGGCGGCCAGCGCACCGCCCGCGCTGTCGCCGGCCACGGCGACCCGCCCGGCCGGCGGGCCCGCCGGGGCCAGTTCGGCGGCGGCCCAGCACAGCGCGGCGTAGGCGTCCTCCGCCGCGGCGGGCGCCCGGTGTTCCGGCGCCCGCCGGTAGTCGACGGAGACCACGACGGCACCCGAACCCAGCGCCAGGTTGCGGCACATGGCGTCGTGGGTGTCCAGGTCGCACAGGACGAAGCCGCCGCCGTGCAGGAAGACGACGACGGGCGGCGCCGGGCTCCCGTCGGGGCGGTAGATCCGCACCGGCAGCTCGGGTGCGCCGGCCGGGCCGGGGATGCGCCGTTCGGTGACGGAGGCGACGGCCGGGCCGTCGGGGTCGGCGGCCGAGGTGGCCCGCCGTGCCTGTGCCACGTCCGTGCCGGGGCCCAACTCGGGGAAGGCGGCGGCCTGTGCGTCGACGATGTGCCGGGCCCGCGGGCCGAGCGGATCGGGGTCGGGCGGCCCGGCGGGCGGGGCGGGGGAGGGCTCGGTCATCCCGCGGCCAACCCCCCGTCCACGGCGAACTCGGCGCCGGTGATGTAGGCGGAGGCGTCCGAGGCGAGGAAGAGCACCAGGGAGGCGACGTCCCGCGGGGTGCCGATCCGGCCCATCGGTACCCGGGGGTACTCCCGGGCGCGGGCGGCGTCGCCGCCGCCCCCGGTGACCTTCGCGATCATCGGGGTGTCGATCATGCCGGGGTGGACGGAGTTGACGCGGACGCCCTCCGGCGCCAGGTCGAGCGCCGCCGACTTCGTCAGCCCCCGTAGCCCGAACTTGGTCGCCCCGTAGGCGCCGTGGCCGGGTATGCCGGTCAGCCCCGCCGTGGAGGAGATGTTGACGACGGAGCCGCCGCCGGACTCCCGCAGCAGCGGCAGCGCGGCCCGCATCCCGAGGAACGGCCCGACGAGATTGACCGACACCAGGGTGCGGAACCGCTCCTCGGTCTCCTCGCCGATCGGCGCGGTGTGCCACAGCGCCGCGTTGTTGACCAGTACGTCGAGCCGGCCGAACCGGTCCTTCGCGAGCGCGACGGCCCGGTCCCAGTCCCCGGCGTCGGTGACGTCGTGGCGGACGAAGACGGCCGCGTCCGCGCGCTGTCGGTCGGCGCGGACCTCGTCGGCGAGCGCCTGCCCGGCGGCCTCGCCCTCCTCACCGATGTCACCGAAGACGACGCGGGCACCGGCGGCGGCGAGCGTGCGCACGTGCGCGGCGCCCTGGCCGCGCGCCGCGCCGGTGACGAGAGCGACCCGGCCCCGCAGGCCGAACTCCTCGGGTAGTGCCTGCTCCGCGCCGCTCATCGGTCCGCCCCCTGCCGGAACCGGGGGATGACCCGTTCGCCCCACTGCCGGATGGTCTCCATGCACACGTCCTGCGGCACGGTGCCCATCTGGATCAGGCACATGACCTCGTCGACGCCGATCTCCGCGAGCCGGCGCACGTAGTCGACGGCGGTGTCCGCGTCGCCGTAGGCGTGTTCGGCGTTGAAGGTGCCGGTGTCGGCGGGCCGGGCCGGGATGTCGGCCTCGTGCAGCTTGGCGACGAGCCGGTCACGGTCCTCGGCCATGGCGGCGACGTGGTCCTCGTCCTCGGCGTAGCCGGTGGGGGCCGGGGCGTTGCCGTACCAGTGGGCGATGGCCTCGGCGAAGAACCGCTGGCCGCGGGTGCCCAGCCGCAGGGCGCGCTCGGCGTCGTCGAGGACGACGGTGGGGCACAGCGCGGAGAGATGGTCGTTGGTGCGGTCGGAGACGAGGCGTTCGCCGGTGCGTGCCGCGACGGCCTCGTCGTAGGTCTTGCGCATGTCGCGTACGTCGTCGGCGCCGGCGAAGCCCATCACCAGTGCGCCGATGCCGAGTTCGGCGGCCAGCTTGAGGGTGTCGTGCTTGCTGCACGCCATGAACAGCGGCGGGTGCGGGGCCTGCACGGGGCGGGGCAGGATCGCGCCGGGGCCGATGTCGAGGCTGCCGTGCCACTCGAAGGACGGTTCCCGCCAGGCGTTGCTGAAGATCCGCAGGGCCTCCTCCATCTGCGGATAGGTGTCCTCGGCCCGCACGCCGTACATGGACATCTCCTGCCGGGTGGCTCCGCGGCCGGCGCCGATGTCGACGCGTCCGCCGCTGAGCACGTCGAGCATGGCGGCGCGTTCGGCGACGCGGACGGGGTGCTGGTAGCCGAAGGGCATGGTGACGACGCCGTGGCCGATCCGGATCCGCTGCGTCCGGGCCGCGACCCAGGTCAGGAAGATCTCGGAGGCGGACATGTGCGCGTACTGGGTGAGGGAGTGGTGCTCGACGGCCCAGACGCGGTCGAAGCCCATCTCCTCGGCGTAGACGGCCTGTTCGACGCAGTCCAGCAGGACTTGGCGCTCGCGTTCGGGGGTGGGGTCGACCACCTGGGCCTCGAAGATCATCGAGAACTTCATCAGGGCTCCCGGGGATAGTATTTCGTTTAGGAATATGGCTAACAGAAACAACTTGCGGAAGGAAGGGGTGCTCGGTGCCGGACGGGATGCCGAGTGCGGGCGCGCGGGCTAGAGTCGCGCGGGTGGCACGCACGGGTGAGGACAAGAGATCGGCACGCACGACGCGGGGAGCGAAGGGGGCCGGACAGGGCAGCGACCGGCCGCTGCCGCCGACGAGCTGGGCGGTGCTCGGCCTGCTCTCCTTCGAGCGTGAACTCTCCGGCTACGACCTGAAGAAGTGGGCCGACTGGTCGGTCGGCTTCTTCTACTGGACGCCGTCCTTCAGTCAGATCTACGGCGAACTGAAGCGGCTGGAGGGCGCCGGGTACGTCAGCTCGCGCACCGTCCCGCAGGTCAGCGGCAACCGGGACAAGCGCGTCTACGCGATCACCGACGAGGGCCGTGCCGCCGTACGGGAATGGGCACGCGGCGCCGCCGTCGAACCGCCCGTCCTCAAGCACGGGGTGATGCTCCGCATCTGGCTCGGACACCTGCTGGAGGAGGGCCAGGCGCAGGACGTGCTGCGCGAACACCAGGCGTACGCCGAGCGGATGCGCGACCGGGCGCTCGCCGACGCGGAGGGCGCGGAGGGCGAGCCGTCCTGGGCCTATCCGCAGCTCGTCCTCCGCTGGGCGGGCCGCTACTACGAGGCGGAGCGCAGGCTCGCCGAGGAGATGCTGGCCGACCTGGCCGAACTGGCCGATTCCGCCGAAGCTCCCCGGCCCTCTCCCGGCCCGGACGCCTCCGGTGCCGCCGGGGCCGGGCCCAAGGCCCCGTAGTTCCGGCGGAAGTAGAGCAGTGGACCCGCCTCGCGCGGCCCGGTCAGCGCGGTGACCCGGCCGATCGCGATGGTGTGGTCGCCGCCGGGCAGCTCCGTCTCCAGATCGCACTCGACGCCGGCCAGCGCACCTTCCAGCACCGGCGCACCGTTGCCGCCCGGGCGCCAGAGCACGCCGGCGAACTTGTCCGTGCCGCTGGCCGCGAAACGTGCGGACAGCTCCCGCTGGTCCTCGGCCAGGATGCTGACGGCGAACCGGCCCGCGTCCCTGATCCGTGGCCAGCTGCTCGAACTGCGGGCGGGCGCGAAGCAGATGAGGGGCGGATCGAGGGAGAGCGAGGCGAAGGTCTGCACGGCCATGCCCGCGGGCCGTGGATCGGAGTCGCAGCCGGGCGCGGTGATCACCGCGATACCGGTGCAGAAGGAGCTCATCACCTGTTTCAGCAGGCCCGGGTCGGGGCGGCGGTCGTGGGCCGGTGATGTGTTCACGGGCGGGGAGGGCTGTGTCGCACTCATCGGGACACTCTCTTCCGGGACAGGGGACTGCCTGCTAGAAGTATTTCTAATCGAAATACTCGATGTCCGGGATTGAAAGCCCGCCCTCGCCACGGCGTCAACCCCCCTCTCCCGCACGGTGAACCGGAGGTCCCGCCATGTCCGTACCCGTCCGCCCGGCCACACTCGCGGACCTCACGGCCGCCGCGGCCCACGCCTTCCCCGGCCGCACGGCGCTGACCGACCACGAGGTGAGCTGGACCTTCGACGCACTGCGCACCGAAGTCGAACGCAGCACCAGGGCCGCCCTCGCGCACGGCCTGCGCGCCGGCGACCGGGTCGCCCTCTGGGCGCCGAACAGCCGGCACTGGATCACCGCGGCCCTCGGCGCCGTCGCCGCCGGCGCCGTGCTCGTCCCCCTCAACACCCGCTACAAGCCCGCCGAGGCCGCCGCCGTCCTGCGCCGCTCCCGGGCCCGATTCCTCTTCACCGTCGGCGAGTTCCTCGGCACCGACTACGCCAAGGCCCTCACCGCCTCCGGCGCACACCTGCCGGACCTGGAGCTGACCGTCACCCTCCCCACCGACGAGGACCCCGAGGGCGACCCCGCCCACCGGTACGCCGACTACCTGGCCGCCGCCGAGCACGTCACCGGCCGCAGCAGGGCACAGCGGGCCGCCGCCCTCACCCCCGACGACCTCAGCGACACCCTCTACACCTCGGGAACCACCGGCAGTCCCAAGGGAGTCGAGATCACGCACGGCCAGACGCTGCGGGTCTTCACCGCCTGGGCCGAGACCGTCGGCCTGCGCGAAGGCGACCGCTATCTGCTGGTCAACCCCTTCTTCCACACCTTCGGCTACAAGGCCGGCGTCCTCGCCTGCCTGCTGACCGGCGCCACCATGCTCCCCGAGGCCGTCTACGACGCCGGACGAACCCTGCGCCGCGTCGCCCGGGACGGCATCACCGTCCTGATGGGGCCGCCCACCGTCTTCCACACCCTCCTCCAGCACCCCGCACGCGCCGCGGGGGACTTCGCCTCGCTGCGGCTGGCCGGGCTCGGCGCCGCCGACATCCCCGTCGAGCTGATCCACCGCATCCGCGACGAGCTGGGCATCGCCGACGTCTTCACCGCGTACGGACTGAGCGAATCCACCGGCGTCGCCACCATCTGCCCCACCACCGCCGACGCCGCGACCATCGCCCACACCGTCGGACTCCCGCTGCCCGGCACCGAGTTGCGCATCGCCGTACCCGGCCGGGACCCGGCCCGGGAGCCCGCGGCACCCGGGGAACCCGGCGAGATCCAGGTGCGCGGCTACCACGTCATGCGCGGCTACGTCGACGACCCGGAGGCCACCGCGGCGGCCGTCGACCCCGACGGCTGGCTGCACACCGGCGACATCGGCCGGCTCGACGCACACGGACACCTCACCGTCACCGACCGGCTGAAGGACATGTACATCGTCGGCGGGTTCAACGCGTATCCCACCGAGATCGAACACGTGCTGGCCGGCCACGAGGCCGTACAGGACGTCGCCGTCGTCGGCGTACCCGACCAGCGGCTCGGCGAGGTCGGCGCGGCCTACGTCGTCGTCCGCGAGGGCACCGACCGCGCCGCGTTCCCCGCCGAACTGACCGCCTGGGCCCGCGAACGCCTCGCCAACTACAAGCTGCCGCGCACCGTCACGGTGCTCGACGCCCTGCCGCGCAACGCCTCCGGCAAGGTCCGCAAGACCGAACTGCGCGGCACGGCACCGCGGCCCGTCCCCTGAGCGGCCCGAGACACCCGGCGGACGGGCTCCCACCCAGCGGGAGACGCCATCCGCCGCCGGCCCGGCGCGCGCATAGCGTCACAGGCGCCGGCACCACCGTCCCGTCCGTGCGACCGAGAGGAACCCCGGTGAGAAGCGAACTGCATGCCCTGGGCACGGTCCGGATCCAGGTGAGCGACATCGACGCGTGGCGGACCTTCGCCCTCGACGTGATCGGTTTCGCTGAAGGAACCGGCCCCGACCCCGACTCCCTCCATCTGCGGATGGACGAGAGGCCCCACCGCCTCCAACTCGTCCCCGGCGACAGCGACAAGGTGCTCGCCGTCGGCTGGGAGGTACGCGACCACCTCGCCCTGCGGCGGGTACGCGCCGCCCTAGAGACGGCCGGCGCCCCGGTCAAGGACCTGGACGAGGCCGCCTGCACGGCGCGCGGCGTCGAGGCCGGCCTCAGCTGCACCGACCCCGGCGGCACCCCGCTGGAGATCTTCTGCGGCCCCGCCCTCGACCACTCGCCGCTCGTCACCCCGTTCGGCGCCCGCTTCGTCACCGAAGGGCTCGGCCTCGGCCATGTCGTCGTGCCGGTGCACGACAGCGAGGCCACCTACGCCTTCTACACCGACGTGCTCGGCTTCCTGCCCCGGGGCCGGATGCGGGTGCCCGCCCCGCCCTCGGCCGGCGGCCCGCTCACCGTGCGCTTCCTGAGCACCTGCCGCAGGCACCACACCCTCGCGCTGATGGGCGTTCCCGCGACCCAGCCGCCCGGACTCGTGCACATCATGGTCGAGATGGCCACCCTGGACGACGTCGGCCGGACCCTGGACCGGGTGGCCGCCCACCGCGTCCCGCTCTCCTCGACGCTCGGCCGGCACACCAACGACAAGATGGTCTCCTTCTACGTCCGCACGCCCGGCGGCTGGGACCTGGAGGTCGGCTGCGACGGGCTGCTCGTGGACGAATCCGCGTACACCGCCGAGGAGATCACCGCGGACAGCTACTGGGGCCACGACTGGTCCGTCGGACAGCGGAGCTGAGGGGCCCCGATGGACACACAGGAAACAGGAGAGGCAGCGGACGCACGGGGTGCGCGGGGCGCACAGGTTCACAGGACACCCGAGGCGGTCTACGACATCGTCGTGGCCGGCTCCGGCGCCGCCGGCCTCGCCGCGGCCGTCACCGCGCGGCTGCGCGGACTGAGCGTCCTCGTGGTGGAGAAGACCGGCGCGTACGGCGGCACCACCGCCCTGTCCGGCGGCGCGATCTGGGTCCCCGACAGCTTCCACCTCGCGGACGCCGGCGTCGGCGACAGCCGCGAGACCGCCCGCGCCTATCTGCGGGCCACCGTCGGCGACCGGGTACCGGCCGACCGGCAGGAGGCGTATCTGGAGCACGCGCCGCGCATGGTGCGGGAGTTCCACGACCGCACCGCCGTCCGCTTCGTCCACACCGACGGCTACAGCGACTACTACCCCGAGCTGCCCGGCGGGCTCGTGCGCGGCCGGTCCATGGAACCCGAGGTCTTCGACCTGCGCCGGCTCCCCGCCCGGCTGCGCGCCGGACTGCGCCGCGCCCATCTGCCCTCCTACGGGCTCACCATCACCTCCTACGACTTCCGCTACCTCAACATGGTGACCCGCACCTGGGCGGGCCGGCGCACCTCCGTCAAGGTCGGGCTGCGCGCCGTCCGCGACCGGCTCGCCGGCCGGCGGCCCGTCGCCCTCGGCGAGGCGCTCATCGCCCGGCTGCGCTACTCGCTGGCGAAGCTCCAGGGCGACCTGTGGCTGAACGCCCCCGTCACCGAGCTGCTGACCGGCGACGACGGGCGGGTCACCGGCGTACGGATCCGGCACGAGGGGACACCGCGCACCGTCCGGGCCCGGCTCGGCGTCGTCCTCGCCTCCGGCGGCTTCGCCAAGAACGCCGCACTGCGCGACCGGCATCTGCCCGCGCCCACCTCCGTCGAGTGGAGCTCGGCGCCCGAGGGCCAGGACGGCGACGCACTCCAGGCGGGGCTCGGGCTCGGCGCCGCCACCGATCTGCTGGAGAAGGTGTGGGGCGCACCGTCCGTCGTCGCACCCGGCGCCGAGGCGCCGTTCTTCCTCGTCGCCGAGCGGGGCACCCCGAACATGATCGTCGTCGACGGCGCCGGCGACCGGTACGTCAACGAGGCCGCGCCCTACCACGAGTTCGTCGAGGCCATGTACGCCCACCGGGACAAGACCGGCGCCGAGACGGCACCCTCCTGGCTGATCCTCGACGCCCGGGCCCGCGCCCGCTACGTGTTCATGGGCCTCTTCCCCGGACAGCGGTTCCCGAAGGAGATGCTGGACAGCGGCTTCGTCCGCACGGCCCGGACGATCGACGAACTGGCCCGGAAGCTGGAGATCGACCCGCGGCGGCTGGCCGACACCGTCGAACGCTTCAACTCCTTCGCCAGGAACGGCAAGGACGAGGACTTCGGCCGCGGCGACAGCGCCTACGACAACTACTACGGCGACCCCACCCTGCCCAACCCCAACCTCGGCGAACTGACCTCGGCGCCCTATTACGCCATCCCCGTCCACCCCGGCGACCTCGGCACCAAGGGCGGACTCGTCACCGACGCGCACGCCCGTGTCCTGCGCACGGACGGCGATCCCGTACCCGGGCTCTACGCCACCGGCAACGCCTCCGCCGCCGTCATGGGGGAGACCTACCCGGGGCCCGGCGCGACCATCGGCCCCGCCATGGCCTTCTCCTACATAGCGGTGGAACACATGGCCACCACCGGCCTTTGAGCCTCGCCCCTTCTCCCCGCGGCCCCTCGTCGAGCCGGCACCCGACGAGGGGCCGCGGCCCTTCTTCTCCCGGTCTCCTCCCCGTCGCTCGCGCAGCGGCATTTCCGACGGGCTCCCAGCAGCGCGGCGCTTCCCCGGCACCAACCGCCGATTTTCCACCCGGAATTGCTCTCCCGTATCCGCCGCCCCCCTGCTGACCTGCGGGTTTTCCAAACCGACCGGTCAACTGCCGGAAGCGCCAAACCAAGTCAAGACTTATCTTCCCGGGTGTTCTTTCCTACGTTTGAGGCGACCAAGTCGGCCCCGGAAGGAAATGCGGTATGCACAAGAACATCGGTGAGACGGCAACACGGTGCCCGCGGCGCCTGGAAGCGTGCGACTTCGACGGAGAACTCATCGACCGCATGGAGGAGTACGCCTACGAGGTGGGGCAGGCATGAGGGAAGGCAGAATTCCCGTACCCGGGGGCGAGGTGTGGTACCGCAGAACGGGAAGCGGCGGCCCGCCGCTGCTGCTCGTCCACGGCGGACCGGGTTATCCGAGCGACCCGCTGTTCGACGCCTTCGCGCCGCTCGCCGAGGAACGCGAGGTCGTCTGGTACGACCAGTTGGGCGTGGGGCGTTCGGATCCGGTCGACGACATCTCGCTGCTGACGGTGGACCGCTTCCTCGACGAACTCGGCGCGGTGTGCGAGGAACTCGGCCTGGACCGCCCGCACGTCTACGGCCACTCCTGGGGAGCGATGCTCGGCCTCCAGTACGCCGCCGAGCGTGCCCCGGAATGGACCAGCCTGATCTGCGCCAACGGCCTGGCGAGCGTGCCCCGGTTCGAGCGGGAGGTCCGGGCCCTGATGGCACGGCTGCCGGGCGATGTACTCGACCGCACCTTGGGCCGTGAGCTGAGAGGCGAGACGGACGACCCCGATTACCCGATGGCCCGGGAGGAATTCATGCGCGCCTGCGTACTGCGTACCTCTTCCGTGACCCTGGATCCGGAACTCATGAGCCCGACGACTTTCCGGACGTTGATCGGGCACGCGGACTACCACGTGACCGGCGCCCTCAAGGACTGGGACATCTTCGGTGAACTCCACCGGATACAGATCCCGACCCTCGTCCTCGGCGGCGAATTCGACGAATGCGTCCCCGCACATCTCGCCGACATCGCCGCACGCATTCCGGACGCCGAACATGTGACACAACCCGGCGCCGCCCACATGGGATATCTGGAGCAGGAACCCCTCCGTGGAGCTTATGTCGCCCTGATCCGGAAGCACATGGCACGCGTCGAATCCCGCGTGCGCTGATCCGGCGCACCGGTCGGCGGCGAGTGCGGTGCAGGCCGCGTTCAGGACGCGGCCGGGCACGTTGCCGCGGTTGAGTGCCTGTCAGCCAGATCCCTGGCGAGCTGACTGATGCGTGCGCGGGCCGTCTCGGGGGCGAGCACCTCGATGTGGTCGCCGAACTGAAGAAGCTGACGCACCGACTCGATGTCGGGGTAGCGCACGACGACGACGCACGAGCCTTCTTCCGCGTCGGAGACATGGTGGATGCGGGTGCCGAGGATGCGCCGCGCCAGATCGAGACCCTTTTCCGGCAGACGGATGGTCACGCTCACGCGATCCTGCTCCTCAGTGCGCCTCTTCAACACGGCCCATCTGGTGCGGAGGGTTTCGCCGGGTCGGAGCACGGCAGGTGCATCCAGCTGTTCGAAGGCCGACAGTCGTTCCAGGGCGAGTAGCCGGCTGTCGCCCTGGTCATCGGCGACGAGATACCAGCGACCTGATTTCGCCACGATCCCGTACGGGTCGACCACCCGTGCCGAGGCCCGGCTCTCCGCGCTGCGCCGGTACAGGACGCGAAGGCGTCGCCGGTGTCGCAGGGCCGAGGCCAGATCCGATACTTCGACCGCTGTCTCGGGGGCGGCGAACCACGCGGTGCTGTCGACAAGTACAAGGTCAGCCAGCCGCAGCGGGCTCGGCGACTCGGGTGCTGCGGCCTGGCGGGCGGCGATCTTGCGCTCGGCCGACTCCCACACCGCGGTCAGGCCCATGCGCTCACGTAGTGCGCTGTCCAAGCCGGTCACGGAGAGGGCCTCCAGTTCCGGTGGTTCCAGATGGGATGTGCTGAGCCGTGCGCTGGGGAGCAGGACGATCCCGCCGTTCCGCCCACGTTCGGCATAGACGGGCACGCCCGCTGCCGACAGCGCCTCGACGTCCCGCAGCACAGTCCGCCGGGACACCTCAAGACGCGCGGCGAGCTCCGTGGTGGTGAGCCGCTGACGGGTCTGAAGGAGCAGCAGGAGATGCAGGAGTCTTGAAGCCTTCACGCTGATCCATGTTCTCAGAAAAGGTGACAGGTTCTGTCGCGATGGGGCGATCCACTGGGTGCTGGACCGAGACATCCACGAGTTGAGGAGCACTCCATGCCCGCACCGAACCTGTTCCTGATCGGCGTCCGCGACGCCGAGGCCGCCACCGCCTTCTACCGCGACCTGTTCGAGATCGAGCCGACCTTCACCAGTCCCCACTACGTGGCCTTCGAAGCTGCCCCCGGTGTCCTGTTCGCCCTGTGGACGGGCTACGGCGAGCACGCGGTCCCGAGCCTCCCTCGTACGACAGAGATCGGACTCATGGTGCCGGGGCCGTCGCAGGCGATCGACGAGATCTTCGCGAGGTGGACCTCGAAGGGGGTCCACGTCGTGCAGGAGCCGCATGATGCTGTCTTCGGCCGCACGTTCGTGATCACGGACCCTGACGGCAACCTCATCCGAGTCTCCCCGTTCGACTGACCTGCGCTCCCCCTCCGCACATCTCCGAGCTGAAGGGCCGGCCACACACCATGGCCGGCCTTTCAGCCTGTCTGTGAGCTCAGATGTCGCATCGGAACGCGGCCCTCACCCCGCGCCACCGGCTGGAAGTCACGGAAAAGCGCCCGTCGCCCCGTTTCTCGATCCGGATCCGAGACCTCAGTTGGACTGGTACCTCCGTGAAGTGAAGCTGGATGCGGATACGCGGCGCGCGCGTATCCGGTACGGAGTCTGCACGATCGGACCCCGTCGGCACCGCCCGTCAGGAGCCGGGTGTGAGGCCGAGGGCGGTGCTGACGCGGGTGCGGTGGTGGGTTGGGGAGCCGAAGAGGAGGGAGGAGCCGTGGGCGCGTTTGAAGTAGCGGTGTGCGTCGTGTTCCCAGGTGATGCCGATGCCGCCGTGCAGCTGGATCATCTCGGCCGCCACGGCGGACAGCGCCTCGGAGCACACCGACTTGGCTCCGGCCGCGCACCGGGTGTATCCGGGTGCGTCCTCGTCGGCGGCGAACGCCGCGCCGAGGGCGGCGGAGCGTGCCGATTCCACCAGGACGTAGGCGTCGGCGAGCCGGTGTTTGACGGCCTGGAACGAGCCGATGGGGCGGCCGAACTGGACGCGGTCCCTGGCGTGCGCGAGCGTGATCTCCAGACAGCGTTCGGCCGCGCCGGTCTGTTCGGCGGCGAGTGCGGTGCAGGCCGCGTCCAGGACGTGGCCGAGCACGCGTTCCCCGTCGCCGTCGGTGCCGAGGAGCCGGCCCTCGGCGCCGTCCAGCACGATCCGGGCGAGGGGCCGGGTGGTGTCCATCGGGACCTCGGCCGTGCGGTGCAGTCCGGCCGTGCCGGGCTCGACCTGGAACAGCGCGAGCCCGGCGGGGGTGCGGGCCGCCACCAGCAGCACCTCGGCGTCGGCGCCGTCCAGCACATGGGTCTTCGTCCCGGTGAGCCGCCAGGTGCCGGCCGGGCTTCCGCGGGTGGCCTCGGTGCGGACGGCGGAGGGTTCCCAGGAGCCGGCCTCGGCCCAGGCCAGTGTGCCGATCGTGCGGCCCTCCGCCAGTCCGGGCAGCAGCCGGGCGCAGGCGGACTCGTCGCCGGAGGCGAGCAGGGCGCGCACGGTCAGCACCGCCGAGCCCAGATACGGCACCGGGCTCAGCTCGCGGCCCAACTCCTCCATGACGACGTGGACTTCGCGTGCGCCGCAGCCCGCGCCGCCGTACCGTTCGGGGACGGCCAGCCCGGCCGCACCGATCTGCTCCGTCAGCGGCTGCCAGGCCGCCGCTCCCCGGTGCCGGGTGAGCATCGCCCGTACGGCGCCGCGCAGTTCTTCCTGCTCGTCCGTCAGCCTCATCGGGCCGCGCTCCTCTCCGACGGGGCCGGGGCGGGTCTCAGGACGCGGGCGCGGCAGTCGGCCGGGGTGCCCCAGGCGGTGCGCAGGCAGCGGGCCTTGCGGATCCACAGCGAGAGGTCGAGTTCCTCGGTGTAGCCGACGGCGCCGTGGATCCGGAGGGCGGCGCGTGCGGCGGTGCAGGCGGCCTCGCACGCGGAGACCTTCGCGGCGGCGACGGCGCGCTCCGCCTCGGCCGGGTCGCCGGGCAGCGCGAGAGCGGCGGCGTACAGCAGCGGCTCGGCGAACTCCAGCGCGACGAGGGTGTCGGCCAGCCGGTGTTTGACGGCCTGGAACGAGCCGATGGCCACGCCGAACTGGGTGCGCTGCCGGGCGTGTGCGACGGTCGCCTCCAGCAGTGCCCGGCCCAGCCCGAGCGCCTGTGCCGCGGTGGCCAGCGCGGCGGTGCGCGCGGCGTGCCCGGCGGCGGCGACGACGGCGGGGCCCTGCGCGAGGACGGTGCCGGGGCCGGGGCGGGCGAGCCGCCGCGCCGAGTCGGCGGAGGGCTGGACGGGCCCGGCGGACTCCGCGCGGTGCAGCGCGTCGTCGTCCAGCACGAACACCGCGTCGGCCGTGTCGGCGTCCAGCGCGTAGGGGCTGTCCGCGGTGCGGCACAGGGTGGCGGCGGTCTTGCCGGAGGCGATGCCGGGCAGCCAGACGCCGGGGGCCTCGGCGTGCTCGTCGGCGGCGCCGAGCCGGTCGAGCAGCGCGGCGGCCGCGACGGTCTCCACCAGCGGTCCGGGCACCGCGTGCCGGCCCAACGCGACGAAGGAGACGACGAGTTCGGCCGGGAGCGGGCCGAATCCGCCGTGGCGTTCGGGCACGGCGAGGCCGAACACGCCCGCTTCGGCGAGCCGGGTCCACAGCGCGCGCCCCGGCGCGGGGTCCCCGGCGGCCCAGGCGCGGACGACGGCGGGGGTGCCGGCGGCCGTGAGCATGCCGTCCAGTGCGGCGGCGAACTGCCGCTGCTCGTCGTCCAGTCGGAAGTGCATCAGCGGCGCCCCTTCGGCAGGCCGAGCAGCCGCTCGGCGATGATGTCGCGCTGGATCTCGTTGGTTCCGGCGTAGATCGGTCCGGCGAGGGCGAAGGTGTGGCCCTCGGCCCAGGCGCCGTGCGCGGGGGCCTCGTCCGCCGCGTCGGAGAGTTCGCCGAGGGGGCCGAGCAGGTCGAGCGCGGTCTCGTGCAGGGCGATGTCGAGTTCGGACCAGAAGACCTTGTTGAGGCTGGACGCCGCGGTGCCGCCGGATGCGCCGGTGGCGCTCGCATAGCCGAACAGCTGGTAGGCGCGGGCGCCGATGACGGCGTCGGCGACCCGGTCGCGCAGGGCCGTGTCCGAGGGGGTCCCGGCGTCCCCGGCGCCGGCCCGCGCGTGCCACAGCGCGGCGAGGCGTCCGGCGGCCGCGGTGAACCGGCCCGGGCTGCGCAGGGTGAGGCCGCGCTCGTTGCCCGCGGTGCTCATGGCGACGCGCCAGCCCTGTCCGGGTTCGCCGATGACGTCCTCGTCGGGCACGAAGACGCCGTCCAGGAACAGTTCGGCGAAGGCGGGTTTGCCGTCGAGGCGGCCGATGGGGCGCACGGTGACGCCCTCGGCGTCCAGCGGGAACATCAGATAGGTGAGCCCGCGGTGCGGCCGGTCGGCGTCCGGGTGGCTGCGGAAGAGGCCGAAGGCCCGGTCGGCGAACGCGGCCCGGGACGACCAGGTCTTCTGTCCGCTGAGCAGCCAGCCGCCGTCGGTGCGCACGGCGGTCGAGCGCAGCGACGCCAGATCGGATCCGGCCTCGGGCTCGGACCACGCCTGGGCCCAGACGACGGAGCCGTCGGCCATCGGGGGCAGCACACGGGCGCGCTGTTCCTCCGTGCCGTGCTCGAACAGGGTGGGCGCGAGGAGGTTGATGCCGTTCTGGCCGACCCGGCCGGGCGCCCCGGCCGCGTAGTACTCCTCCTCGAAGATCAGCCATTCCAGCAGTGAGCAGTCCCGGCCGCCGTACCGCGCCGGCCAGGAGACCACCGACCAGCGGCCGTCGGCCAGGGTGCGCTCCCACTCGCGGTGCGCGGCGAAGCCCTCGGCGGTCTCCAGGGACGGCAGCGGGGCCGCGGGCACATGGGCGCGCAGCCAGTCGCGTGCCTCGGCCCGGAAGGCGTCCTGGCCGGCGGTGAAGTCGAGATCCATCAGGACCCGGCCTCCTTCATGGCGCGGATGTTCATCCCGCCGAGGGAGTCCGTCTCGGTCTCGGCGTTGTGCGCGTGGGCGAGGTGGTGCAGCCCGAACGCTGCATCCATGCCGCTGTGCAGGCCCTGGAGGTCCTCGGCCTGGTTGACCGCGCGCTTGGTCAGCGCCAGGCCCATGCGCGGCATGTGGGCGACGCGCTCGGCCAACTCGGCGGTGCGTTCGGGGAGTTCGGCGCGGGGAACCACGCGGTTGACCATGCCGACCTCGTAGGCGCGGCGGGCGCCCATCCGCTCCCCGGTGAAGAGGAACTCCTTGGCGATCCGGGGCGGCATCGCCCACGGGTGGGCGAAGTACTCGACGCCGGGGATGCCCATGCGGACCACCGGGTCGGCGAAGAACGCGTCCTCGGAGGCGACGATCAGATCGCAGACCCAGGCGAGCATCAGCCCGCCGGCCACGCAGGCGCCCTGCACCGAGGCGATGAGCGGCTTGGGCAGCTCCCGCCAGCGCCGGCACATGCCCAGATAGACCTCGGACTCGCGGGCGAACCGGCTCTCCGCGCCCTCTTTGTCGGAGTGGTCCCACCACAGCCCGGCCTTCCGGTCGAAGGGCAGGTGCGCGTCGCGTTCGGGGGTGCCGATGTCGTGTCCGGCGGAGAAGTGTTTCCCGGCGCCGGCGAGCACGACGACCTTGACCTCGTCGTCGTCCGCCGCGCGGTAGAAGGCCCGGTCGAGGGCGTAGGTCATCGCGGAGTTCTGGGCGTTGCGGTAGTCGGGGCGGTTCATGGTGACGGTCGCGATCGCGCCCTGGCGCCGGTAGCGGACGGGCCCGTCGTCCGGGGCGTCCTCGTGTGGAGTGGACATCCGCGGCTCCTTCCCTAACAAGTGTTTGGTAGATTAACGTACGGGTTCCCACCCGTCGAGAGCCGTCGAACGCCTCATCACAGCCGCCGGAGCCGCCCATGAGCAGCGTCGAGGAGTTCCGCACCGAGATCCGCGACTGGCTGCGGACCCAACTCACCGGACCGTTCGCGGACCTGCGCGGCCGCGGCGGCCCCGGCCGGGAGCACGAGGCGTTCGCCGAACGCCTCGCCTGGGAACGGCACATGGCCGCCGCGGGCTGGACCTGCGTCGGCTGGCCGAAGGAACACGGCGGCCGCGGAGCGAGCCTGGAGGAGCAGGTCGCCTTCCACGAGGAGTACGCGCTCGCCGACGGCCCCGCCCGCGTCAACCACCTCGGCGAGCAGCTCCTCGGCCCCACCCTCATCGCCCACGGCACCCCCGCGCAGCGCGAGCGGTTCCTGCCGCGCATCGTCGCCGTCGACGAACTCTGGTGCCAGGGCTACTCCGAACCCGACGCCGGCTCCGACCTCGCCAACGTACGCACCCGCGCCGAACGGGACGGCGACGACTGGGTGGTGAACGGCCAGAAGATCTGGACCTCGCTCGCCCACGAGTCCGACTGGTGCTTCGTCCTCGCCCGCACCGAACCCGGCTCCACCCGGCACCGGGGCCTGTCCTATCTGCTGGTCCCGCTCGACCAGCCCGGCGTGGAGATCCGCCCCATCACCCAGCTCACCGGCACCCACGAGTTCAACGAGGTCTTCTTCACCGACGCACGCACCCCTCTCGCGCACACCGTCGGGGCGCCCGGCGAGGGCTGGCGGATCGCCATGGCCACCCTGGGCTTCGAACGCGGCGTGTCCACGCTCGGCCAACAGGTCGGGTTCCGCCGCGAGTTGGAGTCCCTCATCGAGCTGGCCAGGACGAACGGCGCCGCCCGGGACCCGCTGCTGCGCGACCGGCTCGCCCGGGCCTGGACCGGCCTGGAGACCATCCGGTTCAACGCGCTGCGCATGCTCGACGGCGTCGCGGCCGGCGCGCCGGGGCCCGAGGCGTCCATCGGGAAGATCTTCTGGGCCACCTGGCACCGCGAACTCGGCGAACTCGCCATGGAGGTGTGCGGCGCCGACGGCATGCTCACCGCCGGAGCCCCCTACGAACTCGACGCCTGGCAGCGGCTCTACCTCTTCTCCCGCTCCGACACCCTCTACGCCGGCTCGAACGAGATCCAGCGCAACATCATCGCCGAGCGGGTGCTCGGCCTGCCCAAGGAGACCCGCGCATGACCAGCACACCGCCGCCGTATCCCCCGGGCCACGGGCTGCTCACCGGCCGCACCGCCGTCGTCACGGCGGCGGCCGGCGCCGGTATCGGCGGCGCCACCGCGCGGCGCCTGCTGGAGGAGGGCGCCCGGGTGCTGCTGTCCGACACGCACACCCGCAGGCTCACGGAGTCCGAGGAGCGGCTCGCCGAGGAGTTCGGCACCGACCGGGTCGCAGCCCGGCCCTGCGACGTGACCGACGAGGCCCAGCTGACGGCCCTGTTCGACCGGGCGGAGGAGCTGCACGGCGGGCTCGACGTCGTCGTCAACAACGCCGGCCTCGGCGGCACCGCCGACCTGGTCGACATGACCGACGCCCAGTGGGACCGGGTGCTGGACGTCACCCTGGGCGGCACCTTCCGCGGCACCCGGGCCGCGCTGCGCCGGATGAAGGCGGCCGGCCGGGGAGGCGTCGTCGTCAACAACGCCTCCGTGGTCGGCTGGCGCGCCCAGCGCGGCCAGGCGCACTACGCCGCCGCCAAGGCCGGGGTGATGGCGCTGACCCGGTGCGCCGGTGTGGAGGCCGCCGAGTACGGGGTGCGGGTCAACGCCGTCGCGCCCAGCCTCGCCATGCATCCGCACCTGGCTAAAGTCACCACCCCCGAACTGCTCGCCGAACTCACCGAACGCGAGGCGTTCGGCCGGTACGCGGAGCCCTGGGAGGTCGCGAACGTCATCGTCTTCCTGGCCAGCGGCTACTCCTCGTACATGACCGGCGAGGTCGTCTCCGTCAGCAGCCAGCACCCATGAGCGGGGGCGGCCGGCCGGCGGCGGGCGGGGGTGCCACGGCAGCGGGAGGCGCGGTATGAGGCAGACTCCCGCGCGCCGGGCGGAACTTCTGGCCACGGCGGCCGAGGTGTTCGCCGAGCAGGGCTACAACGCCACCACGGTCCGCGAGATCGCCGACGCGGCGGGGCTGCTCGCCGGCAGCCTCTACTACCACTTCGACTCCAAGGAGTCGATGCTGGACGAGATCCTCGCCACGTTCCTGGGCGAACTGTGGGCCCGCTACGAGGCCGTGCTCGCCGCCGGGCTCGGGCCCCGGGCCACCCTTGAGGCCCTCGTCACCGAATCCTTCCGGGAGATCGACCGGCACCGCGCCGCCGTCGCGATCTACCAGAAGGAGTCCAAGTACCTCGCCGTCCAGCCCCGGTTCGGGTATCTCGACGACTCCCGGTCGCGGTTCGAGACGGCGTGGCTGACCACCCTGGAGCGCGGAGTGGCCACCGGGGCCTTCCGCGCCGATCTCGACGTACGGCTCACCTACCGCTTCGTGCGCGACACCGTGTGGGTCGCCGCCTCCTGGTACCGGCCGGGTGGACGGCACAGCCCCGAGGAGATCGCCCGCCAGTACCTGTCGATGGTGCTGGAGGGCATCGCCGTCCGCGAGTGAGCCGTGTCCGCACCGACGGGGCCTGCCGGGCCTCCGCGCACGCACCGATCCCATCCCGCAACCCAGCCGAGGAGCAGCAAGCTATGGCCGAGGTCTACATCGTCGAAGCCGTGCGTACCCCCGTCGGCAAGCGGGGCGGCGGCCTGTCCGCCGTGCACCCCGCCGACCTGGGCGCGCACGTACTGAAAGCCCTGATGGAGCGCTCGGGCGCCGACCCGGCCGCCGTCGAGGACGTGGTGTTCGGCTGCCTGGACACCGTCGGCCCGCAGGCCGGGGACATCGCCCGCACCAGCTGGCTGGCCGCCGGGCTGCCGGAGGAGGTGCCCGGCGTCACGGTGGACCGCCAGTGCGGATCCTCCCAGCAGGCCGCGCACTTCGCGGCCCAGGCGGTGCTGTCCGGCACCAGCGACCTGGTCGTCGCCGGCGGGACGCAGAACATGTCGATGATCCCGATCGCCTTCGCCAGCCGGAAGGCCGCCGAGCCCCTCGGGCTGACCGAGGGGCCCTACGCCGGCTCGGAGGGCTGGCGCGCCCGCTACGGCGACCGCCCCGTCAACCAGTTCCACGGCGCCGAACTCATCGCCCACCAGTGGGGCATCACCAGGCAGGACATGGAGGAGTTCGCGCTGCGCTCCCACCAGCGGGCCGTGCGCGCCGCCGACGAGGGCCGGTTCGACCGCGAGCTGGCGCCGTACGGCGAGGTGACCGCCGACGAGGGGCCCCGCCGGGACACCTCGCTGGAGAAGATGGCGGAGCTGAAGCCGGTGGTCGACGGCGGCCGGCTCACCGCCGCCGTCTCCTCGCAGGTCTCCGACGGCGCCTCGGCGATGCTGCTCGCCTCCGAACGCGCCGTCCAGGAGCACGGGTTGACGCCGCGGGCCCGCGTCCACCATCTGTCGGTGCGCGGCGAGGACCCGATCCGGATGCTGACCGCGCCCATCCCGGCCACCGCGTACGCGCTGAAGAAGGCCGGGATGACGCTGGACGACATCGACCTGGTCGAGATCAACGAGGCGTTCGCCTCCGTCGTCCTCGCCTGGCTGAAGGAGACCGGCGCCGACCCCGCCAAGGTCAACGTCAACGGCGGCGCCATCGCGCTCGGCCACCCCCTCGGCGCGACCGGCACCCGGCTCATGACCACCCTGCTGCACGAACTGGAGCGCACCGGCGGCCGGTTCGGCCTCCAGACCATGTGCGAGGGCGGCGGCCAGGCCAACGTCACCATCCTCGAACGGCTCTGACCCGCGAGGGCCCCGGCCCGGCGACACCGGACCGGGGCCCAACTCCCGCACAGCGCGGGCGGGTTCAGCCGTCCGCCCCCTGCGCCACCGGCCCCGGCAGCCCCCGCAGGACCTCCTGCGCCCGCGTCATCACCCGCTCCACCAGCTCGGCGCACGAGGGGAGATCGTCGATCACCCCGGCGACCTGGCCCGAGGCCATCACACCCCGGTCGGTACGGCCGTCCACCATCGACGCCTTCAGCATCATCGGGGTGTTGGCGGCCAGCAGCACCTGGCTCCAGCTCAGCTCCTTGCCGTGCCGCATCCGGGCGCCGTCCCGCACCAGCTGCGGCCACGACATCCCGGAGTCCTTCTTGAACGCGGCGGCGTGCCGCAGCGCCCGCGCCAGCGCGGCGGCCCGGCCCGAGCGGTCCAGCGCGTCGACCAGCTCGGTGCGCAGCATCCGGTGCGGCAGCCCGTCCACGGCCGTCGTCACGGTGACGTCCTTGACCTCCGCCGCCAGATAGCGGGCCTTGACCGCGTCCGGCACCGTGCTGTCCGACGTGAGCAGGAAACGCGTCCCCATGGCGATCCCGGCGGCGCCGTAGGCCAGTGCGGCCACCAGGCCCCGCCCGTCGTGGAAACCGCCCGCCGCGATCACCGGGATGTCCACGGCGTCCACGACCTGCGGCAGCAGCACCGTCGTGGCGACGCTGCCGGTGTGCCCGCCGCCCTCGCCGCCCTGCACCACCACCGCGTCCGCGCCCCAGGCCGCGACCTTCTCCGCGTGCCGCCGCGCCCCGATGGACGGGATGACGACCACCCCGGCGTCCTTCAGCCGCGCGATCAGCTCCCGGGAGGGCGCCAGCGCGAACGAGGCCACCCGGACGCCCTCCTCGATGATGATCCGCACCCGCTCCGCCGCGTCCCCGGCGTCCGCCCGCAGATTGACGCCGAACGGCGCGTCCGTACGGGACCTCACCTCGCGCACGGCCGCGCGCAGCCGCTCCG
Source organism: Streptomyces cacaoi (assembly GCF_006539165.1). Lineage (GTDB taxonomy): Bacteria > Actinomycetota > Actinomycetes > Streptomycetales > Streptomycetaceae > Streptomyces > Streptomyces cacaoi. The sequence continues at coordinate 18,490 of NZ_BJMM01000036.1, read as the reverse complement.
TCGTCATCGTCGCGGACGCCAGGACGCCCAGCGCACCGGCCTCGGCGACGGCCGAGACCAGCCGCGGCCCGGCCACCCAGCCCATGCCGGTCTGCACGATCGGATGGCGCACCCCGGTCAGCGCGGTGAGCGCCGTCGGCACCACGGCGCCGCTCACGCGGGCACCTCGCGCTCCCGCAGCCCCTTCGGGTCGATGACCTCGCGGATGAGCCGCAGCTCCTCGGCCGAGGGCTCCCGGGTGCGCGGCACCTCGTCGGGGACGGCCAGCTCGAACCCGGTGGCCTCGCGCACCTCCGCCAGGAGGACGCCGGGGTGCAGCGACCGCAGCCGCATGGTACGCGCCGGCGTCTCGAAGTCGAACACCCCCAGATCGCTGACCACTTCGGGGATCCGGTGGAAGCGGCGCGCGGACGGTGCGGCCTCGGCGGCCCGGTCGTAGCCCACACCGGAGACCATGTCGACCCGCTCGACGAACACCCGCTTCGAGTGCCGCGGCACCCAGTAACTGGTCGGATTGTTCAGCGTGTTGACCGGTGCGCCGCGCACCCCGAGGAGCTGCCGGTCGGGCCGGGCCCAGTCGCCGATGCAGGAGATGTTCTGGTTGCCGTGCCGGTCGAGCTGGCTGGCGCCCATCATCACGTGCCGCCGCCCGCCGGCCACCATCGCCAGATGCTTGCGGTAGGGCAGCCAGCCCTCCACCACCCGGCCCGCGGCGCCGACGGCCGGCACATCGCCGAGGAGCAGCGCCTCGCCGTCCGTCAGCAGCAGATCGGGGGAGAAGGTCAGCCGGGCCAGCCGCGCCCCGATCGTGGGGACGGTGCCCATGGGGCTGGCCAGCACCTCGCCGGCGCCCCGCCATGCCTCGGCGCAGGCCACCACGCAGTACTCGGCGCGCGTGGCCGCCGCCGTGCCCGTGCTGCTCATGCTTCCTCCTCGTGGAAGGCCGCGACGGCGGCCTGATACGCGTCCTCGTCGCCGGACAGGAACCGTTCGGTGAACTCCCGCCATGCCTCGGGGTCGGCCGCCGCCTTCGCGTAGGCGCGCTGGAAGACCTCGTCGCGGTCGTAGTCCGGCACACAGGAGGTGAAGTGCGCACCCCGCGGGGCCTCGACGACGCCGTCCACGAACGCCCGGGAGACCAGCAGCGTCTGCGGCGCCCCGCCGTCCAGCAGCTCCGCGCCGTCCACGAGCTGCTCGCAGGAGACGTACGCGGCGTCCGCCGCCTCGCAGAACAGGTCGTCGAAGTACGGGTCGGGGCCCAGATAGCGGCCGTTGCCCCGGCGGTCGGCGCGGTTGACGTGGACGAGCGCGGCGTCCAGCCGCAGCGCCGGCACCGCGACCAGTTCCTCCCCGTCCTCGTAGGGCGAAGTGACCGTGCGCAGCCCGGGGTTGACCCGCATCACGTCCGAGGCGAGCCCCGCACGGATCGGCATGAACGGCAGCCGGTGCGCGGCGGCAGTCAGCCCCCACATGAACATCGCCTCGTCCAGCTCGGTCAGCTCCAGCGCGCCGCGCTGCCGCGCCGCACGGAAGTGGGGCTCCAGCGGAATGGAGTCGAGCGTGGCGAACGCGGTCACCAGCTTGCGTATCCGCCCGGCGGCGGCCAGCAGCCCGACGTCCGGGCCGCCGTACGAGACGACGGTCAGATCCGTGACGTCCGAGCGCAGCAACTCCCGTACCAGCGCCATCGGTTTGCGCCGCGAGCCCCAGCCCCCGATGCCGAGCGTCATCCCGCTCTCCAGCCGGGCGACGACGTCCCGCGCGGACATCACCTTGTCCGCCCCGGCGTGGGCCCCGGTGCCGTTCTCGGTGTCGTTCAACGCTGCTCCTCGGTCGCTGTGCTGCCGGACAGGAAGGCGTCCCGGTGCCGGTCCGCGATGCCGGCCAGGTTCGCCTCGAAGGTGAAGCCCTGCTCGTAGCGGTAGCTGCGGCGGACGTCCACCGGGTCGATGCCGTTGAGCGCCGCCTTGGCCAGACGCAGCAGACGGCCGTCCTTGGCGGCGATCTCCCGGGCCAACTCCAGTGCTGCCTGGGTGAGTTGCTCGCGGGGGACCACCTGCCACACGGAGCCGTGCCGGTGCAGTTCCGCCGCGGTCACGGTGCGCGAGGTGTAGTAGAGGGTGCGCATCAGGTGCTGCGGCACCAGCCGGGCGAGGTGGGTGGCCGCGCCGAGCGCGCCCCGGTCCAGCTCGGGCAGCCCGAAGGTGGCGTCCTCGGCGGCGACGATCGCGTCCGCGTTGCCCACCAGCCCGATGCCGCCGCCCAGGCAGAAGCCGTGCACGGCGGCGACCACCGGCACCTCGCACTCGTAGACGGCCGCGAACGCCTCGAAGCAGCCGCGGTTGGCGCCGATCAGCGCCTCGTGCCCGGCCGTGCGCTGCATCTCCTTGATGTCGACGCCCGCGTTGAAGCCGCGCCCGGCCGCGGTGAGCACCACGCACCGCACCTCGCTCCGGGCGCCGGCGGTGCGGACGGCGGTGGCCAGGTCGTACCAGTCCCGCACGGTGAGGGCGTTCACCGGTGGTGAGTCCACCGTGACGACGGCGACGCCTTTTTCCGGGACAGAGGTGGAGACACCCATGAGCAGATCAGCTACCTTTCCACCAAACGTTTGTTAGGCACGGTAGCAGCGGACGGCCCGCTGCGGGAGGTGGACGTGGCAGCGAGCACTGATCTGTCGGGGAACGTCGCCGTCGTCACCGGCGGCACCCGGGGCGTCGGCGCGGGCATCACCCGCGCCCTGCTGCACGCCGGTGCGCAGGTGGTGGCCTGCGCCCGGCGGCCCCCGGAGGAGCCACTCGAAGCGGCCGGCCGCACCGCGCGCTTCCTGCCCGTCGACCTGCGGGACACGGAGGCGGTCCACGCGCTCTTCGCGCGCATCCGCAGGGAACACGGGCGGCTGGACGTCCTGGTGAACAACGCCGGGGGCACGCCCTTCCGGCAGCTGGCCGAGGGCGGCGCCGCCCGGCACGCGCGGGTGGTCGAACTCAACCTCCTCGCACCGCTGACGGCCTCGCTCGCCGCCTACGAGGTGATGCGGCACCAGAAGTCGGGCGGGGCCGTCGTGATGGTCGGCAGCGTCAGCGGCACCCGGCCCTCACCGGGCACCGCCGCCTACGGCGCCGCCAAGGCCGGCCTGGAGAACCTCGCCCGGACCATGGCCGTCGAGTGGGCACCCCGGATCCGGGTCAACACCCTGGTCCTGGGCATGGTGCGCACCGAACTGTCGCACCTGCACTACGGCGACGAGGACGGGGTGGCCGCCGTCGGCCGCACGGTGCCGCTCGGCCGGCTCGCCGAACCCGAGGAGATCGGCGACGCCTGCGTCTTCCTCGCCTCCGCACGGGCCGCCTACATCAGCGGCGCGAGCCTGTACGTGCACGGCGGCGGCGAACGCCCCGCCTTCCTCGACGCCGCCACCGTCAACAACCCGTCCGACGCGCCACCGCCCGCCGCGCGCCCCCACGGACGGGACGGCGCCCCCGACGAGCCCGCGGGCGCGGACACTTCACGCACCTCACGAAGGGGAGACCACTCATGACCGGACTGTGCACCGGACGCGTCGCCGTCGTCACCGGAGCGGGCCGCGGACTCGGCCGGGCGCACGCGCTCGCCCTCGCCGCCGAGGGCGCCCGGGTCGTCGTCAACGACCTCGGCGTCGGACCGGACGGCGACGGCGGCTCGACGGGCCCCGCCCAGCAGGTCGTCGAGGAGATCCGCGCACGCGGCGGCGAAGCCGTCGCACACGGCGGCGACATCGCCTCGGCCGAGGGCGCGGCCTCCCTGGTCGCCACGGCGCTGGACACCTTCGGACGGCTGGACACGCTCGTCAACAACGCCGGATTCCTGCGCGACCGCATGCTCGTCAACCTCACCGAGGACGACTGGGACGCCGTCGTCCGCGTCCACCTCCGCGGCCACTTCCTGCCGCTGCGGCACGCCGCCGCGCACTGGCGTGCCGAGGCCAAGGCCGGCCGCGAGCCCGTGGCGCGGGTGGTCAACACCAGCTCCGGCGCGGGGCTGTCGGGCAGCGTCGGGCAGGCCGGCTACTCGGCCGCCAAGGCCGGGATCCTGGGCCTGACCCTGGTCGCTGCGGCCGAACTCGGCCGCTACGGCGTCCAGATCAACGCCATCGCCCCCGCCGCCCGCACCCGGATGACGGAAGAGACCTTCGCCGAGACGATGGCCGCCCCCGAGGACGGCGGCTTCGACGCGATGGCGCCGGAGAACGTCTCCCCGCTCGTCGTCTGGCTCTCCTCCGCCTCCTGCGCCGGGGTGACGGGCCGCGTCTTCGAGGCCGAGGCCGGACGCATCACCGTGATGGAAGGCTGGCGCCCCGGCCCCACGGCCCGCAAGGAGGCCCGCTGGACCCCGACCGAGGCGGGCGAGGCCGCGCTCGGCCTGCTCGCCGAGGCGGGGACACCGCAGCCGGTGTACGGGGCACGCTGAGTCGCTGGGGCGCTGTGCCTTTCGGGCCGTGGGGCTGCCGGGTCTCCGGGGTGCCGGGCCGTCGGGCCACCGGGCCGCCGGGGTGCCGCGCCGCCGGGCCGCCGGAGTGCCGCGCCGCCGCGCCGCCGGGTCTCCGGGATGTCGGGCCGTCGGGCTGCTGGGCCACCGGATGCCGGGGCCGTGGGGCTGCCGGGCCACCGCGCCGACGGGGTGTCGGGTCTCCGGGGTGCCGGGCCGTCGGGCTGCTGGGCCACCGGGTGCCGGGGCCGTGGGGCCGCCGGGCCACCGCGTCGACGGGGTGTCGGGTCTCCGGGGTGCCGGGTGGGCGGGGCGCTGGGCTGCCGGGCCGCCGGGCGTGCTGGCTGTCGGGCCGTCGGGCCGCCGGGCCAGGGATGCCGGGGCGCCGGGCGGGGTGGCCCCCGTACCGCCGCGGCCCCGCCCGGGTCCCCCGTCTCCTCACCTGTCAGGGTGGAGCACGGCGTCGGGGGAGTGGCGGCCTCGGTGAAGTTCGGGGAGAGGGGCGGGAGTCAGCCGTATGACGAGCCGTGTCAGCTTGGTGGCTCCGGCGATGAGTGCGTCCCTGCGTGCGGCACGGTTCGACGACGACGGCCCGCTGGAGCCGGGCGGCGCGGCGCGGGCGCGGGCGATGGCCGGCGCGCTGCCCGTCGCCGCGCGGATGTGCGTCTCGCCCACGGTGCGCTGCCGGGAGACGGCGCGCGCACTGGGCCTGGAAGCCGTGGCAGAAGGGGAGTTGGCCCGGCTGGACGTGGGGCGCTGGCGCGGCCGGACGCTGGAGGAGGTGGCGGCGGCGGAACCGGAGGCGCTCGCCCGGTGGCTGTCCGATCCGCGGGCGGCACCGCACGGCGGGGAGCCGGTCTCCGCGCTGTGCGCCCGCGTCGCCGCGCGGCTGGACGGCTGGGGCACGGAGGGCGGCCGGACGCTCGCCGTCGTCGAGCCGGAGATCGTCCGGGCGGTGGCGGTCGCCGTTCTCGGCACCGGTCCCGACCCGTTCTGGCGGCTGGACGTACCGCCCCTGACGCTCGTCGAGGTCGTCGGCGGGCCGGGCCGCTGGCGATTGCGGCTCGGCGGGGAACCGGCCCGGTAGGCCACGCGGTCGGGCACGGGTCGGCGGCGGTCGGCGGAGGTCGGCTGCCGGTCGGTCGCTGTGTGCGGGCGTGCCCCAGGCGGCCAGGAGGGAGTCGGCCGCCGCGTGCGGATCCCGCGCGGACGTGCCGTCGGACACCTGCGTGGAGACGCCGAGCAGAAAGCCGCGGACCAGGAGGGTGCGGCCGTCCACGTCGGTCTCCTCGGGGAGTTCGCCCGCGGCGACGCCACGCGCCACGCGCCACGCGCCGCGCACCACGCGTTCCCTGGTCCGCCTCCGGTCCGTCGCGCGGTGCGCCGCCACCGTCCGGCGCACCGCGGCGTCGTCCTCCCCGGGCGCCCGGACGGTTCCCGTCAGGGCCACCAGGCAGCCGCGCGGACGGGAGGCGTCGGGCTGCGTGTCGCGATGGAGCCGTGCAGCAGCCGGGAGACCGCCTCGCGCGGGCTCAGGCTCCGTCACCGATGACGCTCGTGACGCGGTCCGGAGGGCGCCTCGGCATCGGCGTCCCAGGAGCCGGCCGTGTCGTTGAGGTCGACGCCGAGGCGGGCGCGCGCTCCCGGTGCACCAGCGATCTGCCTGTGCGGGCGGTGTGGTCCTCCGGCGACATCCCGGGTGCGATGGCCGGTGCGCGGTGCGCGGTGCGCGGTGCGCGGTGCGCGGTGTGCGGTGCGCGATGGCCGCTGTGCGGGGTCAGCGCCGGGTGGGTTCGTCGGTCCAGGGCAGCCAGCGGCCGGTCCCGTCGACGGTGCCGAGCTGCTGGTCGGCGAAGTGCACCCCGAAGCCGAACACCCCGTCGCGGGCGAGGTGTTCGACCAGCCGGCGCCGGGAGCGTTCGGCCTCCTCGCGGTCCGCGTCGAGGACCACCTCCCAGTCCGGGTGCTCGATCTGCACCGGCGAGTGCAGGGCATCCCCGAAGGCCACGACCTGCCGGCCGTCGCCGGTGTCGAGGACCCAGGCCGTGTGCCCGGGGGTGTGTCCGGGCAGCGACCAGGCGTGGACCCCGTCGGCGATCCGCGTACCGTCGGCCACGACGACCGTCCGCTCGTCCTGGCCGGCCAGTACGGGCCCGGCCCCGTCCGGCACGGCGTCCAGCTCGCCCTCCCCGACGATCCAGCGTGCCTTCGGGAACAGGCTGCGCGGGTCCTCGACCGCGTCCGGCCTGGCCCATCCGGTGTGGTCGGCGTGGAAGTGGGTGAAGGCGACCGTCTCCAGAGCGGCCGGGTCCACGCCGAGGGCCGTCAACGAGTGGGGGAGATCCCGCACATGGCCGAAGGAGTGCTGGAAGTGTGCCACCTCCTCGCCGGAGATCCGGCCGTGCCCGGCGTCGATGAGCAGCCGGGTGCCGGCCCGCTCCACGAGCAACGCGCCGCAGCCCATGGCCAGATGGCCCTCGTGCGTCAGATGTGCGCGGTACGCGTCCCATTCCTCCTGCGCGGAGGACGGGTAGACCCGGCTCGGGATCATGGAGACGCCCGCGTCGGGGACGTAGCTCAGGGTCAGTTCGCCCAGGGTGCGGGTCCACAGCCCGGGCAGCCGGAAGCCGGAGCCGTCCGCGCGGCCCGCGCGGCTCCCGCTGTTCGCGCTGTTCGCGCTGTTGCCGTCGGGCTCCGTCGGGGAGTGGTGTGCCTGTGCGGTCACGGGTGGTTCCTTCCAACTCGGCCGGTGACGGGGGCGGTTGCCGCGGAGGCGCGGGAGGGCACGGCGGCCGGGCTCACGGGGTGATCACCCGGACCGGTGCCCCGGCGGCGTACGCGCGGATGTCCTCCAGCGCGTCGGAGTAGAAGACGCCGTACGCCCCCGCGGTGACATACCCCAGGTGCGGGGTGAGCACCGTGCGCGGCGCGTTCCGCCACGGTGAATCGGCCGGGAGGGGCTCGGTGGAGTACACATCCAGCCCGGCCCCGCCGATCGTCCCGGCGTGCAGCGCGTCGAGGAGGGCCTCTTCGTCGACGACGGGGCCGCGCGAGGTGTTGACCAGCAGCGCGTCCGGCCGCATCAGGCCCAGCTCGGCGCGGCCCAGCAGCCCGGTGGTGCGCTCGGAGAGCTTGAGGTGGACCGTCACCACATCGGAGGTGGTGAGCAGTTCGCGTCTGCCGACCGGGGTGACACCGAGGTCGCGGGCGTGCCCGGGGTCCAGACGGGCGCTCCAGGCGACGACGTCCATGCCGAAGGCGAGGCCCACCCGGGCCACCCGGGCGCCGACGTTGCCGAGCCCGATGACACCGAGGCGCGCTCCTTCCAGCTCGCGGCCGACGGTGTGCTGCCAGCCGCCGGCGCGCACACCGCTGTCCTCGGCGGGGACGGAGCGGGCCAGGGCGTGGATGAGCCCCCAGGTCAGCTCGGCCGTCGACGCCAGGCCCGCCCCGCGGGTGCCGGACACCACGATGCCGCGCTCCTGGGCCGCGGCCACGTCGATGGCCGCGTTGGCCGGTCCCGTGGTCACCAGCAGGCGCAGCCGGGGCAGCCGGCCGAGGACCTCGGCGGGAAAAGCGGTGCGTTCGCGCATGGCGACGACGACGTCGAACGGCTCCAGCGCGGCCACGACGTCGTCGGCGCCGCCGAACGGCTCGGTGAACACCGTGGTGCGCGCGCCGTCGGGCAGGGCGCTCCAGTCGGCGTATCGGTGTGCGACCTCCTGGTAGTCGTCGAGGATCGCGACGTGACGGATCTCGGGCACAACCCACCTCCTCTCGGCGGGAGCCCGCGGAGGCTCCCGGATTCCCGGACCGCCCGGTGCGTCCGGCCTGTTCAGAGTGTGCGCCTCCCGCCCCTCCCGGTGCTCCCCGCGGCCCCCAGGGCGCGCGGTGAGCGGTGGCGCCGGCCGCCGCGACCGCGGTGAGGAGAGGCCCCGGCCACGGGGAGGCCGCGCCGGGTCGAGGATCCGGGGAGCGTGCGATCCGCACGCGAGAAGGGCCACCGGACGGCGGCCGTCCGATGGCCCTTCCGGCGGCTCCTACCGCACCGCAGGCGAGGGATCACCCGGAGCCCCGCGGGCGCCGGGGGAGAGCAGGCGCTGGGCCGCCTCTCCGAAGAGCAGCCCGAAAGCGGTCCAGAACGTCAACTGGATGGCCAGCGCCGCCACCCGGAACCGCCACAGCAGATCCGCCGGGAAGCCCTCGGGCACCTCGTCGACGGCCGGCAGGAACGCACAGGCGAGCCCGACGGCGAGGACGAAGAACGCGCCGGCGGCGACGGTCGCGTACCAGGTGCCCAGCCGGGGCACCAGCCGCCTGCCGCACAGGACGGCGGCCACGGCGAGGACGACGCCGAGCAGCATCATCAGGAAGTACAGCGCCGTGCGCTTCCCGATGGTGCCCGGGTCGCCGACCGCGGGCGGGTTGGCCGGATACTTCAGGAACGGGACGAGGTACACGCACAGCAGCGCCGCTCCGGAGACCAGCAGCGCCGTCGTACGGGGTGCGAAGCGCCCGGCGCGGCCGAGCGCGAAGCAGCAGACGAGCGCGGCGATACCGCCGAAGGCCACCCCGAACGCGAGGACACCGGTGGCGAGGCCGCCGGTGGACTGCGCGGTACGGGAGACCAGTTCGGCCCCGTGCTCGTGCGCGCCCGCCTCCTCGAAGGCGATGGCGTCCTCGACCCCGGGCTCGCCCAGGAAGAAGGCGACGAGCAGGGCGAACACACCGGCGCCGAGCCCGGCGAGCATGCCCCGGACGAGGAGACGGCGTACGGCTGTCCCGTCCGCGGGCGGGTGGGACGGGGAGGACGGGGAGGACGGAGAAGACGGGGTGGACGGGGCGGGTGTGGAAGGTGTCGGGGTCCGGTGCGTCGAACTCATGGCCAGGCCCCCGTTCAGTGGCAGGGGAAGCCGAGCAGATGACGGGCGTCGTGCACCCATTCATGGACGCCGGTACCGCTGAAGACGGAGGTGGCGCCCTGCTCGGCGCCCACGAAGTACAGCAGGATCAGCATCAGGACACCGGCGAAGGCCGCCCAGGGGGCGATGGCCCGCACCGGAAGCCTGGTGGGAACGACGGGGGTGGTGGCGGTCGGCTGAGCGACGTGCTGCGTCACGGCAGGCCCTTCCTCGGGATGGCGCGTCCCGGTCTCGGTGGTGCACAGGACGACGGCCGCGGGTCTGACTCACGCGGCACACCCTCGGGGCGCGCGGCGTTCACAGTGGCGCGACCGTGCCGGATTCCCACCGGCTTCCGCCGTGCCGTCGTCGCCAACGCACCGCACCGTACCGCCTGACGGGAGCATGCCCAAGACGGCCTCTGCCGGGAGGCCCGGCCGCACATCGCCCGCCCGGAAACCGGCCAGTGGTTTTGGCGTGATCCGAATGCCGCTGCTCGGCGGCTGTTCCCGCCCGCCTCGTCCGGGGCCGGGCTTTTACGGACAGCAGAAACGGTGGCCCGGGCAGAACGTGCCTGGCTACGTTTGCCAGCCGTGACGGGAACCGGAGTGCCCCGCGCCAGCCGGGCGCTGCCCGATGGTCGGCCCGGACACAGGCGCGTGTGAGCCCGCACGGACGCGGGCCCGCGCCTCGGTGAGAGCGGCAGGGGAGACTACGTGAGCAGCGAAGCCGTGGACGAGGCCCTGCGCCGTGCGCGGAAGGCGCAGGCGGAGGTGGCGGCCTGGACCCAGGACCAGGCGGACGAGGCGGTACGGGCCGCCGGATGGCACTGTTACCGCGAGGAGGCCGCCCGGCGGCTGGCGCAGCTCAGCTTCGAGGAGACCGGACTCGGCGACATCGAGGACCTGTTCGCCCTCCAGCGCCGCCGCACCCTGGGCATCCTGCACGATCTGCACGGCGCCCGGACGGTCGGTGTCGTCGACGAACAGCCGGAGCGGGGCCTGGTGAGGATCGCCAAACCGCTCGGCGTGATCGCCGTCGCCAGTCCCGCGACGGCGCCGGCGCCCGGCATCATCTGCAACGCGCTGCCGATGCTCAAGACCCGCAACGCGGCCGTGTTCAGCCCCAATCCCCGCGCACACGCCAGCGCCCTGGCGACCGTCGAGGTGCTGCGCACCGGACTGGCCGAGGCGGGCGCCCCGCCGGACCTGGTGCAGTGCCTGCCGGTGGCCGGCCGCGCCGAGGGCGAACAGCTCATGGCGGGCGCGGACTTCGTGGTCGCCATCGGCGGCGCGGGAACGGTCCGCAGGGCCTACCGCAGCGGAACCCCCGCCGTGGGGGCGGGAGTCGGCAATCCGACCGTCGTCGTGGACGAGACCGCCGACCTCGCGGACGCCGTCGGCAGGATCCACGCCGGCGCCGGCTTCAACAACGGCACCTCGTGCTCCTCGGAGAGCAACGTCCTGGTGCACCGTTCGGTCGCCGCCGCGTTCGAGGCGGGCCTGGCCCGCGCGGGCGCGCACCTGTGCGACGAGGACGAGGCCCGGCGGCTCACGGCGCTGCTGTGGCCGGACGGCGGGACCCTGAACCGCTCCCTGATCGGCCGCTCGGCCGCGGAGATCGCCGAGGCGGCGGGGATCGGGACGGCGGAGCCGGGCAAGGTCTCCGTGCTCGTCGTGCGCTGCGCCGACCCCCGGCGGGACGACGTGGTGCTGCGCGAGAAGCTCTCGCCGCTGCTGACCGTGGCGGTGTACGACGACTTCGAGGAGGCCGTCGACCTCGTCGAGCTGCTGTCCGACCGCTGCGGCCGGGGCCACAGCTGCGCCGTGCACACCACGAGCGCCGAACGTGTCCTGCGGCTCGCGGAGCGGATCAGCACCTGCCGTGTGGTGGTGAACCAGTCGACGATGACCAACACCGGCAGCCTGGAGAGCGGGGTGCCGTTCACCACCACGCTGGCTGCGGGCAGTTGGGGCGGCTCCAGCGTCTCCGGAAATGTGACCTGGCGCCATTTCCTCAATCACACCACCATCTCCCGGCCCGTTCCGGCCCGGGTGCCCGACGAGGCCGCTCTCTTCGGCGCCTACTGGGGACGTGATCGGCAGCCGGCCGGTCCCGTCGCCGGATGACCGGCCCCGTCCGGGACGGCGCCCGAACGCTGCCGGCGCAATGCCGGGGCGACGGTGAAATGACAAGGCAATGACGGGGTGACGGGGTGACGGGGTGATGCGGAACGGCCGTCGAATTGTGCGCGTCGGTACCGGACCGCGCCTTTTGATTTCCGTGCGAATGAGGGGTCGGACAATTCCGGAACACAAGCTCCGGTAAGGGCTGTTCGGCCCTCGGCAAAACCGTTGCGGCGAAGGGAAACGCTGCGCGAGCATGCACCGGGGACCGGTGGTGAGACCGGCACCCCCTGAGTGAAGGGAAACCCGCAAATCATGGACAACCCATTCGACGACGAGAACGGTTCGTTCTACGTGCTGGTCAACGACGAGAACCAGCATTCTCTCTGGCCCACGTTCGCCGAGGTTCCCGCGGGCTGGACCGTCGTCTTCGGTGAGGACAGCCGCCAGGCGTGTCTCGACTACGTCGAGAAGAACTGGACCGACATGCGGCCCGCCAGCCTCATCCGGGAGATGGAGGCCAACGCCAAGGAGGCCGACGGCACTTCCGGCACCTCCGGCGCCTCGGACAGCGAAGCGGCTGCCGCGGCCGTCTGAGCCGGCCGAGCGCCGACGTACGCGGGTGTCCCGGACCGCACTCCGGGGCACCCGCTTCGTCGTGCTCAGTTGACGTCCCTGCGCATCGGGACCAGCACCGCGAGCACCGCGGCCACCAGCGCGTACCCGGCCAGCAGCAGCCCGCCGCCGACGGGGGAGAGCAGCGAGGCCGCATCGGTGGACATCTTCTCGGCCAGCGCGTCGGCGATGTAGGTGAAGCTCGTCAGCGACGCCGTGGCCCCGCCCGGCAGCAGCGGGTAGACGATGTTCACGCCGGGGATCATCAGCAGGATCAGCTCGCCCATGTACAGATAGCCGACGACCACCGCGAGGGCCACGATCTGGTTGCGGATCAGCGCCCCCAGGCCCACTCCCAGCAGGGTGTAGACGGCCATCGTCACGGCCAGGCGCAGCAGGAGCAGCAGCACCTCGGCGGTGTCCATGCCGACCGTCGCCCCGCGCGCGGCGGCGGCGCCGAAGAGGCCGAGCGCCGCCGTACCGGTGAGCACCAGCCCGTAGACCATGCCCCCGGCCGTGAACGTCACCAGCTTGCCCGCGAGCACCTGCCAGCGGCGCGGGGTGAACAGGAACGTGAACGTCGCCGTCCGGTGCCGGTATTCGGAGGTCACGGCGAGGGTGCCGAGCGCGGCGGGGACGAACACCGTGAAGCCGAGGACACCCAGCAGCGACCGCACGCCCTCCTGGGACTCCAGCGCCGGCATCGGCGGGTCGAAGTTCTCCGGGCCGACCGCGGTGAGCAGCCCGACCAGGCCGCCGCCGAAGCCCACGGCGGCCACCAGCGCCCACAGCCACATCCGGGTGGCCGTCAGCCGGCGGAACTCCGCCTTGATCACATGGTTCATCGCAGGCTTCCCTCCGTCTGCGCGGGCTGCTCGGACTGCTCGGACTGCTCGGATCGTTCTGCCCGTCCGGGCTGCCCGGACTGTGCGGCGGCCGGGCCCGTCCCGGCCGGTTCCGGGCCCGCGGCCTCCTGCGGGCCCTGCGGCCGAGGTGGGTCGTCGGAGGTCAGCTGGAAGAACAGCTCCTCCAGGCTGGCGTTCTCGGTGACCAGCTCGTGCACCCGGACCCCGGCAGCCGCGGCCTCGTCCGCGAGCTGCGAGGAGTCCACCCCGCGCACCCGCAGCCAGCCGTCGCGCGCCGCCTCCACGCTCACCGCTGCCCCGTGCGCGCCCGCGCGCAGGGCGGCCGTCAACCGCTCGGCGTCGGGGGAGCGCACCAGCACGGCGGGCCGGGTGGAGCGCTCCAGCTCGGCCAGCGGCCCGGCGGCGACCAGCCGGCCCCGCCGGATCACCACCACGTCGTCGACGATCTGCTGCACCTCGCTGAGCACATGGCTGGAGACGAGCACCGTGCGGCCCTCGTCGGCGAAGGAGCGCAGGAAGCGCCGCAGCCAGGCGATGCCGTCCGGGTCGAGGCCGTTGCTCGGCTCGTCCAGCAGCAGCACCCGGGGGTCGCCCAGCAGGGCCGTCGCCAGGCTCAGCCGCTGGCGCATACCGGTGGAGAACTCGCGCGTCCTGCGGTGCGCCGCCTCGCGCAGCTCCAGCTGCTCCAGCAGTTCCTCGACGCGGGAGTCGGGGTAGCCGCCCATGGCGGCGTAGATCCGCAGATGGCCGCGTGCCGACTGGTTGGGATGGAAGGCGGAGGCGTCCAGGACGGCGCCCACCGTCTCCGAGGGCCGGCGCAGCTCGGCGTAGCGCCGGCCGCCGATCGTCGCGGTGCCCTCGGTGGGGGCCACCAGGCCGAGGATCATCCGCATCGTCGTCGTCTTCCCGGCGCCGTTGGGGCCCAGGAAGCCGGTGACCACACCGGGCTCGACGCTGAAGCTGAGCCCCTCGACGGCCGTGACCTCGGCGTACCGCTTGGTCAGCCCGGAGACCTCGATGCGCTGTTCTTCCGGCCCGGTGGCCGGGCTCGTCCGCGTGCTCATGCCGCCTTCCCGGTGCCGTGCGCGATCTGCTCGGCCAGGCCGGCGGGGTCGGCGACGGACACGATGATCTCGTCGAACTCGCCGCACTCGCCGGCCCCGCCGCCCGCCGCCGCCTTGTCGAGCCGGATGTGCAGCCCCGGCTCCCCGCGCCGCGCGGAGACGAGCTGCCGGGGGCCGGTGAACACGCCCCAGACCCCAATCTTGGTGAACGCCGACTGATAGCCCTTGCGGGCGCCGCGGGCCTCCCGCAGCGGCCGGTCGACGCAGCGCACCTCGCGTACGGCGGCCAGCGGCACCGTCACCGAGTCCATACGGGCCCACATGCTCTCCCGGCCGCTGAACTCGACCGTGAGCCGGTCCTTCGTCACCTTCACCACCGCCATGGACGATCTCCCCCTCTCCTCCGGCGTCCCGGAGCGGGTGCCGGTCGTCGTGAGCGTCTGTTCTAGTAGATGTATATCAGATAGAGTGTGGCTGTGCACCTAGTACTCGACCTCGACAGCGAGGTGCCGATCTACCAGCAGATCCGGGACCGTGTGGTGGAAGCCATCGCGGACGGCCGGCTGGACGGTGGCGCCTCGCTGCCCTCGACGCGGCAGCTGGCCGTGGATCTGGCGATCAATTTCCACACCGTGAACAAGGCGTACGACCTGCTGCGACGCGAGGGGATCATCAGGATCAACCGCAAGAGCGGCGCCGTCGTACGCCCCGACGCGGGGCAGGGACCGGCGGAGCAGGAGGCCGTCGCCGACTGGGAACGGCGGGCGCGCACGCTGCTGGCCGAAGCCGTGGTGCGCGGGATTCCACGGGACGAGATCGTCGACCGTGTGCGGGCCACCCTGGACGGTTTCGGCGCGGGGGAGCGCGGTGGCTGAACCGATGTGGCCGATGTGGCCGATGTGGCCGACGCGACCGATCCGGCGGCCCCCGCGACAGCAGGGGCGGCCGACGCGACCGGCGAGGCGGTCCACGGGGACGATGCGGCGGTCCACGCAGTGGATGCGGCCCGTGCCCGCGGAGCCGTCGGTGCGGACATGGCGAGGGGCGCCCCTTCGAGGGACGCCCCAGGTGTCAGGCAGCTCCGGTGCGTTGGAGCCAGGTGCCCTTGAACAGGGCCATACCCAGTGGTGTCAGGGTGTGTATGGCCGAGGTCCGGGTTCGTGTCGTCGAGATGAGCCCGGTGTTGCGCAGCACGGTGGCGTGCTGGCTGGCCGAACCGGCCGAGATGCCGACGTGGTGGGCCAGTTCGGTGGTGGTGCGGCTCTCGGTGAGGGCCTGGAGCACGGCGGAGCGCGTACTGCCGACCAGCGCCGCGAGCGACTGCTCCGGGGGAGGAACATCCCACAGAGCGGTGGTGACCAGGGAGTTCGGCTGGGCGGGATACACCAGGATCGGTGGTACCCCCTTTCCGCCGGGGAAGAACCGCGGCGGCCCGCTCAGGAACAGCGAGGGTGCCAGTGTGATGCCCGAGCCGGTCAGCCGGACGTCGCCCGACTGCTCGCTCGGCAGCGTCAGCACCGGAGGAGCCCAGCGCATCTTGCGGTTGAGCGCGCCGAAGAGCTGCTGGAGCCCGCCGGTGAACATCAGCCGGCCGCAGGACTCGCGCTCGCTCTCCAGATAACTGTGGATGCGCGGCCAGTAGGGCCGGATCGCGGCCTCCTGGAACTCGCGCAGTGCGACGGTCAGTTGGCGGATCCGGGAGGGCATCATCCCTTCGGTGTTCAGTTCTGCCTTGACCGTGTCCGGGGCGGACGCGCGGAGCGAGACCAGCCCCGGCGAGACGGCAAGCGTCTCGGCCAGGTTGAGGAAGTGCGGTAGCCGGCGCCGGTGGGCGCCGCGTACGTGCCTGCGCCAGCCGGCGAACGAGTCGTTCGCGTTGTGCCGCAGGACGTGCAGAGCGAAGACGGACTCGGTGGCAGGACCCAGAGTCTTGAGCAGCCTGAAATTCAGGATGTCTTCGAAGGTGAAATGTATGCGCTGCTCATGTCGCTCCTTTTCATCCGGTCTTCGGTCTTGTTGCTGAGCCTTCGTGAGCATGAGCCCCCGTCTCATTCAGCCCGCCCCCGGGAAGTTACGGCCTGTCATCCCACCCCGGTTTTTCGGCACGAACCGGTGCACGGTGGTGCACCGTCGTGCTCTGTCCGCATTGTACGACAGTGCCCTCCGGTACCGCCCCTTCCGCTTCCCCTTGCACAAGCGGCAGTTGGACGGTTCATGCGTGATGCACCGAAAAAAGACGCGGCTACCGTTCAGTATCCGTGGGAACGGCCGCTGTATTGACGCGGTGTCAATGCAGGAAATACCTGCCGCATACGCACGGTGAGGGGTTGATCACACGAACCCCGGCCGAATCATGAGGAATTCACGAACCACTGTGAAAATTTCATACCCGGCCCCGCGTTCCACGTCTGACCTGCGGGTTTTCGGGTCCGCCGAAGCGAATTGCCACACGTGGACCACTGGGAGAGCCTGACAGGGCTGAAGTGGTGCCCCGTGCGCACGCGCAGCCCGTCCGGCTGCCGCGGACCGACCGGCGTGACGGCCGCCACGAGCCCGCGCGACGGCGACGACGGACCGGCGGGCGGACATCCGCCCTCCGCGCGCCGCCCGGTGCCGCCGAGAAACAGAAAGTGGGAGAGGAAGCCGTGGACGGGAGCCGCCTGGCCGAGGAGTTCACACACCTGGTGCGCAAGCACCGCGTGCCCGGGGCGCAACTCGCCCTGTACCGCGACGGCGCACTGACACAGTGCGCCACCGGCGTCGAGTCCGTCCGCACCGGACGCCCCGTCACCAGCACCTCGGCCTTCCCCTACGGCTCCGTCACCAAGTTCCACACCGCGATGCTCGCCCTCCAGTTCGCCTCCGACGGAGACCTGGACCTCGACGAGCCGCTCGGCCGACTGCTGCCCGAGCTGAAGAACGCCGCCAACCGGCACCTGCGCGACGCCACCGTCCGCCAACTCCTCAGCCACACCGCCGGCCTCGCCGACAACGTCGACTGCGACGACATGCGCGGCGCCTCCTACCAGCGCTACACCACCGCCTGCGGCGACACCCCCGGCCTCTCCGCGCCCGGGCTCGCCTTCTCCTACTCCAACGCCGGCTACTGCCTCATGGGACGCGTCATCGAGGTGGCCTCCGGCATGGACTGGTGGACAGCGCTGGAGAACTGCCTGCTCCACCCCATGGGCGCACAGCCCGCCTTCCTGCACGACCCCCGGCCCGGCGCCCGCCCGCACCCCGTCACCGACGGCCACGCCGTACGGCTGGACGGCCCGCACGGCAGCACCACGGACGGCACCCGGGACGCCACCCCGGACGGCATCGAGACCGTCGACCACCTCATACCCCTGTCGACCGCGGCAGCCGGCGCGCTCGCCGGCAGCGCCACCGCGCTCGTCACCGCCGCCCGGCTCCACCTCGACGACCGCGACTCCCTCGCCGACGACGACCACCCCGAACTCCCCGACCTGCTGCCCGAGGACGCCGTCGAGGAGATGCGCACCCCCGTACCCGGTGTACGGCCCTACGGGCTCGCCGACGGCTGGGGCCTCGGCCTCATGGCACACCGCAACACGGCGGGCGACATCTGGCTGGGCCACGACGGAGCCGTCGGCGGCGCCTCCTGCCAGCTGCGGCTCCACCCGGCCGGCAACACCGCCCTCGCCCTGACCGCGAACGCCACGACCGGCCAGAAACTCTGGGAGGACCTCCTGGACCTCCTGCGCGCCGACGGCCTCGACATCGGGCACCACACGCTGCCCCTGCCCGACACCCCGCGCGTCCAGGACCCCGGCCCGTACCTCGGCGAGTACGCCAACGGAGACCTCGTCCTCGTCGTCGTCGCCGACCCGGGCGGACAGCTCTTCCTCACCCGCAAGGACTACTTCGACTCGAAGCTGGAGATCCACGAGGACGACCGCTTCGTCAGCCGCGACCCCGAGGTCGACGCCGTCCCCGTCGTCGGCAGGTTCGTCCGCGCCGAGCCCGGCGGCCCCATCACCCTGCTCCAGTACGGCGGCCGCGCCCTCGCCCGGCGCTGACACCGCCGCGCCCCGCCCCGGCACAGGACCGGGCCCCGGTGCGGCCCCACCGCCGTCCGGCGCCACCCGCTCCGCGCACACCCGCGGCCCACCGCGCCCACGGGCCCTCGCACACATCCGACATCACCGGAACGCCCCGGTAAGGCCGCCTGCCCGGCCCGACGCCGCGTCCGAGCCATACCGATCAGGAGCCAGCCCATGCATGAGGTCAGCGACCCGCACCGCGCCACGGACCCCACGAGACCCGCCGCCCCGCTCGCGGCCGTGCGGGAGCTGTCCGTGGTGGACGGGTTCGCTGCGCAGGTCGCGGCCGATCCGGACGCGGTGGCGGTCGTCTGCGGCGAACGCGCCCTGAGCTACGGGGAGTTGGACGCCCGCGCGGAACGGCTGGCCGGTGTGCTGGTGGGC
>NZ_BJMM01000035.1 GCF_006539165.1 Streptomyces cacaoi | reverse complement strand
CCCCCCCGCCGCACCCGCTCCCTGGAACGGCTCGCGGACGGCCCCGTCGTCGACCTCCTCGTCGTCGGGGCCGGGGTCACCGGCGCCGGCATCGCGTTGGACGCCGCCGCACGCGGGCTCGACGTCGTCCTCGCCGACCGGCACGACCTCGCCTTCGGCACCAGCCGCTGGAGCTCCAAGCTCGCACACGGCGGACTGCGCTACCTCGCGAGCGGCGACGTGGGCATCGCCTTCGAATCCGCGCGCGAACGCGGCATTCTGATGAGCCGCACCGCGCCCCACCTCGTCCGCGCCCTGCCCATGGTGCTGCCGCTGCACCGCGAGGTCTCCCGCCCGCAGGCCGCCTGGACCCGCGCCGGCTTCCTCGCCGGGGACGCCCTGCGGGTCGGCGCCCGGGTCGGCGCCCGCACCCTGCCCGCCTCCCGCGGCATCCCCGCCGCCCTCGCCCGCGCGCTCGTGCCGGAGCTGCGGCCCGCCGGACTGCGCGGCGCCCAGCTCTCCTACGACGGCCAACTCACCGACGACGCCCGCCTGGTGACGGCCCTCGCCCGCACCGCCGCCGCACACGGCGCCCACGTCCTCACCCGGTGCGGGGCCGTCCGGCTGGCCGGGGACGGCGCCGAACTCCGCGACGAACTCACCGGCACGACCCTCGGGATACGGGCCCGCGCCGTCGTCAACGCCACCGGCGTCTGGGCCGACACCCTCGTGCCCGGCGTGCGGCTGCGGCCCAGCCGGGGCACCCACGTCGTGCTGTCCGCCGCCCGCCTGGGCACACCGCGGGCGGCCCTCACCGTGCCCGTGCCGGGCGAGAACAACCGCTTCGTCTTCGCGCTGCCGCAGGGCGACGGCCGCGTCTACGCGGGGCTGACCGACGAACCCGTCGACTCCGTCCCCGACGTTCCCGAACCCCCCGCCGAGGACATCGACTTCCTCCTCGCCACCCTCTCCCGCGCCCTCGCCACCCCGCTGGGCCGCGCCGACGTCCTCGGCGCCTTCGCCGGACTGCGGCCGCTGCTGGAGGACACCGGCACCGGGCGCAGCGCCGACCTCTCCCGCCGGCACGCGGTCCTCACCTCACCGGACGGGGTGATCACGGCCGTCGGCGGCAAACTCACGGCGTACCGCGTGATGGCCGAGGACGCCGTCGACGCCGCCGTCGCCCGCGCCGGACTCACCGCCGGGCCCTGCCGCACCCGTGCCCTGCCGCTCGTCGGTGCCGTGCCGGTCCGGGACGACCGGCCCGTGCCCGCGCGGCTGCGGGCCCGGTACGGCAGCGAAGCCGCGGCCGTGCTCGACGCGGCCGACGGCGATCCCGCCCTGCTGGAACCGGTCGCCGCCGGGGTCACACCCGCCGAACTGCGGTTCGCCGTACGGCACGAGGGGGCGCTCGACGTCGCCGATCTGCTCGACCGGCGGACGCGGATCGGGCTCGTGCCGGGGGATCGGGAGCGGGCGTTCGGGGCGGCCCGGGAGGCCCTGGACTCGGCCTGAACGGTGGTCGCCGGGAGAGCCTCTCCCTCCCCCGGCTGTCCGCCCCCTGCCCACGCCGCCTCCGTCCGCCGTCGCCCTGCCGGTTGAGCCCCGGCCTGTTGCACCTGTGCCGACCGCGCCTCCGTCTGCCGCGCGCTGCCGGTTGAGCCCGGTCTGCCTCTGGTGGCTGGGCCTTCGTGCGCCGTGTCCCGACGGTGTGCCCGCGGCGTCGTCACTCCCGTGGCACGCGTCGTTGCCGGGGGCCTCGGCGGTCGGCGGTGCAGCCTGGGCCGACTCCCCGTGCGCGACAGGAAGGCCCCGGCGATGAGCGGCCACACCCCCGAACGGCCCGGCGGAACCCCGCGGGGCGGTACGCCCGGCGACGGTTCTTCCGGGGGACGGGCCCCGGGCGCGCACCGGCACGGTGCGGGGGAGGGAGCCGACCGCCGGTGGCTGGTGCTCGCGCTGGCGCTGATCGTCTGCTTCATGGCCGCCGAGGTCGTCGTCGGCCTGCTCTCCGGCTCGCTGGCGCTGCTCGCCGACGCCGCGCACATGCTGACCGACGCCGCCGCGCTCGCCCTCGCGCTGGTGGCGATGCGGCTCGCGGCCCGGCCCGCACGCGGGGGCTACACCTACGGGCTCAAACGCGCCGAGGTCCTCTCCGCGCAGGCCAACGGGCTCACGCTGCTGCTGCTCGCCGCGTGGCTCTGCTACGAGGCGGTGCGCAGACTGGTCCAACCGCCCGCCGTGGAGGGGGTGTTCGTGGTGGTGACGGCAGCGGTCGGCATCGTCGTCAACCTGGCCGCCACCTGGTGTGTGTCCCGCGCGGACCGCACCTCGCTCAACGTCGAAGGCGCCTTCCAGCACATCCTCAACGACCTGTACGCGTTCATCGGCACCGCCGTCGCCGGGGTGATCGTGCTGACGACGGGCTTCGCCCGGGCCGACGCCCTCGCCTCACTGCTCGTCGTCGTCCTGATGGTCAGGGCCGGGGCGGGGCTGGTGCGTGACGCGGGCCGTATCGTCCTGGAGGCGGCGCCGCCCGGCACCGACCCCGACGCGGTCGGCGACCAGATGGTGGCGCAGGACCACGTGGCCGAGGTGCACGATCTGCACCTGTGGGAGATCACCTCAGGGCAGCCCGCGCTCTCCGCGCATGTGCTCGTCGACCCCGGCAGTGACTGTCACGACATTCGGCGGGGGCTGGAGCGGCTGTTGCGGGAGGGGTACGGGATCGGGCACACCACGTTGCAGGTCGATCATCTCGGGGAGGACGACGGGCGGGACCGGTTGCACCGGATCGTCGGCCCGGGGCCGGAGTCCGGGGGGCCGGCTCGGCACGGGCACGGGCCCGTGCACGGGCGGGGGCCGCACACACACTGAGGCTGCCCCGCTTCCCGGCGTCTTGCGGCCTTCCCGCTGTTTTGGCCGGGTTTCGAATCCGGGGCTTCGCCTCCGGTATGGGGCTTCGCCCCTTTCCCCGTTGGCCTCGCCGGCCGGGCGTCAGGGGGCTCCGCCCTACTTGCGGCGTGTGCGGAGGTTTCCGGTGAGGGTGCCGACGCCGGAGCGCAGGTTGAGGTAGTCGAGGGCGGCGCCGACGCCACGGGCGACCCACGAGAATGTCCCCACTACGAACTCGCCCACCGGATCCTTCTCTCTTTTCGAGGTCTTTCCTTGTCAGACGCAACTGTTCGACGGAAGGTTCCGCCTGGCATCGCGGGATGCTGAGACTCGGTGTGCCCGTGAGCGGTGTGATGGACGGCCGGTTGACTTGAAGTGTGGTTCAGCTTGCAGGATTCCGGCGCACGGCGGGACGACCGCCCGACGCGGGAGGACGGCATGGGTGACGACGGTTTCTACTCGGTCATCGACTACACGGTCGACGGCCCGGCGACGCAGGCGGAGTTGGTGGAGGCGTTCGCGCGGATCCAGGAGCGCTGGGTGCGCTGGTACCCCGGCTACCGGTCGGCGCGGTTCCATGTGAGCACGGACGGCACGCGCGTCTACAACATCGTGCACTGGGCGAGCGAGGCCGACTACCGGAACTTCGTCGAGACGTCCGACACCGAGGGCCGGATGGCCGCCATCCGGCAGGCGCTGGAGGGGCTCTCCGGTACGGCGGAACCGCGGATGAGCGGGGCCCCCACCTACCGGGTCGTCCGCGAGGTCGGGCCCGGACCGGCGGAGGGGCCCGCCGCCGGCTGAAGGCCCCGCTGCCGAGGAGGTGCCGGGTGACGGGCTGCCGGGCGACGGGTCGGCGTCGTCCGGAAGGCGGGGGAAGGGTGGCCGGTCGGATGCGGCTGTCCGGCCGGGTGTCCGATGCGCGGGGGGAGGCGGGCTTCCTACGGTGGAGCGCACGGACGGGGCGGCGCGGGCAGCGTGCGGCCGGCCGTTCGTGCCGGTGGCGGAGTGCCGTCGCCGGACGCCAGCAGCGGAAGGACGCCAGAGCATGAGCACCGACGAATTCGGTGGGGGACAGACCGGCCGGGACGACATCCTGGTGGTGACGACGAACGAGGTGCCGGGGCGGGAGGTCCAGCGGGTCATCGGGGAGATCTTCGGGCTCACCGTGCGCTCCCGGAACCTGGGCAGCCAGATCGGCGCGGGGATCAAGTCGGTGTTCGGTGGTGAGCTGCGGGGGCTGACCAAGACGCTGGCCGAGACCCGGCAGCAGGCCGTGGAGCGCCTCATCGACCAGGCCAGGGAGCGGGGGGCCGATGCCGTGCTGGCCATGCGGTACGAGGTGAGCCAGGCCGAGGACATCGGTACCGAGGTGTGCGCCTACGGCACCGCGGTCGTTCTCGGGCCGCCGCGCGGCTGAGCCGCCCGCGGTTTCCGCCGCCTGTTCCGTGTGGCCCCGCCGGGCCTGCTCACCGCCCGGCGGGGCCCGTTTCTGTCTCGCCGGAGCCGGAGCCGGAGCCGGAGCCAGGGCCGGGACCGGAGTCGGGGCCGGAGGTGGTGCCGCGGACCGTGCGGACGGTTCCGGCGGCCCGCTCGGGCGGGACGCCGGCGGCGATGAGGGCGGCCACCGCGGCCTCGCCGCCGTCGTCGTCCCACTGGCCTGCGTTGATGCTCTCCATCAGGGACAGACAGAGCGCGGCCTGAGCCGAGGCCAGGACGGGCGCGGGCAGCCGGTCGTGGAAGACCCCGGCGCGCTGGCCCCGCTCCAGCAGTCCGGTCGCGTAGCGGGTGGCGGGCAGCATCAGCCTGTCGAGGCGTTCGTCGCCCAGGTCCCGGCGGGCGAGGGTGAGCAGCATGCGGTAGCGGTCGCCGACCCGCCAGATCTCCAGCTGGAACCGGGCGAGGGCCTCCTCCGGGCCGTCCGCGGGGTTCCGGGCCGCCTCGATCGCCCGGCTCAGCGCCTCCGACGCCTCGTCGCCGAGCGCTTCGAGCAGCGCGGTGCGGCCGGGGAAGTGGCCGTAGAGGGTGCGGCGGACGACGCCGGCCGCGCGGGCGATCTCGTCGAGTGAGACGTCCGGCTGGGCGCTCAGTTCCCGGCGGGCCGCCTCCAGGATGCGGGCGCGGTTGGACCGCGCGTGGCTCCGCTGCGGGGCGGGGCGGGCGGACTGTGTCATGGGCCTTCTCCCGGAGCCGCGCCGTCCGTCCGGCGGGCCCTCGCCTGTCGTCTCTTCCGTTCCTCGCGGGCGCACCCGGTGGTTCTCCGGTGCGCCCGGCGGTTCTGCCGTGCCGTGTCCCGCGACGGCCTCCCGCCGCGGGGCGGGCCTTCCGGGGCCGGTCGTCCGATTCTCCCCGGTGGCGGCGGGGCCGGGTGCCGGGAGGTGTCCGGGCCCGGCACGGACGCTTATTTGCACAGCAGTGTGCAAGAAGCCTAATCTGCACAGCAGTGTGCAAGTAAAGGGAAGCCTTGTTCGGGTTTTTCCCGCCATCACAGGATTCGAGGACCACGGATGCCACTGCTCGCCACCACACCCGTCGACCGGATGAAGGGGCCGTATCCACGGCGCTGGTGGGCCCTGCTCGTGCTGTGCCTGAGCCTGCTGATCGTCGTGATGGCGAACACCTCGCTCATCGTGGCGGCGCCCGACATGACCAAGGACCTGGGCCTGGACAGCAGCCAGCTCCAGTGGGTGATCGACGGCTACACCGTCCCCTACGCGGCGCTGATGCTGATCCTCGGCGCCGTGGGCGACAAGTACAGCCGGCGCGGCGGCCTCCTGGCCGGGCTGGCGGTCTTCGCCGGCGGCTCGGTGATGGGCAGCCTGGTGGACAGCCCCGAGCTGGTGATCGCGGCCCGTGCCGTGATGGGCGTGGGCGCGGCGCTGATCATGCCGGCCACCCTCTCGCTGCTCGTGGCGTCCTTCCCCCGCGCCGAGCGCGCCCGGGCGATCACCGCGTGGACGGCGACGTCCGGACTGGCCATCGCGGTCGGCCCGCTGGTGGCCGGCTGGCTGCTGGAGAGCCACGCCTGGGGCTCGACGTTCCTGATCAATGTGCCCGTGGCGGTCGTCGCGTTCGTCGCGGCGCTCTTCCTCGTCCCGCCGTCCAAGGCCACGGGCATGGGGCGGCTCGACCTGGTGGGCGGGCTGCTGTCCATCGTCACCGTCGGCTCGCTGGTGTACGCGATCATCGAGGGCCCGCACTTCGGCTGGGGCGCCGGGCCGGTGGCCGGGGCCGTCGTCGCGGGCGTGGGCCTGGTGCTCTTCGTCCTGTGGGAGCTGCGGCACCCGCACCCGATCGTGAACGTGCGGATGTTCGCCCAGCGTTCGTTCAGCGGGTCGATGCTGGCCGTGCTGATGTTCTTCCTCGGCACCTTCGGCGCCATCTACTACGCCACCCAGCACCTCCAGTTCGTCCTCGGCTACGGCCCGTTGGAGACCGGTGTCCGGCTGCTGCCGCTGGCCGGTGCGGTCTTCGTCGGGGCCGCGCTGACGGGCCTGCTCACCCCGCGGCTGGGCATGAAGAGCATGGTGACCGCCGGGATGGCGCTCGGGACGGTGGGTGTGCTGCTGCTCGTCCGGATCGACGAGGGCTCCGGATACGGCGACTTCCTCGTGCCGTTCCTGCTGCTCGGCTTCGCCATCGGGCTCAGCGTCTCGCCGTGCACCGACACGATCATGGGGCACTTCCCGGAGCGGGAGCTGGGCGTCGGCGGCGGGCTCAACGACACGGCCCTGGAGCTGGGCGGCTCCCTCGGCATCGCCGTCCTCGGCTCCGTCCTCGCCACCGGGTACCGGGACAACCTCGGCGGGGCGCTGGGCGACGCCGGGCGCCGGCTGCCGCCCGAGGCGGTGGAGACCGCCAAGGACTCCGTGGGCGGGGCGCTCGCCGTGGCCGAGAAGATCGCCGCGACCCCGCAGGGCGGCGCCGAGGCCGCGCGGCAGCTGGCCGGGGCCGCGCACCGTGCCTTCGCCGACTCCGTCGCGCACACCAGCCTCGTCGGCGGCATCGTCATGGGGGTCGGCACCGTGCTGGTGCTGCTCATCCTGCCGGGGCGGCGGCGCGCCCGCGGTGCGGCGGACGGCCTCGACTCCTCCCGCCCGGCCGGGGGTTCCGAAGACCCCGGCGCCCAGGGGAGCTCCCCGGAGGACGCCGCGGTCTCCCGCGTCCCCTGAGCCGGACGCTCGGGGCCGGCCGCCGTCGGGCTCCCGCGGCCTGACGGCGGCCGGCGGCCTCCCCGCGGCTCAGCCGCGTCCGCTGCGCCGGGGTTCGCGGCGGAGCCGGGTCCACAGCGACCAGGCCCACAGGAGGGCAGCCGCCGGCAGGAGCCAGGTGGTCGGGGAGCCCGGGTCGGGGTCGTCGAGCACGTCCCACAGGGCGACGGCCACGAGGGGCACGCACAGCAGATCGGCGCGCAGCTTGCGGCGTGCGGAGCGGCGTGCGGCGCCGGGGCCGTCGGCCAGTCGCAGCGCGTACACCGGTGCGGGGCCGAACTGCGCACGGGCGCCCGCCCCGGGAGCGGCGGCCAGATGGGCGCGCACCTCGTCCGCGTGTGCCCGCGCCCGCGCGCGGTCCATGCCGTGCGCGCCCCGCAGCGTCCCCTCCAGCCGGCGCAGCCAGACCTCGTCGTCCTCCTGCGCCGCCTCCCGGCCGGTGAACCAGCGGCTCACCGGCTCCTCCGGCAGCCGCCAGCCGGCGACGACGGCCAGCGCGGCGAGGACCGCGACGGCGGGTGCGGGCACCCGGAACAGCGGTCCGTCCGGGAGGGCGGAGACGGCGAGGCCGGTGAGGGCCACCGTCGCGACGGCCCCGCCGAGCGCCGTCCACATGCCGCGCGGGCGGCCGGCCGTCCGCAGTGCGAAGGCCGCGCCCACCAGGAGCGCCGCGCAGCCGATCAGCCCGACGCCGACGAGCCCCGGCCACTCCACCGTGAGCCACAGCCCGCCGGTGAACCAGCCGCGCAGCGCGAAGAACACCCCGAGCGCGCCCAGGACGGTCAGGGCGCCGAGGAACACCTGGCCGGGCGTGAGCCCTTCCATGTCGCGGCGGCCGCGGTGTGCGTCGCCGATCCGTTCGGCGGCGATCTGCGCGGCGAAGTCCCCGGGATCGCCGAAGAGTTCGTGTGCGCTGCGGCCCGAGTCGGTGACGGCCTCGTGCACCTCGGCCAGTACCTGGTCGTCCAGGCCGTCCGGCGGATCGTGCCGCAGGAGCAGCCGCAGCCGGAATCCGGCCGCCCACTGGCCGTCCTCGGGCCGCGGCCACGCCGGCTCGGACGTCTCCCGCGCGGTACGCCCCCGCGGATCGGTCCGCTGCGCCGTCCCGTCCTCCTCGGCCGACCGCCGTGCGGGCTCCCGCTCTTTGGTGTGCTGTTTCCGCGTCACTGTGCCGTGCTCCCCCTCGTCGTCGTCCACCGGCCGGTGCGGTCCACCGGCCGGCACGGGCCCGTCGTACGGCCGCCCGCTCAGGTGCCGGGCCCGGTGCCGGACGCGCCGGCGGCGACGGCCCTGTCGCCCGCGCCGCCAGCGCCGTCCGCGCCGTCTCCCGCGGCCGCACCTGCGCCCGCCGCGCCGTCTTCTCCGGCTCCGCCTGCCCGGTCGGACCGATCGGATCGAGCAGATCGAGCGGCCCGGTCGGTGTCGCCGCCCCCGTCGGCCTCGCCCGTCCTGTCGCTCCCGGCCGTGCCGTCGGAGGCCGGTGGAGGCGCCGTGTCCGCGGCCACCAGGCGCGAGACGGCGGCGCCGAAGCCCCGCCAGGCCGCCCACTCCGCTTCCAGCCGGTCCAGGCCGGCCGGGGTGATGCGGTAGCACTTGCGGCCCGGACCGCCCTCGCCCGCACGCCAGTTGACCTCCACCGCGCCTTCCTCGGCGAGCCGGGTCAGCGCCGGGTACAGCGTCGCGGGCTTGACGGACTCCAGGCCCGCGGCGGCCAGTTGCTGGAGGAGTGCGTAGCCGTAGCTCTCCTCGTGCCGCAGTGCGCCGAGCAGACACAGCGGGAGGGCCGCCCGTACCCATGCCGGGTTGGTGTCCGCCATGGTCCGCCGCTCTCCTTCCGTCCCGGCCGGTACGGCAGGACCGCCCGGCGACTGTTCGCGCTCGCCCACTATTCTGAATCCCGAACTAGTGGGGAAGTCAAGGGGGGAATGGCCGGGAGGGACCGAGCGAGGGGCCAACCGGCCGTGCGCCGACGGGGGTTGAGGACGTGGCCCGCGCGCGCTGTTCCGGTGGGCGGGCGCGGGCCCTGCGGGCCGTCGGGGCGTGGGTACGATCACAGCCGCTCCGCGCCGGGCGCGGCGGACACGGGCCGCCGCGCGGCCGGGCGGGGCGCGGACGACGACGCGGTACGTACGGGGGACAGCGGATGTTCGGAATGGTCAGGCCGTGCAGCCATCGGCTGGCGGGCGGTCTCAGGGCGGAATGGATGGCGCACCTGTGCGGGCTGTGTCTCGCGCTGCGCGGTGAGCACGGGCAGTTGGCGCGCCTGGTCACCAACTACGACGGGCTGATCGTCTCGGTGCTGACGGACGCGCAGAGCCCGCGCGGCGCGGTGCGGCGCCGCACGGCGGGGCCGTGCCCGCTGCGCGGTATGCGGACCGCCTCCGTCGCACGGGGCGAGGGCGCGCGGCTGGCCGCCTCCGTCTCGCTGGTGCTCGCCTCGGCCAAGGTCCGCGACCATGTCGCCGACCGGGACGGCCTGTTGCGCCGCCGGCCGGTCGCCGCCGCGGCACGCCGGATCGCGGCCGGCTGGGACCGTGCGGGCGCACGGACCGGCGCGGGGCTCGGGTTCGACACCGGCGTCCTCGTCGACGCCGTCGAGCGGCAGCCCGAGGTCGAGCGGCGCGCCGGTCCCGGCACCCCGCTGACCGAACTGACGGAGCCCACCGAGACCGCGACCGCAGCCGCCTTCGCCTACACCGCCGAACTCGCCGGACGCCCGGGCAACGCCGGGCCCCTGGCCGAGGCGGGCCGCCTCTTCGGCCGGCTGGCGCACCTCCTCGACGCCGTCGAGGACCGCGCCGAGGACGCCGCCCGGGGCGCCTGGAACCCGCTCACCGCGACCGGCACCGGCACCGGCGAGGCGCGCAGGCTGTGCGACGACGCGCTGGAGGGGATACGACGCGCCCTGCGCGAGGTCGAGTTCACCGACGCGGCGCTCGCGCACACGCTGCTCGTGCACGAGTTGCCGCAGGCGGTGCACCGTGCCTTCGGGACGCGGCCGGGCGCGGCGTGCTCCCGGCACCACGGACCGGCGGACGGCGGCGCACCGGCGGGTGCACGGCCCCCGGCCACCGGCGGACTGCCCCGTTCCGCCCCCGCACCGGCTCCCGCCTCGGCGTCGGCTCGCGCTTCCGCACCGGCCGTCGGCCCGTACAGCCCGGCCCTCAACACTCCGCAGAACCCGTACGGCCCGCAGCCACCACAGGGCCCGGCCCCCGGCTCTCCCCACGGCCCTTACGGCACTCCGAACCCGCCGTACGGCAACCCGAGCCCGCCGTACGGCAACCCGGCCGGGGATCCCTACGGCAGCCCGGCCGGGGATCCCTACGGCAACCCGTACGGAGGGCCCAACGGCAGCCCCGCCGGGGGGCCTTACGGCAATCCGTACGGCGGACCGCAGGGGCCTTACGGCGCGCCGCCGCAGGGCACCGGAACCGTGCCGCCCGGCGGCGGTGGCCACGGCGGCGACCCGGGCGGCGGTTCCGGCGGCTGGGGCTCCGGCGGCTGGGGCCCCGGCGGTGACGGTCAGGGCCCGCACGACCCCGGCCCGCAGGGGAACGGCCCGCACGGGGACGGCTCCGGCGGCGCGCCGCACCCCCGCCCGCCGAAGCAGCCGCGGGGCTTCTTCACCGGCTGCGCCGTCGCCACGGGGCTGTGCTGCACGGGGCAGATGTGCTGCTCGGGCGAGTACGAGGGCCCGTGGTCCCGCAAGAAGCGCGAGGGCTGCTGCCGGGACGCCTGCGACTGCTGTGACTGCTGCAACTGCGACTGCGGTTGCTGCGACTGCGACTGCTGCGACTGCGGCTGCGACTGCTGACCCGGCCGCTCGGGGCACCAGAAGTCCCGCACACCACAGCAGTCGACGAGCCCGTGCCCAGGGGCGGTTGAACGTCGCACGATGTCTTGTCGGTGGGGAGGGCGCGGCTCAAGCTGTGCCGCATGGAACTGGAGCTGCGGCACCTGAAGGTCATCCGGGCCATCGACGAGGCGGGGAGCCTGACACGGGCGGCGGTCGGGCTGGGGCTGGCACAGCCCGCGCTCAGTGCGCAGTTGAAGCGGATGGAGCGCGCGCTCGGCGGTGAGCTGTTCCTGCGGGGGCGGCACGGTGTGCGGCCCACGGAGCTGGGCGAGCTGGTGCTGGAGCGGGCGCGGGTGCTGGTGCCGGCGGTCGCCGAACTCCAGGAGGAGGCACGGCGGTTCAGCCGCTGCGGGGCCGGTGCGGCGGGCGTGCGGCCGTCCCGGTTCCGGCTGGGCGGGACGCACGGCCCGTTACTGGGCGGGCTGGTGGACCGGCTGGCCGACGCCTACCCGAAGGCGCAGGTGACCACGTCCACGTCCTGGTCGACGCAGGAGCTGGCGCTGATGCTGGCGGACGGGCGGATCGACTACGTGCTGACGGGGGTGTGCGGGCGGAGCCGGCCGCCCGAGGAGGACCGGCTGGTGTGGCGTGTGCTCGCCGACGACCCGGTGTTCGTGATGCTGGGCGAGGCCCATCCGCTGGCCGGCCGCGCCGAGGTGGAGCTGGGCGAGCTGGCCGGGGAGCGGTGGGCGACGGTCCCGGGGGACGGCTGCTTCGGCGAGTGTTTCGCCGCTGCCTGTCTGCGGGTGGGGTTCGCGCCCGAGCCGGTGTACGAGACGGACACGGCCTCGTGTGTGCATCTGGTGCAGGTCGGCCGGGCCGTCGGGCTGTGCCGGGCGACGTTCCCGCCGATGCCCGGCCTGGTCACCGTGCCACTGGCCGGGACGCCGCTGATGTGGCGCCATCTGCTGGGCCACCGCCCCGCGGCCCGTGAGCTCCCGGCGGCGGACCGGGACGGCCCGGCGTCCGGCGCCGGACGGACGGCCGAGGGCGTGGTGCCCTCGGCGGACGACACGGCCGCCGCCGTGCTCGCGCACGCGCGCGCCGTGCACGCGGAGGCGGTCGCGGCGAGTCCGAGCTGCGCGCGGTGGTACCGGGCACATCCGGATGCGCGTGTTCCATAACGCCGTGGCAGGGGGCGAGTTGGGAGGTACGGGACGCGGCCCGGGCCGCCTACGGTGACGGCAGTCCGCCCCCGGACCCGTCCCGGGGGCAGCACACCCCCCCCGAGGAGAACTCGATGAACGACTCCTTGAAGAGTTCCGCGAAGAGTTCCGTACGCCACAGACCCCGCTCCCCCTTCCGGCGCGCGGGCGTCGCCGCCGCGGCCGTCCTCGCCACCGGCACGCTCGTCCTGACCGGCCTCACCGGGCAGGCCGCTGCCGGCCCGGCCGACGGCCCGACCGACGGCCGGGGCACGGCCGCCGCCGAACGCGCCCTCTCGCCGGGGCTGTTGCAGGCCATGCGCACCGACCTGGGGCTCAGCCGCGCCCAGGCCACCGAGCGGCTCGGCAACGAGGCGGACGCCGCCGCCACCGCCGAGCGGCTGCGCGAGCGGCTCGGTGACAGCTACGCCGGCGCCCATGTCTCCGGCCGCACCGCCGAGCGGCTCACGGTGGCGACGACGGACGCGCGGCGCACGGCGGCCATCGAGGCCGCGGGCGCCACCGCACGCGTCGTCGACCGGAGCCTGAAGCAGCTCGACGGCGTCCGCACGGCGCTGGACGAGGCCGCCGCGGACCGCACACCGCGCGGCGTGCACGTGTGGTACGTCGACGTCGCACACAACCGGGTGGTCGTGGAGGCCGCCGCGGCGCAGCACGCCCGTGCCCTGCTCGACCGGGCCGGCGTCGAGAGGTCACAGGTGACGGTGCGGCACTCCGACGCCGCACCGAAGCCGCTCGCGGATCTGCGCGGCGGCGACGCGTACTACATGAACGGCAGCGGGCGCTGCTCCATCGGCTTCCCCGTCACCCGCGGCGGCGGCCAGGCCGGCTTCGTGACGGCCGGGCACTGCGGCACGCCCGGCACCACCACCAGCGGCTACAACCAGCAGGCGCAGGGCAGTTTCCAGGGCTCCACCTTCCCCGGCCGCGACTACGCGTGGGTCGCGACCAACGGCAACTGGACGCCGCGCCCGGCCGTCAACGGCTACGGGAACGGCGACGTGACGGTCGCCGGCTCCACCGAGGCCGTCGAGGGCTCGTCGGTGTGCCGCTCCGGTTCGACGACCGGCTGGCACTGCGGCACCGTCCAGCAGCGCGGCACCAGCGTCACCTACCCGCAGGGCACCGTCTCCGGCGTCACGCGGACCACCGTGTGCGCCGAACCCGGCGACTCCGGCGGCTCGTTCATCTCCGGCAGCCAGGCACAGGGCGTGACCTCGGGCGGCTCCGGCAACTGCTCGCAGGGCGGTACGACGTTCTTCCAGCCGGTGAACCCCGCCCTCCAGGCGTACGGGCTGACCCTCGTGACCAGCGGCAACGGTGGCGAGACCGACCCGCCGGGGGAGATCGGCACCTGGGCGGCGGGCAAGGCGTACCAGGTCGGTGACGAGGTCACCTACGGCGGACAGTCCTACCGGTGCATCCAGGCGCACACCGCCCAGCCCGGCTGGAACCCGGCCGACACCCCCTCGCTGTGGACCCGCGCCTGACGCCGGTCCCACGCTTCCACCCCTCCGTGTGAGGACGGTGGACACCTTCCCCGGCCCGGAGGCCGCGCGTCCCTCCGGGCCGGGGCCCGGGTGTTCCCCGGCACCCGCCGCCCGCGCCCAACTCCCGTGCGGCTGGTCGCCGTTCGCCGCGTTCCGGCCGGGACGGCCCCGCTGCCACCGACCGACCCGGTCCCCGGGCCTCCCCACCTCCGGGGGCCGGGTCCGCGGCGGCGGCCCGCCCGCCGCCGTCCACTCGCCGCCGTCCGCTCGCCGCCGTCCCCTCCCCGCGGTCCGCTCCCCGCCGCAGCGGGCGCCGTCACGGCAGGCCGCGCGGGGCCAGCGCCTCCCAGCGGACGGTGAGTTCGCCCTGGCGCCAGCGGCGCGGTCCGTCGGTCAGCGGCCAGTGCGGGGCGAGGGCGGCGGCGGCCCGGATCCAGCGCTGCCGGGCGCCGAGGGCGCCGTAGGGCGCGGCGGCGGCCCAGGCGCGGTCGAAGTCGCGGAGGAAGGCGTGCACGGGCTCGCCCGGCACGTTGCGGTGTATCAGCGCCTTGGGCAGGCGTTCGGCCAGGTCGGAGGGGGTGGCGAGGGTGCCGAGGCGGGCGGCGAAGGTCACCGTGCGGGGGCCTTCGGGGCCGAGCGCGACCCATACGTGGCGGCGTCCGACCTCGTCGCAGGTGCCCTCGACGAGCAGCCCGTCCGGGGCGAGCCGGGCGCACAGCCGTTCCCACGCGGGGCCCACCTGTGCCTCGTCGTACTGGCGGAGCACGTTCGCGGCGCGGATCAGGCTCGCACCGGCGTCGCCGGGCACCGGCAGTTCGAAGCCGCCGCGCCGGAAGTCCAGGCCCTCGCGGGCGTACGGGAGGGCGGCGGCGACCCGCACCGGATCGATCTCGACGCCGTGCACCCGCACGTCGGGGCGTACGGCACGCAGCCGCTGCCACAGTTCGACGACGGTCCAGGGCGCGGCTCCGTAGCCGAGATCGACGGCGGTCGGCGGGTGCAGGCTGCGGCGGAGCGCGGAGGCGTGGACGGCGGCGATCCAGCGGTCCATGCGGCGCAGCCGGTTCGGGTTCGTCGTCCCGCGCGTGACCGTCCCCACCGGCCGGGACGAGGGGGGAACACGGGTGGGCATGCTTCGAGGGTATGTCCGTCCGGATGCGGCCGGTCCGGGGCCGTCGTGCGGGCCGTCGTGCGGGCCGTCGTGCGGGCCGTCGTGTGGGCGTCGTGCGGGGCGGCGGAGGCGCTTCCTGCCGAGGGGGCGGCTTCCGGCGCGGGCTCTCCACCGGCGGTACGGGCGCTCCGGGAGCGGTTCCGGTCACGATTCGGCAAAGTGGGGAGCGGAACGGGAAGGGGAGGCAACCCCTCCGCTGTTGACGCCGTAAGGGCCGGTCCACGCCCCGTTCCGTACCGGAGGAGGCATCGGCACCGTGAGCCATGACGCGTCCCGGATCGGTCAAGGGCACGGGCGGAGGGAGCCGGCGGACGCCGGCCGTTCCACGACGGCGACGGATCCCGGAGAGCCGTCGCCCCCGTTCGGTCCACCGCAGCAGGTGAACCGGACCGAGCGGATCGAGCAGCTCCAGCAGCCCGGGCGCCCCGGGCAGCCGGGGCAGAACCAGCAGATCGAGCGGATCAACCAGATCGAGCAGTTCAAGACCGGCAAGCAGGGCAGGCCGAACAAGCAGGACAAACAGGGCAGGCCCGGCAGGCAGAGCAAGCAGGGTGCGCAGGTCGGACCGGTCGAGCAGGTCAAGCAGCAGGTGAGGGCCGTGCGGCAGCAGGCGAAGGGCAAGCAGTCGCTGTTGCGGCTGCCCGGCCCGCGCCGCCCGCGCCGGGTGGCGATGCTCAGCGTGCACACCTCCCCGCTGCACCAGCCGGGCACCGGCGACGCGGGCGGCATGAACGTCTACATCGTCGAGCTGGCCCGGCAGCTGGCTGAGCAGGGCGTGGAGGTGGAGATCTTCACCCGGGCCACGAACGGCACCCTGGCCCCGGCGGTGGAGCTGGCGCCCGGCGTGCTGGTGCGGCACATCGACGCCGGCCCCTACGAGGGGCTGTCCAAGGAGGAGCTGCCGGCCCAGCTGTGTGCCTTCACCCACGGGGTGATGCAGGTGTGGGCCCGGCACCGGCCCGGCTACTACGACCTCGTCCACTCGCACTACTGGCTCTCCGGCCACGTCGGCTGGCTCGCCTCGCAGCGCTGGGGCGTCCCGCTGGTGCACGCGATGCACACGATGGCGAAGGTGAAGAACGCCGCGCTCGCCGCGGGCGACACCCCCGAGCCGGCCGCGCGGGTCATCGGCGAGACGCAGATCGTCGGCGCGGCCGACCGGCTGATCGCCAACACCGTCGAGGAGGCCGGCGAGCTGGTCCGGCACTACGAGGCGCCGGCCGAGCGGACGGCGGTGGTCCACCCCGGCGTCAACCTGGGCCGGTTCCGGCCGGGCGACGGCCGGGCGGCGGCCCGCGCCCGGCTCGGCCTGCCGCGGGACGCGGTGATCCCGCTGTTCGCCGGCCGCATCCAGCCGCTCAAGGCGCCCGATGTGCTGCTGCGGGCGGCCGCGCTGCTCGTCGACGAGGACCCGTCGCTGCGCCGTCGCATGGTCGTCCCGGTGGTCGGCGGGCCGAGCGGCAGCGGGCTGGCCAAACCGGAGGGGCTGCACAAGCTCGCGGCCGAGCTCGGCATAGCGGACATGGTGCTGTTCCGTCCGCCGGTCGGCCAGGAGCAGCTCGCCGACTGGTACCGGGCGGCCTCCGTCCTGGTGATGCCCTCCTACAGCGAGTCCTTCGGGCTGGTCGCTGCGGAGGCGCAGGCGTGCGGGACGCCCGTCGTCGCCGCCTCCGTCGGCGGGCTGCCCGTCGTCGTCCGCGACGGCGTCAGCGGCTATCTGATCGACGGGCACGACCCGGCCGAGTACGCGCGGGCGCTGCGCCGCTTCACGACGGACCCGGCGCTGGCCGGGCGGCTCGGCGCCGAGGCCGCCCGGCACGCCCGCGGCTTCGGCTGGGGCGCCGCCGCCGCGGCCACCGCCGACGTCTACACCGAGGCCCTGCACGAACGCCGCCGTCGCCTACGATCGCCCCATGGGTGACCAGGCCACCGCGCGTGCGGTGATCGAACAGACGCTGCGGGACGCCGAGCTGGAGTGGGAGAGCCCCGCCGAGGGCTCCTACGTCGTCACACTGCCGGGCACACGCAAGCTGGCGACCACCTGCTCCCTCGTCGTCGGCGCGCACTCGCTGTCGGTGAACGCCTTCGTCGTCCGCTGCCCGGACGAGAACCACGCGGCCGTGCACCGCTGGCTGCTGGAGCGCAACACGCGTATCTACGGCCTGGGTTACGCGCTCGACAGCCACGGCGACATCTATCTGGCCGGCCGGCTCCCGCTCGCCGCCGTCACCCCCGAGGAGACCGACCGGCTCCTCGGCAGCGTCCTGGAGAACGCCGACGGCCCCTTCAACACCCTGCTGCAGATGGGCTTCGCCGGCGCGATCCGCCGCGAGTACGCCTGGCGCACCTCCCGCGGCGAGTCCACCCGCAACCTGGACGCCTTCACCCACCTCACCGAGCGGCAGGACTGAGCCCGGCGCGGGCGGGCCCGACGCCCTCGCGGGGGCGCGGGCCCGCCCCCGGCGATCGCGCCTGCCGCTGTCGGCTCGGTGGTCAGAGTGTGAGCCGCACCCACACCGTCTTGCCCGCGCCCTCGCGCTCCCGTACGCCCCACGCCTCGCTCAGCGCGTCGACCAGCAGCAGGCCCCTGCCGTGGGTTTCCTCCGGCCCGGGCTTGCGCAGTTCGGGCTGGGCCCAGCTGTAGGAGTCGGACACCTCCAGCAGCAGTGCGCGTTTCCGACGGGCCAGGCCCAGCTCGATGTATTCACCGATGCCGCGCGCGTGGACGATCGCGTTCGTCACCAACTCGCTGGTGACCAGCGCCGCCGGCTCGCTCACCTGCCCGAGCCGCCACTCCCCCAGTATCCGCACCACATACGCCCTCGCCTGCGGCACAGCCGCCTTACCGATACGGAACCTGACCGTGCAGGGGCGCCCGGACATACGTCCTCCTGGGGCGAGTTGGGGATGCGAAGTGTCACCGTCTGCGCTGGTTCGAGCACCAGGTGTGACGCCATTCACGGTACGGGCAACCGTCGAGCCTCGGCAAGTGAAAGCTCTGGCAAACTTGCCAGCCCTCGGAGGGTCTGGGGCGCTGTCCTCAACCACCCAGCGCACGTGCAGACTTGCAGCAGTACGAAGGGGAGGTCACATGCCTTCTGACCGGAAGCCCACCATGCGCGGGAGGCGGCTCGGAGCAGCCCTGCGGCACTACCGGCTGGCAGCGAAGTTGGACCAGGAGCACGCGGCCGAAGCGCTTGGCTGTTCCACCGCGAAGATCAGCCGTATCGAATCGGGGATGAACAGTGCTCGCGTCGCGGAGGTCCGCTATCTGCTGGACCTGTACGAGGTGGAAGACCGGCGCACGCGGGACCAGTTGGAGCGGGTCGCACGCGCCGCCGGCAAACGCGGCTGGTGGCTCGACCACCCGGTGCCCGTGCCGGGCAAGTTGGGCGACTACCTGGCTCTGGAAGAGGACGCCACCTTCATCCGCACGTGGCAGACGGCACTGCTGCCCGGGCTTCTGCAAACAGCGGAGTACACGCGCGCACTCGCCACCGCGAAGCGGGCGCACAAGGACGAGGAGCGTATCGAGCGCCTCGTCAGCATCCGGCAGGAGCGCCGCAGGAAGTTCCTGGAGTCGGGAGCGCGCCTCGCAGCGGTGATCTGGGAACCGGCGCTCACCTCGAACGTCGCGGACACGGAAACACACCGTGCCCAGCTGCACGACCTCCTGTGGTTCGAACAGCAGCCGCTGGTCAGCCTCCAGGTTCTCCCGCTGGGCGAGTGGGCCTCAGCCACCAGGTCCCCGCCCTTCGTCATGCTCGCTTTCGACGGCGACTGGGCAGCTTCCGCGGTGGTGCAGGACACCCACGAGGAGAGCGTGGTCCTGGAGGACGAACACCTGACGGCCCCCTACGCGCACAGCTTCGACGCGCTGCGCTCCACCGCGTTGACACCGGAGCGGACCCGCCAGTTCATCCGGGACCTGCTGGAACAGCTCCCCAGGGAGGACGAACCGACATGAGAAGCAGAGGAACCACCACGGCATTCCGCAAGTCGTCCTACTCGGGGGGAGGCGATTCGAACGAATGCGTAGAGGTCGCACAGACCCGAGCCGGAGGCCGCGCCGTACGGGACAGCAAGCAACCGCGGGGCGGCACCGCCTACTTCGGCTCCGTCGCATGGCAGGCGTTCACGCGGGGGCTGAAGAGCTGAGGCGGTGCGTCGGCCGGGGTGAGGGCCTCGACGTTCCGGGCCGGCGGGACCGCATCGCTACCCCGGCTGCCGCGCGAGGGCCCGGCCGAGTGCGCGGGCGCCCTCGGGGAAGGCGCCGGGGCCGGGGCCCGAGTAGTTGAGGCGCAGATGGGCCCCGGCGGGTTCGGCGGGGAACCACTCGGTGCCGGGCGCGACGACCACGCCCTCCGTCTCGCAGTCCTGGACGAGCCGGTCCAGGTCGGTGGTGTCCGGCAGCCGCACCCACAGGTTCAGCCCGCCCTCCGGCACGGCGTCCAGCTGTGCGCCCGGCGCGTGGGCGCGCAGCGCGTCGACGAGGAGGTCCCGGCGGGCGGCGAGCTGCCGGCGCAGGCCGCGCAGATGGGTGCGCCAGGCGGGCTGGGTGACGACGTCCAGCGCGACGGCCTGGAGGAGCCCGCTGACGTACAGGGACTCGGCCTGGGCGGCGGCCAGGATCCGGGCGCGGGCCGGGCCGCGCGCGACGACCCCGGCGACCCGCACGGCGGGGGAGACGCTCTTGGTCAGCGAGCGCAGATGGACGACGTGCCCGCTGTCGTCCCGGGCGGCCAGCGGGAACGGTGTGGCGGAGATGCCGAAGTCGTGTGCCCAGTCGTCCTCGATGAGGAAGGCGCCGTGTGCGCGGACGAGGTCGAGCACCCGCTCGGCGGACCGGTCCGGCCACCGGGCGCCGGTCGGGTTGGCGAAGTTCGGCTGTGCGTAGAACGCCCGGGCGCCGCTCTGCTCGACGGCGCGTGCCAGCTCGTCCGGATCGGGTCCGGCCGGGCCGCTGGGCACCGGCACGAGCCGCACCCCCACCTGCTCGGCGGCGAGGATCGCGCCCCAGTAGGTCGGCGACTCCACGACCAGCGGGCGGCCCGCGCCGACCAGGGCGCGGAAGACGGTGCTCAACCCGCTCTGGCTGCCGGGGAAGACGACGACGTCGTTCGGTGCCGGCGGTGCGAGCCCCGGCGGCATCGCGTCGCCCAGCTCCGTCGCGAACCACGCCTGGAGTTCGGGCAGTCCGGCGGCCGGGGGCCGTCCGACGGCGGCGTCACCGCGGGCGGCGCGGGCGAACGCGGCCCGGACCAGGCGCTCGGGCAACAGTTCGCGGTCCGGGTAGCCGGCGTGCAGCGCGATCACCTCGTTCGGGACGGTCCGCAGCGCGGCCGACAGCTGCCGGGAGCGGTGCCGGGGCGTACCGAGCGCCGCCGTCTGCCACCCGTGGTCGGGCGCGCGTGCGGTGCGCTCGGCCCGGACGAAGGTGCCCACGCCGGGCCGGCTCTCGACCTTCCCCTGTGCGGCGAGGACCCGCAGCGCCTTCTGCACCGTGACCGGGCTCGCCCCGTACTGCGCCACCAGCGCCCGGGTGGCCGGCAGTTTCGCGCCCGGTAGCGCCGTCGCCAGCCACTCCTGGAGCCCGGAGACGAGCCGGTCCACGCTGCTACTGTTGTTCATGACGAACAACAGTAGCGCTACTGTCGACAACCCCTCGGTGCTATCGCCCTCCCGCGCGGGCCTGTGGTGGGGCCTCCTCGGCGTCACCTCGTTCTCGTTCACCGTGCCGTTCACCCGCGTCGCCGTCGCGGACTCCGGTATGACCCCGCTGTTCGCCGGCTGCGGCCGGGCCGTGGTCGCCGCCGTCCTCGCCGCCCTCGCCCTGGTGTGCACCAGGCAGCGGCTGCCCCGCGGTATCCAGTGGGCCCGGCTCGGGGTCGTCGCCGGGGGCGTCGTCGTCGGCTTCCCCGTGCTCACCTCCTTCGCGCTCACCACCGCCTCGGCCGGGCACAGCGCCGTCGTGATCGCCCTGCTGCCCGCCGTCACCGCGGTCGCCGCCGTGCTCCGCGGCCACGAACGCCCGCCGAGGTCCTTCTGGTGCATGGCCGCCGTCGGCGCCGTCGTCACGCTCGGCTTCGCCGCGCTCCAGGGCGGCGGCCTCGGCGGACTGCACTGGTCCGATCTGCTGCTGCTCGGCGCCGTCGCCGCCGCCGGGATCGGCTACGCGGAAGGCGGACTCCTCGCCCGCGAACTCGGCGCCTGGCAGACCATCTCCTGGGCCCTCGTGCTCGCCGCCCCGCCGATGACCGCCCTCACCGGTTACGCCGTGGCCGGGCACCCGCCCACCGGAACCCCCACCGAATGGGCCGCCTTCGGCTATCTCGCCGTGGTCAGCATGTTCCTCGGCTACTTCGCCTGGTACCGCGGCCTCGCCCTCGGCCCCATCTCCCAGGTCTCCCAGATACAGCTCGCCCAGCCCGTCCTCGGCCTCGCCTGGGCCGCGCTGTTCCTGAACGAACGGCTCACCTGGCCGCTCGCCCTCGGCGGCCTCGCCGTACTCGCCAGCGCGGCGGGCGCCGTCCGCACCCGGCTCGGCGGCGGCAGGCGGTAGCGGCCCGGGCGCCGGGCGGCCGGGGTGCCGGAGAACCGGGGCGAGCTTCGAGGGGCGTCGAGGGGGCGTCGAGGGGGCTTCGAAGGGGAGCCGAAGGGGATGCGAAGGGGACGGGTCCGTCACGCCGGCCGGCGCACGGCCCCGCCCAGGGCACCCGCCACGACCCGCTCGACCTCCGCACGCGGCGGCGGACCCCCGTCCCGCCCGGCGAACAGCAGGTGCCCGCTGCCGATCAGGGTCAGGGCGAGGGTGTCGACGTCGGAGTCCGGGGCGAGGCGGCCGAGTTCGCGTTCGGCGGTGAGGTAGGCGGCGAGCGCGGCCGCCGCCTGGGTCAGGAGCGGCACGCCCGTCCCGCCGGTGGCCTCCCGCAGCCGGGCGCGCAGCGCGTCGCGGGCCGTGACGAGGCCGACGATCGCCACGGCCACCGAGCCGAACAGCTCCGTGAGCGCGTCGGTGACACGGTCGGTGATCTCGCCGGAGCCGGCGGAGCCACGCAGCGCCTCGCCCTCCCGCTCGATCATCTCGACGCGGTCCAGCACGAGTTCGGTGAGGAAGGCGTCGAAGTCGGCGAAGTGCCGGTGCAGTACGCCCTTGGCGCAGCCCGCCTCGGTGGTGACGGAGCGGCTGGTGAGCGCGTTCGCCCCGTCCCTGAGCAGGACGCGTTCGGCGGCGGCGAAGAGCTGTTGGCGGGCGTCGCGCAGGGCTACCCCGGTCGGCATGGCGCCGTCTCCCTTCCGGTGTGCTGCCGGCCGCGCCGGGCCTCCGGCGGGCCGGGACGGCGGCGACGGGTGGCGGTCGTCCGCGCCGTCCGTTGACGAGTGGGCACGCGCCCACTCATAGTGGCCGCATGCCCACTCTACCTTCCGGGGCCCCGGGCCCCGCCGTGCCCGAGTCCCGTCACGACGTACCGGCACCCGGCGGGGAACAGCCGACACCGACCGGATCCGCGCAGGTCAGAACCGTCGCCGAGTCGTTCGGCGCGGACGCCGACCGCTACGACCGGACCCGCCCGCCCTACCCCGAAGCGCTGGTGGCCGCCCTGATCGAGGCGAGCCCCGGACCCGACGTGCTCGACGTCGGCTGCGGCACCGGCATCGCGGCCCGGCAGTTCCGCGCCGCGGGCTGCCGTGTGCACGGCGTCGAGCCCGACGCACGCATGGCCGAGCGGGCGCGGCGGTCGGACCTCCCCGTCGACGTGGCCCGCTTCGAGGACTGGGACCCGGACGGCCGCACCTTCGACGCCGTCGTCGCCGGCACGGCCTGGCACTGGATCGACCCCGTCGCCGGCGCCCGGCACGCCGCGCACGTCCTGCGGCCCGGCGGCCTGCTCGCCCCGTTCTGGCACGCCTTCCAACTCCCCGCACCGCTCGCCGAGGCGGTGGCCGCGCTCTGCGAACGCCTGCTCCCCGAGGCCCCGTTCGACACCCGTGCGGCACTGACGAAGCCCGCAGCCGAGGCGTCCCGGGCCCACCTCGACCGGGCCGCCGACGGCATCAGGAACGCCGGCGGATTCGACGAACCCCAACGGCTCGCCTTCACCTGGGAGATGTCCTGCACCAAGACCGCCTGGCTGGACCAGATGCCCACCTTCGGCCTCTTCACCCGACTCCCCCCACACCTCATGGCAGAGGCCCGCACCGAGGCCACCACCGCCCTCGACCCCCTACCCGACCCCTTCCCGATCCCGTACACCACCACAGCCCTCACGACCCACCGGACAGGCGTGTAAGCGGAAGGTGCCAGGGGAGACGCCCGTACAGGAACAGGTGCACGGCCGCGAACGCGTGCGGTGTTCGGGCCACTTGTGAGCAGGTGACCACCGGGGCCGGACGAGCCAGCGGATCCTCTCTGCATCGGAAGGGGCGAGCATGTTCGAGCAGCAGCGCGCGACAGCGTGGGTCAGGTCGAGCTACAGCGACTCAGCCGGCGGTCAGTGCGTCGAGTGGGCCCCGGGGCTCGTGTCTGTCGTGGGTGCGGTTTGCGTGCGTGACGGCAAGGATCGGGGGCGGGGGACGCTCGGGTTCTCAACTGGTGCTCGGGCGGCCTTCGTCGGCGGTGTGCAGCGCGGGTGAGTCCTGGGCCGGGCCCGGGTCGGCGGCGGCGCGTGCGGCGCCGTCCGGGAGGCCGCGGGCCGTGGGTGCGCTGAGGGCGTCGCCCGTCGCACGGCGCAGCAGGGCGTAGCCGGTGGCGGCGACGGCGCCGAGTACCGCGCTGGCCGACCAGAGCGTCGCGGAGCCGAACCGGTCGATGATCCAGCCGGCGACGAGCGGCGCCGCCAGGTTCGCCGCCGCCCAGGACATGCTGAACATGCCCTGGTAGCGCCCGCGTCCGTGGACGGGCGAGAGCCGCACCACGAGCCCCATCTGCGTCGGGGTGTTGATCACTTCGCCGACGGTCCACACCACCACGGCGAACGCGAAGAACGGGACGGAGCCGGCGAAGGCGTTGAGGCCGAAGCCGGCGCCGATCAGCACCGAGGAGCAGACCAGCGCACGGAGCGGATCGCGCCGTTCCACGAAGCGGGTCACCGGCAGCTGGATCAGCACGATCAGCAGCCCGTTGACCGCGATGGCCGTCCCGAAGTCCGAGCTGGAGAAGCCCTGTTCACCCATGGTGATGGGCATCGCGACGAACGCCTGCTGGATGAGCACGGCCACCAGCAGGCTCAGCCCGACGACCGCCATGAACCGGCCGTCGCGCAGCACCGTCCCCAGCGAGACGGGCCGCTCGTCGGCGTCCTCCGGCCGCCGCCGCGCGTCCGGGCGCCCGGGCGCGGGACGCTCGGGCCGGGACTCCGGCAGCTTGACGAACACGACGATCGCACAGACCAGCACCATCGCCGCCTCGGAGAAGAACAGCACGTGGTAGCTGAACTGCGCGATGAAGCCGGCCGCCGCCGAGGAGACGGCGAAACCGAGGTTCACCGCCCAGAAGTTGAGCGCCAGCGCGCGGACGCGGTCCTGCGGGGCGACGATGTCGGCGATCATCGCCTGCACGGCCGGCCGGGACGCGTTCGTCGCCATCCCGACCACGCCCGCGACGGCGGCGATCGCCAC
This sequence comes from Streptomyces cacaoi, assembly GCF_006539165.1. Classification (GTDB taxonomy): domain Bacteria; phylum Actinomycetota; class Actinomycetes; order Streptomycetales; family Streptomycetaceae; genus Streptomyces; species Streptomyces cacaoi. The sequence continues at coordinate 49,768 of NZ_BJMM01000035.1, read as the reverse complement.
CGGATGCGTCACCAGGCTGAGCGCCGCCACGGACGCGGCCGTCGACAGCTGTGACAGCAGCAGCGTGGGCCGCCTGCCGAGCCGGTCGGTCAGCACCCCGCCGCCGATCGAGGCCACCACGCCGCCCGCCCCGTACAGCGAGCCCACCAGCCCGGCGTACGAGGCGGAGTAGCCGCGGTCGACCGTGAGGTAGAGCGCGAGGAACGTCGTCACGAAGGAGCCGAGGCGGTTGATGAGCGTGCTCGTCCACAGCCACCAGAAGGCGCGGGGCAGCCCGCCGACGCTCTCCGAGACACCGCGCGCCAGCGCACCGGCGGACCTGCCGACGGACCCACCGACCATTGCTGCTCCCCCCGGAGGTGTAAGAGGCTCTCCGACGAGCGCAAGTTACCCGTCCGGGCGAACGGAGTGCCAGCGAATTGACCGCGACCGCGAGGTTCCGGCCGCCCGCGCCGACGCCCCGGCGCCTCGCACACCTGCACCGGGTCACGGACCCAGGGCTCACAGGTTCAAAGTTCACAGCCCCACGGGCTCGCGGGCCCACGGGCTCCCAAGCTCACGGGCTCACGAGCCGCGCGCGTCGGTGAGCGACAGCCGTACGCGTCCGTGAGCCACAGCCGGTGGCCGCGACAGCCCCCACGACCGTACGCAGTACGCTCGGAAGCATGGCCGACGCACCGTACAAGCTCATCCTGCTCCGCCACGGCGAGAGCGAGTGGAACGCGAAGAACCTGTTCACCGGCTGGGTGGACGTCAACCTCACCGAGAAGGGCGAGAAGGAGGCGGTCCGCGGCGGCGAGCTGCTCAAGGAGGCCGGCCTGCTCCCGGACGTGCTGCACACCTCGGTGCAGAAGCGCGCCATTCGCACGGCGCAGCTCGCCCTGGAGGCGGCCGACCGGCTGTGGATCCCCGTCCACCGCTCCTGGCGGCTCAACGAGCGCCACTACGGCGCCCTCCAGGGCAAGGACAAGGCGCAGATCCGCGAGGAGTTCGGCGAGGAGCAGTTCATGCTCTGGCGCCGCTCCTACGACACCCCGCCGCCGGAGCTGCCGGACGGCTCGGAGTTCTCCCAGAGCGACGACCCGCGCTACGCCGGCGTCCCCAGCGAGCTGCGCCCCCGCACCGAGTGCCTCAAGGACGTCGTCCAGCGCATGCTCCCGTACTGGTTCGACGGGATCATCCCGGACCTGCTGGCCGGCCGCACGGTCCTGGTCGCCGCCCACGGCAACTCCCTGCGCGCCCTGGTCAAGCACCTGGACGGCATCTCCGACGCCGACATCTCCGGCCTCAACATCCCCACCGGCATCCCGCTCGTCTACGACCTGGACGCCGACTTCCACCCGGTCAACAAGGGCGGCACCTACCTCGACCCGGAGGCCGCCAAGGCAGCCATCGAGGCAGTCGCCAACCAGGGCAAGAAGAAGTAACCCCCGCCCGCCCGCCCGCACCGCCTCGGCCGAGCCCCCTGCCCGTACCCGGGCGGGGGGTTCGCTCGTGCCGGGCGCCCGGATCCGCCGCGGCCGCGCCCCGGCCCCCGGCCCCTGGCCCCCCGGCCTCCCGGTTCTTCGGCCCGGAGCCGGACGGGTGGCCGGTCGGCCTTCCGGGTGTGGCCGGTCGGCCGAGGCGGGGGGCCGCCGTGCTGCCTACGCTCGGGGCATGCCCCCCGACCAGCCCCTCCTCCCGTTGCGCCGCCACCTCCTGCCGGGCGAGCTGACCACCGCGGGCACCCGCACACGGGCGCGCCGCACGGTGCGGGACTGGTGCGTGGACGTGCTGCTGTTCGGATGCAGCCTGCTGCTCCTGCTCGCCGTCCTGGGCGCGGAGGACGAGCTGCGCCCGGACTGGCTGCGGGAGCTGGACACCCCGCTGGGCGTGGCCGCCTGTCTGTCGCTGTGGCTGCGGCGCCGCCACCCGCTGGGGGTGGCGATCGCGGCGCTGCCGGCCGCGGCGCTCAGCGACACGGCGATCGGGGCGCTGATCGTCATCGTCTTCAACATCGCGCTGCGTCTGCCGTGGCGGCTGGCGCTGCTGATGCTGGCGCTGCACATCGCCGTCGCGGTCCCGCTGCTGGTGCTGTACGTCGTGCCGGACGACGACGGCCGCGCCGTCACGATCACCTTCCTGGCGCTCTACCTGGGCTTCTTCGCCTGGGGCAGCGCCGCGCGGGCCCGGCGTCAGCTCGTGGTGCGCCTGCGGGAGGACGCGGTGCGGGCGCGGGCCGACCACGAGCGCCGGCTGACGGATGTGCGCCGGGCCGAACGCCGGGCCATCGCGCGGGAGATGCACGACGTCCTCGCCCACCGGGTGTCCCTGCTCTCGGTGCACGCGGGCGCGCTCGCCTACCGCACCCGGCAGTCGGTGGCGGGCCGGGGCGCGGCACTGGACGAGGAGGAGATCGCGCAGAGCGCGACCGTCATCCGGGACAACGCGCACCAGGCGCTGGAGGAGCTGCGCGAGGTGCTGCACGTGCTGCGCGAGGACGAGGGGGAGGAGAGCCCGGAGGGCGGCGAGGGGCCTTCGGCTTCCGCGGTGCCGGGCGGTATCGCCCGCCCGCAGCCGGATCTCGAACGGATCGGGGAGCTGGTGGCGGAGGCCCGCGCGGCCGGCCAGGAGATCGTCCTGGACGACGCGCTGCCGCCGGACCCCGAGCCGCCGCTGCGCCCCCAGCTCCAGCGCAGCGTCTACCGCGTCGTCCAGGAGGGGCTGACGAACGCGCGCAAGCACGCCGCGGGCCGGCCGGTGCGGATCCGGCTCGGCGGCGGACCCGGTGACGGCGTGACGGTCCGGGTGACGACGCCGCTGCCGGGCCGGGCCGCCGCGTCGGCGATACCGGGCGCCGGGGCCGGTCTGACGGGCCTGTCGGAGCGGCTGGAGATCGAGGGCGGCCGGCTCCGATACGGGCCGCAGGAGGGCGTGTTCACCCTGCTGGCTTGGCTACCGTGGCCCGTATGACGTCGCCAGATTCCCCCGGTCCGCAGGACCCTCCGGTCCGTGTGCTGCTCGCGGACGACGATCCGCTGGTCCGCGCGGGGCTGCGCATGATGCTGCGGGGCGCCGCGGGTGTGGAGGTCGTCGGCGAGGCGGCGGACGGGGCGCAGGTACCGGCCCGGGTACGGGAGGCCCGGCCGGATGTCGTGCTGATGGATCTGCGGATGCCGGGCACGGACGGCATCGCCGCCACCCGGGAGCTGACCCGGGCCGGCGGCCGGGGCCCGCACGTCATCGTGCTGACCACGTTCGACTCGGACACCGAGGTGCTGGAGGCGGTCCGGGCGGGCGCCGCCGGCTATCTGCTCAAGCACACCGACCCGGAGGAGATCGTCGACGCGGTGCGGCGCGCGGCCCGGGGCGAGCCGGTGCTCTCGCCCTCGGTGGCCCGCACCCTCATGCAGCACGCGGCGGGCGGCGGCCCGGCGGACCGCGCCGAGACGGCCCGCACCCGGCTCGCGGTGCTCTCGGAGCGGGAACGCGAGGTGGCGGCGGCGGTGGCCGACGGGCTCGCCAACGCGGAGATCGCCCGCCGGCTGCATCTGTCCGTGGGCAGCGTGAAGGCGCATCTCTCCAGCGCCCTGACGAAGCTGCGGCTCGACAACCGCATCCAACTGGCCCTGCTCGCCCACGACGCCCGCGCCTGAACACCCGGGGCCGGACGCCCGCGCCCCCGGACACCCGGAGCCGAACGCAGCGAGCGGCTCAGCGGCCGGGCGGCCCGGCGGTCGGGCGGCCCGGCGGTCGGGTGGCCCGGCGGACGAGCGGCCCGGCGGCCGGGTGGATGGACGGACGCGGGACGGGGCCCTGACCCGTCGAACCGGTCAGGGCCCCGCACCGTACGCGCCGGTCAGCCGCAGGAGCCTCCGCACTGGCAGGGGCCGCCCGACTGGCATCCGCACCCGCACCCGGGTCCGCAGCCGCACGCCCCCAGCAGGGGCAGCTGCCGCGTCTCGCGCGGGGTGCTCGGCGACTGCTCACGGGTCTCGCGCTGTTTCCGGGAGTCGGCCATGTTTCCCTCCTCGGCAAGGACAAGCTCGTGCCTCAATTGCACGGGCTGTGACCACGGGCGCATCAAGGGCGCGCAGAGGCACACGGCACACGAGGTCCCGGCCCATACCCCCGGGGCACATGCGCCGCGCGGTTCCCCCGCCCGCGCACGCCCCGCCCGCCCACGCCGGAGCCGGGCCGGAGTCCGAGTCGGAGTCCGAGTCGGACCGGGGCCGCCGAGCCGGGGCGGAGCCGACCGGAACCCGAGCCGGGACGCACACACGCCCGCACGCACGCCCTCCCGTGAGAGGTCCGCCGCGCTCCCGCGAGGGGTCCGCCGCGCCGCTCAGCGGCCCTCGACCGGCGCGGTGCCGTCCTTGTCCGCCGCGGCGGCGACGGCCGGATCGATCTCGTCGGCGTAGTCCCCGGTGACGAGGTAGACGACGCGACGGGCCACCGACACCGCGTGGTCGGCGAACCGCTCGTAGTAGCGGCCGAGCAGGGTGACGTCCACGGCCGTCTCGATGCCGTGCTTCCAGCGGTCGTCCATGAGGTGCTGGAAGAGGGTGCGGTGGAGCAGGTCCATCGCGTCGTCGTCCTGTTCGAGCTGCATGGCCAGGTCGATGTCCTTGGTGATGATGACCTCGGCGGCCTTGGCCATCAGCCGCTGGGCGAGCTGGCCCATCTCCAGCAGCGTCGCCTGGAGGTCGCGCGGCACCGGCGACTCGGGGAACCGCAGCCGGGCCACCTTGGCGACGTGCTGCGCGAGGTCGCCGGAGCGCTCCAGGTCGGCGCTCATCCGCAGCGAGGTGACGACGATCCGCAGGTCGGTGGCGACCGGCTGCTGCCGGGCGAGCAGCTGTATCGCGCGGGTCTCCAGATCGCGCTGGAGATCGTCGACCTTCTCGTCGGCGGCGATGACGCTCTCGGCGAGCTTCAGATCGGCGTCCAGCATCGCCGTGGTGGCGCGCCCGATGGCGGAGCCGACGAGCCTGGCCATCTCGACCAGGCTGTCCCCGATCGAGTCCAGCTCCTCGTGGTACGCGTCCCGCATGGCTGTCCTTCCCTCGCGTGGGTCGTGTCTCAAGCGTGTCGCAGATGACGTGCACCGTTCTGCACGGTCTTGCACGGGGGGTGGTGCCCCCACGCTCCCACGGTGTGCCCGGAACGCGACGGGTTCCGCCTCCTTCGGTGAACCGGCGGCTCACCCCGGGTGAACACTGGGCGAACGCTCTTGCGGGCAGGTGGACGAGGCTGGGGGCCGTTCCGGGCGTCCGCATAACCTGGACGTATGGACGTGAACGCGGCGGTCGCCGCGGCAGCAGCGATCGCCGGTGTGTGCACCGGCGTCATCGCGATGCTGGCGTTCCGGTGGAGCGAGCGCGAGCAGTCCCGCCCGTCGCGGACGTCGCTGCACACCGACCCCGTCCTCCCGCCCGGCGTGGACACGGTCCTGTCGGTCCTCCGCTCCTCGGCCGTGGTCCTGGACGAGAGCGACGCGGTCGTGAAGGCCAGCTCGGCGGCGTATGCGCTGGGGCTGGTGCGCGGCGGCCGGCTCGCGGTGGAGCCGATGCTCCAGATGGCCAGGGACACCCGCCGCGACGGGGAGATACGCCAGGTCGAACTCGACCTCCCCCGGCGCGGCACGGGGCGGGGCGATGCCCTCGCGGTCTCCGCCCGCGTCGCCCCGCTGGGCTCCCGGCTGGTGCTGCTGCTGGTGGAGGACCTGACGGAGGCCCGCAGGATCGAGGCCGTACGCCGCGACTTCGTGGCCAACGTCAGCCACGAACTGAAGACACCGGTGGGCGCCCTCTCCCTGCTGTCGGAGGCGGTGCTGGACGCGGCGGACGACCCGGAGGCGGTGCAGCGCTTCGCGGGCCGGATGCAGAACGAGGCGACGCGGCTGAGCAACCTCGTCCAGGAGCTGATCGACCTCTCGCGGGTGCAGAACGACGATCCGCTGGAGGACTCCGAGCCGGTCCGGGTGCAGGAACTGGTCAACGAGGCCATCGAACGCAGCAGACAGCGCGCCGACAGCAAGCAGATCACCCTGAACGCGGGGGTCACCTCCCGTCCCGAGGGCGGCGCCGAGCCGGAGGATCTGCACGTGTGGGGCAACCGCGGCCAGCTCGCCGCGGCGCTCGGCAACCTCGTGGAGAACGCCGTCAACTACTCGCCGGCCCGCACCCAGGTCAAGGTCACCGGGCGCCGCGTCCCGGCCCCGGGCGGCGACCTCATCGAGATCGCCGTCACCGACCAGGGCATCGGCATCTCCGAGCGGGACAAGGACCGCGTCTTCGAACGTTTCTACCGTGTGGACCCCGCCCGCTCCCGCGCCACGGGCGGCACGGGCCTCGGGCTCTCCATCGTCAAGCACGTGGCCGCCTCGCACGGCGGGGAGGTCACGGTGTGGAGCGCCGAGGGACAGGGCTCCACGTTCACCCTCCGGCTGCCCGAAGCGGGCAGCGCCCGGGAGAAGGCCGAGGCGGACCGGCGCAGCCGGAACCGCCTGTCAGGCGCACTACAGGAACCGGCCGCCTTCGACGAGGAGGAGCGGCCCTATGTCGACCAGGCCGATGAACAACTTTCCGCCCCGGAGGTCCTCCCGTGACCCGAGTGCTCGTCGTCGAGGACGAGGAATCGTTCAGCGACGCACTGTCGTACATGCTCCGAAAGGAAGGCTTCGAGGTCGCCGTGGCGGCCACGGGTCCCGAGGGGCTCGATGAGTTCGAACGCAACGGTGCCGACCTGGTACTGCTCGACCTGATGCTGCCGGGTCTGCCCGGCACGGAGGTCTGCCGTCAGCTGCGGGGCAGGTCCAACGTCCCCGTGATCATGGTGACGGCGAAGGACAGCGAGATCGACAAGGTCGTCGGCCTGGAGATAGGGGCCGACGACTATGTGACCAAGCCGTTCTCCTCGCGGGAGCTGGTCGCCCGGGTCCGCGCGGTGCTGCGCCGCCGCGGCGAGCCGGAGGAGGCGGCCCCCGCGGCGCTGGAGGCGGGCCCGGTCCGGATGGATGTGGACCGGCACGTGGTGACCGTCGGCGGAGGCAAGATCGACCTGCCGCTCAAGGAGTTCGACCTGCTGGAGATGCTGCTGCGGAACGCGGGCCGGGTGCTGACCCGGATGCAGCTGATCGACCGCGTCTGGGGCGCTGACTACGTCGGCGACACCAAGACCCTCGACGTCCACGTCAAACGCCTGCGCGCCAAGATCGAACCGGACCCGGGCGCCCCCCGCTACCTGGTGACGGTCCGCGGCCTCGGCTACAAGTTCGAGCCGTAGACCGGCCGGCCGGAACAGCAAGAAGGACGCGAAGAAAAAGGACGAGGAAAAGACGAGGAAAAGACGAGAAAAGGAGGCCGTGCCCCGGGGGTGGGGCACGGCCTCCGTGCGTGCGGGCGGCCCCGGCGCGCGGGGCCGCGGAACTCAGTGACCGGCGTGCGCCCCGCTGGCGTCACCCGCGTCCGAGGAGGCGCCCGCGCCGCCCTCGGCGCCCTGTGCCTCCTGCCCACGCCCGGGCTTGTCCGCGTTGTTTGCGTCGTCGGCGCGATCGGCGTTCTCACCGCCGCCGTTCGCGCCCGGGCTCTCCGACTGTCCCTCGCCCGGCGAGGCCGACTCGTCCGGGCTGCCCGAGGGCGACTGGGAGGGCTTGCTCGTCGGGCCGACGCTCTCGTAGGCGTGCGTGGCCGGGACGACGGTCGCGCGGAGCTTGACCGCCCCGGTGCTGCTGAGGTCGAAGGTGACCGGCTGCGCGTTGCCGTCCTTGACCCCGGCGGCCTTGGCGTCCTCCAGCAGCGCGGCGGCGTTGTTCTTCCCGCCGAGCATCAGCGAGCCGCCGGCCGGGACGACCAGCTTCTTCTCCCCCTTGGCCGGGCTCAGCTTCGCCCGGGTGCCCTTGAGGGTGACGGCTTCGAGGGTCTGGTCCTTCTTCCCCTCGTTGAAGACCCGTGCGGTGACGGTCGCCGCGTCCCCGCCCTTGGTCCCGGTGACGACGTTGACGTTCTGGATCTTGATGTCGCCGACGTGTGCGGCGGCGTTGTCCGGCTTGATCTCCAGCGTCTGGGCGTCGTTACCCGCACCGCATGCGGTCAGCGTGGCGACGGCGAGCGCGAGGGTGGAGGCGGCGAGGGTGCCGCGTCGAAGGCTGCTGCTCACGGCGGCGGCAACTCCTAGGCGAGCTATGGCGGCAGGCACGCTCGCGAGCGCGTGCCGGTCGCGACGGACGGTCAATTCACGTGCGGGCTCAGGTTACCGACAGCCTGTGGACGACCCGCACCCGACCCTCCGGCCGCCCCCGCCGACCCCCGCGGCCCCTTCTGTTTCCGCCCCGCGCCGCCCTTTGCCCCTGCCCTGTCCCTGCCTGTCCCTGCCGCCGTTCCCGCCTGCGTCCCGCCGTGTCCCGGCCCTGCCGAGGGGTTTTTCCGTCGGCTTTGCCGTAACCGGTCTTCCCGCACCGGCCGATACGTCTGCATGTTCGCGTCAGAAGCGCCCGAGGGCGGCCGCCACGGTGTACCGCGCTTACCGCTCACTGGTACGGGGAGAGAGGTGTCGCGGTACTCGGCCGCACACCCCGGGAGTGCCCGCGCAGTACCTCCGTACGGGCGATTCCGTGGAATGCGGGCCGGGCGCGGAGAATTGATCACCATTGATCAATGGGGTGTTGCACAGCCATTGATCAATTCTTGGAAGAGCGGTGAAGACTCGCCGAAGAGAGCGCTCCCTACAGCGGGACAAATCGGTCAGCAGGCGCCCGGCGCGGCCGTGTCCGAGGGGGCTCCCGGGGGCATCCCGGGCGCGTTTCGGAGCGCACGCAGACCGGCTCCCACCTGCGAATACCTGGTCACAAAGGACGTCCGCAGCACGACGCGGTGCCGCTTGTCAAGCCCCGAGATATGCCCTGACCTGCGAAAACGCCATTCAGAAGAGGGCTCTCCCGTGTTACCCTGGATAGCCACGGAAGGGGTACCTGACACATGACGTTCAAGGTTGGCGACACCGTGGTCTATCCCCATCACGGGGCCGCGCTGATCGAGGCTATCGAAACTCGCCAGATCAAAGGCGTGGACAAGACCTACTTGGTTCTGAAGGTTGCGCAGGGCGACTTGACTGTTCGTGTGCCAGCGGACAATGCGGAGTTCGTGGGCGTGCGCGACGTCGTCGGTTCCGACGGGCTGGACAGGGTCTTCGAGGTGCTCCGCGCGCCGTATGCCGAGGAGCCGACCAACTGGTCCCGTCGCTACAAGGCGAATCTCGAAAAACTCGCATCCGGTGATGTGATCAAGGTGGCGGAAGTCGTCCGCGACCTGTGGCGTCGTGAGCGCGAGCGCGGCCTGTCCGCCGGTGAGAAGAGGATGCTGGCGAAAGCCCGCCAGATCCTGGTCAGCGAGCTGGCGCTCGCCGAGAACACCAACGAGGACAAGGCCGAGGCCCTGCTCGACGAGGTGCTCGCCTCCTGAGACACCGTGCCGCGGTGCCCGGTGGACAGCTGCTGTCGCCCGGGCGCCGCGGCATGTTCCGTATCCCGGCGCATTTCCCGTCCCCGGCAGCTCCGTACCGGGGGCGTCTCGCGCGTGGCCCGCGCGTACAAGGCTGCGGGCGCACGCCACCGGCGCCTCGATCGGTGCGGGGTGGCGGCGGCTGCTGCGGAGGTCGTACCGTCCGCGGCGTCGCCGAGCTGTGATGTGCCGGGCCCGGGCTGCTCGCTCGACCGGTGATCACGGAAGGGCCCGATCGATGCGGTCGCGCCCGGCACACCCCCAACCTACGGCCGGGGGTATCCCCTGCCATACCCATTTCGGCTGACGGCACAAACCCTGGACGCGCTACCGATGTCAATCGATACCACCGGCTCCGCCCCTTCCGGGGGGCCTTCCGACGAGGCCGGGGGCTCCCGGCAGACGGCCGCGCCGGCGGCCCGTACCGCCGTGGTGATCCCCGCGGCAGGCAAGGGGCTGCGCCTGGGCCCCGGCGCGCCCAAGGCGCTGCGGGAGCTGGGCGGGCTGCCGATGTTCGTGCACGCCGTGCGGGCGACGGCCCGGGCGCGTGAGGTCGCGCTGGTCGTCGTGGTGGCGCCGCCGGACGGGGCCGAGGGCGTGCGGGAGCTGCTGGACGCGCACGGCCCGGGCTCCGGCGTGGAGTTGAGCGTCGTCCCCGGTGGCGGGACGCGGCAGGAGTCGGTGCGGCTCGGGCTGAAGGCGCTGCCGCCGTGGGTCGACACCGTGCTGGTGCACGACGCCGCCCGTCCGCTGGTGCCGGCCGCGACGGTGGACGCCGTGGCCGCCGCCGTCCGGGGTGGTGCGCCGGCCGTCGTGCCGGCGCTGCCGGTGACCGACACCGTCAAGGAGGTCGAGCCGCGCGGGGACGGGCCGGAGCCGGTGACCGGGACGCCCGACCGGGCGCGGCTGCGGGCCGTGCAGACGCCGCAGGGTTTCGCGCGCGAGGTGCTGGTCGCCGCGCACGACCGGTTCGCGGCGGAGGGGACCGAGGGCGCCGGCGGCGCGGGCGCGACCGACGACGCGGGCATGGTGGAGCGGCTCGGCGTCGAGGTCGTCCTGGTGCCCGGGCACGAGGAGGCGTTCAAGGTGACTCGTCCGCTCGATCTCGTACTGGCCGAGGCCGTGCTCGCCCGCAGGGAGGAACGCTGATGAGTGCCGAACACTCCGCCGTGCTGCCGCTGGTCGGCATCGGTACCGATGTGCACGCGTTCGAGGAGGGGCGCGAGCTGTGGTGTGCCGGGCTGCTGTGGGAGGGCGAGCGGTACGGGCTGGCCGGGCACTCCGACGGGGACGTCGCCGCGCACGCCGCCTGTGACGCGCTGTTCTCGGCGGCCGGACTGGGCGATCTGGGTGCCCACTTCGGTACCGGACGCCCGGAGTGGGCGGGTGCGTCCGGGGTGAGCTTGCTCACCGAGGCCGCGCGGATCGTGCGCGCGGCGGGCTTCGGCGTCGGCAATGTCGCCATCCAGGTCATCGGCGTCCGGCCGAAGATCGGCAAGCGGCGGGACGAGGCGGCGAAGGTGCTCTCGGAGGCGGTCGGCGCCCCGGTCTCGGTGTCCGGGACGACGACGGACGGGCTCGGTCTGACCGGGCGCGGCGAGGGCCTGGCGGCGCTCGCCACGGCGCTCGTCCTGCCGCCGGTCGCCGGCCGGTAGGCCCCGGGCGGGGGCTGCGCAACGGCGGCTGCCCGGTTGTTGCGGATGAGTCGCAGTTACGCTGGAGGGGATGTCGTACCTCCTGCGCACGGCCGCTTCCGCCGACGCCGACGCCGCCCGCAGCGTCATGCTCGACACCGTCTACGGCGATCTGCGGTCGGGCTATGTGCCGCGCTGGCACCGGGACATCATCGACATCGAGGGCACCTATCTGCGCCCGGCGCGGCGCACGCTGCTGGTCGCGGTGGACGAGGCGAGCGGCGCGGTCGTCGGCACCGGTGCCGTGCGCGACCAGGGCCCGCAGGCGCCGCCCAACCCGCCGTGGATCGCCGAGCGCTTCCCCTCGGGCAGCACCGCGCAACTGTGCCGGATCTATGTGCGCCCCGCGTACCGCAGGCTCGGCATCGCCCGCGCGATGGTGCGTGAACTGTGTGCCTTCGTCGCGGAGGCCGGCGGCTACGAGGCGGTCTATCTGCACACCGATCCGGCCGTGCCGGGCGCCGAGCCGTTCTGGCGCGCGCTGGCGACCGAGGTGTGCGACGAGCGGACGCTGCCGGGCGGCGGGCAGGGCATCGTCCACTTCGAACTGCCCGTCCCGGTGCCCGCCGGGGTGCCGCGTCCGGCGGGTGCGGGGGCCGTGACCAGCGCGACGACGGTCGGCACGGCCAGCTGTTGAGAACGATTTCCAGGTAGTGTCCCTCCCCATGTCTTCCATACGCCGTGTCCGGATTCCCGCCCTCGCCGCCGTCGCGCTGCTGTCGGCGGGCGCGCTGACCGCCTGCGCCGGGCAGGACTCCGGCGGCTCCGACGGCCGGCTGCGCGTCTCCATGGCGTTCCCGCCCGCGCAGGCCATGAGCCCGTACGGGGACGACGCGGTCACCCTCAGCCGGCTCTCCGTCATCGAGGGGCTGACCAGGCTCGACGCCTCGGGCGTCGCCAAGCCGGCGCTGGCCGCCTCCTGGAAGCCCTCCGACGGTGACCGCAGCTGGACGTTCACGCTGCGCAAGGCCCGCTTCCAGGACGGCACCCGCGTCACGCCCGAGGCCGTCGTCCGCTCCCTGGAGCACGCCGCGAAGGCGTCCCCGCAGCCCCGGGTCCTCAGCGACGCCGGGAAGCTCACCGCGCGGGCCGTCGGCTCCGGGAAGGTGCGCGTCACCAGCAGCGAGCCGGACGCGCTGCTGCCGCAGCGGCTGGCCAACCCGTCGCTGGCCGTGCTCTCCGGCGCGGCCTACACCAAGAGCGGCAAGGTGAAGGTCGCCGGGCACGCCACCGGGCCGTTCACCCTGACGAAGCTGGACGGCACCAGCAGCGCGACGCTCGACCGCAACGACCGCTACTGGGGCGGCAGGGCGAAGGCGCCCGGCGTCGACGTCACCTTCTCCGCGAACGGCACCACCCGCGCCAACGCGCTGCGCTCCGGCGAGACGGACATCGCCGAGTACGTGCCCGTCTCGCAGGCGTCCGTGCTGGACGAGAAGCAGCTCCGCGAGGTGCCGACCGCGCGCACCAACAGCCTCTACATGAACACCCGGAAGGGCGTCTTCAAGGATCCCTCGCTGCGGGCCGCCGCCCGGAAGGCCATCGACAGCAAGGCGCTGATCAAGAGCGTCTACGAGGGCCACGCGGACGAGCCCGAGGGGCTGTTCGGGCCCGGCGTGAAGTGGGCGGCCGACAAGCGGCAGCCGGTCGAGGGGCGTGCCGAGCCCGCCTCGAAGGCCGAGGTGAAGAAGACGAAGACGATCACCCTGGCCACCTACACCAACCGGCCCGAGCTGCCCGAGGCCGTCACCGCGCTCCAGCAGCAGTTCGAGAAGGCCGGGTTCACCGTCAAGCAGGTCGTGCGCGACTACGCGCGCATGGAGGCCGACGCGCTCGCCGGCAAGTACGACATCTTCGTCCAGGCCCGCAACACCCTGCTGGACACCGGCGATCCGGTCTCCTATCTGGAGTCCGACTTCACCTGCAAGGGCTCGTTCAACATGTCGCAGCTGTGCGACGAGGACGTCGACAGGGCCGTCGCCGACGCCGCCGGCACCGAGTCGACCGCAAAGCGGCAGCAGGCCGAGATGAAGGCCGAGGCCGAGGTGTTGCGCACCGACGCCGTCGTGCCGCTGCTGCACGAGCGCTTCATCCAGGGCGTCGCCGACGGCGTCGAAGGCGTCTCCCTCGACCCGATGGAGCGCACCCTCGTCACCGCCGACACCCGACGCGGGTGAGCGCCCGCACGCGGACGGCGGCGCGGCCCGGTGCCGGCGCCGCCGGGCGGGTGCTCGCCGCCGCCGGGGTCCTGCTCGTCGTCGGGCTGCTGCCCTGGCTCACCAGGACCGACCCGGCCCGGACGATCCTGCACGCCCGCTACGCCGACCGGGAGCCCACGCCCTCGGCGCTCGCCGCCATCCGCGCGCAGACCGGGCTCGACGACGGGCCCTGGCAGCTGCTCGGGCGCTGGCTCTCCGGCCTCGTACGGGGCGACTTCGGCACCTCCTGGGTCTCCGGCGAGGCCGTCGGCCCGCGGGTGCTCCCGGCGCTCGGCGTCTCGCTGACGCTGATGGGCGTCTCGCTCGCCGTCGCCCTGCTGCTCGCCGCCGCCCTCGGCGCACGCACCCTGCGGGCCGGCGCCCGGGGCACGCTCGCACGCTCCGGGCGGACCGGCAGCATGCTCGTCGGCGCCCTGCTCGCCGCGCTCCCCGAGTTCCTGCTGGCCGCCGTCCTCGCGACCGTCCTCGCCGTCCAGCTCGGCTGGTTCCCCGCCATGGGCTGGGGCGCGCCCGCCGACGCCGTGCTGCCCGGGCTCGCCATGGGCGTCCCCGCCGGCGCCCTGCTCGGCCGCCTCCTCGACGACGCGCTGCCCGGCGCCTTCGCCGAACCGTGGGTCCGCACCGCCGCCGCCCGCGGACTGCCGCCCCGCCGCATCGCCCGGCACGCGCTGCGCCGTGTCCTGCCCTCGCTGCTGCCGCAGTGCGGCTTCGTGGTGGTCGGCCTCACCGGCGGGGCCGTCGCCGTCGAGACGCTCTTCTCCGTCCCGGGGCTCGGCGGCACCGCGCTCGACGCCGCCCTCGCCCAGGACCTGCCCGTCCTCCAGGCGAGCGTCCTGCTGCTGCTCCTGCTCGGCCTCGCCGCCGGCCTCGCGGTACGCGCCCTGCGCCGCCTGTGCCTCGGGCCCGCGCTCGACGCCCACGCCCTGCCGGCGCCGTCCGCGCCCGCCGCCCGCCGGACGCGCGGCCTGCTGGGCTGGGCCCTCGCGCTCGCGGTGCTGCTCGCGGTCGTCCTCGTCGCCGGGCTGCTGCGCGACCCGCTGCACGTCGACACCGCCGCCCGCCTCGCCGCACCGAGCGGGGCCCATCCGCTGGGCACCGACGCGCTCGGCCGCGACGTCCTCGCCCGGCTCGGACACGGGGCCGCGCGCACCGTGCTCACCGCCGTCGCCGTCGCCGCCGTCACCCTCGTCGTGGGCGTCCTCCTCGGCGTGCTCACCCGGTGGACGGAGGGGCTGCGGGAGGTCGTCAACGCGCTGCCGCCCATCCTCTCCGGGCTCGTCGTCGCCGGAATCGCCGGGCCGGGCGCGCTCGGTGCCGCGTTCGCTGTCGCCGTCGTCGGCTGGGCGCCCTTGGCCGCACACACCGCCGCGCTGTTCGAGCAGGAACGGGCCTCGGCACATCTGCGCGGCGCCGTCGCGCTCGGCGCAGGACGGTGGCACCTGCTGCGGCGGCACGTGCTGCCCGGTGTGCTGCCGCCCGTCGTACGCCATGCGGTGCTGCGGATCCCGGCACTGGCGCTCGCGCTGGCCTCGCTCGGCTTCCTCGGGCTCGGCGTGGGGGCGCCCGCGCCGGAGTGGGGGCGGATGCTCTCGGAGAACATGCCGTACGCGGAGCGCGCGCCGTGGGCCGTGCTGGGGCCCGCCGCGGCGCTGGGCCTGGTGGGCGTGCTGGCCGTCGTGCTCGGCGCACTGGCGTCCGGCTCGCGGGGTTCCGGGTCCGTCTCGCGGGGTGCGCGGTCCGTCGCGCGGGGCGAGCGGTCCGTCGCGCGGGGTGCGCGTGCCGTCTCGTCGGGCGCCGGGTCCGTCTCGTCGGGTTCCGGGTCCGGCTCGCGGGGCGAGCGGTCCCTCTCGCGGGCTGAGCGGTCGGGGCGCCGGGTCGGGGGCACACCATGAGCCCACGGCTCTGTGGGAGGCCGCGCTCGTCCTCCGTGGGGCGCGGGGCGGAGGCGTCGAGTGAGCGCGGGGCGGAGGCGCCGCCCCGGCGCGGGGGGATCGGGAGGTTCGGGCGGTCCCTGGGTGATGTGCGGGGGCTGCCCCCGTTCGTGCGGCTGCTCGCGTGGACGCAACTGGCGTTCAACATCGGGTTCTTCGCCGTGCTGCCGTACCTCGCCGAACACCTCGGCGGAGCCCTGGGCATGGGCGGCTGGCTCGTCGGGCTGGTGCTGGGGCTGCGGACGTTCAGCCAGCAGGGCCTGTTCGTGGTGGGCGGTGCGCTCACCGACCGGTTCGGCCCGCGTCCCGTGGTGCTCGCCGGGTGCGTGCTGCGGATCGCCGGGTTCGTCTGGCTCGGGTACGCGCGGGACACGGTGCAGGTGATCGCGGCCGTCGTCTGCGTGGGCTTCGCGGCGGCGCTGTTCTCGCCGGCGGTGGAGTCCGAGACGGCGCGCCAGGCCGTCCGGTTCGAGGCGGCGGGCGGCCATCCGCGCGCCCGTACGCTCGCCGTCTTCTCCGCCGCGGGCCAGGCGGGCGCCTTCCTCGGGCCGCTGCTGGGCACGCTGTTGCTGCTCGCCGACTTCCGGACGGCCTGCTGGGCGGGGGCGCTGGTGTTCGTCGGGGTGCTGGTGGCGCACTGGCGCCGGATGCCCGCGGGACGGCCGGGCGGCAGCACGCCCCGCCCGGGAACCGGAAGCGCCGGGGGCGCCGACGACGGTGAGGGCGCCGACGACGGTGAGGGCGCCGACGACGGTGAGGGCGCTGAGGGAGCGAAGGCCGCGGAGAGGGCGACGGGCACGTCGGTCACGCAGCGCACGGCGGACGCGAAGGCCACAGAGGGCACGGGGACCACAGAGGCCACGGGGGCCACGGACGCCACCGGGGGCGTGGTGCGCGCGACCCTGTGCAACGGCCCCTTTCTCCTGCTGTGCCTCGCCTACGGCACCTATCTGGTCGCCTACAACCAGCTCTATCTCGCCCTCCCGCAGGAGGTGGTGCGCGCGACCGGCTCGCAGTCCGCGCTGGGCTGGCTGTTCGCGCTCTCCTCGCTGCTCGTCGTGGTGGCCCAGCTGCCGGTGACCCGGGCGGTGGGCGAGCGGCTGCGGCACCGGACGGCGCTGTGTCTGGGGCTCGGCGTGGTCGCGCTCGGCTTCGCCGTCGTGGCGGCAGCGGCGCCGCTCGGCCTGAGGGGGCCGGTGGGGACGGTGCCCGCCGCGCTCCACGTCCTGCTGCTGACGTTCGGCCAGATGCTGGCCGTGCCCGCCACGCGTGCGCTCGTCACCGAGCTGGTCGCCGAGCACCGGCTGGGCTTCTCGATGGGGGCTCTCTCGTCCGTCTCGGGGCTGGTCGTGCTCGGCGGCAGCGCGGCGACGGGCGCCCTGTTCGGCAGCGGCGCCGCCCCCGCAGCGGTGTGGGCCCTGCTGGCCTGCGTCCCGCTGCTGGGCGCCGCGCTGGGCCGCACCGTCCGGCCGCCCCGCCCGGCGCGGGCCGACGCCGGGCCGGTGGACTGAGGCCGCGCACCCGGCCGGATGCGAGGTGTCACCGCCCGCGCCGCGAGGTACCTGGTGAGCCGACGCACCCGCACACGCCGGACGGGCGCCGGCGGCCCCGGCGCGCAGAGAGGACGTTCCCGTGGCACAGCTCCCCGACAGCCTCAAGCAGGTACTGGACGGCAAGACCTTCATCGCCCTGGCGACCATCCAGCCCGACGGCAGCCCCCAGGTCTCCCCGGTCTGGGTCAAGCGGGACGGCGACGACCTGCTGCTCTCCACCACCGTCGACCGCCGCAAGGCACGCAACATGCGCCGCGACCCGCGGGTGAGCGTGCTCGTCCACCCCTCCGACGCCCCCTACACGTACGCGGAGCTGCGCGGCAGCGTCGTCCTGTCCACCGACGGCGCGCAGGAGCTGATCGACGAGCTGGCGCACAAGTACGTCGGCACCGACTACGCCACCTGGAACCCGAGGGCGGGGGAGGACGCGGAGCGGCTCGTCGTGCGCGTCGTCGTCCGCAAGGTCGTCGGCGGCGTCTGACGCCGGACGCGTCGGGGGCGGTCGCCGGGCCTGCCTCCGGCGCGGACGCCACGGCACGGCGGCGGCCCGGGGCCTACTACCCTTGGGCGGGTGACTCTTCGCCTGTACGACACCAGCGCCCGGCAGATCCGTGACTTCAGCCCGCTCGTGCGGGGTTGTGTCTCGATCTACCTGTGTGGCGCGACGGTGCAGGCCGCCCCGCACATCGGGCACATCCGTTCGGGGCTGAACTTCGATGTGATGCGCCGCTGGTTCGCGCACCGCGGCTACGAGGTGACGTTCGTCCGCAACGTCACGGACATCGACGACAAGATCATCGCGAAGTCGGCGGAGCAGGGCCGCCCGTGGTGGGCGATCGGCTACGAGAACGAGCGCGCGTTCAACGCCGCGTACGAGGCGCTCGGCTGCCTCCCGCCGACGTACGAGCCGCGGGCGACCGGCCACATCCCGGAGATGACCGAGATGATGCGCACGCTGATCGACCGCGGTCACGCCTACGCCGCCGACGGCAACGTCTACTTCGACGTCCGCTCGTTCCCCGCCTACCTCTCGCTGTCCAACCAGGAGCTGGACAGCCTGCTCCAGCCCTCCGGCGAGGGCGAGACGGGCAAGCGCGACCCCCGGGACTTCGCCATGTGGAAGGCGGCCAAGCCCGGGGAGCCGGCCTGGGAGACTCCGTTCGGCCCGGGCCGCCCCGGCTGGCACCTGGAGTGCTCGGCCATGGCCCACAAGTACCTCGGCCGGGCCTTCGACATCCACGGCGGCGGCGTCGACCTGGTCTTCCCGCACCACGAGAACGAGATCGCCCAGTCCCAGGCGTACGGGGACGAGTTCGCCCGCTACTGGGTGCACAACGCCTGGGTGACGATGAGCGGCGAGAAGATGAGCAAGTCGCTCGGCAACTCGGTGCTCGTCGCGGAGATGGTCAAGCGCTGGCGGCCCGTCGTCCTGCGCTACTACCTCGCCGGGCCGCACTACCGCTCCACGATCGAGTACAGCCCGGAGTCCCTCGCCGAGGCGGAGGCCGCGTTCGGCAGGATCGAGGGCTTCGTGCAGCGGGCCACGGAACTGGTCGGCGAGACGGCCCCCGCGGGGGAGATGCCGCAGCCCTTCGCCGAGGCGATGGACGACGACTTCTCCGTCCCGCAGGCGCTGGCCCATGTGCACACCCGTGTCCGGCAGGGCAACGCGGCACTGGGCGAGGGCGACAAGCCGGCCGTCGCCGCGGCGCTGGCCGAGGTCCGGGGCATGCTCGGCGTGCTCGGCCTGGATCCGCGGGACGAGATGTGGTCGGCGCAGGCCGGCGGGGCCGCGGGCGCCGGGCTGGAGTCCGTCGTCGACGCCCTGGTGGGCCTCGTCCTGGAGCAGCGACAGGCGGCCCGGGCACGCAAGGACTACGCGACGGCGGACGCCATCCGGGACGAGCTGGGCCGGGCCGGCCTCGCGGTGGAGGACACCCCCGCCGGGCCCCGCTGGGAGCTGAGCGGCAACTGAGCACGGGCCGGGGACGGCCGGGCAGCCGACGGGCTCGGCACCGGCTCTCCCCGTGCGCGGCCGGTACCGTTGTCGGGCGTACGGACATACGAACCCGCGAGCGAGCAGGACGCACGCACGCGGAGGGACGCGAACACGAAGACGGGCCGGGCATCCGCGCGCCGGCCCACCGGAGCAGGAAACAGGTAGGTGCCCCGATGGCAGGGAAGAAGAAGGGCCCGCAGGTCGGCAGCGGCGGCCAGCGCCGGCGCGGCCTGGAGGGCAAGGGCCCGACCCCGCCCGCCGAGATGCGCAAGGGGCACGCCAAGCAGCGGGCTGCGCTCGCCAAGGCCCGCCGGGCGCAGGGCCGCCCGCAGCGCCGGGGTGGCACCTCGGAGCTGGTCGTCGGGCGCAACTCGGTCGTCGAGGCGCTGCGCGAGGGCGTGCCGGCGAACGCCTTCTATGTGCAGCAGTTCATCGACAACGACGACCGGGTCCGCGAGGCGGTCCGTGTCGCGGGTGAGCGCGGCGGCATCCGGCTGGTCGAGGCGCCCAAGGCCGAGCTGGACCGGATGACGAACGGCCTCAACCACCAGGGCGTCGTCCTCCAGGTCCCGCCGTACGACTACGCGCACCCCGAGGACCTCTCGGCCGCCGCCTTCGACAAGGGCGAGGACCCGCTGATCGTCGCGCTCGACGGGGTCACCGACCCGCGCAACCTCGGCGCCGTCGTCCGCTCCGTCTCCGCCTTCGGCGGGCACGGCGTCGTCGTGCCGGAGCGGCGGGCGGCCGGGATGACGGCCGGCGCGTGGAAGACCTCGGCGGGCACGGCGGCGCGCACGCCCGTCGCGCGCGCCACCAACCTCACCCGCGCGCTGGAGTCCTACCAGAAGGCGGGCCTCATGGTGATCGGGCTGGCCGCCGACGGCGATGTCGAACTCCAGGACGTGGCGGCGCTGGACGGGCCTCTCGTCGTGGTCGTCGGCAGCGAGGGCAAGGGCCTCTCGCGCCTCGTCGGTGAAGCGTGCGACCTGCGGGTCCGCATCCCGATGCCCGGCGGCGCCGAGTCCCTCAACGCCGGGGTGGCCGCCGGCGTCGTCCTCTACGAGGCGTCCCGCAGGCGTTCCTGAGCACGCCGCCGGCCGCCCCGCACGGCCCGACGATCTTGACGGGTCTCGGACAGTTCGGGGCGGTCAAGGCAGTGTCCTAAGCGTCCGTCACTCGGTTAGATGAGTGTGGACACCAGAACACCCCGCACATCCGGCGGCCGAAGCTCTGGGGCCGGCTCGGGGGGAAGCCGCGGTTTCTTCGACGACGAGCCGGTGCTGAGCACGGTCAAGGTCCCGTCCGACCCCGCAGAGGTGGTCGTCAACCACGCGAGCTTCCGGGTGCGGCTCGGATCGGCGTCCGCCGCCGCCCCGTCCGCAACGGCACTCGCCCCGACCGGCCCCGCCGCGCTGCGGCCCGCCGCCCACCGGCCCGTCCCGGGCCCGGCGTTCGAGGACACCGAGCCGATCCCGGCCGTCGCCGCCGCCTCCTCCGCGGCCGGCACAGCGAGTGGCCGGCGCCGCGCCCCGCTCGTCTGGACCGGCCAGGCCGGCCCCGAGGACACCGGAGCGACCAAGCTGCTCCAGGCCGTCCGCACCGCGGGGGACACCGACACCCGCACCGTGCCCGGCGGCGACCCCCACGCCACCCGGGCCGTCCCCCGCGTCGGCGGCCCCGGAGGCAGGCCCGGGCCCGCCTCCACCGTCGGCCCGCCCCGCAGCCCGCAGCCCTCCGAGGCCGAGCCCCTCCTCAAGGGCGTGCGCCCGGCGCGCGGCGCCTTCGACGAGCCGGACACCGGCGAGCTGGAGACCGTCGGCACCGTCGACGGGCCCGAGCCCGGCGACACCGAGGAGCAGCGCCGCCGCGACAGCGTCCGGCACGCCTACTACCCCGGCCGGCGCATGAACCTCGGCGTCGTCCTGCTCCCGCTGCGCATCTTCCTCGGCTTCATCACCGTCTACGCCGGCATGGGCAAACTGTGCGACCCCGTCTACTTCGACGGCGGCGAGCGCGGCTCCCTCGTCACCTGGCTGCGCGGCCTCCACCCGTGGACGATCGCCTCCCCGCTGCACGACTTCGCCCTCGCACACCCCGTCGGTGCCGGGCTCACCGTCGCGTTCCTCCAGGTCATCGTCGGTGTGCTGACGATGTTCGGACTGTGGCAGCGGCTCGCCGCCGCCGTCGGCGCGCTCCTGTCGGTCGCCCTGCTGATGACCGTCAGCTGGAGCTCGGTGCCCGCCTACGAGGCGCCCGACATCATCTACCTCGCCGCCTGGAGCCCGCTGATCATCGCGGGCGCCCCCGTCTACTCCGCCGACGGCCGGCTCGCCGGCGACGCCTGGCGCAAGCTCGGCCCGCGCGTCGAGGTCCGGGACCTGCGCCGCCGGGTGCTGCGCCGGGGCGCCGTCATGGCCACCGTCATCGTCGGACTCGCCCTGCTCATCGGCTCGTTGCTCGGCAGCGCCGTCCGCTCCTCGCAGTCCCCCGCGACCCCCCGCCAGGGCGACGTGCCCGTCAACCGGCTCCCCGGCTCCCCCATGCCGAGCGTGCCCGGCGAGAAGAGCGGCCCCGGCGGCAGCACCCAGGGGCCGGGCGCCCGCACCCCCGGCGGCAAGGACGAGGACGACGCCCGGCACGACCGGCGCCGCCCCTCAGCCGCCGAGACCCGCCCCGGCGAACAGCGGTCCCCGGCCGGTCCCGAGAGCAGCGCCCCCAGTCAGGGGCAGTCGCAGGGCGGGCAGCAGAGCGGGCCCGGGGCCGCGCAGCAGCAGTCGGCGCCGCCCCAGCAGCAGCGGACCCCGCAGGAGCCGCAGACCAGCTCCAGCGGCAGCGCCGGCCCGCAGGACAGCGGCGCCCGCTCGTCGTCCGCCGCGGACGACGGCGACGGCGGCTCGTCCTCCGGCGACGGCTCCTCCTCCGGCGGCGGTGGCGGCGGCGCCCTGGGCGGCCTCCTCGGCCGCTGACCCCACCGCCCCCGCCCGTCCCCCTCCGGGACGGGCCGGCCGCCGGGCCCCGCCCATGAGGGGGCCCGGCGGCTTTCTTCTGCGCACGGGACGGGTTTCCTCCGCGCACGGGACGGCCCCGCCGCGCACGGGGACGGCCCCGCACACCGGCCGCCCGCTGGCACGCCTCCGCGTGGCCTGCTCCCCTCGGCGGCCGGAACCCCGCGTTCGGCGGTCTCCGCGGAGCCGGGGGCCCGCGGAGCCGGGGGCGCGCGGAGCCGGGAGTCCGCGGAGCGGGAAGTCGAACCGGAGGCGGAACCGGGAGAGGCCCGGGAGCGGAACCGGATGCGGAACCGGAGCGCCCGCGGAACCGGAACCGGAGCGCTCGCGCAGTCGGAAGCCCAGCGGAACCGGAGCGCTTGCGGAGCCGGAAGCCCGCGGAACTGGAACCGCAGCCGGGAGCCGAGGGGAAGTTCGCGGAGCCGATGCGGAGCCGGAAATCCGCGGAGCCGGATGCGAGCCGGAAAGCTGCGGAGCCGGATGTGGAATGGAGGGGGCTGGGGCCGGGGCGGGGGGCTAACCGGATCCCGAGGCCAGTTCCTTGGCGGCCTCCGTGAGGTCCTTGGCGGTGTCGATGGCCCGCCAGTACGCGCCGTGCGGCAGCGGAAAGCCCGCGAGGCTGCGCTCGCGGGCGAGCCGGGGGAAGGTGGTCCGCTCGTGGTCGCCGCGTTCCGGCAGGAGCGCGGTGAAGGCCGCGGAGAAGACGTACACCCCGGCGTTGATCAGATACGGCGACGGCGGGGCCTCGATGAAGTCGAGCACGTGCCCGAACTCGTCCGTCTCCACGGCGCCCCACGGGATGCGCGGCCTGGCCAGCGCCAGGGTGGCGGTCGCATCGCGCTCGGTGTGGAAGCCGGCCATGTCGCGGAGCGAGAAGCGGGTCCAGATGTCGCCGTTGGTCGCGTACCACGGCTCGTCGGGCCGGGGCAGCGCCCGCGCCGCGAATCTGAGCCCGCCGCCGCGCCCCAGCGGCTCCGGCTCCACCACCGTCGTGACCCGGCAGGGGAGTTCGGCCGTACGGAGCCAGTCCTCCAGCACCTCGGCGAGGTGCCCGCAGGAGACGACGGCGTCCGTGACGCCCTCGGCGGCCAGCCAGGCCAGTTGGTGCCCGATGATCGGGACGCCCGTGCCGGGGATCTCCACCATCGGCTTGGGCCGGTCGTCGGTGTACGGCCGGAGCCGTGATCCCTGGCCACCGGCGAGGATCACGGCCTGGGTCGGATGCTGGGTCATGGACCGCAGCCTATGCGGCCCGGAGCGGGGCCCGTTCAGCTCATCTGGCCGATGCCGTAGGCGAAGGAGGTGTCGCAGACGGGCCGCGCGAAGCGGTGGGCCCGCTGCGGGGAGCCGTACTTCCGTACGGCCGCCTTGCCGAGCGCCCGGGCGATGGCCATGCAGTGGCGGGCGAGCGAGGGCTTGCGGGTGATCTCGCGCTGGAGACTCGTCAGGGCGACTCCCGGGTCCTTCTCCTGGAGTTCGGCGACGAGTCGTTCGCGGAGAACGTCCTGCGGGGCGCGGGACTTCGCCTGCGTCGACGCCTTCTCCGCGGAGGCGGTGACCACTTGGGACTCCGCCGGTGTGGCCCACGGCACGCGGGCGACGGCGAGCGTCCCGGAGAGGACGAGGACGACCGGGAGAACAAGGGCGAGGGATCGGCCGATTCGGCGGGCTGCGTGGTTCACGCTCGCGATGGTAGCGACCTGTAGTGATTTGGCGACATTTTGTCACCACAACGAGCGACGGTGTCCCGGCCTGTTCGAGAAGGCTCCCGGTCCGGCCCCGCACGCGAGCGGCGCCCCGGCCGACCGCTGTCGCCTCCGCACACTCTCTACACGCAACGGCCGGTCGGAGTCGAGGACTTGGCCCCTGCTCCACCCGGCCGCCGTACAGCTGCGCACGCCGGTTGCCGCACGGACGCGCGCGCCCGCCCCGCGCGGGTGCGGCGTACGCCGCTCGCCCCGCACACACGCGTGCCGGCTGCCGTACGGTCACGGCAGCCGGCACGAGGCGAGTACGACGTCAGTCGCTGAGGCGCTCGCCGGAGGACGTCGAGAAGACGTGGGTCTCGCCGCCGCGCGGCACGATGTGCACCGTCGAGCCCTTCTCCGGCACGTTGCGGCCCGAGACCCGGACGACCAGGTCACGCGTCTCCCCGCCGAGGTCCGCCGTCCCGTAGATGTAGCCGTCGGCGCCCAGCTCCTCGACGACGTTCACCGTCACCGCGACGCCCGCACTCTCGCCCTTGGCCAGCTTCTTCGACTCGTCGCCGTCGCCGTTCACGAGATCGAAGTGCTCGGGGCGGACACCCACCGTGACGGTGCTGTCGCCCTTGTCGGCCGCGGCCTTGAGCGCGTCCCGCTCGACCGGCACCACGCTGTTGCCGAACTTCACACCGCCGTCGGTGATCGGGACCTCGACGAGGTTCATCGCCGGAGAGCCGATGAAGCCCGCCACGAAGAGGTTCGCCGGCCTGTCGTACATGTTGCGCGGGCTGTCGACCTGTTGCAGCAGACCGTCCTTGAGCACCGCGACCCGGTCGCCCATCGTCATGGCCTCGACCTGGTCGTGGGTGACGTAGACGGTCGTGATGCCCAGCCGGCGCTGCAACCCGGCTATCTGCGTACGCGTCTGGACACGCAGCTTCGCGTCCAGGTTCGACAGCGGCTCGTCCATCAGGAACACCTGCGGCTCCCGGACGATCGCCCGGCCCATCGCCACACGCTGCCGCTGACCACCCGAGAGCGCCTTCGGCTTACGGCTCAGGAACTCGGTGAGGTCCAGGATCTTCGCCGCGTCCTCGACCTTCTTGCGGATCTCCGCCTTCGGCACACCCGCGATCTTCAGCGCGAAGCCCATGTTGTCGGCCACGGTCATGTGCGGGTACAGCGCGTAGTTCTGGAACACCATCGCGATGTCCCGGTCCTTCGGCGGCAGATGCGTGACGTCCCGGTCACCGATACGGATACTGCCCTCGTTGACGTCCTCCAGCCCCGCGAGCATCCGCAGCGAGGTGGACTTCCCGCACCCGGACGGGCCGACGAGGACGAGGAACTCGCCGTCCGCGATCTCGATGTCGAGCTTGTCGACGGCCGGCTTGTCGCCACCCGGGTACACCCGGGTCGCCTTGTCATAGGTGACCGTGGCCATGTTCGTTTCTCCTTCACCGGCAGGTACGTGCCGGACGATCCGTCGTAAAGGGAGGTGTGCCCACCGATGGACCACTCCACCGGCGAACTTGCCGTGACGCTAGCCCGGCCCCCCGCGTTTGTCAGCACCTCGACAGATGACGGTCCGGTATCAACTCCAGGCCACCGCCCCACCCCTACACCCCCGACCAGGACATCCCGGACACCGCCCCCTTCCTCCCACCCCGACAGCGCCGCCCCCCCACCACTCCGCCCGCGCCTCCTGCGCCCCCGCCCGCACCTTGCACCTTCCGGCCCGCGGCGCCTCGATGCCCGATGGCGCTGCCCCCGCAAGCCGTTCAGCCGGACGGAACCTGCTCCACCCCTCTCGCACACACGCCTCACTGCTCCCCGCCGACGGCCTCCTGCCCCCGGCACCCACCCCGGCCGACCGCCCCTTCCGCCCCCGACTTCTGCTCCAACCGGTACACCCTCCACACTTCGCCTCGGACGACGTGCCCCACCTCGCCTACGAACCCGAAACCCTGTTCCCGCTCTGCCCCTGTGCCCCCGAGCAGGACCTGCCGGACGCCCACCGCCGCCCACACCCCACGGCCGGACCGAAACCTCGTCCCCGCCCTGCCGCCCCGATGGGTACACTGCTCAGACGCGCCCGCGCGCAGGCCGCCTTAGCTCAGCTGGTTAGAGCATCTGTCTTGTAAACAGAAGGTCGTCGGTTCGAATCCGACAGGCGGCTCCGCAGGTCAGAGTCCCCGTACCGGGATCGGTGCGGGGCCTCTTTGCCGTACAGCAGCGGAGTACAGCAACCGTGGTGATCGCTACGGACCGCTACGAGTCCTCGTCGGACTCCTCGGGGTCGTCCGGCGGGCTCTGGCCGAAGCCGCGGGAGAGGCGTTGCAGTGCTTCGCGGATCTCCTCGTCACTCGCCTCCGAGTACACGTCGGAGGTCATCGTGAACTTGGAGTGCCGCAAGATCCGCTGCGCCACCTGGGGGTGCCCCTTCATCGCGACGAGGAGGGAACCGGTGGTGTGCCGGGTGCTCCGGAGCGGGATCGCGCGGACGCCGGCCTGACGGATGCGGACGGCGAAGGCCCGGGTGAGATTGCCGGGCTCGATCGGTGTCCGTAGCGAGTGGTGAAGATGAGCCCATGCACGTCCTGCCAGAGCTCTTCGGCCGCTTCCCGGTCCTCTTGTTGCTGCTGGCGACGCTGCCGCAGCGCTGCGAGGCAGAGTTCCGGCAGGGGGGGGGAAGTCCTCCGGGCCCTCCGTCTTCGTCTCCCGGTGCAGGACCTCACGGCCCGCGCGCTGGAGCTGGTGATCGATGTACAGCTCTCCGGCGTCGAAGTCGATGGACTGCTGTGAGTGCCACCTCAACGAACTCTGCCTCGCGCTCTTCGACGCTTACAGCCCTCATGAGGTCTTGCGCTGGATCAATGTCAGCCTCACGGTGGTCGCGGCGTGTCTGGACGAAGAGCCTCACCGCATGGCCCGCACCTGGCTCGACCAGGGACCAGGCCTCCCGCACCTTGACCGAGGGCCGGCCCATCACTCTCACGCTCAACCAGCGCACGATGACCGTCACTTGGATGGCAAGGCCGGTCATCTACCTACTCCTGCATCCACACACGCCACCACCAGTCCACGGGCCGCGTGCCTAACAACTTTCTCTACGACTTCAAGGCGGCCCGCTGACGCGAGCCCGCGCCAGTGCCCCGTGGTCGCCGCCCACTTCTGTCTCCGCCACGCTCGCGCCGCCCCGGGCCGCTCAGCGCGCAACCCGACCCAGCGCCCCATCTCCCCGTCGCAGAAGTTCGAACCGCCCCGTCATACACGGCTTGCTCACCGACGCCGTCAACACGAGCAAGGCCAAGCACACGAGGCCGACAGGGCTCGTGCCGCGGCACCCGGTCTCGTCGCGGTCAGCTGTCCGGTCCCGCCATCCGCGAGTGGCCAGCCGAGGCTTCGCGGAGGCGTCTGCGGGGCAAAGACCAGGAGGCGTGTTGATGCCGGTGGGGGCTGGGGAACGCACGTTCAGGTGCTCAGGCGACTGTCTCGCCGTCGTGGCTGACTTTCCTTGCTGTCGGCAAGGGCTGTCTTGGAATCGCGAAGCCCTCGGCCGGTGTGGGAAAGTGAGGAAGAAGAGCAGTCACCGCTAAACGAGTGACTATTCTCTTCTCTCGCGACGATACAACTCAGCCCGGTCGCTTCGCTGGCCTATGCGCCGCGCGAATGGTTTCTGCGTCTTCTTTCCGCAGGGGTTTCACGGCTATCCTCAGCAGCCAGCATTACACCATTCCCCTGCTCTACTCTTTCGTCCACAATATCTCTCAGTGTTTCAATGTCGACACCGACGCTTCCAACAAAACCATCCTGGACAAGTTGAATGAACTGAGTGTTGGTCAGATAGCGTTCAACCTGTTGATAGCCGAGAAGCCGGCCCCTTCCGGAAGTGGCAGTCGCGGGGTCTTGGAGAAGTAGACGCACATAAGGAACAGGCAAGATCATCCCCGATGTGGGGGCGCCATCGCCCGCGAAGTCATCTTCTGCCCAATGGGCCAGCTTTATAAAGCAATGATCACTCGACAGTCGCCAATCGCGTGCAGCTTCCGGGGTCAGGCTTATCCCTGAAACAACATCAAGACGATCCAGCTGACTATGAAGTCGATCATTTGGGCCAACGTAAAGAGGATTTTTTCGTGGCCCCAGCTTTTTGTACTGAACAAGTGTGAAACTGTGCGTACCGTGGTGGTAGTAGATCAAGTCAGTACCTAGTCTCCCCTCTACCCGCGTGGCGTTCACATTAGCTACTTCAAGCCTGCGCCTACCATCCGTAAACACTTGGATGTCGCACCTTCTCTGCGGGCGGTCTCCTGCCATCCAGTCTCCGAAAAAGCGCGTATCATGTTCCATCAGTGAAGCTTCTGTAGGGTCGCGCATGAGGCCAGCCAGGTATGGATCATGGCGATCACGGGGCCTACGCCATACGCCAGCCAGGGCGGTTGGAAACTGTCCGATGCGTAGGATTGTTCGCATAGCATCTCGCTCTTCACGCCATGCTTGATCCTCGGGAGCGTCACTATCCAATGTGTCCGCATCGACGGCGACTTCCAGGAATTGAAGAAGTTCCTGCAATTCCGGACGCAGGTAATTTAGGGCTCCGATTGCTGCATTTTTGAGATCTACGCCGAGTTGATGAACCCCGGGATATTCAGTAACGGCTGCCTCTAGGTGATCGCCTTCGTGCCTGCGAAGTACTGCTGACATATCAGCGAGTGTTACGGGGCGGGTCACCGGGCGGACGAGTTTGATGTGTGCGCGGTAATCTAGAGAGGTTGATTTTTGGTGAAGTGGAGTCAAGGTCGCGCCAATCCAGCGAAGGGAAACCTTCTCTCTGTATTTTCCATCCTTCGAGGATGGTTTCCACCCTTCGTCGGCCACGAAGATAAATGCCAAGTTTGGGTCAGAGTTTTCGAAAGTGCGACGAGTTCTCCCTGGAATATTCCATGTGAATGCCTGTGGACCAGTTAGCTTTCCGCGGAGCTCTTCCTGGTCGGCATCAGTCAGGGTGATCACGTACACCATCAACGCTCCCACGGTGATTGGTCGTCAGAGTCCAACTCCTCCTGCTCAGTACAGAGTAGGTGTCCCCCTTCCGCACCATGGCCGGTACTGGCTGCCTCTCGGGGCACAGGGTGTGCCTGCTACCTGTCGAAGACCCTCTGAGGGGCGATCACGATCAGGCCTCCGGGGTCCGTGTATCACTGCGTGATGACTCCCACGCGCAGCAGCAGAGGATCACTCACGCGACAGGCCATCGGTGAGGTGCCCTGTAGGACACGGGCAGCACAGCCAGGACACAGGGCCAGCAGACGGCACGGCCCGGGTTGGTATACAGCAACGAAGTACAGCAACCCCAGCAACCGGCGCCGCCTGACGCTGACTGCCTCACACTCCCTGGCGGCCGGTATGACCGTCACCGCCCCACCCCTCCACAGCTTGTAAACAAAAGGTCATCGGTTCGAATCCAACAGGCAGCCCAGGGGTTTCCGCAGGTGAGTGGCCCCGTCCCGGGTGTGGGACGGGGCCTTTTCGTGCTGTGTGGCGGCGGAGCCGCAACCGGGGGATCGCTACGGGTGGCTACGGCTCTTCACGTGTGGCAGTTGTTTGTGCAAGCGAGGAGTGGTTGAGGTGTCACCTTCGCGGGCGTCCACGTTCGATGGTGTGCAGCGCAGCGTGGAGGGCTTGCCGGGCTCGGGTGTGGCGGGTGGGGTTGTTGGGCCAGGGGTAGGTGAGGGCCGGCGGGGTGGTCAGGGGGAGGAGGGCGTAGGGGGTCATGTGGGGCTCCTGGGGTCGGGTGGTGGTTGGTTCCTCCAGTCTCGGGCGTCGTTCTGCGGGGTGTACGGGGCTGGACGCGCACTACCGGACTCGTACGCCGGCCGCCATGATGTGACGCTTCCGGCCGCAGGCTGACGGGAGTTGACGGGGCAGGGGCTCGGGATCCGGGGTTGGCGGGGCGGCTTCGTGGCGTGTGGAGGGGAGTGGGGGTGCCGGGAGCGGAGGAGAGTGCGGCGGGGGCGGTGCTGGGGCGGCTCAGGTACCGGGTTCAGCTGCTGCACCGGCAGGCGGGCGAGCCGAGTTTCCGGGTCGTCGCCCAGCGCACCGGGAAGGCGATCAGCCATACGACGGTGGGGAGCGTGCTGCGCTGCGAGAAGCCGCCCGGCTGGGGGCCGCTGGAGTTGGTCGTGGAGGCTCTGGGCGGTCAGCTGGACGAGTTCCGTCAGCTGTGGGTCGCCGTCCGCGACGAGGCGTCGCCGTTGGAGCTGCCCACTCCCGGTGCCGGGGAGGACGAGGGGGAGGAGGCGCCGTCGTCGGCAGCGGAGTTGACCCTGCCGGATCTCGACGCCGCTGAGGAGGATCTGAACGGTTGGGCCGCCGAGCGCAGTCGTCGCGAGGGGGAGACGCGTAAGGAATTGTTGCTCGCGCTGGAGGTGCGGGCCGATCTCGCCGACCGGCTTGCCGAGCTGCTCGAACAGCTGGGGCGGGAGCGGGGCCGTAACGAGGAACTACAGCGGCGGCTGGCCGCTTTGGAGGCCGAGCGGCAGGAACACAGCCGGCGTATCGAGCGGCTTCAGGACGAGTTGCGGGCGGTTCGGGAGGAGCGGTTCTCGCTGTTGGAGAGGCTGAACGGGCTCCACACCCGTCGAGTGGAGCTGTATTTCGCCTGGGCGCGTGAGGAGGAGAGCCGGCGTCGCGAGGCGGAAAGCGGTCGGCGGGAAAGCGACGTGGTGGTCTCGGAGCTGCGTGCACGCCTGGGTGCTGCCGAGGATTTGCTGAGGTCGGTGCTCACGCCGGGGCAGGAGCGTGCCGGTGATGAGGAGAGCTGACGGTTCCGGCGCCTTCGATGTGTGTGTCGGAATTCCTGGAGCCCGAGCACCGCCCTTTTGCCGGCCCCTCAGCTCCTCTTCTTCTGTTCCTTGTTGAATTCCTCGACCCACTTCTCGTGCTGCGCGTAGTCGTGGGTGAAGCGCGTATCGCCCGGTTTGACGGTGACGAAGTAGAGCCAGTCGCCGTCGGCGGGGTTCTTGGTGGCGTGGAGGGCGTCGGGGCCGGGGCTGTTGATGGGGGTCGGGGGCAGGCCCTTGTGGCGGTAGGTGTTGTAGGGGGATTCGATGCGGGTGTCGGCGTAGGTGGTGTTGAGGGTGGAGCGGTCGAGGGCGTAGTTGAGGGTGGAGTCCATTTGGAGCGGCATGTCCTTGGCCATGCGGTTCTTTATGACGCGGGCGACCTTGGCCATGTTCTCCGGGGTGTCCGCCTCGGCCTGGACGATGCTGGCGATGGTGAGCGTCGGGTAGTCGTCGCCGCCGGTGCGGGGGAGGCGTTTGTGGGCGGTGCGGGTCATGGTGGCGACGAGCTGGGCCGGGGTGGTGTCGTTGTCGAGGGGATAGGTGCCCGGGTAGAAGAACCCTTCCGGGTTGCCGTGGGCGGCGTCCGGGAGCTTCAGGCGGCCCTTGCGCCCGGCTTTTTCGGCGGCCTTCCGGGTGGTGCCCCGCGGGACGGAGAGCGCGTCGTCGACCGCGGCGTAGACCTGGCCGGCGCGCCAGCCCTCGTGGATGGTCAGGGGCGCGGGCCTGCTTTCCTGCCGGCTCAGCACGATGAGCACGGCGGCTGCCGCCACCGCGAGCACGCAGCCCAGGGCTGTGCCGATCAGTCCTCGCGTCCGCTTCGTGGTCATACGAGAACGCTAGAGCCTCTGGGTGGCCTCGTGGGCGGGTGGGAGCCACATCACGGGACGGGGCGATATTTCCGGCGGTGCGTCGGAGCGCATGCGCGCGAGGCGTCGCGGGTGGGGCGTCAACCGTGCGGTTCGGGTGGGCGGGGGCGTCGTTGCGGACGGGCACCATGGGGGGATGGTGAAGCGAGACACGGTGCGTGAGGCGCAGTTGCCGAGGGTGACCTTGCCGGAGCTGCGGCCGTACGACGGGCAGGGGCTGGAGCCCGACGGGGACTACGACGGGCTGTTGATCGAGGACGCGGATCTGGCCGGTACGCAGGCGAGCGGGGCGACGTTCATGGACTGCGGCATCCGGCGCTGCACGCTGGACGAGGCGTCGCTGGGCAGCGCCCGGTTGTTCGACTCGGTGCTGGAGGGGGTGCGGGGTGTCGGTGTGCGGCTCGCCGGGGCGCAGCTGCGCGATGTGGAGCTGCGGGACGCGCGGCTGGGCGGTACGCAGCTGCACGGGGCGCGGCTCAACCGGGTGCTGGTGCGCGGCGGGAAGTTCGATTACCTGAACCTGCGTCAGGCGCGGCTGGCGGACGTGGTGTTCGAGGGGTGTGTGCTGGTGGAGCCGGATCTCTCGGGGGCGGCGCTGGAGCGGGTGGCCTTCCGGGACTGTGCGCTGCGCCGTGCGGAGCTGAACCAGGTGCGGATGAAGGAGGTGGATCTGCGGGGCGCCACGGAGTTGGACATCGTCACGGGTGTGGAGCATCTGTCGGGCGCCGTCATCAGTACGGGTCAACTCATGGATCTGGCACCGGCGTTCGCGGCGCATCTGGGGGTGCGGGTGGAGTTCTGAGGCGTGGGGCGGTGAGTGCGCGGGCGTCGGCCGGTGTGCGGCAGGGGTGTACAGAAGCCGCACGGAAATCAACATTTGTCAGCGGTCTTCCAACATGCCCGAACAGGACTCTACGGTGGGCGAGTTGAGTCGTCGGCGCGTGCCCGGGCGGTGCCCGTGGGCGCGGCGGCGAGCGACGGCGAACGGTGTGCGACGAACGTGCGAGAAGCGTGCGAGGGCGTGCGCGCTGCTGTGTGTCGGCCCGCGCCGAAGCGGGCCGGTGCGGGTCGGCGCGGCCGGTCTTCCCTGGCACGTGACGCACGTGTGAGGACACGCGATGACGTGCGAGGAGGACCGCCGCATGACCCCCACCGTGCCAGGCCGTACCACCCGCAAGCCGCACCGGTCCCGGAGAACCGTGCCGGCCGGAACCGTCACCGCCGTACTGCTGTGCGGCGGTGCCCTGATGTCCCCGGCGGGCGCGGCCCCGGCGAGTGCCGGTTCCGCGAGCACCGGCGCGACGGCCGCACCGGCGGCCGCCACCCCCGCGGCCCCGGACGACGGGCTCGCGCTGACCCCGCCCATGGGCTTCAACAACTGGAACGCCACGCACTGCGGGGCCGATTTCAACGAGGAGATGGTCAAGGAGACGGCCGATCTCTTCGTGGAGAAGGGGCTCAGGGACGCGGGCTACGAGTACATCAACCTGGACGACTGCTGGGCCGAGCCGGAGCGTTCCGCCGACGGCAAGCTCGTCCCGCACAAGGAGCGGTTCCCGGACGGGATCAAGGCCGTCGCCGACTATGTGCACGCCAAGGGGCTGAAGCTCGGCATCTACACCAGCGCCGGCACCCACACCTGCAACGACAGTCCGGGCATGCCGGGCGCGCTCGGCCACGAGAAGAGCGACGCACAGCAGTTCGCCGACTGGGGCGTCGACTACCTCAAGTACGACAACTGCAACAACCAGGGCGTGCCCGCGCAGGAGCGCTACACCACGATGCGGGAGGCGCTGGACGCGACCGGCCGCGACATCGTCTACAGCATCTGCGAGTGGGGCGAGAACGAGCCGTGGACCTGGGCCGGTGAGCTGGGGCAGCTGTGGCGTACCACCGGGGACATCGCGGACAACTGGGACAGCATGCTCGGCATCGCGAAGAAGAACCTCGCACTGGCCGCGTACGCGGGCCCGGGCGGGTGGAACGACCCGGACATGCTGGAGGTCGGCAACGGCGGGATGACCGACACCGAGTACCGCACCCACTTCTCCCTGTGGGCGGTGATGGCCGCGCCCCTGCTCATCGGCACGGATCTGCGGACGGCGGACGACGCGACGATGGAGATCCTCGGCAACGAGGAGGTCATCGCCGTCGACCAGGATCCGCTGGGCAGGCAGGGCGAGGTCGTCTCCCGGCAGGACGGGCGCTGGGTCGTCAGCAAGGAGATGTCCGACGGCAGCCGGACCGTCGCGCTCTTCAACGAGACGGGGCAGGAGCAGGAGATCACCACGGACGCGGCCGAGGTGGGCCTGCCGGAGGCGGACTCCTACGCCGTCCGGGATCTGTGGAGCCACGAGGACGGGACGTCCGAGGGCGAGCTGTCGGCGACCGTCCCCGCCCACGGGACGGTGCTGCTGCGGGTGGCGGCCGCCGGCTGAGCGGGCCGGGCGCGGGTCAGACGCGGGGGTAGCGGGCGCCGAGGGTCCACAGGGCCGGATTGGCGTCCAGGCCCTCGTGCAGTTCGGTGAGGTCCGCGAGCAGGTCGTGCAGGAAGTCCCGGGCCTCGCGGCGGAGTTCGGTGTGCGAGAACGTCAGCGGTTCCTCGCCGTCCGGGGTCCAGTCGGCGGTGATCTCGACCCAGCCGAAGCGACGGGTGAACCGGAGCGCGTCCGTCGACTCGGTGAAGTCCAGTTCGGCGCGCTGGGGGCCGGGAGACCTGTTGCCGAGGGGGTCGCGGTCGAGCCGTTCGGTGATGTCGCACAGTGCCCAGGCGAAGTCCAGGACGGGCACCCATCCCCAGGCTGTGGACAGTTCGCGGTCGGCGGCGGTGTCGGCGAGGTGGACGTCACCGCAGAACAGATCGTGCCGCAGCGCGTGGATGTCCGCCGTCGCGTAGTCCGTCTGCGGCGGGTCGGGGAAGCGGTGGGAGAGGGAGTAGCCGATGTCGAGCACGGGGCGATCGTCCCACGGGGCGTGCCCGGTGCTTTCGGGGCGGGCGGCGGCAGGCGTGCCCGGGCGCGAGGGCGCGCGGGGGCAGGCGTGCGCAGGGGGCGGGGCGGGCGCCCCGCCCCCTGCCGGCGGTACGGCGCGGCAGCGCCGCGGTGCCGGAACTCAGACGTTGACGCCGAAGTCCTGGGCGATACCGACCAGGCCGGAGGCGTAACCCTGGCCCACGGCGCGGAACTTCCACTCGGCGCCGTTGCGGTACAGCTCGCCGAAGACCATGGCCGTCTCGGTGGCGGCGTCCTCGCTCAGGTCGTAGCGGGCGATCTCGCTGCTGTCGGCCTGGTTGACGATGCGGATGAACGCGTTCCGGACCTGGCCGAAGTTCTGGCTGCGGCTCTCCGCGTCGTAGATGGAGACCGGGAAGACGATCTTGTCGATGTCGGCCGGGAGCGCGGCCAGGTTGACGTTGATCTGCTCGTCGTCGCCCTCGCCCTCGCCGGTGACGTTGTCGCCGGTGTGGACGATGGACTGGTCCGGGGTGGCCTTGTTGTTGAAGAAGATGAAGTGCTGGTCCGAGTAGACCTTGCCCTCCTGGTTGACCGCGATGGCGCTGGCGTCCAGGTCGAAGTCGGTGCCGGTCGTGGTACGGACGTCCCAGCCGAGGCCGACCGTGACGGCGCTCAGGCCCGGTGCCTCCTTGGTCAGCGAAACATTGCCGCCCTTGGACAGGCTTACAGCCATTGGGGATGCCCTTCTGTTCGTGAACTGCGCTGGCAGGAGGTCTCCGGGAGACCGGCGCGAGGTCGGGACCTCACAATCACCACAACGCAGCCGGGGGACGGGCGGGTTCCAGGTTCTTTGCTTTCTTTACCTACGCCGGGGTTCCGGCGCCGATTCCGAGCCCCGCCTCGGAGGCCGCCGGGTGCCGTCGGTCGCCGCTCCGGGCCCGGTTCCCGGCCCCGTCTCCGGCGCTGCCCGGCCCCGTCCCCGGTGCCGCCCCGCGCCGCCGCGGTGCCCCGGAGTGCCGAATCCGGATGACGCCGGCGCGTTCACGACGGACCATGGAACGTATGTCCGGTCCCTATGTCATCCGCGGCTCGGTCTCCCTGCCGGAGTCCGAGCTGACCTGGCGTTTCTCGCGGTCCTCGGGGCCCGGCGGGCAGCATGTGAACACCAGCGACAGCCAGGCCGAGCTGCGCTTCGACCTGGCGCGCACGGAGGCGCTGCCCGAGGTGTGGAAGCAGCGCGCGCTGGAACGGCTGGCGGGGCGGCTGGTGGACGGCGGCGTCCTGGTCGTCCGGGCCGCCGAGCACCGCTCGCAGTGGCGCAACCGGGAGACGGCGCTGGTGCGCATGGCCTCGCTGCTGGCGGAGGCGACGGCTCCGCCGCCCCCGCAGCGCCGCCGCAAGAAGGTGCCGCGCGGGGTCAACGAGCGGCGGCTGCGGCAGAAGAAGCAGCGCAGCGAGATCAAGAAGGGGCGCTCGGGGCGCGGTTGGCAGTGAGCGGCGCCGCAGGCCGCGCGGGATCGTCCGGGGTGCGCCCCGACGGGAGCCGGAACGCCGGGTCCGGTGACGGCTCGACGTGCCCGACAGGCGTCGGCGGCACCGGGGTTCAGCCGAGGGACCGGTAGCGCCCGCTGTGGTAGAGCAGGGGACCGCCCTCGGACGCGCCGAGCCGGGTGGCGAGCACCCGGCCGACGAGGAGGGTGTGGTCCCCCGCGGCGATCCGCTGCTCGGTGCGGCACTCGACGGCGGCGAGCGCGCCGTCGACCAGGGGGGCTCCCGTCGATGTGCCGTGCGTGTGCGGGAGTTCCTGGAAGAGGAGCCGGTCGCTGAGCCGCCCCTTCATGGCGAAACGACCGGCGGTCTGGCGTTGTCCCTCGGTCAGGACGGAGACGGCCCACAGCTCCTGGCGTTCGAGGAGTTCGTCCATGCGGGATCCGTCGCGCAGGCTGATGAGCACGAGCGGCGGGTCGAGGGAGACGGACATGAACGCGGTGGCCGTCATGCCGACGTCCTCGCCGCGTGCGCCCTCCTCGGGGTCGTGCGCGGTGACGAGCACGACTCCGGCCGCCAGCCGCGCCATGGCCGCGCGGAACTCTTCCTCGCTCACCCCTTCAGGATGGGGTACCGGCGTGGTGGCGTGGGTCATCTGCTGCTGCGCTGCGTGGGACACGTGTATACGCTAACGATCGGCCGGAGGGGCCGCATCGGCCTCCGGGACCAGGCGGGGACTAGGACCCGAGGGCCCCGTCCCAGTGTCACAGCCGTCCGGCCGGGCCGGAAGAGGCACAGGTCACAGCCGGTCCGCCGGTCCGCGCCGAGGGGTGCGGGAAGTCGCGCGGCGGACGGGGCGGGGAGGCCCGCGGGAGCCGGTGGGGGAGGGGCGGAGGCTTTCCGGCGGGCGCGGGAAGGTGTGTGTTCCGTGCGGCCCGCGAGGTGGGTGGGGCGTACGCGGCGGAGTCAACTCGTCGCACACTGTTGTGACTTGAGTCACAGAGGGCAGGAATTGTTGACCCTGTGTACCGGGTGAACAGCTCGCTGTGATTCAGTGGCCGGAGGCAGTTGGATCGCGAAGTCAGCGAGACCGGTGGAGTCCCGAGAACACCTTGGAGTTGACGTAAAAGGCTCAGGGGGAGGGCTATGGAAACCGAGTCGGAGCCGTATGTCCGCCTCGCCAGTCTGCGCCAGTTGCACCATGTCGTCGCCGGGCTCAACACGGCCCGCAGTCTCGCCGACACTCTCCAGACCGTGGCCGACGGCGTCGTCGAGGGGCTCGGCTTCGAGATAGCCGCCGTCAACCTGGTGCGCGCCGACGGTGACCTCGTCGTCGCCGCCCTCGCGGGATCCCCGGCCGCCGAGGCCATGATGGCGGGCCGCGTCGGCTCCCGCGCCTCCTGGGAGCGTCGGCTGACCATGGGCGAGCAGTGGGGATCGCTCCGCTTCATCCCGTACACCGAGGGCTGGGTGCTCGACGAGGACGACGTTCCGCAGTGGCACACCCCGTCGGTGATCGCCGACCGGCCGGACGCCTGGCACCCGATGGACCGGCTCTTCGCGCCCCTGCACGCCTCCGACGGCGAACTGCTCGGCGTGCTCTCTGTGGACAAGCCCCGCAACGGGCGGCGGCCGGGCGCCTGGGGCTGCGAGGCCCTCCAGATGTACGCGTCACAGGCCGCGATCGCGATCAGCAACGCACGGCTGCGCTCGAACATGCAGCGGGCCCTGGTGCGGCTGGAGCGCGAACAGCAGGCGCTGCGCGCGAGCGAGGAGAGCTTCCGGCAGGCGTTCGAGTACGCGCCCAGCGGGATGGCCGTCGCCGAGATGGGCGGTGACCAGCACGGACGGCTGCTGCGCAGCAACGACGCGCTGTGCCGCCTGCTGGGCAGACCGGCCGCCGCGATGCGCCGCTACTCCTTCTCCGACCTGGTGCACCCCGACGACATCGGGACCCTGCTGCGCACCTCGGCGGCGGGCGGCCGGGCCGAGCTGCGGCTCGCGCGGCGGGACGGCAGCTATGTGTGGGTCTCGCTGCGCAACTCGGTCGTGGCCGACGCGGCCGACGGCCCGCGCTATCTGCTCACGCACGTCGAGGACATCGAGGAGCGCAAGCGGCACGAGCTCCAGCTCGCCCACCGCGCCAGCCACGACTCGCTGACGGGCCTGCCGAACGCCGCCGAGCTGCGGACCCGGCTCGGGGCCCGGCTGTGCGATCTGGGGCGCGCGGGCGCGGGTGTGCCCGGTGGTGCCGTCGGTGCCGAAGGGGCCTTCGACGAGGGCGCCGAGCGGTTCGGTGACGGATTCGGCTTCGGTGCCGAACCCGGCGCGGGCGCCGCGGAGTTCGGGGACTTCGACGCGAGGGGCATACCCGGTGGCCCCGGTACCGAGGCCGTCGAGCCGTACCCCGAGCCGTTCACAGAGCCGTTCACCGAGTCGTTCTCCGGGCTGTCCGCCGTGGCGCCCGACGGCCGGCAGGCCGCTCCGCCGGGCAACGGTCTGCCCGGCTTCCCCGCCGTTCCGGTACCCGGCGGGCACGGGGCCGGCCAGGGCGGCGCTCACCACGTCCACACGTTCCCACCCGAGGGCGACGGGCCCGGCGAGAAGGGGCTCGCCGTCCTCTTCTGCGACTTGGACGGGTTCAAGTCCATCAACGACCACTACGGGCACAACGCGGGCGACGCCGTCCTCGTCGAGGTCGCCCGGCGGCTCTCGGCCGGGGTGCGGGACGACGACACCGTCGCCCGGCTCGGCGGGGACGAGTTCGTCGTCCTCGCCGACGGGCTCGGCCGCTCCGAGGCGGAGGACCTCGCGGTGCGGCTGCGCAACGCGATCATCCCGCCGATCGCCATCGAGGGCGCCCGGTCGGTGCAGGTGGGGGCCAGCTTCGGCATCGGCTGGGCGGCCTGCGGCCTGACGGCCGAGGAGATCCTGCAATCCGCCGACCAGCGCATGTACGTCGAGAAGCGCTCCCGCGCGAAGGGCCACCGCAGGGCCGGCTGAGCCCCGCGGTCAGGTGCGGGGCCGCTGCCGGGAACCGGATACGGGTCTTCAGGGGTCACAGCTTCAGGAAGTGTGACGTGTGGGGCAGTACGAGGACGTGTCACCCGGAGCGACCCGAAGCGACCCGCTGTCTCGGGCGCGGACCGGTGCGGCCGGACCCGACGGTCACGGGCCGGACGGCCACGGACCCGACGGCCACCGACCCGACGGCTACGGATCGGACGAGCACGGGCTGTGCGGGCCGGTGCCGCCGGGGCCGGGCCGGTGCCGAGCCGGCGCCTGAGCGGCACCGGGCGGCCCGCTGGGCAGCGCTGGGCAGCAGTGAGCAGTGCTGAGCAGCAGTGGGCAGCAGTGGGCAGCAGTGGGCAGTGCCGGAGGGTGCCGAGCGGCGCTGGGCGGTGTGTACCGGTGTGAGCCGGTCCATTCCGTGGCCGGTACATGGGCCGGACGGTCCCGGGTACGCGAGGCCGCCGGGACCGGGCTCCGCCGGGTGCCGGCGAAGGCGCGGTACCCCGGGGTTGTGCAGGGCTGGTACCGGGGTTGTGCAGGGCTGGTACGGGCTCGCTGCCCCAGGTGAACGGAGCCTCGGAGGGCGCGGAATGATCGCTCCGCGACCGAAGACTGCCGTTCGCCCGGGAGAGGTAGGCTCGCCCGGATACCTGACGCAGTAGGGAGTGAAGGGGATGACCGCCGAGAACAACGGCGCGGGCAACGTGCCCGGGGATGCCTCCCGGTCGCAGGCCCAGGAGGGCGAGGACGACCCGTTCGCCTATCTCTACCGGCAGGA
Source organism: Streptomyces cacaoi (assembly GCF_006539165.1). Classification (GTDB taxonomy): domain Bacteria; phylum Actinomycetota; class Actinomycetes; order Streptomycetales; family Streptomycetaceae; genus Streptomyces; species Streptomyces cacaoi. The sequence goes on along the minus strand of NZ_BJMM01000035.1, from coordinate 10,239 downwards.
GGGTGGCGCGCAGTCCTCCGCCGCCGGTGCGGCGCCCCAGCAGCCCGGCGTCCCCCGTCGCTCGTACAACCAGGTGCGGGCGGTCGGCGAGCGGCAGTACGGCTACGGCTACCCGCAGCAGCAGCAACAGCAGCAGCCGGCGCCGCCGGCCGGGCAGCCGAGCCCGCACTACGCCGCGCCGGAGACGATGCCGGGCGGGCGCGCCGCGGCCCGCCGTCAGCAGGCCGGCGGACCGGCGGGCGGCGGCCGGGGCGGACGCAACCGCACCGGACTGCTGGTGGGTGCCATAGCCGTGGTCGCCGCCGTGGTGGCCGGGATCGGTGCGGCGATCGTCTTCAACAAGGACGACAGCAAGAGCACGCCGCAGGCGGGCAGTTCCGAGGACGCCGGGAAGCCGCAGGAGAACGACACGGACGACCGGCCGGCCGGGGACGAGAAGGACGACAAGAAGGACAAGCCGGCGCAGATGCCCAAGGAGGACGCCGCCAGCCTCACTCTCGCGGGTGGCGCGGCGCCGGCGAAGGACGTGCCCAACGCCCAGTCCCGTGGCGGTACTTATGTGGCGGGCTTCAACAAGCCGGGCGCCTCGGCGACCTGGGAGCTGAAGGACGTCCCGCCGGGCCAGTACAGCCTGTATCTGCGCTACGGGGTGCCCGGCAAGGACGCGGACGCCACGCTGACGGTGAACGGCGAGAAGCAGAACCGGCCGCTGCGGATGAAGAACTGGTCCGGGGCCAAGGAGGGCGACTGGGCCAAGGGCTGGTCGAAGACCTGGGCCAACGTCACCCTCAAGAAGGGCCGGAACGCCATCAAGATCTCCTGCGAGGACGGCAACTCGTGCGAGGCCAACCTCGATCAGGTCTGGCTGAAAAAGGGCTGGGGCGGCTGACGCCTCCCGGGCGGCCCGCCGCGCGCAGGCCGCCCACCGGAACGCTCGGCGGCACCCGGCCCCGTCGGCCTTGTCGGCCCTGCCGGTTCTGCCGGTCCTGTCGGTTCTGTCAGCCCGTACCGGTCTGTTCGACGGGGACGGACGGCAGGAGGCGCGCGTAGGCGGCGGCGTCGAACTCGCCCGCCGCGGGCGCCAGGACGGTGGCCGCCGAGAGGGCGACGGCGCGGGCGAGCCGGTCCGGCCAGGGCAGCCCCTCGACGAGGCCGGAGAGCAGCCCGGCGACGGCCGAGTCACCGGCGCCCGTGGGATTTCCCGCCAGCCGCTGCGGTACCGCCGCGCGCCAGGCGCCGTCCGCCGTGACCAGCAGCATGCCGTCGGAGCCGAGCGAGGCGACGACCGCGCGTGCGCCCCGGCGCCGGGCCGCGCGGGCGGCGCGCAGCGGCTCGGTGGTGCCGGTCACCCCGGCCAGTTCCTCGGCGTTGGGCTTGACCAGGTCCGGACGGGCCGCGAGCCCGCGGCGCAGCGGCTCGCCGCTGGTGTCCAGCAGCACCGGGACCCCGGCCGTGCGGGCCTCCTTGACGAGGGTCGCGTACGCGCCCACCGGCAGCCCGGGCGGCAGGCTGCCGCACAGCGCGACGGCCTCGGTACCTTGCCGCAGCAGCCCGGTGTAGGTGCGCAGAAAGGCCTGCCACTCCTCCGGGGCGATGTGCGGTCCTGGCTCGTTCAGCTGTGTCGTGTCGCCGGTGTGCTCGTCGACGACGCCGACGGTGCGGCGGGTGGCCCCCGCCGTCGTCACCAGCGCGTCCGTCACCCGGCCCGGCTCCGGCTCCGTCGTCCCCTCCGCGTCCCCCGCCGGGGCGGCGGCCCCGGCGAGGAGTGCGCGCAGCTGCCGGCCGGTGTCGCCGCCGGCGAAGCCCGTGACGGTGGTGCGGTGGCCGAGCGCCGCCAGCACACGTGCGACGTTCAGCCCCTTGCCGCCGGGCCGTTCGCTCACGTCCCGCACGCGGTGCGACGCGTGCGGGGTGAGCCGGGGGACGCGGTAGGTCAGGTCGAGGGCGGCATTGAGCGTGACGGTCAGAATCATCGACTCACCCCTCACCGGACTTCGCCACCATGGCCAACTCCCGTTTTCCTTGCGGACGACGCGGAGCGATCATGCCATTCGACGGCGCACCGGGCGACCCCCGTATCAGGACAGGACCTCCAGGTCAGGCCGCCGCCGTGGGCGGTACCACCCAGGAGCCGTGCCGCATGACGCCGGCGAGGCCGAACTCCTCGTCCAGGACGACCAGATCGGCGTCCTTGCCCGGCTCCAGCGAACCCGTCCGCTCGTCGACGCCCAGCAGCCGGGCCGGGGTGGTGGACAGCGCACGGACGGCGTCGGGCACCGCGATGCCGTCGACCGTGACCGCGCGGCGGAACGCCTTGTCCAGGGTGAGCGTCGAACCGGCGATGGAGCCGTTCTCCACCAGCCGGGCCACGCCGTCGCGCACCTCGACCTCCATCGGGCCGAGCGGGTAGCGGCCGTCGCTCATGCCGGCCGCGCCCATGGCGTCGGTGATGAACGCGACCCGCTCCGGTCCGGCGCTGCGGTAGGCGAGTTGGAGGGCCGCCGGGTGCAGATGGGTGCCGTCGTTGATGAGTTCGACGGTGACCCGCTCGTCCTCCAGGAGCGCGACGACCGGCCCCGGCTCGCGGTGGCCGAGCGGCGGCATGGCGTTGAACAGGTGGGTGGCGACGGTGGCCCCGGCCTCGACGGCCTCACGGGTGCCCGCGTAGTCGGTGTCGGTGTGCCCGACGGCGGCGATGACGCCGTTGTCGGCGAGCAGCCGTACCGACTCCAGCCCGCCGGGGCGCTCGGGCGCGAGCGTCACCATCCGGGCCTGGCCGCGTGCCGCGTCCAGCAGCTTGCGGACATCGGCCGGGTCGGGGTCGCGCAGCAGCGACTCGTCGTGCGCGCCGCGCCGTTGGCAGGAGATGAACGGGCCCTCGAAGTGGACGCCCGCCAGCTCGCCCTGCTCGCTCAGTTCGCCCAGGACCGCGGCCTGCCGGGCCAGGTCGTCCAGATCGCCGGTGACGGTGGAGGCGACCATCGTGGTGGTGCCGTGCCGCCGGTGGGTCTCGGCGGCGGTGAGCGCCTCCTCGGCGGTCCCGGCGGAGAACGAGGCACCGCCGCCGCCGTGCACGTGCATGTCGACGAAGCCGGGGACGATCCAGTGGCCCGTCAGATCGAGGGTGCCCGGCTCCTCGCGGGCGTCCTGCACGATCCTGCGGTCCTCGATCGTCAGCCGGCCGCCCTCGTGCACCCCGTCGGGCCGCACCACCCGGGCACCGGTCAGCACCGTTCGTTTGCTCATCGGCTCGCAACCTCCGCGGAGAGAAGATCCCAGGCGAGAAGACCCGCGCCCAGGCAGCCTGCGGCATCCCCGAGAGCCGCAGGAACGATTGTCGGGAGTGGCTGGAAAGTGACCTTTTCGCGTACCGCCTCCCGGAGCGGAACGAAGAGGGTGTCGCCCGCCTCGGCGAGACCGCCGCCGATGATCAGTGTGCGGGGGTCGAGCAGCGTGAGCCCGGTGACCAGGCCGGTGGCGAGCGCGTCGACGGCGTCCAGCCAGACGGCGCGCGCCCGCGGGTCGCCGGACTCCACGGCCTTGGCCGCGTCGGCCGCCGTCGCCTGCGGGTCGCCGCAGGCCGCGGCCCAGGCGGCGCCGACGGCGGACGCCGAGGCCAGCCGCTCCAGACAGCCGCGCTGACCGCAGCCGCACGGGGGCCCGTCCGGCCGGACGACGATGTGGCCGATCTCCCCGGCGCTGCCGTGCGCGCCCGGTTCGACGGCGGAGCCGATGCCGATCGCGCCCGCGATACCGGTGCCCAATGGGACGAACAGATAGCGGTCGACGCCCTCGCCCGCGCCGATGCGGCCCTCGGCCAGTCCGCCGGTGCGCACGTCGTGCCCGAGGGCGACCGGCAGCGGCGGCGCGCCCTGAGGCCGTCCGCGGCCGAGGCGTTCGCGCAGCAGCGCCCGCAGCGGCAGGTCGCGCCAGCCGAGGTTGGCGGAGAAGACGGCGATGCCGTGTGCGTCGTCGATGACGCCGGGCACGGCGACGCCGGCGGCCGAGGGCTCTCTCCCGTAGCGGCTCAGGCCGAGGGCGCGCAGATCGTCGGCGAAGCCGAGGATGTTCTCCACGACGGCGTCGGTGCCCTGTTCGCGCCCGGTCGGGCGCCGGGTCTCGTGCAGCAGTTCGTTGCCGGGGCCGATGAGTGCGGCCTTCATGCCGGTGCCCCCGACGTCGAGGGCGATGACGTAGCGGGTCCCGGCCGGGCTGTCCGCGTCGTCGGCCGGGGCGGACCCGGCGAGGGGGGTGCCGGCGCTGTCGGGCCGGGGGGCCGTGGGCTCGTCAGGGTTGTTCACCGGGCCAGTCTCCCGCGAGAGGCCAGAATAGGTCTAGTCCACTTCAAGGATCGTCGGAGACCGGGGCGGGGATGTCTACGCGCGGAGAGCGGTTTTGTCCGGGCCCGGCCCGCTTTGTGTACCGGAAGAGGACTGGCCGGTTCCGGGTCTTCCGGACGTCTGGTGTAGACCTTGGAGAACGCCAGGAGGAGACTCCCGCCCGGAAAGGGAGGGGCGGGGCCTCGGGCGGGGGGCCGCGCGGTGGTCCGCATCAGTTCTGAGGGGTACGAAAAATGATGGAACGACGGCGCTTTCTGGGCATGGCCGCCTCCGGGATGGCGGGAGCGGCAGGGATGTCGGCGCTGTCCGGATGCGGCAGCGGCTCGGGTGGGGACGTGACGCTGAAGATGGTCGCCGCCGACTACGGGGACCCCGGCGGCGACAACAGCTCCCAGAAGTTCTGGGACGAACTGGCCCGGGAGTTCACCAGGAAGAACCCGGGAATCTCCGTCGACGTCTCCGTGTACAGCTGGAACACGGTCGACAAGAAGGTCGCCGACATGGTGAAGGCCGGCAACGAGCCGGACATCGCCCAGATCGGCGCCTATGCCGACTACGCGGCCTCCGGGAAGCTCTACAAGGTCAACGAACTGCTCACGATCCCCGTGCAGGCCGACTTCCTGCCCGGCCTGGCCGAGGCCGGCGAGGTGCAGCGCGTGCAATACGGGCTGCCGTTCGTCTCCAGTACCCGGCTGCTCTTCTACAACAAGGACCTCTTCGAGAAGGCCGAGCTGGACCCGGACTCCCCGCCGCGCAGCTGGAAGGAGGTCGCCTCCGCCGCCCGCGCCCTGAAGAAGGCCGGGGTGCGGATGCCGTTCGGCCTGCCGCTGGGCCCCGAGGAGGCCCCCGCCGAGACCATGATGTGGATGTTGGAGGGCGGCGGGAACTACGTCGACACCGTCGGCAACTACATCATCGACTCCGACGAGAACGTCGAGACCTTCACCTGGATCCGCGACCACCTCGTCAAGCCCGGCCTCACCGGCACCGACCCCCGGAACACCGACAGGCAGCAGGCGTTCGACGCCTTCAGCAAGGGTGAGTGCGGCATGCTGCACGGCCACCCCACGCTGATGCAGCAGGCACGGCGCGGCCGGATCCGCTACGGCACCGGCGAACTCCCCGGCCGCGACGGCGTCTCCGACGCCAACCTGGGCGTGGCCGACTGGATGATGGCCTTCCGCGCGGGCGGCCACCGCAAGGAGGCCGGGAAGTTCCTCGACTTCGTCTACCGCGAGAACAACCACTACGCCTTCGCCGCGCGCTACGACCTCATGCCGGTGACCAGCTCCGCGACCAAGCGCATGCGCAAGGACGAGAAGCACCGGCAGCTGTGGCCGTTCCTCGACCAGCTCGACAGCGCCCAGTTCTACCCCGCGGGCAAGGTCTCCTGGGCCGGCACCAGCGCCGAGATCAAGCGCACCATCGGCCGCGCCGTCACCCGCAACGGCAACCCCGCCACCGTCCTCGGCACCATCCAGCGCAAGGCCGAGACCGAGGAGAAGTCCACCCCCGCGGCAGGCTGACGCGACCACGGCCGCCGACGGGCGGGGACGCGCCCGTCGGCGGCCGTGGGTAGCGTGGAGGCATGAGCGGCGAGCACGAGGACACCGGCGAGGCGCGGGAGGCGGCCCCCACCGGGCTGAGCGAGACGGACCGCGCCGTCCTCGCCTTCGCCGCGCGCGGCTGGCCCTCGGCCGGCGCGAAGGAGCGCGCGATAAGGGAACGTCTCGGCATGTCCCCCGTCCGCTACTACCAGCTCCTCAACGCCCTCCTGGACGACCCGCGCGCCGCCCGCACCGACCCGGTCACGGTCAACCGCCTGCGCCGCGCCCGTGAGGAGCGGCGGGAGCGGACGCGGTAGTAAGCACATTGAGCGTCGGTCATCGGCCGACCGGCCGAAAACGGCACGACGTGCGAGCGAAGCTGCCAACATGCTGCTATGGCGGTTGAAGTGGGGCTCAAGGCATTACGTGCCAGCCGGGACAGGCTGCAGGAGGCCGCGCGCCGGGAAGAGACCAGAGGACACCGTAGCGTGTCATGCCTACTGTTGTTCTACGCAGTGGAGTGTGCGCTCAAGGAATGTGCGCTCAGGCGACGCGGCAAGCGAGACACTGGGCAACTTGACCGCACGCACGACCTGAGGTCTCTGGCCAAGGAGCTCATGGTGCCGGGGCATTTGAGCGTTCGGCTCAGGAACCTTGGAAGCTGTCGCCTACGGCACGGATCCGGGACGGTGGGTATCGCGCAGCTGCACGAGGCATGGCGGTATGGCGCCACACTTCGGGAAGAGGACGAAAAGGAGGCGCACGCTGCTCTGTGTGCCTTGATGACGTGGTGCGAACAGGACTTCTGAGGAGCGCAGAATGGCAATCGAAGGGACTCTGGGCCGGGAACTCGCGCCTCCAGAGCATTTGTTCACATGGGTCGATGTGGATGAGCACTTGGCCGATCTGGCGGCTTCCGATGCCTGGCCAGCCTGGCTTCTTGCTGCTGATGGGTGGTGGGATGGACTCCAATTGACCGTGGCTAAGAACACCTCCTGGCAGCATGTACGGTCATGGCTTGATGAAGTGTTTGGCCCCGGGTCGGTGGAGGCGCGGGAAGGGCTGCTGGAACTTGCTTTGGATTCCCCGAGGGATAAGGGGTTCACTGGGCTGCCTGTTTCCCTGGATTACATGGAAGGTCGGCCGCAGTACCCCACTCGCCTTCCTAGGCTTCGCGAAAAACAGATCACTGCTGCGCTGAGCGACCCACTTCCTCGGCCGGAACAATCCAGTTATCCTGCGGATGTGCAAATGCTTGCCTTTCACTCTTTCAAGGGAGGAGTGGGGCGGACGGTGCACGCTGTTGCTATGGCTGATGCCGCGGCCAGAAGGGGTGATCAGGTACTCCTGATCGATGCCGATCTGGAAGCGCCTGGTATCAGTTGGATGCATCAGGCGCAGGGCGGGCAGTTCGACTTCTCGTATGAGGATTTTTTGGCACTCCTGCAAGGAGCGGACGAAGGGGACTGGTCGTCCGCGGTCGAAGTCGCCGCCGCTTATTTGCCCAACCAGCAGGCTGGACATTACCCGGATGGTGGATCAATTACAATTGTCCCAGCCAGTCGGCGTCGTTCCCTGAGCCCGCCACGCATTGAACCTGCGGACCTGCTGTCGTCTGTGCGCTCACCTTACTTTCTCACCGAAGCTATTGCAGCGCTCGCATCGCGAGTGGGCGCCGGCACTGTGGTAATTGACCTCCGGGCCGGAGCGACGGAGCTTGCAGCGCCCGTACTTCTGGATCCGCGAGTTCAGCGGATTTTTGTCACCACACTGAGTCATCAGTCTGTCGCAGGTACCGAAAAAATGATGCGCCAATTGGGGCACCGGGCTCCGACGCTCCAGTCGATCGACCCGGCCAGCTCCGTCATCATTACGCAGTATCGGGAGGAGGTCCACGAGTCTCAAATTGCCCGTGCGGAAAGTGATTTGAGTGCAGCACTAATGGCGATGCTGGCCGCCGACAATGAAAGTCATTCGGATTCCGAAGAGGAGGCGGGAGAGAGCGGTACGTACGGAGTCGATACCGGCCTGCTTGCGCAGCCAGTGTATAGTAAATTCCGTGAGGATCTCCTGGCGCTACCGTCCGCGTGGGATTCCGTTCTCCGGGTCTTGACGAAATGTGACGTGGCGGAAGTCCTGGACCCGATCATGCCGCCTACAATCGCTTCTGTAGAGGTTCCCGATGTAGCAGAGCCTACAGCGGTTTCTTACACTGAGTTGCGAGAGCGCCTCGCAGAGGTCGCCAAAGGCCTCATCTACGCCGAGCGCCAAGGGCTGTCGTCCGCCAGCGGCTTCCTGGTTACAGATCCGCTTCGACGCCTACTCAGTGACCACCGAACCGAACCTCCCCTGTCTTTGGTCGTGGGAGCCAAGGGCGCTGGAAAGACTTTCCTCTATGCCAAGGCATGTGCGGCGCGTACTTGGGACAGGTTCGCGGAGCAGTCTCAGGTGTCGGGTGTTATGGGGAATGTTCCCATTGTGCCTGTGCTTGAGTCCGGAAACCTAGAATACGCCGACCTTACGACGCAGGATTTGCGGGATGATTTTGCGGGGGAGTATGGCAACGGGCGTGAAGCTGCGGCGTCTGCCCAGGAGTTGAGGGGCAAGCTGCAGGTCGCCCTTTCTCGGGTCGCCGGAACGGACGAGATCTCCTGGCGGAACCTTTGGCTGGAATGTCTGGCGGAGGCGGCTGGCTTGAGGATCTCGGCAGAAGGCGGCAATGCAGAAGAGGTGCTTGCCGAACTCGGCAGGCGCGCTCGCGCTGTCTTTGTGATCGATGGCCTGGAAGACTTGCTGCAGACGCTTGACAGCGAAGTCAAAAGAACCGCTCTCCGTGTGCTCCTGACCGACGTGCTCGGTTGGTTGCGTTCACTACGGGGGCGGCCTTTGGGGCTCGTCATCTTTGTGCGGCAAGATTTGGTGAAACGAGCTGTTCAGCAGAACAGCGGGCAATTGTTGCACCGCTACGACCCGTACGCGCTTCGGTGGAACAAGGATGAAGCTCTGCGGCTGGCGCTCTGGGTTGCAGCACGCGCGGAGGCTCTGCCCACGTCACCTCCTGCCAGGGAGATTACAGAACTCAATCCGGAGCAATTGGTTGACTGGCTCAAAATTCTTTGGGGATGGAAGATGGGGACGGAAAAGTCCAAGGAGGCTCGGTGCCATTTGTGGGTACCTGCCGCTTTGGGGGACTTCCGAGATCAAGTGCAGGCGCGCGACGTTGTAGTTTTCCTTTCCGAGGCGGCTTCCCTCTCTGTGCCTCAGACAAGTTGGGATGATCGGGTTCTCGTGCCGAGTGCGATGAGGAAAGCCCTGAAGGAGTGCAGTAGGAATAAGATCGACGCAATCCAGGATGAAAATCAGGAAGTCGGTGATCTTCTCGAAAAATTGCAGCAGGTGCGACACCCGGTCACTGTTCCGTTTGAGCTCGAAGAGGTAGGGCTCACCGTGGAGAACGCGGATTTTCTGGTCGAGTCGGGCGTTTTTGCTCGCGGGAAGGACGGGCGCTACTGGGTGGCTGAGATTTACCGTCACGGTCTTGGGTATGGAAGTGAGCGGCGGGCAAAGGTGCTTTGGCGGCGCTGACGATTCGCCCCCTTGTGCTGGGAGGGGGAGGGCGTCACAACAACACTCCTGAGTACCTTCACAGCAGCCCGGAGGCGGTGTGCCGGGTGCGCCAGCCCGGGGAGCCGACGCCGGACATGAGCATCATGACGACCGACTCCGCGAGCCCCGGCGTGATCGGCCGGTGCCCGAACAGCACGCGGTAGTACGTCGTCGAGGCCAGCATGTCGAGCAGCAGATCGACATCGGTGTCCGGCCGGATGTCGCCCCGCTCGATGCCCCGGCGCAGCGCCTCGGCCGTGCTGGCGCGGCGCGGCCGGAAGAAGCTCTCCTGGAACTCCCGCTCCAGCTCGGGGTCCTGGGCGAGATCGGCGACGAGCGCGGGCAGCGCACGGCGGCCGACAGTCGTGGTGAACGCCTCGCTGAGGGTCTCGATCCCGCGGATCAGATCGCAGTGGGTGCAGCCGGTGTCGGGCGTCGGCGCCGTCCCGACCGTCCGCGCCAGGGCGTCGACGACGAGATGACGACGCGAGGGCCACCGCCGCCGCAGCGCGGGCTTGCTGGTGCCGGCCCGCCCGGCGACGCCCTCCATCGTGAGCCCGCCGTAGCCGCACTCGTCGAGAACCTCCAGCGCGGCCCGCCGCACGGCCTCATCGATCCGCGGATCCCGCGGCCGCCCCACCCCACCCGAAGACATGGCGGCACCCTATTCCGTTCCACTCCGAAACGGAACACAAGTACAAGAGGCACGACAAGCGCACCCGGGCACCAGGGAGCGGGGGTCTCCT
>NZ_BJMM01000034.1 GCF_006539165.1 Streptomyces cacaoi | reverse complement strand
ATGGGGCTTCGCCCCTTTCCCCGTTGGCCTCGCCGGCCGGGCGTCAGGGGGCTCTGCCCCCCGACAGCCCCCCGCTACAGGGGGCTCCGCCCCCTCTAGGAGACCCCCGCCCCGTGGCGCCCTGGTTGCTCATATCGCGCCTGTTGGCGATGGGTTGGGGCCACTGGGGCAGAAGGGAAGACGGGCGGGGCCTGGCCGGGCGGCGGGTTCCGTTCGGCGGTCGGGGCCCGCCGCCCGGTGTGCCGTGTGTGCCCGGCCCCCCTCGGGCCCGGCGCACACGGGGGCCCTGCCGGGCCGCGCAGGGCTGCGGCCCGGCAGGGGGCTGGTGGGCAGGGGGTGTTCACCCCGCGCCCAGTTCCTTGATGCGGACGTTGCGGAAGGCGACCTCGTCGCCGTCCCCGTGGTTCTGGAGGCCGATGTGGCCGTCGGTGAGGCTGCGGGCAGGGTCGGTGTTGGTGAAGTCGTTGATGAGAGTGCCGTTGAGGTAGACGCGGAGCCGCTCGCCCTCCACGCGGAGTTCGTAGGTGTTCCACTCGCCCGGCGGGTTGAGTGCGGCGTCGCGGGCGGCGAGGTCGGCGGACTGGAAGCCGTAGACGGAGCCGGTGGTCTTCTCGTCGACGTCGGTGGCGTCGATCTGGACCTCGTAGCCGTTGTCCACGGCCGAGTTGGGATCGTCGGAGGGTGGGAAGCCCAGGAAGATGCCGGAGTTGTCGTCGCCCGTCATCTTCCAGTCGGCCTTGAGCGAGTAGGAGCCGAACGTTCTCTGGGAGTACCACAGCAGGCCCATCCCGCCGCGGCTGGTGAGGGTGCCGTCCTCGCTCTCCTCGAAGCCGCCGGGTCCTGCCTGGCTCCAGCCGTCGAGGCCGTGGCCGTCGTAGAGGGGGGTGTAGCCGTTCTCCGGGCGGCAGTCGGCCTGTTGGAGGCCGGCCGCGTAGCGGATGCCGCCGAGGAGGTGGCGGCGGAAGGCGTCGTCGGTGAACGACTCCTTGGTGTGGCCGCCGCCGGTGTAGAAGGCGCGGCCTCCCTCGTAGCGCTTGCACCAGGCGATGGGGTGGTCCTCGCCCATGTTCCCGCCGGTGTAGGAGCCCTCGTCGAGGGTGGCGAGGACGCGGGCGTCCTGGCGTGGGCTGGAGCGGTAGTTGTACCACTCGTCGGTGCGCTGCCACTCGGTGGGGAGGTGGCCGGTGGCCGGGTGGGCACGGTCCTCGACGTGGACGGTGGCGGACTGGATCGCGGGGTGCGAGTCGAACCAGGCGCCGGCGAGCCCCTCGTACCAGGGCCAGTCGTACTCGGTGTCGGCGGCGGCGTGCACCCCGGCATAGCCGCCGCCGTCGGCGATGTACCCCTCGAAGGCGGCCTGTTGGGTGTCGTCGAGCACGTCGCCGGTGGTGGAGAGGAAGACGACGGCGTCGTAGCCCGCGAGGTTCTGCGGGGTGAAGGCCGTGGCGTCCTCCGTGGCGTCCACGGTGAAGCCGTGCTCGCTGCCGAGTTGCCGGACGGCGGCGATGCCGTCGGGGATGGAGTCGTGGCGGAAGCCGGCCGTCTTGGAGAAGACGAGGACCTTGGCGTCCTCGGGGTCGTCCTGCGGGGGCTCCGCCGCCTGGCTGGGCAGGGCGAAGCTGCCCAGCAGGAGGGCCGCGGCGGTCACGGCCAGGCGGGTTCTCATCGTGGCGCGCCTCCTCATGCCGTGGTGACGGTGAAGCTGTCGAGGTCGAACAGGGCTCCGTCGCCGCCGGTGAAGGTGAGGTAGAGGGCGGAGGCGTCGGCGGGTCCGGCCTCCAGGTCGGTGCTCACCTCGGCCCAGTCGTCGCCGGGGGTGACCTGCGCGGTGCCGAGCACGGGACCGTCGGGGGCGCCGGCGCGGATCTCGACGGCGCCTTCGGCCGCTGCCTTGACCCGGGCGGTGGCCTTGGTCAGCCCGCTGGAGACGTAGGGCTCGAAGGCGATCCACTGGCCGTTCTGCGCGCCGGTGACGGCCTTGCCTCCCTCGGCTCCGGCGACGTCGCCGGTGGTGACGCCGTCGGCGGAGGTGGTGAAGTGCTCGGCCTGGCGGTGCCTGGGCTGGAGGATGCTCTCGTCCTTGCCGGTGAGCGGGGGCTGGCCGGCGGCGCCGCCGTCGGTGTAGGTGGCGTCGAAGACGCCGAAGATGTCGGCGTTGGGGTCGTGTTCACCGTCGGCCTGGGTCTTGATGGTGCCTTCGCAGCCCTTGGCGGAGGTCATGGGGTGGCCGTGGCTGTCGTGTCCGAGGATGTAGGTCACCTCGACCTTGGAGCAGTCGATCTGCGGGTCCTCGGGGTCGGTCACCTGCACCTCGAAGGGCACCTCGTCGCCGAACGTGAAGGGCTGTCCGTCGGCGGGCAGCTTGAGTTCGACGGTGGGTGCGGTGTTGCCGACGGTGAGGTGCACGCTGGCGGTGCCGGTGCGGCCGCCGGGGTCCTCGGCGGTGAGGGTGGCGGTGTAGGTGCCGTTCTCCTCGTAGGTGTGGGTGGGGTCGGCCTCGTCGGAGGTGGCGCCGTCGCCGAAGTCCCAGGTGAGCTTCAGTTCGTCGCCGTCGGCGTCGGTGGTGCCCTCCGAGGAGAACGCGACCTCCAGCGGGGCCTGGCCGCTGGTGGTGTCGCTCTTGGCCTGGGCGACGGGGCTGTGTCCGTCGGTGGCGTTCTCGATGCGGTAGAGCGCGGAGTTCTCGTCGCCCGCGAAGTAGCCGGTGCCGTAGTCGAGGACGTACAGAGCGCCGTCCGGGCCGAAGTCCATGTCCATGACCTGGGTGCCGGACCACGGGAAGTCGTTGATCTTCTCGACGGAGCCGTCCGCCGTCTGCTCGATCCGCTTGATCCACTTGCGCCCGAACTCGCCGGCGAAGAAGTCGCCGTCGTAGCTCTCGGGGAACTTCACATCGGAGTCGAGGTTCTCGTCGTAGCGGTAGACGGGCCCGCCCATGGGGGATTCGGAGCCGTCACCGAACTCGGGGACGGAGGCGCCGTCGTAGGGGATCCAGGCGGCCTGTGCGGGCGGCAGGTCGGTGAGGCCGGTGTTGTGCCGCGAGGTGTTCTTCGGCGCGGCGCAGTCGAAGCTCTCGCCGGGGGTGCCGGTGGCGAAGTCGTAGTCGGTGTAGGCGTCGTTGTCGCCGGTGCAGTAGGGCCAGCCGAAGTTCCCGGCCTCGGTGACGCGGTTGAACTCGACCTGCCCGGCGGGGCCCCGGTCCGGGTCGGCGGCGCCGGCGTCCGGCCCGTAGTCGCCGACGTAGACGGTGTCGGTCTTCTTGTCGACGGTCATCCGGAAGGGGTTGCGGAAGCCCATGGCGTAGATCTCGGGCCGGGTCTTCTCGGTGCCGGGCGCGAACAGGTTGCCCTCGGGGACGGTGTAGCCGCCGTCCTCCTGGACCTTGATGCGCAGGATCTTTCCGCGCAGGTCGTTGGTGTTGCCCGCGGAGCGCCGGGCGTCGAAGGCCGGGTTGCGGTCCGGGCGTTCGTCGATGGGCGTGAAGCCGTCCGACTGGAAGGGGTTGGAGTCGTCCCCGGTGGACAGCAGCAGGTTGCCCTTCGAGTCGAAGGCGATGTCGCCGCCGACGTGGCAGCAGGTGCCGCGGCTGGCGGGAACGTCGAGGATCTTCTTCTCGCTGCCCTCGTCGAGGGTGCCGTCCTCCTTCAGGACGAAGCGGGAGAGGCGGTTGACGCCGTCGAACTTCGCGAAGTCCTCGGCGGTTCCGGTGTCGGGTGCGTCGCCCTCGGGGGTGTCCATGGGCGGCGCGTAGTACAGGTAGACGAAGCGGTTCTGCTCGAAGCCCGGGTCGACGCCGACGCCCTGGAGGCCCTCTTCGTCATGGTTGTAGACGTCCAGTTCGCCGGCCACCTTGGTGTCCCCGTCGGCGTCGGTGAGCCGCAGGGTGCCCTCGCGGGCGGTGTGCAGGACGGAGCGGTCCGGCAGGACGGCCATCGTCATGGGCTCGCCCGTCTCGGCGACGCCCTTGGCGAGGGTGACCTGCTGGAAGTCCTCCGCCGCCGGTGCCTTCGCGGCGGGGTCGGGCCCGGCCGCCTGGGAGAGGGGGACGCCGACGGCGGTCGCGGCGCCGACGAGCAGCGCGGTCGCGAAGGCCGTCAGCCGGGAGCGCCGCTGTCTGCGCGGGCTGCGGGTCCTGCGGGATGTCCTGTGCACGCGTCTCCTCCTGGAAGGTAACGGTGGGTGACGGGTGTGTACATGGGGGTGCCGTCGTGCCGTGTGCTTCACAGGCGCGCGCCGTCGCGCCGGTCGCGGGGGTGGTCCCCGTCCGAGCCCTGTGGAGGGGGAGGCTCGGGTGCCTCGGATGCGGTCGCGCCGTCGTGCCGGTGACCGCTGTGTGGATGACGCTTCAAGGACCGTAGCCGGGTTTGTCCGGTGCGGAAACCCCTTTGACACAGGGGAAGTTGGATTTGTCCTCGGGCAGGACAAAGCGTGCCGCGGACCGGGCCCCCGGAGCGGAGGCGGGGGCCCGGCCGGGCAGGGGGCGGCCCGTGGTGGCGCGGACCGCCCGGTCCGGCCGCCGGAAGCCCGCACAGGGTGGCTCCGGCCGCCGGACACCGCGCCGCGCGGCTCCCGTCGTGCGGGACCGCGCGCGGCCTCAGTTGCCGAAGGCCGCGTCGAACGAGGCGGCCGGCGGCTCGTGGTCGAACGCCCGCAGCCTGGCCAGCGCCTCGGGGGCGCCGGTGAGCCGGTCCATCCCGGCGTCCTCCCACTCGACGGAGACGGGGCCCTCGTAGCCGATGGCGCGCAGCATCCGGAAGACGTCCTCCCAGGCGACGTCGCCGTGCCCCGCCGAGACGAAGTCCCAGCCGCGCCGCGGGTCGCCCCACGGCAGGTGCGAGCCGAGCCGCCCGTTGCGGCCGTCCAGCCGTTTACGGGCCTCCTTGCAGTCCACGTGGTAGATGCGGTCCCGGTAGTCGTAGAGGAACCCGGCCGGGTCGAGGTCCTGCCACACGAAGTGGCTGGGGTCGAAGTTCAGCCCGAAGGCGGGCCGGTGGCCGACGGCCTCCAGGGCGCGCTGCGTCGTCCAGTAGTCGTAGGCGATCTCGCTGGGGTGCACCTCGTGCGCGAAGCGGACGCCCTCCGCGTCGAAGACGTCCAGGATGGGGTTCCAGCGCTCGGCGAAGTCCTGGTAGCCGCGCTCGACCATGTCCGCGGGGGTGGGCGGGAACATCGCCACCAGGTGCCAGATGGACGAGCCGGTGAAGCCGACGACCGTCCGGACACCGAGCGCCGCGGCGGCCCGCGCCGTGTCCTTCATCTCGGCCGCCGCCCGCTGCCGGACGCCCTCGGGGTCGCCGTCGCCCCAGATGCGCGGCGCGACGATCGCGCGGTGCCGCTCGTCGATCGGGTGGTCGCACACGGCCTGGCCGGTGAGGTGGTTGGAGACGGCCCAGCACTCCAGGCCGTACTTGTGCAGCAGCTGCCGCCGCCCGTCGACGTACCCGGGTTCGTTCAGCGCCCGGTCGACCTCGAAGTGGTCGCCCCAGCAGGCCAGTTCGAGCCCGTCGTAGCCGAAGTCGGCGGCGAGCCGGCAGACCTCCTCCAGGGGCAGGTCGGCCCACTGGCCGGTGAACAGGGTGAACTTCCGTGCCACGGTGACCTCCTAGGACGTGGGTGCGGGAGCGGCGACGGGCGTGAGCACGCAGTTGCCGGCCGCGCTCTCCTCCACCGCGGCCAGTACCCGCTGCACCTGGAGCCCGTCGTCGAAGGACGGCAGCGGCTGGGTGCCGTCCGCGACGGCGTGCAGCAGATCGCGGGCCTGGTGGGTGAAGGTGTGCTCGTAGCCGAGGCCGTGGCCGGGCGGCCACCAGCCCTCCAGATAGGGGTGGTCGTGCTCGGTGGCGAGGATGCGCCGGAACCCGGCCTCGGAGCCGGGCTGGGCGTGGTCGTGGAACTCCAGCTCGTTGAGGCGCTCCAGGTCGAAGGCGAGGGTGCCGAGGGTGCCGTTGACCTCGATGCGCAGCGCGTTCTTCCGTCCGGCGGCGACCCGGGTGACCTCGAAGGAGGCCAGCGCGCCGGAGTCCAGCCGGCCGGTGAAGACGGCGGCGTCGTCCACCGTCACGGGGCCCGTGCCGCCGCCGGACAGCGGGCGTTCCCGTACGAAGGTCTCGGTCTGCGCGGAGACGGCCGTCAGCAGCGAGCCGGTGAGGTGCTGGGCGAGGTCGACGGCGTGCGCGCCCAGGTCGCCGAGCGCGCCGGAGCCGGCCAGTTCGCGGCGCAGCCGCCACTCCAGCGGGTGCTCGGGGTCGACCAGCCAGTCCTGGAGGTACTGGACCCGCACATGCCGCACCGTCCCGGCACGGCCGGCGGCGATCATGGCGCGGGCCAGCGCGAGCGCGGGCGTGCGGCGGTAGTTGAAGCCGACCATGGCGACCTGGCCGCGGGCCCGGGCGGCGTGCGCCGCCGCCGCCATCGCCTCGGCCTCGGCGACGGTGTTGGCCAGCGGCTTCTCGCACAGCACGTGCTTGCCCGCCTCCAGGGCGGCCACGGCGATCTCGGCGTGGCTGTCGCCCGGTGTGCACACGTCGACGAGGTGCACGTCGTCGCGGGCCAGCAGCGCGCGCCAGTCGGTCTCGGCGGCTGCCCAGCCCAGCCGGCCGGCCGCGGCGCGCACGGCGCCGGGGTCGCGGCCGCACACGGCGGACATCACCGGCCGCACGGGCAGGTCGAAGACGCGCCCGACGGTGCGCCAGCCCTGGGAGTGCGCCTTGCCCATGAAGGCGTAGCCGACCATGCCCACGCCCAGGCGGGCGGCGGTGGCGGGCGCGGTGCTGTCGTCGTTCGACATGGATCCTCCCTGTCGGGATCTCGCCGGGTTCCCGGGTCTTCGGGACCCCGGTGCGTGGCCGGGCGGGGCGGCAGCGTGTGCCGGTGCGCACCTGCCGGTGCGTGTGCCGGTGTGTGCGGTCCCCGCGGGCCGGGACGGTGGGGGCGGCTCGCGGCCGCCGGCCGGTGGTGACGGACGGCCGGACGGCGGCGCGGGCCCGTCAGGTGAAGCCGATGGGGAGGTACTGGTCGACGTTCTCCTTGGAGACGACGGCGGAGTACAGGGTGAGGGAGGCGGGGATCTCGAACTCGGCCATGCCGCCGATGCCCTTGCCCTGGCCGAGGGCGCGGGCCAGATCGATGGCGGAGGCGGCCATGGTCGGCGGGTAGAGCACGGTGGCCTTGACGACGCTGTCGTCCTTCTTGATGGCCTGCATGACACGCTTCGAGCCGGCGCCGCCGACCATCAGGAACTCGTCGCGTCCGGCCTGCTCGATGGCCCGCAGCGCGCCCACGCCCTGGTCGTCGTCGTGGTTCCACAGGGCGTCGAACCGCTGCTGCGCACGCAGCAGTTGGGACATCTTCGACTGGCCCGACTCGACGGTGAACTCGGCCGCCTGCCGGGCGACCTTCTCGATGTTCGGATAGCTCTTGAGCGCGTCGTCGAAGCCCTTGGTGCGCTGCCGGGTCAGCTCCAGGTTGTCCACCCCGGCCAGCTCGACGACCTTGGCCTTCTTCCTGTCCTTGAGCTGTTCGCCGATGAAGTGCCCGGCGTTGAGGCCCATCCCGTAGTTGTCGCCGCCGATCCAGCAGCGGTACGCCTTCTGCGAGGCGAAGACCCGGTCGAGATTGACGACGGGTATGCCCGCGCGCATCGCCTTGAGCCCGGCCTGGGTCAGCGCCTTGCCGTCGGCGGGCAGCACGACGAGGACATCGACCTTCTTGTTGATCAGTGTGTCGATCTGGCCGACCTGGGTGGCGTTGTCGTTGGAGCCCTCGGTGGCCTCCAGCCGCACGTCCTCGTACTTCTCGGCCCGCTTCTTCGCCTGTGTGGTGATGGCGTTCAGCCAGCCGTGGTCGGCCTGCGGCCCGGCGAAGCCGATGGTGACCTTCTTGCCGGGCTTGTCGTCGGCGACGCCCGCGGCACCGCTCTCCTCGGCCGACTCGTTGCTCTCGTTGCTGGTGCAGCCGGCGGCGAACAGGGCGGCCCCCGCCGCCGCGGTGCCGAAGAGCATGTTTCTGCGGCTCGTGGCGCCGCCCGGGGCGCGTGGCGTGGAACTCATGAGGTGACCCGACCCTTCTGGACCAGGACGGCCGCGACGATGATCGCGCCCTTGGCGATCTGCTGGACGTCCGTCTGGAGGTTGTTGAGGGCGAACAGGTTGGTGATCGTGGTGAAGACCAGGACGCCGAGGACGGAGCCGAGGATCGTGCCCCGGCCGCCGCTGAGCAGGGTGCCGCCGATGATCGCGGCGGCGATGGCGTCGAGTTCGTACAGATTGCCGTTGGTGTTCTGGCCGGAGCCGGTCAGAACGATCAGCAGGAAGGCGGCGATGCCGCAGCACAGCCCGGACAGCAGATACAGCAGCAGCCGCTGCCGCTTGACGGCGATGCCCGCCAGCCGGGACGCCTCCGGGTTGCCGCCCACCGCGACCGTCCGGCGCCCGAACGTCGTCCGGTTGAGGACGAGCCACCCGACGACGCCGACGGCGAGGAAGACCAGCACGATCGGCGGGACGCCCAGCACATAGCTGTCCTCGACACCCAGGTCCAGGACGGCGTCGACGGAGACGACCTGGGTCTTGCCGTCGCTGATCTGGAGCGCGAGCCCCCGGGCCGAGGCGAGCATGGCGAGCGTGGCGATGAACGGCACCATCGGCCCGTAGGCGACGAGCAGCCCGTTGACCAGCCCACAGCCCAGCCCGACGAGCAGTGTGCACAGCAGCATGCCGCCCAGCCCGAACTCCTGGGTGGCCACCGTCGTCGCCCACACCGAGGCGAGCGCGACGATCGCACCGACCGACAGATCGATGCCGCCGCCGATGATGACGAAGGTGACGCCGACGGTGACGACACCGATCACCGACGCCTGGGTGAGGATGAGGCGCAGATTGTCGACGTCCAGGAACTGGTCCGGCTTGGTCAGCGCGCCCACGACCACCAGGGCCACGAGCACGCCGATGAGCGAGAGATGGCGCAGGTCGAGGCGGCCGCCCGCGATCCGCGGCCGACGGCGCGGGCCCGGCCCGGGGGCGGAATCGGGGCCCGGCCCCGGTGCGGCGGCGGGCGCGGTCTGGTCCTGGGTCGGGTTCACGTCGTGTCACCTCTGGGGGTTGCGGAGACGGCCCGTGTCACGTGGGACTTCCTTCCATCACGAGGTCCAGCACTCGGTGTTCGTCCAGTTCGCGGGCGGGCGCCGTGTGCACGACACGGCCCTCGCGCAGCACCAGCACCCGGTCGGCCAGCCCCAGCACCTCCGGCAGCTCGCTGGAGACCAGCAGCACGCACACCCCCTCGTCCGCCAGCCGCCGGATGACCGCGTACAGCTCGGCCCGCGCGCCCACGTCCACCCCGCGGGTGGGCTCGTCCAGCAGCAGCACCCGGCAGCCGCGCAGCAGCCAGCGGGCCAGTACGGCCTTCTGCTGGTTGCCTCCGGAGAAGGTGCGCACGGGACGCTCCGGGTCGTCCGGGTGCAGCGCCAGATCGCGGGTGTGCCGGCGGGCGGCGCCGCCCTCCCGGGACCGGTCGAGCCAGCCGGCGCGGGAGAACCGGGGCAGCGAGGAGAGCGACACGTTGCGGGTGACGGACTCCAGCATCAGCAGCGCCTGCGACTTGCGCTCCTCCGGCGCCAGCCCGATGCCCGCCCGGACGGCGGAGGCGATGCTGCCGGGCCGCAGCGGCCTGCCGTCCACCAGCACCCGCCCCGCGGTGGGCCGCCGGGCCCCGTAGAGGGTCTCCAGGATCTCCGAGCGCCCCGAGCCGACGAGCCCGGCCAGGCCGGTGATCTCGCCCGGACGCAGCCGGAGGTCGAGCGGCTCGAACTCGCCCTCGCGCGCGAGCCCTTCGGCCGTGAGCACCGGTGCGGCCGTGGCCGGCGCCGCCGGCCGCTCCGGGAAGGCCGAGCGGCCCTCGCGCCCGGTCATCCGGGCCACGAGCTGCTCGGTCGGTGTGGTGCGGGCCGGCAGATCGCGGGCGGCGACCCGGCCGTCCTTGAGGACGGAGACACGGTCGCCGATCCGGCGGATCTCCTCCAGCCGGTGCGAGATGTAGACGACGGCGACGCCGTCAGCGGTCAGGTCCCCGACGATCCTGAACAGGTTGTCGACCTCGTCCGGGTCCAGCGCGGCGGACGGCTCGTCCATCACGATCAGCCGGACCTCGTGCGAGAGGGCGCGGGCCATGGAGACGACCTGCGCGCCGGCGGCGGACAGCCGGCCCACCGGGGTGCGCGGGTCGATCCCGCCGTGCCCGAGCCGGCCGAGGAGTTCGGCGGCCCGCTCCTGCGCCGCGCGCCGGCGCACCAGCCCACGGGTCGCCACCTCGTGCCCGAGGAAGATGTTCTCGGCCACGGACATGTGCTCGACGAGGTCCAGCTCCTGGTAGATGGTGGCGATGCCCAGCCGCATGGCCGCCACCGGCGTCGGGAGCCTCACCGGCCTGCCCTGCCAGGTGATCTCGCCGGAGTCCGGCTGGTGCGCCCCGGCCAGCACCTTGATCAGCGTGGACTTGCCGGCACCGTTCTGGCCCAACAGGCAGTGCACCTCGCCCTCTTCGACATCGAGGTCGACCCAGTCGAGCGCGCGCACCCCCGGGAAGGTCTTGGTGATCCCTGACATCGTGAGCAACACCGTGGGGCCTCCGTTCGGGACGTACGGGCAGAGCACGACGGCCCCCGCGCCGGGCCGTGCCGGGCCGCGCCGGGGTGCCGCGCCGTCGACGTGGGCGCCGACCGTGCGGGGGTGAGGTGCGCGGGTGCGCCGTGCGGGCGTGCGGACGTGCGGGCGTGGGGACGTGCGGGCGTGCCGTGGACGTGCGGGCGTGCGGTGAGGGTGCGTTGGTGCGCCGTGCCGGTGTGCGGTGCTGTGTGCGACAGGTGCCATACGGCAGGTGCCGTGCGGTAGGTGCGGTACGACAGGTGCCGTACGGCGAGTGCGGTACGGCAAGTGCCGTACGACAGGTGCGGTGGTGCGGGCGCGCCGGGCGTGGTGCGCGGCGTGCCGGACGGTGCCGCCGTCGTGGCGGCGGTCGCGCCGTTCCTCGGGGCGGTCGCGCCGTTCCTCACGGCGGTGACGCCGTTCCTCGCGGCGGTGACGCCTTCCTCTCGGCGGTCGCGCCGTTCCTCGGGGGCGGTTTCGCCCTACGCCGGGGAGAACAGGTGGTCGCTGGTGAGCCGGGCGGCGCCCGTCACCCCCGCGACCGGGCCCAACTCGCCCAGCACGATGGGAAGATTGCCGGTCGCCAGGGGAAGCGACTGGCGGTAGACCTGGGTGCGGATACTGGCGAGCAGCGTGTGCCCGAGACCGGTGACACCGCCGCCGATGACGACCAGCCCCGGGTTGAAGAAGCTGACGAGGCCCGCGATGACCTGACCGACCCGGGCGCCCCCGGCGCGGATCAGATCGAGCGAGGTGCCGTCGCCCGCCGAGGCCGCCACGGCGACATCGGCGGCGGTGAGCCGGCCCTTCGCCTCCAGCAGCCGCGCCAGCTCGGCCGAACGGCCGTCCCGTGCGGCCTCCTCGGCGTCCCGGGCCAGCGCGGCACCGCCGAAGTACGCCTCCAGGCAGCCCCGGTTGCCGCAGGCGCACTGCCTGCCGTCCGGCTCCACCTGGATGTGCCCGACGTCCCCGGCGCTGCCCGTCGTGCCCCGGTGCACCTCGCCGCCGGCGACGACGCCGCAGCCGATGCCGGTGCCGATCTTGACGCAGAAGAAGTCCCGTACGCTGCGGGCGACTCCGGCGTGCATCTCGCCGGTGGCCATGAGGTTCACATCGTTGTCGACCATCACCGGGCAGCCCAGCTCCTGACTGAGGGCCTCGCGGACGGGAAAGCCGTCCCAGCCGGGCATGATGGGCGGCGCGACCGGCACGCCCTCGGGGAACCGGACGGGCCCGGGCACCCCGATCCCCGCGCCGTCGAAGCCCTCGGCGACGCCGGAGTCGCGCAGCTTGGCCACCATCGTCAGCACCTGGTCGAAGACGGCGACCGGGCCCTCGCGCACATCGACGGCCTGATTGAGGTGGCCGAGGATCTCCAGCTCGGCGTTGGTCACCGCGACGTCGACGGAGGTGGCGCCGATGTCGACGCCGAGGAAGCGCAGTTGGGGCGCGAGCCGGATGTTGTGCGAGCGCCGGCCGCCGCGGGAGGCGGCCAGCCCGTCGGCGACGACCAGCCCCGTCTCCAGCAGCCGGTCGACCTCGACGGCCAGCTTGGAGCGGGACAGCTCGACGCGATCGCCCAGTTCGGCGCGCGAGCGCGGTCCACCGTCGCGCAGCAGGCGGAGAAGTCGCGCCTGGTGCGCGTTCGCGGGCCGTGCTGTCATGCGCCTCACCGCTGCCCCTCCAGCCGTCATCTCCGGCTTCCTGTACGGGATTTCACGGGGAACGTAGCAGCGGTGCCCGAGGTTGGGAAGAAGTTGTGCGGGAACCGGTACGACTTTTTCCCGCGAGAGGACAAAGCCGGGGTGCCCGCCCCGCTCACTCCACCGGCACCGCCAGCTCCAGCGCCGCCAACCGCGCGGGATCGGCGATCACTTCGTATCCCGCGATCCGCTCGGCGAAGGCCCCCGCGGTGCGCTCCGCGTCCCCCACGGCGTATCCCCCGGCCCCCTCCGAGCCCCGGGCGCCCCCGGTGACCCCGGTGGCCCCCGTACTGCCGGCGGTGAACGTGAAGGTCAACGCCAGGAGCAGCCGGCCGCGCGGCGCCACCACCACGCCGACGCCGCCGTCCACCAGCGCGGGCGCGGCGAACCGCGAGCGCCGCGCCAGCACGAGCGTCTCCCCCGCGACCTTCCGGGCGCCCCGCGCGCTGAGCGCCGCGCCCTCCGGCACGGCCGCCGGATCCGAGCGGCGGACCACATCGGGCGCGAGGACGGCCAGCAGCCCGTCCAGATCCCCCTCGCGCGCCGCGGCCAGGAACGCCTCCACGAGCCGCCGCTGCCCGGCCCGCTCCGGCACGGGCCCGGTACCCCGTACCCGGGCGCGCGCCCGGCTGGCCAGCTTCTTCGCCGCCGCCGGTGTCCGGTCGACGACCGGCGCGATGCCCTCGAAGGGCACCGCGAACAGATCGTGCAGCACGAACGCGACCCGCTCGGCGGGGCCCAGCCTCTCCAGCACCACCAGCAGCGCCCGGCCGACGGCCTCCACCAGCACCGCCTCGTCCTCGGGCCCCCGCCCTCCCTCCCGGCCGGGCACGCCGTCGCACCACACGTCGTCCGGCAGCGGCCCGCCGGACGGTTCCTCCGGCCGCGCCGCACGGGCCCGCAACGCGTCCAGACAGATCCGGGAGAGCACCGTGCGCAGCCACGCGGCCGGATTGGCGATCCCCGCGCCGCCGTGCCGGGCCAGTCGGAACCACGCCTCCTGCACGGCGTCCTCCGCCTCGGCGAGCGAGCCGAGCATGCCGTGCGCCAGCCGCGTCAGCTCCGCCCGCTGCGCCTCGAACCGCGCCGCCAGCTCCTCCTGCTCCGGCGTCCCCGCCCCGGCCCCGTGTGCGCCACCCATCGGTCACCTTTCCGCGCGCTGTTCCGTCGTCCTGTCCGTACGACGTATCCGAGCACGCAGAGGTGACCGCCATGCCCGTCGCACCCACGTCCCCCGCCGCTCCGTCCGCGCCCGGGAGGCCCGGACCGCTCCTGCTGCACCTGGACTCGGCGGCGGACGGCCCGGACGCCTCCGTCAGCAGGCAGCTCACGGAGCTGTTCGCCGCACGGCTGCGCGCCCGCAGGCCCGACGTCCGGTATCGGCACCGCGATCTGGCGGCCGACCCGGTGCCGCCCCTCGGCCCCGGCCTTCCCCGGCTGGGCCGCCGCCTCGAACGCACCGGGCTCGTCCCGGCGCACGAGGTCGGCGCGCACACCCGGGACGCCGAGGAGGCGCGGGAGTGGGAGCTGACCCGCCCCCTGGTCGACGAGCTGCTGGCGGCCGACCTCGTGCTGCTCGGCGTGCCCATGTACCACTTCTCCGTCCCCGCGGCCCTGAAGGCGTGGATCGACCGCGTGGGGTTCCCCGGCGTCTTCACCGACCCGGCGGGCGGCCCCGGGCTGCTGCACCGCACCCGCGCGGTCGTCGTGGCCACCCGCGGCGGCGGCTACGGCCCCGGCACCCCGAGGGAGCCCTTCGACTTCCAACTCCCCTACCTGCGCGCCCTGCTGGAGAACCTGGGCGTTCCGGCGCGGCACCTGTACACCGTCACGGCCGAGCTGACCCTCGCCGCTCTGGTCCCCCACCTGGCCCATCTGCGCGGGACCGCCGCACACTCCCTGGCCACGGCCCGCGCCCGGCTGGAGACCCTCGCCGACCGCCTCGCGCCGGGCGCGCCAGCGCCCACGCCCCACCCGGAGCGGACATCCTGATTACCCGTCACCGGCCCGGGGAACCCGGCCGCCCCGACGCAGGACCCCACCACCGGAACCCACCACCGGAACCCACGACCGGAACACGCCACCGGAACACGCCGTCAGAAGCCCCGCCGGACCCCACCGTCAGATCGCGCCACGCCTCCCGGACGCCCCATGAGCACCACAGCAGCCGCCCTCTCCCTTCTGCTCCTGGCCCTCCTCGCCGTCGCCGCGGTGTACCTCGCGCACCACCTCGTGCGGCTGCCGGGCGCCCCGTACGCCGGCCCGTTCCTCTCCGGGCTGGAGCCGGCCGAACACGCCGTCAGCCGCTACCACGTGCGCTGGTACACCGTGACGCTGCTCTTCCTGGCCTTCGACATGGAGATGGTCTTCATGTACCCGTGGACCCGCGTCGTCGCGGCCATGGGCACGCCCGCCGTGGTGGAGATGTTCGTCTTCCTCGGCATCCTGCTCGCCGGGGTCGCCCACGCCTGGCGGGAGGGCGCGCTGCGATGGACCTGACGGCCCGGCTGCTGCGGGCCGCCGCCGCCCGCCCCCGGCTGCTCGTGCTCACCACACCCGGCGGGACCCCGGTGCGGCTGGCCGTGGAACGCGAGGCCCGGCTGCGGGACTGGCCGGTGGCCGCCACCCCGGCCGACGCCGGACTCCTCGTCCTCGCCGGTCCCGGACACCCCGGCACGGCCCCCGCCGTGGAGCGCCTGTGGCGGGACATGCCCGGCCCTCGCGCCCGCCTGCACGCCCGGCACCCGGACGAGGTCGCCGCCGCGCTCGACGCCGCCCGCGCCCGGCTCGCCTCGCCGGACCTCCAGCGCGCCGACGCCGCCGCCCGGCCGGCCGCCCCTCCTCCGGACGAGCTGCCGATGGCGGAGCAGGGCCCCGACCGGGACGGCCTGTGGCTGGACCGGCTGCACGTGCCGCTCGGCCCGTTCCTCCCGGACTGGCCGGCGGGGCTGGTCCTGCGCCTGGTGCTCCAGGGCGACGTCGTCCAGCAGGCCGCGCTCGCCGGGCCGGCCCCGGTGCCCGGACCGGCGGCCGGTGCGGGCGGGCGGTTCTGGGCCGAGCCGTGGCTGCGGGCCGCCGCCGGTGAGCCGGTGACCATCGGCGAGGCCGCGCGGCGGCGGGCGGCGGCCCAGCTGGACAGCCTGGCCCGGCTGCTGGCGCTGGCCGGGCGCCCCGGGCAGGCGACCCGGGCGCGGCGACTGCGGGACGCCCTGCTCGCGCACGCGCCGGAGCCGGCCGTCCGTCCGGCGGTGGCGGCCCTCCACCGGGCGGTGTGCCGGTGGGGGACGCTGCGCCGGCTGACCCGTGGTCTGGGGGTGCTGTCCACGGCGGAGGCCGAGGCGGCCGGTGTGAGCGGTCCCGCGGCCCGCGCGGACGGCGACGTCTTCGACCGGTGCCGCGAGTGGCTGGAGTGCGTGGCGCGGGATGTGCGGCGGCTGGACGCCACCGGGCCGCTGGACCCGGCGGACCCCGTCGGCCGGGAGGGCCCGCGCGGCCGGACGACGGGCCCCCTCCCGCCCTCGGTGGCGCTGGCCGGGCTGCTGCCGCGGCTGCTGACCGGGACCGAACTGGCGGGCGCCCGCCTGATCGTGGCGAGCCTCGACCCGGACCCGGACGAACTCGCCGCCGCCGGTGCGGAGTTGGCCCATGACTGACCCCATGACCGGGCCGGTGGCCGGGCGGGCGGCGCAGCCGGTGGCGGAGGCGGGCGCGTGGTGGGCGGTTCCGGCGGCGCCGGCGCTGCTGCTGGGCCTCGCCGTGCTGACGGTGGCGGCCGGTGCGGTGCTCGACGCGCGGGACGCCGGCCGGGCGGTCACCCCGCGGACGGCGCTGCGCCCGCTGCTGGACGTGGCGCACGCGCTGGTGCGGCAGCCGCGCCGGCTGCCCGCGTCGGACCGGCTGCTGTGGCGGCTCGGGGTGGTCACGGTGCCGGTGAGCGCCGTACTGGCCGTCCTGGTGGTCCCGTTCGGCGGCCACGCGGTCGCCGATCCGTCCGTCGGACTGGTGTGGTTCAACGCCATGGAGGTGCTGACCTGGGCGGGGCTGTGGCTGGCCGGGTGGGGGCCGAACGCCGCGCTGTCGCTCGTCGGCGGGTACCGCTTCCTGGCCCAGGGGCTCGCCTACGAGCTGCCGTTGATGTTCGCGCTGATCTCCGCCGCCACCGGCGCGGGCTCGCTGCGGACGGGGGCGATCGTCGCGGCGCAGCAGGATCTGTGGTTCGCGGTGTGGATGCCGGTGGCGTTCGCCGTTCACCTCCTCGGCGTCCTCGCGTTCAGCTTCACCGGGCCGTTCGCGTACCCGACGGGCCGGGACCTCGCCGGCGGGGTGCTGGGCGAGGTCGGCGGCGCGGACCGGCTGCTGCTGCGGGCGGGGCGGCGGCTGTGGCTGGCGGCGGGCGCGGCGATGGCGGTGCCGCTCTTCCTCGGGGGCGGCGCGGGACCGGGGCTGCCGGCCTGGGCCTGGTCGCTGGTCAAGACGCTGCTGGTGCTGGCCGTCCTGGTGGCGGCGGAGCGGCGGCTGCCGGTGCTGCGGGCCGACCGGTGGGTGGAGTTCGCCTGGGTGGTGCTGCTCCCGCTGTCGGTCGTACAGGCGCTCGTGCCGGCCCTGGTGGTGCTGTGACGGTGCGCGGCGGCGGCCGTCGGGACGCGGGCGGGAGCCGGGGGGCGTGGGACGTGTGGCGAGAGGAGACGGGATGACCGAGGTGCTGCTGGCGGTGTCGGGCGTCGCGGCCCTGACCGGAGGCGTGCTGGTCTTCACGCTGGATTCGATGGCCCGGGTCACCTTCGCGCTGCTGGGGTCGCTGGTGTGCGTCGGCGGTGTGGTGGCCCTGCTCGGGCTGCCCTACCTGGGCGTGGTGATCGTGCTGATGATGGTCATGGAGATGCTGATCATGGCCGTTTTCATGGTCGCCTACATGATGAACCCGGCCGGTCTGATGCCGATGTCGATGCTGCACAACAAGCGGGGCGCGGCGGCCGTCAGCGGCGGTGTCTTCCTCGCGCTGGTCGCCGGGATCGCGCTGGCGCCGTGGCCGGACCGCGCCGGGGCGCCGCCCCGGGACAGCACCGTGCAGGTGGGCGCCGAGCTGATGCGCGGACAGATGCTGACGATGGTCACGCTCGGGTTCGTGCTGCTGGCGACGATGGTGTCGGCCACGGTGCTGGCCACCCGCCGGGGGCGCTACGACCGGTTCGGCGACGACCTGGACCGGCCGGCCCACGACCCGGTCAGCGGCGGGGTGGGGCGATGACCTTCCCGCTGCTGCTCGTCCTGGCGGCCGGGCTGTTCTCGACCGGCCTGTACGGCGCGCTGTCCCAGCAGTCCATCGTCATGATCATGATGGGGATCGAGCTGATGATCGGCGGCGTCGTCGTCGCGGCCGCCTGCTTCTGGCGCTTCCTCGCCCCCGCCGCGGGCGCCGGCCAGGTCGTGATCGTGACGGCGGTGGTGGCGATGGCCGTGGAGATGGCCCTCGGGTTCGCGGTGACGACCGCGCTGTTCCGGGCCCGCCGCGTCGACACCACGGACGACGCCGGGGAGTTGCGCGGATGAGCGCGCTGCTGTGGCTGTTGATCGCGCTGCCGCTCGGGGCCGGCGCCGTCCTCGGGGTGGCGGGCCGCGCCGCGGGGCGGGCGGCCCCGGCGGTCGCCGTGGCGGTGGCGGCGGCCGTGCTCGGTCTCGCCGTCGCCGTCGCCGTGGGCCGGCCGGCCGCCCGGGCACCGCTGTTCGCCGGGATGCCGGCCCGGATGGCGGTGGACGGGCTGTCCGCCGTGCTGGTGGTCACCGTCGCCGCCGTCACCCTCTGCGTGCTGGTGTTCGCCGCCGGGGAGTGCGGGGCCGGGGAGAACCGGGGCCGCTTCTTCGGTCTGATGCTGCTCTTCGCCGGGGCGATGCTGGTGACCGTCACCGCGCGCACGCTGCCGCTGCTCCTCATGGCCTGGGAGGCGATGGGCGCCACCAGTTGGGCACTGATCGGCCACTGGTGGCGCGGACCGCGCCGGGTGCGGGCGGCGGACACCGCGTTCCTCACCACCCGCGCCGCCGACCTCGGCCTGTATCTGGCGGCCGGTGCGGCGCTGGCGGGCGGCGTCGGCTCGCTGGAGCTGGACGCGCTGCCGCGGGCCGCCTCGCCGTGGCTGGAGGTGACCGTCGCCGGTGTGGTGGCGGCGGCGCTGGGCAAGTCGGCCCAACTGCCGTTCTCCTTCTGGCTGTCGCGCGCGATGGAGGGCCCCTCCCCCGTCTCGGCGCTGCTGCACTCGGCGACGATGGTGGCGGCCGGCGCCTATCTGCTGCTGCGGGCGCACCCGCTGCTGGCGGCCGTCGGCTGGGCGGGACCGCTGGTCGCGTGGCTGGGCGCGGGCACCGCGCTGGCGCTGGGCCTGGTCGCCGTCGCCCAGCGCGACCTCAAACAGCTGCTGGCCGCTTCGACGGCGGCGCAGGTCGGCTTCATGGTGCTGGCCGCCGGCAGCGGCGGAACGGCGGCGGGCACCGCACAGCTGGTCGCGCACGCCGCCACCAAGTCGGGCCTGTTCCTGGCGGCCGGGGTGTGGCTGAACACGCTGGGCACCCGGCAGCTCCCGGAACTGACCGGCGCGGCCCGGGCCCGGCCGCTGGTCGGCGCCGCCTTCGCCGTCGGCGCGCTGACGCTGGCCGGGCTGCCTCCGCTGTCGCTGTGGGCGGCCAAGGACACCGTGCTGGCCGCCGCACGCACCGAGAGCACCGGCCTGTACGTCCTGGGCCTGGCCGCGGCAGCCGTCGCCGCCGTCTACAGCGTCAAGGCGATCCGGTACGTCACCGGGGCACCACCACAGCCGGGGCCGCCGCCGGGGCGCGGGCCGGGAACCGGGGCCCGGCGAGGGGGCGGTGGACGGGACGGGGCCCCGGAGGGCGGCGGACTCGGTGTCCTGGTACCGCTGTGGGTGCTCACCGGTGCGGCGGCCGTCGCCGGTGTCCTCGCCCTGCCCGGCCCCGCCGCCTGGCTGCGCGGGCTGACGGGGGACGCGGCCGGGCGGCCGCCATCCGTCCCGGAGTGGGCGGTGTCCACCGGTGTCGTCTGCGCCGCGGCCGGCTGGGCGTGGTGGCGGGCGCCCCGTCCGGGCCGGGCGCGGCCGGCGCCGGCACGGTGGGCGGCGGACTGGCTGGGTCTGGAGCGGGCCGCGCATCTGCTGCTGGTGCGGCCGGTGTTCGGCCTCGCCCGGGCGCTGGCGGCCTTCGACGACCGGGTGGTGGACGGCGCGGTACGGCAGACCGGCCGCTGCGGTCTCGCCGTCGCCCGGCTGGCGCGGCGGCTCGACGACGGCGGGATCGACGCGGCGGTCCGGGCGCTCGCGGCGGGGGCGCGGCGGCTGGGCCACTGGGCACGCCGTCCGCAGACCGGGCTGCTGCACCAGTACTACGCACAGGCCGCGGTCGGGTTCGCGGTGCTGGTCCTGATCGCGCTGTGGGTGAGGTGACGGCCGTGCTCAGTGTTCTGACGTTCCTGCCGCTGCTGGTGTGCGTGCTGCTGCTGGCGCTGCCCGGCTCACTGCCGGACCGCTGGTGCACCTGGACGTGGGTGGCGACAGCGGCCGTCGACCTCGCGCTGGTCGCCGTCCTGTGGGCGGGGTTCGAGCCCGGCGGCGGCATGCAGGCCGAGCAGCGGATGCGCTGGATCCCCGGCGCGGGCGTCGGCTACCACGTGGGGGTCGACGGGCTGTCCCTGCCGCTGCTCGCGCTGACCTGTCTGCTGTTCCTCGCCGCGGCCGGCTACTCGCTGCGCGGGACCCGCGCCACCCGCGCCTATGTGTGTCTGTTCCTCTTCCTCCAGACGGTCTGCCTGGGGGTGTTCGTCGCGCTCGACCTGATCCTGTTCTTCGTCTTCTTCGATCTGTCCATCGTCGGCATGTACTTCGTCATCGCCGGCTGGGGGCACGGCGAGCGGGCCCGCGCGGCGGCGCTGAAGTTTTTCCTCTACACCTTCACCGGCTCGCTGGCGCTGCTGCTCGGCTTCATCGGCCTGTATCTGGCCGCAGAGCCGCACACCTTCGACCTCGTCGACCTCGCCCGCGCCCGTCCCCTGGCCGGCCGCGGCGGCTACGCGGCGCTGGTGCTGCTCGCCCTCGGCGTCGGGCTCGCCGTCAAGACGCCGACGGTGCCGTTCCACACCTGGCTGCCGCCCGCGCACACCGAGGCGCCCGCCGCCGGTTCGGCCGTGCTGGCCGGTGTCCTGCTGAAGATGGGCACCTACGGGTTCCTGCGCATCGCCATGCCACTGCTGCCCGGCAGCTGGCGCCGGTACGCCCTGGCGATCGCCGTCGTGGGGGCGGTGTCCGTGGTGTACGGGGCGCTCGTCGCGCTCGCGCAGACGGACTTCAAGCGCATGATCGCCTACACCTCCGTCAACCACATGGGGTACATCGTGCTGGCCGTCGGCGCCGCGGGGACGCTGGCCGGCACCGATGTGCAGGCCCGTTCCCTGGCGGTGACCGGCGCCGTGGTGCAGATGGTCAGCCACGGCCTGATCACCGGCGCGCTGTTCCTGCTGACCGGTGTGCTGTACCGCCGCGGCCGTACCTACGCCATGGACGCCTGGTCCGGCCTGGCCGCGCACACCCCGCGCTTCGCCGCCGTGACGGCCGTGGCCGCGTTCGCCGCCGTGGGCATCCCGGGCTTCTCCGGTTTCGTCGCCGAGTTCCAGATCCTCACCGGCAGCCTCGCCTCCCAGGCCGTGGCCACCGCCGTCGCGCTGCTGGGGCTGCTGCTCACCGCCGCCCTGTTCCTGCGGGCCCTGCGCACGATGTTCCTCGGCACCCCGCGGCTGCCCGGCTCCGTACCCGTCGGCGGCCCCGGCGACCTGGACGCCCGGGAGGCCGTGCCGACGGTCACGCTGCTGGCCGTGGCGCTGGTCATCGGGGTCGCGCCGCGCTTCCTGCTGGACGTCGTCGAGCCGGCCGGGCGCACCGTCGCGGAGCTGGTCGCCCGATGACCGCGGCGGCGGAGGCGAACGAGAACCTGGCAGCGCTCGTCCCCGAACTGGCCCTGACGGGCACGGCCGTGGTCGCGCTGGTGGCCGGTTCGTGGCTGCCGCGGCGGCGCCAGTGGATCGTCGCGGTGCTGGCCGCCGCCGCGTGCGGCGCCGGGCTGGTGGCCACCGCCGTCACCACGGCGGCCGGGGACCGGCAGACGGTCTTCTCCGGCACGTTCACGGTGGACGCGGCGACCGGCGCAGGCCGGTTCACGGTGCTCGGCGCGCTGCTGCTGCTCGTCGCCATGGCGGTCCCGGAGATCCGCGGGCACCCGCGCGAGACCGAGTACCACGTCCTGCTGCTGCTCACCGGCGCCGGCACCCTCGTCCTCGTCGGCGCCACGGATCTGCTCACCCTCTTCTCCGGCTATCTGCTGGCCGGGATCCCCGCCTACGCGCTGACGGGCTTCGGCAAGGACGCGCGCGGCACCGAAGCGGCCCTGAAGTACTACCTGATGGGCGCGCTGCTCGGCACCACGATGCTCGCCGGCACGGCCCTGCTGTACGCGGCGGACCGGACGACGGGCTACCGGGCGGCGGCCACGGCGGCGGACTCCGCGCCGTACGGTCTCGTCGCCGTGGGGTTCGTCGGGGTGCTGGCCGGGCTGCTGTTCAAGGCGGGCGCCGTACCCGCCCACTTCTGGCTGCCCGACGCCGCCGCCGGGGCCCCGCCGGCCGTCGCCGCGTACGTCACGACGCTGCCGAAGATCGGTGCGCTGGTGGCCGGTTACCGGCTGCTGTACGAGGCGCTGCCCGCGGCGGCCGGTGCACTGTCGGTGGTGCCGGCGGCGGTGGCCGCCGCGACGATGACGCTGGGCAACCTCGCCGCCTTCTTCCAGACGGAGATCAGGCGGCTGCTGGCGTACTCGGCCATCAGCCAGGTCGGCTATCTGCTGGTGCCGTTGGCCGTCGCCGGACGCAGCGGGCTCGCCCAGCAGGCGCTGCTGCTGTACCTGGCCGCGTACGCCGCCGCCAACCTGGGCGCGTTCGCGGTCCTCGCCGCGCTGCCGGCCGCCCGTGGCCTCGACGACCACCGGGGGCTGGCCCGCCGGCGGCCCGTCCTCGCCGCCGTGCTGGTGGTCTGTCTGCTCGGGCTGGTCGGCACCCCGCCCACGGGCGTCTTCCTCGGGAAGCTCCAGGTGTTCG
Source organism: Streptomyces cacaoi (assembly GCF_006539165.1). GTDB lineage: Bacteria > Actinomycetota > Actinomycetes > Streptomycetales > Streptomycetaceae > Streptomyces > Streptomyces cacaoi. Next base: position 55,509 of record NZ_BJMM01000034.1, on the reverse strand, counting down.
CCACCGCCGTCGAGGGCGGTGCCGGCTGGCTCGCGGTGCTGGCCGTCGCCAACACCGTGGCCTCGCTCTTCTACTATCTGCGCTGGCTGGCCCCGGTCTTCGCGCCCGGCGAGGCCGCCGCGCCCGTGAACGCGCCCGCAGCGCACGGCCGTTGGCCCGTCGCCGCCGCCTGCGCCGCGGCGGCCGTCTCGCTCGCGCTGGGCCTCGCGGGCGGCGCCGTCCTCCCTGCCGTGCAGGACCAACTGCCGCGCTGAGCAGAGCACAGGGCGCAGGGCCTCGCTCCACCGGGAGATGTGCGGGGCTTCTTGTCAGGCGGGGCCGTGCTCCTCGTCCTCGGCGCCGGGTGCCGTGTCCTTGCCCCCGCGCCGGCGGGCCAGCAGCGTCGTACCGGCCACCACGCACCCCACGGACAGGACCTTGGCCGCGCCGTGCAGCAGCGGCAGATCGTCCGGCTCCTCGACCGCGCCGAGGAACACCAGCGCGGCCATCCCGATGCCGAGCACCACGAGCAGGACACCGCCCACGGCGCCGAACCCCGCCCACCAGGGGTCGCCGAAGGACGCCGACCCGGCCTCCGCCTCCGGCCCGGCCGCACGGCGGGCGTGCCCGTCGGCCTGCTCGTCGGCGTACTCGTTGTCGTGCCCATCGGCCTGCTCGTTGTCGTGCTCGTCGGCGTGCACATCGCCGTGCTCGTGGGCGTGCCCGTGCGTCGTGTGCTGTTCGCCGTTCACCGTGCGCTGCTCCCCGATTCCCGCTCTCCGACGTCCCGATGCCGGGTGCCCCGGCGCGCGGCGGCCGTCCCCTGTCGCCGGTCCGCCGGACCCCTCGCGCGCCTCGCCAGCTCGGCTCGGCCCGGCCCGGCCCGGCTCGCACACGCTAACGCACCCCGGCCGGAGCCCTCCCGGGCAAGCCGCTGCCCCGCCCGCTGCCCGGCCCCTCCGTCCGTCAGGTCCGGCCCTCGTCCTCCTGCACATGCCGCAGCGTGCGCGAGGGCCGCGCCCAGTCGGCCTCCACGACGGGGAAGCCGTCGGCCCGGTAGGCCGCGCACACCTCCGGATCGTCGTCCACGACGACCTCGACGAGGTGCCCGCGCGCCAGCCGCCGCAGCAGCCCCGGCTTGGCCACCCGGCCCGGCCTGCGGTCGGCGGGGCCCCGCATCCACAACGGGGCGGTGGGCAGCCCGTGTTCGGCCAGCCACCGCTCGGTGTCGGCGCGGCACTGCTCGGGGCGGCCCGTCACATAGGCCAGCTCGCACACCCGTGCCCAGCGGCGGGCGAGCGCCATCCCCTCCGCCAGGGGCGGATCGTGGACGGCGGCGGCGAAGAAGGCGTCCCAGTCACGGCGGGCGCCCTCGACGTGGTGGAGCCGGTGCCGGACGTCGGTGAGCGTGCCGTCGAGATCGAAGACGGCGAGCCCTCCGTGTGCGGCGGCATACGTGTCCCGGACCATGCGCTCCTCGTACTCCTCGTACTGCCCGTACTGGTCGTGCTGCCCGTACTGGTCATGCTGCTCGTGCTGCTCGTGCGTGTTCCTCGCGCCTCTCCTGTTCCTCGTGCCTCTCAATGTTCCTCGTGTGCGGCATCTTCCCCCGCCCCGTTCCGCACGGGCTGTTCGATTGTGTGGGGAGCCGCGCGAGAATGGACGGTCCGGACCGTACGACATGAGGCTCCGGACCGTACGACGAAGTGAGGACCATGGGCAGGGTCACCGAGCGACGCCGCGTCATCCGGGTCCGGGACGGCGCCGTCGGCGCGCGTCCGGACACGCTGGTCGTCGAGGAACCGCTGGAGATCCGGCTGAACGGCGGTCCGCTGGCCGTCACCATGCGCACGCCCGGCGACGACTTCGCGCTCGCCGCCGGTTTCCTGGTGAGCGAGGGCGTGCTGGGCTCGGCGGAGGAGCTGGCGACGATCGTCTACTGCGCGGGCGCCCAGCAGGACGGCTCGAACACCTACAACGTCGTCGACGTACGCCTCGCCCCGGGTGTGCCCGTCCCCGACGTCTCGCTGGAGCGGAACGTGTACACCTCGTCCTCGTGCGGGCTGTGCGGGAAGGCGAGCCTGGAGTCGGTGCGCACCACGGCGCGCTGGGAGCCGGCGGCCGGCCCGCGGGGGATCACACCGCGGACGCTGGCCGCGCTGCCGGAGCGGCTGCGCGCGGCACAGCGGGTGTTCGACCGTACGGGCGGGCTGCACGCCGCCGGGCTGTTCTCACCGGACGGTGACCTGCTCGACCTCTGCGAGGACGTGGGCCGGCACAACGCCGTGGACAAGCTCGTCGGCCGTGCGCTGCGCTCGGGGGCGCTGCCGCTGCGCGACACCGTGCTGATGGTCTCCGGGCGTGCCTCGTTCGAGCTGGCGCAGAAGGCGGTGATGGCGGGCATCCCGGTGCTGGCGGCCGTCTCGGCCCCCTCGTCGCTCGCGGTGGACCTCGCACAGGAGACGGGGCTGACGCTCATCGGTTTTCTGCGCGGTACGTCGATGAACGTCTACGCGGGCGAGGGCCGGCTGGCGCTGGACGGACCGGGAGCGGGTGCGGCCGGGCCCGCGCCGTCCGCCTGCGGTTCCGGCCCGGCCGGCGCGTGACCGCCGACCACCGTGTCGTCGCCGTCGCCGCCGTCACTGCCCCCGACGCCCTTGCCGCCCGCGCTGCTCTCGTTGCTCGGGTCGCCCGCGTCGCCCTGGTGGCCCGCGCTGCCCTTCTCCTCGTGGGTGTCCTGTCCGTCCCCCGCCCAGCGGCGGGCCAGATGGGCGCAGACCATCAGCTGGCCCTGGTGGAAGAGCATCAGCGGGAGCAGGGCGAGGCTCGCCTGGGCGCCGAACAGGACGGTGGCCATGGGCAGTCCGGCGGCCAGCGACTTCTTCGAACCGGCGAAGGTGATGGCCACCCGGTCGGCCCGGCTGAACCCGAGCCGGCGCGTCCCGTACCAGGTCAGGGTCAGCATCAGCGCGAGCAGCACCGCTTCGACGGCGGCGAGGGCGGCCAGCCGTGCGGGGGTGACCCGGCCCCAGATGCCCGCGGTCATGCCCTGGCTGAAGGCGGTGTAGACGACGAGCAGCACCGAGGAGCGGTCGACCAGGCCGAGGACCCGCCCGTGCCGGGTGAGCAGCCCGATGAGCCGGGGCCGCAGCAGCTGTCCGGCGAGGAAGGGGGCGAGCAGCTGGCAGCCGATCTCCAGCAGCCCGGAGGCGGACAGTTGGGCCCGGCCGCCGATCAGCCAGGCCGCGAGCAGCGGCGTGGCGAGCATGCCGACGAGGCTGGAGTAGGTGCCCGCGCAGATGGCGGCCGGGATGTTGCCGCGGGCGATGGAGGTGAAGGCGATGGAGGACTGGATGGTGGAGGGCACCAGGCACAGGAACAGCAGCCCCTGCTGGAGCTGCGGGGAGAGGACGTACGGCACGAGGCCGTAGGTGGCGAGGCCGAAGAGCGGGAAGACGGCGAACGTGCACAGCAGGACGGCCAGATGCAGCCGCCAGTGCCGTAGCCCGTCGAGGGCCTCGCGGGTGGACAGCCGGGCGCCGTAGAGGAAGAAGATCAGCCCGACGGCGATCTTCGTGGCCCACTCGAAGCCGTCCGCGACGCTGCCCGAGGCGGGCAGCAGGACGGCGAGGAGCACGGTGCCGAGGAGCAGCATGATGTACGGGTCGAGCAGTCTGACGGTGCGGCGCATGATCTCCCTCGGCTCGGCGCCCGTACGGGCGGCTCCGCGCGGTCCTTCGAACTCCCGTGTGTACCGCGCTGCGGAATTGTCTTTCCGAGCCTTTCTCTCCGACCGCCTCGGACGCAACCGATCACTGCCGCCGCACAGCTCCCGGCCGTGGGGCGGCCCGGTCCGCTCCGGCAGGCGCCCGGCCCGTGTCCGGTTCCGCACACACGGCGAAGGTTCGGTGCAGAAACCCGGCACGGCTGGCGACGATGTCGCGCGTGCGCCGTGCCGCACCGCCGAACTGGCCCTGAATGCCCCGGTGTCACCGGGTTCGTCCAGCACGAACGGGCCTCCCCCTCGCGCATCGCATCGGATACGGTCACTCGCGCTGCGTCATGCAGTGCCCTGCACGTCGAGGAGCGACCCTGTGCGCGAGTACACCGTCCCGGCCCTGGCGACCCGGCCCCCGGTGGGCGGGCTGGCCGACGCCGTCTTCGCACACGCCGAGGAGAACCCCGCGCTTCCGCTGCTGGCCCGCAAGGACGCACAGGGCGTCTGGCAGGACGTGACCGCCGCGGTCTTCCGCGACGAGGTCGTCGCACTCGCGAAGGGTCTGCTCGCCCAGGGCGTGCGCTTCGGTGACCGGGTCGCGCTGATGTCCAGGACCCGCTACGAGTGGACCCTGTTCGACTTCGCCCTGTGGGCCATCGGCGCCCAGTCCGTGCCCGTGTACCCGACCTCCTCCGCCGAGCAGGTCGCCTGGATGCTCCAGGACGCGGAGGTGACGGCCGCGATGGTCGAGCACGAGGACCACGCGATGACCGTCGGCTCCGTCATCGACGGGCTCCCCGGGCTCAAACGGCTGTGGCAGCTGAACGCGGGCGCCGTCGCCGAGCTGAACCAGGCCGGGGCGCACATCGACGACGACGTGATCCGGCGGCACCGGCTGGCGCTCACCCCGGACTCCGTGGCCACGGTCATCTACACCTCCGGCACCACCGGGCGCCCCAAGGGCTGTGTGATCACGCACGCCAACTTCATGGCCGAGGCGGACAACGTCATCGCGCAGTACGACCCGGTCTTCAGCGCGAAGTCCGGGCAGCAGGGCTCGCTGCTGCTCTTCCTGCCGCTCGCGCACGTCTTCGGGCGGATGGTCGAGATCGCCGCCATCCGCGGCAAGGTCAAGCTCGCCCACCAGCCGGACATGTCGGCCAAGGCGCTCATGCCGGACCTGGCGGCCTTCCGGCCCACCTTCATCCAGGCCGTCCCCCACCTGTTCGAGAAGATCTTCCACAGCGCCCGGCGCACCGCCGAGAAGGAGGGCAGGGCGGGCCCGTTCGACAAGGCCGTCGACGTGGCCGTGCGCTACGCGGAGGCCGTGGAGGCCAAGGCGTTCGGCACCGGATCCGGCCCGGGTCCCTCGCTGCGTATGCAGCACCAGGTCTACGACAGGCTCGTCTTCGCCAAGCTGCGTGCGGCCATGGGCGGACGCTGCCGCCACGCGATGTCCGGCGGATCCGCCATGGAACGCCGGCTGGGGCTGTTCTTCGACGGGGCCGGCATGCGGATCTTCGAGGGCTACGGCCTGACCGAGACCACGGCCGCCGCCGTCGCCAACCCGCCCGGGCGGCCCCGCTTCGGCACCGTCGGACAGCCCGTGCCCGGCACGAGCGTGCGCATCGCCGCCGACGGCGAGGTGCTCCTGCGGGGCGGCACCGTCTTCGACGGCTATCTGAACAACCCCCGCGCCACCGAGGCCACCCTCCGGGACGGCTGGCTGGCCACCGGCGACCTCGGCGCGCTGGACGAGGACGGCTATCTGACGCTCACCGGCCGCAAGAAGGAGATCCTGGTGACCTCCGGCGGCAAGAGCGTCTCCCCCGGCCCCCTGGAGGACCGGGTACGGGAGCATCCGCTGGTCGGCCAGTGCATCGTGCTGGGCAACGACAGGCCGTACGTGTCCGCGCTGCTCACCCTCGACCAGGACGCCGTCCGGCACTGGCTGACCATGCGCGAGAAGCCGCCCATGGCCCCCGGCGAACTGCTGAGCGACCCCGATCTGGAGACCGAGATGAGACGGGCCGTGGTCGCGGCGAACACCCAGGTGTCCCAGGCGGAGTCCATCCGCACCTTCCGCATCCTGGCCTCCCCGTTCACCGAGGAGCAGGGCCTGCTGACCCCGTCGATGAAGCTCAAGCGCGCCGCGATCGAGACGGCCTACGCGGCCGAGATCGACGCACTGTACCGGACGTGAAACGGGCCGTACCCTGCCGCGGAAGCCAGGAACAGGTGTCCGGCCCTCTTCGTTGTCGAGAGGGCAGAAGCACCAGAACGGAAACGTGAGGACCGACCGCGTGAGCAACGTTCCCACCATCACGCTCAACAACGGTGTCCCGATGCCGCAGCTCGGCTTCGGCGTCTGGCAGGTGCCCGACGACGAGGCGACGGCGGCGGTGGCCACGGCGCTGGAGACCGGGTACCGCAGCATCGACACGGCCGCGATCTACGAGAACGAGAGGGGCGTGGGCCGCGCCCTCGCCGCCTCGGGGCTGCCCCGCGAGGAGCTGTTCGTCACCACCAAGCTGTGGAACGCGGAACAGGGCTACGACAGCACGCTCCGGGCGTTCGACGCCTCGCTGGAGCGGCTGGGTCTGGAGCAGGTGGACCTCTACCTCATCCACTGGCCCATGCCGGCCGTGGACAGGTACCTCGACACCTGGAAGGCGTTCGAGAAGATCTACGCGGACGGCCGTGCCCGCGCCATCGGCGTCTCCAACTTCCAGCCCGCGCACCTCAACCGCGTGCTGGAGCTGGGTGGCACGACGCCGGCGCTCAACCAGATCGAGCTGCACCCCACGCTCCAGCAGTCGGTGCCGCGCGCCTACCACGCCGACCACGGCATCGCCACGGAGGCCTGGTCCCCGCTCGGGCAGGGCGGCGATCTGCTCAAGGACCCGAAGCTGGCCCGGATCGCCGAGAAGCACGGCAGGACGCCCGCCCAGGTGGTGCTGCGCTGGCACCTCCAGCTGGGCAATGTGGTGATCCCCAAGTCGGTCACCCCGTCCCGCATCCGCGAGAACTTCGACGTGTTCGGCTTCTCGCTGGACGCGGAGGACATGGCCGCCATCGGCACCCTGAACACCGACACCCGGCTGGGCGCCGACCCGGACGAGAACAACTGGATGGGCTGACGCCGAAGCGGGCCCGTCCCGGCCGGGGCGGGCCCGCGCCGTCTCAGCTCGCCCCGTGGCCCGGCGCGATCGCCTCGATCCGCCGGGCCAGCGCGATGTCCAGCTCGGTGACCTGCCCGCCGACGCTGTGTGTGTTCACCGAGACCGCCAGGGTGTTGTAGCCCAGCGTCAGCTCGGCGTGGTGGTTCAGCTCCTCCTGGATCGCGCTGATGTGCACGACCATCGCCGCGGCCGGCAGATGCTTCTCGAAGGAGTAGGTGCGCGAGACGCTGTCGCCGTCGGTCATCCAGTGCGGAAGTCCGGCGAGCGCCTGCTCGGTCTCTTCCCGGGTCAGCGGCTGGGGCGCCATGGGAACACTCCCTTTCTCTCCTGCGGTACACGGACCTGCTGTCCTGCGGTGCACGAACCTCCCGGCCCTCCGTGCCCGAGCCCGCCGCTCAGCGGACGCCGTGGGCGAACGTCCGCGTGTGCGGCGGTACATGAGCACGGCGACGGGCGTGCGGGACGGGTGGCCGGGCGCCCAGCCTGTCACGCCCCGTCGGTTACCGTCGGGTCCCGACGCCCTCGCCGCCCGGCGGAGGGCCGCGCACGGAGGGGGACCCGTATGCCGGCCACGCAGGACACCGCAGCACCCGCCGTCGGGCCCCTGCTGCGCCACTGGCGCGAGCGGGCCGGGCTCAGCCAACTCGAACTGGCCCTGCGCGCCGACTCGTCGGCCCGCCACCTCAGCTTCGTCGAGACGGGCCGCAGCGTGCCCAGCCGGGAGATGGTGCTCAGGCTGGCCGCCACCCTCCAGGTCCCCGTCCGCGAGCGCAACACCCTGCTGCTCGCCGCCGGATACGCCCCCGTCTTCCCCGCCACCGCGCTCGACGACCCCGCCCTCGCCGAGGTCAGGGCGGGCCTGGAGCGGATGGTCGCCGCGTACGAGCCGTACCCGGCGCTCGTCATGGACGGCCGGTACGAGGTGGTGACGGCGAACCGGGGCATCGCGCTGCTGCTCGACGGCGTCTCCCCCGCGCTGCGCGAGCGGACGGCCAACACGATGCGGCTCACCCTCCACCCCGAGGGCATGGCCCCGCGCATCCGCAACCTGCCCGAGTGGCGCGCCCATCTGCTCGCCCAGATGCGCCGCCAGCTCGCGCTCGACCGCTCCCCGGCCGTGCGGGAGCTGTACGAGGAGGTCGCCGGCTACCCGGCGCCGGACGGCAGCAGTTGGCCGGCGGCCGAACCGCACGAACCCGACTCACCGGAACACCGCTTCGCGCTGCCGCTCGTCCTCGACGTCGACGGGCAGCGGCTGTCGTTCCTCTCCACCCTCGCCACGTTCAACACACCGCTGGACGTGACCGTCTCCGAACTGGCCGTGGAGACCTTCCTGCCCGCCGACCCCGCCACCGCCAAGGCGCTCCGCGAAGCCGGCTGAGACTCCCTGCTTGCCCGGCCCGTCTGCTGCGTGCCCGACCCGTCTGTCGGGGCCCACCGGAGCCTGCCGGGGCCTGCCGGGGGCCTGCCGGGGCCTGCCCGCGCGTCGCGGCTCACCCGCCTCGCCCGACCCGCCCGCCGCGCAGGGCTTTTCGTGGCTCCCCTCCCCTCCAGGGTGAGGATCTCCCGGCCCCGGGGTGGTGCCAGCACCACCCCGTACGGCGTCTGGCCCCCGTCGTCACCGGCATGCAGAGCGGCTGTCCGCGCCCCGCCGCGGCCGGAAGGCTCAAGGGCATGACGACTGCGATCGAGGCGCCCTCCCGGCGCACCGCCCCGCGCCGGGGCCGGACCACCCCGGGTCCCGGCCGGGGCAGCGACTTCTCCCGGCTCTCCCGGCGGATCTCCGAGGCCGGCCTGATGTCCCGCCGCCCGCTCTACTACACCGTCCGCCTCACCCTGGTCGGACTGGCCTTCGCGGGCACCTGGGCCGCCCTCGTCCTGGTCGGTGACTCCTGGTGGCAGCTGGCCGTGGCCGTCGTGCTCGGCCTGGTGTACGGACAACTCGCGCTGGTGGCGCACGACCTCGCACACCGCCAGGTCTTCCGGGGCCGCCGGATCAGCGAGGTCTTCGGCCGGACCGTGGGCAATCTGTGCATCGGCATGTCCTACGGCTGGTGGATGAACAAGCACACCCGGCACCACGCCAACCCCAACCACGAGGAGCTGGACCCGGACGTGGCGCCGGACATCCTCGTGTGGTCACGGGAGCAGGCGCGGGAGGCCACGGGGCTGCCCCGGTTCATCGGGCGCCACCAGGCGGCGCTGTTCTTCCCGCTGCTCACCCTGGAGGGCTTCAATCTGCACGTCTCCAGCGTCCGGGCGCTGCGGCAGCCGCACCTCAAACGCCGGTGGCTGGAGGGCGGGTTGCTCCTCGCGCACACCGCCGGCTATCTGGCCGCGCTCTTCCTCACGCTGCCCGCCGGGCTCGCGCTGGCGGTGCTCTTCGCCCACCACGCCGTCTTCGGCGTCTACCTCGGCTCGATCTTCGCGCCCAACCACAAGGGCATGCCCACCCTCACCGGTGACGAGCGCCCCGACTTCCTGCGGCGCCAGGTGCTGACCTCCCGCAACGTGCGCGGCGGCCCGCTCACCGACCTCGCCCTGGGCGGGCTCAACTACCAGATCGAGCACCACCTGTTCCCCAGCATGCCGACCCCGCATCTGCGCAGGGCCCGGCCGATCGTCCAGGCACACTGCGCCGAGCTGGGCATCCCGTACCACGAGACCGGGCTGCTCGCCTCGTGGGGCGAGGCACTGCGGCACCTGCGGGAGGTCGGCGCCCCGATCCGCGAGGACGGGGCACGGCGCCCGCTCCCGGACGACACGACGGAGCGCCCGGTCCACGAGGACGCCGCCGGCCGGTAGTCCGGCGCAGCGCACGGCCCCCGGGTTCAGCGCGCGGCGGTGCACCGGGCGGGACCGGCGACCGGGGGCACACCGGTCGCCCCCACCGTGCGCGCACCGCCCCCGCCGTCCGCAGCGCTCTCACCGTCCCCGCCGTCCCCGACGCCTCCGCCGCCGTACACGGAGTACCCGGCGTTCTCGGCCAGCCACCGGCGCAGCACCCGGTGCACGGCCTCGGCGCCCACCAGTTCCTCGTCCGGACGCACCGGCGGCGACAGCTCCAGCGGGGACAGCAGGAAGGCGCGGTTCTGCTCGCCGCCGAGGCCGCCGTGCGAGCCGATCTGTTCCTCGAAGGCGTGTACGGCCCCGGTGTCCGGGTCCACCGAGGAGTTGACCATCAGATCCGGCACCTCGGTGAAGCGGGCGGTGCGCAGCACGGCAGCGGCGGCGCCCGGCCCGAAGGGTGCCAGCGGATCCCGCCCTCCGACGATCTCCCCCGTCTCCAGGCGGTGTTCGGACTCCCCCGCGCCCAGCACCACGGGCCCGTGCTCCTCGCTGTGCACCAGGACGAACCCGACGCCGGGATGCTCCGCGAGGGTCCGCAGCAGCGCGGGACGCCGGGCCTCCAGCTGCTCCCTGGTCACCCGGCCCGGCATGTCCGGGAAGGAGACCAGCCCGAGATTGCCGGACGCCAGGACGACCGGGCCCGCGTTCCGCCGGGGCCTGCGGGGCGGTTCCTGGCCGGACTCCTCGGGCCTGCGCAGCGCGGCACGCGCCGAGGCCCGCGCCTCGGCGCCGGAGGGACTCCGGCTGCCCGCCGCCGGTCCGACGGCCGTCCGGCGGCCGGCCCGGCGCGGCACCCGCAGCCCGCTGCCGGCGCGGACCAGCTCCTCCAGGGTGAGCCCGTAGGCGTCCTCGAAGGTCTCGCCCGCGCTCTGGCCGTGGTCGGACAGCAGCACGATCCGGTAGGGCCGGGGCGCGTGCTCGGCCACCTTGACGATCAGCCCGACGGCCCGGTCGAGCCGCCGCAGCACCTGCCGGGTGTCCCGGCCGCGCGGCCCGGAGTGGTGCGCCACCTCGTCGTAGCCGACGAGGTCGGCGTAGACGGCGGTGCGCCCGCTGAGCATGTCCCCCAGCACGGCGGCCACCACCACGTCCCGTTCGACGACCGTCGCGAACGCCCGCACGAACGGGTACAGCCCGCCCCGGCCGACGCGGGGCCGCTCCCGGCGCAGCCGTGCCCGCGTCGACTGGACGATCTCGCGCACCACCTCGGCGACGAAGGAGACGGCGGTGCGGGTGGCGTTGGCCGGGTCGGAGAAGTAGGCGAAGTACCCGGCGCGCGAACGGTTCTCCTTGCGGCGGCGTGCCGAGACGGACAGCACCAGCGCCACCTGCTTGGCGCCGCCGGTGAACAGATTGCCGCGGCTGGCGCCGTCCTGGGCCAGCAGCCCGCGGTCCCCGGTCCGCTCCACGGCCCGGCGCTGCAACTCGGCCGCGCTGGTCGGCCGGTTGGAGACGATGACCTCGCCGCGGCTCTTCTCGTACCAGCGGAAGGCGGGCACGTCCGCGTTGCTGCCGTGCAGGATGCCCAGTTGGCTGGCGCCGGTCTGGCTGGACCAGTCGGTGCGCCACGGGGTGAGGCGGTGGGTGCGCCCGCACAGCGCCGCCACGGCGGGCATCAGCGGCCGGCCGCCCTCGGGCGTGCGCAGCGCCTCGGCGAGCACCGCGTGCCCCAGCCCGTCGAGCTGGAGGAAGACGGTGCCGGGGGTGCACGGCGGCCGGGCGCCGCCCTCGCGCCGGCGCCGCCGTCCGGCGATCCGGGCGAGCCGGTGCCGGTAGGCACGGTCGTCGCGGACGGCGAGGAGGGCGTTGGTCGCCGAGGAGGCCGCCGACATGACGGTGGCGACGACCACGGCAGTCGTCGGATCGGTGCTGCCCCGGTCGTACGGGATCAGATACAGCGCGAGCCACAGCAGCGAGCCGTTGAGGAAGAAGACGAGGGTGCCCAGCACGATCGCCGGCACCAGCAGGAAGGCCCGCACGAGCACCGGCCACACCAGCGCGCTCAGCAGTCCGAAGGCCCCGGCACCGGCCGCCGCGGTGATACCGATCACGGTGGCGCTGTCCCCGTCGGCCGACTGGAGCCGGAACTCCGGCAGCAGGCCCGCGAGGACGAGCATGGTGACGGTGGTGACCAGCCAGACGGCGCCGACGCGCAGCGCGCCCGCGCCGAGCCGGCGCCAGGGGATGCGGGTGACCCCGTGCATGCCGCCTGATCACCTCCCTCTGCCTCGCCGGCGTCCGCGCACCGGCACCGCCCCGACGAGCCACCGACGGGCCGCTCCCGAACCGCCGGCGAGCCGCCGCCGGACCGTTGCCGGGCCGTCGGCCGGCCCCGGACGAGCCGCCGTCTTCGTCCACTTTTTCATACTCCGCGAGCATGACAGGAGCGCCCCCGCACCGGCCCGGCCCCCGTCTCCGCACACACCCACGCCCCGCGCCCGCGCCCCCGCGCGGACCGCGCCCGTCCCCCTCCCGCCCCCGGGTTCTACGCTCGGAGGCGTAGTGCGGACGCCGGTGCCGGTGTCCGAGTCGCAGCCCTGGAGGAGCCCGTGCCCGTCGAGGTCACCTGGTGGGGCCATGCCACCGCCACCGTGCGGGACTCCGGCGTCACGGTGCTGACGGACCCGCTGCTGGTGCGGCGGCTGGCCCATCTGCGCCGCCGCCGCGGTGCGCTGCCGCCGCCCGCCGCCGCGCTCGCCGACGTGGTCCTCGTCTCGCATCTGCACGCCGACCATCTGCACCTCGGCTCGCTGGCCCGGCTCAGCCCGGGCACCGCCGTCGTCCTGCCGCGCGGGGCCGTGCGTGCCGTCCCCGGGCTGCGCCGGCTCGCCGGGCTGCTGGAGCTGACCGAGGTCGCCGCGGGCGACGAGGTGCGCGCCGGCGCCGTGACCGTGCGCGCGGTGCCCGCCTCGCACGACGGGCGGCGGCTGCCGATCGGCCGCGGCGGGGTACCGGCCCTCGGCTATGTCGTCGAGGGCGCGGCACGCACCTACTTCGCCGGGGACACCGGCCTGTTCGACGGCATGGCCGACGAGGTCGGCCCGGTCGACACGGCGCTGCTGCCCGTCGGTGGCTGGGGCCCGTTCCTCGGTGAGCACCACCTCGACGCCGGGCGGGCCGCCGAGGCGCTGCGCCGGCTGCGCCCGCGGCACGCCGTGCCCGTCCACTACGGCACCTACTGGCCGATCGGTATGGACGCCGTCCGACCGCACGAATTCCACGCGCCCGGCCAGGAGTTCGCCCGGCTCGCCGCCGGGCCGGCCCCGGAGGTCGCCGTGCATCTGCTGACGCACGGCGAGAGCGTCCGGCTGGAGCACGCCCGGTGAGCGGATCCCTCACCCAGGGGCTGGGCGCCGTCGTCGACCGTGTGTCCGAGGTGGTGGTCTCGCCGCCGGAGGCCACCCAGCAGGCGGTCGGCTACCCCTCGCTGTTCCTGCTGGTGGTGCTCGGCTCGCTGGTGCCGGTGGTGCCGACCGGGGCGCTGGTGAGCGGCGCCGCCGTCGTCGCCCTGCACCAGAGCCTGCCCGCGCTCGCGCTGCTGACGGTCTTCGGCGTCGCCTCGGCCGCCGCCTTCCTCGGGGACATCGGGCTGTACTGGCTGGGCCGGCGCGGCGTCGGCTCCCGCAGCGGCTCGCGCTGGCTGTCGGCGCTGCGGGGACGGGTGGCACCGGAGCGGCTGGAGCAGGCCGACCGCAAGCTGCGGGAGCACGGGGTGGCGGTGCTCGTCCTCTCCCGGCTGGTGCCGGCCGGCCGCATCCCGGTGATGCTGGCCTGCCTGCTCTCCCGGACGCCGCTGCGCGAGTTCGCCCGCGGCGACGTCTTCGCCTGCCTGGCCTGGACCGCCGTCTACCAGCTGATCGGGGTGGCGGGCGGCGCGCTCTTCCCCCGGCCCTGGGAGGGCGTCGCCGCGGCGGTCGGCCTGACGCTGCTGATCAGCGCGCTCCCCGCGCTGTGGCGCCGCGTCCGCCCGACCCGCTCCTCGTGACGCTTCTCCGAGCCCGCTCCTCGTGCGGCTCCGGACGCGGTGGACGTGCCCGGCGCTCCCCGGCACGTGGCGCTCCCCGCCGCTCCCGGTGCCCGCAGCGTTTGGCCGCCGCCTCGCCGGGGCTCACTCCAGGACGCGGGAGGCGCCCACGGGCAGATCCCACAGGTCCTCGCGCGGCAGCCCCGCCTCCCGCCAGGCCGCCCGCACCCGGTACAGCGGCTCCAGCGGGGGCTCCCCGGACAGCAGGAACGTCGACCAGTGCATGGGCGCCATCCGGCGGGCGCCGGCGTCCCGGCAGGCGAGCACCGCCTCCTCCGGGTCGGTGTGCACGGGGCGCAGCATCCAGCGCGGGTCGTAGGCGCCGATGGGCATCAGCGCCAGGTCGATCCCCGGGTAGCGGCGGCCGATCTCCCGGAACCAGTGGCCGTAGCCGGTGTCGCCGGCGAAGTAGACCCGCTGCCTGTCCGGCGCGGTGAGCACCCATCCGCCCCACAGGGACCGGCAGGTGTCGGTGAGGGTGCGCTTGGACCAGTGGTGCGCCGGCACGAAGTCGAAGCGCACCCGCGCCCCGTCGCCCGCCGCCGGCGCGGGCAGCTCGGCGCCCTCCCACCAGTCCAGCTCGGTGACGACGGTGAAGCCGCGCCGCCGGCACCAGGAGCCGAGCCCGGCGGGGACGAACAGCGGCGTCTCGCGCGGGAGTCTGCGCAGCGTGGGCAGGTCGAGATGGTCGTAGTGGTTGTGCGAGACGACGACGGCGTCGACGGGAGGCAGATCCCGCCAGGCCACCCCGACCGGGGTGATGCGCGCCGGCGTCCCGAGGATCCTGCGGGACCACACCGGGTCGGTCAGCACCGTCAGCCCGCCGATCCGCACCACCCAGCTGGCGTGCCCGGCCCAGGTGACGGCGATGGTGCCGGCGTCCGGATCCGGCATGGGGCCGGGCGCGAACGGCAGCCGGGGGATCTCCTCGCGCAGCGCGGCGGCCATCGGCCGCATCGCGCCCTCCCTGGCGAGCCGCGCCATGGCACGCACCCCGGGCAGCGGCGAGGTCAGACGGTCGGTGAACGAGCGGGGCCACACCCGCTTGGCACCCACCGGACGCGGCGGGGAGACCGGGGGCGGCGGCGCGAGCGTCAGCAGTTCGGGGCCGCCCGCCGGGGCCCCTCCGCCGCACCCGCCGCCGCAGCACCCGCCCGCGGGGGACGCAGCAGACGCAGCAGACGCAGCGGACCCGGCGGACCCGGCAGACGCGGCGGCCGACGGCGACGCGGGCCGCGGGTGCTCCGCCGCCGGGCCGGGAGGCGGTGGGGATGCGGGGGTGGAGCCAGAGCGCTCGCTGGGCTGTCCGGTCCGTTCGGTCATCTAGTGAGAGCTCCCATCCGTGAGGTCGGCCAGCACCGACTGCACCTGCGTCAACGCCTGTGCTGCACCCGGCAATTCCAGCAGGTCCGCCCCCTCGGGGAACGCGGCGGGCTCCGTTTCCGGTGTGTGTCCGGGTCCGCGGGCGCCGGCCAGCAGATCCGTCGCGAGGCGGACCCGCAGTGCGTGCGGGTCGTCGCCGAAGCGGTGGCCGCCCAGTACCCCGGTGCCGCCGGGGCCGTCCCCGGCCCGGGGCGGCCGGTGGCCCGCCAGCCCGCGCACCAGTTCGGCCTCCAGCGCGGGGGCGTCGCGGATGCCGCGCGCCGCGAGCCGGCTGCGCAACTGCTCGAAGTCCGCGTAGACGCCGCGCCCCACGTGCGGCGGCCGGCACACGGCGCCGGCCGCGGTGACGGCCCGGTGCAGCGCGTCGGCGCGGGCGCCGTGCAGCCGGGCGGCGGCGGCCCGCCGCTCCCGGACCTCCGCGGACTCGGCCAGCGCCGCGGCGGCGGCAGCGGCGGACGCGCGGGACAGCCCCGCGCCCAGCGCGGCGAGCACCTCCCCGGTCCTGGCGCCGATCCGGGCGCCGCGCCCGGTGGCGGGAAACCGGGCAGCGCCCGCTGCGGCTCCCGGCGGCAGCGGCACCGGGCCCGCCGGGTTCAGCCCCGTCAGCACGACGACCGCGTCGGCGTGCGCGCTGCCGTGCAGCATCTCGGCGGGGCTGACGACGACCGTGTCGTGCGGCCGGTGCGAGGTGTCCCGCCAGGTCTCGTCGCTGACGAGGAGCAGCCCCTCCTCGGCAGCGGCCTCGCACACCTCGTGCAGCAGCTCGGGCGGAACCGTCGTGCCCGTCACATCGTCGGCGACGGACAGCACCAGCACCCCGGACGGGCCCTGTTCCCGGCCCCCCGGCTCCCCCGGCCGCCCGGCCGTCCCCCGCGTCCGCGCCCTGCGGACGGCCTCCAGCAGCGCGAACGGGTCCGGCACGCCCCCGCATTCGACCGGCACCGGAACGGTGTGCACGGCCCGGCCCAGCAGCCGGGCCTGCCGCGCGTACCGCCGGGAGCAGGGACGCGGCAGGAAGACGGCCCCGGGCCCGGGCACCGTGCGCCGTCCCGCGGCGGTGCGCAGGGCTCCCCCGGCCTCCCCGGCCTGCTCGTCCTCCTCGTCCTCCCCGGACTGCGCGGCCTGCGCGGCCAGCACCGCGAGGAGCAGCAGGGAGCTGCCGGGCGCGACGGCCACCTGGCCGGGCACGGTCGGCATACCGCGCCGCTCCCAGTACCCGGCGGCGGCGGAACGCACGGTGTCGGTGCCGGTGTCGGTGCCGGTGTCGTCCGCAACGGCGCCGCCGGCTCCGGCAGTTCCGGCGGTCCCGGACGCCCCGGCCGCCCCGGCCGCTCCGGCTGTTCCGGCCGTGCCGGTCGTGCCGGTCGTGCCGGTGGGTGCGGCGTCCCCCGCCCGCTGTCCGCCCTCGCTCCCGCCGGCCGGACCGTGGTCGATGCGCCCCATCCGTCCCTGCCTCCGCCGCGACTTACATAGGACAAGCTTCCTCTCATACACCTTGGCAGAAGGCGCGAGGAGCCAGGACGCCGACACGTGGCCCTACGGCGTTCGCCGGAGTACCGGACGGAGCGGGCCGCCGGACGGCCGTCCGTGCAGGGCAGCCGCCTGAGCATCCACCGGGGAGCGGCCCGGGACGCCCGCCCGGGACGTCCGCCCACGACGTCCGGCTAGGGCATCTGCCCGAGCTGCCGCAGTTCGCGCTCCACACCGCGGCCGCGGGTGCGGACGACGCCCTCGGCGACGTCGTGCAGCTTGCGGTTGGCCCGCTGGGAGACGCGGCGCAGCACGGCGAACGCCTGATCGGGGCCGCAGCCGGTCACGGCCATGATGATGCCGCAGGCCCGGTCGACGACGGGCCGGGAGCGCAGCGCGGTGTCGAGCTGTTCGACCTCGTCGAGCGCGGCGCGGTAGCGCAGATCGCGCACCAGCACGGAGGCGGCGAGATCGCCGAGCAGATCCGTGTAGGAGGCGGTGCCCGGGTTGCCGGGGTCGGCCGGGGAGTTCTCCGGGTTCTCGGCGGTGCCGTGCGGCCGGAACGAGCAGACGGTGAGGGTGAGCACGACCCCCGCGCGCCGGTAGGGCAGCGTCGTCGTGGAGCGCAGTCCGGCGTCCAGTGCGTGGGCGCGGTAGCCGTCCCATCTCCGGTCCCGCAGCAGATCGGGGCAGCTGACGGGGCGTCCGGTGGCGAGCGCGGCGGGGATGGGGCCCTCGCCGCTCTCGAACTGGACGGTGACGAGCGGGGTGAGGTCGGGGTGGGTGACGCCCAGCGCGGGGTCGCCCGCGTCGTCGAGCCCGCCGCTTCCGGACGGCATGGACAGCGTCGCCAGCGCGCCGCAGCAGTGCGGCCCGGAGCGTGCCGCCTGTTCGGCGAGCCGGGCGAGGCTGCGGGCCAGGGGTGCCTCGCCGGGTGGCCGTCCGTCGGGCTCGATCTGTGCGCCGTCGTCCGCCGGGGACCCCGTGGCCATCGGCGGGGGCACGCGCCGTGGGCTCTTCATGCCCCTCGGCTGCCCGGCACCCGTCGCGGGAAAACGGGCGGGGACGGCTCGGCCCGGCGCCGGCGTCCGGCGTCGGCGGGCCGGCGGCGAAGGCCCCGATTCCGCGCTGCCGCGGCCTCGGTGGGCACGCGGCCGGACCTCGGCGGCCCCGACGGCCGGTGGCCTGCCCGGGGCGGGCCGGTGTTCGGGGGCCCGCGTGGTGCACATCACCCCGCGCGGGCCCGGTTTGTTCGATCACAACCGCACAGAGTGCACCCGCTCATGCGTCCGACCGGCTAGGTTGACCGCATGGCCGGGGCAGAGGAGTTCGCATCCGAACTCGTGGATTTCCGTCGACGCGTGGAAGAGCTGAAATCGGCGCGGGCCCTTCCGGGCGCCGAACCGCTCGCCACCCTCGACGCAGCATTGTTCGAACTCCAGCACGCCGCGGACGTGCTGTGGCCGCGGTACGAGGAGCTGATGGCCGCCGGGCACCACGCCAACCACGCCGACAGCCGGGAACCCCAGCTGCTGCGCGCGCTCTTCCAGCGGCTGCCCGTCCCGGTGACGCTCCTGGACAAGGACGCGGTGGTGCGCCGGATGAACGCGGCGGCGGGCGAGCTGTTCGCCGTGGGCGCCGGGTACGCCTCCGGCCGGGCGCTGACCGGGTCGCTCGCCCACGGCGACCGCGCGGCCTTCCGCAGCCAGGTCGCCGCCGTCTCCCGGGGCGAGGGCGCCCGGAGCCTCCAGGTCCATCTGCCCCACCCGCCGCACGAGGAGGCGGGTGCACCCGGCGCCGCGGGCTGCCCTGCGGACACCGCCGACAGCACCCGGCTGCGGGTCACCCTGAGCGCGCTGCACCCGCCGGGCGAGAAGCGCAGCGCCGTGCTGGCCGTCTTCCAGCCCGTCGTGCACGCCATGCCGCCCACCGTGCCGCCGCCCCCGCCGCCGGAGCCCGCCCGGACGGTGCGGCACATAGAACTCCTCGACCTGGTCGACGACATGGCGGCCGAACTGCTGGTGGCGGGCGGCCCGCAGGAGGCGCTCGACCGCGCCGCGGGCGTCCTGCGGGGCCGGTTCGCCGACTGGGTCGTCCTCGACCTCGCGGACGGTGCCGACGCCCCGGAAGGCGAGGCCGTTCCGGAGACCCCTCGCGTCCCGGACACGGCGGACCTCGCGGACGGTTCCGGCGACCGCCCCCGGCTGCGCCGCGCCCTGACGGCGGGCCCGGCCGGCGCGGAACCGGAGCGCGAGGCCCTCTGCCGGCAGGACCCGGCCTCGGCCCCGTTGGTGACCGAGGCGTTCGAGGGGCTCGCACAGCGGCTCCTCGTCCGCCCCGAGGATCCGGACGCGCTCGGCGCCGACGCCACCGGCTCACCGGTGCTGACCCGGCTGGCGGCCCGCTCCGTGCTGTGCGTGCCGCTGACCGTGCCGCCCGAGGACGGCGCCCCGGGAGCCGGGGGCGCCGTCGGCACCGCGGTGGGCGTGCTCACGCTGGTACGCACCGGCGGGCGCGAGGACTTCGCGCTCGCCGAGGCCGGTGCGGCCGACCGTATGGCCCGGCATATGGCCCTGGCGCTCACCGGGCCCCGGGCCCACGCCCCGGGCTGAGGCGCACGGGCGTCCGGCGTCCGGGCGTCCGCGCCAGGGGGCGTGGGCCGGGCGGTGCGGGCCCGACCGGGCCGCTCTCTCAGGCCGCCACCGGCGCACGGCCGGGAACGCGCCGCCGACCGCGCGCCGGACGCTGTCCGCGCCACCGGCCCGCCGGTGCGGTACCCGCCCCGGCGCTCGCCCGGCCGTCGCCACCCTCGCCTCCGGAGCCGGAACCGATGTCGGAGCCGACGTCGGAACCGGTGTCGGTGCCCGCCTCGACGTCGCGCTGGATGCGGTCGCAGGTACGGCTGATGAGCCGGGAGACGTGCATCTGGGAGATGCCGAGCTGCTCGGCGATCCGGCTCTGCGTCATGTCGCAGAAGAACCGCAGGTACAGGATGCGCTGTTCCCGCTCGGGGAGCCGGCGCAGCCGCGGCTTGACGGCCTCGCGGGCGACCACGTGGTCGTAGCCGGGCTCCGGTGTGCCGAGGGTGTCCGAGAGCGAGTAGCCGTCGTCGGCGCCCGGGAGTTCGGAGTCCAGGGACAGGGTGCTGTAGCTCTCCAGCGCCTCCATGCCGACCAGGACGTCCTCCTCGCTCAGACCGCTGTGGTCGGCGATCTGCCGCACGGTGGGCCTGGGTTCGTCGAGGGAAGAGGTCAGCTCCCGCTGGCTGGTGCGGACCCGGTTGCGCAGCTCCTGCACCCGCCGGGGCACGTGCAGGCCCCACATGTGGTCCCGGAAGTGGCGCTTGATCTCGCCCACGATGGTCGGTACGGCGAAGCTCTCGAAGGCGCAGCCGCGCGAGGTGTCGTAGCGCGCCACGGCCTTCACCAGGCCCAGCGCTGCCACCTGTTCCAGGTCCTCCAGCGCCTCGCCGCGGTTGCGGAAGTGCCGGGCCAGCCGGCCGGCCATGGGCATCCAGGCCCGCACCACGTTCTGGCGCAGCTCTTCCTTCTCGGGGCCTTCGGGCAGCTCCGCGATCCGGCGGAACTCGCCGGAGGTGTCGGGGGCGTCGTCGTGCGGGTGGCGGGCTCGCGGTGTACGGGTGCGCACGGTCATCGACTTGGCTCTCCCCTTACGGTGACGTGAATCGGGCTGGTCACCGCGGGAGCTCGACACAGGCGGGGCGAACGAAGGCCACCGGGCCCACGCGACCGCTCCCGCGGATGTGCCTGCTTTCCGAAGCACGGGATGCGCGTGCCCCTGTGCCTCCACGGCAAACCTCCGCCCCGCACGGCGCGTGCGCTCCGGACGGGCCGCCGCCCCGCGTGCCCGGCCCGGCACCCGGTCGCGCCCCGCCGGTCGCCGCGCACCCGGTGTCGGACGGCCGGAACGGGGTACCGGACAGCCCCGTCGGACCGCACCGGAGAGGAGCCCGGCGCCCACGGACGCCGGGGCGGCGAAGGGAAGACGGACGATGACACGGTTCGTGAGAGAGGTGATGACGGCCGCGGCGACGACCGTCCGGCCGGACGCCACGCTGGTCGAGGCGGCCCAGTTGATGCGGGCGCAGGGCATCGGCGACGTGCTCGTCGCGCGGGACGGCCGGCTGGTGGGCCTGCTGACGGACCGCGACATCGTGCTGCGCGCGGTCGCCGACGGTGTGGACCCGCTCGGGGTGAGCTGCCGTTCGATGTGCACCCCCACGCCGGTGGCCGCCGGCCCGGACACGCTCGTCGACGACGCGGTGCGGCTGATGCGCTCGCACGCGGTGCGCCGGCTGCCCGTCGTGGAGAACGGCCGGCTCGTGGGCGTCGTCACCCTCGGGGACCTCGCCCGGGACCGCGACTCCGATTCGGCGCTCGCCGACATCAGCCGCGCGGCCCCGGACCGGCTGCGGCGGGACGAACCGGCCGGCTGACCGGGACGGGCCCGGCCGGATTCCGGACCGCTTCCGGCACCGCAGGCCGTCCGGCGTCCGGCGTCCGGCACCGCAGGCCGTCCGGCGTCCGGCGTCCGGCGTCCGGCGTCCGGCGTCCGGCGTCCGGCACCGAGCATCAGGTGTCCCACATCGAGAGACAGTCTTGCTCGCATGGCAAGACGCGCGCCTAGAGTGCGTGCATGGCACACGAGACCGCCGTGTACACCCACGGCCACCACGACTCCGTCCTGCGCTCCCACCGCTGGCGCACCGCCGCCAACTCGGCCGCCTATCTGCTGGGCGAACTGCGGCCGGACGCCCGCGTCCTGGACATCGGCTGCGGCCCGGGCACCATCACCTGCGATCTGGCGGCCCTCGTACCGCGCGGCCGGGTGACCGGCCTGGACGCGGCCGCGGGCGTGCTGGAGCAGGCACGCGCCACCGCGGACGAACGGGGCCTGGAGAACATCGAGTTCACCACCGGGGACGTGCACGCGCTCGACCAGCCGGACGGCTCCTTCGACGTCGTCCACGCCCACCAGACCCTCCAGCACGTGGGCGACCCCGTCGCCGCCCTGCGGGAGATGCGCCGGGTGTGCGCGCCGGGCGGGATCGTCGCCGTGCGGGACGCGGACTACGGCGGCATGTTCTGGTACCCGGAGGTGCCCGGCATGGACAGGTGGCAGCAGCTCTACCGCCGGGTCGCGAGCGCCTGCGGCGGCCAGCCCGACGCCGGCCGCCGGCTGCACGCCTGGGCACGGCAGGCCGGCTTCACCGATGTGACGGTCTCGACCAGCACCTGGAACTACTCGACGCCGCAGGAGCGGGCCTGGTGGAGCGGCCTGTGGGCCGAGCGCACCGTCGCGTCCGCCTACGCGGAGCTGGCCGTCGGCAAGGGCCTGGCCACCCGCGAGGACCTGGAGCGGATCGCGGAGGCGTGGCGGGCCTGGGGCGCCCACGAGGACGGCTGGTTCGGGGTGCTCCACGGCGAGCTGCTGTGCCGCGTCTGAGAACGTTCCCCGGCCCGAACCCGGGCTGCCCGAAGGCGGGTTGGGCAGCACGGGGAGGGCGCCTCTAGGGTGGCGGCATGGATATTCTGGGGACCTCGCTGCGGGTGTGTGTCGATGATCTGGACGCCGCTGTTCCGGTGTACGAGCGGCTGACGAACGCGGAGGCCGTGCGCTTCCAGAACGGTCCGGTCGCGGTGGCGGCCGTCGGCCCGTTCTTCCTGATGAGCGGCCCGGAGGGGCACCTGGAGGTCCTGCGGAAGATCGCTGCCACGCTGGCCGTGAAGGACGTCGACGAGGCGCTGGCCGATCTGCACACCGTCGGCGCCGAGATCATCGCGGGCCCGAACCCCACACCGATCGGCCGCAACCTGGTCGCCCGCCACCCCGACGGCAGCGTCTTCGAGTACGTCGACCGGTCCCAGGCGGGCTGACCGCCGTGGGGCGCCCGGCCGGTGCCGGGCGCCCACGGGGACCGCGCCCCCGCCGCCTCCGTTCATCTGCCGTCGCCTGACCGCCGGTCAGCCGGCCGCGGGCCGCATACGGAAGTCGTAGCGGTCGGGCAGCGGATCGTCCGTCAGCTCCGCCCAGGTGTCGCTGAGCGTCTCCTCGCCCTCCCGCAGATCCGCCACATCGAACCCCTCGTCGAACAGGGCGCGGGCGGCGTCCCGTTGACCACGCGCCAGCAGCGCCCGGGCCCGCAGCAGCCGGAACCGGCCGCGGTCGCGCGCGTGGCCGGGCAGTGCGTCCAGGACCGCTTCGGCGTCGGCGGCGAGGCCCGCGCGCAGCAGGGCGGTGGCGGCCTCCCGGGCCAGCGCGGCGAGCGCCGCCGCAACGGGCGAGCCCGGCCCGGTCTCCTTGTGCGCCAGCCGGGCGTGCGCGTCGTGCACGGCGGCCAGCAGCCGCTCGGCCGCGCGCACGTCATGGCCCTCCAGCCCGTCCGCGACGCCGAGGCAGCGCAGCGCCGGCCACCACGGTTCCGCAGCGACGGCGCGCTCCCAGCTGCGCACCGCCTGCGAGCGGTCGCCGGCGTGCCACTGCGCGACGCCGAGATGGAAGTCCAGCTCCCGCCCGCCCTCCGGGCCCTCGGCCGACGCGGACTCCAGCAGCTCCCGCCACTCCGGCGCGACGAGGGTCGGTCCCGGCGGCTCGTCACCGGGCCCGGCGGGGAGCTTCCCGGACTCCAACAGGGCCGCCCAGGGCTGCTGTTGCGGCCCGAGCGTCCCCGCGTCGAACGGGGTGCCGGGCAGCGCGAAGCCGGCGCGCGCGACCTCCAGCGCTCCCCAGCCCGAGCCGGACGCCAGCCGCTCGCCCACCGGTTCGGCGTCCGCGCACGGCAGCCAGCGCGCGTACGCGTCCTCCACGGCCGAGCGCGGCAGCACGGCCTCCAGGCGCTCCGCGGTGTGGGCACGTGCCGCGGCCCAGTCGGCGCCGTGGACGGCGCCGGGGTCGGCGGCCAGCGGCCCGTACGCCTCCAGCCAGGCGAGGGACTCGCCGCCCTCCAGCGGCAGATGTTCGAGCTGGGTGCGGGCGAGCCCCGCCTGGATCTCGGCGTAGCCCGGGGTGCCGGGCTCGGTCAGCCACTGCTGCCAGCGCCGGCCGCCGGGACCGGAGCCCCAGACGAACAGCTTGCGCCCGCGCAGCAGATCCGTCGAGGTCTGGACGAGCCCCCGGCCGTGCCCGTCGAGCGAGGCGATCCACTTCCGTTCGTCCTCGGGCACCTCGTAGAAGTAGTCGGCGGGGAACTCGCTGCGCAGCGGGTAGGTGCGGTCGGTGCCCTCCCACTCCGGCACCGGTGTGCGGCGCAGCCGGCGTTCGTAGGCGAAGTGCCAGCTCTCCTCGGCGGGCGCGAGCACCCGGGTGTCCTCGGCCTCCGGCACCGCGATGTTCGACCACCAGTAGACGGGGACGGTGCGGTGGTGCGGATTGCGCAGCCGGACGCCCACGTACAGGAACTCGGAGGCGTCCGGCAGCCACAGGTCCACCTGGAACGGCACGTCCCGCAGCCGCTCCCACTCCCACAGCCGCAGCACGACCCCGTCCCCGCCGGGCGCCGGCACCTCGGCCGCGTGCAGGGGCGCGCAGGAGAGCGTGGTGTGGCCCGTCGCGCCGATGTTCCACTCGATGCCGCCGGAGTACCAGGCGCCGTTCAGCGCGAAGTCCGCCGGCTGGAACACCGGGTTCGTGTACAGCAGTTCGCGCCCGGACGGCTTGTGGAACAGCGAGCCGATCCTGCCGCCCAGCCCGGGCAGCACGGTGACCCGCAGCTGTGCGTTCTCCAGCACGAGGGTGTCCAGCGCGGCGGGCCTGCGCTCGCGCCCGTAGCCGTCCCGCAGCCGCGTGGGCAGCACCGAGCGCAGCGGTCCGTAGCCCACCTGGCGCGCCATCTGCTCGGGCAGCGCGGCCCGTTCGTCCTCGTCCAGGGTGTGTGCGTCGGCGGGCGGTGCGAGCACGGGCAGCGGGTTCTCGGGGCCGAGGGGTGCGACGGGCAGGGTCAGGGTGCTGCGGCGTACGGTCGTGGGCACGGCCACCTCGCTTCGTCCGGGACTGTTGCGCGGGTCACGGGGCCGTCGACTCCGGCCGTCGGTCCCCCCGATGACCATGGAACACGCTCCCGACCCGGCACACCAGATCCTTTTGCCCACCGGCTGCCACGGCTTGCCGCGCCCTTCCGCCGCGCACGGGCCAGGGCGGCACGGGGTGTCCTACGGCGGGGCGGTGTGTGCCGTGCGGGCAACGGGCCCGGCGGACGGCGCAGTTCGCCCGGGCGGGGCGACGGCGGGCACCGCGGCCCGCCCGGGCTCAGAAGTCCCGCCGACCCGGCGCCCGGAGGCGCCGTCCGCTCACTTCCGGGCGACGAACCGGCCGCACAGCCAGCCGATCAGGCCCACCGCGAGCAGCGCCGTCCACAGCGGCATGGTGATCTCCGGGACCAGCAGCCGGATCCTCGTGTGCTGGGTGTTCTCGAAGACGAAGATCAACGCGAGCACCGTCAGCACCGCGACGGCCAGCCGGCCGGGCGTCACCAGGCCGCCGCCGCGGAGGCGACCGGCGTTCTTCGCGGACCGACCGGCGTTCTTCGCGCACATGGGTCCACGATGGGCGAGACGGCCCACCCGGCGCCCGGCGGGCCGGTCCTACGGGGTGGACCCGTCCGCTGTACGGGTGAGCCGGATCGCGGTGGCCGCCGCGTACCCGTCCGGGACC
This sequence comes from Streptomyces cacaoi, assembly GCF_006539165.1. Lineage (GTDB taxonomy): Bacteria > Actinomycetota > Actinomycetes > Streptomycetales > Streptomycetaceae > Streptomyces > Streptomyces cacaoi. The sequence continues at coordinate 30,233 of NZ_BJMM01000034.1, read as the reverse complement.
GGCAGATCGGCCAGCCGCCAGCCGTCGGGCGAGGCGGGCGTCTCCAGCGCGCTCACATAGCTGATCGACGGGTCCTCGCCGAGGCCGGTGCCGAGCCCCTTGAGGTACGCCTCCTTCCGCGTCCAGCAGCGGGCGAAGGCCGCCGTGCGCTCCTGCTCGGGCCGCGCCGTGATCTCCTGCTGCTCCCGCCGGTGCAGCGCGCCCGCGGTCTGCTCCACGGTGGACAGGGCGGGGTACTCCTCGACGTCCACGCCCACCGGCGCGTACGCGAAGGCCAGCGCCACCAGGTCGCCGGCGTGCGAGAGCGAGAAGTGCACCGGGTCGCCCGCCACGCTGGGGCGGCCGTGCGGGCCCCCGCACACGGGGCAGTCGGCGCGGGTGAAGGGCACGGCGGCCGGGTCGATGTCCAGCAGCGCCGCGAGTCGGCGGCGCAGCGCCACATGTGCGACGTGGTAGCGGTCGCGGTCCACCTGCCGGACGAAGGCGGCGGCCCGCTCCCGCTCCTCGGGCGACAGCAGCGCCTGTGCCTCGTCCGACGCGGCCTCCGCCGCGTGCGCGGAGACACGCAGCACGAGGGTGCCGGGCGCGTGCGCGGGGTCCGCCGCCCCGGCCTGCCCGCCGGACGGCGCCCCGCTGCTGCCGACGGCCCCGCCCGCCGCGGCGAGAGGGCCCGGATCGACCTGGGAAACAGGCGAGTTGGATCGTTCTGGTGCTCCGCTCGTCATGCTGGGAACCTACCCGAACGAGCGACGCCGCGGGGCTCCGGGCCGGTACTGAGAAGCTGGACACATGACGGCTGGGGGACGCGCGAACAGGCGGGGCCTCGCGGTGGCGGCGCACGGACGCGGCCCGTTCCGCTCGCGCCGGCCCCGGAGGGCGGCATCCGCACTCAGGCCCTCGTGCCTCTGCCCGCGTCGCCGTTCCGGGCCGGGCGGTTGCGGCCGTACGGCGTCCCCTCCGTCCCGGCCGACGGAACCGGCGACGACGTCCCCACGGTGCTCCCCGCGCTCCCTGCAACGCGACGAAGACGCGCACGCCCGCCCAGAAGGTCCGGCGCACGCCCTCGCTCGACGCCCGCTCCGCCTTCCTGGCCCGCGAGGCCCCGCACCGCCGAGCCCCGTCCGGGCGACCGGCCCACGCCACCTCCGGACCGGATGCCACCTCCCCCACCGCGCCGGAGAGCCCGCCCCGGACGTGGACGCACCACGCACCGACCCCCGGGCCCCCAGTCGTGAACCACCGGCCCCTGCCCACCCCTTCGCGCCGACACGGACCACGCCCGGACCCGTGCATGACGCCCATACCGCAGGGGTCACGCGGCACCACGCCTAAGAGCCGCCGCTCCCCGCGCGCCCCCGCACGTCTGCCCCCTCCCCCGCACGGCCAGGACCGCCAACCCCCACGGACAGAACGGGACCGCCCATGACTCTCCCCGCCGACACCACGCCCGACGGGCCCGGCCCCCACCGTTCCGGCCCCGCCCCGGGACCCCCGCCCGGCCCTCCGCCGTCCACACTGTTCCCGCCCGCCCTTCCGGTGCTCGCCACCTCGCGGGACGCGCCGGACCGCCGGGCCTGGGCCGCCGAACTACCGGTCCTCGTCGAGCGGTTGCGCGAGCGCTGGCAGCTGCGCCTCGGTGCGCCGTACCACGGCGGGAGCTGCGCCTGGGCCGCACCGGCGTGGCTCGCGGACGGCACCCGCGCCGTCCTCAAGGTCACCTGGCCACACCCCGAGGCCCGGGAGGAAGGCACGGCCCTGCGCCTGTGCGACGGCCGTGGCGCGGTGCGGCTCCACGCTGCCGACGCCGAGCTGTTCGCCCTGCTGATCGAGCGCTGCGAGCCCGGCACCCGGCTCGACCGCACCGACCGGCTCCCGGCCGACGAGCGCCTCGTCCGCGCGGCCTCCGTGCTGCGCCGCTGCCAGGAGGCCGACCCGGACGCGGCCACCGCTGCCGGGGTCCCCCGCCTCGCCGGAGTGGCCGCGCGGTGGGCGGACCTCGCCGACGAGCGGGCCGACCGCGCCTGGCCCGCCGCCGTGGACACCGGGCTCTTCCGCCTCGGCTCGGCGCTGCTGCGCGAACTGCCCCGCTCGGCGCCCGGAACGGTTCTGCTGCACGGCGACTTCAACCCCGGCAATGTGCTGGCCGCGACGCGTGAACCCTGGCTGGCCATCGACCCCAAGCCGATGACGGGCGATCCGGCCTACGACCCGTGGCCGCTGATCGAGCAGACCGACGACCCCTTCGGCCGGGCGGACCCGCGCGCCGTCCTCCGCCGTCGGACGGCGCTCGTGGCCGACCGTCTCGGGCTGGACGCGGACCGGCTGTGCGCCTGGGCGGTGGCCCGGCAGGTGGAGTTCGCACTGTGGACCACCGCACAGGCCCCGAACCCCGACCGGGCCCGGCAGCAGGACCCCGACCCGCACACACCCGCACTGCTCTCCCTGCTCCACCGAGCCGGCCTCCTGGCCGACCTGGCCGGGCTGTGACCCACCGGAAGCCCCCACCGGCGACACACGCCGTCCCCCGCCGACAGCCGCCCCACCGACAGCCGCCCCACCGGAAGCCGCCCAACCGACGACACGCGCCCCACCGGGAGCCGCCCCACCGCCGGGCCACGCCGCTCCACCGTCACCGGCCCCACCGGTGCCCTCCGGGGCCTCCGGGGCCTCCGGGGCCTCCGGGGCCTCCCGGCGATGCTCACCGTAGGCGGCTCGCTGGGGCTCGTCTGCCTCGTGACCGTGGCCTCGGCCATGGGGCACACGGCAGGCTCCGGCACGGAAGGGCGCCGGGCCGCCGCCGAGTCCGCCGCGCAGACGGCGCACGCCTTCGGCGCCGCATCGGTCCTCGCCGCCGCTGCCGTCCTGCTCACCGCGTGCGCACTGACGACGCCCCGCCCGGCCAAGGCCGTCTGACCGGCCCCCCGGCGGGCCCGGCTCACTCCCCCGCCGGGCCGCCCGCCAGCTCGACGGCCACGTCCAGGTGGCCCACGTGCCGGGCGTACTCCTGGAGGAGGTGGAAGAGGATCCAGGCGAGGCTCGGGGCCTCCCCCGGCACGGTGAACCGGCCGCCGGTGCGGGCACGCCGGCTGAGCGCGGCCCCGGCGGTGATCTCGCGGGAGCGTGCGCAGCGGGCCTCGAAGGCGTCGAACACCTGCCGGGCCGTCATCGTCTCCGGCACCCGCCAACGGTCGTCCGGGCCCCGGTCGCCCCATGGATCGGACACCGGCTCGGCCTCGAAGCCCCAGCACAGCCAGCGGCGTTCGACGAAGGTGAGATGCCGGATCAGCTCCAGCGGCGTCCAGCCCGAGGGCAGACGGCTGGTGCGCAGCTCCTCCTCGGACAGCTCGGCGGCCTTGCGCAGCAGCGTGGCGCGGTAGTGGTCGAGATACCCCTCCAGCAGGGTGTGCGGGTCGTCGATCGAGGGCGGGGGCTCGCCCTCCGGCAGCGGGGGCATGGTCACGTGTGCAGCTCCAGCGTGGGCACGTCGGTGCGTCCCAGGCCGAACACCTGGCTGTAGAGGGAGAGTTCGGCCTCGACCGCCCGGACGATGGTCTCCGCCTTCCGGAAGCCGTGCCCCTCGCCTTCGAAGGTCAGATAGGCGTGCGGCACCTGGCGGCCGGCAATCTGCTCCAGGAAGCGCTCGCACTGGACCGGCGGGCAGATCACATCGTCCAGCCCCTGGAGCAGCAGGAACGGGGAGCGCACCCGGTGGGCGCGGTTGAGGGGCGAGCGCTCGCGGTACCGCCCCGGGCACTCGGCCAGCGGGCCGATCAGGGATTCCAGGTACTGCGACTCGAAGTCGTGCGTCTCGTCGACCCAGCCGCTCAGATCGAGGATCGGGTAGCTGATCGTCCCGCAGGCGTACACCTCGTCGGCCGCCGGTGAGGTGAGGGAGGCCGCGCTCGTCCAGCCGCCCGCGCTGCCGCCCCGGATGGCGAGCCGGGCCGGATCGGCGGTGCCCTCCCGGGCGAGGGTCCGGGCCACGGCGGCGCAGTCCTCGACGTCGACGACGCCCCACTGTTCGCGGAGCCTGTTGCGGTACTCCCTGCCGTAGCCCGTCGATCCGCCGTAGTTGACCTCGGCCACGCCGATGCCCCGCGAGGTGAAGTAGGCGATCTCCAGATCGAGTACGAGCGGCGAGCGGCTGGTGGGCCCGCCGTGCACCCATACGACGTAGGGCGGGAGTTCGCCGTCCGGCGCGGCCGTCTCCGGATGGTGCGGCGGGTACAGGTGCGCGTGCACCTCGCGGCCCTCGGGGCCGGTGAAGGTGCGGATCTGCGGCTCCGGGTAGTACGCCGGATCCACATGGTCCTCGTGGCGGGAGGCCAGCACCACCGTGTGCCCGGTGCGGGTGTCCAGCTCGACGATCTCCGGCGCGCTGCGCGGGCTGGCGGCGATACCGGCGACGCGGGAGTCGACGACCGCGAGCGAGGGCATCCACTCCGTCCACGGCCCGGCGGTGTCCACGAGTTCGCCCGATTCGGGGTCGAGCACGCCGAGGGTCTGGGCGCCCCGGCCGTGCAGGGTGGCGACCAGCCCGCTCGGCAGCGGCGCGAACCAGCGCTGGCCGATCTTCCAGCCGGCGCCGGCGAACTCCTCCTCGCGCGGGCACAGCGGCCGGCGGGCCCGGTCGGGCCGCTCGGGGGTGGCGGCGTCCGGGTCGAGACGGTGGAGGTTCCACCAGCCGCCCGCGTCCGAGGCGATCAGCAGTGCGCCGTCGTGCGCGAACTCGGCCTGGGCGACGGACTCCTGCGGGCCCCCGGCGACGGCGCGCGCCCGGGCGAGCGTGCCCTGCGCGGTGACGTCCGCGACCAGGGCGAGCGTGCCGTCCCAGGGCATCGCCGGGTGATCCCAGGCGAGCCAGGCGACGCGGTCGCCACGGGGCGAGAGCCGCGGACCCGTCACGAACCGGTGTGCGTCGTCGGTCAGTTCACGCACCCGGGAGCGGTCCTCGGCGGCGGAGCCGTCCAGCGGGACGGCGGCCAGCAGACGGCGCAGCTCGGTGTGGCCGGGGCCGGTGAACTCCTCCATGACGCACCAGACCTCGCCGCGTCCGGGCAGCACCACCGGGTCGCACCAGCGCAGCCCCGTGCCGGTCACCGTGGACAGCGGGGTGAGCGGCCGGGGCCGCACGCCCTCGGGCGCGTCCGGCTCGACCGCGTAGAGCCGCTGGTCCCCGAAGTGGGTGAAGACGACGACCGGGCCGCCCGTGGCGCGCTGTGCTCCCGCCCAGGGCAGACCGCCGTACTCGATGACGCGGTTGCGGACGTTCCACGGCGGGGGCAGCACCGAAGCCGCCGGCTGCCGCCCGTCCGCCGGGAGCCGCATCAGCGCCCGGCGCCCGCCCTCGTGCGGGCGCGGCTCCGTCCACCACAGCTCCTCGCCGACAGCGCCGAGGAACTCGGGCCGGCCGTCGTGCGCGGCGACCAGGCCCGCGTCGATCGGTGAGGGCCAGGTGCCGTACGGGGCCTGGACTGTCATACGGATCGGCCTCCTGCCGGGGTGGAAGCGGCGCCGGCACCCGGGGCCGCGGATGCCGTGGGGGACGTACCGGCGAGCAGCACCCGGTCGAGCACGCGGACCCCGAAGTGCAGTGCCTCGACGGGGACCCGTTCGTCGACGCCGTGGAACAGGGCCTGGTAGTCGAAGCCCTCGGGCAGCTTGAGCGGGGTGAAGCCGTACCCGGTGATGCCGAGCCGGGAGAACTGCTTGGCGTCCGTGCCGCCCGACATGCAGTAGGGGACGACATGGGCGCCGGGGTCGTGGTGTTCGAGTGCCTCCTGCATGGCGGCGAACAGCGGTGCGTCGACGGGCGCTTCGAGCGGGACCTCGCGGTGCTGGAACTCCCAGTGCACCTCGGGACCCGTCAGGGAGTCCAGGGTGGTGTGGAACTCCTCCTCCCCGCCGGGCACCATGCGCCCGTCGACCTGGGCCGCGGCGGTGCCGGGGATGACGTTGACCTTGTAACCGGCTTCCAGGACCGTGGGGTTGGCGCTGTTGCGCACGGTGGGCTCCACGAGCGCGGCCGCCGGGCCGATCCTCGCCAGCAGGGCGTCGATCTCCTCGTCGGAGGCGTCCCGCGCGGGTGGGGTGTGGCCGTACAGCTCGGCGAGGCGGGTGAGCGCCGCGTGCACGGTGGGGGTGAGACGGACCGGCCAGCGGTGCTCGCCGATGCGGTGCACGGCGGAGGCGAGCCGGCTGACCGCGTTGTCCCGGTTGACCTTCGAGCCGTGGCCGGCCCGGCCCCGCGCGGTCAGCCGCAGCCAGGCGGTACCGCGTTCGCCGGCCGCCACCGGGTAGATGCGGCGGCCGTCGCCCGGGTGGAAGGTGAACGCGCCGGATTCGCTGATGCCTTCGGTGCAGCCCTCGAACAGATCGGCGTGCTCGCGGACGAGATGGTCGGAGCCGAACTCGGCGCTGTCCTCCTCGTCGGCGGTGAAGGCGAGCACGATGTCCCGGGGCGGCCGGACCCCGGCACGGGCCCAGGCGCGGACGAGGGAGAGCACCATGGCGTCGGCGTCCTTCATGTCGATGGCGCCGCGGCCCCAGACGACGCCGTCGCGCACCTCGCCGGAGAAGGGGTGCACGCTCCAGTCGGCTGCCTGCGCCGGTACCACGTCCAGATGCCCGTGCACGAGCAGCGCCGGCGCCGAGGAGTTCGTGCCCTCGATCCGGGCGACGACGTTGGTACGGCCGCGTGCCTTCTCCAGCAGGGTGGGTTCGAGCCCGGCGGAGGCGAGCCCCGAGGCGATGTACTCGGCGGCACGCCGCTCGTCGCCGTCCCCGCCGCCCCTGTTCGTGGTGTCGATACGGATCAGCTCCGAGGTGGCGGTGACGACCTCCTCGAAGACCTGCTCGTCCAGATGCTCTCCCGCCGGGGAGCCGCCGGGCGCCGGCGCGGAGGCGGACGAGGGGGCGGCGGGGGCTCGGGGCGGGCGGCCCTGCTGACGCTCAGCCATATTGCTCCTCCACGGCTGACGAGACGACGGTGGTGACGGCCTTGAAGCAGCGGATGGCCTCGTAGGCCGAGGGCGAGGTGTACGCCACACGGCGCTCCCCGGTGCGCTCGACGCCGGGCACGACGGTGGCGGCTCCGGAGAGGTGTTCGGCGTCGAACTCGATCTCGATGGTGTGCGGTCGGGGCTCCGGGGGTGTGCGGCGGCCGGCGTGCACCACGGCCCGCCGGGCGGCGGTGGTGATCTCGGCGGCCGTCCTGGCCGGGGGGCGGCACACGGCGGCGTACCGCGAGACGTGGTCCTTCACGGCGACGCCTTCGGCCTCCGGCGCGTACCCCTTGGCGTCCTCGACGGTGCGGTCGTCGCCCGTGACCAGGACGACGGGGACGCCGAACTCCGCGGTGACGAGGCTGTTGAGGAGGCCCTCGGAGGCCCGGACGCCGTCGGCCCACACGCCGGTGAGGGAGTTGGCGAGGTAGGTGTGCGCGAGGACGCCCTCGCTGCCGGCCCCCGTGTGGTAGCCGACGAAGGCGACGCCGTCGACATCGCCGTGCTGGACGCCCTCGACCATGGACAGGGACTTGTGACGGCCCGTCAGCATTTCGGCGCGCGCGTCGAGCTTCTCCAGCAGGAGATTGCGCATCGTCCAGTGCGCCTCGTTGATGAGCACCTCGTCGGCGCCGCCCTCGAAGAAGCCTCGGACAGCGGCGTCCACATCCGAGGTGAACAGCGACCGGCAGCGCTCCCACTGAGGGGTACCGGGCAGCACATCGGCGGGCCAGGTGACTCCGGTTGCGCCCTCCATGTCGGCGCTGATGAGGATCTTCATGCGCGGAACGTTACGCGGTCGCCCAGGACCACGACACCCCTGTGGATAACTCCCGTCGGCGGGGCCCGTGGCACACCACCCGCGCGGCCGAGCAACGGCCGGGACACCCGCTCTGACCTGCGAATACCGCCGGTTGTGGTGCGGGGAACCCGGCCGCGCCGGACGCGCCGGTGCCGGGCTGCGTCAGTCCTCGTGGCCCAGTTGGAGATCGCGCTCGGTGCGCCCGCCCCCGGCGATCCGCAGGACGGTGGCGACCGGCGGATAGCCCGCGGCGACGACGGTGTACTCACCGGACGCGAGGTCGACGAACCGGAAGACGCCGTCCGCCCCCGTGGTCGCGGTGTCGACGACGTTCCCCGCCGCGTCCAGCAGCGTCACCCGCGCGTCCTCGACCGGACGGCCGCCACCGGCCCGCACCGTGCCGCGCAGCACGGCACCGCCCGCCAGCTCGATGTCCTGACGCGTCTCGCGGGACGCCTGGACGGAGACCGGCAGCGCCGCCGGACGGTAGACGGGGGCGCTCGCGGCCAGCGTGTACTCCCCCGCGACGAGTTCGGTGATGACGTAGCCGCCCTCGCGCCCGCTGCGCGTGGTGGCGACGACCTCGCCACGGACATCGGTCAGGGTGACGACGGCGTCCCGGACGGGGTTGCCGTCCGCCGTCAGCACGCTGCCCGCGAGCCGGCCCGCGCCGCCGAGCACCACGTCCAGGTCGACGGGGCGCTCCCCCACCGTCACGCTCACCGCGCGCGGCTGGTGGCCCCCGGCCGCCGCGATCAGCACATACGAGCCCTCGCCCGGGGTGCTCAGGGCGTACCGTCCGTCGTCGCCCGTGGCGCCCCGGCCGATCTGCCGGCCCGACGTGTCGACGAGGGTGAGCGCCGCGCGCGGCACGGTGCTGCCGTCGTGGTGCCGCACCGTGCCGCACACCGGGACACCCGCGGTGTGCGGCGCCGGGGCCGGCACCGGCCGGACGTGGGAGCCGGGGTCCTTGCCGTTCGCCGTCGGACCGGCCGCCTCGGCGGTTGCGGCCGTGTCCGCGGTGCGGGCGGGCGGCACCGGGGTGGAGTGCGACACGAGGGGTTTCTCCTTGAGGAAGAAGGCCAGCGCCAGCCCGAGCAGGAGCACCGGCACGAGGTGGAGGAAGACGCGCGGCATCGCGTCCGCGTACGCCTGGAGGGAGCCGTCCCGCAACGGCGCGGGCAGCGCGCGCACCAGCTGCGAGAGGAGGGAGCCCGGATCGGACAGCTTGTCGCCCCCGCCGGGCAGTTCCCGTACGAGCGCCTCGGCGAGCCGGTGGGCGAGCAGCATGCCGAACAGGGCGGCTCCGATGCTGCCGCCGATCCGCCGGAAACAGTTGTCGGCGCCGGTGGCGGCACCCGGATCGGCGGCGCGCACCGAGTTCCGGACGGCCAGGACGAGCACCGGCAGCACGAAACCGATGCCGAGCCCGAGGATCGCCGACCAGATGCCGAAGACGGCGCGGGAGGTGTCGGCGTCGAGCTGGGACAGCAGCCACATGCCCTCCGCCGAGAGGGCGCAGCCGATGACCGGGAAGGTCCGGTGGTGGCCGGTGCGGGAGATGAGCTGCCCGGCGAGCACGGAGGCCACCACGACCCCGCTCATCAGCGGCAGCATCAGCAGCCCGGAGTCGGTGGCGCTCGTCCCCTCGACCATCCGGAGGAAACTCGGCAGATGGCCGGCGGCGCCGTGGAGCGCGACACCGAGGGCCGCGCCGACCAGGCCGGAGACGGTGAAGACGGAATCGCGGAACAGCCGTGGCGGAAGCACCGGTTCGGGTGCGAAGCGCTGGACGACGAGGAACAGCCCACCGCTGAGCACGGCGCCCCCGGCCAGCCCGAGGACGATCCGGCTGTCCCAGGCGTAGGTCGTCCCGCCCCAACAGCACAGCAGGACGAGGCAGGTGGACAGCGCGCCCATCAGCAGCGCACCGGGGACGTCCAGCCGGGGGCGCACACGGGGGCGCGGCAGCTTCAGCGCCACCGCGGACACGACGAAGGCGAGCAGCCCCACCGGCACGGCGAGCCAGAAGCACCAGCGCCAGGAGTGTGCGTCGGTCAACCAGCCGCCCAGCAGCGGCCCCGCGACCGAGGCGAGACCGAACGAGGCACCGATCAGCCAGCTGTACCGGCCGCGTTCCCGCGCGGGCACGACGTCCGCGACGATCGCCTGGACGCCGATCAGGAGGCCGCCCGCGCCCACGCCCTGGATGCAGCGGTGGACGATCAGTTCCTCCATGGAGCCCGCCGCACCGGCGAGCGCCGAGCCGACGGTGAACACCCCGAGGGCGAGGAGGAAGAGCCCCTTGCGTCCGAACAGGTCGCCGAGCTTGCCGTGCACCGGGAGCACGACGGTGGAGGTCAGCAGGTAGGCGGTGACCACCCAGGACATCTGGCGGAAACCGTCGAGGTCCCCGACGATCTTCGGCAACGCGGTGGCCGCGACGGTCTGTTCGAGCCCGGCCAGGAGCAGCGACAGCGTCAGCACGGCGAGGACGACGCGCAGCCGCCGGGGGCCGAGCGCCGCCCCGGCGTCCGCGGTGTCCGCCTTCTGCTGCTGGGTGCCCGCTTTCTTCCGTCCGGCGTCCGGCCTCGGCTGCGCGGTGCCCGGTTCCTTCCGACCGGCGTTCCCTCCGGGTGCGGTGGATCCGCCGTGTGCCGCTCCCGGTTCCGCACCGGCCGCTGTGTCCGCGCCGACGGCGCCCCGCACCGGCAGCCCCTGCGCCGAGGCGCCCGGATCCGCCTTCCCGGGGAGCGCCTTCAGCGGATCCGCCGCGCGGGGACGCGCGCTCTCCGCTGACGCGGGGTCCCGCGGGGACGCAGGAGCCGGAGCGGGCCCGGGGGCCTGCGGGGACGCGGGTGCATGCACGGGCCCGGCGGCCTGCGCGAAAGGCGCGGCCTCCGGGTGGGGAAAGGTCTCCGGGTGGGGAGCGGCCCCCTGGGACGGGATCGTGAAGGGCGGATGGTTCGGCGGGTGGTTCGGAGTGCCGGGCGCCGGCAGCGTGCCGAGGGCAGGAGCGTGCTCGCCGCCCGTCCCGGGGAACTCGACACTGACGTCGACGGCCACGGGGCGCAGCCCCGGCCCGCCCGCCGTCTCCTCCGCTCCGCCCGTCAACAGCGCCGCGCCGGGCGCCGGTTGGCGCTCCGGAGCTGCGCCGTCATCTCCGGCCGGTTCCGCCCCGGCCCGGCCGGGCGGCCCGGGGCGGTGTTCGTCCCTGCTGTCGAGAATGGCCCCGCCGGACCCGCCCATCGCACTCCCCATCGCCGTCGCTCCGCGGGACCCCCGCTGCCGTCCGGAGGCGTTGCCGCTGATGTCGAGGGAGTATTTCTCGCATCGCACGACAAGAGCGTTCAACTGCGGGAAGGGCACACAAAGGGCCACAGCAGGGCCTCAACTCCGTTGCCCCCAGCCCCTGTCGGGCGGCCGAGCAGGGGTTTCACCGGGGCGGGGAGCACGGCGGGCGCATACGGCACCCCGGCGGGAAACCACCCGAACCGGTGAGGTCCGCGCCGGGGCGGTGCGACGGCACGGCGGCGCCGCAGCACAGCCGTGCAGCAGTACAGCGGTGCAGCAGCGCGGCAGTACGCGTCGCAGCAGTAGCAGCAGTGCAGCAGTACGGCGGCGCGGTTACTTCGCCGACTGCTCCATGTGCCGGGCCAGCCGGGCCAGCACCTCGTCGTAGATCCGGGCGAGCCCCTTGGGCGCGAAGGTGCGCTCGAAGAAGCCGCCGATGCCGGTGGCGCCGCTCCAGGTGGTGGTCACGGTGACGCGTGCGGTGCCCTCGGCGCTGCCGGGCGTCACACGCCAGGTGGTGAGCATGGTCGAGTTGCGGTCCTTCTCGACCAGCTCGCCCTCGGTGGGCTCGGTCACCTCCAGCAGGCAGTCCCGGATGCGCTTGCTGGTGGCCTGGAGCTTCCAGTGCACGAGGGTGCCCTCGCCGTCGCCGCCCTCGCGCACCTCGTACTCGCTGAAGTGCTCGGGCAGCAGCGTGGGGCGGACGTTCTTGTAGTCGGCGAGCGCGTCGAACACGTCGTCGGGACCGGCCGTGATCTCCCGCTGTGTGGTCGCTTCGACCTGCGCCATGACTCCTCCTGAACTGGATGTGCTGGGCGCCCGCAGGGCCGCCCACCGGTCACTCGGTACGCGGTGACCAGCCAACCACCCTCGCGTCGGCCGCCAAAATCCGGCTTGACACAAGCCATGGGAACAGTTGTTCTATTCTTGTGCGAAAGAGCGACAGTGCCGCCGCAGGGAAGCGACACCACCACCGAGGAGGCCGCACATGCGCTGGGACGATCTGAGCGAGACCCCGGGAGACGAGAAGCCGGGGACGACCCGCGCACTCTTCGGCGCCTCCGCCGTCACCAGGACGTTCGAAACCCCCGGATTCCGCGGGATGACCTTCCACGAGGTACGGGCCCGCTCCTTGATCAACAAGGTGCCCGGGGCCTCACGCATGCCGTTCGAATGGACCGTGAACCCCTACCGGGGCTGCTCCCACGCCTGTGTGTACTGCTTCGCCCGCCGCACCCACAGCTATCTCGACCTGGACACCGGCGAGGGCTTCGACTCCCAGATCGTCGTGAAGGTCAACGCGCCCGAGCTGCTCCGCAAGGAACTCAGCGCACCGCGCTGGCGCGGCCAGCACATCGCCATGGGCACGAACGTCGATTGCTACCAGCGTGCGGAAGGTCGATACGGGTTGATGCGTGGCATCCTCACCGCGCTGCGCGACCACGCGAACCCGTTCTCGGTGCTCACCAAGGGCACGCTCATCCTGCGCGATCTCGATCTGCTGCGCTCGGCGGCGGCCGTCACCGACATCGGGATCTCGGTCTCCGTCGGCTTCACCGACGAACAGCTGTGGCGCACCGTCGAGCCGGGCACACCCGCGCCCCAACGACGCCTGGACGTGGTGCGCACCCTGGCCGACCACGGCATCCCGTGCGGGGTGCTGATGGCACCGGTCATCCCGTTCCTCAGCGATTCCCCGGCACAGCTGCGCGAGACGGTGCGGGCCATCGCCGCCGCCGGTGCCACCTCCGTGACCCCGCTCGCGCTGCATCTGCGCCCCGGCGCGCGGGAGTGGTTCGCACGCTGGCTCTCCCTCCACCACCCGCACCTCGTGCGGCACTACCAGGCGCTGTATGCCGACGGCGCGTACGCGCCCCGCTGGTACCAGCGGCGCATCACCCGCCAGGTGCACGAGCTGGCCGCCGAGTACGGGCTGGGACCGGCCGCCCCCGGGGCCGCCCGCCGCGCCGGGCCCGCCGCCCGGCCCCCGCTCTCCGTGCACGACGACGGCGAGGCGGAGGACGAGCCGGGACAGGAACAGCACCCCTGCGCCACGCAGTTGACGCTGCTGTGAGTGACGCCCCTCAGCGATCCCGTCCGGGCTCCGCCCCGCGGGAATTCCTTTCCGAGCAGCGGTCCGCCGCCTGCGATCATGGACACATGTCCGAACTCACGCATGTCATCGCGCCCGAGGGACTCGCCCCCGCCCCGGACAGGGGCTACAGCCATGTCGTCCGGGGCGAGGGGCGGTTCGTGGCCGTCTCGGGGCAGGTCGCGCTCGACGCCGCGGGCGAGGTCGTCGGTGCGGGCGATCCCGACGCCCAGGCACGGCAGGTGTTCGACAACCTGCGGCGCTGTCTGGAAGAGGCCGGGGCGGGCTTCGCCGACGTGGTGAAGTTCACGTTCTTCGTCACCGATCTGTCGGTCATGCCCGCCCTGCGCGCGGCCCGTGACACCTGCATCGACCCCGCCCGGCCGCCCGCGTGCAGCGCCGTCCAGGTCGCCGGCCTGGTACGCCCCGAGCTGCTGATGGAGGTCGAGGCCTTCGCGCTCCTGCCCGCCCGTCTCCCCTCCCCCCGTCCCACGAGCTGAGGCAGGACGCGAAGCTGAGGCAGGACGCGAAAAGGGAGGTCAGTCCTCGCGCGGAGGTGCGTCGTCGTTGCCGCGGCGGACGGTGCGCAGGGGGCGGCCGGGGTGCCAGACGCGGAAGACGATGTCGGGGGCCTCGATCGAGACGCGTACCGCCTCGGTGAGGCGGACGCGGAAGAGGTGGAACTGCTCCGGCACCCCGTCCGGCGCCCCGGCCGCCCAGCGGGCCAGTTCGGCGGGGTCGGTCACCTCGACGGCGAGACCACCGACGCGTGCGTCGCCGTCGTCCATGTCCGATCCGGATCCCGGGTTGGCGTGCAGGGAGAAGCGGGGGTCCCGGCGCAGGTCGAGCGCCTTGCGGGACCGCGGCATCATGCCGAGCCACATCTCGCCGTCCCGGAAGTCGGCTTCGAGGCCGGTCAGCCGGGGTGACCCGTCGGCCCGCAGTGTGCCGAGCACGTGGTGCCGGTGGGCCCGGAAGCGCTTCTCCACGGCGTCGCAGAACTCCGGCTCGGCCGAGCGGAAAGCGCCCCACGAGACGCCCTTGTCCGTCTGTGCGTACGTGTTCATGCGGACAGCCTCCCGGCTCAACACGTCATCTCCTGTCGGGTTTTCCGGCCCTCGTGCCGCATCCGGCGGCCACCGGAAATCGCTGCGAAGATCTCCGCCGCGCTGACACGATCAGGTGCATGCGGATACGGGAGATGACACAGGACGACATCGACGCCGTCTCGCGGCTGCGGGCGCGCAGCTTCCAGCACGCCTATGTGGGCCTGGTACCGCAGTCGCATCTGGATGCCATCTCCCTGGAGCGGGAGAGCGGACGACTGCGTGACTGGTTCGAGGCGGGCACCGGCGTCGTCGACCACCTGGTCGCCGAGGAGGGCGACGGCGACATCGTCGGCTGGGCCTGCGTCGGCCCGTACCGCGGCGAGGAGGAGACGGAGCCGGCCGGCGGGCACGAGCCGGGCGGCGACGGCGAGTTGTACGCCCTGCACGTGCGCGCGGACCGGATCGGTACGGGCACCGGCCGCGCCCTGATGGACACCGGCCTCGAACTGGCGACGGGCCGCGGGTTCGGCCGGATCCTGCTGTGGGTGCTGGAGGGGAACGCGCGGGCGCGCCGCTTCTACGAGAAGGCGGGGTTCGTCCCCGACGGGCACACCCAGAGCACCCGGGTGGCCGGGCAGGACATCCCCGAACTCCAGTACGTGCGCCCGCTGTTGTGAGGCGCCCGGCTCATGCGGGGATGCGGGCGAGCGCGGCCTTGGCCGCCGGGGACAGCCGGTGGTGCTCGGCCGCCGCGTCCAGCACGGGCACCGCGCGCTTGTCCCCCAGCGCGCCGAGCCCCTGGACGCACGCCTCCGCGATGGGCCAGTAGTGCAGCGGGCCCAGCAGCAGCCGCTGGAGCACATTGATCAGGGTGGGGACCGACTCGGGTGCCCGCAGCGCGGTGAGCAGCCGGACGGGGTAGAGCGCGTAGGCGGTGCGCAGTTCGTTGGTCGCGAGCGCGGCGGCGGCCTTCGCCGTGCGGGGGTCGCGCAGCTTCTCCAGGGCGCGTGCGGCGGAGGCACAGCACACGGGGTCCCGGTAGTTCAGCAGGAAGACCAGGGTCTCGAAGGCCCTGCGGTCGCCGGCGCTGCCCAGCGCGAAGGCCGCGATCTCGCGTGCCCACAACGGCCGTCCGGGTTCCACGAGGACGGCGGCGAGCTGGTCGCGCGCGTCGTGCCCGCGCTGCCTGGCCAGGGTGACCAGGCGTGCGTACTCGACGGGCTCGGCCTCGGGCCGCACACGGTCGATCAGCGCTCGGAACGCGTCGCCCACTCCTGTTCCCCCTCACCTGCCGCAAGCCACAGCTTCGGTGTTGGTCCTACCCCTGGCCATGTGGTTACCCACGAGTTAAGCTGCTCATCGGAGCGGCACCCCCGCTCAGGCGGCCTGGTGACGCAGCCGCCGAGAGTGCAGTCGGTTCGGCAGTGAGCACAGCCGGCGCGGCCCGGCCCCGGGACAGGGCCGGTCGTCGCCCGACGCGGGCCTCGACCCGTAACTCCCCCGCCGAGCGCGCCCGTACGCCCGCGCGTCCGGTGGTGCACGAAACCCTCACCCTCATCAGCCACGCCCCCCGGGGCTTGTGTCACACCCACTGGAGTCCTGTGATGGACCATCCTCCCCTGCACACCGTCGCCGTGGTCGGCCTCGGCACGATGGGCACCGGTATCGCCGACATTCTCGCCCGCTCCGGCCGCCAGGTCATCGGCATCGACACGAATGAAGCAGCCGCACGGCGAGCCGTTGCCGCCCTGGAGGCCGGCACCGAGCGTTCCGTCGCCCGCGGGCGGATGACCGCGGACGAACGCCGGGACACACTGGCCCGGTTCGCGACCTTCACCGGCCTGGAGGCAGCGGCGGACGCCGAGTTGGTCATCGAGGTCGTGCCCGAGGACTACGACACCAAGTGCCAAGTGTTCGCCGCGCTGGACGCCGTCGTCAAACCGGAGGCGATCCTGGCGACCGGCACCAACGCGCTCTCGGTGACCCGGCTGGCCGCCGACTCCGACCGGCCCGAACGCGTCCTGGGACTGCACTTCTTCAACCCGGCGCCGGCGATGAAGCTGGTCGAGATCGTCTCCTCCGTCCTCACCTCCCCCGCGGCCGTCGCCGCCGTCACCTCGCTCGCCCGGGACCTCGGCAAGGACCCGATCGCGGTCGGCGACCGTCCCGGATTCGTCGCCGACGGACTGCTGTTCGGCTATCTCAACCAGGCGGCGGCGATGTACGAGGCGCGCTACGCCACGCGTGAGGACATCGACGCGGCCATGCAGCTGGGCTGCGGCCTGCCCATGGGACCGCTCGCACTGCTGGACCTCATCGGGATCGACACCGCGCGCACCGTCCTGGACGCGATGTACGCCCGCTCCGGGGACCGGCTGCACGCGCCGGCGCCGGTGCTGCGCCATCTGGCCGGGGCCGGGCTGACCGGCCGCAAGGCCGGGCGGGGCTTCTACACCTACGCCGCCGCCGGCAGCGCCACCGTCGTCCCGGACGCGCTCACCCCCGGCCCGGCGGCGGACGGCCCCGAGGGGCGGCCCGTGACGGGTGTCGGGGTCGTCGGCTCGGGGACGATGGCCGCCGGTATCGCCGAGGTGTTCGCCCGGGCGGGCCTGCCCGTCGTACTCGCGGCGCGCGGTGCCGAGAAGGCCCGGGCGGCCAAGGAGCGGATCGCGCGGTCGCTGGAGCGCGCGGTCGCCAAGGGCAGGATGAGCGGGCCGGAGCGAGACGCGGTGCTGGCCCGGGTCGCCCCCGCCGGGTCGGTGGAGGCCCTGGGCGAGGTCGATCTGGCCGTGGAGGCGGTGGCGGAGGACCTCCGGGTCAAGCGGGAGGTCTTCGCGGCGCTGGACCGCGTGTGCAAGAAGGGCGCGGTGCTGGCCACGACCACGTCCTCGCTGCCGGTGGTGGCCTGCGCCCGCTCGACGTCCCGGCCGCGGAACGTGATCGGGATGCACTTCTTCAACCCCGCACCGGCGATGAAGCTGGTCGAGGTGGTGACGACGGTGCTCACCGGGGACGGCGCCCGCGCCACCGTCCGGGAGGTGTGCGCACGGATCGGCAAGCACCCGGTGGACTGCTCGGACCGCGCCGGTTTCATCGTCAACGCGCTGCTCTTCCCGTACTTGAACAACGCGGTCAAGATGGTCCAGGAGCACTACGCCTCGCCGGACGACATCGACGCGGCGATGAAGCTCGGCGGCGGCTATCCGATGGGCCCCTTCGAACTGCTGGACGTGGTGGGCCTGGACGTCTCGCTGGCGATCGAGCGCGTGCTGCACGAGGAGTTCCGCGATCCCGGCCTCGCTCCGGCGCCGCTGCTGGAGCATCTCGTCGCCGCGGGCTGTCTCGGCCGTAAGACGGGGCGCGGTTTCCGCGAGTACGCGCGCCGGTGACCGGCGGTTTCACCGGGTGGGGCGGGCTGTTGGAGCCCTCGGGGCACTCGGGGAACGGCCTGCCCCCGCACCCTGTCACAGCATGTAACGTTCACCACATGCCAGAACCCGCGAAGAACTCCCGTACGACAGCAGCCTCCTCGCAGCGCCTCCGAGTGCGGCGTGAGTTGGCAGCGGCCGCCATGGAGCTGTTCGCCACGAAGGGTTATGAAACCACCACGGTCGATGAGATCGCGGCGACAGCGGGTGTCGCGCGGCGTACCTTCTTCCGTCACTTCCGCTCCAAGGAAGAGGCGATCTTCCCGGATCACGACGACACCCTGGTACGGGCGCAGGCCGTCCTGGACGCCGCGCCCCCGCACGAGAACCCGCTCGACACGGTGTGCCGGGGCATCAAGGAAGTCATGAAGATGTACGCGGCGTCGCCGAAGGGCAGCGTGGCGCGCTACAAGCTGACCCGCGAGGTGCCCGCGCTGCGGGAGCGGGAGATCGCCTCCGTCGCCCGGTACGAGCGGCTGTTCACCCGCTATCTCCTCGGCCACTTCGACGAGGAGGCGCACCGCGACGGCGTCAGCGGCTACGACGAGCCGCTGCTGGCCGAGGTCGCCGCGTCCGCCGTGGTGACCGCGCACAACCATGTGCTGCGCCGCTGGCTGCGCTCGGGCGGCGTGGGCGACGTGGAGGCCCAGCTCGACCACGCCTTCGCCATCGTCCGGCGGACGTTCGGCACCGGGTTCGGCGCGAGCCGCCCGGCCTCGGGCACCCCGGCGGCCACCGCGGAGCGCCGGGACGAGGTGCTGGTGACGGTCGCGCGCACCGATGCGCCGCTGGGCGAGATCATGGCGACGATCGAACGCGCCCTGGGCCGCGGCTGATCCCACCCGCCGACGCTCGCCGTCGACCCGCCCCGGCAACCGCCCGCGCCCTCCGGCGACTTCACGCCCCTGCCCCCTTCCCTCCGCCGCTTCCTCAGCCGTTCTCCCGGCCCGCCGCGCCGCCCCGGTTCCGCACCGGGGCGGCGCTGTCGTTCCCGCCCGGCCCCGTGTGCTCGTCCGGGACGTGCTCCGATGCAACCGGGCTGGTGGCAAGGGGTGTTGGGCGATCGACGATCGATCATCGCTCAGATGAGAGCACATACCTCCATGTGAGAATTCGAGGCACCCGGTGTCTTGTCGGCTGGCACTCGGTGTCATACGGTGGCTCCACGTCCGGGCACTGTCCCCGCGGTCCCACCGCGCTGCCCGCACCCGCTCGCGTCACACGCACGACCGCGCACACCCGCGCACCGAACCAGCCGAACCGACGGCACTGCCTCACCACCGACGACCCCTCCGGGGGCCTCCCGGCCGACGCCGGGCGGCCCCCACCCACCGCGCTTCGCCGGAGGCAATCCGTGAACCACATCCTCGACGCGATCCTCGCGCCCGACACGCCCGCCGAGGAGTTCGCCGCGCTCCCCCTCCCGGAGTCCTACCGCGCCGTGACCGTCCACAAGGACGAGACCGGGATGTTCGAGGGCCTGGAGACCCGGGACAAGGACCCGCGCAAATCGCTGCACCTGGACGAGGTCCCGGTGCCCGAACTCGGCCCGGGCGAGGCCCTGGTGGCCGTGATGGCCTCCTCCGTGAACTACAACTCCGTGTGGACCTCGATCTTCGAGCCGCTGCCGACCTTCGGCTTCCTGGAGCGCTACGGCCGCCTCTCGCCGCTCACCCGGCGCCACGATCTGCCGTACCACATCATCGGGTCCGACCTGGCCGGCGTCGTCCTGCGGGCCGGTCCCGGCGTCAACTCCTGGAAGCCGGGGGACGAGGTCGTCGCGCACTGCCTGTCCGTCGAGCTGGAGTCGGCCGACGGGCACAACGACACGATGCTCGACCCCGAGCAGCGCATCTGGGGCTTCGAGACCAACTTCGGCGGGCTGGCCGAGATCGCACTGGTCAAGTCCAACCAGCTGATGCCGAAGCCGCGCCATCTCACCTGGGAGGAGGCCGCGGCGCCCGGGCTGGTCAACTCCACGGCCTACCGGCAGCTGGTCTCCCGCAACGGCGCCGGGATGAAGCAGGGCGACAACGTGCTCATCTGGGGCGCCAGCGGTGGACTCGGCTCGTACGCCACACAGTTCGCGCTCGCCGGGGGCGCCAACCCGATCTGCGTCGTCTCCAGCGAGGAGAAGGCGCAGATCTGCCGCCGGATGGGCGCCGAGGCGATCATCGACCGGAAGGCGGAGGACTACCGGTTCTGGAAGGACGAGCACTCCCAGGACCCCAAGGAGTGGAAGCGGTTCGGCAAGCGGATCCGCGAACTGACCGGCGGCGAGGACGTGGACATCGTCTTCGAGCACCCCGGCCGGGAGACCTTCGGCGCTTCGGTCTATGTGACCCGCAAGGGCGGCACCATCGTCACCTGCGCGTCCACCTCCGGCTACGAGCACAGCTACGACAACCGCTATCTGTGGATGTCGCTCAAGCGCATCGTCGGCTCGCACTTCGCCAACTACCGCGAGGCGTGGGAGGCCAACCGGCTGATCGACAAGGGGAAGATCCACCCGACGCTCTCGAAGAGCTATCCGCTGGCGGAGACCGGGCAGGCCGCCCACGACGTCCACCGCAACCTCCACCAGGGCAAGGTCGGCGTGCTGTGCCTGGCCCCCGAGGAGGGCCTGGGCGTGCGCGACCCGGAGAAGCGGGAACCGCTGCTGGACGCCGTCAACCGCTTCCGGAACGTGTGAGGCCCGCGATGACGGCTCACCCAGCGCAGCCGGCGGGCGCACCCGGGGAGAAGTCCCGGCCGTGGCTGATGCGTACCTATGCGGGGCACTCGACGGCCGAGGCGTCCAACGAGCTGTACCGGCGGAATCTGGCCAAGGGGCAGACGGGCCTGTCGGTGGCGTTCGACCTGCCCACGCAGACCGGCTACGACCCGGACCATGTGCTGGCGCGCGGCGAGGTCGGCCGCGTGGGCGTGCCGGTCTCCCATCTCGGGGACATGCGCAGGCTGTTCGAGGGCATCCCGCTGGAGCAGATGAACACCTCGATGACCATCAACGCCACCGCCATGTGGCTGCTGGCGCTCTACCAGGTGGTCGCCGAGGAGCAGGGCGCCGATGTGTCCGCGCTCCAGGGCACGACGCAGAACGACATCGTCAAGGAGTACCTCTCCCGCGGGACGCACGTCTTCCCGCCGGGTCCCTCGCTGCGGCTGACGACCGATGTGATCGCGTACACGGTCGCGCACATGCCCCGGTGGAATCCGGTCAACATCTGTAGCTACCACCTCCAGGAGGCGGGGGCCACCCCGGTCCAGGAGATCGCGTACGCCATGTCCACGGCCATCGCGGTGCTGGACGCCGTGCGGGACGGCGGGCAGGTCGCCGAGGAGGACTTCGGCCGGGTCGTCGGGCGGATCTCCTTCTTCGTGAACGCGGGCGTCCGGTTCGTCGAGGAAATGTGTAAGATGCGCGCCTTCAGCCGTATCTGGGATCACATCACCCGGGAGCGCTACGGCATCACCGACGCCAAGCAGCGCCGCTTCCGCTACGGCGTCCAGGTCAACTCCCTGGGGCTGACCGAGGCGCAGCCGGAGAACAACGTGCAGCGCATCGTGCTGGAGATGCTCGCGGTGACGCTCTCCAAGGACGCCCGGGCCCGCGCGGTCCAGCTCCCGGCCTGGAACGAGGCGCTCGGGCTGCCGCGCCCCTGGGACCAGCAGTGGTCGCTGCGCATCCAGCAGGTGCTCGCGCACGAGAGCGATCTGCTGGAGTACGAGGACCTCTTCGCCGGCTCCTACGTGATCGAGGAGAAGGTCGGGACGCTGGTCAAGGAGTGCCTGGCGGAGATCGGCCGGATCGAGGAGATGGGCGGGGTGCTGGCCGCCGTCGAATCGGGCTATCTGAAGTCGCAGTTGGTCGCCTCGCACGCGCGCCGCCGTGGCCGGATCGAGTCGGGCGAGGAGAAGATCGTCGGAGTCAACTGCTACGAGGCGACGGAGCCCAGCCCGCTCACCGCCGACCTGGACACCGCGATCACGACGGTGGACCCGGCCACGGAGGCCGCCACCGTCGAGGCGGTGCGCCGCTGGCGGGAGACCCGCGACGAGCCGTTCTGGCGCGAGGGCGCCCGCGATCCGGGCCTGTATCCGAGCGTGGCGCAGGCGCTGGAGTCGCTGCGCGAGGCGGCGCTCTCCGGCACCAACCTCATGGAGCCGACGCTGGAGTGCGCCCGCGCCGGAGTCACCACGGGCGAGTGGGCGGGCGCCCTGCGCGAGGTGTTCGGCGAGTTCCGGGCCCCGACGGGCGTCAGCTCGGCACCGGTCGCCGTCGCCGCCGAGGAGGGCTCGGCGCTGGCCGGCGTCCGGCAGCGGGTCGCCCGCACCGCACGGGACCTGGGCGTGGGCACCCTCCGGCTGCTGGTGGGCAAGCCGGGCCTGGACGGGCACAGCAACGGCGCCGAGCAGATCGCCGTGCGCGCCAGGGACGCCGGGTTCGAGGTGGTCTACCAGGGCATCCGGCTGACGCCGGAGGAGATCGTCGCGGCGGCCGTCGCGGAGGACGTGCACTGCGTGGGCCTGTCCATCCTCTCCGGCTCGCACACGGAGTTGGTGCCGGATGTGCTCGCACGTATGCGCGGGGCCGGTGCGGGCGAGATTCCCGTGGTGGTCGGCGGGATCATCCCGTCGGCCGACGCGAGGGAGCTGAAGGAGGCCGGGGTCGCCGCGGTGTTCACGCCGAAGGACTTCGGCATCACGGAGATCATCGGCCGTATCGTCGACGAGATCCGGACACGTCACCATCTCGAACCGCTCGAACAACACGAACAGCTCGAACCCCTGGAGGTCACGCAGTGAACAACGGCAACCAGCAGCGCGTCTCCCGGGCCCGCCGCTCCTGTCTCGCGGTGCCGGGCAGCAATCCGCGCTTCCTGGAGAAGGCCCAGGGGCTCCCGGCCGACCAGGTCTTCCTCGATCTGGAGGACGCGTGCGCCCCGCTGGCCAAGCCCGAGGCACGGCACACCATCGTCAAGTTCCTCAACGAGGGCGACTGGAGCGGAAAGACCCGGGTCGTGCGGGTCAACGACTGGACGACGGAGTGGACCTACCGCGATGTCGTGACCGTCGTCGAGGGCGCCGGCCAGAACCTGGACTGCGTGATGCTGCCCAAGGTGCAGGACGCACAGCAGGTGCAGGCGCTGGATCTGCTGCTCACCCAGATCGAGAAGACCATGGGCTTCGAGGTCGGCCGGATCGGCATCGAGGCGCAGATCGAGGACGCGCGGGGGCTGGTGAACGTCGACGCGATCGCCGGCGCCTCACCGCGCCTGGAGACGATCATTTTCGGCCCCGCGGACTTCATGGCGTCCATCAACATGAGGACCCTCGTGGTGGGTGAGCAGCCGCCCGGATACCCGGCCGACGCCTACCACTACATCCTGATGCGGATCCTGATGGCGGCGCGGGCGCACGGGCTCCAGGCGATCGACGGGCCCTACCTCCAGATCCGCAACGTGGACGGCTACCGCGAGGTGGCACAGCGGGCGGCGGCGCTCGGCTTCGACGGCAAGTGGGTGCTGCACCCGGGCCAGGTCGAGGCGTCGAACGAGATCTTCTCGCCGTCCCAGGAGGACTACGACCACGCGGAGATGATCCTGGACGCCTACGCCTTCCACACCTCCGAGGCGGGCGGCAAGAAGGGCTCGGCGATGCTCGGCGACGAGATGATCGACGAGGCGAGCCGCAAGATGGCGCTCGTCGTCGCCGGCAAGGGCCGCGCCGCCGGGCTGTCGCGCACCACCGCCTTCGTCCCCCCGGAGGCGTGAGCATGCAGTTCGGGCGCACCTTCGAGGAGTTCACGGTCGGTGACGTCTACCGGCACTGGCCCGGCAAGACGGTCACCGAGTACGACGACCACCTTTTTTGCCTGCTCACCATGAAT
This sequence comes from Streptomyces cacaoi, assembly GCF_006539165.1. Taxonomy (GTDB): domain Bacteria; phylum Actinomycetota; class Actinomycetes; order Streptomycetales; family Streptomycetaceae; genus Streptomyces; species Streptomyces cacaoi. The sequence continues at coordinate 6,674 of NZ_BJMM01000034.1, read as the reverse complement.
CATCACCCGCTGCATCTGGACAGCAACTATGCGGAGTCGACAACGGACTTCGGCCGGAACGTGGCCGTCGGCAACTACATCTATTCACTGCTGCTGGGCATGTCGGTGCCGGACGTCTCCGGCAAGGCGATCGCGAACCTGGAGATCGAGTCGCTGAAGCATGTGGCACCGACGTTCCACGGGGACACGGTGTACGGCGAGACCACGGTTTTGGACAAGGTGCCGTCGAAGTCGAAGAGCGACCGCGGAATCGTCTCCGTGGAGACAAAGGGATACAAGCAGGACGGCACCCTCGTGTGCACCTTCCGCCGCAAGGTCATGGTGCCGACGGCCGCCTACATCGCCGAGCGCGGCGGCGAACAGCCGGGCCGCCCGGAACCGCGGGACGCGACACGCGGCCGGCCGCACGACAAGGAGCAGTGAGATGGGACGTCTCGCACGGACGGAAGGGCTCACCGAGGTCCAGCGGGAAATACTCGCCACGGTGCGCGGCTTCGTCGACAAGGAGATTCTCCCGGTCGCGACGGAACTGGAGCACCAGGACGCCTATCCCACCCGGATCGTCGACGGACTCAAGGAGCTGGGGATCTTCGGATTGATGATCCCCGAGGAGTACGGCGGACTCGGTGAGTCACTGCTCACTTACGCGCTGTGCGTGGAGGAGATCTCCCGGGGCTGGATGAGCGTGTCCGGGATCATCAACACGCACTTCATCGTGGCGTACATGCTGGAACGGCACGGCACACAGGAGCAGAAGGACTATTTTCTGCCGAAAATGGCGACGGGCGAGACCCGTGGCGCCTTCTCCATGTCGGAACCGGGGCTGGGCTCGGACGTGTCGGCCATCACCACCAAGGGGGTGCGGGCGCCCGACGGTTCCGGGGACCACCTGCTCACCGGCCAGAAGATGTGGCTGACCAACGGCGGTACGTCCACGCTGGTCGCGGTGTTGTGCAGAACGGACGAGGGCCTTCCGGCCGACGCGCCTCCGCACCGGTCGATGACCACCTTCCTGATCGAGAAGGAGCCCGGTTTCGGGCAGGTCCGGCCGGGCCTCACGATCCCGGGAAAGATCGAGAAGATGGGCTACAAGGGCGTCGACACGACCGAGCTGATCCTCGACGAACTCCGCGTCCCGGCCGACCGGATCCTCGGCGGAACCACCGGGCGGGGTTTTTACCAGATGATGGACGGCGTCGAAGTCGGCCGGGTCAATGTCGCCGCGCGTGGCTGCGGAGTTGCTCAGCGTGCCTTTGAGCTGGGAATCGACTACGCGCAGCAGCGCCACACCTTCGGAAAGCCCATCGCCCGGCACCAGGCCATCCAGTTCAAGCTGGCCGAGATGGGCACCAAGGTGGAGGCGGCGCACGCGCTGATGGTGGGCGCCGCACGGAAGAAGGACTCGGGGCAGCGCAACGACCTGGAAGCCGGAATGGCGAAATACCTCGCCTCCGAGTACTGCAAGGAGGTGGTGGAGGACGCGTTCCGTATCCACGGTGGGTACGGTTTCAGCAAGGAATACGAGATCGAGCGGCTCTACCGGGAGGCGCCGATGCTCCTGATCGGTGAGGGCACCGCCGAGATCCAGAAGATGATCGTCGGCAGGCGCTTGCTGGAGGAGTATCGCACCCAGGGCTGAATGTCCTTTTCGGGGTGTTTTCTTGGGGATCAGAATCACACCCCGGAACTGGGCTTCGGTGTCGGACTGCCCCTCTGGCTTGCCCAGTTGCGGTCAGAAACCGATAGCATCCCCGGAAAGCCGCCGTCCCCTTGTCACCTACGCGGCTCCATCTCCGCTACGAAGGTCATTCATGCCCCACAGCCCATCCACTGCACCCAGCGGCTCTCCCTCGCGCGGTCCCGTACCCCGCGTACGCCTCGCCCGCGGAGCGTCGCCGTGGCTCCTGCCGACCGTGGCGACGGCGGCGGTGAGCCTGGCCCGCTCCCGCAGGTCCGGACGCGCGGCGCTGGTCGCCGTGCCCGCCACCGCGCTGGCGGCGGGCATGCTGTGGTTCTTCCGCGATCCGGAGCGGGACATCGCCCAGGGGCGGGTCATCTCCCCGGCCGACGGTGTGGTGCAGAGCATCATGCCGTGGAAGGACGGCCGCACCCGGGTCGCCATCTTCATGAGCCCGTTGAACGTCCATGTCAACCGGGCCCCGCTCGCGGGCACGGTGACGTCCGTCGAACACATCCCGGGCGGCTTCGTACCGGCGTTCAACAAGGAGAGCGAGAACAACGAGCGCGTCGTCTGGCACTTCGACACCGAACTCGGCGACGTCGAGATGGTGCAGATCGCCGGCGCCGTGGCCCGCAGGATCGTCCCGTACGTGCACGACGGCGCCAAGGTCGAGCAGGGGGAGCGGATCGGGCTGATCAGATTCGGTTCCCGGGTGGACGTGTACCTGCCGGAGGGTGTCGAACCGGCCGTCGAGGTCGGTCAGACCACAACCGCGGGGGTGACTCGCCTTGACCGTGATTGATCCCGACGCACAGGCGGCGTGGGCGCCGGCGGAACGCAGAGCCGGCAAGGACGCCGACTCCGCCGACGGCTACGCGGAATACGCCGACTACGACGAGTACGCGGACGACAGCGACGACGACATGCCGCTGTCCACCCGGCTGTCGATAGCCGACACGTTGACGCTGGGCAACGCCACCTGCGGGTTCATGGCGGTGTACTTCACGACCACCGGCGTCCTCATCCCGCATCTGACCGGGAGCGAGGACGGCGGCATGGCGCGGCACAGCGCCGCGACGGCCGTGGTGCTGATGCTGATGGCCTCGGTCTTCGATCTCTTCGACGGGCTGGTGGCGCGCAAGCTGCGCAGCTCGGCCATGGGCGCCGAGCTGGACAACCTCTCGGACCTGATCAGCTTCGGTCTCGCGCCGGCCTACTTCGTGGCGGTCTGGGGCATGGTCGCCAACGACGCGAACCAGCGGGTCTCGGTGGTGGCCGCGATCGTGGTGCTGCTGGCGGTGGTGCTGCGGCTTGCGAGATTCTCCTGCGTGCCGATGCGGAACGGCGTCTTCCAGGGGATGCCCGGGCCGTTCGGCGCGCTGACCGTGATCTCCATCGTGCTGCTGGAGCTGCCGTTCCTGCCGACGGCTGTCGCCATCGTCGGCGTCGCCTGGCTGATGGTCAGCCGGGTCGAGTATCCCAAGCCGCGCGGGCGGCTGGCCGTCGCGATGCTGTGCTGGATCGTGCTCAGCATGGGGCTGCTGTGCGCCTGGGCGTTCGACGCTCCGGGCGGGGAGCTGCTGCTCCAGACGGGCTGCGCGCTCCAGGTGGTGCTGGGCGCGGTGATCCCGCTGTTCGCCACGGCACGCCGGGTGCACGCCTTCCGCGACAACCGCCGGGAGGCACGCGCCGCCGCCCAGGGGTGACGCCGGGAGGCGAGGAACCGCGGCAGGAGAACGCGGAACCGCAGGAACACGGGGAAGGGCCCGGGCCGTTCGGCCCGGGCCCTTCTCGTGGTGCGGGGCGCAGCTCGTCGCACCTCGTCGTACCTCGTCGTACGGGGCGTGCGGTACCGGGGGCCGTGCGAGGAGCGTGCCGCACTGCGGCGGGCCCGGTGGCGTCCCGGGCCCGTGTGCGGCGCTCGTTCGACGGTCGTGCGCGGGGGTGCTCAGACGTTCGTGCGGGGGCTCGGCGGCGCCGCGTGCGCGGGCTCGGCGGCGTCCGCCGCCGCGGTGCTCAGAGGTGGTCGGCGGCCAGCTGCTCGCCCACGCGCTCCAGCAGCGGCCCGGCCTCGGCGATGCAGCGCTCCACGTCCGGCTCCAGTTCGGTGAGCGCGTACGCCTGCTGGATACCGGCCGCCCGCAGCTCCTTCTTGCCGATCGCGAGGCGGCCGCACACGGCGACGACCGGCTTGTCCGCCCGCCCCGCCGCCGAGGCCACGCCCGCGGGCGCCTTGCCGTGCAGGGTCTGCTCGTCCAGCGAGCCCTCGCCGGTGACGACGAGCGAGGCGCGGGCGATGGCCGCCTCCACGCCGAGTTCCTCCATGAGGATCTCGATGCCGGGCCGGAAGCTCGCCTTGAGCCCGACGAGCGCGCCGAAGCCGATGCCGCCCGCGGCGCCCGCGCCCGGGGCCTCGGCGGTACGGGTGGCGTCGAGCACCTCGGCGAGATGGGTCAGCGCGGCGTCCAGCAGCTCGACGTCCTCCTCGCTCGCGCCCTTCTGCGGACCGTAGACGGCCGCGGCGCCCTTGGGCCCGGTCAGCGGGTTGTCCACGTCGCTGGCGAGGACGACCTCGACGTCCTTCAGCCGCTCGTCCAGCGTCGAGAGATCGCCGGAGACCAGCTCGCGCAGCCCTCCCCCGCCGTAGGGCACCTGGTCGCCGTCCCGGTCCAGGAGGCGGGCGCCCAGCGCCTGGAGCATGCCGGCGCCGCCGTCGGTGGTGGCCGAACCGCCCACCCCGAAGATGACGGTGCGGGCTCCGGCCTCGACGGCGGCCAGCAGCAGCTCGCCGGCGCCGTAGGTGGTCGCGGTGAGGGGGACGAAGACACCGGGCGGCAGATGGTGCAGCCCGGACGCCTCGGCCATCTCCACGACGGCCGTGCCGTCGCGCAGGGCGAACGCCGCCGTGACCGGCGCACCGAGCGGCCCGGTCACCTCGGCCTCGTGGCGTTCGAAGCCGTTCGCCACGGCTGCCGCCACCGTGCCGTCGCCGCCGTCGGCGACCGGCAGGGCCTCGATCTCGGCCTCGGGCCGGGCTTTCCGGATCCCGGCCGTGACGTGCTCGGCGACCTCGACGGCCGTCAGCGAGCCCTTGAACTTGTCCGCGGCGATCAGCACGCGCGCCGGTGTGGTCCGCGCCGTCGTAGTCATGTTCTGCCCCTGGGGTCTCTCTACGTTCGAACAGGCAGTCGCGCCTGGGTGACCCTATCTGGCATGCCGCTCACCGGCCATGGGCCGCCCGTCGCGGGGGTGTTCGGCGCGTGCGCCGAGGCCCGTCCGCACGGCGTGCCAGGCGAGGGTTCCCGCCCGGATCGCCCCATAGTGGGGCGACATGACCACCGATGTCTCCGCTTCTCCCCCGTCGTCCTCCCCCGAGCACCACGAACCGCCGCCCGACCGACCGGTGGTGCTCATCGGCGCCCTCGCCGTGCTGGCCGTGGTGCTGTGGGCGGCGCTCGCCGAGGGCTCGTTCTCCGCCGCCACCGACAGCGCGCTGAACTGGGTACTGGACAATTGCAGTTGGCTCTTCATGATCGCGGCCAATGTCTTCCTGGTGCTGTGCGTCGTGCTCGCGCTGGGCCGGTTCGGCCGGATCAGACTCGGAGCGGACGACGCGGAACCGGAGTTCACGGGGCTGGCCTGGGTCGCCATGATGTTCAGCGCCGGCATGGGCATCGGCCTGATGTTCTACGGGGTCGGTGAACCGCTCCAGCACTACGTCGAGGCGCCCCCGTTCGGCGGTCCGGACAGCGGGACGCAGGGCGCGGCGCAGGTCGCGCTGGAGTACGCGCTCTTCCACTGGACGCTGCACCCGTGGGCGATCTACGGCATGACCGGACTCGCCCTCGCCTACGTCACCTTCCGCAGGAACCGCGGCAACCGCATCAGCGCGGTCTTCGTCCCGCTGCTCGGCGAGCGCCGGGCGAACGGCTGGCAGGGCAAGGCCATCGACCTGCTCGCGGTCTTCGCGACCGTCTTCGGGACGGCCACCAGCCTGGGTCTGGGCGCGCTCCAGGTCGCGGGCGGGCTGGAGCGGACGGTGGGCCTGAACGCCTCCACCAGCCTGGAGTTGCTCGTCATCGTCGTGCTGGGCGCCGCGTTCGTCTTCTCCGCGATGTCCGGGCTGCACCGCGGGGTGAAGTGGCTCAGCAGCATCAATCTGGTGCTGGCGGCCTGTCTGATGGTCTTCGTCTTCCTGGTGGGGCCCACCGTCTACATCCTCAACTCGCTGCCCGCCACCATCGGTCCGTACCTCCAGGAACTGCTGGTGACCTCCACCCGCACCGGCGCCTTCGGGCACCGGGACTGGCTCGGCGCCTGGACGATCTTCTACTGGGCCTGGTGGATGTCCTGGGCGCCGTTCGTGGGGACGTTCTTGGCACGCATCTCGCACGGCAGGACCGTGCGGGAGTTCCTGCTGGGGGTACTGCTCGTGCCGTCCGGGGCCTCGGCGGTGTGGTTCTGCGTCATGGGCGGCACGGCCATCCGGCTGGACGCCACCGGCGACGCCGATCTGGCCCAACACGCCGACGACGCCGAGGATTCGCTGTTCACCATGCTGGACGCGCTGCCGCTGCCCGCGGTGACCGCCGTCGTGGCGATGCTGCTGGTGATGATGTACTTCGTCACCAGCGCCGACTCCGCCTCGCTCGTGATGGGCTCGCTCACCAGCCGGGGCGCGCTGCACCCGCGCACCTGGCTCGTGGTGACCTGGGGCGTGCTGATGTCCGCCGTCGCCGCCGTGCTGCTGCTGGCGGGCGGACTGGACTCGCTCAAGTCCGGCACCATCCTGGTGTCGTTGCCGTTCGTCCTCGTCATGCTGGCGCTGTGCTGGGCGCTGCTGCGCGAGCTGCGCGGCGATCCGGGCGCCGGGCCGCGACGGCAGCATCTCGTGCACGGTATGCGGGACGCCGTGCGGCGCATGGTCGGTGACGTGCTGCTGGAACAGGAGCCCGCCGGACGGCCGCACCACCGGCGGCTGCGGCGGGCCGCC